>NZ_OY762961.1:360000-1560000 GCF_963666745.1 uncultured Desulfuromonas sp. | reverse complement strand
AGGAACGGTGTCAGAACCGGTTTATTTTCGTCATGGAAGCGACTCATATATTTGGCGCTGAGGCTTTCCACCGTAATCAGAATGACATTCAATGGCTGTGTCGGTTGCGAGGTGCGGACCGGGCGTGAGATGTCATACATCGAGTGGGCTGGTGATGTGACATGCAGTTGTTGCCGGAGCTGTTGCGACAGTGACCTGTCATCGCCAAGGTGGTAAAAGGTCCGATAATTCAATGAGTTGTTGTGAAACGCAGCCACGAACTGATAGGGACCGTTGGTCGCGAGTTCATTAACGTAATTGTTAGTCGAACGCTTGAATCCACCGGAAGGAAGTCCCCATCCAACAAGAACGGCCAGCAGAAGCAGCATTCCGAAACGGCCTGCACGCTGTGGAAAAGGTTCCTGAGAGGAGAACGCCTCTTTCAGCGGTGTCGATAGAAGTGCAAACAGCAGTGCTGACGCGACCAGTAAATAGAGCGCAACAAGCCCCATTGGATAGGATTCGTAGATGTTCTGGGTGACTTCGCGACGATAGATCAGATAATCAACGGCAATAAAGTTAAAGCGTGTGGAGAATTCCTGCCAGAACAGAACTTCCGCAGCGACGACAAAGGCCACTGCGGTCATGCTGAAAAATATAACGGCTTTACTTAGCCAGACAACAGGCTTTGAATGCAACAGACGCTGGGGCGTTAACAGTAAAATCAGCGCTGGAGGAAGCAGCGCATACATGGAAAATGCGAGGTCTTGACCCATTCCACCAATGAAAACCAGCAGCAGTGCCGACAGACTATGGGGAATCTGTTGCCAGCTCGCCACGGTTAGTGACAGCCTCAGCAAAAAAAATATCACCAACAGCACTTGCAGCATGCGTGTCAATAAAACGAAATGGCTATCTGTGCGGGGAAAAGGCATTAAACGAGGCATGAATCACTCCTATTGCCATAAAACTGTCTGTGAGTTTTTGGACAACGCGCGTTTTCAGTGTCTAAGTGAAATATGGTTTTGGGGGCCATATTGATGTCTCTTTGGGGATAGAGCAAAAAGGGAGCCATGTGTGTAATATGCTGTAATTTAATGGTTTTTGTGCTGAGATGAAATGGAGATGTATAAGATTTTATACAAATTGAGGAGGGTCGTTTCTGCTGCGTTGAATTTTTTGAACGACATGTATCTCAGCTGTAAATGCATGTAGAACGTTGACAGGCGAGATGAGTGACATGACCGATTTTAGTTTATTTATCAAAAGATCTGGAACCGTTGTCGGCGTTTGACTGTCAGTACGTTACGTACAGAACTCAAGCCGGTATGAAACAGGTGGGGATTGTACTTTTTTGAACGAAGATCTGTTATTTGGTACGTAAATGTACACATGAAAACGACTGTCAAGAAGATATCGTCTCTTTCCATGTGATGAATTTATCGTCACTCTTAAAGATTTTAGAAATTAATTTTGCGGAGCCCCCTTTTTATTGTGCGCTTTTATGGGATTACAGTTTAAAGGAGTTTAGATCGAGACTGTATAAAAGTTTCGCGAGTTTAAGCAGTTATAACGATGATTCTTACTCTTTTTGAAGAATGACATGTGAATGGACGTCCTTTGAAATTCTTCACGAAGCCCGTTCAAATTTATTGTGCAGAGAGGAATGATTTTTTTTGGCAGGCGTTATGCAATATTTAAATAACGCAATTGCTAGGGGTTGTTTAATCGTTGTCTGGTTATGTAAGTATTTAATATTACATTCAGTCGTTGTCGTAATCTGGAGTGTCGAGCCAAAGTGTTTCCGCTGTTGTACCAGATGAGCCGGGTGATCGCGGAGAGCGCCAATCTCTGCCACAGCCTGCTGATTCTGCAGCAGATCATGGCACGGGAGATGAACTTTGTTTGCGGCATGATCACCCTGCATCATCAACGCTCAGGACGCATTTTGATTCATGAGAGTTTCGGTCTGACTGATGAAGAAGCCTCGAAAGGGGTCTATGCGCTGGGTGAAGGGATCACCGGCAAAGTCGTGGAGAGCGGTCACGCCATCATGTTGCCTTGCATCAGCGAAGAACCGTCGTTTTTGCATCGCACCCGCAGCCTGAAATATGGTCTGGATCAGGAACTCTCCTTTATTTGTGTTCCCATCAAACGCGGCTGCAAGGTACTGGGAACGATCAGCGCCGAGCGGATCTACGACAGTGACCGGCTGCTGGAGCTGGATGTGGAGCTGCTGGCCACCTTTGCCGCCATGCTGGCGCCCACCGTGGAATTGCACCTGATGGAGCAGGTCGACAAAGTGTATCTGGAGCGGGAAAATCAACGCCTCAACGATGCGTTACGGGCCAAGTTTAAACCGACCAATATCATCGGCAATTCCAAGCCCATGCTGGAAGTGTATGACCTGATCGATAAGATCGCTGCCGCCAAAACTACGGTGTTGATCCTGGGGGAAAGCGGGGTCGGCAAGGAACTGGTGGCCGGCGCCATCCATTACAACGGCGCGCTGGCGGAGGGCCCGTTCGTCAAATTCAACTGCGCCGCCCTGCCGGAAAGCCTGATTGAAAGTGAACTGTTCGGCCATGAAAAAGGGGCCTATACCGGCGCTTCCGGCTGCCGCGTCGGCCGCTTTGAGGATGCCGACGGCGGCACGATCTTTCTCGATGAAATCGGTGAGTTATCGCCGGCCATGCAGGCCAAATTACTGCGGGTGTTGCAGGAGAAAACCTTCGAACGGGTCGGCAGCAATCGGTCAATCCGGGTCGATATCCGCATCATCGCTGCAACTAACCGCGACCTCGGCGAGATGGTGGCCCTGGGGCTGTTTCGCGAAGATCTCTATTATCGCCTCAATGTCTTTCCCATCACCATCCCGCCTTTGCGCGATCGCGGCAGCGACATCGTCGCCCTGGCCGACCATTTCGTCGCTCATTTCGCTGAGTCGGCCGCTAAAAAGGTGAAACGGATTTCGACACCGGCCCTGAACATGCTGATGAGTTACCATTGGCCGGGCAATGTGCGCGAGCTGGAAAATGTGATTGAGCGGGCAGTGATTCTGGCTGAGGAGGAGGTGGTGCAGGGATTCCACTTGCCGCCGTCCTTGCAGACCCCAGAGATTACCGGCATTGCCGCTCAGGGACGGCTGAACGCCAAACTCGATTCTGTGGAGTATGAACTGTTGGTGGAAGCGTTGAAAAGTCATTGCGGCAATGTCACCAAGACCGCGCGGGAACTGGGAATGACTCGGCGCGTTCTCGGTTTGCGTATGGCCAAATATCAACTGGACTATAAATCTTTTCGCTAGGGGAAACGCTTCTGTCGTACCGTTCATTCAATTTTTGTGATCAACCGCCGTGGATTATTGGCTCTCATGCCTTTAACGACCATCCTCAACCGCTGGAAATTCAGGGCGTGCGGCGTAATAACCGCTTTCTGTTCGACAGACTGGAGCAGACCGCCTGCGCACCGGAGCGTGCCCGTCTGTTTCAGGATTACATGTCCGTCAAGTTTCAACTGCATAATTGGCAGCAGCAGGACTCCGACCGGGCGCGTGACAGCATCCGCAACAGTTATCTGAACTTTCTCAAAGGATGGATGATTGATTCCAACAGCATCTCCGGCGCGGTGTTCAAACATTGGGTGGAAAGCCGTTTCGGACTGCATCCCACCTTTCACCGCGAACGGATTGACGGTATTTCCAGCGAAGCCTATTTCCGTTTTATGATCGATGTCACCCACGGGCGCTCCTGCACCAATGCGCTCTCATCCCAGTTCGATCTGCTGTATGAATTTACCCAGTACGAGTTACAGCAACGTTATCCCGACCAGGACTGCCTGACCCTGTATCGCGGCACCCATGACGCCGAAGAGCACGACATCGTGGAAAGTTTCAGCAAGTGGCAACAGATTGTGCGGTTGAATAATCTGATCTCCTTTACCCGCGAGCAGGAGCGGGCCTGGGAGTTTGGCCGTACCGTCTGGGAAACCCGGGTGCCGTTGGCCAAGATTTTCTTTTTCTATGATCTGCTCCCCGGCAGTATCCTGCGCGGGGAGGATGAATACATGGTGATCGGCGGAGAATATCGGGTCCAACGGATGCTGTGAGGAGGGAGGCTGAGCTTCGGCGCTCAACGGGCGGCGTCATCGCGCAGGGCTTTTTGCAACCAGGGCGGCGGGGTGCCGACGGCGACCTGGCGCAGCCGCTCCAGAATCTCGCTGATGGCACATTCTTGGATGGTTTTGAGGTGAAAAAGATGGCGCGCGACCTGAGCCGCGGCCTCGGGAGCGATATCCAGGCTGCACACCAAGTCACAATCGGCAATGGCGCTGAGGCGGGCCTGCTGGCAGGCCCGGTCAAAGCGGTTGGTAGTGATGGCGCTGCGCTTTCCCGCGTTGCGCAGTTGCGTGCCGTGCAGATGCCAGATGGTAAAATCACGGGCCTGGTCAAAGTTGCGGTTGACGGTTTTGCCGTCCGTTGAAGCAAAGGCGATTTTCATCGTGTGCCCCCCCAGCAATCGTTAGCCCCCGCAGCCGCTGCACGAGGTGGGCGCGAATGTGGCGGAGCGTTCGTGCTCGAAAATTCTCGGCACCTCGAAGGTTGCCTTTTTCGTCGTCACGCCGCGCAGGGTGTTCACGTAGTCTTCTGGCAAATGATGGTGCTCGGCCGCAGCGATGATGGTGTTGAGGTAGCCATCGCTGGGCGTTTCGCACTCCCGCTGATAAGCCTTTTTGTACACCAGAACCGGATAGATGGTGCCGTCTGTCCCCACCACCTCCGTGGGATAATGAAAATAGGCGCCGGTGCCGTCCAGCTTCACATCCTGCCAGCCATCCAGACGTTCCGATGCGGACAGAGTCAGGGCATAAACCACGCCCCATACCGTGGCGCCTTCCTGAGGCGAAACGGTCATTTCCGCACCATCCCAGCGGCGCGAATAACCGTGGAACGAGGCCTGATGGTCGGGAAGGTGGGCGATGGCAACGACCTGAGGTTTCCCGCCGCAGCGCAAGGCCATCTGTTGTTCCGACATATTGGAGCCGTAGGCAAAGAGCAGATGATTGATGGTGTTGGGTGCATTCATGATTTTTTCACTTTCATCACCGTGGTGAGAAGATTTCAGCCGCCGCCAGCCCGGTGGCGCTGCGGTCAGGCATGCGAAACGACCACGCGGGTTTCGGTGCCGACCAGTGTTTCCGTGGCGGTCAGGTGCAGTTGCTGCAGCTCGTGGGCAAACCACTTTGGCACATGGTCACAGCGGATCTCCAAAAGGTTGAAGTGCTTTTTCTCCAGCACCGGGTGGAGAATCTGCCATGAATTAAGCTCCGGGTGTTGCTGCAAGACCGTGCCCAGATCGAGTCGGTAGAGACGTTGCTCGATTGGGCCGATACGTGTCGGTTGCGGCAGTTGTTCCGAAGGCTGTTGCGGTGGGGTCGCGCCGCAGCCACTCACGGGCGTGGCGCTCATGCGCCGGGAGGAGCAGCCCGAGCCACAACCGCAGTGACCGGAAGGCTGGGCGGGCTCGGTCGCCGATTTTTGGGCTAGCTCGGCAACATACTCCCGCTCTTTTTGGGCGACATGATCGAGCTGCTCCAGTAATGCCCCTTCGGATTTCCAGGTGTGATAGCCGAGTTCTTCGAGCAGCAGAGCGTGAAACAGGCCGCGAAATTCCCGGACGATAAAAACCCGGCAGCCTTCGAGCTGGTCCATGGTGGTGAAAAACGCGTTTCTGATCTCGGCCAGGCTCATTTTGCCATTGATCTCCAGGGCGATTTTTTTCGTCTGCTGCCAGGTGCCTTTGATTTGTTCGTACAGACAGACGTCGCCTGTTTCATGGAAGTAGGCGGAGTTTCCTTGATGATTGACAAACGCGGCGATTTTCATTGTCGTTTCCTTTTCGGCTTGTGTCGTGGCACAGTCGTTATGTCAGTAAAGCGTCCAGGCAAGGTTAAGGTCGCCGGGACGCGCCCCGGCAGGCGCCCTACTTTTGGCAAACCGCCCAAAAGTAGGCAAAAACCGGCTGAACTTCTCCTGAACCTAGCTCAACCTGCAATGAGGCTGTTTCCGTTATGCTAGTCGGATTCGGCTTGCCTCCCTTTAGCTCGGCAAATCTTGCACCTCATCATCTTTGGCGTAAAACGTTGATAACGATCTTGCGCCGCACTCTATTTTTTTCGTGGCCCCTCTAAACGGGTGGGACGGTGCCCACCCTTCAGTCGTGGGTTATTTTGCACTTCAGTCCTCCCGTTCAGCAGCGCCGAACGCAAGGAGCTGGAGCCGTGATGGTCGTCGGCAAATGTTTGAGTCCTGTGGCACACAGGGCGAGTTCTTGCCGACATCACGGCGCAAGCGAGTGGAGAGAGGGAACCCGCAGGGCGCCATGTCGGGAGTCGATTTTGCGCCACTTTTGTCGACGCAAAAGTGGCCCGACCTGTGGGCGCGGAAGCCCACGTCACGTGCGTACCAGGCAACGACAACGGATGAATCCCAATTGAACGGCCACCACTTGTGAACGCCCGGCCGGGTCAGAAACGCCTGATGACGAAACCCGGTGGTGACCAGCAGGAGTGCCTCGCCATATTGAGGACGTCGTCGCGACCGGGCAACCGAAGGGGCGGCAGTGCCGTGATCAGTCTTCCATTGCATCGCCTGCGCTTCCATGCCCGGCCGGGCGTTGTCAAACCCTCTGCAACCGCCGGACGCAGCCGACGTCCGGCGGAGCCTCTGGTTACCACATATTGAGAATCCACTCGCGGTTCTTTTTGTATTCCATGTCGGTGAACAGGACATTCGCCATCTGTTCGGCCAGCCAGGTGGCACCCTCATAGCCCACCACCGGGTGACGATACATGCCGGCGCGGTCATAGGTGGGGAAGCCGACCCGCAGCATCGGAATCTGGTTGTCGATAGCAATAAACCGGCCCTTGGAATGGCCCATGATCAGATCGAGTTCCAGCCCCTGGTTTTTAATGCGATCCTCCATCTCCCAGAAGTCGGCATTGGTGACCACTTCCATCTCCCAGTCGACGTTTTCCTTCAGTGCCAGCAGGCGCGGATCGTCCTTGTAGAAGGCATTGTCGTCGCCGAGCAGGAGTAGGGCCGGTTTCATCTCCAAATCGATGCAGAATTCGGCCAGGCCGATCACCAGATCCGGATTGCCGTAGATGGCGACCTTTTTGCCAGCGAAGAACATGTGGGTGAGGTCGGTCAGGGCATCGATGGCGCGGCCCCGTTCTTCAACCAGCGACCGGGGGATCGGCTTGCCCGTCAATGTTTTTAGGTTTTTTAAAAAGATGTCGGTGTTGCGGATGCCGATGGGGGTCGGTCCGATGATGGTCGGCAGGTCAAATTCCTTCTCCAGCCATTGTGCCGCTTTGCTGCCCTCATAGCGGTTGAGGGCGAGGGTGCCGACAGCGTTGGCGGTGCCGCGCAGATCATCGATGGTCGTACTGCCGTGGGAAATGGCGCTGCCGTCCGGCATCTGCGGCGAATCAAAGCTCTCGATTTCAAACAGCACGGTGGCATCGATATCCATCTCTTTGAGCAGGTGCTTGAGCGCTTTGACGTCGCCGGGGTTGACCCAGCCGGTCATCAGGTTGAGTTTGCCGCTCGGCTTCCCTTTGGTGGCAAAGTACTTGACGAAATCGCGCACCGCGATGTCATAGCCGCCGATCATGCTGTTGACGAAGCTGGGAGTGTGAATCGGGATCAGGTGGACTTCCCGGTCGGCATATTTCTCTTTGAGCAAGCCCTCGTTTAGCTTGCGGACGACGCCGTCAATATCGTCGCCGATGATTTCGGTGGAGCAGGTGCTGATGATCGGAATGATTTTGATGTGCGGATAGCGCATCAGCAACACGTCGACCCCTTCTTCCACCCGATGGCAGGCGCCGAACACGGCACCGTCTTCATGGACGGAGGACGAAGCAAGCTCAAAGCTCTCTTTGTAGTGCTGGGAGAAGATCAGTCGCACAAACATGACACAACCCTGGCCGCCATGAACGAGGCCGGTACAGTCTTTGATGCCGATGCTGGCAAACTGCGCTCCGGCGGGCTGGCAGGTAAAAATCGGATTGATTGTGCCGACACGGCTTTTTTCCATTATTTCGCAACTCATGACGGACTCCTTTATCTTAAATGCATAGTGCTTTTTAGTAGTTAACGACGGTCAGTTCGAGGTTGAGGGAGCCGTCGATGAGGGTCCAGTCCAGGCGCGCATTCAACAGCTGCATCAGCGTCTTGATCTCTTCGCTGGACATTTCATTGATCCAGGGACAGCGCTCCTGGTAGGCGCGCTGCAGCATGACGGCATCCGTCCAATAGCACTTTTCCTGGGGCGTGGCGTTCTCAACTTCTTCTCCGCACAGCAGCTGGGTGGTTTTGCCGAGGATGCCGGCGTTCTGTTTACGCCGGTCCCAGCCGCGGGAATTGAACTGCCACAGGCAGTGCTTCATGATGTAGTGTTCCAGAGCGCCGATTTTCTCCTTAGTGTCCGCATCGACTTTGGCGAGCGGATCGCTGGTGTAAACTTTTTCGTACTTGCGCTCCGCCATATTGTTTATTTTATGGGTGGCCATAGACTGACTCCTTGCTCAGACCGCTGCTTTGACAGCTTCGTCCGAGGTCATGGGAAACTCGGGATAGGTTTTATTGCGCAGATCGGCGATGATGTCGTAGTTGCCGGTATATTCCGAAAGCGTGGTCGAGGTGGTGATCTCTTCGGGCAGATTTTTGTCCGACAGCATGCGCCGGGTGAGGAATCCCTGATCGAGGGGAATCTCATCCTGGCTGATGTCCACTAACGCCATCTGGTGGATGGGCGAGTAGATGGCATTGTAGATATCGCGGGCAAAACGCACCCAGCCCTCCCAGCCTTTCCAGGGACCGTTATGGTAGGCGTGGGCATTGAGATAGGGGACATTGACTTTTTTGGCCATTTCACCCGGACGTTTGCCGGTAAAGATAATGTCCGGTTTCAACATCTCCAGGGCTTCAAGTCCTTCGAGCTCATTGGGGTCGTCAATGGCCAGAGCGCCTTCGCCGCAGCGCGATACCCCTTTTTCCATATCGCCCTGATGGCCGAACTTGGTGTAAACCGAGACCACATCGAGGCCCATCTCTTCCTGGATGGCGTAAGCCCAGTGCCACAGTTTGGAGCCGCCCGGCCACAGGCAGACCTTTTTGCCTTTCAGTCGCTCTTTGTACCAGTCGAGCTGCGGCTTCCACTTGGCGGTTTCTTCGGCGATGATTTTTTCGGCGCGATCTTCAATGCCGAAAAACAGACCGATCTTGCGTAACGAATCACCGAGGGCTCTAAAACCGAAACCATCGATGTCCAGGCGCGGAATGCCGTAGCGCTCGCGCAGTTCATCGCAGATGTACTCAGCGGAGCGGGCGCATTCCAGCACATTGAGGTGGGCGCGGTGCATGCAGCGCAGATCGTCGTACTTGCCGTTGCCGGTAAAGGTGGACAACACCTGAATACCCATGCGGTTGAAGAAATCGAGCATCACTTCCTGATCGCCCTGGATGTTGTATTCGCCGACGTAGTTGATGACGTAGTCGCTGGTGATTTCCGGTTCCAGCGTGCCGACTTTCTGGTTGATCCAAGCAATGTTGATTTTATGGTGGCCACCGGACTGACTGGGACCGCCGAAGCCAGGGGAGTTGCAGACGAAGATGTCCACGCCCGGCAATTCTTCCATTACTTCGTCGGCGATGGCACTGATGTCGTCACCGATCAGAGCGGTGGCACAGGTCTGATAGATGGTCATCCGTTTGCGTTCAGGGAAGGCCTTGAACGCTTCGATAATGTTCTGTTTCAGCAGTTTCTCGGCGCCGAAAACGATGTGTTTCTCCTTCACGTCGGTGGCGAAGGTGTATTTGAGCTGAAAGTTGTCGTTATCACTGATATAGCGCTTGGTCTGCCAGGTGTCGTAGGTACAACCGACCGGACCGTGGCTGATATGGATGACGTCCTTCATCGGCGTGCCGATGACGTGCTTGGCGCCGCAGTAGGCGCAGCCGCGTTCGGAAATGGTGCCGGGAATGGTGTTGAGATACCCTTTGGGCAGACAAGAGGTCAGATCCTCTCCCTTGCCCTTGATCACGGCATGGTCCCGCCGTTCGGGGATCACCTTGCTGCATTCAAACTCATGATAAGGCATGGTGTGCTCTCCTTGTGGGTGAAAAAGGTGTTGTTTCAGTCGGCCAGCCCGTACTTGACGACCATGTCTTCCAGCTCATCCATGGTCAGCGGCTTGGGAATGACAAAATCCTCGTTTTCAATGATTTTGCGGGCCAGTTCGCAGTATTCCTGGGCCTGATTTTCTTCCGGGTCGAATTCAGTGACGGTTTTTTTCTGGAATTCAGCTTTCTGGACGATGTTATCGCGTGGGACAAAGTGGATCATCTTGGTGCCCAGGGCTTCGGTAAACTCTTTCATCAGGCCCAGTTCGCCATCGACATTGCGGCTGTTGCAGATGATGCCGCCGAGGCGCACGCCGCTTTGCTTGGCGTATTTGGTCAGGCCCTTGCAGATGTTGTTGGCGGCATAAACGGCCATCATTTCACCGGAGGCGACGATGTAGACCTCTTCGGCCTTACCATCGCGGATCGGCATGGCAAAACCGCCACAGACCACGTCGCCGAGAACGTCGAAAAAGATGAAATCCAGGTCATCAGTGTAGGCGCCGTTTTCCTCCATCAGGTCGATGGCGGTAATAACGCCGCGACCGGCACAGCCGACGCCCGGTTCCGGGCCACCTGATTCAACACACTGAATGTTTTTGTAGCCATTCTTGATGACCATCTCGTTGGTGATTTTTTCCGCGCCGTAGTCGCGCAGCATATCCATCAGGGTTTCCTGCGGCTTGCCGCCAAGGATCAGCCGGGTGGAATCCGCCTTGGGATCACAGCCGTGGATGAAGATTTTTTTGTCGTGGAAGTGGGCGAGGGCTGCCGCCGTGTTTTGGGTGGTGGTTGATTTGCCGATACCGCCTTTGCCGTAAATCGCAATTTTTCTGGTCATGATGTCGCTCCTTTTGGTGATCCTGTTGAATGATTTTGGTGATGATGCGTTCGATGATGTTGTTTTCGTCTAGAGCGAAGAGCGTGCCAGAGGAGAAAGAAAATTGTGCGGCATGGCTGTTTATCTATAGAGTAATTCTTTTAATTTCAGGTACTTGCTTTATTGATTATTCTTTTTAAAGAGGGGTGTTCTCGTGACGATACTGTTTATGGAGATGGCTTGAGTCGTTCCTTCGGGTACGGATTCTCATGGGATTGTTCAGGGATGTACGTTATGCTTCTTCTCCGCCGAATAGAGAAAATTCACCAAATAAGCAGGGCAGGAAGATTGTATGGAAGAAATACTTGAATCCGTTGGTTTGGCAGGCCAGCTATGGTTTCACAAAGCGGATAAACCCTTTGTCGGCAGAGATAAAATTTGCCTTCTGGAAAAAATCGATGAACTGGGATCTATCAACAAAGCGGCCAAGGCTCTTGGTATCAGCTACCGGACTGCCTGGGATGCGGTTAACCTGATTAACAACCTTTCCGATTTCCCACTGGTCGAAAAGGCCAGCGGTGGTAAAGGGGGCGGTGGGACGCATCTGACCGACCTTGGCAAGGAAATTATACGCAAATACCAGCTGTTGCAGCAGGAGCATCAATCATTTCTCGTAAGTCTGGAAGAAAAACTTGGTGATTTGAGCGGCTTGGAGAACTTTCTGGATCGGGTGACGGTCAAGGTCAGTGCCCGTAATGTGTTGTACGGAACTTTAGCGAACGTCTCCTATGGCACGGTTCATGCCAAAGCGACTCTGACTCTTAAAGGGGGCAGTTTGCTGCATGCCATTGTTACACGCAGTGCAGCTGAGTCGCTGGAATTGCACGAAGGCCTGTCGGTTTATGCGCTTATACAGGCCGGGTCTGTTGTCGTTGCCGATGATCTGGACGGGCTTCGTATCAGTGCGGGAAATCTTTTCGAGGGAACGGTCCGCAGGCTGCTCAACGGACCGGTGAATACGGAAGTGGATCTCGAAATTCCTGGTGGTGATACGATCAGCGCCGTGATTACGGCTGAAAGTGCCCAACATATGAAATTGCAACCCGGCAGCCGCGCCTGCGCGTTTTTTAAAGCGTCACACGTTATCCTGGGTGTCGCTTGCTGAAAAAGGATGCCGTGTGGCCGTAACCATACGGTCGTTTTTTACGTTACTTTACACACTCTTCACTTAAGTTGAGATGACAACCGTTACACTGTAAGGCAGATTTTTCCCTTTGATAGAGGAGTTTCTTGCAAAACGCCGTGATTGGTTTTTTGCAGAAGCTCTGAGGCGAAAGGATTCTGTCATGAGCAGCCTGTCTTCCATCACATCATCGCTTTATTCCGCCCTGGAGAGCTACTACAGCAGTTCCGAGACTGAGACGGCCGAGAGTTCGGAAACCACGGATACGGAAGAAACCACAACGTCAACTACGGAGGATTCGGTTTCCTTGAGCCTGACTCAAGAGTTGGTTGATTCGTTAAGTGAGTTAACGGATACCGATTCCGACAGTGATTATGGTGCCTATTCAGGCTTGTATAACGCGGTGATGATGCAATTGAATGCCGATGCCATCAGTGACATGTTGACCGATTACTACAGTGAAGAAGAGACGGCGTCTGTCGAGGGTACAGACACCACAACTTCGGAATCGTCGACTGACACGAGTGACACAAC
This sequence comes from uncultured Desulfuromonas sp., assembly GCF_963666745.1. Taxonomy (NCBI): domain Bacteria; kingdom Pseudomonadati; phylum Thermodesulfobacteriota; class Desulfuromonadia; order Desulfuromonadales; family Desulfuromonadaceae; genus Desulfuromonas; species uncultured Desulfuromonas sp. The sequence continues at coordinate 1,547,295 of NZ_OY762961.1, read as the reverse complement.
CTCGACAGTGACAACTGCCAGTGGTTCTGACAGCAACGATACCGCGACCACCGGAACGACCATCGATATGACGGTTTAACGGGTGTTTGTCTGTTAGGAGCCACTGCCTTCGACAATGGCCACACTAACCGTTCTCCCGGCGACCAGACGCACTGATTCTGGGACGCTGTCGAGATGAATGCGCACCGGAATGCGTTGTGCCAGCCGCACCCAGGAGAAGGTGGGATTGATATCCACCAGAAGACTGTCCTTGCTGCGTTCACGATCATTGATGCCGTAGGTGATGCTTTCCACATGGCCGTTGAGTGTCAGCGGGCTACCCATTGGTGAGACGATGGCGCTGTCACCGACATGAATCCGCTCCAGTTTGATCTCCTCAAAATATCCCGCCACATAGAATGAGTCCGTATTGATCAGGGCGATAGACGATTCGCCGGCTTTGACATAGTTTCCAGGCCATAACGACAGGTTGGTGACCATACCATTGACTGGCGCTTTGATTTCGGTGCATTTGAGATTGTAGGCGGCCAGATCATAATCAGCACGCGCCTGATCATAAGCAGCCACCGCTTGTTTATGCGCTGTTTCAACCTGCTCGAGTTGTTGACGGGTCACCGCAGCGGTGGCCTGTAGCTTCTCATAACGATCCAGGTTGCTTTGGGCCAGTTTCAATTCCGCTTGAGTGCTCGACACACGGGCTTTAGTCTGTTCAAAGGCCAATTCAAAACGCGCTCTGTCGATGCGAAATAGCACATCGCCTTTGTGGACCAATTGATTGTCTTGAACCAAAACATCGCTGACCAGGCCGGACACATCGGAGGAGAGATTGACGACATCAACGCAGATGCGCCCATCACGGGTCCAGGGCGCCTCCATGTAGTAATCCCATAAATGCAAACTGAGAATGCCTGCACAAATAACCATGGCCAGGGTGAAGAGAATACGTCCGAAAGCGGGGGTGCTTTTCATGCTCAATGGATCCTTGTCAGGGCGGAGAGCGCCCACAAAATGATGAGATAGCTGGCGGTATTGAACAAAGGCGGATGCCAGACAAAACGGTAGAAGTTGCAACGCAGCAGAGCACGTTTCAGCGAACTGTTGAACACATAGGCAATCAGTGCCAATCCGGTGAGTATCGGCAGATAGACGCCGTAAAGATCCACAACCTGTCCCATTATGAGTAAACCTTTTCAGCTGTTGTTTTTGAACATGTCGGCGGCAGCGCATCAATGCCTCGGCGCAGACCGATGAGCGCCTGAACGACTCGGGAACGTGTTGACAATGAGTTGAAGGCTTGGATCAATGTTTGGTCCAACAGGCGAACCAGATGGGCTTCATCTTCCGTATGGGCATGACCCACACGGCGTTTGCACTGATAATGCGCGGCCAGACACCTGAGAATGTCGTCAATGCTGCACTGCAGATCAGGTGACAGACGCTTTTTATGTTTGTGAAGTTCCATCATGTTCAGCCCCATACGCATTTCACGGAAAAAATCACTGGCCGCCAGCGACGAGTCGGGTGGCAGGACGGCTAGGCGAGGAACCATCAATGCCAGGCGATCCATCTGTCGTTGCGAAAAAGGACGAATCTGTTCCAGACGTTTGGTTGTTGCCAGCTTTTCCAGGTCGTGCCAGCTGTTTTTCAACAAGCGCTTGGCGCTGGTTTCCGCGCCGATGGAGCGGACGATGGCCGTGGTGATTCCGGCGGTGGCAAAGCCGATCAGGGTGGCGATATTGGCATTGGCAAACGTGGCGAAGTCGGCATTGAGGTGGCCTTGCAGGTTGATCGCCATTGGGATGTTAACGCTGACGACGGCACCGATCACGCTGAAGGGCGGCATAGCCACCAGCAAACCCGCCGGGATCAATGACAGACCAAGGGAGGCCGCTAAGGCAGGAAAACCGTCCACGCGCGGGAAAATCGCCAGTTGATAACAGGCGGCGATGGCGATGGACACGGCGGTAAACAGGGCGAACTTGCGAATCAGCGGCACCGGATCGTCCAGGGTCGCGAACAGACAACAGAAAATCGCAGCCAATTGAGCGATCCCGGCCCCATCCTGCCAACCGCTGGCAATCCAGAACAGGGTTGCCACACTGGTTGAAATAACCACGGTAATCGCCGACAGAAAAGCCATGCCGTAATCACGATGCTGATGGCGGGCACGGTCGAGTAACCGTGCCGAACGTTGCCATTGAAAGCGGATCTGCTGATCGTTGCCGATGATGGCTTTGTGGAGTGAGGTACAGTCATTCCAGCTTTTAATCAACAGTCGCAAATGCTGGCAAAAATTGACGGTGAGCAGGTCACACCAGTTGTGTTCGCAATGCTTTTTTTCCGTCGCGGTGATGGCTTGATATAACTGGCGTGTCGTAGGAACGTCGGGCTGGGGAGCGCTTGTTGCGCCCGTCCACTTGACCCAGATCACCACCTGACGAATCAGTTGCTGAAGATCTTCCGACAGACAGCCCTGATCGGACTGCAGGGCCAGCATGCGGTCGTGCAGCGTTGACAACGAGGGCAGCAATCGCGTCATGCGCCACTGCAATAAACGGACAAGGTCCGCCAGATTGGTCAGCTTGGAGGTGTCGTACGACAAGTGGGAAATAAATTGTCCCAACTCCCGCACGTCAGCTGCCAGTTTTTGCCGGTCTTTCAGGGTATTTTCGGCCCGGCTGTTCAGGTCCAGGCTATCGATGGTCAAACGGGTCGCATCCGTCATCCAGGCCGTGATCTGGCGCAGAACCACGTCACCGGCTGGAAGAGGAAAAACGACCCGGTTAATCACCGCCGAACAGACCAGGCCGATGCCGATCTCTTCAACCCGTGACACGGCGTAAAGAAAGGAGTCTTCCGGGGTGCCGGTCAACATGAAGCCGGTGATCGCCAGGGTATAGCCTGCCAGCATAAAAACATAGGCGCGTGGTGTCGGATCGAGCAGACTGAAAAACAGACACAGCCCGATCCAGACACCGATGGCCAAAGTAAGCAGGAAGGGTGATGAAACCAGCAGTGGAACAAGTATCACCGTGGCGATGCCGCCGATGATCGTGCCGATTAGCCGGTAATGCGCTTTGGATGTGGTGACCCCGGTCAACGGATGGGCGACCACATAGACCGTCACCACAGCCCAGAACGGGCGTGGCAGATCAAAGCGCAGGGCAATGTAGTAGGCCAGCATCGCAGCAGAGAATGTTTTCAGTGAAAAAACAACTTGTTGAACGGTGGGGCGAAATGGTGCGCGTTGGGTCATGTTTGCGCCGGATCCAGTGGTGAGGCTCCCAGCCGATTGGCCAGCAGAGTGAGGACACGAATGGTGGCATCGACATCATCCGGGTCGGCATCTTCCAGCATGGTCATGCGCAGCTCGGCAAGGATTTTTTCTACTTCAGCACCGACTTCACGTCCGGCATCGCCCAGGACCAGCAGGCGGGCACGGCGGTCGGAAGGGTCGGTAATCCGTTCGACAAAGCCGCTTTGCTCCATACCGTCGATCACTCGCACCAGTGACGGCCCTTCAATGCCCAGCACCTCAGCCAGTTCACATTGGCGCATCGGTTTTTCCTGACGTATCAGCATGATGATCGGCAAAGCGGTCGCCGTTGAGATGTTGTGATCGGTCAATTCCTGATTGACGCGGCGTTTCCAGGCGTGCCCGACAGCTATAATCAGCGGAGACAGTGCCGCCCAACGTTTGATTCCGTTAGTTTTCATTTCTAATAGTTAACATCCTATCTATTTAGGTGCAATGTTTTTTTGCCTGTGAATTTTATAATGTGATCAGGCTGTGATGGCGTGCGAATTAAGCTGTTTTTGGATAAAAGATAGAGCGCGCTGTTCAGACCAATAGGTTTGCCCCGGTAGCATGAAGCCAACGTGACCGCCATAGCGCGGCGTTTCCAGGGTCAAGCAGGGATTGGCTTTGACCAGGTCTCGCGGATAACAGTCGTTGATGAGAAACGGATCATCTAACGCGTTGACGATCAGGGTGGGAACATTGATTCGTGTCAGATGGCGATTGCAACTGCAACGGTACCAGTAATCTTGTGCGTCAGCAAAGCCATGCAGCGGGGCGGTGTAGCGATCATCAAATTGTTTGAATGTTTTGATCTGGTGATAGTTTTCGATGGAAATGTGATCTGGAAACTGTGCGCTTTTGTCGAGAAGCTTTTTGTGAAGTTTGATCAGGAAGCGTTTCATGTAGATAGCACAAGACGGATGTTCTAGTGCCTGGCTGCTGTGACCGAGTTCGCAGGGCACGGAAAAGCCGACAACGCCCCGGATCAAAGGATAGATATTTTTGGCCTGTTGCCCGGCGTAGAGGAGGGCGAGATTACCGCCCATAGAAAAGCCAATCAGGAAAATGTGCTCATAGCGACCGCTAGTTGCGGCATGTTGTACGACAGTCTCCAGATCATACGTGGCGCCGTTGTGGTACATGATTTTCTGCCGATTCGGCTCACCGCTGCAGCCACGATAATTCCACGCCACAGCATCCATTCCCTGCCCATTGACTGCCTTGACCATCCCTTTGATGTAGTCACGGGTCGAATTGCCTTCCAGCCCGTGACAGAGAATGACTAATGTTTTGCCATTGACACAGGACCAGTCCAGATCGAGAAAATCATCATCGGGTGTAAAGATTCGTTCCCGCTGATAGACGGGACAACGGAGTTTGCGAAACAGCGTCGGATAAATGGTTTGCAGGTGTCCGTTGCGCAGATAAAGCGGAGGAGAGTAGTCAGTCATGGGCTGATCATAGACCCTCTCAAAGAGCGTTTCAATCGTGCCGACAAATAAAAAGTTAATTTTTCTGAAGGCGCGCCGATAAGTAGAGAGATTTCATAGTTGGTATTAATTTTCTGATGAACTGTTTTTGGTAGAGGAGAGGTTATGCAGGTCTTTTCCGCTCAGGGTTATGATGTTTATGGTGCTATCAATCGTTCATCGTCAGTGGTCCCACCAGCCACTCAGTCAGGTCAGAACTTTTCGACGGCTACCCCAAGCCGGCAGGATACGGTGACACTATCCGCTCAGGCGCGTGAGTTAGCGGCAAGTCAGTCTGAAACGCAGGTTCAACGTTCTTCCACCGCTGTGTTCAATACCAACAAAGGCGATGTTGAGCTGGATATTGATGCATATTTTACTCCCTCTGAGAAATCGTTTTCAGGTGGAATTGAGTCACTTCCACCGTTGCTGTTTCCCAGCGAAAATAATATCAATGCGTTGGCCACGCATATCTCCAACACGTTGCCGGGGCTGATGAGCGATTATCAGATCCCTGTCGCACCGGAGAGCATCCAGTATGATAATCGGGGACAGCTGGTGTTACCGCAGGACTATCCTTATGCCGAAGAATTTACCCAAATGCTCGATGAAAACCCTGCTTTAGCGCGTGAAATGAGTACCGTGAATGCCTTGTCCTCCCATTTGGCAGGTATTCAGCGCGCTGCACAATTCCAGGAGGAAAGCCAGGGGATGTCAGATGGTGAAATCGCTGTTCTGATGTCCAAATACACCGATCTGTTTGACGGACAACACTCCGCCGGTGATTTTTCACTTGGCTTTAGCGCCGAAGGTTCCTTGCAGGTGAGTGTCAACGGTGAGCAGATCGCTTGAGTGCCTGCGATGCTGTTTGACGCTCAGGCGTCGTTTTAGCATGGTGATACGCTGCCAGGATTCATTGATCCTTTCCTCACTGATTCTACCCTGTTTGACCAGACGGCGGATCATGTCAACAGCCTGCTCTACACAGTGTTCGTTGTAGCTGAGGTTGTTGCCGAACACCAGCATATCCACTCCGGCATTGAGTGCTTTTTCAATGGCTGTTTCCAGCCCGTAATGATCGCTGATCGCTTTCATCTGCAGGTCGTCTGAAATAACGACCCCCTCATACCCCAGTACCCCGCGCAACAGGCCACTGATAATAGGTTTCGACAACGTGGCCGGATCATTCGCATCCAGACGGGCATTGAAGACGTGAGCCGTCATGATGGCATCAACGCGCCCATGCTGAATCAGGTCACGGTAGGGGATGAGTTCGCCTTCGCTCCAGCTGGCAGTGATATCGGTAAAACCCTGATGGGAATCTGTTGTTGAACTGCCATGGCCGGGAAAGTGTTTGAGACAGGTCAGGACACATGTCTGATGATGGCCGGCGATGTAGGCAGATGCCTGCTCTGAGACTTTTTCAGGATTTGCGGAAAAACAGCGATCGAGTTTTGCTATCACCGGATTATCGGGATTGCTGCACAGATCGACCACCGGGGCCAGGTTCAGATTGAACCCCATGTTTTCCAGTGTATTTGCCAGCGCTTTACTCTGTTCAAAGGTCTGATGGAGGTCCGCCGCCTCGCCGAGTTCGTGATGGGAAGGCGTGGCGGGGAAGCCCTGGGCCGGTTTGAGCCGGGCAATGCGTCCCCCCTCCTGATCAATAGCGATCAGCAAAGGCTGGTCGGATAATGCCTGAAGGTTTGATGTTAGTTGTTGCAGCTGAGCGGGGGTGGCAATATTGCGTCCTGTCTGGCCGAGTTGAACGTCGACATCAAACAAAATGACACCGCCGAGATGGCGTTTTTGAACATCTTTGACAAGGGTGGGAGCCTGTTCCAGAGTTTGACCGCGAAACCCTACCAGCAACAGCTGGCCGATTTTTTCTTCAAGCGGTGGTTCCACTGTCCCGGCGCGTGTTCCGGCAAAATATTGGCAGCCACTTAATGCCAATGGTATGAATAGAAACAAGATGAAAATAAGCCGGTGAACAGGGCGGTAACATGTGGCAGCAACAGACATTCTGGTTTCTTTCCGGGGTGATCGATTTATTGATATCTGATTTTTCTTGTCGAGTCAGAGGTGGCAACCCTTGAATAGGGTCCTCTGATTTGCGTTTTATTGTAACAGAATCTTGAAAAACTCCTATGGGCTCGTCACGGTTTATGCATTATAACTCTTCTATATTTTTACCTGTATGTTTAATGCAATGGGGGATGTTTTGAAAGCTCGTATCTTAGTGCTCGCTGGAGGCTGTAGTCTGACCATTGCTTTGCTTCATGTTGCCATCATCATTGCCGGTGGTGACTGGTATCGCTTTTTCGGTGCCGGCGAAGAACTGGCAACTATGGCCGATAACGGCTCGATCTATCCAGCGATCCTCACAACCGGTGTCGCGTTGATCTTTGCAGCCTGGGCGGCTTATGCGTTCAGCGCTGTCGGCATGATTCGTCGATTGCCGTTCTGCAAGTTCGCTCTGGTGTTGATATCTGCGGCTTATGTGCTGCGGGGACTGGGTGGTATACCGCTGGTATTGCTCATCGATAATCCCTATTTAAGTGAATTGCGAGCAAATATGCTTTTCATGCTGGTGTCATCACTGATCAGTCTGAGTGTTGGTTTGCTATACTGCGTCGGCACTTGGCGGGTCTGGCAATCGTTAACCGCACATCAGTCCTCCTGACGTCTTTACAAAAAATCGGCTTGACCTTGACCGATCGGTCAACTATCTTGTGGCCATGGGACGAACAAGTAACGCAAAAGAGCGGCTTTTGAACGCGACGATCGAACTGATCTGGCACTACAGTTATTGTTCTGTTGGGGTCGATGCGATTTGTGAACGCGCCGGGGTGAAAAAGGGGAGCTTTTATCACTTTTTCAGTTCTAAAGCAGATTTAGCTGCCGAGGCGATTCAAACACATTGGGAAGGTTATCAGTTGGAAATGGATACTCTTTTCTGTCGTGAAGTTCCGCCATTGCAGCGTTTGCGCGCCTATTTTGATAAGGTCTATTGTGCTCAGCGTGACCGTCAGGCACAGCAGGGATGTATTGGTGGCTGTCCCTATTTTGATCTCGGTACGGAGATCGCCACGTTGGATGGTGAAATTGCAACCAAGATCAGTCAGGTACTGGATCAATATTTCTGTTACTTTGCCACGGCAGTTGAAGATGCCCAGCGCGCAGGACAGATTTCAGTCAAAGATAGCGCCTGCGCAGCCCGTTGGCTGATGTGTTATTTTCAGGGGGCATTGACCAATGCCCGAATTCACAATGATCTGTCTTATCTGCGCGATCTTTCCAGTGGTGCTTTTCAGCTGCTGGGAGCTCACGATGTGCAGGAGTAAACCCGGTTAAACAGGGAGTCATCGCGGTCTCCTTTTTTTTGCCAATATACTTTACCGAACGGTCAACTAATATGGATAATCTTGGGTGAATTGTTATTCGTATCAACACATTCGAAAACAAAAGGAGTTGAGACATGCTGCAATTTTCTGTGAATGAACAGCGCTGTACCCAATGCCAGTTGTGCGCCAAGGATTGCCCGGCATCGATTATTGATGCCAGTGGAATTCCGATGATTAGTGCTGAAAATGAAGCAAAATGCTATCGCTGTGGTCATTGTCTGGCGATCTGTCCGACCGGGGCTATTGCTATTCTTGGGTATAACGCTGAGCAGAGTACGCCGCTTGCCGGAAATTTGCCCACTGCCGAACAGATGGACACCCTGATCAAAGGGCGGCGTTCGGTGCGTCATTATCTCGATGCCAATCTGCCAAAACAGGAGATTGACGATCTGTTGCAGGTTGCCTGGCATGCTCCGACCGGTCACAACACGCAAGAAGTGCATTTCACCGTCATCGACGATAAGGATGCGCTGGCCCGTTTTCGTGACAAGGTGTATGACGGCCTCGAGGCGCGCATTCAACGCGAAGGCTTGCCGGTGAATCGCGCCTTTTTTGCCGATTTCGTCCGTCTCTGGCGTGAAAAGAACGTCGATGTGCTGTTTCGTGGTGCACCGCACCTGGTGGTGGCGTCGTCACCGCAGATGCCCACAACCCCGGCCTATGACTGCCTGATTGCTTTATCCTATTTTGAACTCTACGCCCAAACCAAAGGCATTGGTACGGTATGGAACGGCCTGTTGAGCTGGGCCATTAATGAACTGGTGCCGGGTCTTATACACGAGCTGGGAATTCCCCAGGGGCATCAGTTTGGTTATGCCATGGTTTTTGGCCCGCCAGCCATTCACTATGCCCGTACCATCAACCGAGGACCGGCCAAAGTGGCTTTCTATCGTTAATTTCTTCTGCTTAAGAAAGGACGGATATGAAACAGATTTTCGAACCGCTGACGATCGGCCCGCTTACTGTGAAAAACCGCCTGGTGCGCAGCGCCACCTGGGAAAACCTTGCGGATGACCAGGGGCGTATGACACCTGCCCAATTTAAACTTTACGAAGAACTGGCTCGGGGTGGTGTTGGCCTGATCATTACCGGTTACGCGTTTATTCTCGACGAGGAACGGGCCAATCCCGGCATGATGGGTATTCATGACGACAGCCTGATTGCCGACTATCGTACGCTGACGGATCGCGTGCATGAGCTTGGCGGCAAAATTGTCATGCAGATTGCCTATGGCGGCAGTCAAACAGGCTATCCGACCGAAGGACGGGAGATCTGGGGACCGTCCGCTGTCGCGGATATGGCCACCGGGGTTGTACCGACCCCCATGACACAGGAACATATCAATCGGTTGATTGAGGCCTTTGCTGCCGCCGCGGCACGCGTCAAGCAAGCTGGATTCGATGGGGTCGAACTGCATGGCGCACACAACTATCTCCTCAACCAGTTTTTTAATCCGTACTACAACCGCCGCCAGGATCAGTATGGCGGTAGCGTGGAAAATCGCGCCCGTCTGACGGTCGAGGTCTACGAGGCGGTGCGACAACGGGTGGGAGAAGATTTTCCCGTCATGATTAAGATCAATGCCGAAGATTTTGTCCCTGGCGGCTCGACCATCGACGACAGTCTGGTCCTGGCCAAACTTCTGGCGCTACGCGGGATTGATGCCATTGAGGTGAGTGGTGGAACCGGAGCTTCGGCTGACAAGGTTCCGGCGCGAATGAAGATCAACAGCCCGGATAAAGAAGCTTATCACGCGACGTATGCGGCACAGATCGCTGAAGCCGTCAATGTGCCGATCATCGTGGTGGGCGGTTTGCGCAGCCCCGAAGTGATCGAAAACCTGCTGGCAACAACAGCGATTGAACTGTATTCATTGTCGCGTCCGCTGTTGGTTGATCCGCAGCTTCCACAGCGCTGGCAGCAAGGGGACCGGAGTCCGTCGCGTTGTTTGTCGTGTAATTACTGTATGCGGAATAATGCCGCTGGCGTTCACTGTATTTTAACCAAAGAAAGGTAGAATAGAAGATGACTGAAATGGCCTTAGTCGCTACGGTTGTAGCGAAAGCGGAACACCGAGAGACGGTTTTTAACGCACTGGCGTCGCTGGTCGAGCCGACGCGTCAGGAAGAGGGATGCCTGGAATACCACCTGCATCGCACGCTTGATGATCCAGACACCTTTGTTTTTTATGAGCGCTGGCAGAGTGAAGCACATCTGCAACGCCACCTTGAGAGTCCCCACTATCTGACCGCTCAGGAAAAAATGACCGGTTGTATTGCCGCCAAAAAACTGCTGAAACTCTCGCGACTTCCGTAAGGGCTCCATAACTGATCAACCCAAAAGGAGACCGTGATGAATAAACGAACGTTACTGATGGGATTATGGATGATGGCAGTGGGGGCCGGTTCTGCTTTCGGGCAGACGGCGCCGTTACAGGTGTTGATGGTAGTGACCAGCAGCCCGGAGATTCGACCGGGAGAACCCACCGGCCTTTGGTTGGAAGAATTTGCCGTGCCCTATCTGAAGTTTGTCGAGGCCGGATTTGCTGTGACGGTGGCCAGCCCGCTGGGTGGCAAAGCACCGGTAGATCCGCGTAGCCTTAAAGATGGACAGCAGGTGCTTGACTGGGCGCGGGCTGCTGTGGAGCTTGAGAAGACGGTAAAGTTGGCTTCGCTGACGGAGAAACGATTTGATGCGGTGTTCTTACCCGGAGGGCACGGCACCATGTTTGATTTCCCCGATGATACGGCATTGAAAACACTTCTTGATCGTACCGTCGCAGATAAGGGGGTTGTTTCTGCCGTGTGTCATGGCCCTGCCGGACTGGTGGCGGTAGTCAAACCCGATGGTACGCCGTTGGTCGCAGGAAAAACCGTGACCGCGTTTACCAATGCCGAGGAACGCGCCGGTCAGTTGGATGATGACATGCCATTTCTGCTGGAAAGTCGTTTGCGGGAACTTGGGGCCGAGTTTGTTGAAGGCCCTCTATGGCAGAGTCATGTTCAGGTGGATGGGTTGCTGGTGACCGGGCAGAATCCGGCTTCAAGTGGGGCGGCTGCGGATGCGGTGATTGATTTGTTGCGGAGCAAGTAGTAGCGGTTTTCACAAGATGGGAGTTCCAACTGGATTTCACCTGTCTACATTGCTTGGTACGCACGTGATGTGGGCTTAGGTGCTAAATAAGACACAGCTGTAGGGTGGGCACCGTCCCACCCGTTTGATTGGTGTCACGGAAGAAATAGAGCGCGACATTGTATTGTCATCAACGTTTTACGCCAAAGATGGTGAGTTGCAGGATTTGCCGAGCTAAAGGGAGGCAAGCCGAATCTGTAACGCAAAACAGAAACAGACTCATTGTTGGTTGATTTAGGTTCAGGAGAAGTTCAGCTGGTTTTTGCATACTTTTGAGCGGCCAGTCAAAAGTATGTCGGCTGCCGGGACGAAACCCGGCGACCTTGACCTTGCCTGTAATCATCAAATAAGAAAAATGCGCAATAAAAAAGGCTCCCTGAATGGGGAGCCTTTTTACATCTAAACTGGGCGAATAAGAATTAACGCGCCCGTTGTGCCAGATAGGCTTTGACCTTGTCCGTCTCAGCATCAATCAACTCACACCGTGAATCACGCTGCTCAATCCCATCAAGAGATGCCGGACGCTCCGGATCCTGACCGATCGCCTGCTGCACGGCATCACCAAACTTGGCCGGATGAGCCGTCGCCAGACAAACCACCGGAACATCCGGGTCGCTGAGCTGCTCACCTGCACGCACACCAACAGCGGTGTGCGGGTCAAGCACATAACCGGTGCGTTGATGGAAGTCGCGGATCTGATCGACGGTAGCGGCTTTATCCACGGTCAGAGAATCGAAATCCTCACGGACTTTGGCTTGCAGCTGGCCGTCAAACTGCAGGCTCTTGCTGGTGGCAAAGCTTTCCATCAGGCCGCACAGAGACTCGCTGTCTTCGCCGAGCAGGTAATAGAGATAGCGCTCAAAGTTGCTGGCAATCTGGATATCCATGGACGGCGACAGGGTTTCGACGACTTCACCGACCGAGTAATCGCCATCGAGAACAAAGCGTGACAGGATATTGTTTTCATTGGTGGCGAGAATCAGTTTATCCACCGGCAGGCCCATGCGCTTGGCCATGTAACCGGCAAAGATGTCGCCGAAGTTGCCGGTCGGTACCGAGAAATCAATTTTTTCGCTGCCGGTTTCAGGTTGAACACGGCTATAGGCATAAAAGTAGTAAACGATCTGGGCCAGCACCCGCGCCCAGTTGATGGAGTTGACCGCACCGAGGCTGTACTCGGCTTTGAAATCAAGATCGTTGAACGTCTCTTTGACGATGCGCTGGCCGTCATCAAACGTGCCGCGAATCGCCAGGTTGAACACGTTGTCGTCCGTCACCGTGGTCATCTGCAGTTTCTGGATCGGCGATACTTTGCCGTCCGGGTGCATGATAAAGATATTGATGCGATCCTTGCCGCGCACGCCGTAAATGGCGGCACTGCCGGTGTCACCAGAGGTGGCGCCGAGGATGTTCATCTTCTCGTCGCGCTCCTCGAGCAGGTACTCAAACAGGTTGCCGAGGAATTGCAGAGCCACGTCTTTAAAGGCCAGGGTCGGCCCGTGGAACAGCTCAAGAATATAAACACCATCCTGTTTGACCACCGGGGTGACTTCCGGGTGGGTAAAGGTGGCGTAGGAACGTTCAATCAGGTCGCGCAGATCGTTTTGATCGAAATCATCACCGGTAAATCGGGAGATGATGTCAAAAGCGATTTGCGGATAAGACATGGTCTGGTAAGCGGCAAGCTGTTCGTCATTGATGGCGGGAATTTCCTGAGGAAGTAACAGGCCGCCGTCGTTGGCCAGTCCCATCATAACTGCATCTTTAAAGGTCAGGTCACGGACCTGGCCACGGGTACTCATATAACGCATGTATTTCTCCATTCAGTGTGATGTTGGCTGAATCATAACAGGATTGTTACGTGAAGAAAAGAGTCGTTCGACGACGATATTTGCTCAAAAAACACAAGGTTTAGGAAGGAGTTTGTCATCCTGTATCCCGTTAGCTGTCCGCTTTGTAGGAAGCGGGCAGACAGCTAACGGGATTGCGTTTGGCTTAGCCGGAAAGTGATGTTCTTGGGGGTGAGTCAATGATCTTTGTAAATTTGGATCTGCTATTCACAGTCCCCAATTCGTTTGCCGGTCAGAATTTGTTCGGTTTCACCAGCGCCGGGAAGATTGGTGACGATTCGACCGGAAAAGGTGTCGCCGGAATAGGTAATCGAGCCATCACTGACCATGGTTCCATTGTCTCCCTGACAGGTAATGGTCCAGGTGACGGTATCGCCGTCGACTTCATGAGATGTTACTTCACAGCCGTTTTTCTCTTTTTCCATGCCGGGGCGCGGAATCAGATCCTCTTGAGTCAGGCAGGTCGTATAAGATGTCGGAGGCATTTGAAACGGCAGGTTGGCCATTTTGATCTCAGCTGTGATCTGCCAGCGACCTTCGTTGATGTTGACTTTAGGACCATCGGAAGACGACGTGCAGGAAGCGAGCAGGAAAAGAAGAAAAAGGCAACTTGTCCGAATAACGACGTGTTTTAACATGTTTTAATTCCTTTGCAAGTGTCAGGGGATGAGATTTGACATTAGTCAACGTTAAATAGAATTTTAAGGCTGAATTTTAATTAGTCAAACCTTTTCTGGCTTTTGTTGTTTTTCGTAACTTCGACGCCAAATAAATCCACCTCACGTTTAGTTCATAGACGGCTGATTCTTGATCTCATGACAAATCGTTTTAACGACCTTCAGAAGATTTCGGCAGCAGCATTTAAAATCCGCTGAATTTCAGGGCGGGTGGTGTTTCGGTTTGACGAGGTTTTCTGCTTTTTGATAAGATCAAAAAATTGTGTCTACAGTTTGAAAGAACTTAAATTCTCCCGATTTAGCAAGGATGTAAACGTGGCAAAGAATAAAATAGAAATAGACGAGCTGCGCTGTAAGGGCTGTGCATTATGTACGGTAGCCTGTCCACAAGGGCTGATCAAGATGAGCACCGAGTTAAACAAACAGGGCTTTCTTCCGGCCAATATCAGTGCTGAGGATATGGAGCGTTGTACCGGTTGTACTCTGTGCGCTCAGGTGTGCCCGGATGTCGCGATTGAGGTTTATCGAGGGATCTGAAAAGGGATCTAAAAAAGGGGTCTGAAAAGGTCGGACCCGTGGGCTATTCGCCCTGTTTATGGAGGATTCTTGTGACAAAACGATTGTTTGTAAAAGGCAATGAAGCTGTTGCCATGGGAGCCATTGAGGCTGGATGCCGGTATTACTTTGGTTACCCCATCACTCCGCAGAGTGATATTCCTGAATATATTTCCCGTGAGTTTTTAAAAATAGGTGGCGAGTTTATCCAGGCAGAAAGTGAAGTCGCTTCGATCAACATGTTGCTTGGTGCCAGCGCCTGTGGCGCCCGAGCCATGACGTCATCATCCAGTCCCGGCATCTCTTTGAAACAAGAGGGCATTTCTTACATGTCGGGCAGCGAATGTCCCGGTCTGATTGTTAATATATGCCGCAGTGGCCCCGGCCTTGGCGGCATTGATGCGTCTCAAGCGGATTATTTTCAAGCGACCAAAGGGGGCGGACATGGTGGTTACCATATCATCGTCCTGGCACCGGACTGTGTGCAGGAAATGTATGACATGGCGATCCTGGCCTTTGATCTGTCAGACCGTTACCGGGTACCGGCGATGATTCTGGCCGATGCCGTCATCGGTCAGATGAAGGAAGCGTTGGCGCCGCATCCATACGTTAAGCCGGATGATCTTGGGACGAAGGACTGGGCTCTGATCGGTGATGGCAAGGCCGGGGAGCAGAAGATTGTTAAATCCCTGTATCTCGGTGATGGCGAGCTGGAAGCGCACAATAACCGTCTGCACGCCAAATATGCCGTCATGCAGGAAAAAGAAACACGCTACGAGGGGATCGGATTGGACGATGCCGAATTGCTGGTCACGGCTTACGGCAGTACGGCGCGTATTGCCAAGACCGCTGTGCGTCTGGCGCGTGAGCAGGGGATGAAGGTCGGTTTGTTGCGCCCCATTACCTTGTTTCCGTTTCCGAAAGCTGCTTTTAAAGAGTGTGGAGAAAAAGCGGGTAAAATTCTGTGCTTTGAACTGAATAACGGACAGATGGTTGATGATGTGCGTCTGGCGGTTCCGGGCGTTGAGGTGGACTTTTACGGGCGCCCTCCCGGTGCCGGTTCTCTGCCGACCCCGGAAGAATTTCTGGCCCAGATCCGTTCCCGTTGTGAGGTGACCGCATGACCACTGAGATGAAAAAAATATTTGCCCGGCCCGAGTCCCTCAAGGACGTTCAAACGCATTTCTGCCCCGGCTGCCATCACGGCACCATTCATCGTCTGGTGGCCGATGCCATGGATTTTTTCGGTATCAAGGACCAGACCATCGGCGTTGCTTCTGTCGGCTGTAGCGTGTTTTTGTACGGCTATTTTGATATCGACGTCATCGAAGCGCCGCACGGTCGGGCGCCCGCTGTGGCCACAGGTGCTAAGCGCGTTCACCCTAATCGCCCGGTGTTTACCTATCAGGGCGATGGCGACTTGGCTGCCATCGGCACCAGCGAAATTATTCACACCGCCAACCGTGGTGAACCGATTACCGTTATCTTTGTCAATAACACGACCTATGGTATGACCGGCGGACAGATGGCGCCGACGACGTTACCGTCGCAAAAGACGACCACCTCTCCAGGCGGTCGTAATGTGGCCAAAGATGGTTATCCCATCAAAATGGCTGAGCTGCTATCTGGTCTTGAAGGGGTGGCTTATTCGGTGCGTGTTGCCGTGGATTCGCCGAAACACGCAATTCAGGCCGGTAAAGCAATCCGTAAGGCGTTTGAAACATCCGTCAAAAACAACAAGTTTGCATTTGTTGAAGTGTTGGCTAGTTGTCCCACCAACTGGGGCATGAGTCCGCTGGCCGCGAATGAGCGGGTGGGAACGGAGATGATTCCGTATTTTCCGTTGGGTGTCTACAAGGACTGTGACCAGGCCTAGCCGGCGCAGAGCATTTCATAAAGGAATAGACAATGAACCACGATGTATTTATGGCCGGATTCGGTGGGCAGGGTGTTTTGCTGATCGGCAATCTATTGGCCTATGCGACCATTATGGAAGGGAATAACGCCTCCTATTTTCCGGCCTACGGTGTTGAAAAACGCGGAGGTGCGGCCACCTGTACCATCGTCATGTCCGATCAGCAGGTCGGCTCACCTGTGGTCGGTGAACCCGAAGCCTCATTGCTGCTCAATCCCTTGTCCATGGAAAAATATTATGGCCGGGTGCGTAAAGGGGGATTTGCTTTGATCAATTCCTCGTTGATTGATGATGACGGCTCCAGTCGTGACGATGTGACCAAGGTGCTGATTCCTGCAAATGAAATGGCTCTGGAGATTGGTGATGCCCGTTTGGTGAACATGATTATTCTCGGTGCCTATCTGGAGTACAGCAAGGTAGTGAAGATGGATACTGTCAAGGAAGCGCTTAAAGTGGTCCTTCCTGAGCGCAATCACCGTTTTTTGCCGTTGAACTATCAGGCTCTTGAGAAAGGGGCCGAGTTCTGCCGTCAGGCGTTGCAGGGCTGATCAAACACTCTGGACGAAAGAAGTGATCCTGTGATAAAAAGGCCGGGTTTTCCCCGGCTTTTTTGTATTTATACGCAACCCAGCCCTCCCGTTCAGCAGTGCCGAACGCAAGGAGCTGTAGCCGTGATGATCGTCGGCAAATGTTTGAGGGCTGTTGCAAACAGACCGAGTTTTTGCCGACATCACGGCGTAAGCGAGTGAAGAGAGGGAACCCGATAGGGCGCAATGACGGGAGTCGTTTTTGTGCAACTTTTGACGACGCAAAAGTTGCCCGACGTGCGGGCGCGGCAGCCCGCGTCACGTGGGCACCAAGCGACGTGAATAGATGAGGTTCGCCGGAGCTGTTGGTTCCATGATGCGAACCACAGAAGAACAAAGGTCAAAGTCAAGGTCGCCGGGACTCGCCCCGGCAGGCGACATCCTTTTGGCAAGCCGCCCAAAAGGATGCAAAAACCGGCTGGGGACCGCACAGTGATTTCTTGACTTACCGACGATGAGTCGCTTTCCGCGATGCTTCACGGATTCGGCTCGTCGCCCTTGAGGTCAACGAATCGTGCGCCTCATCAGCTGTGGCACTGACGGTGATAACCGTCAGTGATTTGATCAACCCGGTTGTGCTGGCACCCCGGTAAGGAGGGAGCGGGCTTACGCCCACCCCACGAGTACTGAAGTTGAACAACCCGTGATAAACGAATTAAGCAACCAAGCCTGCCTCACGTGGGCATCAGGATACGTAAGTGGATGAGGTCCGCCAGAGTAAATACACCACATAAAGGAAGCCATGCCACCTGTCGTTGAATTCATCAAACTGAACAAACCGGAAAAAGCCAAGAGCCTGTGCCTGTTGTCCGAAGAGTTTTTCGCTCAAAAGAAACGGATACTCATCCTCGTCGAAGACGAGAATCAGGCCCTGACTCTGGATCGCTTTATGTGGACCTGGAACAAAGGGTCCTTTTTGCCTCATGTATGGGACAACGGTGCCGTGGAGTGTCATGAAGAATCTATCGCCATTGGCACCCGTGAGCATAATTCCAATGGAGCGACTGTGTTGATTGCCGCACGACCTTGCCATGTCGAATTTATGCGCCAGTTCAAACACGTCATTGAGTTTGCCGAAACCTATGATGAGGCGCTGGTCGAGGCAGCCCGTGACCGGTTTCGGGCCTGGAGGGAGTGCGGCTGTGAGCCTCGAATGCGTAAATAATGGCGGTCCGGCCAGTCGTATTGTCAGTCAGTGTGCCCTGAGTTTGGATCAGGACGTTGCGCTCGGATCTGCGGCCCATCAAGCACTGGTGATCTGGCAGGCGCGTGTCGGTGAGATTGTCACGGTGGAAGACCCTTTTCAGCAGTGCTATCGGGCACGGATCACTGCGTTGAATGAAGATGACGTGACCGTGGTCCCGTTCGCGGAGATCGGGGCTGTCGAATCTTCGTTGCAGATGTGCGTGTGTCAGGCTCTGCCGGAGAAGGAACGCTTTGAGTTGGTGCTGCAGAAGATGACCGAGATCGGCGTCAATCGCATTGTGCCGTTCGTTTCCCACCATTCCACCACGTTGCAGGAGCGCGATGCCGGACAAAAAAAATCGCATCGCTGGCCGGATGTGTTATTGCGTGCCGGTCGCCAGTGCCGTCGTGCTGAGTTGCCGGAATTGATGCAGGTATGTGATTTTGAGACCATGCTCGATTCTCTCAATGACTGGGATATCAAATTGCTGCTTAGTGAAAAAGGTTCGGTATGGTCGTTCCGTGAAGGGATTGGTTCGTCCCGGCCGGATCGGGTTGCCTTGATAGTCGGTCCGGAAGGGGGCTTCGCCGATGAGGAGATTGAACTGGCGAGAAGCCGTGGCGTTGTACCGGTTTCGGTTGGTCGACGTATTTTAAGAACAGAGACTGCCGCAATTGTGGCAGCGGCTCTGGCTCAATTTTGTGTAGGGGATTATGCCTGAAAAACAATACAATCCGGATGTCGCAGCCCAAGTGGCCATTGTATTAGTCGAACCGCAAGGGCCGTTGAATATCGGTTCGGTGTGTCGGGCCATGGGGAACTTCGGCTTTACGGACCTGCGTCTGGTGAATCCACAAACCGACCATTTGCGGCAGGAAGCCAGACAAATGGCAGTCAAGGCCGGATATATTCTTGAAGGAGCCAGGATCTTTTCGTCACTGGAAGACGCGTTGCAGGGCTGCCAATACGCTTTTGGTACGACGCGTCGTTTCGGGCGCTACCGTGACCGGGATGATTTTTTGTATCCGGATGTCGCGGCAGAGATGATCGCCACGTTCGATGCCGATATTCATACCGCCCTGGTGTTTGGCCGTGAGGATTGTGGCTTGCTCAATGAGGAACTCGACCTCTGTCAGCGGTTTTTGACCATTCCCACCTGTGATGCCATGCCGTCGATGAATCTCGCCCAGTCGGTGGCCCTGTGTCTGTATGAAGTGTCCAAACAGGGATTGGAAGCTCGTGGCGAGCTGCTCAAGCCTGATCTGGCCGAAATCGACCAGGTTGAATCAATGATGCAGCAGATGAAGGAAACACTGACGCGGATCGACTATCTCGATCCGCAGAATCCGGATCATATTTTACGTTCCTTTCGACGCTTGTTTGGCAAGAGTGGTTTGACAGCGCGGGAAGTTCGCATTTTGCGCGGACTATGGAGTCGTATCGACTGGGTTCAGGGCGAACTGGAAAAACGAAGTGCGCAGATGGAGAAAGGCCATGAGTGATTTGTTGCAAAGTACGACCTTGGAGAATGGTCTGACGATTGAGTATGCCGACGAAACTGTTCGCTATTACGGCGATTATCACCGCATCCAGATTGATGTTTTTGTCGTGTTGGCGGAGGGGCGGCGAGAACAGTTTCAGCGCCTGGAAAGAATGGGCATCAGCGGAGATATGCTGGATGACGTTAAGCGGGAGGTGATGGATGCCTTTCGCAGTAACTGTCTGCCCTATATGTCGTCTGCGAAGTTCCCGGAAAAATTTCTCGCCAGTCTCAAACAACGTAAAGTCAAACCGTTGGCCGGATTGCGTTAATGATTGAATTGACTGTAACCACACTGGCGCATGGTGGCGCCGGACTGGGACACCACGATGGCAAGGCGGTATTTGTCTTCGGGGCAATTCCGGGTGATCGTATTCGCTGCCGTATTGTGCAGAATAAAAAACGCTTTGCCCGAGCTGAACTGGTTGAGGTTGTTGAACCCTCTGCTGATAGACAGCAGCCGGCCTGTCCCCATTTCGGAGCGTGCGGCGGATGTGACTGGCAACAGTTGTCGTATGAACAGCAATGTCATTGGAAACAGCAGCTGTTTACTGACAGCTGTGAACGGCATGGCCATATTGACCGGAATCTTATCCAACCCTTTGTACCCGCGCCAAGTGCATTTGGCTACCGTAGTCGTGTCCAATTCAAATGCTATGACACTCCTGAGGGGTTTATTCTCGGATTCTATCGCCGTGGCAGTCATTATGTGATTGATGTTCGTCAATGCCCTGTGATTGCTCCCGAGATCGCTGACCAAATGACCCCCTGGCGTCAGTTATTGGACGGCAGCATCTATGCGGCTCTGGTTCCGCAAATTGATATGGCTGTCGGCAGCGATAACGCGTTACGGACAATTGTTCACTACCGAGGCGAGGCTGTGGAGGACTTCTGTCAGTGGTTGACTGAGCAGCTTGATGCGGTGACAGGTGCTGTGTTGGTTCAGGCCGGGCGTAAATCATCCTTAACGTTGCTGCGTGGACAGCTGGATCTCACGATTGACGTGGATCAGCCTGTCTTGCCATTGCGATATGGCCCTGGAGGATTTGCCCAGGTCCATCTCGAACAGAATCGTTTTCTGGTGGAACAGGTCGTTTCTGAAGCGGAAGTCGGGCCTCATGATACGGTTCTGGACTTGTATTGCGGTATGGGTAATTTTTCCCTGCCGTTAGCACGCCGGGCTGGCCATGTCTATGGTGTTGAGGATTATGCCCCTTCAATCGACTCCGCCAACAGCAATAGCGATGCTTGTGGAATTAAGAATGCCACGTTTCGGGCGTGCAGCGTTGAGAGCTTCCTTCAGGAGTGGTCACGGCCAGTCGATGTCATTGTTCTCGATCCTCCCCGCAGTGGTGCGCGTGAAGCGGTTGACGGAATCATCCGTTGCCAGCCTCGGCGGATTGTTTATGTCTCCTGCGATCAACAGACACTGATGCGTGATTTGACCGTGCTGGGGCAGGCCTATCAGGTCCGATCTGTTCAGGCTCTGGATATGTTTCCACAAACTGCTCATACCGAGGCCATTGCTGTACTGGATCGTTACGCGCAGGGGGGCGACAGGAAATAAGCCATTTCAGCGTGTTGAGTCTTTTTGCTTGCGATTGCTTGGTAAGTGTGTTAGTTACTTGGGGATAAATCTTTTCATTTATGAGAAGTGAGCTTTTGGCTCACTTTTTTTTGTTTTATCGATAGAGTTCAGGGTTGTTATAGAGTATGTCTCAAGATGTTGTCATAAACCGTGTCGTTGAACTGGCTGAGCCCATCCTCGAAGAACAGGGGCTTGAGTTAGTGGATATCGAATTCTTTTCTCAGGGTTCGGAGTGGCTGCTGCGTCTTTTTATCGACAAGCCCGGCGGCGTTAATTTGGATGACTGTGCTGATTGCAGCCGTGAACTAAGTATGATCCTCGATGTGGAAGAGGTGATTGATACGGCGTATCGTCTTGAGGTCTCTTCACCGGGAATTGATCGTCCATTGAAAAAAGAATCGGACTTCGAACGTTTTAAAGGTGAGCTTGTGCGTGCCAAAACGCGACAGTCTGTTGACCCTGACTTGCGCGGATATGCACGTAAAACCTTTATTGGTGAGCTGATCGGGTTGGTAGACGGAGTCGTTATTATCGAACAAAATGACAAGGCTGGTGGGCAGGTGAAGTTTCCACTCGACAGCCTTGAAACGATCAACCTTGAACCTCAGTTTTAAGCTTATACCCGCAAGGTGTTGATCTTTCAACGTATTGCAGAATGATTAATCCCGCCACAGTTCTACTGTGCCGGTATTTAGCGAGTACAACATAGGAGAGTTAAAATGGTTGCTAATCTCAACCACGTCATTGACCAGGTCGTGAAAGACAAAGGTGTGGACCGGGAGATTCTGATTGAAGCTCTGGAGTCAGCTGTTCTTTCTGCGGCGAACAAAAAATATCGCAATACACGCGAATTAGAAGCTCACTACAACACCGAGCAGGGTGAAGTTGAGTTGTTTGAGTTCGTGACCGTGGTTGATGAAGTTCAGGATTCCTACAAGGAAATTGATCTCGATGAGGCGCGTGAAATCGATCCCGACGTGGAATGTGGTGACTCTCTGGGGATGAAAATGGATTCTGGCAGCTTTAGCCGTATCGCTGCTCAAACCGCTAAACAGGTCATTATCCAAAAGGTCCGTGAAGCTGAGCGCGAAGGAATTTATAACGAATTCAAAGATCGTGTTGGCGAACTGGTCAATGGCATCGTACGCCGCTATGAGCGCGGTGACCTGATCGTTGATCTGGGTCGCGCTGAGGCCTTGTTACCGCATCGTGAACAGGTGCCGCGCGAGAATTATCGTCAGGCGGATCGGGTTCGGGCGTATATTGCTGAAGTGAAGATGTCCCCCAAAGGCCCGCAAATTATTTTGTCCCGTACCCATCCCAGTTTGGTCGTGGAACTGTTCAAGACCGAGGTGCCTGAGATTGCCGAAGGCATTGTCGAGATTGTTTCCTGTTCACGCGAGCCGGGTAGTCGCGCCAAGATTGCCGTCGTTTCCCATGATCCCGATGTGGATCCGGTTGGTGCCTGTGTCGGTATGCGTGGTTCCCGAGTGCAGAATGTTGTTTCCGAGCTACGTGGGGAGAAAATTGATATTATCCCCTGGACGCCGGATATGGCACGTTTTGCCTGTGCGGCTCTGGCTCCTGCGGATGTTTCGCGTGTTTACGTTGACAACGAAGAACAGGCTATGGAAATTATTGTGCCTGATGATCAATTGTCGTTGGCGATTGGCAAAAAAGGTCAGAATGTTCGTCTTGCCGCACGCCTGATCGGTTGGAAAATTGATATCAAGAGTGAGACCCGTGCTGCGGAAATCGAGCAGGAAGAAAGTCAGCCTGTGGAAGAAACTGAGGCGGAGACGGAAGAACTCGCTGCTGCGGTTGATGAGGCCGTTGCTGAAGAATCGACTGAGGCAACTGAGGAAGAAGAGTAGGCTGACGTGTCAAAACAGGTACGCCGACCCCAACGAAGTTGTGCTGTTTGCCGAAATCGTGTAGATCAGGATCAGCTGATTCGTTATGTCGTTGCTCCCGGAGGGCGGCTCGTGGTCGATTATCAGCACAAACTGCCGGGGCGGGGTGCATACACTTGTTTTGACCGTGATTGTATTACCCGGGCTGTGCAACGCAGGGCGTTTACACGGTCCTTGAAAAATGCTCAAATCGATGTAGACATCGACTCGCTGATCACAGAACTGCGTCTTCAGGTTGAAGCGCGCGTTCTTAATCTGATCGGCATGGCACGAAAAGCCGGTCTGGTTGCCAGTGGCAGCCAACTGGTGCTGGCGTCATTAAAAAATCCGGAGCAAATTGCCTGGGTGCTTCTGGCTGATGATGTGACGCAGAATGTTGGTTCAAAAGTGCGAGAACAAACCGCACGTGCCTGCATACCGCTGATTGAGTGTTTTGATAAAGCGACCTTGGGACAGGCGTTAGGTCTTTCAGAGCGGAGTGTTTTAGCTTTGAAAGTCAGTCCGCTGGCGCAAACATTAAATCACGAGCTGCAACGATATAGAGATGTAATGGGGGATTTCTGATGGCAAAAATTAGAATCTATGAACTGGCACAGCGAATGGGTCTGGAAAATAAAGAATTGCTTGAACGTTTGCAGCAGGCAGGAGTCGAGGCGAAAAGTCATATGAGTGTTGTTGATGAAGATGTAGTGAAATCTCTGGATGATAAAAAAGAGAAACCTGCGACACAGGATGAGGCGGTTTTTGATGAAAAACGGATTAATACCGGATTGATTCGCCGTCGACGCAAGGCTGATCCGCCGAAGCCGGTTGAAGAACCGAAGACTGAGTCCGCACCGGAACCGGAAGTGGCGCCCGTTCAGGAGGAGCTTCCTGAGACTGTGGCTGCACCGGAACCGGTTGTTGCATCTGAGGTTGAGGTCGTTGAATCTGAATCGCGACCTGTAGTTGCCGAAGAAAAAAGTGAGTCAGTCCCTCAAGAGCCTGAAGAACAAGTTGCTGTCAGTGCCCCGGTTGTTGAAGCGCCTGTCAAAGCGGAGCCGGTTGCTAAAATCGAAGAGACTCCGGTTGTCGCTCAAGAGGTCGTCAAGACTGAAGTTAAAATTGAGCAACCGATCAAGCGCAAGGCGACGCGCAATCAGGCAGCGATTGTTTCCCCGGCCCCTGACGGGACAGAAGCCATTGCCAAGCCCTCAGGTAGCGGTGCTAAAATTCTCGGTCGTGTGGAATTGCCTCAGTCCGCGTTACGTAATGAAGGGGGAGGGCGTGGCAAAAAAGGTGCTCCTCGTCCCAACAAGCCTCAAGGCGCTGGTCCTCGCCCGGAACGCAAAGAAAGTAGCACGGAAGCTCCATCCCGCCCGGTTGTTAACCGAGCCCCGGCTGCCCCCGAGATGCCGATGGAAGATGCCTCACGTGATCGCGGCAACCGTAAAAAGAAAAAGGCTAAGGGGAATAGCGATTACGCGTCAAACGGTACCGGTCGTGAGCAACGCAGACGCCGTGACCGGATGGAAGTGTTTGAGCCCGATCAAGGCAAAATGCGTCGCCCGAAAAAGAATCAAAAGGTAGCGAAGCAAACGGAGATTACGATTCCCAAAGCGATCAAACGTAAAATTCGCATCAGCGATGTGATCACGGTTGGCGAGCTGGCTAAGCGCATGGGCGTTAAGGCCAATGACCTTATTCGCGAATTGATGCGTCAGGGCAGCATGGTAACCATTAACCATCCTCTCGATTATGAAACGGCAGCCATTTTAGCCGCAGATTTCAATTATGAAGTTGAAAACGTGGCATTCGATGAACTGAGTGTTCTCGAGAGTGAGGACCTGCAGGAAAAAGGTGAAGGTGGCAGTGGTAACCTTCAGGAACGTCCTGCCGTTGTGACCATCATGGGGCACGTTGACCATGGTAAAACGAGTCTGCTTGATGCGATTCGTCAGGCCAATATTGCTGACGGCGAAGCCGGTGGCATTACCCAGCATATTGGTGCTTACGATGTGCAGGTCCATGACAAGACCATTTCGTTCCTCGATACCCCGGGCCATGAGGCATTTACCGCCATGCGTTCACGTGGTGCCCAGGTGACGGACATTGTTATTCTTGTGGTTGCCGCAGATGATGGTGTTATGCCGCAGACCAAGGAAGCGATCAGCCACTCCAAGGCTGCTGGTGTACCGATGATTGTTGCGGTCAATAAAATTGATAAACCGGGCGCCAATCCCGAGCGTGTCAAGCAGGAACTGACCGAGTTTCAAATGGTTCCTGAAGAGTGGGGTGGCGATACCATCTTCGTTGAAGTTTCGGCCAAGAAACGTCAGAACCTTGATCAGTTGCTGGAGATGATTCTGTTGCAGGCCGAGGTGCTGGAGTTGAGAGCTGATCCGAGCAAGCGCTGTAAAGGTACGATTGTTGAGGCACGCCTTGACAAAGGTCGTGGTGCCGTGGCGACGGTTCTCGTTCAGGATGGTACGCTGCATATTGGTGATCCGATTGTTGCCGGTCTCCATTTTGGACGTGTCCGGACCATGATCAACGACCGTGGTGCTTCGGTCAAAGAGGCTGGACCTTCGATTCCGGTCGAGGTCACCGGTCTGCAAGGTGTACCTGATGCCGGTGATACCCTGCATGCTTTGGAAAATGAGAAGACGGCCAAAGAAGTCGCTCAGCACCGCCAGCAAAAAATTCGTGAAACAGAGCTTGCCAAAAACAGTCGTCTGTCACTGGATCAGCTTTATGCCCGGATTCAGGAAGGCAACGTTGAGGAACTCAAAGTTATCGTCAAGGCCGATGTCCAGGGTTCTGTTGAAGCGGTTAAAGACTCCTTGAGTAAACTGAGTACCGATTCCTGCCGGTTGACTGTCGTTCATACCGGCGTCGGTGGTATTACCGAGAGTGATGTTTCCCTGGCTTCAGCGTCAGATGCGATTATTATCGGCTTTAGTGTGCGTCCAGAGCCTAAAGCCGCTCAATTGGCCGAGCAGGAAAATGTTGATATTCGTTTGTACAGCATTATTTACGATGCCGTGAATGATATTCGCGATGCGATGGAAGGTCTGCTCGCCCCGACATTGCGCGAAAAACATCTTGGCCGGATTGAGGTTCGTGAAACTTTCAATGTGTCGAAGGTCGGAACGATTGCCGGTTGTATGGTGATTGACGGTAAGGTTCATCGTCATGCCCAGGTTCGTCTGGTTCGTGACAGCATCGTCATCTGGGAAGGTGCCTTGAACTCACTGAAACGTTTCAAGGACGATGTCAAAGAAGTAGCGACCGGCTATGAGTGTGGTATCGGGTTGGAAAAATACAACGATATCAAGGTCGGTGACATCATCGAAGCCTATGAGATGGAAGAAACAAAAACTGAACTGTAATGGATAAGACTTTCTGCTGCCGATGGTGATCTTGCGATCATTGTCGGCACAGTTGTCTTTAACAGGTTGCTGAAAATCTCCGGATGGGGGTTTTTCATTTCCTGTCAAATAGTTAAAAGAGATAAAGGATTTACCGTGGCGACACAACGGACATATCGGGTTGGCGAACAGATTCAAAAAGAGATTTCAGACATTATGCTGCGTGGCATGCGTGATCCCCGAGTGGGATTCGTCACCATTACATCGGTGGATGTTTCAACGGATCTGCGGCATGCCAAAATTTTCTATACCGTCATGGGGCAAGACGCAGATGCCGAAAAGACGCAGCAGGGACTGGATAGTGCTGTGCCTTTCTTGCGCCGTGAACTCGGCAAACGGATGAAACTGCGCCATGTCCCCGAGCTGGTTTTTAAGTACGACACGTCGATTGCCTATGGCAGTCATATTGAAAATCTCCTCAAAGAAGCCGGGATAACTCACGATGACGACGAATGATCCATTGCAGGCTACGGTCGACGCTTTGGCGTCTGGGCAAAAATTTCTGATTGCAGCTCATGAAGGACCTGATGGCGATGCGATGTCATCGACTCTGGCTCTGGTCAATGCCTTACGTGAAATGGGTAAGGATGTTGTGGCCTACAATGTGGATGGTGTTCCGGATAAATTCCGCTTTCTCCCCGGTTCTGAAACCGTGGTCAGCACGATTGGCGACGGTGAACATTTCGATGTCATTGCAATTCTCGACGCAGGAGAATTGCGTCGTGCGAAGCTCCCGGCACGAGAACTGTGTACGACGTTGATCAATATCGATCATCATCCGTTTTCGGAAGATTTTGGCGATATTTACCTGGTGGATGACAAGGCCAGTGCAACGGCCGCCATGCTGTATCGGGTGTTGATGGCGAGTGATTACACCATCAGTCCTGAAGTTGCTCTGTGTATTTATACGGGAATTCTGTCGGATACCGGATCTTTTCGTTATTCGAGCGCTGATCCCGAAGCGTTTGCCATTGCCGGTGAAATGGTCGCTGTCGGCGTTGATCCGTGGATGGTGGCTGGCGGGCTGTACGAAAGCCAGGAAGTAGAACGACTGCAGTTACTCGGCAAATCTCTTAATACACTGCGTGTCTCCGAATGTGGAAATTATGCAGCCATGACCGTGACTCTGCAGATGTTGAATGAGCTAGGCGTTGGTCCCGACCTTGCTGACAGTTTTGTCAACTATCCTCGCTCGGTCCATGGTGTCGAAGTGGCGTTGTTTTTTCGGGAACTGGAAGCGGATACCTATAAGTTGGGGATGCGTTCGAAAGGCACTGTTGATGTGGGCGCGCTGGCGCGTGAACTGGGTGGCGGTGGCCATCATAATGCTGCCGGGGCTGTGTTGAAAGGATCGCTTGAAGAGGTGCATCAGCAGGTCTTTAAGCGTCTTGGAGCAGTCTGTCCCGCTCAATGAACGGATTGTTGGTCATTGATAAGCCGCAGGGGATGTCCTCTCATGCGGTGGTGCAGCGCGTTCGTCGTGCGTGCAAAGTTCGTCGAGTCGGTCATGCCGGAACTCTTGACCCGTTGGCGACCGGAGTTTTACTGGTCGGAATCGGTCAATGCACCCGGTTGATCGAATATCTGATGGCTCAGGATAAAACCTATCGGGCGACAATGAAGCTCGGTCTGGTGACGGATTCTCAGGACATTACCGGTCAAGTGCTTGAGCAACAGGATGCCTCAACTGTAACGATGGCGCAGATTGAAGAAAGTTGCCAACGTTTTGTCGGGGCGATTGATCAGGTTCCGCCGATGTTCTCAGCGCTGAAAAAGGATGGCGTCCCCTTGTATCGACTCGCGCGAAAAGGGGTCGAAATCGAGCGACAGAAGCGACGTATCACGATCAGCTCTTTGACCATTGATGCGTTTGCCGGTGATGAGGTAACCCTGACCGTAGCCTGTAGCAAAGGAACCTATATTCGGACGCTGTGTCATGATATTGGTCAGGTTCTTGGCTGTGGTGCCTGCATGTCATCATTGCGGCGACTTCGAAGCGGTGTCTTTGATGAATCCATGGCAACGACCGTGGATCAGCTGATGTCCGGTGAGTTTGAACTGCTTCCGGCGCGAAAAGCGCTTTACGGCATGCATGAAGTGCAACTTGCTGAAACCGGACTGGCCAGGTTGCGCGACGGAATCCCGCCACGGCAGGAAGATATTGTCAACCTGTCAGGCGTTGAAGCACTGGAGACCGTGAGTTTGGTGGATGGTGAGGCCCTCATGGCCATCGCCCAATATGATCCGGGACATGAACTGGAAGAACGTGGCGAATTTAAATTATTGAAAGTGTTCCCGCAAGGGATATAGAGCACGCTTTCGCCTTTACAGGCCTACATATATATGGTAAGAACTGGCAGTATTTTACAAACTACACCGGGAAACCGGACTTATTTGAGTTCGAAAGGAGATGGCACTAGTGTTGGCCACAGAGAAAAAGCAGGAAATTATTAAGGAATTTCAAGCCCAAGAGGGTGATACCGGGTCTCCGGAAGTTCAGATTGCTCTGCTCAGCGAGCGGATTACGTATCTGACGGAACATTTCCGTACCCACAAGAAAGATCATCATTCCCGTCGCGGTTTGTTGAAGATTGTCGGCAAGCGTCGTCGGTTGCTCGACTACCTGAAAAAAAACGACATTGAGCGTTATCGCAGCATTATTTCCCGACTGGGAATTCGTCGTTAAGAAGATGGCAGCAATTCTCACAGCGAGGATTGCTGCCTTTTGATTTGAGGTGGCTTGGGAGGATGTCCGGAGAGGAGACCTGACCTGTTAAGGGTGAGGTTTTGTCTCAGGCCAACCTCCTGCAGCCTTTTTTTTTGTTCTAAAAGTCATGACCCTTTTGAGGGTGATGACGACAGGAGATTCGTATGGCTTATCAAAAAGTAGAAATTGAATTCAATGGTCAGCCCCTGACCATTGAAACAGGTAAAATGGCCCGTCAGGCAGACGGCGCTACGATTGTGACTTACGGAGAGACCAAAATTCTCTGTACGGTTGTTTCCGCAAAAACAATGCGTGAAGGGCAGGACTTCTTTCCTCTGACCGTCAACTATCAGGAAAAATTTTATGCCAGTGGTAAGATCCCCGGCTCATTTTTCCGTCGTGAGAGGGGTTCTTCAGAGCGTGAGACATTGATCTGTCGCCTGATTGACCGTCCTATGCGCCCGTTGTTCCCTAAAGGCTATCTCTACGAAACGCAAATTATTCCGACGGTTATTTCAGCCGACTGTGTGAATGACCCTGACACCCTGTCAATCCTGGCAGCGTCAGCTTCGGTCAGTGTATCCGATATCCCCTTCGGTGGTCCGATTGCCGGTGTGCGCGTTGGTCGCGTTGATGGACAATTTATCGCCAATCCGACTCTGGAGCAGCAGGAACAAAGCGATATCGAAATCGTTGTTGCCGGTTCCAAAGATGCCATTATGATGGTTGAGGGTGAAGCGGATCTGATCAGTGAAGATGAAATGCTTGAAGCTGTCTTCTTTGGTCATCAGGCGATTCAGCCCCTGATCGAGATGCAAACTAAACTCGCTGAACTGGTTGGTGTTGAAAAGCGCGAGTTTGTTGTTCCTGCAACCGATACTGCTCTTGAGGAGAAAGTTGTTTCCCTGGCACAAAGCCGCGTTGAAGAAGCGGTAAAAATTCGTGCTAAGCAGGAGCGTTATGCTGCATTGAAAGAGATTCGTGCAGATATTCAGGAGCAGCTTGCAGAAGAGTTCGAAGGTCGCAGTGATGAGATCTCTTCGATTATGGGCAGCATCGAAAAACGCGTTGTTCGCCAATCGGTTATCAAGGATAAAATTCGTATTGACGGCCGCAAGATGAATGAAATCCGTCCGATCAGCTGTGAAGTTGGTTTGTTGCCACGTGCTCACGGTAGTGCTTTGTTTACCCGTGGTGAAACTCAGGGTCTGGTCAGCACGACGCTGGGTACCGCCAACGACGAACAACGTATGGACAACATTCAGGGCATGGAATACAAAAAATTCATGCTGCATTACAATTTCCCTCCCTTCTGTGTTGGTGAAACCAGTATGCGTCTGTTCCCCGGCCGTCGTGAAATTGGTCACGGGATGTTGGCGGAACGCTCTGCAACCAAAATTATGCCGTCGTTTGATGACTTTCCTTACACTGTTCGCGTGGTTTCGGAAATCCTCGAATCCAATGGCTCTTCCTCTATGGCCTCTGTATGTGGCGCTTCGATGTCGCTGATGGATGCCGGCGTGCCTGTCAAGGACGCCGTTGCCGGTATTGCCATGGGTTTGATCAAAGAAGGTGACGAGATTGCCATTTTGTCTGACATCCTTGGTGATGAGGACCATCTTGGTGACATGGACTTCAAAGTCACCGGAACCAAAGAGGGTGTTGCTGCTCTGCAGATGGACATCAAGATTGACGGCGTGACCCGTGATATCATGCAGAGTGCTCTGGCTCAAGCGAAAGAAGGTCGTCTGCATATCCTTGGTGAAATGGCTAAAGCCATCAACGCGCCTCGTGAAGAGATGTCACCTTACGCGCCACGAATCACGACGGTTTTCGTCAAACCCGATCAGGTGCGGACAGTTATCGGTTCCGGTGGTAAAACAGTGCGTGGCATTATTGAGGCAACAGGATGTGGTATTGATATTGAGGACGATGGTCGTATCAATATTTCCTCCAGTAATGGTGAAGCTGCTAAAGCTGCTGCCAAAATGATCAAAGAACTGACTCAGACCCCTGAAGTCGGCAAGCTGTACAATGGTACCGTCAAGAAGATCATGGATTTCGGTGCTTTCGTCGAAATTTTCTCCGGCACTGATGGCTTGGTTCATGTCAGCGAGCTGGCGAAAGAGCGTGTCAACAAGGTGACCGATATCCTCAACGAAGGGGACAAGGTGCTGGTCAAGTGTATTGGTGTTGACCGCCAGGGCAAGATCAAGCTGTCCCGTAAGGAAGCTCTCGGCATGGAATTGCCCGAAGAGGAGTAATGTGACCGCGGGCCTGATTGACCCATCATACCGTTAAATGGCTCAACAGTAGAGTCCTTGTCATCTTTTGGTAAGATGTATAAGGACTCTATTTTTTTGGGACGTTTATTTTGCAAGAGTCTTGATTGCTGTCTGCCAGTTTCACTGGATCAGGCGAACCGTACAGACATAACCGGGCTGTAAGCCGGACATTATAACGGGGGTGTCACATGGTCGAAAAATCAATTCTAGCCAATGGAATCCGCGTCCTGACGGAACAGATCCCTCTGGCTCATTCTGTCAGTATTGGTATCTGGGTTCTCAATGGCTCACGGCACGAATGTATAGAACAAGCCGGAATTTCACATTTTGTCGAACATATGCTGTTTAAAGGTTCGGCAAATTGTTCAACGCTGGATATCTCCAAGAAGGCAGATGCTCTAGGTGGGCCGTTGAACGGTTTCACCGGGCGTGAATACAGTTGTCTTCATTTGAAGACCTTGCCTCAAAAAGTGCTTCCAGCGATTCATCTATTGTCAGAACTGTTGTTAAAGACATGTTACAACAGAGACGAAGTCGAGAAAGAGCGACGGGTTATTCTGCAGGAAATTGAGCGACTGAATGCGTCTCCTGATGAAAAGATCCATGATGTGTTTTCGCAAACATTCTGGCCGGATAGTGCCATCGGAAGACCCGTGTTGGGTACAGCTGAATCGGTCAGGAGGATAACACGGGATGAGTTGATTCAGTTCACTCTAGAGCGTTATGTGAATTCAAGTCTGATTGTCAGTGTTGCCGGAAACGTTGAGCATGCGGATATTCTTGATTATGTTACCGAGTCTTTTTCGTCGGTGTCAGCCTTGTGTCCATTGACGGAAGAGGCCGAGCCTTTGCCTGTAAAAGCGGTCTGTTTGGTGCCTTTTCCCGGCAGTCAGTCCCATCTGTGTATCGGCACGCAGTCGCTGCCTCAATCTCACCCGAATCGCTTTGCTGCAATGTTGCTCAATGCGGTTCTTGGTGGTGGTATGAGTTCCCGGCTTTTTCAGAGCTTACGCGAACAAAATGCCTTGGTCTATACGACGTACAGCTATCTGAACGCGCACTCTGATTCTGCTGCCATGGTGTCTTATGCCACGACGACTGCCGAACAAACCAGTGATGTGGCCCATCTGATCCTCGAACAATTGGATCAGCTGCGTCATCATGAAGTGGCCATGGAAGAGCTCGATGCGGTGCGGGAACGATTGCAGGATCGATTGACAATGGCCCTTGACAGTACCTATAGCCGTATGGAACGGATGGCACTTAGTGAAATTTATCAGGGCACCTATATTTCAGTCAGCCAGGTCGTTCGTGAATTAGCTAAAGTGACACCGGATAACTTGTGTAAACTCGCCCATTACCTGTTCAATAATGATTCATTGTGCCTCTGTGCCATCGGCAATGTTGACGATCAGGCGGAAAAATTGCAAAATATAAGTTTTTAACCGCTGATAGAACAGGAAAGCTGATCGAATCATGGCAGAATCTGTACGTGTGCAGTTCAAAAAGCTCGATTCTCGGGCAAAAATTCCACAATATATGACCTTACAGGCCGCTGGTCTTGATCTGTGCGCATTGCTCAATGAGCCGCTCATTGTTGAGCCCGGTCAACGGGTGATGGTGCCGACGGGGTTGGCGATGGCGATACCTGCAGGATTTGAGGGGCAGGTACGGCCGCGCTCCGGTCTGGCTTGGCGTGATGGCATTACTTTGGTGAATACTCCAGGTACCATTGATGCGGATTATCGTGGCGAAGTGAAAATTCTGCTAATTAATCATGGTCAGAACGCGGTGACCATCCAGCATGAGGAGCGAATCGCTCAGCTGATTATTGCTCCAGTCATTCAGGCTGAACTTGTTGAAGTCGATTCGCTGGATGCGACGGATCGCGATCAAGGCGGTTTTGGTCACACCGGAAAAGGATAGAGGAAAAGGATCGAAAATGTTTGTTCTCAATAGTCAAAATGATGAAACACTTCAGGAATATCCCTGTGATTACATGTTTAAGGCATTTGGTCCCAGTGCGCCGGAGCACGGCTTTGCTGATCGCGTGCATCGCGCTGTCAACGCGGTCTTGCCGGTACCTCGCGATGCCATGAAACAACGACCCAGCAGTAAAGGAGCATTTGTTTGTGTCTCTATTATGACGTACCTGCATAACGAAGGGCAGCGTCAGGAAATTTATCGGGTTTTGCAAAACGTTGATGGGTTAAAATATTTATTATGATGCTCTCTATTAATCCAGAAAATCCGCAACAACGCTATATTGATCAGGTTGTTTCCTGCTTACAGCGCGATGGCGTAATTGCTTATCCCACCGATACGATTTATGGCGTCGGCTGTGACATCTTTAACAAGAAAGGGATTAAAAAAATATACCAGTTGAAGCGGCGGGACGAGAAAAAACCTTTTTCATTTATCTGCTCCGATTTGTCGGAAATTGCCACCTACGCCCATGTCAGTAACATGGCGTTTAAGATCATGAAACGACACCTTCCTGGACCCTATACCTTTGTGTTGGAAGCCTCACGCATTGTGCCTGATCTGGTGATGACCAAACAGCGCACGGTCGGAATTCGTATGCCCGATAATGCGATTACCTTGGAGATTGTTCGCCAGCTTGGCCATCCGCTGGTGACCACCAGTGCCAACATTTCCGGTGACGAAACCTATCAGGATCCCAGCCTGATTCATGATGACTGGGGCAACCATCTGGATATGGTCGTCGATGGCGGCTTGCTCTATGGAGAGCCATCAACGGTGATCAGTCTTTGCAATGATCGGGTCGAAATTCTACGCCAGGGCTGCGGACCGACCGACTGGATCCATCAATTATAATTTCAATCAGGAGATCTGAGTGTGAAGACCATTACCGTGGTGTTCTATGACCGGGAGTTTGCTGGCAACTGGACATATCCTATCGATGAACAAGCCATTGCCCCATTTTTCGACGCTCTCAATGAGGAGCTGAATTCCTGCGGTGTCCAGTTTGAGTTCTGTCATGAACCGAATATTACGTTACGTGTGAACGGTTATGGCGATCTGCTCAACAGTATCCGCATCCGTTCGCCGGAAGATGGGTTTTCAAGTTTGTGTCTGGGGCAATTTATCGGACCGAGCCCGGACACCAATCTTTTGGAGGATATAAAACGTGGTGTGCGTCGGGTGGCATTCTCGCCGGAGAGTATCGTCCCGGCCGGAGGTGACGCCATTTGTCATAACTGTGGTTGTGGGTGTTGATTCCTACGATCACGATCTCTGATGTAACTCCGATTAAAATCGCACTTGCTTATTGTGACTTATTTGGTTGTTAATGGCCGCAACACGATTAACTTTCAGAAGGATGGCATATGAATTTTCCAGTCTGGTTTCTCCCTGAAACGGGAGGAGGTCTTCTGATCGCCATTATGGCGATTACGCACGTTTTTGTGTCGCACTTTGCTGTTGGTGGTGGCCTCTATCTGGTCGTTACCGAACATAAGGCGCGGCGCGAAAATGATTATCAGCTGCTTGAATTTGTCAAGAAACACGCCAAGTTCTTCATGTTGCTGAGCATGGTTTTTGGCGGCGTCACCGGCGTAGGGATCTGGTTTACTATCGGCTTGATTCAGCCTGATGCAACGTCCAAGTTGATTCACACATTTGTTTTTGGCTGGGCCGCTGAGTGGGTATGGTTTCTGGTCGAGATCGTTGCGTTATTGATTTATTACTACAAATTCGACAGCATGGATGAGCGTAGCCACCTCAAGGTCGGCTGGATCTATTTTGCCGCTGCCTGGTTAAGCCTGTTTCTCATCAATGGCATTATCGGGTTTATGTTGACTCCCGGAGAGTGGGTCAACAACCATCAGTTCTTTTCAGGTTTCTTCAACCCGACTTTCTGGCCGTCTCTGTGGTTCCGATTTGCGATTTCAACATTGCTTGCCGGGGTCTTTGCCTTCTTTACCACTGCATTTATTGATGTTGAAGCGTTTCGTCTGAAAATGACCCGCTATTCATCACTGTGGTGTCTGCTGTCAATCCTTGTCGTTATTCCAACGGGATATTGGTATCTTCAGGCTCTCCCCAACGGGCCACATGACATCTTGTCCGTATCACCGACCATCAAGGTGATGATTAAACTCGGAGCCTTCAGTGCGGCTGGTTTCGTTGTTTTCTTAACCTTGTTCACATTGCTGAAGCCTCGTTGGCATAACCTGGTCAGTGCTGTGCTGGTTGCGGTCTGTGCCTTCGGCATGATGGGCGCCTTTGAATGGATTCGTGAGGCTGATCGTCGTCCGTTTGTTATCCGTGACCTTGTCTATTCCAACGGCATCCCGGTCGATCTGGTTGAGCAACTCAATCAAGGATTCCTGGCACAATCTAAATGGAGTTCTATTAAAGAGATTGATGCCGACAATGTCCAACAGGCTGGTGCCGAACTGTTTAAGTTACAATGTTACGCCTGTCATACCCTGGACGGGATTAACAATGATATCCGCTCACGTACCGCAACCATTACCTTTAATGGCATGGTCAAGTATTTGGCGACAATGCACGAAAGACGCCCGTTTATGCCGCCATTTGTCGGTAATGAACTGGAGAAAAAGGCTCTCGCCTCTTATTTGGTGGGGTCTCTGCACGGTAAGGAAACCCATGTTTTCGATGAACCCCAACTGACAATCAATCTCGGCGAGAAGATTCTTGAAGATGAATGTACGGCTTGCCATGGTGTTGATCTGGTGATGGATTGGGGGGCTTCACTCAGTGCTGACGAGGTACGCTCCGGTTTGCTCAGTTTAAGTCAGATTGACAGCGCTATGGATGATTATGCCGGTACGCCTGAAGAGCTGGCTGCTCTCGTTGCGACGATCAAAGGAGAAGCGCCTGCTGCAGCAACTCCCGAGACATCCCTAAACGGCAAATCGATCCTAGAAGATGGGTGTAGCATGTGTCATGGTACCGATATTATCTACGATTGGGCGGCACCTCTGACACCTGAAGAAGTGCGACATGGCCTGTTGACGCTAAGCCAGATTGACAGCTCTATGGAAGATTTCAGCGGTACACCTGAAGAACTTGCCGCGCTGATTACGGCACTGAAAGGGATGACGGCTCAGCCTTCTGTATCGGCTCAGGCCATCCTTGATGATGAATGTAGCATGTGTCATGGTGCCGAGCTTGTCATCGAATGGGCTGCCGTGCTCAAACCTGATGAAATTGCCCATGGTCTTGAGAACCTCAGTCAGATCGACAGCTCCATGCAGAATTTTACCGGGCGTGATGACGAACTGAATGCTTTAGTGGATTATTTGAGCCAACAGGCAAAAGGAGGAACACAATGATATCACTGGTGCCGACTCCGGATGCCTTACCGATGGCTGCCGGGTATTTTGAACTGTTGTTGCTGCTGACATTCCCTCTTCATCTGGTGTTTATGAATGCCATGCTGGGAGGAACAATCCTGGCAGCCTGGGCGCATTTCAAGCGTCAACCTGTTCACGAACGCCTGGCGTACAAAATTGCTCAGGTGCTACCATTGTTAATTGCTTTTACTATTAACTTTGGTGTCCCACCATTGCTGTTTGTGCAGGTGGTTTACGGTCATTTGATCTATTCAAGCTCTGTTTTGATGGGTGTGTTCTGGCTCAGCATTATTCCCGTCTTACTGACGGTTTACTATGCTGCCTACATTTATGACTTCAAGTTCTGGAACTTTGGGCGTCGTGGTCTACCGATTTTGATTTTTGCCGGTATTCTCATGTTGTTGATTGCCTTTTTGTTCAGCAACAACATGACTCTGATGCTGACTCCGGAAGTGTGGAGCGTTTACTTCAAAAACAGTCATGGAACCTTTCTCAATCTGGCGGAACCCACTTTGTGGCCGCGCTATCTGCATATGTTGGTCGGTGCTACGGCTGTTGGCGGACTGGTGATTGCTTTATTGGGACGCCATTGGGCGAAACAGGATGCAGAAGTTGGTGAACTTGCCCAACGGGTGGGCTTGAAAATGTTTTTAATTGTGACCTGTGTACAGATTCTTGTTGGGTTGTGGTTCCTGATCTCGTTGCCCGCAGATGTGATGATGCTGTTTATGGGCCGTAATCTTTTGGCAACCGCTGTTTTCCTGGTGGCTCTTGTGGCTGTTGGTGGTGCGATCTTTCTTGCCCTTAGACGATCACTTGGCTGGTGTGGCGGTATTGCCTTGTTGTTGCTTTACCTGATGAGCTTTATGCGTGATGTGGTGCGTACAGGTTATGTTGATAATCTATTTGTTACCCAGGTGGTGGAAGCGCAACGTGATTATTCTCCCTTGTTGCTGTTTGTTGTGACTCTGGTCATTGGCTTAGTGCTGATTTTCTGGATGCTCAAAGCGTCCTTCAATGCACAGGAACGTTGAGGAATGAATTAGGTAAATAAAAAGCCCTTGCCGGTTGGCAAGGGCTTTTTTTGTTGATACCTCAGAGGTGTTATTCCATGGGGATCCACTGGTACAGATAAGCGGACAAATCACTGAACAAATTGAAAAACAACAAAATACCGACCAGAATCAT
Source organism: uncultured Desulfuromonas sp. (assembly GCF_963666745.1). Taxonomy (NCBI): domain Bacteria; kingdom Pseudomonadati; phylum Thermodesulfobacteriota; class Desulfuromonadia; order Desulfuromonadales; family Desulfuromonadaceae; genus Desulfuromonas; species uncultured Desulfuromonas sp. Next base: position 1,509,240 of record NZ_OY762961.1, on the reverse strand, counting down.
CAGAATGCCGGTGAAAATTTCCAGAATGCGAATGTGTTTTTTAAATCGGTCAAAAACATTGAGAAAACTGTGAAACAGAAGTCCTGACAGCATAAAGGGGATGGCAAGACCGGCAGAATAACAGCAGAGTAGCAGGACAGCCTGCATGGTGTCATTAGAGGTGCCGGCGGCAAGGAGAAAAATCGCCATAAGGATAGGACCGACACAGGGGCTCCATCCCGCAGAAAAAGCCACGCCAACGAGAAAGCTGCCTAAATAGCCGCTAGGCTTGTTGCGAAGGGTGATCCGTTTATCGCCGAGAAGGACCCCGAAATGGAACAGTCCTGTCATGTGAATGCCAAACAGAAACACAAGAATGCCACCTCCACGTTGCAGCCAGATCAACCAATCTTGCATGGCCTGATTAAGGGATCCGGCAATGACACCTAAGGCAATAAAAACGGCACTGAATCCGAGGACAAATGCCAATGAATGACTGGCGACCCGCCAGCGGATCGCTGAACCCGGATGATCCTGTTTCAGCTCACCAAAGGAGATTCCGGTGATGTAGGTGATAAACGAGGGAATAAGAGGGAGAACACAGGGTGAAAAAAATGACAGAAGTCCGGCGCTGAATGCCACGGAAAATGTCGGGATATTAGCAGCTTCATTTAACATAGTCACCTTGGGGGATAGAGTGAATATCGAACAGGATGATGAAACAATCATCGGTGGAAAAAAACAACGTCTGTCATCCTGTCGTAATCAGCCGTGTGAGTCAAGTCAATGTCGATTCTGCAGACTTTCTCGCGTTTCTGGCCGTGTATACAGGAATGTTTCAACAAAAGAGAATTATTGTTTTTTTTGATTAACAAAAGTCGGCATTGGTTATGCAGGCATTATAAATATCTCTCTCATTTACCATCTGATATTTACACTGAAACATATAAAGGAGCGCGTGATGAAAATCGCACTGGTTGTTGATGATGAGCCGTTGATCCGTCGTAAAGTGTCAGAATTACTTGAAAGTTATGGCTTTGACCAAATTGTTGAGGCGGAAAATGGTCAAGAGGCGTTGTTGCTTGCCGTCACCCATAAGCCGGTTTTGATTGTGATGGACGTGACCATGCCTGTCATGAATGGCATCAATGCTGCAAAAAAAATAGGCATTGAAGCGCCCGCGCCGATTGTTTTGTTGACGGGTAATACCGACTCCGAAACGATTTCTCAGGCGCGTGATGCCGGAGTGATGAGTTATCTGGTCAAGCCGTTTCGCGATGAGCAACTGTATCCGGCTGTTGAATTGGCCATGCATCAGTTTATGGCTGTGACCTCTCTGCAGGATCAGGTCAAAAAACTCGAAGACACCCTTGAAACCCGTAAGCTGGTCGACAAGGCTAAAGGGGTACTGATGGGAACCGGTCTAAGTGAGCCGGAGGCCTATCGTAAGATGCAAAAACTGGCCATGAGTAAACGTAAAACGCTTAAGCAGGTTGCTGAAGCCATTCTGATGATGGCGGATTAGGTTTCATGGCAGTCCTGGCGCTCAATCGGTGCAATCATCCCCCTTGGGCGATTGCCTCCTACCATTTTAATCGTGAGCCAAAGCCGATTGAAATTTCCGGAGTGCGTCATGCCCATCACGGATTGTTTGAGCGACTTAGCGCGCTGCAAGGCCGTGCAGAGCGGGCGCAGCAGCTGTATGACTATATGGATGTCACGTTTCAGTTGCATCAATGGCAGCGTGAAGAGACACGCTCAAGCCAGAAAAGCCTTAAAAATAGTTACTTACGGTTCTTGCGTGGCTGGATGTTTGATTCAAATTCCATCGAAGGTGCCGTTTTGAAGGGCTGGGTTGAAAGCCGTATCGGTTTGATACCGACATTTCATCATGTGCCGATTCCCTCGGTGGAGTGTGAGGGTTACCTGCAATATCTCAAGGATCGTATGAAGGGTGCGGCACGGACCAATGCCATCAACGATCAATTGGATATTCTTTACGAATATGTGCAAACTGAGCTGGCATGCCGCTATCCCGGCGAACGCTGGCGTACCCTGTACCGCGGTATTAATGATTTTGAAGAGCATCAGATTGTCGAAAAACAGTCGAAGCGAAATTATCTGATTCAGTTGAATAATCTAAATTCTTTTACAACCGACTTTGAGCGCGCATGGGAATTTGGCAGCAGGGTGATGGTGGCGAAGGTCCCTCTGTGTAAAGTGCTCTTTCAAAGTGATATGTTCCCGTCATCTCTTCTTAAAGGGGAAGATGAAGTGATGGTTATTGGTGGTCAGTTTGAAGTGGAGATTCAAATTGGTGGATAACCGAACTAAACGAAAAGTATATAACGAGGATTCACAGGAACAGAGACTTCTTCGCGCCTATCATGCCATCGGCAATGAGCTGATTTCCTTGACTTCTCTTCCGGAGTTGCTCAATAAAATTCTGCAAATTTCTAAAAATGTTTTTCAATTTGAAAACGCCATCATGCGACTCGTGTCGGAAGACGGCAAAGAATTGGTATTGGCGGCTTCCTATGGTTATCCTGACCCGGCGTTAAAACGAAAACTGAAAATGGGCGAAGGGATCATGGGCCGTGTGGCGGCCAGTGCTGCACCGGTTTTAATCGACAATGTCACGGAAGATCATGACTATATCCCCGGCATTCCGGATGCCCGCAGTGCGCTCTGCGTCCCCTTGGTTGCCCGTGATAGGGTGATCGGTGTTTTCAATGTCGAAAGCCATCATGAAGGTTCTTTTCATTCGGATGATGTTGCGCCTTTGATGACTATGGCTGCCCAGGCGGCTATTGCCATTGAAAATGCCCGTCTCTATGAGCGCACCAGTCAACTGACTGAACGCTATCGCCAGCTGCATCAATTCAATAATCGCATCCTGCAGAGCACTGCGCTTGGCATTTATACTCTGGATTCAAGTCTGTGCATCACGTCCTGGAATAAGCGGATGGAAAAAGCCAGTGGCATGACGGAGGACCAGGTCTTGGGTCGACCGTTGCTGACTCTGTTTCCCGTTCTTGCTGGCGAGGGGTTTGATGATCGTCTCAATCAGGTGTTGAAAACCGGTAAACCGGAAAAATTGCAACTGATTCATTACAATCTAAAAGGGCAACGGCGGGTACAAAAACGCCGACTCAGTCCGTTGAAAGATGGCGATGTCACGACCGGCGTCGTCATTGTTGTCGAAGATATTACCGAGTTCAAAGGATTGCTTGACCAAATGATTCAGTCGGAAAAACTGGCAGAAATTGGTCGTCTTTCCAGCGGCATTGCCCACGAGATCAATAACCCCCTTGAGGTCATTTCGTACAGTGCTCAGCTCCTGTTGCGTGAAGAGCGTCTTTCCGACTTTCACCAGGAACTGTTGACCCGCATCGGCAGTGAAGTTGAACGGTTGCAGGCTCTGACCAGCGGCATGCTCGGTTTCTCCCGCAGTGGCAGTATGAAGAAATCACGCATTAATGTTAACGAAGTCCTGGATCAGGTTTTGACGTTTATCGGCTATCAGATCCAGCGCGGCCAACATAATGTGGTGTGTGAGTTTGATGAAGTTCCGGATATCATGGCGGACCCCAATCAACTGAAGCAGGTTTATATCAACCTGATCATGAATGCTGTTCAAGCCATGGCGAACCCTGGCACGATCACTTTAACGACACGAGCATTACCTTTTGGTGTGGAAATTGTTATCGCTGACACGGGTAAGGGGGTTGATGAGTCCATTCGTGAAAAGATTTTCGAGCCGTTCTATACAACCAAGCCTGAAGGAGAGGGCACTGGTCTCGGGCTTTATCTGTGCCGGAAAATTATGTCTGAGCACGAGGGGTCACTCAATTTTGAATCTACTCCAGGCGAAGGGAGCCGTTTCATTATTCGTCTGCCATTGCGGACAAGATAAGTTAACAAAGCCCATGTATACGCGGTTTTGCTTGTTAACTACTCAGTGCCTGTTAGCACTGCATTAATTTTAAGCAACGCTGGGCCATGGACGCAAGATAAAGCCAATGTTTATGGGGTTTTCAAATTTGGCACACCCCATGCAAAATAACTTAACAAAACTGAGCGCGTATCATGAGATATGAGCTGATCGATGAAAATCGGTCAAAGATATAATTCAAGCAGGATCGTGTATCCTGTCTGAATATGAAGTTTAGGTCCTGTTGCAACAACGGCGTTGCGTGATCAGGCGAGGCTAGGGCAAAGGCGCTCTGACGACTTAACGTATGTTTTCATGCGAACGGTTTCAGGCGCCTTTTTCATTTTTAATTTTCAACAGGAGAACCAGGACATGAAGAAAATTGAATGCATCATTAAGCCATTCAAGCTCGATGACGTGAAAAATGCAATTACCGAACTGGGAGTTGCAGGAATGACGGTAAGTGAAGTACGAGGCTTTGGCCGTCAAAAAGGACACAGTGAACTTTATCGCGGTGCGGAATATCAAATTGATTTTATCCCTAAGGTTAAAATCGAACTGGTCGTTTCTGATGATCAGGTATCTGATCTGGTTGCATCTATTCAGAAAGCAGCCTGCACTGGTCGTATCGGTGACGGTAAAATCTTTGTCATGCCAGTCGAAGAGTCCGTCCGTATTCGTACCGGTGAAACTGCCGACGATTCACTGTAATCCCAACGCTATTTAAAGAATCAGGAGAACATGAAATGAAGAAATTGAAATTACTCAGTCTTGTGGCATTGCTTATTGCACTCCCCTCATTGGCCTTTGCAGAAGAAGAAGCTGTCTCTGAAATGACTTACATCCTCAACACCTTTTCTTTCTTGATCAGTGGTGTTCTGGTTATGTGGATGGCCGCCGGTTTCGCCATGCTTGAAGCTGGTCTTGTCCGTTCCAAAAACGTTGCAACAATCTGTTTGAAAAATATTGCCTTGTTCGGCGTTGCCGGCATCCTGTTCTATCTGGTTGGTTACAACCTGATGTATATGAACGTTGACGGCGGTTTTATGGGGACTTTCGCAACTTGGGGCGCTGATGATGCAGCTGCTCTGGCTGGTGATTACTCTGCCGGATACTCTGCCGGTTCCGACTGGTTCTTCCAGATGGTATTCTGTGGCGCGGCTTGCTCTGTTGTTTCCGGTTGTGTTGCTGAGCGTATCAAGCTGTGGTCCTTCCTGATCTTCTGCGTCGTACTGACCGGTATTATCTACCCGATTCAAGGTTCCTGGGGTTGGGGCGGCGGCTGGCTGTCAGCCATGGGTTTCTCTGACTACGCTGGTTCAACTCTGGTTCACTCCTGTGGCGGTTGGGCTGCTCTGACTGGTGCTATTATTCTCGGTGCCCGTAAAGGTAAGTACAGCAGCGACGGTCGTGTTAACCCGATCCCCGGTTCCAACATTCCTCTGGCCACGATTGGTACCTTCATTCTGTGGATGGGCTGGTTCGGTTTCAACGGCGGTAGTGCACTCGCTCTGGGTGTTGCCAGCTCTGCTATCGAGCAAGGCGCTGTTTATATCAACACCAACCTGGCTGCCTGCGGCGGTATGATCGCTGCGATGATCGCTGTTCAAATCATGTACAAAAAGACTGACGTAACCATGGCTCTTAACGGTGCTCTGGCTGGCTTGGTCAGCATCACTGCCGGTCCTGCAGCTCCCAGCCCGGGTGCGGCTGTTCTGATCGGCGCCGTTGGTGGTGTTCTGGTTGTCCTGGCGGTTCCTTTCTTTGACAAACTGAAGATTGACGACGTTGTTGGTGCACTGTCTGTCCACTTGGTGTGCGGTATCTGGGGAACCATGGCTGTACCTTTCTGCGACGACGGAACCAGCTTTGTCACTCAGCTGATCGGTGTTGTTTCTATCGGTGCCTTTGTGGTTGTTGCCAGCTCCATCGTTTGGTTGGCCATCAAGTTCACCATCGGTATTCGCTGTGATGAAGAAGATGAGTATCGTGGTCTGGATATTGCAGAAATCGGTGTTGAAGCTTACCCTGACTTCCAAGCTGTGACCAATAAGCGTTAATTGACTCATAACTCTGCCATCCCAGTGTGGGATGGCAGAGTGTAAAGCCTCTCAAATCCGCATTGGTGCGGAGATGACTGCCACATCATCGGGGTCGTTCCAAAGGGTGGAACGGACTCAATTCAACAAAGAAAAGGAGAGTAAAATGCAAAAATTCAATGTAGCTCTGGTAGGACTGATCATGCTTCTGGTGGGCCTGTGCTCAACTGCTTCCGCTCTGGAAGTTGCTGGTGACGCTTATGTCGGTGTTTACGACAAATACCTGTGGCGTGGTTTTGACCTGAGCGGCAGCATGCCTGTTGCTCAAGGTGGTGTTGATGTCTCTGCCGGCAGCTTTACTTTTGGTTACTGGACGAACCTGCAACTGGCTACTGATGACGGTGAAGGTTTCAAGTCCGGTGAAGCTACTGAAACTGATATCGTGATTGATTACAGCCGTGATCTGAACGACATGGTTTCCATCAGCGTTGGTAACATCTTCTATCAGCTCGATGGTCTGGATGACACCAACGAGCTGTACCTGACTATCGCCCTGAATACTCTTCTCAGCCCCTCTCTGACTGTTTACTATGATTGGGACGAAGCTCAAGAAGATGGTCTGTTCTACGCGCTGTCCTGTGGTCATGATATTGCTCTGACTGATGCTCTGAGCCTGAGCCTGGGTGCTCTGGTCAGCTACAACCAGTCCAGTGACTATGCGGTAGGCGATTACGATGAGTTCCACAACTACGAGCTGAGTGCTGCTGTTGACTTTGCTGTCTCTGAAAACATCAGCGTTGGCGCTTCCTTCCTGTTCTCTGAAGGCATCAGCGATGAAGCTTGTGACGCGATCGACTCTGAAATGGTTTCCGGAGCTGCTGTAACTCTGGCATTCTAAGACGTCGTTTGCATTACCTGACTTTCAGGTGAATACGGCAATGGGGCCGTCAGCCACAATGGTTGACGGCCCTCTTCATTCCAGGAGGAAACGTGTCACTGTCGGCACAACATATTGAACGTGCTCAGGCTGCTTTTCTTGGCTTGGCCATTGGTGATTCCCTTGGGGCAACCACCGAATTTATGACGCCAAATGAGATCAAGTCCAAACATGGTGTGCATCGCACCTTGTGTGGTGGTGGTTGGTTGAATCTCAAGCCTGGCTATGTCACTGATGATACAGAGATGTCGATGGCGATTGCCAATGCGATTCTGGCGCAAGGGTCGTGGAGTCAGGTGCGCATTGCGGATGCTTTTGTCGACTGGATGAAAGGCAAGCCGATTGATATTGGCTCAACAGTGCGCAAAGGGATTCGCACCTATATGACAAAAGGGGTCCTGGGAATGCCTCGCAATGATTGGGATGCCGGAAATGGTGCGGCAATGCGTATGGCTCCCGTGGCTGTGTATACCCTGGGTGATGAAGATTTATTCAAGCAATATACGTTGGAACAGGCCCATTTAACCCATAATCATCCTTTGTCTGATGCTGGAACACTGTGTGTGGGTGAGATGGTTCAATTGGCAATCCTTGGCGCTGATCGTTTTCAACTCCATGAGTGTACGCGACGCTTGACCGAAGATTTTCCGAATTTCAAGTTTCACAACTATAAAGGCAATGCTTCTGGGTATATCGTGGATACCTTGCAGACGGTTTTTCACTATCTGTTCACAACGTCATCCTTTGAGGAATGTCTGGTTGGTATTGTCAATCAGGGCGGTGATGCCGATACCACTGGAGCGATTGCCGGTATGATCGCCGGAGCATTTTATGGGATGGATGCTATTCCGCGACAATGGAAGAGCAAATTAAACAAGCAGGTGCGTCATGAAGTGACTGCTGCGGGGGAGAGGTTGGTCCGGTTATCACCTCTGGCTACTCGGCCGCAGTGATTTTGTTACACACCCCTCAAGTCATCAAGGAGAAATGTTATGTCTGATGCAACTGGAACCGGCGCAATGTGTACTTTGGAACGCGCTGCAGAAATTTTAGGTACGACTCCAATGAGTGTTTTAATGCACCTGAAACACAAATTGATGGTAGGTCTGGAGGTCAACGGACAATGGTATGTTACACTGGACAGCCTTGAGGCGTATCGTCAAGAACACGATTCAGCCAGCAAGAGCTTGTGTAAAAAACATGATTGTCAGCATTCAAGCTGCGAGTCCTGTTCCTGATTCCATCGTACTAAGGAGGATCTTATGATTCAGATAAAACCTTCAGATCTCTATTATAAATATCCGAAGAATCACGAAAGGCGGCAACTGGCAAAATTTTCTGGTTTGCCGGATGACGAACTCTTTGATCGTGATGACCTTTACGAGGTCCTGCCCATGTTTGAGCATGTCATGGATGCGCTGAAGACAACAGAGGATGTTGTTCTGCACAAGATGGAAGAGGTTCTTGATCTGATGCCCAGCTTCGTCCAAAAACGTGGTGACGTCTATACCTATCTATGTGAAGTCATGTCGGATATGTTGGGTATTGAGTATAAAAAATGATTGAAGTCAGCGCTGACATGTGGTCTTACCTCGGCAAGGCGGTTATTGCCATTACCACGGGAGGCGCTGTCAGTCGCAGTGGTCGTTGTGCCATGCCGCGAGGGTGCGCTGCACAGGCACGTGAGCGTTTCCCAGGGCTTGATGCGCAACTTGGCAAGCTGATTCAAGATTGTGGCAACCATGTGCACTGTCTTGATCACGATCTGGTGAGCTTTCCCGTCGAACACACTCCGTATGAAGTCCCCAGCCTGGCCCTGATAGAGCAGTCATGTGCTGAGCTCGTGCAAATGGTGGATGAAAAAGAATGGCCACAGATCGTTGTCCCCAGACCGGGATGCGGCGGGGGCGGCTTAAGCTGGAAAGATGTGCGCCCCATTCTTGAGCGCTACTTCGATCATCGTTTTATCATCATCAGTTTATAAGTATGTGAGGATAAAATTTATGCAAACTGTACAAAAAGGTGACAAAGTCAGTATTCACTATATCGGTACTCTGGATAACGGACGTATTTTTGACAGCACTGAAGGCGGAGATCCTTTGGTTTTTACCGTTGGTGCCCATGAGGTTTTTCCGTTGCTTGAAGAAGCGGTTATCGGTATGACTGTTGGCCGTGCTAAAAATGTGATCATTCCGTCAGAACAAGCCTATGGGCCCAGACGTGACGAAAATGTTGTCGTTTTCCACCGTAGTAAGCTTCCGGAAAAGATGGAGCCTACTGTGGGGCAGAAAATGCAGATTCGCCTGCCAAACTCTAATGGTGAGGTGATTATGCTGGTCACAAAAGTTGAAGGAGATGAGGTGACTCTGGATGGTAATCACTTCTTGGCAGGGCTCGATCTGACCTTTGCCATTCAGCTGGACAAAATTGAGCGAGCGTGATGCAACTTTGTTCATCACGGATGCCGCAGGCGATTAAATAATAATCAAACCGGGGCACAAGGATGAGCTCATAGTGATCTGTAAAAAAATGCGATCTTCGTAAATTATTGATATTGCATAGATAAAATTTTATTTTTAGTTTTTGGCACAGCGTCTGCATTATAGTGAGACGTAACACAAACAAAACAATGAATGCGGAAACAGAGTGGTTTTCCGCTTTGATGGCAAAGAAGCCTGCAGCAGAATTTTCTCAGAGAATTGCGTTGCAGGCTTTTTATTTGACATCACAGAACAGAATTAGGCGACACAAGGTTGCTGTCGCGCAGGGTAATGGGGCCCCATCTGAATCGGATCAGGTGGGGCTCAAATTTTTTAGAATTGGTCCAGACTCATAAACGGGCCGAAACGATGAAAGGGTAAAACAATGGCAGAGAAAAAAATGCGTCAGATTGCAATCTACGGTAAAGGCGGTATCGGTAAATCTACAACCACTCAGAACACGGTTGCCGGTCTTGCCAGCCTCGGTAAAAAAGTCATGATCATTGGTTGTGACCCGAAAGCTGACTCTACTCGCCTGATTCTGCACGCTAAAGCTCAAGAAACTGTTATGGACAAAGTCCGTGAGCTGGGCACCGTTGAGGACCTGGAGCTGGAAGATGTATTGAAGTGGGGTTACGGCGACGTCAAATGTGTTGAGTCCGGTGGTCCTGAGCCGGGTGTTGGTTGCGCTGGTCGTGGTGTTATCACCGCCATCAACTTCCTGGAAGAAGAAGGCGCTTACACTGACGATCTCGACTTTGTTTTCTACGACGTACTTGGTGACGTTGTTTGTGGTGGTTTCGCCATGCCGATTCGTGAAAACAAAGCGCAAGAGATCTACATCGTTGTTTCCGGTGAGATGATGGCGATGTACGCTGCCAACAACATCTCCAAAGGTATCGTGAAATACGCTGCTTCCGGTAGTGTTCGTCTGGCCGGTCTGATTTGTAACAGCCGTAACACCGACCGTGAGGCCGATCTGATCGAAGCTCTGGCTGCCAAACTCGGTACCCAAATGATCCACTTCGTTCCTCGTGACAACCAAGTACAACGTGCTGAGCTGCGTCGTATGACCGTTATCGAGTACTCTCCTGATCACAAGCAAGCCAATGAGTATCGTCAACTGGCACAAAAAATCAACGACAACACCATGTTCGTTGTTCCGACTCCGCTGGAAATGGAAGAGCTCGAAGACCTGCTGATGGAATTCGGTATCATGGAAGTTGATGACGAAGAGAACATCGGTAAAGCTGAAGGCGAATAAGCCGATCTAGCTTGTTTGTCGGGATAAAAGGCTTCAGGGCGGTCCCTCTCCGCCCTTGCTTAACCTGCTCACTGAATAATCAATAACTCACTGCGGGTTTAAATAGTCTGTATGTGAAGGAGATAACGTAATGGCAGAGAGAAAACCTATTGAAGGTGTAACTATAGAAAAAACTGAGAAGCTGATCGAGGAGACTCTGGCGTTTATGCCCGAGAAAGCCGCTAAGAAGCGTCGTCCTCACGTTGGCGCCAATGAGCCTTCCGCTTCTCCCTGTGCGGTTAAATCAAACCGTAAAATCGTTCCCGGTGTTATGAGCCAACGTGGTTGTGCTTACGCCGGTGCCAAGGGTGTTGTTTGGGGCCCGATCCGTGACATGGTTCACGTATCTCACGGCCCGATCGGTTGTGGTGTGTACAGCTGGGGTACTCGTCGTAACTTAGTACAAGGTATCCCCGGTATCACTTCCTTCCCTCTGGACTTCACTTCTGACTTCCAAGAGCGTGACATTGTTTACGGTGGTGACATCAAGCTGGAAAAGCTGCTGCGTGAAGCGGATGAACTGTTTCCGCTGAACAAAGGTCTGTCGGTTCTGTCTGAGTGTCCAGTCGGTCTGATCGGTGACGACATCAACGCTGTCACCAAAAAGATGGAACAAGAACTTGGTAAACTGGTTGTCCCTTGTAACTGCGAAGGTTTCCGCGGCGTCAGCCAGTCTCTTGGTCACCATATTTCCAACGACTCGATCCGTGACTTTGTTATCGGCAAGCGTGAGTTTGATGAAGAACCAGGACCTTATGACATCGCCCTGATCGGTGACTACAACATCGGTGGTGACGTCTGGGCTGCAAAGCCGATCCTTGAAGAGATGGGCCTTAACGTTAAAGCCATCTGGACCGGTGACGGTGAGATCGAGAAAATCGCGGCAACTTATCAAGTAAAATTGAATGTTATCCACTGCTACCGTTCCATGAACTACATGTGTAAGGTTATGGAAGAGAAGTGGGGCATTCCCTGGATCGAGTACAACTTCTTCGGCCCGACAAAGATTGCCGAGAGTATTCGCGCCATTGCTGAGCGTTTCGACGACACCATTAAAGAAAAAGGTGAGCAGGTTATCGCCAAATATACGCCTCAAGCTGAAGCAGTCATTGCACAATACAAACCTCGCCTGGATGGTAAAACCGCCATGCTGTTTGTCGGTGGTCTGCGTCCCCGCCATACCGTAGGTGCTTACGAGGATCTGGGCATCCAGGTTACGGGTACCGGTTACGAATTCGCCCACCAGGACGACTATGACCGCACCGCACCTGAAATGGCCAAAGGTACGATCATTTACGATGACGTCTCTGAGTTCGAATTGGAGCGATACGTTGAAGCCATGAAGCCTGATCTGGTTGGTAGTGGTATCAAGGAAAAATATGTTTTCCAGAAAGCCGGTATCCCCTTCCGCCAGATGCACAGTTGGGACTACTCCGGTCCTTACCACGGCTATGAAGGTTTCAAAATCTTTGCCCGTGACATTGACATGGCGATCAACAGCCCGACTTGGAAACTTGTTAAGTCTCCTTTCTAAGAGCTGCTGGACGATTAAACGACGTATTAACCCAATTTGACCGTGACTTAAGTCACGGTCGGATGACAGGGAGATAAAGACAATGACTGAAAATGCAGTTAAAAAAATAACAACTCACACCCCCGAAGAGATCGAGCGGGTTGCTGAGTGGACTAAAACAGAAGAATACAAAGAGAAAAACTTTGCTCGTGAAGCGCTGGTGGTTAACCCCGCTCACGCCTGCCAACCTCTGGGTGCGCAAATGGTTGCCAGTGGCTTCCAAGACACCCTGCCGTTTGTTCACGGCTCACAAGGTTGTGCTTCTTACTTTCGCAGTACTTTCAGCCGTCACTTCCGTGAGCCTTCTGCGGCCACCTGTGATGCGATGACTGAGGACGGTGCGGTTTTCGGTGGTCAGAACAACCTGTTTGAAGGTTTGGAAAACGCCTACACCCTGTACAAGCCGAAAATGATGGCCGTCTACACCACCTGTATGCCTGAGGTTATCGGTGACGACCTGACCGCATTTATCAAAAATGCCAAAGCTGCAGGCCATGTTCCCGAGGAGTTGCCGATCCCTTACGCCAACACCCCGAGCTTCAACGGTACGCACCTGCACGGTTTTGACTCCATGCTCAAGAGCATCTTGGAGTACCTGACTCAAGATCGCAAAGTTGAAGATAAATGCACCGGTAAGCTGAACCTGATCCCTGGTTTTGAAGGGAACATCGGTAACCTGCGTGAGTACCAACGTATTCTTGATCTGTTCGGCATCCCGTTTGTCATGATGCCGGATATCTCCGAAGTCTTTGACTCCGGTTGCGACGGTCACTACAAACTGTATCCCGGTGGTACACCTCTGGAAGACGCTGCTGAGTCCATCAATGGTAAAGTAACCATGACACTGCAGAAATGGACCACACCGTTGACCATGCGTTTTGTCAAATCGGAATTCTCCGGTGTCCATGAAGTGATGTCTATGCCGATGGGTATCGAGAAGACTGACGCCTTCCTGATGAAACTCAGTGAGCTGTTTGACAAGCCGATTCCCGAGCAACTGAAAAAAGAGCGTGCTCGTGCCGTTGACGCTATGACTGACGGCCAACAGTACATTCACGGTAAAAAGTTTGCTGTTTACGGCGATCCGGACTACCTGCTGGGCCTGGTTTCCTTCCTGCTTGAGATGGGTGCACATCCTCACCACATCGTTTGCTCTCGCAGCAACAAAAAGTTCAAGAAGGAAATGGAAGCTCTGCTCGGAACTTCTGAGTACGGCGCTGGTTGTGAAGTTCATATCAACCGTGACCTGTGGCACCTGCGCAGCCTGATCTTCACCGATCCTGTTGATGGAATCATCGGTGATACCCACGGTAAGTTTGTTGCACGTGATACCGGCCTGCCTCTGTTCCGTGTTGGCTTCCCGATTATCGACCGGATCAACCTGCATCGTAGCCCTATTGTTGGTTACCAGGGTGTCATCAACCTGCAGACCATGATCTGCAACAAATTCCTCGACATTAAAGACGAGACTTGTGAAGACCAGTGGTTTGAGATGATGCGTTAAGCACCTCCTCCCCGGAACCGAAAGGTTCCGGGGAGATTCTCAACACTCTTTTTATCGTCGGCAAATCATGAAGAGCACGAAGATTCTAGTGATTTAACCGACTCCTGGTTCTCGGTTAGGGAAGCTTGTCTTCGTGCTCTTTGTGGCTTGAACAGCACAGCTGAGCGGCTGAGTCGGTCAACGCTGAACTGTACTGTTTAAATCGTAAGACGTTTTTTCGGTCAGCAAATCGGCAGAGATCACAGTAAGAGGGTGAAAATGCAGAGAACACGTCGCCTCAGTATTGTCAGAAACATCCGAAAGAGAGGTTTGTATATGAAAGTTGCCTTCGCAAGTACGGATAAAATTCATGTGAATGAACATTTCGGCCGTGCCCAGGAATTTTATATTTGGGATGTTGCTGCCGATGATGCCTCACTTGATGGAGTCGTTCAAGTCAAACAGGAGGGCAATGACGAAGCAGAGCGTATTGAAGCACGTTGCTCTGGTGTTGCGGATTGTGCTCTCGTCTATGTGGCTCAAATCGGTGGGCCTGCCGCAGCACGTCTTGTGGCGAAAAAAGTTCATCCGATCAAGATCAAAGATGAAGCAACGATTACGGAGACTGTTGAGAAATTACAAGAAGTGTTACGAAACAATCCTCCGCCTTGGCTGCGTAAAGCGATGATGAAAGGGGAGCGTCCCAGCTTTAGTGAGCGCTAAGTGCGGTTATTGACCAAAGCGAAGTGAGTTTATAAAGGAGATCGAAAAGATGGCGTATTTGACTGGTAAAACAAAAGGTGGCAAGGATTGGACTCCGAATTTTGTTCAGAGCATTGATCCGGAAAAATGTATCGGTTGTGGCCGTTGCTTCAAGGCTTGCTCCCGTAAAGTTCTCGGTCCTGAGGATTTCTATGATGAGGAGACTGATACTGAACGGATGGTTATGACCATCGTCAATGGTGATAACTGTATCGGTTGCATGGGTTGCATCGTAACCTGCCCGAAAAAGTGTTTCACTGTGGCTCCTTTGGAGATCTGATCCATTCATAGATATACACTCTGCGGCAACCCCTCCTGATCGGGGTTGCCGCCGTTTATTTTTCTTTCCAGAGTGCAATTGCCTAAGGCTTCGCAAAGTGGTTACGAGGGGTTTCCACTTTGCTTTTTTTTGCCTTTTTGAGGGAAGTTAAGTAGTGAGCACGTCTATCAGTCGACCTATTAATCCTTGAAAATGTGTTATACCACCAGATCCAGCTCCTGAATTGTCCCGGCAGTTCCGTTTTCATGGAGAAAAATTCCAGTTTCGCGCATCTGTCCCAGTAGACTGTTGTCGGTTGTATTGGTCAGAGAAAACGGTGTTGAGACAGATCCAAGATAAATTGCCCCAATTCCAGCCTCGCCCAGTGACAGCAGGTGTTGATTGCCATCGTTGTCTCGTGTCCAGATGCGTAGCCGGTCATAAATATCATCCTGTTCATCGATCCACAGATTGGCATCGTTGTCGTAAGCTGCAAGTTCGCCAAATCCGTCATCCGTGGTTGGACCAAACAGTTCGCTACCGTTATTTATGACGCCATCACCATTACGGTCCAGAGCCAAAAAGCCGCTGCCGGGCGTCACAAACGAAATCTGGTCCTGCTGACCATCGAGATCAAGGTCAAAACTAATTTTGTCAGTGGTTAATTGAGCCGCTGATCCATTGAAATTGACAACCAGAGGATCTTTAAGGGCTTCTCCTGCACGCACGGAGACATTCATCTCCTGATGAAATTCCCGACTCATATTCAGATTGATCGCCACGTCAATCTGACGTCCATCGGCCGTTAACACCTGAGCCTGTGCAGAGAAATTGACTTGTTCCTGCTCGTGGTACGCTTCATGATAACTGTAAACAAGACCAACACTCTGCGGGCGCTGGCTGGTGGCTGCCCCAGGACGAATTTCAGCTGAAGATGTCTGGCCTTGTAGTTGCTGGGCAATTTTAATTTTGTGGTTCAGTTGTATTTTTTTGCCGGTGAGCATTTCAGTGAGTCGTTTGAGAAGCAAAATATCCAGGTCCTCAAGATCATCTGTTTGATCCAGTGGGTCAACAATTTCAGTTGCAGTTTGTTGGCTGTTTTGAACGTGTGGGCTTAACTTGACCTGACTTGCAGATGGAGAGGGTGGGGCGTTACTGTCTTCACGTTGTTGAGGTGTTGTCCAGATTTGTAAGGATTCTTTCTGGACAAAGGACTGGGTCTGTTGATGTTGCGCTTGCAGTTGAACGGTCGATTCGGTGATAATCATCGCGGCCCTCCGTGGCTGTTTGATGAATGAGCACGCGGTGTATGTCTTCCATGACACGACCCCGTCTCTATCTTTTCGGCATGTATGTTACAAAAACTTTAACTATTTTTACTTCACTATGACGGAGTGAGTGTGCGTACCAGCCTATTTATTCTGATTACATTGATTTTATTGTGGATTTCACGACGTCCTTTGAGAAATTTTCGCAGTCACGGTTTTTATCGTTTCTTTGCTTTTGAAGGTGTCGTGGCACTGGTGCTTTTGAATCATCCCTACTGGTTTGATCAGCCATTTTCACCCCTGCAATTGTTGTCGTGGGTACTTTTGTTTTGTTCCATTATTTTTGTTGTGCTCGGGGTGCAGTTATTACGCCTTGTTGGTGGTCAGGCGGAGCGACATGATATGCCTGAAAATCTCTCGTTTGAGAACACCGCTCATCTCGTTGAAGTTGGTCTGTACCGTTTTATCCGACATCCCATGTATGCTTCGCTTTTATTGTTGGCATGGGGAGCTTTTTTCAAGCATCCCGTGGCAGTGACATTTTTTATTGTCGTTCTGACGACAGGGTTTCTTGTTGCCACGGCCAAGGTCGAAGAAAAAGAAAATCTGCATTTTTTCGGTGAGCCGTATGTCAACTATTGCCGTCGGTCAAAAATGTTTATTCCTTTTCTGTTCTGAACATGATGCGTCCTTTCTTTTCATCGCTGTCACTGCTGGTTCGTGAAGCGATTCGCACCTGTCTGACCCTATTTAAGATCACCTTGCCTGTTTCCGCGCTTACTAAGGTGTTAACAGATTGTGGTGCGACAGCCTTCCTCGGTGACGTTCTCGGTCCTGTCATGCAATTTTTCGGATTGCCTGGTGAGATGGGGTTGGTCTGGGCCAGCGCCATGATGACCAATCTTTATGGTGGCTTGAGTGTTTTTGCTACGTTGCCTCAGGCTAATTCCCTAACTGTTGCCCAAGTCAGTGTTCTGACCACAATGATGTTAATGGCTCACGGCCTACCCGTAGAGATGTTGATCGCGCGAAAAGCTGGAGTCCGCCTACGCTGTTCATTGTTGGTTCGCTGTGGAGGTGCCATTTTTGCCGGAGCAATGCTGCATGGCCTTTATCGATGGACGGGCTGGCTGCAGCAACACAATAATTCTCTTTGGCAACCGCCACAGATCTCTTCTGACTGGGTAAGTTGGGGGATTGCGCAGAGCTATAATATGTTATCCATTGCGACGGTCATTTTTCTGTTGCTCGGGTTAATGCGGTTGCTGGAAAAGTTTGGTCTGGTTCGTGTTTTAACTCAAGGAATTCGTCCTGTCCTTACCCCGCTCGGTATGAGTGCCGCAGCTGCACCCGTCACGATGATCGGCATGTTTCTTGGATTAAGTTATGGAGGAGGGCTAATTATTCAAGAGGCCAAGAGTGGCCATTTAGCGATAAATGAAGTGGTTTTGTCCCTGTCGTTAATGGGGATGTGTCATAGTCTTATCGAAGATACTCTTCTGATGGGGCTTGTTGGTGGTCATTGGACGGCGATTCTTGTTGGAAGAGTTGTGGTTTCGATGGCTGTGATCTTTGCTCTTCGGCTGGCCATCCATGCTTTACCGTTATCATGGTTACAGCGGCATGTTTATGCTTGATCCCTTTTCTTGAGTACTTTGTTTAAATCTCTGAGTAATGCCTCAATATTCAGATTATAAGTTGTTGCAACGGTCTGCACGCTTTCAAAGAGGGCTGTGCAGCAGAGACACACGCCGGCCTCCTCATCATATTGATGAAAAACTTCAATAGTCTCCTCGTGATTGCTGACAATGTCGAGCAGTGTCATCTCCGCTCGAATGATATCTTTCATCCTCAATTCCTTCTTCTCATCGTCTTCCTTACATTTTGTTCGATCAGTGCATTAATAATATTGTGGTCCAGAGAACGTTTTCTGATGTGCACTGTTAACAGTAACACGAATTGTTGTTTAGTGTGAAAAAGAGGTTGGCATAGGCCTTGCCATTGTGGCAAAGGACCAATGTCGTGTCATAAAAATGGTATTTTTTTAGACAAAAGCTATCGGCTTTTTTTATCTTCTAATAATGGCTTAAAGCTTGTTGTTTTGAGATAAGTAACTGAATTTTTGAGAGTATAATGCAATCATGAATATATATAAAAACATATTAGCCGGAATATATAGAGCAGCATATTAATTGGCAAACGTTATTTTTAATCTTGTTTATTCAAGGCATTTGTTTATAATGCAGACAGTTTTTGTCATTATTTCTGCGTTAAATGTGGATTAAAATTGTTATTTATTGCCGTCTGGAAATAAGACAATTTCTGTTATTAATTTGAATGTAGAATTATCGCGTCTTCGATTCGCTGTTGATTTTTCGGGTCAGAAGAAGGGGTGTAGGACCCCGGTACACTTCTGATACTTTTACAACCTGTAGGGAAAGGGAGGTTTTCCAGATGGGCAGAACAGTTGCGTTTCAAAAATGTCTTTGTGTTGCAGTGATGTTGGTCGCAGGCCTTTTAAGCCTGATGCCACAAAATGCTCAGGCCGATGAATTTGATCAGTACATCATGCCGCTGTCGAATCCGGTTTTTAACGCTGAAGCACGTAATAAGACAATCATCCGTCCAATCTACCTGTATCAGAATCTGCCGGAAAAAGTGCAGACTATTGTAGGTAAAGTGCCTTTGGATGGTCATGTCCAAGGGATCGCTTTGGCGGCAACAATTGCTTTGAGTGAGCGCTTTTCGATCGTTGCCGTTAAAGACGGATACCTGGATTGTGAACCGGATGAAACATTGAGTTCCCATAGCGGTTGGGCTGATCTGGCTGCCGGTCTTCAGTATTCATTGATTTACGATCCGGAAAATCAGTTTATCCTCTCTGCACGTGGCGTTTATGAGTTGCCTTCAGGGGATGATGAAATTTATCAGGGCAACGGCGATGGAACGATCACTCCTTCACTGATTTTCCTCAAAGGTTTTGATCGCCTGCAATTTTCGGGCACCTTGGGTGTTGTTCTGCCGATCGATTCCAGTGAAGAAAATACTCTGATGTTTGATTCCTGGCATCTGAGCTACGCTGTAACGGATTGGTTCTTCCCGCTGGTAGAATTTAACCACTTCTATGTTCTTGATAGTGGTGACCGTGATGTTCCTGAGTCGGGCTTGGGTGCGATTGGTACCGGCGAAGAGGGTGACTTGGTTGCTGGTATTGCTGAGTTCAGCGGCTGCGATTTGATTAACCTTGGTGGCAGCAACAGCGATGAAAATCGGAATTATGCGACCATGGCCATTGGCGCTCGTTTCCGCATTACCGAGTGGCTTGATGTCGGAGCTGCCTACGAATTTGCAGTGACTGATGAATCCAAAGGGATGCTGGACGACAGATACCTGCTGGATATGGTTATTTCAGTGCCTTTATAAGCAAAATCGAGAAGCTGGTTATACAAAAACGGCCGGGATGCCAAGCATCCCGGCCGTTTTTATGTCTTGCGGATCAACGTTAAGCGAAGGCTTCAGGATCAATGGAAGCCGTTATTGATCTCTTTTTCAAAAGCATCTTGCGCATCGACAACTGCCACAGCCGCCATGTTGACAATGTCATTAACCTCATCACCACGTTGCAACACGTGAACCGGTTTTTTCATGCCCATGAGGATCGGACCGACAGCTTCAGCGCCGCCTAACTTGGTAAGTAGTTTATAGGAAATGTTGCCGGAATTGAGGTCTGGAAAGACCAGAACATTGGCATTCCCTTTAACTTGCGCAAAGGGGTACTGCTGTTCGCTCAAGTCAGGATCGAGAGCAACATTTGCCTGAACCTCACCATCGACAACCAGATTAGGAGCCCACTCTTTAACAAGTTGGGTGGCTTGAGCAACCTTGGTGGTGAAAGGGTGAATGGCACTGCCGTAGTTGGAAAAAGACAACATGGCAACACGAGGTTCAACCTCAAAATGGCGTGCTTTATTTGCCGCAAGAATCGCTGTTTCAGCCAGTTCTTCAGCAGTTGGGTCAATCGTCACCGTGGTGTCGGCGCAGAAGATGACATCTTTTTTGAAAACCATCATGTACAAGCCATGAACACCTTTGACTTGAGGCTGTTTGCCAATCACCTCAAGGGCTGGGCGAATTGTTTCCGGATAATGATGATTGATGCCCGACAGCATGGCATCCGCATCGCCCATGCGCACCATCATGGCCCCGTAATAATTGCGCTCACGACAAATGGTGCGACTGGCCTCGGCCTGGGTCACGCCTTTACGCTGCCGCAGACGGAAGAGTTCATTGGTGTATTCATGGTGTTTCGGGCTGCCTTTGGTGTCGATAATCTGCACACCGTGAAGATCGAGACCTAATTCTTTGATCATCCCTTTGATTTTGTCTTCAGGGCCAAGCAAGATAGGAATGGCAATTTTTTCATCGACAAGGATCTGGCAGGCACGCAGAATCTTGTCGTTGTCGCCTTCGGGGAAGACGACGCGTTTGCGGTCTGATTTAGCTTTATTGATCAGGGTACGCATGATCTCCTTGGATCGGCCCTGCAAGGCTTCAAGGGATTCAGTGTATTTATCGATGTCTCCGATTTCCCGTCTGGCAACACCACTGTCAATAGCGGCCTTAGCAACAGCAGGAGCGACATGTAGCAGAACGCGCGGATCAAACGGCTTAGGAATCAGGTAATCGCGACCGAAGGAAAATTTTGTGTTGCCGTAGGCCTTGATGACCGAATCGGGAACATCTTCTTTGGCCAGATTGGCAAGCGCCTTGACGGCAGCCATTTTCATCTCGTCGTTGATGGCGGTGGCATGAGTGTCCAATGCACCGCGGAACAGAAATGGAAAGCACAGGACATTGTTCACCTGGTTGGGGAAGTCACTGCGACCGGTGCCAACGATGACATCACTACGCACTTTGAGCGCGTCGCTGGGCAGGATTTCCGGGTCGGGATTGGCCATGGCAAAGAGGATCGGATCTGGAGCCATGGAAGCGACCATTTCCGGTGTGACCGCGTCCTTGGCGGAGACGCCGAAAAAGACATCTGCATCCACCATCGCTTCTTCAAGGGTGCGGCAATCCATTTCCGTGGCCAAACGCGCTTTATAGTCGTTCATCCCTTCAGTGCGGCCTTTGAAGATAACGCCTTTACTGTCGCAGAGGACCATGTTCTCTTTTTTGGCACCCAGAGTCAGGGCCATTTGCGCGCAGGCGATTCCTGCGGCACCAGCACCGTTAACGACAATCTTGATCTTGCTGATATCTTTTTTGATGATCTCAAGCGCATTGATCAGACCGGCGTTGGCAATGATGGCCGTTCCATGTTGGTCATCGTGAAAAACAGGAATGTTCATGACTTCCTTGAGCTTTTCCTCAATGTAAAAGCATTCCGGAGCCTTGATGTCCTCGAGATTGATGCCACCGAAGGTTGGTTCAAGTAGGCGGACAGTATTGATAATTTCATCGGGATTTTTAGTGTTGAGTTCAATGTCAAAAACATCGATGTCGGCAAAACGCTTGAAAAGAATCCCTTTCCCTTCCATCACCGGCTTACCGGCCAACGCACCGATGTCTCCAAGCCCTAGAACGGCAGTGCCGTTGGAAACGACAGCGACAAGGTTTCCTTTTGCAGTGTACTTGTAAGCATCTTCAGGTGATTTCTCGATAGCCAGACAAGGCTCGGCAACACCGGGGCTGTAGGCCAGAGAAAGATCGCGGCTGGTATCGCACGGCTTTGTAGCGATAACTTCGATCTTACCTTTACGCCCACTGCTGTGATAATCAAGAGCGTCTTGCTTCTTTGCCATAAGTGGAAGTCCTTTCGTTTTTACTGTTATTAAAAATGTATTGCGGTTCAGATCGTGGGGGTCGCCTTGGATGGTTGGCGATGAATCTGACAATGTATCCCTTTTAGTGAGGGTAAAAAAGACAATAATCCTGTCTACGCTATGCTGTCAAGGGGAAAGCAGAGAAATGAAACTCTGTTTAATCTCAATAAAAAAACATTGTCATAACGAAAAATGAAGTCATCTGAAGTTGTTTTTAGTGTAGCAATGAATCAATGAAAGTCATCCGTTGCCGATGATTCTGTGGTTTTTCTTCAAAGGAGGCTCGCGATTGTTGTTGACTCGGTATAACACGAGCAGTGGCGTTGACCAGCTGCTGTTCGCCCTCGTTTAACTCAGAATTGAAGAAGAAACAAACGATGTTATTTTTTATTCGGTGTGTTTTAACTGTTGGATTTTTTGGACCGAAAGTGATGGAAAGATTAGGTTTGATGGTGTTCTCCAATTTATAAGAATCGCTGCCTTGACGGGGAGATACGGGAATTGGTTTCGACCGGAGCATCGTCCTCACCCCGATGAGGAGAGCGTTTGCCAGCTAACGTCTATAATGCTAAACTTTTCTTTTGGTTATCCATTTGTCTGGCCTGCGAAGGGTGGCTTGCCGGACACATTTACGGGATCTCGCGGTCTTTAGCGTGAATCTCTAGAACACTTTTGATCAAGTAAAGGAACAGTCTTGTGATTATTGTAACTGGTGGAGCTGGTTTTATCGGAAGTGCCATGGTGTGGAAGCTTAATCAGATGGGGCGTCAGGATATCCTCATTGTTGATTCGCTGGGCTGCAGTGAAAAGTGGAAAAACCTGGTTCCGTTGCGCTACAGCGATTATATCGAAAAAGACGATTTTCTCGAATTGGTTTTGACCCATCAACTCGAACAGCGCCTTGATTTGGGAAAAGAGGGGATTGAGGCCGTTTTACATATGGGCGCGTGTTCTTCGACAACCGAACTGGATGCCCGCTATCTCATCCATAATAATTTTGAATATACCAAACATATGGCCCAGCTTGCCCTGCGCAGCGATGCCCGATTTATTTATGCGTCCAGTGCTGCAACCTATGGCGACGGCGAAGATGGCTTTGCCGATGATGAAACAAATCTCGACAGTCTGCGCCCTCTGAATATGTATGGCTATTCAAAGCACATGTTTGATCAATGGGCGAAACGTGAAGGTATTCTCGACCAGATTGTCGGGCTGAAATTTTTCAATGTCTTCGGTCCGAATGAATATCACAAAGGGGATATGAGTTCATTGGTGATCAAAGCCTATCATCAGATTCTGGAATCCGGAAAAATAGGCTTGTTTAAATCGTATCGACCTGAATATGCCCACGGTGAGCAAAAAAGGGATTTTGTCTACGTCAAAGATGTTGTCGATATGTCTTTGTTCTTCCTCAATAATCGAGAGTCGAACGGTTTGTTTAATATCGGAAGTTCAGGTGCCAGCACGTGGAACGAACTGGCTGGGGCTATTTTTGCGGCTCTGGATCGGGAGCCGGTCATTGACTATATTGAAATGCCTGAGCACCTCAAGGCCAAATACCAATATTATACCTGCTCTGATGTCAGCAAACTGCGCCAAGCGGGGTTTGAACAGGCCCAAACGCCTTTGGCTGATGCTGTGCGGGACTACGTCGTGAATTATCTGGTCCCTTCACGTCATCTTGGTGATTAACGTTTTTTTGCGCACTGCTGACAAAATACTGCTTGTTGTCCGTCAGGAAGGACTCTTTCTGTGCTGTATCTGGCCCGCTTTATATTTTTTACCCTGCTTTTAAGTGGTGGGGTTTTCATTACTATGGCCGTGCGCTTTCTGGAAGTGCCGTTCTCAACCAACTGGCTGTGGTTTATGTCGACTTTTGTCATCGGCGCGGGACTGGGACTACTGGTTAAAAATTGTGGTCGGGGTGGTTTGTTTGTTGCCATCCCGATCTCCGTTTTGGTGGCGAATACTCTGGTGGGATACTTATGGCCGGTTGAGATCAATCAGACTGTTTTTCGCGCATTCAATTCTGTTGCCAGAAGGGATCAGGCCTACCAGCAGCTTCGTAAAGAGTTTTTACCGGTGAGGCAACAACGTCTGATTGTTCCTGAACGCTTTCAACGAGGCGTTTTTGCCGAAAAGCGAAAGCTGACGGTGGCTGGTGCATTGACTGTTTCTGTGTATGCTGCCGGACTGGTGGAAGCTGAAGGGTTGGCAATTTCCTCTTCTGGTGATGTCTATGTCAGTTTGGCTCGTGTCGGCAAAGTGGTGCGCTTGCGCGATGTTGATCAGGATGGCGTTTGCGATGAAACGACTGTCATTGCTCGCGGCCTGAATCATCCTTCTGGATTAGCCATAGCAGGGGATCACTTATTCGTCGCTACCACGCACCAGGTGATGCGAATTACCCCTCTTAATGGTTTGATCCCACCGAAAGCCGAGGTCTTTTGTTCGGATTTACCTGAAGGGAGCCATTCCTGGCGTCATGCTCTAGCGGTTTCAGCAGACTCGAAGCTGTTTGTTTCTGTCGCTGCCGACACGATGGGAGAATCCATGCAGGATTGGCGTTACGGTTCGGTGCTCCGTCTGGATGCCGATGGCCGTAGTCAGCCTTTTGCGTCGGGCCTTCATGAATGCCTGGGACTGGCTTTTCATCCGCAAAGTGGTTCGTTGTGGGGGACGGATGAAAGCCCCGAAACCATCGGTTTTGAGGTCCATCCTGATGAATTGAATGTGTTGCGTGCTGATGGCGATTATGGTTGGCCGTTCTGTTATGCGGACCGCAAACCTGATCCTAAATTGGGTTCGGTGGGGATCTGTCAGGCGACGGAACCGGCTCTGATGGCACTGCCATCTCTCTCCACGCCTTCAGGTCTGGCCTTTGGTGATCAATTGCAGGCCGATCCTGCATATCGATCCATGCTGTATGTGGCGTTAAACGGCTCGATGAGCGGTAAACGACTTCAGGGATTTCGGCTTATGGCCATGCCGTTAACCGATGTGGGGCGTATCAGCGGCTGGGGCATTGATCTGATCAGTGGCTGGAGTGTCGATGGCGAAGTGTGGGGCCGTCCCAGAGATGTTGCCGTTGGTCCGGACGGCGCATTGTACGTCAGCGATTCTTTGGCGGGTGCCGTCTATCGGATCCGTTTTCCCTTCCATACGCCTCCAGCAGGATCTGATTCCTGATGGCCCTTTTCCCCATTGACCATCCGATTTGGCCCCATCTGTCCAGCGGACACACGGTTGTTACGGTTAACCGTCGCTTGGCGCGTGTTCTGGCTCAGGAATATGCCGAATACTGTCATTCCCAGAACATGTCGGTCTGGGAAACGCCGCGGATTTCTCCTGTCAGTGCCTGGTTTGAGTCCGCATTCTCCCGTTTAAGTGATGAGCGGGATTCAACCGTTTTGATCACTGCATCCCAGGCTGCGGCGCTCTGGGAGCAGGTTATTGAAGACGATCTTCATCAGCATGGCATCGATTTATTACAGGTGCCGGTCACAGTACGCCAAGTGATGCGCGCTCATGCCTTATGTTGCGATTATCTGATCGATACGTATGCCTGTGACGGTGTTGAACAAGAGGCTTTTTACCGGTGGCGTAAGAAATATCTTCAGCAGTGTTGCCAACAGGGCTGGGTGGACAGCGTCCTTTTGCCGCAGAAAATTGACTTGGCTGTTGCTGAGGGACGCCTGGCTGTTGAGGCCGAGCAACTGTGGTTGGGCTTCGACGAATTACCGCCGGTCTTGCAGCGCTTTCAACAGACGCTTCAACGTGCGGGTTGCGTTGTTCAGTGTCTTGATGCTGAACGGCTGTTGCCTCAGACCGTTGACGCGTTTTGTCTTGTCGATGAAGTGTCTGAGCTGCACGCGGCTGCACAATGGGCGCGCAGACAACTGGAACAACAGGTGGGGATTGTGGCTGTCGTGGTGCCCGATCTGCAACGGCTCCATGCCGATGTGGAACGTATTTTCTCTCTGGAATTATCCCGCTCGCTTTTTCCTGATCGGGTTCCGATGCAGACGTTTAATATCTCATTGGGCAAACCCTTGGCTGAGCAGGGGATGATTGCTGCCGCGCTTACATTGCTGCACGTTCAGGATGCCCTTGATTTTGAGCAAATCAGTTTTCTGTTGCGGTGTCCATGGTTTCGAGGTGGCCATTCTCAATGGCAGCAGCAGGCGCTGTTTGAGTGGCAATTACGTCAAGACAATGTCCTGAGTCTGTCCTGTTCTGATCTGCTCTATCGGCTTCACCATTCGCCGCATAAAACCTCCGACATGATTCTCTTCGCCGAACAGCTGCAACAATGGCTGGCTTATGATGATGCGGTGTCACCAGCGGTGTGGCTCGAACGGATTAATCTGTTGTTGCAACAGGTCGGTTGGCCTGGAGAGGCGCCCCTGGACAGTCGAGGCTATCAGGTGTTTGCTGCCTGGCAGGAAAAAGTCCTGTCTGGTGTTGGACAACTGGGGCTGGTGAAGAAAATGTTGACGCGTAGCCAGGTTGTTTCCTGGATCGGTCGCCTTTGTCGCGAGATTCTGTTTCAACCCAAGGCTCAGGATCAGCGTTTGCAGATCATTGGTGTACTGGAAACCGCTGGTCTGACCTTTGACGCCCTGTGGTTGTGTGGTGCCAATGAACGAACGTTTCCCGGTGGATTGGCGTTTAATCCGTTTTTACCTGTGACGGTGCAGAAACAACATCAGATGCCGCACAGTGATTTAAGCCAGGAAGCCCGCTACGCCAAGCTCTTGCTTGAACGATTGCAGCAGGCCGCAGCACGGGTGGTGATCAGCTATGCACAGAGCGCTGCGGAGCTCTCGTGTCGTGTCAGTCCTTACCTGACGCATCTTAGCTGGAGGTCTTATGAGGCCCTGGAGCCTTCTGATGCGTTCTCGGTCACACTGGAACAACTCAATGATCATCACACAGCGGCACTGACTGAGGAGCAATTGCAACAGCCGATAGCCGGTGGCACGGCCCTATTGAAAGAACAGATTCATTGTCCCTTCAAGGCGTTTATTCATTACCGGCTCGGAGTGCGTGGTCTTGAATTGCCCCAACCCGGACTGACCAGTCGTCGGCGCGGTGATCTCGTCCATCGCGTTCTTTTGCAGGTGTGGAGTCAACTTGCCTGTCATGAAGCCTTGCTGTCTAGTGATCTGCCCGAATTGCGACGGCTGGTTGCGGAGCAGGTGACATCGGTTCTGGACGCAACGCGTTTTACCGCTCGCGAACGGATGGTCCTTGGTGTTGAAACGCTGCGTTTGCAGAGTCTGGTGATGGAATGGCTGGCCGTGGAACGAAAACGCCAGCCCTTTGCGGTGCAAAACGCGGAAGAGAAACAGCTGCTTGAAGTTGGACCTCTGCGGTTGACGACAATCCCGGACCGGGTTGATGTGGATGAACGGGGCCGGATGATTGTTCTTGATTACAAAACCGGTCAGGTGACGGCGTCAGATTTGACTGGAGATGTTTTGCTGGAACCGCAATTGCCTCTTTATGCTCTGTATGGGGTTGACGGTTCTGTCGCTGCCGTCAGCTTTGCTCTGGTGCGCCATGGTGCCTGCGGATTTAAAGGGGTTGCCATGGAGGATCAGCTGCTGCCGAAAGTGTCCTCAGTTGAAAAAAGTCGTACGCTCAAAGCTGGTGTCGCCGATTGGGATGATCTGCTTGAAAACTGGCGCCTGCAGATTGAGTCTGCGGCCGACGATGTCGCCGCTGGCGTTGCCGCAGTCTCCCCGGTTCACCAAAAAGTCTGTCAATTCTGTGACCTAAAAGGGTTATGTCGTATTGACCTTCAGGGGCGTCAGATGAGCGAAGAGGAGGACGCATGAGTCCTCTTGTTCTCGCTGACGCTCAGTCACGCCGTCTGGCTGTTGATCCCACGCGGTCTTTTCTGGTCCGGGCTCCTGCCGGGTCCGGTAAGACGGAACTCTTGATTCAGCGGATTCTGGCACTTCTCGCCCGGGTGGAACGACCCGATGCGATTTTAGCGATCACGTTTACCCGCAAAGCTGCAACAGAGATGCGTCAGCGGGTCGTCGATGCATTAATGCTTGCCCGTCTGCCTTTAGCCGAACACGCTGAGGAACATCAGAGAACAACACATCGGTTGGCCCGTGCCGTCCTCGAGCGCAATGAGGCGTTGCAGTGGAATCTTTTTGACCATCCTGAACAGCTGCAGATTCAGACCATTGACAGTTTTAATGCGTCTCTGGTCGCGCGTATGCCCTGGCTCAGCCGTTTAGGTGGTCTTCCGGCCGTCAGCAGCCAGCCCAACAGCCTCTATCGTCAGGCGGTACGGCAGTTGCTTTCTGGCCAAAGTGGAGCAGACGGGCTGAATTCCGGTGTGAGACGGTTGCTCCACCATCTTGATAACCGCTCTGATCGTCTCGAAACACTTCTTATTCAGCTTTTGGAACGTCGCGATCAATGGCTACGCCACCTGTTTGGCGATCAGGTGCGTCCCCGTGAAGAATTACAGCAGGCACTTGATGCGGTTTTGGCAGAACAATTGAATGATGCCGCAGAGGTCATCCCCGTCTGCTGCCGCGATGAATTGATGACTCTGGGGCGCTTTGCGGCGGGGGAGCTGGATGATGACACGCCACGGCCACTTCATGCACTACGGGAGGCGACAGAATTTCCTCAACCTCATCTTGCTGCCTTGCCGGTGTGGAGAGGGGTCGCGGAGCTGCTGCTGACTTCAGAAGGGCAGTGGCGAAAAACCTGTACTAAAAACACCGGATTTCCAGCAGGGAAAAAAGAGCCCTATGCGGCGATGAAGCAACGGATGCTCGATCTTTTGAGCGCATTATCCGAAAGAGATTGCCAGGCTCTGGCACAAGTGACGACTTTGCCGGATGGGGGGTATTCAGAAGACCAGTGGCAAACCCTTGAAGCACTTCTCGACGTCCTGCCGACGCTGGTGGCGCATTTATGGTGGGTGTTTCGTGCGCAGGGCGAGGTTGATTTTACCGAGATTGCTCTCAAGGCACGGCAGGCTCTGGTGGAGAGTGGCCAACCGACGGAGCAGCTTCTGACCCTTGATCGGCAAATTGATCATATCCTGATTGATGAATTTCAGGATACCTCCTGGCTGCAATTTAATCTGTTGACGACGTTGGTTGATGGCTGGCAGGCCGATGATGGCCGCACCCTGTTTGTCGTCGGCGATCCCATGCAATCGATTTACCGTTTTCGTGAGGCCGAGGTCGGCCTGTTTTTGCAGGCCGGAGAGCAGGGGATCGGTCCCGTCCGTCTTGAACCGTTGCAACTCAGCGCTAATTTTCGTAGTCAACAGGGCCTTGTTGAATGGACAAATCAATGGTTTCCATCAATCTTTCCGTTTACTGAAGATGCCGGGCGTGGTGCGGTAAGCTATTCCCAGGCGCAACCGGTGCGGGAAAAACTTGATGACCATGCAGTGTCCGTATTCCCGAACGCGTGCAATGATCCGGTGGCCGAGGCAGAACAGATTGCTGAACGGATCACCGCGTTGCGTGACCACCATCCTCAGCAGAGTATCGCCATTTTGGTCCGTTCCCGTAACCATCTCAATGCCATTTTGCCGCTACTGCAGCAACGGGGGATTGCTTATTCAGCACAGGAGATTGACGTCTTGGCTCAGCGTCCTGTGGTGTCTGATCTGGTAGCGTTGCTTAAAGCTTTGCTGCATGGCGGCGATGATCTCAGTTGGATGACGGTCCTGCGCGCGCCCTGGTGTGGAGCAACCCTTGAGGATCTGATTCATTTCAAGCCGGATAAAAAAAACACTGTGGCTGGAATGCTCACTGATGAGCGTACTCTTGGGCAGCTGTCTTCGTGTGCGCGTCAGCGTATCGAGGCGACAGTTGCCGTGCTCATGGAGTATCGCAAGCAACGTGGCCGGGTTGCGTTGCGGCAACTGATCGAAGGATGTTGGCGTGACCTGGAGGGGCCGGGCTATTATGGCGACCTTGCCCTGGATGATGCCCAACAGTTCTTCCGCTTGCTTGATCAGCTTGATCATGGTGGTGACCTGATGGCTTTAGAGCAATTGGATGATCATGTTCAGCACCTGTTTGCGGCGAGTACCGTGCAACCTGACGATTCTGTGCAGATCATGACCATTCATAAAGCCAAGGGCCTGGAATTTGACCATGTGATTGTGCCGGGTTTAGGGCGTAAACCAAGGCGCTCTGATCAACCCTTGATGCGTTGGTTAGAGCATCCGTTACATGGTTTGTTGATGGCCCCCATTACCGCACCTGGAGATGCGCCTGATCCGATCTATCACCTGCTTGGACGTCTTGAACAGCATAAAGAAGACTATGAAGTCGCCCGTCTCCTCTATGTCGCTCTGACGCGCGCACGCTGTCGTTTATACCTGTTCGGACATGCCACCCTGGATCGGCATGGGGAGGCGCAACCTGCATCCGGTTCTCTGCTGGCAACGCTGTGGTCCGCAGTGTCAGACGTCTATCAGTTTCCGGAAAAGTCAGGTGAAGAGAGCGCGGTACGTCCGGTCGAAAATCGCCGCTGTGGACCGCCATTGATTCGGCGTGCCGAACCATTGCCGTGTATTTCTCCACTTAAAGAGGACTCTGATGCCGGTCTGGCTCCGTGGACGCATGATCAATCTGCCAGTCATATCGGAACCTTGGTCCATCTTTGGCTGGAGCGCTATGCCGCGCAGCCGGACATGCGCGACGTTTTCTCTACTGCCGAAAAACGTTATCCTTTGATCCGTCGGCAAGTCACTCAGCTGGGCGTGGTTGACCAACCCGGAGAGCAGATCATTTGCCGGGTCAATCAGATTCTTGATACCATGTTGACCAGTGACAGGGGCCGCTGGATTCTGGCAGAACATGAACAGGGCCGACAGGAGTATGCGCTTAGTCGTGTGATCGATGGTCAACTGGTTAACGTAATTGTTGACAGAACGTTTATTGACGGGCCGGATCGCTGGGTTATTGATTATAAAACATCTGTTCCGGGGATGATGGCGATGGAAGATTTTTATCGGCACCAGATTGAGCAGTATGCGCCACAGCTTCAACAATACGCGCAATTTATCACAGCGCTTGATCCAGATCACCGATGCCGTTGTGCCTTGTACTTTCCGGCATGCGACGGCTGGTACGAACTTGACTTTTAAGGAGGGAATAAATGATAGAGAAAAAAGACTTCAATCGTGTTGCCATACAATGGGACGATAAACCGCGACGGGTCGAACTCGCAGCGGCGGTCGCTCAGGGGATACGACAAGCGGTTCCCCTGAAGCCGACGATGAACGCATTGGACTTTGGTTGTGGTACGGGGTTGGTGACGTTTAGCCTGATTGATACATTAGCTCGGGTTTTGGCCGTGGACAGTGCCGAAAAGATGTTGGCGGTCACCCTTGAAAAAGCGCGCCAACAAAACATGCAAGATAAAATCGATACCTTGTTGAGTAGCGATCACTTTCCTCAACACTTATCAGAGCATTTCGATTTGATCTACAGCTCGATGGTATTGCACCATGTTCCTGATATTGAAGCGCTTGTCCGCGATATGGTCAGCCATCTATCTCCAGACGGCTATCTCGCTCTGGCTGATCTTGACCTTGAAGACGGGAGCTTCCATGATGAACCAACTGGTGTTTTCCATCATGGTATCGACCGCGAGTGGTTATGCCGTTGTTTTGAAAAGGCAGGGCTGGTGGATGTCCAATCAGCTACCGTTCATAAAATTGTTAAACAGCGCGAGGGCTGTGAAGATACCTATAGCGTGTTCCTGGTCAGCGCTCGTCTCCCAAAAAACTGACAACGACACATCAAGCGATCAAGGTGGGTGGTTTTGCGGCCCACCTTGATCATCCACGATAAATACGAATATTCCCCTGTGTCGCCATCCTTTCCATCCACTGCCGTGCCCAGCGTTTAATGACACGGCGTGTTGTTGGAATCAACAGACAGAATCCCATCAAGTCTGTACAAAATCCAGGTGTCAGCAAGGTAAGTCCTCCGGCAAGAATCATGGCACCGTCCAATAGCTCTTCAGTCGGCATCTCACCCCGTTCTAACGATAACTGAATCTTTCTCACCGTGTCACTGCCCTGTGTTCGTGACAGATACGCTCCGGCGATTCCGGTCAGCAATATCAAGGCAATCGTTGGCCAAAGGCCGATTAATTCACCAGCTTGCAACAGAACGTAAATTTCTGCCACAGGGATAGCTATAAACAAAATAAGTAACTTTATAAACATTTTCGCCCCTTAAATGTGGATATGCTAACGTTCATTTTCCATACTTGATCACAGATCGTGTGTCTCTGCTGATATGACATTGTAAAAACAGTAACTATTTGTTTTTAAATGTAAAATCAGTGTGCACAAAAAATATGCAAAATGTTGAAAGCCTATTTTAGTGTGGTCTTCTGAGATCTATTAACAAAGTTATCAACAGGTTATCAACAGTTTTTGTGGGTAAAATCATAAGTAGTCTGAACTGTGTCGTTTTTTTCGATGTCAAGTTTTTTGTTGGCAGAATGGGTGTTTTTTTCAATGTAAATTTAATAAACCATAAACATATCTTTAATGATCGACCAGGTTGTTACCATCGTGTTGAGTTATTCTGTCTTTTGCGCAGTATTGATAAGGTATTGTCTCAAACTTGTTTCAGCATCGACCTGATGGTGTTCAGCCAGCCGCACGCAATTTGCTAGCAGCTTACCGATGATTGTTTCCACTGTCGAATGGTTTGTCGTGTTTTCCAATTCAAAGAACTGTTGTGAGATTTCTTCTATGGAAAGAGGAGGGTGGGGGTATTTTTTCTCCCATTTCTGTGCAGCAAGTAGTGCCGGCAGAGGTTCAATGGTTGGCTGGTGCGTTTTGTGGGATTGTGTTTGTTGTCTTTCGATGGCCTTGATCTGTTCCCACTGCTGATTGATCTGGTCGTCACTGAGCTCTGATTGTCCGGCAAAGACATGCGGGTGGCGACGGATCAGCTTTTCCTGAATCGTTTCACTAATGTCCAACAATGTAAAAAGATTCCTTTCTTCATAAATCAACGCCAAAAAATAGATTTGCATGAGGAGATCGCCAAGTTCACTGCAAATGTCTTTAGGCTGCTCCTGGTCAATGGCATCAAGGACTTCATAGGTCTCTTCAAGGAGATGTTTTTTGATGGACTCTGCGGTTTGTTTACGGTCCCAGGGGCATCCGGAAGGGGAACGCAGAGTTTTAATGATATGGTTAAGTTCTACCAGGGAAGTACCAAGATGATCATCTGTGTATGGCATGAATTTATAGCCTTTTTGAGGTTTAGGGGCTCTGCTTGTCGAGACCGGATTTTCCACGTAAAAACCACCGTCTTTTTGCTTGACAAAAGAGGGTTAGACTCTATACTGACCGCTTTCTCAACGGGTTGAAAAATATGCAATTACACGTAGAAGATATTAAGGGGCGCAGTTGCGATCTTAATGTCGAACAAAGCGCAGATCATTATCCTATTCTGGCACAGTTGAGTCAGGATGAGGGTTATGTTTTTCCCACTCCGGTACAAGTTGATGTTCATGTCACTCTCGTTGGTGGTGTCATCGAGCTGGACGGTCAGTTGCGGGTTGAGGTTGAAATTCCCTGCGATCGCTGCCTAACTGTGACGACCTATCGCCTGGAGGGGAGCTTTCACCACTCTTTTGTGGAAGAACTGCCGAATGTTACAGGGGAAGACGGTGAAGAGTTGGAGTTGACCGCAGAAGAGATGGGGCTAGAACTCTTTGACGGGAAAACTATTGACCTGGATGATGAAATCCAACAGCAGGTTGTGCTTCTGTTGCCCACACATCCGTTATGTGATGACTCCTGTAAGGGATTGTGTGCCGAATGTGGAGCCAATCTCAATGAAGAGCCTTGCCAGTGTGCTGAGAAAAAAGTCAGTATGCACTTTGCGGCTCTTAAAGATTTTAAGGTTGAAAAATAACATCGTTTCGGTTTACTTTTGGTCGGTTGTCAGCGGTATGACTCTGACAGGTAATTGATAAAATATCAGATAGATACAGAGCAAAGGAGATTCAGCTCAT
Organism: uncultured Desulfuromonas sp.; assembly: GCF_963666745.1. Classification (NCBI taxonomy): domain Bacteria; kingdom Pseudomonadati; phylum Thermodesulfobacteriota; class Desulfuromonadia; order Desulfuromonadales; family Desulfuromonadaceae; genus Desulfuromonas; species uncultured Desulfuromonas sp. The sequence continues at coordinate 1,475,347 of NZ_OY762961.1, read as the reverse complement.
GGCAGTACCCAAGAAAAAGACGTCCAAATCCAGACGTGACATGCGTCGTGCACACGATGGTTTGACAGCACCTGGCATTTCCGTATGTCCTCAATGTGATGAACCCAAGCAGCCGCACCGCGTGTGCCCGAGCTGTGGTTTTTATAAAGATCGCAATGTTCTCGACTCTGAGGACTAAGGATTGAATAGATGAAATCAATCGTGATTGCGGTTGACGCTATGGGTGGCGACAATGCTCCGGCTGTTGAAGTCGAGGGTGCTGTCGCTGCAGCTCGTAAATGGGGCATGGCGATTGTTCTGGTTGGCGATAAAACGCGGATTGAACAAGAATTGGCAACTCACGATGTGACGGGTTTGGATCTTCGGATTCATCATGCCTCAGAAATTGTCACGATGGACGATTCCGCTTCCGATGCAGTACGGAAGAAAAAGGATTCGTCTATTCGTGTTGCATTTGATCTGGTTAAGCAGGGCGAAGCCCTGGCGGTGGTCAGTGCCGGCAACTCCGGTGCTACCATGGCCGCAGGCATGTTTGTCACTAAGAGAATCAACGGGATAGAACGCCCGGCGATTGCGACCATCGTGCCTAACTTACAGGGGCAGACACTTGTTCTCGATGTCGGCGGCAATGTTGATTGCAAACCGATCCATCTAGAGCATTTTGCCATCATGGGTCATGTCTATGTTCGCCAAATTATGGGCAAGAGCCATCCGCGGATCGGTTTGTTGTCCAACGGTTCCGAGGCAAAAAAGGGTAATGAACTGACGCGCGAGACCCATCAACTGCTCAAGCAGCTTGATCTAAACTATATTGGTTACGTTGAGGGGCGTGACGTTTATAGTGGCGATGTTGATGTCGTGGTTTGTGACGGGTTTGTCGGTAACGTTGTGCTCAAAGTCTCAGAAGGCCTTGCCGAGGCCATAGGCACCATGCTGCGCCAGGAGTTGAAATCACGTTTCTTGGCTCGCATCGGTTACCTGTTGTCTCGTCCGGCGTTTCAGGCATTCAAAAAGAAAATTGATTATGCTGAATATGGCGGTGCTCCGTTGTTGGGTATCTGTGGAACCGGCATCATTTGTCATGGTGGCTCCAATGTAAAAGCACTGACCAATGCGATTGGTCAGGCTGCCGACAGTATTCAGAAAGCGGTCAATGACACGCTGGTTAAAGAGTTGCACGAGCTGAGCAGTCAGCCGGAGGTCACTGCAGTGGCGGCAGTTGCCGGAAAATGATTTGAGTGGATTAAGCAAGGGGAGATGTCAGTGAAAAGAGCACGGATTATCGGTACAGGTTCTTACCTGCCTGAAAAGGTTTTGACCAACTTCGATTTGGAAAAAATGGTCGAAACCAATAATGAATGGATTACGGCACGCACTGGCATTAAAGAGCGGCGCATTGCTGCTGAAGATGAAATGACCTCGGATTTGGCCGTTCGCGCTGCTCGCAACGCACTGGATATGGCTGACGTTACTCCTGAAGAGATTGATCTGATTATTGTCGGTACCATTACCGGCGATTTTCCGTGGCCGTCAACAGCGTGTTTGGTTCAAGATAAGCTCGGTGCTGTCAACGCTGCAGCATGGGATGTTTCTGCCGCGTGCAGTGGCTTTGTCTATGCGCTTGCGTCTGCTTCTCAGTATCTGGAAAGCGGGCATTCTAAAAAAGCGTTGGTTATTGGTGCCGAGGTTCTCAGCCGGATTATTGATTGGCAAGACCGGAATACCTGTATTCTTTTTGGAGATGGTGCCGGTGCTGTTGTTCTTGAGGCTCAGGAGGGCGAAAGCGGTATCCTGTCCTCTCACTTGCACTCTGACGGCTCCTATTGGGAGCTTCTTTACCAGCCCGGATTTGGTGCGCGCCATCCCGCAAGTGTATCTGGTATTGAACAACGCCTGCCTTTCTTGCACATGGCTGGAAACGAAGTATTTAAGATTGCAGTTCGTTCTTTGTACGATGTTGCCATTGAAGCCCTTGAGGCCCACCAGATGACGGCTGAGGATGTGAACCTGCTCTTCCCCCATCAGGCAAATCGCCGTATCCTTGATGCCGTAAAGAAGCGCCTTGGACTTCGCGATGAGCAGATGTATGTCAATGTTGATCTGTGTGGTAATACCTCCGGTGCCTCAATCCCGCTGGCATTGGATGAGGCCAATCGCAACGGTAAGCTCTCTGAAGGTGACATTCTCGTCTTTGATGCCTTTGGCGGAGGTTTCACCTGGGGGGCGACGCTGGTTCGTTGGTAAGTTCTGGCGAATGGTTTTTTAGCTGAAAAAGGTTATGAGTATGTTAGCATTTGTTTTTCCCGGCCAGGGCGCTCAACACGCTGGAATGGGTAAAGAGTTAAGTGAAAATTTCTCCGTTGCCCGCGATGTCTTTGAAGAGGCTAACGATGCCTTGGGATTTGATCTGGCCAGAATGTGTTATGAGGGTCCTGAGGAAGATCTTAAGCTGACTGCCAATACTCAGCCGGCTATTTTGACGATGAGTGTTGCTGCGTTGCGTGTTTTGCAACAGGAAACTGATCTGCAGCCTGACTATGTGGCTGGGCACTCCCTGGGGGAATATTCTGCTCTGGTGGCGGCAGGGAGCATGCCGTTTGCTGATGCCGTGCGTACGGTTCGTCAGCGTGGAACGTTCATGCAACAGGCGGTTCCTGTTGGTGAAGGTGCAATGGCTGCTGTTCTTGGCGTTGATGCGGAGATTTTGGAGAAAATTTGTGCTGAGGCTGCTGGCGACCAGATCGTTTCTCCGGCAAATTTCAACAGCCCTGGTCAGATTGTTATTGCTGGACACACGGCAGCTGTAGAGCGCGCTATTGAGCTGGCCAAGGAAAACGGTGCAAAAAAAGCCATGCCTTTACCGGTAAGTGCACCATTCCATTGTGCTTTGATGAAACCCGCTGGAGAACAGCTTGCCGGAGTGCTTGAGTCGGTTGTTTTGACCGCTCTGAACGTACCGGTTGTCACGAATGTTGAGGCAACGGCGAACCGTGATACTGACCGTGTTAAATCGTTGCTGGTTACCCAAGTCAGTGCTCCGGTGCGTTGGGATGAATCTGTTCGTTACATGGTTGGTCAAGGTGTTGATCGTTTTATTGAGATCGGCCCCGGTAAGGTTCTGTGCGGCTTGATTAAGCGCATCGAACGCCGTATGCCGATTGCCAACGTTGAAGATCTCGCGTCTCTCCAGGCGTTGTAGTGATTGGAGGAGTTTTTCATGCTTGAAAATCGCGTGGCTATTGTCACCGGAGCATCACGGGGAATCGGACGTTGTATTGCTCAGCATCTTGCTGGACAGGGAGCGCGGATTGTTGCCGTCAGTCGTAAGCAACAGGATACCGAATCACTGGTCGCTGAAATCAAAAATCAGGGTGGTGAAGCGATTGGGGTCGCAGCGGATGTTTCTCTCGACAGCGATGTGACGGCCATGATTGATGCAGCTCAGCAGGCTTTCGGGCAGATTGATATTCTGGTAAATAATGCCGGTATCACACGTGATACACTCCTGCCACGCATGAAAGATGATGATTGGGATGCGGTGATGAACATTAATCTCAAGGGTGCGTTTCTCTGTACCCGGGCCGCTGCCAAGATCATGAGTAAACAACGCTATGGTCGGATTATCAATATTACTTCGGTCGTAGGTCAGATGGGGAATATCGGACAGGCAAACTATTGTGCCAGTAAAGGTGGCTTGATGGGACTGACCCGTTCCAACGCCCGTGAACTGGCACGGCGCAATGTAACGGTGAATGCTGTGGCGCCGGGTTTTATTGAGACAGATATGACAGCTGAATTGCCCGAAAAAGTTCGAACAGAGATGGCCGCTCAGATTCCTTTGGGCCGATTTGGTGCTCCAGAGGATATTGCGGCTGCTGTAGCTTTTCTGGCATCAGAGCAGGCCGGGTACATTACCGGGCATGAACTGTCTGTTAATGGCGGAATGTATATGTAATTAAATTGGCCGGATCGGTAGGTTCCCGAGGCTGGCACTGAACACATCAGCTTAGGCTGTTACCACACACATGGAGGTAAAATCATGGCTTCAATCGAGGAAAGAGTACAAAAAATTGTTGCAGAGCAACTGGGTGTTGAAGAAGAGCAAGTCACTCCCGAAGCATCTTTTATGGATGACCTCGGTGCAGACTCTCTGGACACCGTTGAACTGGTTATGGCTCTTGAAGAAGAATTCGATATCGAAATCTCTGATGAGGATGCCGAGAAAATTCAAACCGTCAAGGATGCCATCTCTTACGTGAGCGACAATTCCTGATTGGTATTTACGGTTCAGGGGAGGTGCAGGTTCTCTGCCCCTCCCTTATCCTTCTCTGTGGTTCCTTTTCACGTCTCAGCGTGATTTCAGAGTACAGCTTTTGCTGTAGTGTGAAATCGTTCTGAGTGTTTGTTTTTCAGGACGGGATGATTTTCGGATCAGGTTTGATTCTGAGTGGAACAAATCCGACGAATGTCCTTGCCGAGAATCCAGCAGGATGTTGAAAATGCCTCATCCGGTGGGGGCCAACGATGCAAGCCGAAATGCCATTTCCGTCTTGCTCATAAAATCAAGTTCTTGAAGAGTGTTCTTGATTTCGATTACCCGCCTCTGGGCGATATCGGCTGTTTTTCAACAGCTTGCTAAAGCAGTCTGTTAACTTTTTAAATTTAAATGTAAAGGACGTAATCATGCGTAGAGTTGTAGTGACAGGTGTTGGTGCGGTTTCTTCTCTGGGCACTGGAGTGGATAAAAACTGGTCGGCTCTAACTGAGGGACAATCCGGAATTGATCTGATCACACGTTTTGATGCGTCAGACCTGCCTGCCCAAATTGCCGGCGAGGTCAAAGATTTTGATCCCAACGAATTTATCGACAAAAAAGAGGTCAAGAAAATGGATCTCTTTATTCAATATTCTTTGGCTGCAGCTGATATGGCCATGAAAGATTCCGGCTTGGAAATTACCGAGGAAAATGCCGAGCGCGTGGGTGTTCTGGTTGGTTCCGGTCTTGGTGGTCTGCCGGCGATTGAGAAATATCATGATGTTCTCAATAAGAGTGGCTACAAACGTGTGTCACCGTTTTTTATTCCCATGCTGATCATTAACTTGGCGCCTGGCCAGATTTCAATTCGCTACGGTGCAAAAGGTCCTAACCTTTCGTCAGTCAGTGCCTGTGCTACTGGGACCCACTCCATTGGTGATGCCTACCATATGATCAAGCGCGGTGATGCCGATGCCATGATCGCCGGTGGTACAGAGTCCACCATCACGCCTCTGGGTGTTTCCGGCTTCTGTGTCATGAAAGCTCTGTCGACACGCAATGATGACCCTAAAGCGGCGAGTCGTCCTTTTGACAAGGATCGCGATGGTTTTGTCATGGCTGAAGGTGCCGGTATCGTCATACTCGAAGAGTATGAATCTGCCGTGAAACGTGGAGCAAAAATTTATGGCGAGGTTTGTGGCTACGGTCTGACCTCTGATGCCTATCATTTAACCGCTCCTGCTCCTGAGGGTGAAGGTGCAGCGCGCTGCATGAAAATGGCCATGAACGGGGCCGGTGTCAATCCGGAGGACATTGATTACATTAATGCACACGGAACATCGACACCTTTTAATGACATGTTCGAGACCATGGCGATCAAATCGGCTCTCGGCACTCACGCAAAATCCGTGATGGTCAGCTCGACTAAGAGCATGACAGGACATGGCCTTGGTGCTGCCGGAGCTTTGGAGGCCGTTTACTGCCTCAAAGCACTTGAAACCGGTATTGTGCCACCAACAATCAATCTGCAAAACCCCTCGGATGAGTGTGATCTGGATTATGTTCCTAACACAGCTCGTCAAGCGGATGTCAAGATTGCGATGTCCAACTCTCTCGGTTTCGGTGGTACCAATGCCACCCTGCTGTTCAAAAAGATCTAAGGAGTCGCTATGTTGTTGATTGCCAGTGATCATGGTGGATTAGAGCTTAAACAGATCGTTGTGTCGTATCTTGAACAACGCGGCGTTGACGTGAAGGACCTTGGTGTTCACGCTGATGATTCCGTGGATTATCCTGATTATGCGGCTCTGGTCGCCGAGCCTATTTCCAAACAGCAGGCAGAGCAGGGGATATTGATTTGTGGCACCGGAATTGGCATGTCGATCGCTGCCAATAAATTTCCCGGGGTAAGAGCTGCCTTAGCCCACGATGAATTTACTGCGCAAATGGCTCGTGAGCATAATAATGCCAATATTCTTGTCTTGGGCGGGCGGGTACTTGACCCAGATCTGGCTTGTCGTATGGTCAGCATCTGGTATGAAGGTGCCTATGAAGGTGGCCGCCATCAGAACCGGTTGGATAAAATTATCCAGCTGGAGCGTACTTGCCCATCCGAAGCCTAACACGTCAGTCAAGTGATGGGCGGGTGAGACCCGCCCATCACTTTTTCTTTATGTCATCAAGACCATGGAGGTTGTTGTGAAGACTCTTGCTGAATTTGATCCCGAAATCGCTCAGACCATCCTGGAAGAAACAGAGCGTCAGGAATATAATCTCGAATTTATTGCTTCGGAAAACTTTGTTAGTGAGCGTGTGTTGGAAGCTCAAGGCTCTATCATGACCAACAAATATGCCGAAGGCTATCCCGGCAAGCGATACTATGGTGGTTGCGAAGTCGTTGACGTTGCAGAACAGTTGGCCATTGATCGTGCAAAGCAATTGTTTGGCGCGGACCATGCCAATGTCCAGCCCCATTCAGGTTCACAGGCCAATATGGCCGTCTACTTTTCCGCTTGTGAGCCTGGTGACACTGTCCTGGGTATGAACCTGGCTCATGGTGGTCACCTGACCCACGGTTCTCCGGTTAATTTTTCCGGCAAGCTGTACAACATCGTGCCCTACGGTGTGAAGAAAGAAACCGGAACTATTGATTACAATGAAGTGGAATCTCTGGCTGTAGAGCATAAACCGAAACTGATCGTTGTCGGTGCCAGTGCCTATCCTCGCACCATCGATTTCGAGGCGTTTCGTCAAATTGCCGATAAGGTCGGGGCACCGGTGATGGTGGATATGGCGCATATTGCCGGTCTGGTTGCAGCCGGTGAACATCCGAATCCGGTTCCGCATGCTGAATTCGTGACAACGACCACCCATAAAACACTGCGTGGACCGCGAGGCGGTATGATTCTGTGCCGCGAAGAATTTGCCAAAAAAGTGAACAGCAATATCTTCCCCGGTAGCCAGGGTGGTCCGTTGATGCATGTCATTGCAGCAAAAGCGGTTGCCTTTAAAGAAGCTCTTGATCCTGATTTTACATCCTATGCAAAACAAGTTGTTCTCAATGCCAAGGCTCTCGCTGCTGGTTTGCTGGAGCGTGGTTACAATCTGGTTTCCGGCGGTACGGACAATCACTTGATTCTGGTCGATCTCAGTGGGACTGAAACAACCGGTAAAATGGCTGAAGCGGCTCTGGAAAAAGCCGGTATCACCGTGAATAAAAACGCTGTGCCGTTTGATACCCGTTCTCCGTTTGTCACCAGCGGCTTCCGTATCGGTACTCCGGCGACGACGACTCGTGGCCTCAAAGAAGCGGAGATGGGTAAGGTTGCGGAATGGATTGATCGTGCACTGCAGAATATTGAAAATGAAGATGCTCTGACGGCAATTCGTGGTGAAGTCAAGGAACTGTGCAAGCAGTTTCCTCTTTACGCACATCGTTTGAAGTAAGAGAAATGATGACGCGTCCGTCGTGGGAAGATTATTTTATGGACATTGCCCGTCTTGTGGCCAGCCGCTCTACGTGTCTGCGTCGCCAGGTTGGAGCTGTGATCGTCAAAGATAAAAATGTTCTGACCACCGGATATAACGGTACGCCATCCGGCGTACGGCATTGTCAGGAAACCGGGTGCCTGCGGGAAAAACTGCAGGTGCCCTCCGGACAGCGTCACGAGCTGTGCCGAGGCCTCCATGCCGAACAAAATGCCATTATTCAGGCCGCCAAGCATGGGGTCAATATCAGTGGTGGCACCCTGTTTTGCACCAATGCTCCTTGTGTGATTTGTGCCAAAATGCTGATCAATGCCGGCCTGAGCCGCATTGTTTATCTGGATGGCTATCCCGATGATCTGGCCCGCGAGTTATTGCTTGAGTCCGGGATTGAAGTTCTTGAGCATGTTTCGGCAACACATTCATCATGCCAGGAGGCTTAGATGAAGTGCCCTTTCTGTTCTTGTATCGATACACGTGTTGTTGATTCTCGCCTGGGTAAAGAGGGGAATAGTATTCGACGGCGGCGTGAGTGTTCTGAATGTAATCGTCGTTTCACCACCTATGAGCGTGTCGAAGATATATTGCCTCTGGTGGTAAAAAAAGATGGTCGACGAGAGCCTTTTGATCGTCAGAAAATTATCTCCGGAATGCAACGGGCATGTGAAAAACGACCAGTTTCCATCGCGACAATTGAAAAAATTGTCGATCAACTGGAGATGGAATTTCAGGAAAGCCCGGAACGTGAAATTCCTGCCAGTCGTGTTGGTGAAGCGGTTATGAAAGCCTTGCATGATCTCGATGAAGTCGCCTATGTTCGTTTTGCTTCCGTTTATCGGCAATTCAAGGATATCAACGAATTTATGCAGGAACTCAAAGATATTCTTGGTAACCAACACGACCTTCCCCGTGATTCATAAAAGTTCATGTTATCTGTGAAGAAAAATCCAGAACTTCCTGAATACTATATGCGCATGGCGATTGACCTTGCTTGTGGAGCCTTAGGACGAACAACGCCAAACCCTCCGGTTGGAGCTGTCATTGTTCATGATGGGCACATCGTCGGGCAAGGATTTCACCCGAAAGCTGGTGAACCGCATGCTGAAGTGTTCGCCTTGAGAGAGGCTGGCGAAAATGCTCTTGGGGCTGATATCTATGTCACGTTGGAACCCTGTTCTCACCATGGACGAACACCTCCCTGTTGTGAGGCCCTGATTGCTGCTGGCGTTGCACGGGTCTTTGTCGGCATGGTTGACCCAAATCCTCGGGTCAGCGGAGAGGGTATCTCTCGTTTGCGTGCTGCCGGGATCGACGTTCACGTTGGTGTTCTGGAAAAAGAGTGTCGCCGATTGGTGGCACCGTTTGTTATGCATACGACATCTGGGCGACCGCTGTTTATTCTCAAGTCGGCATTGACGTTGGATGGTCACACCGCGACGCGGAGCGGGCATTCGCAGTGGATTACCAATTCCGTCAGCCGACAGCATGTCCATCAGGTTCGTGACCGCGTGGATGCCATTATGGTTGGCAGTGGCACAGCGTTAAGAGATAACCCCCGATTGACGACACGGCTAAATCCACCTGGTCGTGATCCTGTGCGCATCGTGGTGGATTCGCGCTTACGCATTTCTCTAGATTCTCATCTTGTACGTCATGATTCCTGCTCTCCGACTTGGATCGTCACCGTTGAGACGGCCGATGAAGAAAAGATTGCTGCTTTTAAGCACTTTGCCGGCGTCGAGGTCCTGAAGATTGCAGCGACGGCAGAAGGTCAGGTTGATTTGCCCGCTTTGGCACAATGTCTTGGTCAGCGTGGTGTCCAATCCGTGCTTGTCGAAGGTGGCAGTACTTTCAATAACAGCCTTTTCAGAGTAGGTTTGATTGATCGGGTCATGATCTATATGGCGCCGAAACTGCTTGGCGGCAATGACGGTTATGGTTTGTTCAGCGGCAAAGGGGTCGATTCTCTTGATGACTGCCTGCATCTTGATGATTTCAGGGTGACCACACTTGGGGAAGATATCTTGCTCGAAGGAGAGGTGGCGTCATGTTTACCGGATTGATTGAAGATGTCGGTACTATCCGTGAATTACGTCATGGAGCTTCCAGTGTTCAGTTGAGTGTCGCGACGTCTATTCCAATGACGGAAATTGCTTTAGGCGACAGTATCGCTGTGAATGGTATCTGCCTGACGGTCATCCGTTTTGGTAACGGCGCCTTTGTGGCTGATGTTTCTCCAGAAACTCTTGGTTGCACCAATCTCGGAGGCCTGGCTCCGGGCAGTTCGGTCAATCTAGAACGGGCATTAAAGCTCAGTGATCGTCTTGGCGGCCATTTGGTCAGCGGGCATGTCGATGATGTGGCGATTGTCACGGAGCGACGTCCTGACGGTAATGCGATCCGTTTTACTTTTCATTTGGCACCCCACACCCTGCGTTATGTGGTTCCAAAAGGGTCCATCACCATCGATGGGATCAGTCTGACGGTCAATGACGTGACGGACGAAACCTTTTCCGTGGCTATTATTCCTCATAGTCTTGAACAGACGACGTTGAAAAATGTACAAGTGGGTGGACGAGTGAATATTGAAACGGATATTATCGCTCGATATGTAGAAAAACTTCTCGGTCAGGCTCCTGCCGCACAGGGCGGATCTCTGACATTGGAACATCTGGCCCGTAACGGGTTTATGTAATTCGGTCGCAGACCGGTGAAAATGCCACACTGTGAAAGGAGCACGTTGTGCCTATAGCAAAAATTGAAGCGGCGCTTGAAGATATCCGTCAGGGGAAAATGGTTATTCTGGTCGATGACGAGGATCGTGAAAATGAAGGCGATCTGACCATGGCAGCCGAAATGGTGACTCCCGAAGCGATCAATTTCATGGCCAAAGAGGGGCGAGGGCTGATCTGCCTGTCGTTGACCGAAGAACGCGCCGATTATCTGGACCTGCCGTTGATGGTTACTGAAAACAGCTCATCATTCGGAACGGCATTCACGATTTCGATTGAAGCCCGCCAAGGGGTTTCCACAGGCATTTCTGCAGCGGATCGTGCCCACACCATTAAAGTGGCCATTGACGATAGCTCGACAGCACGCGACTTGGCACGTCCCGGTCATGTTTTTCCACTGCGTGCGCGTAAAGGCGGTGTGTTGGTACGGACCGGTCAGACCGAAGGTTCTGTAGATCTGGCTCGTCTTGCCGGACTAAAGCCCGCCGGAGTCATTTGTGAAATTATGAACGACGATGGCACCATGGCGCGTATGCCGCAACTCAAGGAGTTTGCGCAACGGCATAATTTACGTATTGTTACCGTTGCGGATCTGGTCGAATATCGCATGCGCAAGGAAATGCTGGTGCGTCGTGCTGCTGAAACGGCTTTGCCGACATGCTTTGGTGGCGATTTTAAGGCGATTGTTTATGAAAATGATGTGGATAATGCCCAGCATGTTGCCTTGATTAAGGGGGAAATTAAACCCGATACTCCTGTTTTGGTGAGGGTTCATTCTGAGTGCCTGACCGGTGATGTGTTCGGCTCCATGCGTTGCGATTGTGGTCAACAGCTGCAAGCGGCAATGGCTCAGATCGAAGAGGCGGGAACCGGTGTCGTTGTTTATATGCGTCAGGAAGGGCGCGGCATCGGCCTGGTCAATAAACTGAAAGCCTATGCCCTTCAGGATTGTGGTCATGACACTGTTGAAGCCAATGAAGCTCTTGGTTTTAAGGCAGACCTACGTGATTATGGTATTGGTGCGCAAATTCTTGCAGATCTTGGAGTTACCAAGATTCGTTTGATGACCAACAACCCGAAAAAAATTGTCGGTCTTCAGGGCTATGGTCTTGAAGTTGTCGAACGAGTCAAAATCGAAATGCCTGCAAACCGCGTCAATCAACGTTATTTGCTGACGAAAAAAGAAAAAATGGGTCATCTTCTCGAGAACCTGTAACGACTCATCAATGGGCTGTCTATCAGGGCAGGCCGAGACTTCAAATAGGAGTGCTCTTATGGCAAAACAATTAGCTGGCCAACTGGATGCCAGTGGTCACAAAATTGCGATCGTTGTTGCTCGCTTTAACAGTTTTATCTGCGAACGACTTGTTGAAGGGGCTGTCGATGCTATTGTTCGTCATGGTGGAAACGATGACGCAATCACTATCGCTCGTGTTCCGGGTGCGTTTGAAATTCCTCTGGTTGCGCAGAAAATGGCCTCATCTGGCAACTATGATGCGATCATTTGTCTTGGCGCGGTTATCCGTGGCGCAACGCCTCATTTTGATTATGTCAGCAATGAAGTGACCAAAGGGGTTGCCTCGGTCAGCTTGGCAAGCGGTGTGCCCATTGCCTTCGGCGTATTGACGACCGACACCATTGAACAGGCGGTTGAGCGCGCTGGCACCAAAGCGGGCAATAAAGGTTTTGAGGCGGCAGTGACTGCGATTGAGATGATCAACCTCTTGAAAAGTATCGATTAAATGGCACAGGGAACACGACGCAACGGGCGTGAATACGCATTGAAGATTTTGTATAGCCTTTATGATCAGGAAGCTCCTCTCGATCAGGTCCTCAGTGATTTTTGGGGGAATTTCCGTTTTAATACGGATGTTCTCGGAGAACCGGAAGAGGCGGACACGCCATTATCTGATGATGTGGTCATTTTTGCCGAACAACTGGTTAAAGGTGTCTACGATCATCTTGAAGAGATCGATGCGACATTGCTGGACACCTCAAAAAACTGGGCCCTGGACCGGATGCCGCGTTTAGACCTGTCGTTAATGCGTATGGCCTGTTATGAGCTAATGTACACAGATAAAACTCCGGCCAGCGTTGTCATCAATGAGGCGATAGAGATTGCCAAGCGCTATGGGACCAAGGACACACCGGCCTTTCTTAATGGTGTTCTTGATCGAATTGCCAAACAGACACGTCGTTAGTGAACGACTGATTATTGGGGAGACTCATGAAAGAGATAAAAGTCGGATTGCTGGGATTCGGAACCATTGGTACCGGAGTGGTCAAAGTATTTCAACAAAATGCTGAAGTGATGGCGCAACGTCTTGGTGCAAAACTGACTTTGGCGGCAATTGCCGACCGTGATTTGACGACGGATCGTGGTGTCACTGTTGACCCTGCTATTTTGACCGATGACGCCAATAATGTGCTGACCAATCCGGACATCGATGTTGTTATCGAGTTGATCGGCGGATATGAGCCTGCACGTACCTTTGTACTCAAGGCCCTCGAAAACGGCAAACATGTCGTTACGGCGAACAAGGCGCTTTTGGCTCTGTATGGTCAGGAGTTGTTGCAGGCCGCTGAAAAAAATAATGTCAGTATTTTATTTGAAGCAGCGGTAGGTGGCGGCATCCCGGTGTTGTCCTCGATTCGCGAGAACCTGTGCGCCAACCAATTCAGTGATGTCTTCGGTATTCTGAACGGTACTTGCAATTACATCCTGACCCGAATGACGGAGAACGGTGAGGATTTTTCCGGTGTTCTGGCGGATGCACAGAAGCTTGGCTATGCAGAAGCGGATCCGACATTTGATATTGAAGGCATTGATACCGCGCATAAATTATCGATTTTGATGACCATGTGTTTTGGTACCTGGGTTGATTTTGATGCAATCTATACCGAGGGGATTACGCGGATTACGGCTTTGGATATCCAATTTGCCCGCCAGTTCGGTTACCAGATCAAACTTCTGGCGATTGGCAAACAGGAAGACGGTATGGTGGAAGCTCGCGTTCACCCAACGATGATTCCTGAAAATTACTCGCTGGCCGAAGTTCGTGGTGTGTTAAATGCTGTGCGACTGATCGGCGATTTTGTCGGTCCTGTGACTCAGGTTGGCAGCGGTGCTGGTATGGATGCGACGGCCAGTGCTGTGATGGGCGATGTCATGAGTTTGTCACGCCAGATGCTCGGAGAAAGCAGCTTTTTGACACCTTCTTTGAATTATCTGACCAAAAATATCACCACGTTGCCCATTCGTGCTATGGAAGACATCACCAGCCCCTACTATATTCGCGTGATGGTAGAAGATCGTCCTGGTGTCCTGGCCCGAATTGCAGCAGCTCTTGGTGAGCATGATATCAGCATTGCCTCAATGATTCAGCCGGAACGGGAACTCGGTGGTTGTGTACCCATCGTCCTGATGACGCATGACGCTGTAGAAAGCAATGTGCGTTCTGCTCTTGAGACGATTGATCAGTTTGATATCTGCAAAGAGCCGAGCTTGTTTATTCGGATTGAAAACGATCTGGCGTAATTTTATACCCGCATGAAAAGGCGCCCGAGTGGCGCCTTTTTTTATGGACATTCGCTGTGAAAAAGATAGCTGTTCTTTCCGATACCCACTTTAATTCACTGGATGAGGCTGCAGGGCTGATTGCTCGATTAATGTCCAGTTGCTTTGCTGGGGTTGATGCGGTCATTCATGCTGGCGATATGGTTCATCCTGACCTCAGTCTGTTATTTGACGGTCTGCCGTTTTATACGGTTCAGGGCAACATGGATGTCGGTCATCCCCATGTGCCGCTTCAACGGATTATGACCATCGAATCCTGGCGTATCGGTGTTGTCCACGGATGGGGTCCCCGTGATGATCTTGAAGCGCGGATGATTGAACACTTTTCTGCGGCCAATCTCGATTGTCTGATCTATGGCCACAGCCACGTTCCGGTGTGTCATCGCGTTGGCGATCTGCTTGTCGTGAATCCGGGAAGTGCTGCAGATCGACGCAATGCTCCTTGGCATTCTGTGGCTGTTCTTCATGTTGGTGAAACGCTTGATGCCGAGATTATCAATATTGACGCGTTGGGGTAAATCGTCTAACGTCAACGGGACTCTCTGCGAACCGACTCGCAGAACCACGTTATGTAATTTAAATCGATACGAAATGAGGCTCTTGCAAAAATCCTTCCTTGGCTTTTTGCAAACATGCTTTTGAAAAATGCCATTTTCAAAAGCTCACAAAATCACCGGGTTGTAAACGAACCCGACTATTTTGGTCGCCCATCCATGGGCTACACGAGCCTTTTGGTAAAGGCTCGATATAAGACTTTGTTTGGGGGGAAGATTTCGATGAAATTTGTCAAACTGTTTTTGGCTCTAGTGGGCCTCGCGCTGGTTTTTATTTTCTGTAAAGACAATGATACAAAAGTTGTCATTCGTTTTCTTGATTATCAGACTCCGGAGATTTATCTTTTCTTGATGATCATCACCACGTTTGTCCTTGGGATGATCTCGGCTTCTTTTGCCAATACCATTAAAATCATGCAGCTCAAGCGTCAGCTGAGACAATTACAGCCTGAAGGCACTGACGATGAGAAAGAAAGCAAAACGGAAAAGAAAAAAGATCGTAAAGCGCGTAAGCAGGATAAAAAGACTGACGCTTCAGAAGTCAAACCTGCAGAATCCGAAGCAACGACTGTGATCGAAGAACAACCGGCTCCCGTCATTGAAGAAACGCCTGCTGCTCCTCGCACAGAAGAGGTCAGCGATGCCGTTTATGAAGAGCCAGCTCCATCCGATAGCCCTAAAGAGGAGCCGCCCCAGGTGATCGAATTGCCGCAAGGACCGGTGGAAGACGCTCAACCTGAGGAGCAAGTTCAAGACGAGACACAATCGAAACAGTCTTAACCGTAAAATCATAAGGACCTCGACATGCTGGAAATTTTCCAAAAAGGTGGTCCTCTGATGTATCCGATCCTGTTCTGTTCAGTATTGGCTCTGGCCATTTTTTTTGAACGGGTCTGGGTATACAGAGGTTTGATCAAGCAGTCCAGACGTTTAAGAGATGAGGTCGAAATGTTGGTGCGCAACGAGCACCTGGGCGATGCTTTGGATGTCTGTCGTCAAAGACGTACCTTGTTGGCGCCAATCTATGTGGTTGCGCTTAATGCTGCCGGCCGCAGCCGTGATCAGATCAAGACACTTGTCGAGGAAGTGGGCGCGCGTTACAGCGTCACCCTGGATCGTTATCTCGGTCTTCTGGGAACCATCGCCACCATTGCTCCGCTTCTCGGTTTGCTTGGCACGGTTCTCGGTATGATCCGTGCATTTACCCAGCTTTCTATTCAGGGTGTTGGGACACCCGCCACACTTGGCGGCGGGATTTCCGAAGCCCTCATCACCACCGCGACGGGTTTGTCCGTTGCCATTCCAACCATTCTTTTGCATAAATATCTCACCAGTCGGTCAGATAATATTGCCCACCAACTTGAAATTCATGCCTTGGATCTTGTTGACCTCCTGGCACATGATAGTAAACGATCTCAATAGGCTGACGGAAACATCTTATGGGGCCCATGGCCTAGCGACTTAAGTCAAAGCCTAATGTTTCTAAGTACTTGATTTGTGGGGAATGGAAGTTATGTTTGAGGATAACGCCGTTGAAAAGCCCTTGAATGGGACGTTTCAACATTCTTATAACGTATAAATCAGATCCTGACAAAGGCACGTCATGGCGTTTAAAAGAAAAGAGCGGGACGAAGTTCGTGTTGAACTAACTTCCATGGTCGATGTGGTTTTCCTTTTACTTATTTTCTTCATGATTTCCACCACGTTTGTCGATTCAACAGGGATCGATATCAATTTGCCCCAGGCAGGCAGCCAGAAACTGGACAAACAGCCGGAAGAGGTTAAAGTCTACCTTGAAAAGTCCGGGTTGATTCACTTGGAAGATCGTCTAGTCTCTATGGAGGATCTCCGGTCTCATCTGGCGGCCTATGGCGAGCGGGCAGCGAAAACAACATTTATCCTCATGGCGGACAAACAGGCCCACCATGGCAAAGTCGTTCAGTTGATGGATGCCGCTCAGCAGGCCGGTTTTTCAAAATTGGCTATTGCTACAGAACCCGAAACGACTAAACAGTAAATGACAGGGCAACTGACGACTCTGTCTCTATGTAATGCTCACAGGAGGGTCAATGAAAACCATCGCAATTTTGACTGGAGGGGGCGACTGCCCTGGATTGAATGCGGTTATCCGCGGCGTCGTACGTAACGCCGTCGGCACTCAGGGTTGGCGTGTAATCGGTATTGAGGATGGATTTGACGGTTTGTTATCTGGGATTAAAACTCGCGAACTGGATCTTAAATCGGTTCGGGGTATTCTACAGCTTGGCGGAACGATTCTCGGAACCAGCAACCATGGTAACCCCTTACATTATCCGGTGATGGAAAACGGCGTGACCCATTGGATGGATGTCTCGTCTCAGGTGGTGGAAAACTTTAACACACTGGGGGCTGATGCATTGATCGCCGTAGGTGGTGACGGAACACTGAAAATTGCCCAACGGCTTTATGAGTTGGGAATGAATGTCGTTGGTATTCCCAAAACCATTGATAATGATCTCAAAGCGACCGATGTCACTTTCGGTTATAACACGGCCGTCGGTGTCGTTACTGAAGCTCTGGATCGTCTGCATACAACCGCTGAAAGTCACCATCGTGTGATGGTGGTGGAAGTCATGGGCCGTGATGCAGGCTGGATCGCATTGGAGTCCGGCATTTCCGGTGGTGCTGACGTGATTCTTCTCCCTGAAATTCCATTTTCAATTGAAAAAATTTGTACAGCCATTCGTCGTCGTCGCGAACGCGGTGGGCGTTTCTCCATTGTCGTTGTCGCCGAAGGGGCGCATCCTCTTGATGGCGAGCAGGTGATTCAGGAGTCCGCCAATAAAAGTCGTGGTGGAGTCAATCGACTTGGTGGTATCGGCGAGCAGGTGGCAGCACAGATCACTCAGTGTCTTGATATGGAGGTGCGGACCGTTGTACTCGGTCATCTGCAACGTGGAGGAACACCGTCACCGTTTGACCGTATTCTCGGGACCCGTTTTGGCGTGAAGGCGGTCGATCTGATTGCTGATGGCGATTTTGGCAAGATGGTCGCCTTGCGCGGTCGGTCGGTTATCTCCACCACACTTGAGGAAGCTGTCGGTTCACTCAATCTTGTGCCTCCTCACGGTGAGCTGGTCGAAGCTGCAGAGAAACTGGGCATTATGCTGGGTCGTTAGATTCAGAACGGGCTGGCCGATGCTCCTTGGCTTCACAGGGCGCCTGGCACGTGGTGCAGTTGCGACATTGCTCACATTCCGTTGGCTCTAGATGGATGGTGATGTCAGCATTGGGGATCTGACGACGAATCTCTTTTTCAATGCTGTCCGCAATGGCGTGTGCTTCCTGAATCGTTTTAAAACGGCAGAATGTCAGATGGAAATCAATTAACCGTTTGGTCCCGCTTCGGCGGGACCGCAGGTGGTGGTGACCCGTCACATCAGTGCGGTGTTGTTCTATACAGTGCGAAACTTTTTTTAATTGCTCCGGCGGTAAACCGGCGTCAAGGAATTCATCCAGACAAGAGCGAAACAGTCCATACGCAGCTTTAAGTACATAGATACCGACCCCCAGTGACAGAACCGGATCCAGCCAGGACCATCCCAAGGTATTCACGACAACCAGTCCAATGAGCAAGACCAGATTGCTGTACACATCTGTGGCATAATGGAGGGCATCCGCCTGCAGCGCTGACGATTCAGTCTGTTGACCGACCTGTTTTAAATAACGACTCAACAACCAAGACACCAGCACGCTCAAGGCAAGAACACCAATGCCGTAGTCCACGTGTTTCAGGGTGACTCCGCGTGTTAGGCGATGAATGGATTCATAGAGAATATAACCACCTGAAATGCCGACAAGGACGCTTTGCAGAAAGGTCGCGGCTGTTTCATATTTGCCGTGACCGTAGGGATGAGTGTCGTCTGCGGGCTTATGCGCCTGTTTCAGAGCAAAAAAATTGCCCAATGACATCAGAATGTCGAGCAACGAATCTGCTGCCGAAGAGAGCAGGGCCATTGAGCCGGTCAGGATGCCGGTTCCCAGTTTGACGATGGCCAGAGTTGTTGCCGTCATGATGGCCAAACGCGCTGCTTTAAGGCGTTTTTGTTCCATGGCGATCAAGATGTTGCAACACTTTCGGGCAGAGGACAGTCCTGGCACCATTGCGGGTAGCCCGTGTCGCCACTGATGTCCCAGAAGGATTCAATCCGACGGCGATAGAAATCAATGTCGGTCGAATAGGTTTTTATCTTTTCCAATGTTGCGCCATCCAGAGCGCCTTGCTGGTTTAAATAGCTGTAAAAAATCGATATTCCCTGCAGAATCTGGGTCAGTTCCTTGAGGTTCGGCTCTAACGTTTTGACGATATACCAGTGACCGGCAAACTGCCGGACACGTACCGGTTCGATGTCAAAAAGATTTTCTCGGCAAGTGCCGATGATGAATTCGCGCAGAAAATAATCGGCACCATGGGCGATTTGCCCGGCATCGAGAGCTTCTATCCCTTCTGTAAGTAAACTGGCGTGAAACTGTTTTAAAAGCGCGGCACAACGATGATCAACGGCAATTTCACTGTCCAGCGAATCAATATTGTAAGTGTTTTTATCCATCATAAACCGGTTTCTCCTGGTAAAATTTTTCGGGATTGTAGCATGAACAGGCCTAAGGCGCTGGGCTTAATTGGACCGGACAGGGAAAAAAGGTTACATTTTATGTGAGATTGTATAGTATTCAACTCCACTTGATTCGGCCCCAATTCAAAAAGGAGAGCGACGTGGATGTCCTTTGCCCTCAGTGCAAAAAAAAGACCCCATGGGAAGATAATCCCTGGAGACCGTTTTGTTCCGAACGGTGTCGTATGATTGATCTGGGCTGTTGGGTTGAAGAGGATTATCGCATTGCCGGCGATCCTGTTCCTGCGGCCGATGAAAACTCTGATTACAACGTATAACGACTCAATTTTAAATAGTTTGCTGGAGAAAATTATGTATCGACTCAAAATTTGTACTCACTTCGCGGCTGCACACAATCTGATTAATTATGATGGCGATTGTGAAAACCTCCATGGACACAACTGGAAAGTTGAAGTGACGGTCCGAGCCAAAGAGCTCGACGACTCGGGTTTGGGAATCGATTTTAAAATTCTTAAGGCACGGACCAAAGAACTGCTCGGTACGCTCGACCATAAATACCTCAATGATCTGCCTCCCTTTAAGGAAGCTAGTCCGTCATCAGAGAATATTGCCCGCTTTCTGTTCGAGGCATTGGAAGGGGTGCTCAACTCAGACAATGTTCAGGTTTATTGCGTCAATGTCTGGGAATCGGAGAACGCCTGTGCCAGCTACAGCCTCGACTGATCTACCTGTTGTCGAGTTATTTTCCTCGATTCAGGGAGAGGGACCCCTGGTCGGCTGTCGGCAGGTGTTTCTCCGTCTAGCCGGTTGCAATTTGAATTGTGCTTATTGCGATACGGATTTTAAGGCCAGCGAACATGCCCGTATTGAAGCGCAACCGGGTAGTGAAGAGTTCCTTGTGTGGGATAATCCTGTGTCGGTCGAAAGGCTGCTGTCACATCTGCAGATGTGGCATGACAGCGCACCCCTGTTGCATCATTCCCTGTCGTTGACCGGTGGGGAACCGCTGCTTCATGCCGAAGCGCTTAAAACATGGTTGCCGCAGCTAGCGCAGCTTTTTCCCATTCAGCTTGAAACCAACGGCACCTTGCCTCAGGCTCTGGCATCTCTGATTGATGACGTCAAATGGGTGGTTATGGATATCAAGCTGGCGTCTCAAACCGCTGAAGACACGCGCTGGTCTGAACATGGCGAGTTTCTCCGTGTTGCACAGCAGAAATCATGCAGCGTCAAACTGGTGGTCGGTCCTGAAACATCAGAGGATGAGCTGACTGAGGCAGCGCTGTTGGTTAAAGATAATGCTCCACAAGCACAGGTTTTTCTTCAGCCGCGCACCGTAGCAGGGCAATGCTCTTTAAACGGACGTCTTTTGCTGCAATGGCAAGAACTGATGGCGCAACAGGGCGTTGTTGCGCGAGTTGTGCCGCAGACGCATTGTTTCTTGGCCGTTCTCTAGCGATCCTTCCTCATTTTTTACTCATATAGCAGATAACGGCTGTTTCTCCGCGAGGTTTTACGGCAGCAGGGGCAAGAGATACAGTAACAGTGTCAGGCTCCCGGCGCTGAGGAGTGTCGTTGTCATAATGGTTGAGGCAACCAGATCCGGCCGGGTGTTGAAACGCAGGGCATACAACAACGGCAGTACCGCTGATGGGGTGCTGGTCTGCAGTATCATCACATTGCGCTCAATGCCACTGATTCCTAACATCCAGCAACATAGCCAGCCAATGATTGGTGCCACGCACAGACGTAAAAAACTGGCGGTGAGCATAAAGCCTCCGGGGAGGCGCCACTGTGTGCGTGACATCTGCATGCCCAACAACACCAGCATCATGGGGACGGCCGGTTGGCCGAGCAGTTCCATGGGGCGAAGAATAAAAACGGGCAGTTTGATACTCAGGGCATTAAGGATTAGCGCGATGACCACTGCATGAAGGATGGGGATCTTCAGACAATTTTTTGTTGCTGCCCATAAACTGGCCTCTTTGCCCTGAGCAATGACGATCGCCAGACTGCCAAGAGGGATGTTGAAAGCGACAAACACCAGAATCGAGACATTGAGTCCGGCCTCACCAAAGGCGAAATAGCTAAGCGGCAAGCCAAAGTTACCGATGTTCATCATGACCGTTGTCAACGTCATGGCCTGGCGACTGTCATAATCCAGACGTAATAGACGTGAGGCAATGTGGGCCAGCAGCCACATCAGTAGAATATAGACGGCCATGAACCCGAATACGGTGATTGCCATCTGGCTTTCAATCGGTTTCTTCAGCAAGGCGCTAAGCACCAGCATGGGGGCGAACAGGTAGAGCGATGATGTGGTTAACGGATGCAGCTCGATTTTACTAAATCGTTCCAATGCCCAGCCGCTGAAAATGATGATAAAAACCGGTACGATGATGTTGATGAACAGCATGAAAAAACCTTTGCCAGAAGCGGACCGGGCAAGCCGCCGGACGGGGGAAAAAAGCACTGCTTATTTCATTGACAGTGTCATGAATATCTTGATTTAATCACATTTTGGTCTGGAATGCAGCCGATGAAGACTGCAGGACATTTTTATTTCCACTGGGAGGAAAACCTCATGATGAATCCACTGGCTCAAGAATTGAATGAAATGTTGGCGGAAGGCAATCCGCACGTCCTTGAAATGTTATCCGATCTGGGTAAGAACCTGTTCTTTCCCAAAGGGATTCTGACCCAATCTGCCGAAGCCAAGGAAAAAGCCACCCGTTTTAACGCGACCATCGGTATCGCGACGGAAAATGGTGGCCCCATGTATCTGAAATGCATCGGTGATAAGCTCACCGCGTTTGATCCGAAAGATATCTTCCCTTACGCTCCTCCTGCGGGTAAGCCTGAATTGCGTGCTCTGTGGCGTGAAAAAATGCTGCGTGAGAATCCCAGTATGGCTGGCAAGGAATTCAGCAACCCCATTGTGACTAACGCGTTGACCCATGGTCTGGCCGTTGTTGCTGACCTGTTCGTCAATGAAGGCGACCAGATGGTGATGCCGGATATGATGTGGGGTAACTATAACCTGACCTTTACGACCCGCTGCGGTGCAGCGATTAAGAAATATCCGACCTTCACTGTGGACGGCGGTTTCAATGTGCCGGCATTTAAAGCGGTACTGCGTAATGTTGCCGACGAAAAGGGCAAAGCCATTGTGCTGCTCAACTTCCCCAACAACCCCAGTGGCTACACCCCGACGGTTGCTGAAGGTGATGCCATCGTCGATGCCATCAAGGAAGTGGCGGAAGAAGGCTGCAACGTCGTGGCTATTACCGACGATGCCTACTTCGGTCTGTTCTACGAAGATTCCATGACCGAATCGCTGTTTGGCAAACTGGCCAACCTGCATCCGCGTATTCTGGCCATTAAACTGGATGGCGCCACCAAGGAAGAATATGTGTGGGGTTTCCGTACCGGGTTTATCACCTTTGCCGACGGTAACGCCGAAGCCAATCCCAAAGTGCTGACGGCCTTGGAAAAGAAAACCATGGGCATTATCCGGGCCACTATCTCCAACTGTCCGCATCCGGGCCAAACCTTCGTTCTCGAAGCCCTGCGTTCCCCGGACTTCGTCGCTCAAAAAGCGGAAAAATACGAAGTGATGAAAGGACGTGCCCTTAAGGTCAAAGAAGTGCTGGCGGATGAGAAATATGCGAAAGCATGGGATTACTATCCGTTCAACTCTGGCTACTTCATGTGCCTGAAGATCAAAGGTGTCGAGGCGGAAACACTGCGCGTGCATCTGTTGGAAAAATACGGTGTTGGTGCGATTTCCATTGGTAAGACTGACCTGCGTGTTGCCTTCTCCTGTATTGCTGAGGAGGACATTCAGGAGTTGTTTGACCTGATTTATCAGGCAGTGGTTGATCTGGCCTGATTCTTTCGCCAGAGCCTTTTTTAAAAGCCCGCCGAATTCGGCGGGCTTTTTTATGGAAGCGGCTGTTATGAAGTTTTTTTTGTGCGTCATCGGTGTGGTGCTGGTGATCGAAGGAATCCCTTGGTTTTTGTCACCTCAAGGGCTAAAACGGATGTTGTTGCAGATGCTGCCCATTCCGGAACGAACCTTAAGAGTCATGGGGCTGCTGTTGATGCTGGCAGGTTTGTTGGTGGTCTATTATGCGGTCTATTTTTTGAGAAGCTGATCTGCTGGAGCGTTGTCTGAGTCAATCATTGACAACGCACTGGTTTCTGTGGATGATTGGCTCCCTTGTTTTTTATGCGTTAACAGCCGTTTGTATGTTTGAGTAATTGTTTAAAACGTCTATGTATGTAACTGACTTTCATTATGATTTGCCTCAGGAGTTAATTGCGCAACATCCGTGTGAGCAACGCGATGGGTCGCGGTTAATGGTCCTTGATTGTCGGGCCGAACAGATCGTTTCCGACCAATTTCGTCAGATCGACCGCTACTTTCAAGCGGGAGATGTGCTGGTTGTCAATGACACTCGTGTCATCCCGGCCCGGTTATTGGGCCATAAAGAAAGTGGCGGAAAAGTTGAAGTCTTTCTGGTACGTAAGCTCCCTGAAGCCGGGGAGTGTTGGTTGTGTCTGACCCGCTCTTCGAAAACTCCGCGACCGGGAACACGCCTGCTTCTTGCTGATGCGTTGACCGCAACCGTCATGGAAGGGGGTGGTGATGGCTATCGCCATATCCGTTTCGACGTTGAGGGAGATTTTCTCGCCTTACTCGATAAGATCGGTCGTCTGCCGTTACCTCCCTATATAGATCGGGAACCTCAAGGGGAAGACCGGGAGAGGTACCAGACGACATTCTCAGCGCGCCCCGGTGCGGTTGCGGCCCCGACGGCCGGACTTCATTTTACCCCGGAAATTCTTGATCGTTTGCGTCATAAAGGTGTCATTGTTTGTCCTTTGACCTTGCATGTCGGTTTGGGAACGTTTTTGCCGGTGCGTGTCGACAAGGTGGAAGAACACCGAATGCACGCCGAGACCTACAGTATTCCTGCTGAAACAGCGGAGCAGGTCAATCGCGCCAAATTCGAAGGGCGTCGTGTTGTGGCTTTGGGCACGACGGTGACCCGGACTTTGGAATTTGCCGTCAATGAGCAGGGTCTCCTGTTGGATGGTGATGGATTGACGGATATGTTCATTTACCCTGGTTACCGCTTTAAGATCGTTGATGCATTACTGACCAATTTTCATTTACCGCAATCGACGTTACTGATGTTGGTCAGCGCCCTGGCTGGTCGTGATTTTATTCTCAAAGCGTACCGTCAGGCCGTGGAGGAGCGTTATCGTTTCTTTAGCTATGGCGATTGCATGTTGATCCACAATGTGGTCAAGGAGGCGTTATGACCATCCCTTTCGAACTGATCACCACGGATGCTGATAGTTCGGCACGACGCGGGCGTCTGCATACGGCACATGGTGTCGTAGAGACACCGGTGTTCATGCCGGTGGGCACGCAGGGAACGGTGAAAGGGATGTTGCCGGAGTCTTTGCATGATCTGGGTGCCCAGATTATCCTCGGTAATACCTACCATCTTTTTTTGCGTCCCGGTCATGAACTGGTCAAGAAAATGGGCGGCCTGCATCAGTTTATGAATTGGTCCGGCCCGATTTTGACTGACAGTGGCGGTTTTCAGGTGTTCAGCCTCGGTCAATTACGCAAAATCGATGAAGAAGGGGTTCGCTTTCAGTCGCATCTGGACGGTTCTCATCAAATTCTGACCCCCGAGTCGTCTATTGAGATCCAACAGGCATTGGGCTCCGACATCATCATGGTGTTTGACGAATGCATTCCGTATCCGGCCACCCGTGACTATGTGATTGATTCTACGGAACGCTCTATGCGCTGGGCCAAACGGTGTAAAGAAGCCCATAACCGTGAGGATGGTAGTGCTTTGTTCGGCATTGTTCAGGGCGGCATGCATGAAGATCTACGCCGTAAAAGCGCTCATGATCTGATGGCGATCGGATTTGACGGCTATGCCATCGGCGGTTTGTCCGTCGGCGAAGAAGCGGCGCTGATGTATGAGGTGATGGACTACACCTTGCCAGAGCTGCCTGCGGACCGGCCCCGTTATGTGATGGGGGTCGGCACTCCGGAAAATCTCATCGAGGGCGTGCGGCGAGGGGTTGATATGTTTGACTGCGTGATGCCGACACGTAACGCCCGCAACGGCGTGCTGTTTACTTCTTTTGGCAAGATCAGCATCAAACAGGCCCAATACCGTGAAGATGAGCGGCCCATAGACTCGGAGTGTGACTGCTACGTCTGTCGACACTACAGTCGTGCTTATCTGCGCCATTTGTATCAGAGCAATGAGATCCTTTCCTCGATGCTCAACACCATGCATAATCTGCACTATTACGTTCAGTTGATGGCCCAGATTCGCCATGCTCTGGATGAGGGAACATTCGCTTCGTTCTATAAAGAATTTTATCAACGCCGCCAAAGTGGTGTTGTCCTTGAAAGTTGACGCGTAACGCGCTATAAAGTGATGTTTAACTGGTTATCAATGACGAATGATCGTTCATAAGGAGGAACTAAATGGTTTCAGAAGCTTACGCAATGGCAGGTCAACCTGCCGCCGGGGGACAGTCCGGATACGAAGGGATCATCATGCTGGTGATCATGTTCGCAATTTTTTACCTCTTGCTGATTCGCCCCCAGCAGAAACGCGCCAAGCAACATCGTCAACTCCTGGATGCCCTTAAAGCCGGAGATCAAGTCGTCACCGCCGGTGGTATTCACGGTCGTATCGTGACTGTTCAGGAGAATGTCGTCACCATGGAAATTGACAAAGGTGTCAAAATCAAGCTTAACCGTGCATCCATCACCGCGACCAAAGAGGACGCGTGATATAAATCAATTCCCATCTGTCCAGAGTCTGTTCCCGGTGAACAGACTCTTTTTCTGTAATCTCTGTACACAGGAGTAGATAGCGGTATGTCGAACAGCATCAAATTACGCGGATTGCTGGTTCTGTTTTGTCTGGTCTTGTCAGTGCTTGCACTGGCTCCGACCTTTATGAAAGACAGTTTGCCGAACTGGTGGAAAAACGCCTTTGACCCCATCCATCTTGGTCTTGACCTGCAAGGCGGTATGCATCTGGTTTTGGGTGTTGAAGTGGACAAAGCGGTGGAGAGCCGTATGGACAGCGTTGTCGACCAGACGGAATCCTTGCTGCGTGATGAGGATGTGATCTTCAAGCGGATCGAGCGTCAGGGTAATGATCGCATGGTCGTTACGGTTTATGATGCCGAAGCAGGCTCTGAAGTGGATGCCATGATCCAGGAGAATTTTCCTTCTCTGGAGCCGATGACGCTGGATGCTTCTGATGGTTATATCGAAAAGAACTATCGTTTCAGCGATCAGGAAGTGACGAATATTAAAGATTATGCTGTTCGTCAGGCTCTGGAAACCATGCGTAACCGTGTCGATCAATTCGGTCTGAGTGAGCCGGTCCTGCAGCGTCAGTCCGGGAACCGTATTCTGATTCAATTGCCGGGGGTTAAAGATCCGCAACGCGCCATCGACCTGTTGGGTAAAACCGCTCGCCTTGAATTCAAAATGGTTGATGAGTCTGCGGACATTCAACAGGCTCTGAAGGGGAACCTCAAACCGGGAACCAAAGTCCTGTATGAGCGTCGTGTTGATTCGACGACCAAGAAAGTCACCGAAAACCCGCTGGTTGTTTTTGAGAAAACGGCGCTGACCGGCGACTTGCTTGCCGATGCCCAGGTGCGTATTGACACCCGTTTCAACGAGCCGTATGTCGCCATTGACTTTAATGCTGTCGGTGCGCAACGTTTTGACCAGATTACAGCAGCTAACGTTGGCAAGCGGATGGCGATTGTTCTTGACGATACCATTTATTCTGCGCCGAACATCCGCGAGCGTATCTCCGGTGGTAGTGCCCAGATCAGCGGTTCCTTCAGTGAACAGGAGGCAACAGACCTGGCTATTGTGTTGCGTGCCGGTTCTTTGCCTGCTCCGGTCAAAATCCTCGAAGACCGTACCGTCGGACCCTCTTTGGGACATGATTCCATCTCCAAAGGGATTAACTCCGTTATTATCGGTGCTGCCCTCGTCGTGTTGATGATGTTGCTTTACTATCGCGGTGCCGGTCTGGTGGCCAATATTGCTCTGACTTTGAACCTGTTGTTCATCATGGCGATGCTCTCATTGTTCCAGGCCACTCTGACACTGCCCGGTCTGGCCGGCATTGTCTTGACCGTCGGTATGGCCGTTGATGCCAACGTGTTGATTTTTGAACGTGTTCGTGAAGAATTGCGTCACGGTAAAAGCGCCCGCGTGGCCATTGACTCCGGTTTTGCCAAAGCATTTATCACCATTGTCGATGCCAACATCACCACCTTGATTGCCGCTCTGGTGTTGTTCCAGTTTGGTACCGGACCGGTTAAAGGCTTTGCTGTTACACTGTCCGTCGGTATCATCGCGTCCATGTTTACTGCGATTTTCGTATCCCGTTTGATTTTTGATCTCGTCCTTGATGGCCGTCAAATCAAAAAGTTGAGTATATAGGAGAGTGTGATGCAGCTGATTAAACCTGATATCAATGTTGATTTTGTTGGTAAGCGGAACAAGGCATTCGTCCTCTCCGTCGTCCTGATCCTGATCGGGATTGCTTCTCTGATTGTGAAAGGTGGTCCGAACTACGGTGTCGATTTTGCTGGCGGAACACTCGTACAGATTCGATTTGAACAAAACACGACAGCTGCCGATATCAAAGAAGCACTGATTCCTAAAGTGCTTGATGCCGCAACCGTGCAGCAATTCGGTGACGACGCCAATGAGTATCTGATCCGTGCCCAGGAAAGTGACAGTGGCCTGCAGGGTTTGCGTACGCAGATTCTCGATGCGCTTGAGCCGGTTTATGGTTCTGGTAAGGTTGATATCCGTCGTATTGAGATGGTTGGCCCTCAGGTCGGTCATGAATTACGGAAACAAGGCCTGATGGCAATCGTCTATGCCATGGTCGGTATCCTCGTTTATATCACGTGGCGGTTTGAATTTCGCTTTGCCGTTGGTGCCATCATTGCCTTGATTCACGATGTGTTACTGACACTCGGTGCGTTTTCGTTGTTTGGTAAAGAGATTGACTTGCCTATTATTGCCGCATTTTTGGCGATCATCGGTTACTCACTGAACGATACGATTATTGTTTATGACCGTATTCGAGAAAATATGGGTAAATATCAAGGCTCTGGACTGCCGTTGACCATCAATCGCAGTATTAACGAGACGTTATCGCGGACCATTTTGACGTCTGGAACAACGTTGCTCGTTGTTATCGCACTCTTTTTATTCGGTGGTGGTGTCATCCATAACTTTGCCTTTGCCTTGCTGGTTGGTGTTGTTGTCGGTACCTATTCCTCTATTTTTGTCGCCAGTCCGATTCTCATTGCCTGGCAGGAAAAAAAAGGGGCTAAAAGCGCGGCTTAGTCTTCAATTTTAGGGGAATCGAAGCGAAAGGAGGAGATGTGAAGAACAAAGAGGTCTGGTTGATTGGCGGCATGTGTTTTGTTGTCGGTCTTCTTGTGGGAATTTTCGTTGTTGATTTTTCCGGCCCCAAACCGGTGGTAACAACGGCTCCTCCAGCTTCTTCTGTCTCTGTCGCTGACAACAGCCAGGTGATTATGCTCGAACGCATTGTGCGTG
This sequence comes from uncultured Desulfuromonas sp., assembly GCF_963666745.1. NCBI lineage: Bacteria > Pseudomonadati > Thermodesulfobacteriota > Desulfuromonadia > Desulfuromonadales > Desulfuromonadaceae > Desulfuromonas > uncultured Desulfuromonas sp. The sequence continues at coordinate 1,446,466 of NZ_OY762961.1, read as the reverse complement.
AGCAGCCGCAAAATCTAAACGCCTGGGTGCAGCTTGCACATACACTTTTCGATGCCGACCAACCAATGGAAGCGGTAAAAGCCTATGGCCGCGCATTGGAGTTACAACCTGATGATGCTGATCTGTTAACCGATCAAGGGGTAATGTATCGGCGATTGGGCTGGTATGATCAGGCCGTGAAAAATTTTAAGCGTGCGGCAGAAGTGAATCCGCGCCATATTCAGAGCCTGTATAATTTAGGGATTGTCTATCGCTATGATCTTGAAGATTATCCCCATGCGATTGAGGCTTGGGAGCGTTATCTGACGCGAAATCCCAGTGGGCCCTCCAGTGAGCAGGTTCGACAGCAGCTTAACCAGATGCGCAGCGGGTTTGATACCCGCTTGCCGCATTAGCACAGGAGTTTTCAGTACACCAAAAACAGGACCGTTTACACGGTCCTGTTTTTGTACGCAGTGTTTGATTTTTCAGGAGCAATGATGCAGCCGTCGCAGCAGCGTTATTGGCGGGAACGCCAGACCAGTGGGCCTATAGACTGTCACCAATGGAGTCGGGAGCTTGAATGCTCGCCATTGGTCTGTCAGTTGCTCCGACAACGTGGTATCGATTCTCTTGAACAGGCGCAGCTATTTTTGAAAGCGTCTCTCTCCCAATTACCCGATCCTACGTCAATGGCTGGGATGAACCGAGCTGTTGAACGTCTTGTTCAGGCCATACGCAATAAAGAACCCATGGCTGTTCATGGGGATTATGATGTCGATGGGATTAGCGGAACCGCCTTGCTGACGCAGTGTCTGCGTTGGCTGGGTGGTCACGTGGTTTACCATATCCCGTTGCGCATGAGGGACGGCTATGGCTTGTCGGAAGTCGCTTTACGTCGAACGGCTGAGCAGGGTGTTCGGCTGGTGATCTCCGTCGATTGCGGGATTAGTGCTCATGAAGAAGCGCGACTAGCTCATGCGCTGGGTCTGGATCTGATCATCACTGATCACCATCAACCTCCTGAGACACTTCCTCACGCGTTGAGTTGTATCAATCCGTGGTTGCCTGAGTGTTCTTTTCCGGACAAACGTCTTTCCGGAGTTGGTGTCGCTTTTATGGTGATGGTTGCGTTGCGCGCCCGTCTGCGTGAACTGGCATTGCTACCCGATCCCGAACCTGATTTACGTTATGTACTGGACCTGGTCGCTTTGGGCACCGTCGCAGACTTGGTGCCGCTGCAGGGCGTTAATCGTGCTCTGGTGTCAAGTGGCTTACGCCTTATGGGGCAAAAACCACGTACTGGACTGGCCGCACTGATTAAGGTGGCTGAAGCCAGAACCGTATCCGCCGGTGTGGTCGGTTTTCAGTTGGCTCCCCGTTTAAATGCAGCAGGGCGCCTTGAGGATGCCGCTCTTGGAGTTGATTTGCTGCTGAATGAGCAATCGCAGGAAGCCCTGTCTATTGCCCAGCAACTGAACCAATTCAATCAGCAACGGCGGCGCATTGAAACTCAGGTCCTTGATCAGGCAATCGAGAGGATTGAACGGGATCTTTCAGAGGAACGGGCGACAATTGTTCTGGCCGATGAGCGGTGGCATGCTGGAGTGATTGGGATTGTTGCCAGTCGCCTTGTTGAACGTTATCACCGACCGACGGTGTTGATTGCCCTTGAAGGGGGACTGGGAAAGGGCTCCGCACGATCCATCAAAGGATTTCATCTCTATCAGGCTTTTCAAGCCTGCAGCCATGCTCTGGCCGGATTTGGTGGACATGAATTTGCCGCCGGGCTTTCCATTGCCGCCTCGCAGGTCGCTTTATTTTCAGAGCAGTTTGAGTCTTATGCTCAAAGCTGTCTCGATGAACAGGCCCGAGTTGCTGTGCGCGAGTATGATGCTGAACTGGTCTTGCAGGAGATCGACGAATCCCTTTATGCCTCTTTACAGTCGCTGGCCCCTTTTGGCGTCGGTAACCCGGAGCCGGTTTTTGTCGCCCGCCATGTTCATGTGCAGAGACCGTCACGGGTTGCGCAAAACCATTTACGTTTTTCTCTGCAACAGGATGGTTATAGTCTGCCGTGTATCGCTTTTGGCATGGCACCACGTCAGGGAGAGTTCATCGGACAACCGGTTGATGTCCTGTTTCAAATCGGCATGAATACCTGGAAGGGGCAACAGACGCTGCAGCTGGTGGTTAAAGACATCATGAATAGCGTATAAGCAACGCCCGTCATGCCGCAGGGTATGACGGGCTTTCACGGACAGCTTGTGCCGTCTGTCGTTTACTTTTTGAGACCAACTTCTTCCGCCAGCTTTTTCCAGGCTGGAATACTGCGTTCAATGATTTCTTTGTCAATGCAGTATGCGATACGGAAGTATCCAGGTAGTCCAAAACCTTTTCCGGGCACCAGAAGAATATTGTGTTTTTGCGCCATGGAGATAAAGGCAACATCATCTGCTAACGGTGACTTAGGAAAAAGATAGAATCCACCTTGGGGTTTGACGACCTCAAAACCAAGATCGGTCAGTATCGTGTAGAACAGGTCGCGTTTCTCTTCGTAGGCGGCGATATCAACGCTTTCGTGTTGCAATGGGGTTACCAAGCGTTGAATCAGCGCTGGAGCATTGACGAAACCAAGGACACGGTTGGAGAAAATCGCCCCCTCCATAAATTGATCGACCCCAACCATGGCCGGGTTGGCCGCGAGGTAACCAATTCTTTCACCGGGTAATGCCAGGTCTTTGGAGTGGGATGTGACGATGAGCGAATTATCAACGCAATCAAAAATGCACGGCACCGTCATGCCGTCATAGGCGAGGCGGGCGTAAGGTTCATCGGAAATCACATAAATCTGGTTGCCGAGTTCCTTTTCCTTGCGTTTGAGCAGCGCATTCAGGGCCTTGAGATCCTCAGCAGGATAGATCACACCCGTTGGGTTGTTCGGCGAGTTGACGATGATGGCTTTGGTTTTTGTGTTGATCGCTTTTTCTATCGCGGCCAAGTCAAGCTGGAAAGAACTCAAGGTTGGCACATCAGTACTGGTGCCACCGTGATTGTCGATGTAAAATTTGTACTCAACAAAAAACGGCGTCAGAATGATCACTTCTTCACCAGGGTTGAGTAACGTTTTCAAAACCACATTAAGAGCGCCGCCGGCACCACAGGTCATGACAACGTGACGACCTTGAACGTTCTGACTGCTGCGCGAGGTAAGGAATTCAGCAACGGCTGCACGGGTATCGTCATAACCGGCATTACTCATATAACGATGCATGCCGGGTTGCGGGTTGTCGGCCAACTCTTTTAGTGCTTTATGAAAGGCTGCAGGTGGCTCTACCGACGGATTGCCGATGGTGAAGTCATAGACGTTTTCAGCACCGAATTGCTCACGTAGCTGAGCGCCGAGCTCAAACATTTTGCGTATCCATGAGGACTGTTCGATACAGGTTTGAATTTTAGTTGCAATAGCCATATTGAGACTCCTCAATTGTGTGTAAAAAAAGGTTTTCAGGAGAGTCGTGCAGGATGGTGATGACACCTTGGCGAGTCTAGCCGCGCATTACGGTGTGGTCAAGAATAAAGGTGGTAAATTGACCTGTCTTTGCAACTGTGTTAGCGTCCAACGACATCCATTCCAAGCTGTAAAAGAAACATCATCGGGTCTTGTGTATAAAGCTCAACCATGAAAGGGGCGAACGCCTTGTCATCTTGTGACAGCCATCACGTTCAGCGCGGACGAAACCAGGTTCATCGTCGTTGTTCGGCCATTTTGGGGGGCAGTTTTCTTGCCGTGATTGCCACTGTGATGCTGTCGGCTTGCGCGCCAAACGTGCCGACGCAACCCGTTTCAGTACAGGAACAGGAGCGTCTTCAACAATCTCAGGCTTATTTGGCGTATGCCGATGCCCGTTTGCATCTGATTGATGGCGATGTGGATGCCGCTGTTGCGGCATTGCGTAGGGCCCTGGAGTTTGATGATCAGTCCGCTTACCTCCACACGGCCCTGGCCTCCATCTACCTTGACCGGGGCGAGTCCAAGATGGCTCTGGAACAACTTCATCAGGCCCTGACGATACAGCCACATCACCTCAATTCAGAATTGATGATTGCCGATGTCTATCATGCCGAGGGGAAAACCGCCGAGTCGATAGAGGCGTTTCTTCACGTTCTTGATCGGCACCCGGAGATGGAAGAGGTCTATCTTCATGTCAGCCGTCTCTATGTTCTCCAGCACGATTATGATCATGCCGAGCAGATCCTTCAGGGCTGGCTGACCGGACATCCTGACTCGATCAATGGTCTGATGGAATTGGCCAATCTGTATCGAAAACGTGGTGACCAGGATCAGGCTGTCACTATGTACCGTCGGGTGATTGCGCAGAATCCTCAGGAGAGACGTGCATATATTCCTCTTGGGCGCCTTCTCGAACAACAGCAGCACTATGATGAAGCGTTGACGTTGTATGATGAAGCCGCACTGCAGACCGAAGAACATTCCTACTTTGAGCATCTTGGATCGACTCTGCTGATTCAGCAGGGGCGTTTCAGTGAAGCCTTACAGCGGGTTGAATCGATTATTCAGCGCGATCCTTCCGATGTCGAAGCGCTTGGTAAGCTCGGTTACATCTATATTGAGTTACAACGCTGGTCTGACGCCGAAGCGGCTTTTCGACAGGCACTTCCATACCACCCCGTTTCTTCACAATTGTTTTATTGGCTGGCATTCTCTCTGGAGCACCAGCAGCGTTGGCAAGAGGCTATTGAGTATTATGAATTGGTTGATCAGCCGGAGGTTTTGAAAAAGGAGACTTTGCTTCGTCTCAGCGTTGCTTACGGTCAACTGAATCAGTTGGATAAATCCGCTGAAGCTTTGGAACAGCTTTTGTCCATGGATGACAGTGAAGTACGTATTTATCTCGAGCTTTCATTGATATATCAACACCTGCAACGCTATGACGACGCTTTGACCGTTCTGCAGCGAGGGCTTCAGCGTCATCCAAAACAGGAAGATCTGTATTATTCTCAAGGTGTGGTGTACGAGTTATCCGGCAAAACAGACCGCGCCGAAAGTGCCATGCGTGAAACGCTGACACGCAATCCTCAGCATGTTGGTGCCCTGAACCATCTGGCGTATATCTATGCTGAGTCCGGACGCCATCTCGATGAGGCCTTGCAGATGGCGTTACAGGCGGTTCAACTGGCCCCTCATGCCGCCATTCTGGATACTCTCGGTTGGGTGTATTATCAGCTTGGTGATTATGAACGTGCACGTGGCCCGTTGGAACAGGCTGCGGAAAAATCGCCTCAGGATGCTCTGATTCTTGAACATTTAGGCGATGTGTATTCAAAATTGTCTTTGAAAGATGAGGCCCGACGCATGTATGGTCAGGTGCTTCAGTTGCAACCGGGATCAACCTCTGTTGCCGAAAAAATTCAGGAACTCGGTTCATGAAACAGATCATACTGATCATGGTTGTCTGCCTGTTTGCAGGCTGCCAACCCCGCCCACAGATCGCTCCTCCAACGGTTTCGCCAGCTGAGAATCTTGAACAGTTGCGGCAGCTGAGCCTTCAGTTTCATTCTTTAAGTGCCCTGGCTGACGTCCGTGTCAGTCAGCAGGGCAAACGGTGGTCAACGACACAAGGGCTGCTGGTGGAACGGCCGTTGCGGTTGCGGGTTGATGCCATCAATTTTTTTGGTCAGATGCTGTTTCAGATGGCTGTTGATGGTCCCCGTTTACAGGCTTATGTTCCCTCTGAGAATCAGTACTACTCGGGTGTTGCCACCATGGATCATGTGCAGCGCTTTACCGGTTTGCCGCTATCCGTTGCTGATTTGGTGGCCGGTTTGCTCTACAGTTTGCCACCCGGTGTTATGGAGAGTGGCGATGTTGTGCCGCGTGCCGGTGGGATGGACTTTATCATGGCCCCAGGGGTGCGTTATGAAGTGACATTTGACGCAGGGAAATGGCACCGGCTGCGTTATTGCATAGATGATTATATCCTCTATGAGATTCTCTATTCACAATGGGGTGATGATGGTTTTCCGCGCCAACTGGAACTGACCGTTGATAGTTCACAGACCCGTGTCGTTATTCAGTTGGAGGACGTCGAACTCAATTCACCTTTTGAGGCCGATAAGTTTCAATTGACCATTCCTGAGCAAGCGCAATTGATGCCGCTTGACGAAATGGAGCCTGTTGATGGCAATGCAAGTCATGACTGATATTTCAAAAAGTAGGCGAATCGTAGCGATTGTGTTGCTGCTGTTAGTGGTCCTGACCGGTTGTCGTCAACAGGATGTGCTGGTGGAAGGTGATGGCGATGACACCACCCCCGCGGTCGGCGATACCATCATTATGGGCAGTATTGGCGATGCAAGTAACCTGCTACCAATGCTCGCCTCGGATTCCGCTTCGTCGGAGGTGGCTTCCCAGATCTTTAACGGTTTAGTGCGCTACGACAAAAATCTGCAGATAGAAGGGGAGCTTGCTGAGTCGTGGCAGATTTCCGACGATGGTCTGGAGATCATCTTTCATCTGCGCCACGATGTGCGCTGGCAGGATGGCGAACCTTTTACCTCTGCAGATGTCCTGTTTACCTATCAACTCCTCATCGATCCCAAAACACCGACGGCCTATTCTGAGCGGTATAAACGGGTCAAAGAGGCACTGACTCCGGATCCCTACACGTTTATTGTCCGCTATGATAAACCCTTGGCCTCGGCTCTGATCAGCTGGGGGATGGGTATTCATCCGAAGCATCTGCTTGAAGGCCAGGATATTGCTACCAGCCCTTTGGCGCGTCATCCCATCGGCACGGGAGCGTATCGTTTTGTCGAATGGTTGCCCGGTGAGAAAATCGTTCTTGAGCGCAATGAAGATTATTATGAAGGGGCGCCGTTCATAAAGCGCATTGTCTATCGAATCATCCCCGATCTGAGCACCATGTTTCTCGAATTACAGTCCGGTGGTCTTGATCAGATGGGGTTGACACCGCTGCAATATGCGCGTCAAACCAATGCACCCGGTTTTGTCCGGCGGTTCAACAAATTTCGTTATCCGGCTTTCGCCTATACCTATCTTGGCTATAATCTGAAAAATCCTTTGTTTCAGGATCGCCGGGTACGCCAGGCGCTGTCCTATGCCATTGATAAACAGGAGCTGGTCGATGGTGTTTTACTGGGCTTGGGACAGGCGGCCAACGGACCTTATAAACCGGGTAGCTGGCCGAATAATGGCTCCATCCAACCTTATCCTTATGATCCTGAGAAGGCGAAAGCGCTTCTTGATGACGCTGGCTGGAGCGATCACGATCAGGACGGCATCCGTGACAAAGAGGGTAAGCCGCTGGCCTTCACCATTATCACCAACCAGGGCAATGACCAACGCATCAAAAGCGGTGAAATTATCCAGCGTCGTTTTCAGGAGATCGGTGTGGATGTCAAGCTGCGCGTGATTGAATGGGCTTCTTTGCTGAAGGAATTTATCAATCCGGGAAATTTTGATGCGACGATCATGGGCTGGACCGTGCCTATTGATCCCGATGCCTACAACGTCTGGCATTCGAGTAAGACCGGACCCAATGGCCTCAATTTTATCGGTTTTAAGAATGAGCGTGTCGATGAGCTCTTGGAGCAGGGGCGTTCCACCTTTGATCAGGCACAACGCAAACAGATCTACGATGAATTTCAACAGATCCTTGCCGAGGAACAGCCCTATACCTTTTTGTTCGTGCCGGATTCTCTGCCGGTGGTGGCCCGGCGTTTCCATGGCATCGAGGAAGCTCCCAGCGGGATCATGCATAATTTTATCCGCTGGTATGTCCCCGAGGCACTGCAGAAATATCAACGTTAATCGAGGCGAGCATGGCTGTATATCTGGCAAAACGACTGGTGATGATGGTTCCTCTGTTGCTCGGGATCACTTTGATCTCTTTTACCGTGATCCATCTGGCACCGGGAGAACCCACCGATCTGCAGACTGACCTCAATCCTGAGGCCGGGGTGGAACTCAAAGAGCGCTTGCGTGCCCAGTACGGACTCGACCAACCGTTGGTCGTTCAGTATGGGAACTGGCTGAAGCGACTGGGAAAACTCGACTTCGGTACGTCGTTTTCTCAGGACCGGCGACCGGTGTGGGATAAAATTGTTGAGCGTTTGCCGATTACCGTGTTGATCAATATCCTCTCCATCGGTCTGATTCTAGCGGTTTCGATACCTATCGGCATTTTATCAGCAACACGGCGCAATTCGAACTTTGATCGCTTAACGACCCTGTTTGTGTTTATCGGTTTTGCCACCCCTTCATTTTGGCTGGCATTACTGTTGATGGATTATCTTGGCGTTTACCTGGGCTGGTTTCCCATCTCGGGGATCAAGTCTCTTGGCCATGAATATCTGACCGCACCGCAGCAGGCCTGGGATATCATTCATCATCTGGCATTGCCGATTCTGGTGTCTGCTTTTGGTGGCCTGGCCGGTTTCTCACGTTATATGCGCTCTAATATGCTTGAAGTGATTCAACAGGATTATATTCTTACTGCGCGGGCCAAGGGGCTTTCCGAGCGGAAGGTGATTGGTAAGCATGCTCTGCGTAATGCGCTGTTGCCGCTGATAACGATCCTCGGCTTGTCCGTACCGGGATTGATCGGCGGCAGTGTCATCTTCGAGAGTATTTTCGCCATTCCGGGGATGGGAAAACTGTTTTACGATGGGGTCATGATGCGTGATTATCCTTTGATTATGGGGGTTCTGGTGATTGGTGCCGTTTTGACATTGGTGGGAAACTTGCTCGCTGATGTTGGTTATGCCCTTGCTGATCCGCGCATCCGTAACCAGTCCTGATAAGACGCTTTTTTATAAATAGACAAAATGGGGGACCATAATGGACGATCTGGAAAATCCCAATGAGCCCATTGTTCAGGCTGCTCGTCGTGTCATTCATGTTGCGGTACGTATTTTGTCCGTGCTGATGACTTTGGTCATTCTATGGGGAGTGGCTGATGTGCTGTGGGTCCTCTATACCAAGCTAATGGCTCCACCGCGCTTTATGCTGACGATCAGTGATATTTTAGCGACGTTCGGAGCCTTTATGGCGGTGCTGATCGCGATTGAAATTTTTGTCAATATCGTCATCTATCTGCGAGAAGATGTCATCCATGTCAAAATTGTTCTTGCGACGGCGTTGATGGCGATTGCACGAAAAGTAATCATCCTCGATTATTCCAGTATCTCACCAGAATATATCTGGGCGACTGCCGGTGTGACGTTGGCCATGAGTATCGGCTACTGGCTGGTGGTCTCGTTGGAAGAGAAACAAACATCTGCCAAAGAAAAATCTGATCCGGTTGAAAACTCCTGATTCGGAGTTTCTCGTAAAGATAAAAACGACGGTCTCTAACCAAGGACCGTCGTTTTTATCTTTACAATTCGTTATCACGACGAAGTGGATAATGCCTCGATGACGTTGTGGAGTTTTTTTCGTACTTGTTCAGCAACAGCACCAAGGGCAGAGTTTTCCACCGCCTGCATTGAGGCCATAGGATCAATTGCTGAAACTTCGTTGCGTCCGTCCTCCAGCTCACGCACAATGACATTACACGGCAACATGGTGCCAATTTTGGGTTCATGTTGAAGTGCCTGATGGGCAAAATGGGGATTGCAGGCACCGAGAATTCGATATGGAGCCATGTCAATATCCAGTTTCTTCTTCATCGTCGCTTTCACATCAATCTCTGTAAGGACACCAAAACCCTCTGTTTTTAACGCTTCAGTCACCAGTTCGATTGTTTCGATGAACGGTTTGTTGATGATGATGTCAAATGTGTAAGACATAAAACCCTCCTGAATCAGGTTGGAGATTGTAACAGGCCGACTCTCTTTATCACCATAGCAGACCATCTTCTCATTGTGCGATTCACTTTTATGTGCCGAACTTATTGCTCATGAAAAATATCGCAAAAACAAAGTGTTGTCCTAATTATTTAGACGCGAAAAAAAATACTTGTCGTGCTCGCATTTCTAAAAAGCGGAGCTATACTTCATTTGTTTTAAAAATAGACATTGTGTCTTGTTTAACTTTTAGGAGGGAAAGATGACGGTTGCCGAAATTAAAGTGATTGCGAAAGAGATGGGATTGAAAACAACCAATATGAAAAAAACGGACCTGATTCGCGCCATTCAAGAGGCTGAAGGAAATCCGATCTGTTTTGATACTCATAGTCGCGAAATTTGTGGTCAGGAAATCTGCATGTGGCGCCGGGACTGTAATTAAGGAAGTGTGACAACCGCTTGTTCGAGGATTGAAGGCGTTTGCATCAAGCAAAGCCTTCAATCATTCACATCTTTCCACATGTGCCTTTATGTGCATGCTGTCTATTTTTCACGCCCCAACAAATCGAGAGATTGTTTGATGAATAATACTCTACACCCTCTGTAGACTATTCTCCATTCTGTCACCTTATCTCGTTTATAAAAACTCTTAACTACCTAGAAATGGGTCGTTTCATGTCTTGGTATAAGGCTTGCTTATTATAAGGTCGTTTTTGATAACAACCTATAAGGAGGTCTTATGAGTCAAACACGCAATATTCGAGCGGTTATTTTACTGATTATCATCGTCAGCTCTTTCTTTTTGATGGCTTGTGGTGGTGGCGGTGGTGGTCATCATAACAGTAATGTGACAGATAATTCTTCATATCCATCAACCCTGGATGAGACAACTGTATTGAGCGCATCAACTGTTAGTGGTTCTCTTGATGATGGTTCAGAACTGGATAGATCGATCCTGGCCGCAAATGTTTTTATGAATATTGACGATGGAGTCACTAACCTGCTTGATCATTCAGGAAATTTTACAGTGCAAGGTGTCAGTGATGGTGATCATTCATTTTTTGTTGAATATTCTGACGGTCAGCGTGTCGAAATCCCCTTTAGAATGCTCCAAACCCGTGGTTTAGATTTAGGAGTTGTGACCATTAACCATGAGATGGTTGTGTCGATTGAGGGCTTTGACGGTTATCATTTCGGTTTTGTCGATGCCGATGGTGATGGCGTTAATGACAATTTTACAGATGTGGACGGAGACGGAATTTGCGACCCGTTAACACGCTATGCCGGTTATCCCTATATGACTGGACTTGGATATCGCGATATGGACGGGGACGGTATCAATGATCTATTTAATGATGTGAATGGCGATGGCATCAATGACGTGACCGGGCTCCCCTACGGACAGGGTTTTGGTTTTGTTGATGAGAACCATGACGGCGTTAATGATTTATTCGTCGATGCAGATGGTGACGGTATTTGCGATTTGACGGCAATTCCCTATAGTCACGGTTTGGGTTGGCTTGATGAAAATGCTGATGGCATCAATGATCTCTTTACCGACGTCAATGGTGATGGCATCAATGATATTACAGGTTCTCCCTATCACGCCATGCCCGGTTGGGTTGATGCTGATGGTGATGGCATCAATGATTATTTTATTGATGCCAATGGCGATGGTTTGTGTGATGACTTCGGAGTTGGGCTCGGCTATTCGCATGGCTATGGTTGGTTTGATGCCAATGGCGACGGAGTGAATGACTATTTTGTCGATAGCAATGGCGATGGCATTAATGATCTAACGGATTTCTTTTATGGCTACGGCTACGTGTCGATGCATTATGATGTTGATGGTGATGGTGTTGACGATGATACTGGGCTGCCTTACCGCCAATGTTTTGGTTGGGTCGACAGCAATGGCGACGGCATCAATGATGCCTTTATTGACGCTGATGGTGATGGCATCAATGATTTGACTGATCGTAGTTACGATCAGGGGTACAGAATGGAGCCTTATGGCGGCGGAATGATGGGCGGATTTATTGATTGGCCAGGACCAGCCTATCGCTAGATACATGATGCCGGCGGATCAAATGTATCGATCCTATCCGCCGGTATTTTTGTTATCTGAGAGCGTATGGGGTTAGACTTGTTTCATCATCAACATGAAGTTGGCGTTTTTTTGAAACCGGTAGCTCACGGGTTGCAGTTCCATATGCCATGATTCGTTTCGCAAGGTGTCCATGGCGTGCTGTAAATAGTCCGAAGGTTTTCCGTCAAGAGTCAGGAGGGGATATATGCGGACTTCCTCTGCAACGCGTCCCAGCTCTCTTAAGGCTGCGAGGTGAAAATCAAGGCTAAGATGTTCACTGTATAAAAACAAAAAATGTGAACACAGGGCCAAGTCAAAATGGTTCTCGCAAAATGGCAGGTTTGGCAGGGAAGCGTTTATGTAACGATTTTGCAGCAAGCCGGATTTGTAATCCTCCAGAAAAGTATTCATAGCTGCCATGTGCGTTGCTGCTAATGCCTCAACACTGGACATGTGATCCCAGATATAATTGTCATAATTTTTTTTCAATTCGCTGAGAACCTGGTCGGATACCTCATCTATCCGTTGGGCAATGTCATGACGGCTGAACTGATAAATCGGATCAACGGATGTTATCTGTCCTCCGCGACGCGTCAACTCGGCATTAAACGCAGCCGGACCATCACTGCAACCGAGAATGGATTTTTGCAAATCTGCATCGGTCAGCATGAACATGGTGCGATATTCGGCAAAAGATCGTCCCCAGGGGACAATACTGTCGAGTTGCATGACGTGAGTTCCTGTTTTTTATAGACGCGGTGGATTGTAACGAGTGAGCACTTTTGGGGGTTCGCTTATATTACACCCATCCCCCGTTGCTTCAAACCTGATTAATATTTTGCGTGATTCTGACTTTCAAGGTTTTTATGAAGAAAGGGGTGTCGGTTGTTTACCGACACCCCTTTCTTGGTGGGAATAGAATCAGCGGATTTTGCTTGGGCAGATATCCATGGCTTTAGCGACGCCTTCGCCATAGGCCGGGTCCGCTTTATAGCAGTTTCCGGCATGACGTACTTTAATTTCTTCTGGAGCATCCCCCATGGCTCGGGCGGTGTTGTTAAAAAGACGTTGTTGCTCTTCCGCGCTCATCAACCGGAAAAGGTTGCCCGGCTGCGTATAATAATCGTTGTCGTCATCATGATGATTCCAATGCTGAGCCGCACCAGACAGTTCAAGTGGCGGTTCGGTGAAGTCTGGTTGTTCCTGCCATTCACCGTAGCTATTCGGTTCATAACCGAGGGTGCTTCCGTAATTACCATCCACACGCATGGCACCATCACGATGATAGCTATGTACCGGACAGCGCGCCTGATTGACGGGAATCAGGTGATGATTAACGCCGAGACGGTAACGGTGGGCATCACCGTAAGAGAAGAGCCGTCCCTGTAACATTTTGTCGGGAGAAAAACTGATACCTGGGACAATATTGGCCGGGTTAAAGGCCGCCTGTTCCACTTCGGCAAAATAATTATCGGGATTCCGATTGAGTTCGAGTACGCCGACGTCCATCACTGGGTAGTCTCTATGGGGCCAGACTTTGCTTAAATCAAAGGGGTTGAAGGGGCAGGTCCGGGCTTGCTCGTCGGTCATGATCTGAATCTGCATGTTCCAGCGTGGGAATGCTCCCTGTTCGATGCTCTCATAAAGGTCACGTTGATTGCTTTCACGGTCTTTGCCGACGATTGCTTCCGCTTCGCAGTCTGTCAGGTAATCAATGCCCTGCTGAGTTTTGAAATGAAATTTGACCCAAAACCGTTCGTTGTCCGCATTGATCAAACTGTAGGTGTGGCTGCCATAGCCATTCATGTGGCGATAACTTTTAGGAATACCGCGATCACTCATGGTGATGGTCACCTGATGTAAGGCTTCCGGTAACAGGGTCCAGAAATCCCAGTTGTTTTTTGCACTACGCAGATTGGTGCGCGGATCCCGTTTGACCACATGATTAAGATCCGGGAACTTTTTGGGGTCTTTGAGAAAGAACACCGGCGTGTTGTTACCGACCAGATCCCAGTTGCCTTCTTCCGTGTAAAATTTCATGGCAAAACCGCGAATGTCGCGCTCGGCATCGGCGGCTCCGCGTTCTCCGGCGACCGTTGAAAAGCGGATGAAGGCTTCTGTTTTTTTGCCCACTGCAGAGAAAATTTTAGCTCGCGTATAGCGGCTGATGTCGTGAGTGACGGTAAACGAGCCATAGGCACCGGACCCTTTGGCGTGCATGCGCCTTTCAGGAATTACTTCACGATCGAAACTGCCCAGTTTTTCAAGGAACCAGACATCCTGGAGAAGGGCAGGGCCTCGTGGGCCTGCCGTCATAATATTTTGATTGTCAACAACGGGGGCTCCGGCGTTGGTTGTCAGTTTTTGTGGTTTTTTTTTGTCCATTGATTTCTCCTCTGTTTTTCAGACGGAATTGTCATGACACCATTTTAGGGCAGGAAACGTTAAAAGGGCTGTTTCACCCTTATCGATGCCCGGTTAAAGTTCCCTATATCTATCACAACTAGTTACAGTGTCAATGTTAAATAATAATGATTATCCATATCGGGATGTGGGGTAAAAGAGTGTGGGGAATGCAGAGGAATAAAAGGAGAACTTTATTGGGTTTTACGACAGGTAGGACAAAGACCGAAAAAATTAATCTGGTGAGAGGAGATCTGGTAGCCAGATTTTTTTTCCATTTCCTGGATCATTTTGCCAAGGCTGTCCATCTCTGGGTCCATAATGGCACCACACCGACGACAAATAATGTGCGGATGAGGATAGGGGCGTTTTCCGTCATAACGGTTGCTGTTGTCAGAGAAATCGATCTCAAGGATTTCACCAATTTCTTTTAGCAGGTGAACCGTTTTATAGACCGTTGCAAGGCTGGTTGTTGGAAAGGTGATTTTGACCTGCTGAAAAATCTCTTCAACTGTGGGATGCGTTTCGCTGGTGAGAAAAGCTTTTAAAATGGCAAGTCGTTGTGGCGTGATTCGAAATTGCAGCTCACGCAATTTGTTGACGATCATTTCCAGTCGATTCTGGTGGTCTAGCATAAAATTATCCCGCAGGTAAAGATCTATATAATTTGGAAAGAATAACAAGATGGCAGAAGAGTGTCTATCTAATAGTGGATAAATCTGGTCTACAAATCAATCGTTGATACTAAAAACATCAAATGCCCCTTGTTTCATCTGAGGCAGAAAGCTCTGTCTATGGGTGGAACCAGGACGACTGGAGATGATGTGATTACTTTATGATCATCATCAAAGCTGTGATATGCTGCCTGACATTTCAATGTGTGATGATTTAAACGGCAATCAGAACAAGGATCTACAATATGAATGACGAACCGATTGAATGGCAGGATGAGCAGGGTGACGAGGACTTCGCAGCATTGCTTGAACAGAGTATGGGCAACAGCCAGCGTCTTGAGATCGGACAGAAAGCGCACGCAACAATTCTCCAGATCGGTAAAGAGTGGGTGTTTCTTGATGTGGGGCAGAAGGGCGAAGGGGTTCTTGATGTGCGTGAACTGCAGAATGAGGAAGGCGAACTGACCGTTGAGGTTGGTGAGACCATTGAAGCTTTTTTCATGTCTCGTAAGAATGGAGAGCTTCGTTTCACGACGAAAATTGGTGGTGGTCGATCCGGTAATGACCAGCTTGAAGAAGCCTGGCGCAGTGGCATTCCTGTAGACGGTCGGGTGGAAAAAGAAGTCAAGGGAGGCTATGAAGTGATGTTGCCGGGCAATATCCGTAGCTTTTGTCCCTTTTCCCAGATTGGTTTACGCCGACAGGACAATTCGGAAGACCTCATTGGGCAGACTTTTTCCGTCAAAATCAGTCAATTCAGTGAGCAAGGGCGCAACATTGTGGTGTCGCGTCGGGTTCTACTCGAAGAACAGCGGCAGGCTCAAGCTGAAAATTTACGCAAGACCTTAAAAGAGGGGATGCGTGTGACCGCTGAAGTCACTTCAATTCGTGATTTTGGTGCCTTTGTTGATATTGGCGGAATCGAAGGTCTTCTGCCGATTTCCGAGGTGGCCTACAGTCGGGTGGAAAACCTTGACGAGGTGTTGCATGTCGGGCAATCCCTGGAACTTATCGTCAAATCCCTTGATTGGAAAAAGAATAAATTCTCTTTCAGCCTGCGTGATACGTTGGCGGATCCGTGGCAAAAGGTGGCCGATACCTTCCCGATTGGAAGTGAGCATACGGGGAAAGTTTCCCGACTGGCCCAGTTCGGCGCCTTTGTCACTTTGGAAGAGGGAATTGACGGCTTGATCCATATTTCAAAATTGGGTGAAGGACGGCGGATTAGCCATCCGCGTGAAGTAGTGAAAGAGGGTCAGGAGCTCTCGGTAACCATTGAAAAGATTGATGAAGAGCAAAAACGAATCTCTCTGGTTCCCGCAGGCGTGGCAGTTGAAGTTACCGAAACCTCCTGGACGGATTCATTTTCATCGGGTTCCTCAATGGGCAGTTTTGGTGAATTGCTTAAAGCCAGTCAGGAAAAGAAAAACCGAAAAAAATAAACGATGGTTTTGATCCCGTTTAAGAGGAATTTAGAGCAACGCTGAGCAAGGGGGTCTTTTCTTGTTCAAATCCTTCTTTTGAATTTACCTTGCGCAACACCGGTCTTGTTCGAGACCGGTGTTGCGCATTGTTGTTTGTGCCACTGAACATACGCACACTCCTCCGGTAGCCAATCCACTTCAGCCACCAGTTGAGGAGTGAGTTTTTGGCAATCCTCTCCAACGTTAAACCGCTGCTCATAAACTCGGCACTGTCGGCTATGAAGATCAAGAAAGCGGCAGGGGATGCGTGTTGTCATGACCCGTCCATTCTCTAATCGTGTTTTTTCAAAGCAACATAAACCGCATTGCCGGCACATGTTTTCCCATTGCTCTATCGTCATGTCCATCGCTGAAACTGTTCTCCCGAAGAAAATTTGACATTCATCAAAAAAGAAGTTATTTGTATATACATTGCATATCATTAGATATGCAATTTTTTTTGGTGTGAGTCGTCACGCAACGTCGCGCTGTGTGGTGCGACCCATCATAACATTCATTCCCGAGAAAGGAGAGAACCATGGCAAAGGCTTCAAAGAAAATCAAAGCACTGAAAAAAGAGATGAAATCGCGTAAAGCTAAAGTCGCCAAGCAGGAAGGGAAGTTGAAGAAACTCAAGAAAAAGTTGAAAAAACTGTCTTAAGTCGAAAAACGACTGTTAAAAATGATGGCACTATGAAGCTCTTGGTGAAATCGCTCTCTGGCAGTGAGTGGACCAAGGACAGTGCTGGGCCCGCATTGTTGAATTGATCTATGCGTCAGCTTCTGTTTTCGTCATTTAGACAACAAGGCACCAGACGCTGTGGTGCCTTGTTGTTTTTGAGCGGGCATCAAGGGGATGTTTTCCCGGAATGCTTAAAAAATTTTCTTTTGGACTGTTCTGTTGCCTACCGCTTAGGCACGCTTGATCGTCATTCCTTAGTGAATAACTCCGAATTGGCACTAAAAATCCCTTTAAATGGCGGTTTCAATGTGTTGGCATGTTAAATGCTTTAACAGAGAGCACAAGAAACAATCCCTTCTTCGTGAAGGTTTTGGCCGATCGCCGGCCGGTACAATGTTGTGCCTTTAATCTCCCAGTTGACAAAGATGTCCAGATTTTTTGTCCACCGGGACGTAGCAAAGACGCTTGACGGTAATTTCGTCGGCGTCTTTTTTCGTTCTGGTTAAAGGAGAAACAAATATGGCAACCCCCTGTCAGATGATGAAAAAGAAATCAGAGCACCCCTGTTTTGGTGGAGATCATAAAAACAGTGCACGTATCCACCTGCCGGTGGCTCCGGGCTGTAATATTAAATGTGGTTTCTGCGAGCGTAAGTTCGATTGTGTTAACGAAAGCCGTCCTGGCGTTACCAGCCGTGTTCTTACCCCTGAGCAGGCGTTAGAACGTCTGGAACTGGTTTTACGTCATCCTGTTGCCGGACCGAAGATGAAAGTTGTCGGCATCGCCGGCCCTGGTGATCCGTTGGCCAACGAAAATACGTTTAAAACATTTGAGCTGGTTCGTGCCGCGCATCCCGAATTAACGCTGTGTCTGTCGACCAATGGCCTGATGCTCCCCGATAAGATTGATCGCATCAAAGAGCTGGGGATTCATAGTCTGACGGTGACCATTAACGCCTTGTCGGCTAAGACCGGTGCTGAGGTGTACGAGTGGATTCACTATCAGGGTAAGAAAATGCAGGGTGAAGCAGCTGCGGGCTATCTGCTCGACAAACAGCTTGAAGGTGTCGAGCTTGCTGCCAAGGCCGGTATGCTGGTGAAAATCAATCATGTTTACATGCCAGGCATTAATGATCACGAAACGCTGGATCTGGCCGTTACCGCACGTAAGCTTGGCGCAACCATGATGAATATCGTTCCTTTGATTCCTCTGGGCAAGTTTGCCGGTATGGAACAACCGTCAAAGGATGAAATGGACTTTATCCGCAGTCAAGCGGAGCAGATTCTGTCCCAGGCACGTCACTGCAAACAATGTCGTGCAGATGCTGCGGGCATTATCGGACAAGACCTTGATCTGAATGAATTAAAGGTTTCGTCCGCCTGATCTTTCTGCCTGAGCAGAATGGACATGGAGGGGATATGGTGGTCATTGTTCAAAACGATCCGCGCGTACCGTCGGGTATTGCCGCATTGCGGCAGGATGTCCAATTGGTTCAAGCGTTTGCCGCCCAACCGTTTCCCGATATTGCAACCGTTAGTTCTGTTGTGATTCTGGGTGGTTATATGA
The DNA here is from genome assembly GCF_963666745.1 of uncultured Desulfuromonas sp. Taxonomy (NCBI): domain Bacteria; kingdom Pseudomonadati; phylum Thermodesulfobacteriota; class Desulfuromonadia; order Desulfuromonadales; family Desulfuromonadaceae; genus Desulfuromonas; species uncultured Desulfuromonas sp. Next base: position 1,427,779 of record NZ_OY762961.1, on the reverse strand, counting down.
GCTTTGATGCAGAAACACTGTATCCATATCTCCACGATGTCAAACGATTCATGTCGAAGGTTCTCGAGGCTGAGATTCCCATGTTGGGAATCTGTCTCGGAGCCCAGATGCTGGCGGATATCCTCGGAGCTCCCGTGCATCGTGACAAGGCCGAAGAGCAGGGGCTGCAAGTGATAAATCTGACAGAGGAAGGAGCCTCCGACCCTTTGTTTGCCGGTTCGCCCGCCGCGCTTGCAGCCTTTCAGTGGCATCATGACAGTTTTGAAGTGCCGCATGGTGCCAGTCATCTGGCCTACAACGAGCAATGCCCGGGACAGGCTTTTCGCTATGAGAATGCTTATGGGGTCCAGTTCCATCCTGAAGTGACCGGCGGAATCGTTGAAAGTTGGTGCCGGCATAGTGGTTGTTCCGCAGAGCTTATGGCGGAGTTCTCCGCTCAGGAGAGCGATCATGTGATGGCTTACACCCGCCTGTTTAATAACTTTTACGGGCAGAGCAAAAGGAGTTGATCATGAAAGCCATTGATGACTCACGCAACATCGTGATTGATGATACGACATTACGTGACGGTGAGCAGACTGCCGGAGTGGTTTTCTCTCTTGAAGAGAAAAAACAGATCGCCAAAGCTCTTGATGAAATCGGAGTTGGTGAGCTGGAATGCGGTATTCCCGCCATGGGTAAAGAAGAGCAGGCGTCTGTGCGTGCTCTTGTCGATATGGGCCTTAATGCGCGATTGATCACCTGGAATCGTGCTGTGATCTCCGATATTCAGGCGTCAATTGACAGCGGTGTTCGTGCTGTTGATGTTTCTTTGTCCGTATCTGATGTTCATATTGAACATAAATTAGGCAAATCCCGTGAGTGGGTAAAAAATCAGCTGCACCGCGCGTTGGATTTTGCTAAATCCCGCGACCTCTATGTCTCAATTGGTGGTGAAGATTCCAGTCGTGCTGACTTGGACTTTCTTTGTGAATTGATAGAAATTGGTGCGCAGTACGGAGCAGACCGTTTTCGTTACTGTGATACCTTGGGGCTGATGGACCCGTTTACCACCTACGATCATGTCAATTATCTGCATCGTCATGGCGCATTGCCGTTGGAAGTGCATACGCACAATGATTTAGGCATGGCAACAGCAAATGCCATTGCTGGTATCCGTGCCGGGGCGGATTTTGTCAATACCACGGTTAATGGCCTTGGTGAACGGGCTGGTAATGCCGCTCTTGAAGAGGTGGTGATGGCGATGAAATATGCCTGTGACCATCCTCTTGATATTGATACGCATCGCTTCGTCGAACTGTCCCGACTGGTCGGTCAGGCCAGTCATCGCCCGGTTCCCGAATGGAAAGCGGTTGTGGGCGAAAAGGTTTTTTCTCACGAGTCCGGTCTGCATGCTGACGGCGTACTGAAATATTCAAAAAATTATGAGGGATTCGACCCCAGTGAAGTTGGACTGACCCGTCATATGGTTCTTGGTAAGCATTCTGGAGGTCACGGTCTGCAGAGTCGTTTGCAAAATCTCGGTGTCAATCTCGATGCGGAAAAAGTTCATCTTCTTCTTCAGCAAGTTCGTTCTATCTCTCAGAAAAATAAGCGTTCTTTAGCTGATGATGAACTGTTGAGTCTTGTTGGCCATCCGATGGCCTCTTCCGGAGTTATCAACGGATGAGTATTGTTGCGGCCACTGCGCAAGACTGGTCTTCATTTAACCGCCTGGCTGAACGACAGGGCTGGGATGTGCCGCACAATGAGTTGAGTTTTTATCCACAACGTTCCAGCACCTATTGCTACGCACTTAAGTCGTCTGATCAGGTTCAGGGGTTTGTGACGGCCGTTCTGCATGGCCAAACGGCCTGGATCGGTAATTTGATCATTGATCCCGTTTTTCGTGGACAGGGGCTTGGAGCCTATCTTTTTGATTTTATCCTCCAGCAATTGTGGTCTGCTGGTGCGTCAAGCATTTGGTTGACAGCCTCAAATCAGGGGCGTCCTCTTTATGAACGACGTGGCTTTGAGCTGGTTGATGAAATGGTACGGTTGCGTGTCAAGGGCACCGGACATGCAACACTCAACGGGCAGTTGACCTCTGCGGCGTTACAGCAATTGTCTGTAAGTGATTCTGTCGCCTGGGGTGATTCTCGCACGGAAATGCTCTCTCATCTTGGCCAGAATGGCCATCTGGTTGGCAACGATACTCAGCGCGCTTTGGTGCAGGTCGATCCATTAGGTGGGATTATCGGACCCTGGTACGCCCTCGAAGGATTTTCTCCCGAAGATACCAGTTTGGTCGAAGAAGCACGCGGCTATTTTTCACGTGATACAGACCTGGTGTGTGATTTACGTGCCTCCTCAGTCAGTCTTTCTGCCTTTTCAACCATGGGGTCTCTGACGCAAGGCCAAAATGTTCTTATGGCTGTTGGTGATCTCAGTTCCGGTTCGCTGAGTTCTATGATCGCCTTGGCCAGTTTAGGCAGTATGGGATAACCTCCAAGACCATTCTTTGTATTAAATCTGTGTCGTGCTCTTTTTCGATCGTGTTATCCACATCTGTTTTTAAGCATCCTGTTAAGAACGCCTACCCGCGCTATTTCTTCTTTCTGTCTCATTGACCCTCTCACGTCAGTCACGTATAACCATGAAATGATCAAGGAGAGAAAGATCTGTTATTCATGGGTGCATAAAGGAGGTGTTGTGTCTTTTTTGAAAAGTCTGTTTCTGAGCATTTTTATGTTGGCTGTGACAGTGCTGTCAGCTTCAGCACTTGAAGAGCCTTTGACTGCAGGGCAACGAGATCTTTTGAATGCCGTCAATAATGGCGAGTATGATCATCTGACCGTCGGTGAGTTACGCGAATTGCTGCAAAAGCAGCAGATGGTCGAGGCATGTGCTCCTGACTGTGAAAAATATGTCGATGATGACTCGTCTTCAGTCGTTGAGCAGCGGCTTAGTAGTGAACAGATTGCAACGTTTCTGCCATTTTCCATTGTTCCTCATAAACGCAATTATCTTCTACCGGTGACTTATAATACGCATGTCAATTCTGAACCCTTTAAGGTTGATGATGAAGATGTGGACCGTGTCGAAGTGAAGTTCCAATTCAGTTTTAAAGTTCCCATCTGGCAAGATGTTCTTGGGCGTGCTGATCTGTGGGCTGCTTATACCAACCTGTCTTTCTGGCAGGCCTATAATTCAACCCATTCAAGCCCGTTTCGGGAGACAAACCATGAGCCGGAACTCTTTTTGACCGTTGAAAATGATACGCAACTGTTCGGATTAACCAATTCGTTGATTTTGTTTGGTATCAATCATCAATCAAACGGTCAGAGTGGTTCGTTGTCCCGCAGCTGGAACCGGCTTTATATGAACTTTATTTTGGATCGAGGGGATTTTGTTCTGAGTTTCAAACCCTGGTATCGTATCGAAGAGGACCGCGAAGATGACGACAATCCGGATATTGACCGTTATCTGGGCTATGGTGAGCTCAAACTGGGCTACAAATGGGATCGTCATCTTTTTTCCATTCTGTTGCGTAACAATCTGCGCCAGGAAAACAATAAAGGAGCAGTACAGTTTGACTGGACATTCCCTCTAACGTCGCACCTTAAAGGCTATGTTCAGTATTTTAACGGTTATGGTGAAAGTCTTATCGATTACGATGCCTCTTCAAACCGAGTCGGTTTTGGTGTTGTGTTGACCGATCTCTTTTAGTCGCTGTGCTATGGCACATTTCATAGTGTGGTGTTGGTCGTTGTCGGTCTTGATCGTGAAGTTATACTTTGATCGTGCCGAATTATTGCCAACGTGGAGGGTTTCCATGCAGAAACAAATCAGACGAATTGCCTTGATAGGCATTATTGTGTTACTGGCAGGATGTGCTCAGCCGATGTCCCGTACCCAGAAAGGGGCTGGAATCGGTGCTGCGACAGGTGCTTTAGCGGGTGCATTGATTGGCCAGGCAGCCGGGGGGGATACTGAATCCACCTTGATTGGTGCCGGAATCGGTGCTGCCGTTGGTGCCGGCACCGGTGCCGGAATTGGTTATTATATGGACCAGCAGGAACAGGCGATGCGCGACGCTTTGGCTTCTGTTGAAGGGGTAAAGATTGATCGCGACGGGAATATCCTCTATGTCACGTTTCGTTCGGACAACCAGTTCGATATCGGTTCATTTACGTTAAGGGGGAGTGCTCAGCAGGATATTTCTCGATTGGCAGCCATTCTCACGCAATACCATAAAACGACAATCCTGGTTGCGGGCCATACTGATAACACCGGCAGTGAAGAATACAATCAGGGCCTGTCAGAACGCCGTGCCATGGCTGTGCGTAATATTCTTGTTGCCGGAGGTGTCGCTTCGTCCCGTGTCACCACGGTTGGCTTTGGAGAGAGTGCGCCAATTGCCGACAACGCCACCGAATATGGTCGTCAGCTCAACAGACGGGTTGCGCTGAAAATCACGCCTCTTTGATCCCTTTTGGCGTGACAGGGCGTTGGCCTTGTCACGCCAAAAACGTTTAACAGCCTGTTAGCCGAGGATTTTTTCCAATTTGATTTCACAATGAAGCCGCTGCCCGGCGTAGGGGTGATTGCCGTCAAGTGTGATCTCGTCTCCGTTGATGGCGAGGACCTTGACTACTTCCATCTCTTCATTGTCTTCCGCTCCCAGCTCGAGAAGGTCACCTTCTTCCGCCTCAAAGTCAGCAGGAATCTGATCGCGATAAACAATAAAAACCTGTTCCGGATCATAAGGCCCGAATGCATCCTCTTGCGGGATTGTGACCTCTTTGATTTCCTGTTCTGACATGCCGATCAGCGCTTGTTCTACCTTGGTGAAAAATAGACCTTCACCAATATTTAGTTCCATCGGACCACTTGGTTCGGTGTCCTCTTCACATTCCGCAGGATCATAGGTGGAATCAATCACTGTCCCATCATCTAGCCGTGCTGTGAAATGAAACGAAACGCGGTCTCCCTTTTGAGCCTTTCTCATAGTCAATCCGTCCTGTTAATCGGTTGAAGGTTTATTTCCTTTGGGTATGTTACGAAGTTGCACTTTCTGCGTCTATAAAAAATGGACACTGGCTGGCAAATCTCTTTTTAATGCCGGATCGACCTGATCGTTAAAACTTTGTCTCTGCTCTGTGACGTTTTGAATCTGCAAAATACTTATAATTCTATATGGATAGAAAGTTTTTTCAATCTGGGCATTGTTTCGTTGACGGGAAAGATTGCATTGCCTTATAACAGCAAAAAAATACACCTTGTTGCGAGGTGGAGGAGACAGAAAAAATGAAGCGAATCATCACGATTTTATCTGTCGTCATTGGAGGCGCGATGGGGTGGTTCGTCGGCAGCTATGTTGGTTTTATGACGTCATATTTCCTGTCCTGTTTCGGAAGTGCCTTAGGGCTTTTTCTTGGGCGTAAATTTTCTGCTGCCCTGTTTTAAGGTATCAAGATGGATAAAGAACTTTTATTGCAACGTATTATCGAAAAAATTGAACAAGATATCGAGCTGGCGTTATCCGCAGCAAAAGCAGCCCATGAAGCCGCTATTGCTGAAGAGACGCAGCCGGACAATAAATACGATACGCTCGCCCTTGAATCTTCGTATATCGCACAGGGTCATGCAAACCGTGCCCAGGAGCTGAAAAGGGCTCTTGATGTTTACAAGCATCTTGAACTTCAGAGTTTTGCACCGTATGAACCTTTTTATCTCACAGCTCTGGTTGGTATTGAATATGAAGACGGGCGCATTCGCCAGTTGTTTCTCGGTCCGGAAGCCGGAGGGCTCAAAGTGCACTGTGAAGACGAAGAAGTCGTTGTCATTACACCGGGTTCTCCACTATGCGGTGCCTTGCTCGGCAAGCAGGTGGGTGATGTCGTCAGTGCTGGTAGGGCAACTGACAAGGAATTCGAGATTATTTCAGTGTGTTGATCAAGGTTCTTAGTTACCGTTGTGTGAGAAAGACGATGTACATCAAGGAAATCGTTGAAAAAGCTTGCATTTAAATTATTTCTCGTGCTATAGCCACTTGAATAAATTCACAACGTGCCCGATGGTGTGGGTACAAGATTTCAGCTTTTCCGTAAGGGAGTAAAAAAGATGGCAGAAGGAACAGTTAAGTGGTTTAACGACGCAAAAGGTTTTGGTTTTATTGAGCAGGACAATGGACCTGATGTGTTCGTTCATTTTTCCGAAATTAAGGCTGAAGGCTTCAAGTCTCTCGCAGAAGGTGAGCGTGTCACTTTTGAGATCACTGATGGTCAAAAAGGCCCTCAAGCAGCAAACGTTGTTAAAAAATAAGTTTCGTTTGTCGCTATAGAACATCAAAAGACCCTGTGTTCGCGCAGGGTCTTTTTTTATTTTCAGAACGGACGGTAAAATACTCATGCAGATGGTCCAAACGCGACAAGAACTGGTAGTTCTCGACTTTGAAACCAGTGGCATGGCACCGCAGCGAGGTGATCGTGCTATTGAAGTCGGCGCGGTGAAGGTCTTTGAGGGGCGGATCGTAGATCGTTTTGAAAGCCTGATGAATCCGGGATTCAGGGTCAGTTCATTTATTGAAGAATTTACCGGAATTACCAATGAGGAATTGCGTTGTGCACCAGCTTGTGAAGAGGTCATGCAGTCTTTTTCACAGTTTATCGGTGGTGCTCCACTTGTCGCCCACAATGCGACCTTCGATCAGCGTTTTCTTAAAAGCGAGTTTGCCCGTATCGGTGAATGTAAACCGTTACGCTTTGCCTGCAGTATGCTGATTGCGCGGCGTCTTTACCCGGAGGCGCCCAATCATAAGCTGGGCACGCTGGTTGCCTTCAAGCAACTTCCGAATCAAGGACAGTTTCACCGCGCTCTGGCCGATGCCGAGATGACTGCTCATCTGTGGATGGAGATGGAGCGGGAGGTGTGCCGTCGCTGCCATGTAGAGCGGGTTCCTTTTGAACTATTGAGAGGTCTTGGCAACGTCCCGCCCAAAAAAATTGCTGAGCATCTTGAAAAGATGCTCCATTCGCAATCGGAAGCACTTATACTTCTGTAAAAACAAATCGGTTTTTATGGAGGTCCTCATGAACATCACCATCGAATATTGTCAGCAATGAAGCTATTATCCGAAAGCAGTCAGTCTGGCTGCACGACTTAAGCAGAATTTTGCTGTGGATGCGCGTTTAATCCCTTCCAGTGGCGGTGTGTTTGAAGTGACTGTCGATGGACAAAAAATTTACTCTAAAAAGCAGACGGGGCAATTCCCTGTTGAAGAGGATTTGATTACCTTACTGCGTTCCTGATGTTATGACTGTTTATGATTTTGCCAACCGCCATGGCTTATGGCACAGGATTGAACAGGCTGTGGCTGTGTTGGTCCCTGATGGACAAACGTTTTTAGAGCGCATTCGCTCCGTGCCTGTTAAGGCCAGTAAGGCGACCCGTTCTCTTGGCTGTTATTATTCTCGAGGGAGTGAGCCGCGCTGTATCCGTTTGCAGTTCGTTCAAGAGCCTGATGCCCTACGGCAGACGTTTTTACATGAAGTTGCCCATCTGTGTGATCATCTTCTGACTTTTCAAGGAAAGATGTATCGGGGTGGGCATGGCAAGAATTGGCAACACTGGGCTAAGTCCTTCAAAATTTCTTCAGAGCGTTGTGGCCACAGTCCGGCTGTGGCAAAACTTCATCAGGAGAGGCTCAAAGTGGTTGCGGTATGCGAACGTTGCCAACAGCCGATCTATCGTCAGCGTCGCTTGCCGTCGCGACGGCAATACCTTCATGCCGGATGTGGTGGGCGTCTCCGTCCTGTTTAGTAGCAGACCGCCACATGACAACCTGTCATGTCATCAAAATGAGTGTCTGCGAAACGCGTCGTGTGACGTTGCGTTGCGACGGTTATTTTTCAAATTTATTGCGTTTTTCATCGCCGGTGATGTGCAGTCCGCAGTGCAGGCAATTGCGGAAATACATGGGGATCATGCCGTTCATGTGGAAGAATTGACCACAACTCGGGCATTTTGAAAAGGCCACGACATTGGCGGCAATGGTGACGAAAAACAGCCAGAAACCAAAAAAGATGCCGGTCACTTTGTCGGAACCGGACATTTCCAGCACGACATAGATCATCGGCAGATAGACGGCGATCAGTATCCAGAAAATCAGACGACGACGGCGTAGAGTTTTCAGACCGGCTTCGAGTTCCGCTTTGCTGACTTTGCGTGGTTCACTCATAAACACATATCCTCCATTTTATAACAGATCATTGGAAATCATGAGGTTCCGATCTTAGCTTGTTGTGGCAGCTTTCTCAATCGGCAAATTCAGATCTCAAAGTGGTTCTTCGCTGCTTCGAGATATGTTGGCGTTCAAGGTCAAGGTCAAGGTCAAGGTCGCCGGGATTCGTCCCGGCAGCCGACATACTTTTGACTGGCCGCTCAAAAGTATGCAAAAACCGGCTGGACTTCTCCTGACCCTAGCTTAACCGGCAATGAGTCTGTTTCCGTGATGCTTCACAGATTATGCTCGCCGCCCTTTAGGTCGGCGAATCGTGCATCTAAACAGCATTGACGTAAAACGTTGATAATGATCACCCGGCTCACTCTACTTTTTCCGTGGCACTAGTCAAACGGGTGGGGCGGTGCCCACCCTCCATGCGTGTATTATTTGCATCTCAGCTCTCCCGTTCAGCAGCGCCGAACGCAGGGAACTGGAGGCGCGATGATCGTCGGCAAATGTTTGAGGACTGTGGCACATAGGGCGAGTTCTTGTCGACATCGCGGTGTAAGTGAACGCAGAGAGGGAACCCGCAGGGCGCCATGTCGGGAGTCGTTTTTCGGTTCCTTTTGACGACACAAAAGGAACCCGACGTGTGGGCGCGGAAGCCCACGTCACGTGGGTTCCAACATTACGGATGGATGAACTGCGCCGGTGCGAGCGGTTCCGAGATAAGACCTGAACTTTACCTATCCAGAGCGTCACCAAGCCGATGCAATGCCTCTTCCAGCGTCGCCCGCGGACAGCCAAAATTAAAGCGAATGAAACGAGAATCCCCAAATGGCTCCCCGGCGGAAAACCCCAATCCTGCCTGCTCAAAGAATGCTGGCCGGTAATCCTCCAAGGCACTGACGTTAATCCACGCCAGATAGGTCGCTTCCACCGGCTCCATTGTTAGCAGGGGAAAGCGCTGCTTCAGCTCCTGTTGCAGATAATCACGGTTGCCGTGCAGGTAGGCCAGCAGTTCTTGCCGCCAGGGTTCGCCGTGGGTGTAGGCGGCCTGGGTGGCGGCATAGCCGAGAGCATTGGGGTGGGGAATCATACCGTGGGCGGCTCTGGTGAACTGACGGCGCAGGGTTGGGTTGCGGATGATGGCGAAACCGCAGTTGAGTCCGGCGATGTTGAAGGTTTTGGCCGCCGACATCAGAGTGACGGTGCGCTCGCCAATCTCCTCACTCAGACAAGCGAACGGGACATGACGGGTTTGGTTGAGGACCAGATCGCAGTGGATTTCGTCGCTACAGATGATCAGGTTGTGTGTGACGCACTGCTCGGCAAGAGCCGTGAGTTCGGCACGATCAAAGGCACGGCCCACCGGATTGTGCGGATGGCACAATAGCAACAGGCGGCTTTTCGGTGTCAGCTGGTCATCCATGCGTTGTAAATCGAAGGTGTAGCGACCCTGGTCGCGGGTCAGCGGGATATCGCGATGGGGTCGACGGCAGGTCTTGGGCGCGCTGAGAAATGGCGGATAGACCGGCGAAAAGGTGATTACCTCCTGGTTCGGCTCGGTAAAAGCGTGGCAGGCGGCATGCAGTCCCGGCACCAACCCCGGCAGCCACACCAGCCAGTCCGGATCGATGGTCCAGTCGTAGCGCTGTTGCAGCCAGTTGACGACACTATCCGTGACCTCCGGCGTCGCCAGGGCGTAACCGAATACGCCGTGAGCAACGCGCTGATGCAGCGCTTCCAGCACCGCAGGCGGAGAGAGGAAGTCCATGTCCGCGACCCACAACGGCAGAATATCCGGCGAATACACGCCCCATTTGAGGCTGTCGCTGCCGCGCCGGTCCGTGACCTGGTCGAAATCAAAGTGACTCATTCGCCATCCTCCCGTTTACGCCACAGAGTGACCTCGCTTTGCTGCCACAGGGCACTGTAGCGGTGGCGATGGAGTTTGCGACTCAAGGTGTGGCGTTTTACAAAGTCAAACTGCGGTTCCAAACACGCAGCCAGCGCTAGCGGCCCTGTGACCGGCTCGCCGTCAATGCGCTGGCCGCCGATGCGCTTGTCGGGCGCGGTGCGCTGATCATCCCAGTCGTAACTGGTGGCGATCACCACCACGCCGCCCGGAGTGAGCCGCTGCGCCAGAGTGGCGAGGAATCTGCGCGGATCGTAGAGCCGTTCGAGAATCTGGCTGACGACGATCAAATCGAAGCCGTGGTACTGTGGTTTCAGGTTGCACGGATCGGCCTGGAGAAAGGTGACTTTCGGTGCTACGGCGGTCAGGTCCAGCTCGGCGAGACTAACTTCGTGGTGGGAGATCAGTTCCCCTTCTTCACTTAACTGGTAGCCGGTGTGACCGTGCTCGACCATCTCCACGGCGCGGCGGATGATGTTGGCGGACAGGTCGACGCCGATCACCTCGTCAAAGGCTGTGGCCAGTTCAAAGGTGCAGCGCCCGGCTTCGCAGCCGACCTGCAGGGCACGCCGACGCGAGGTGTTGCCGACGGCAGCGATGGCCAGCTTTGCCAGATTCTGCATGAAATTAGGCGCTGTGGTGCCGTAGTGATCATGGCACAATCGGGCAATCTGTGGGTCACTTTCCTTGCTCGGCACCGGTTTGCTCAGCGGCTGATCCGACGCCACATAGCGGAATCCGGCGTGTTGATAAAAGTGACGGCGAAAGGCGTAGCGGGCTTCGCGGGTCGCCTCATTGCCGGTGGAAATCCACGAGCCGCCTTTGATGACGTTGTGCCGACTGTCAAAGGTCGGCGTGGAAAAATCATCGTAGTAGGGATGAATGCGGAAGCCGGGCAGGCTGTCGACGGCGGTTTCGGTCCATTGCCAGACATTGCCGATGACATCGCCAAAGCCATTCCAGGTAAAGCGATCCACCGGACAACAGGAGGCAGCCTGCGCCAAGTTGATGTTGGCTGGGGTTGTCTGGTCGGCATGAGAGTAGCCTGGATTGACCTGGTCGTGCCAGTGCAGCCATTCCGCCTCGCTGGGCAGGCGCAGCGCTTGTCCGCTTTGTGCCGCCAGCCAGTTGCAGAACGCCTTGGCTTCAAGAAAATTGACCTCCACCGGCCAGTTCCACGGCATCGGCCGTTCTTCAAGCAGGGTGCGCAGCACATAGCCCTCGTCCGTCAGCCGCCAGAAGCGGGGCATGGTGGCCTGTTCATAGTGCCGCCAGCGCCAGCCTTCATCATTCCACCAGCGTTGCTCGCTGTAAGCGTTGTCTTCAACAAAGGCGCGGTATTCGCCATTGCTGACCAGATAGCGGCTGATGGCAAACGGTTCAAGCGTAGAGGCCTGCGCGCCGTATTCGCTGTCCCAGCCGTAATAGCGTGAATCCTGTGGTCGACCGACCGTTACCTCACCGCCAGCCACCGGCAGCAGGGTATTGGCTGGCGCGTCCCCCTGATCGCCCTCCGCCTGCCATAACGGATGATCGCGCAGCAGCTCCAGCGGCAGGTGGCGGATCAGTACCGACGAGGTCTCGAGATGGATGCGCTGATGCTCCATGCCCATGATCAGCGCCCACCAGGGACTTTCCCAGGTAATGGGCAGTTCCAGGGGCAGGGTGGTGATCAGTGACTCGACCAGCTCCTTGACTTGCCGGCGATACGTCTCCACCTCGGCGACGCTCGGCCAGTCGTAATGGGTTTCATCCAAATCGTCCCACGACATCTCGTCGACACCGATGGCGAAGATCGATTCAAAGCGGGGCTGGATGCGCTGATCGATCAACCGCGCTACCACCAGCTTGTTGACGTAAAAGGCGGCGGTGTGGCCGTAGTAGAAAATCAGCGGATGACGCAGCGGATCGGCGCGGCGGTAAAAACTCTCTTCATAACGCAACGTGTCGTACAACGCCTCGTCAATCGCATAAGTCTTACGGAAATAATCGAGCAGTTCCCGGCGTTTGGCTTCAGCATCGTCGCCGGTCAATGTCGGCATAGTCACTGTTTTCAGGGCGGGATCGTGGTGACGGTTGCGGTTGGTGCGCTCGATCATGGCTTCTCCTTTGGCCGTTCATGTCAATTCAATGCATCACTATAGTATAACGTTGATCTGTCTGCGATGAAACCCTGCACTCTGTTCAGGTTGATGGATAGGATGCGTTGTGGCTGGGCTGTGGTACACTACTGTTCTCGTCTTTTGAATCGATTTTCTGATCATCATACGCGTCTTCAATCTTTTCGTTTAGGATCGCCAATGTTTTTTGACATTGTTGAAATTGTCTTACCTGTCTTTTTGGTCATCCTCCTCGGCTGGTATCTGCGTCGTATCCACATGATCGACGAGGGATTCCTTGCCCAGGTTAATCGGCTAGTCTATTACGTCTGCTTGCCACTGTTGCTGTTTTATAAAATTGCCACGGCTGATTTCGGCCAGAACTTTAATGCCTCGGTGGTCTTTGCCACCATGGCCTGTGTGTTCATCGGTTTTGTGGTCTCTTATGCCTATGCTGCTTGGCGGCGCTATCCTCCGGAAAAACTGGGGACTTTCGCACAAGGCTCGTTTCGCGGCAATCTGGCCTATATGGGGCTGGCGATTGTCTTCAATGCCCATGGCGATGAAGGTTTGACCCGGGCCAGCGTGCTGATGGGTTTTCTGGTGCCGCTGTACAACCTGCTGGCCGTTTCGGCCCTGCTGTTGCCCCATCGTCATGCCGGTGGGGGGAGAGGATGGCGATTCTGGTCGAAGCAGGTGATTGAAAACCCACTGATCCTGGCGGCCTGTGGTGGCATTGCCTGGAGTTATTTTTCCTTGCCATTGCCCGTTGTGATCGAGCGCGGACTCAATATTGCCACCGGGATGACTTTGCCGCTGGCGTTGTTGTCGCTGGGGGGCGCGTTTTCACTTAACCGTTTGCGTGGTGACCTGGTTTGTGCCGGTATGGCCATGGGCACCAAGTTGTTGTGGATGCCTTTGCTGGCGTATCTGTTGTTGCATTATCTGGGCGTCCAAGGCTTGGATCTGCAGGTTGGGGTTTTATTGTCGGCCGCGCCGACGGCTATGGCCACGTTTATCATGGCTCAGCAGATGAAAGGAGATGCCGAACTGGCTGGATCAATTGTGGTGATGACGACGGCCATGTCATCACTCAGCTACACCTTGATCCTCTTTTTATTGCGAAGTTATTCCTGAAATTTACTCGAAAGCTTGGGGTTGTGGGGGAGATGTGAACCAATATTGCACGTTGCGGGATCATCATTTCTCCATTATTCTCAATAATGAACTTGGATGTTTTTAATCGGATGATGAGATCTGTCCAGCAGAGTTCATCATTCGACCAAGGGCTTATGGCAAGTCCTCAGTCGCAAAGGCTGTTTTTATTCTGAAAATTCGATGAACTTCATCCCTTACGACAGACCCCAAAGGAGGAGACTATGAACAAAAAACTGATGAATTTGCTATGGCTGGTAGTCGCGGTATTGCTGGTTTTGCCAACGGGCAGTGCGTTTGCCGCCAAAAAGCGTTTGGGATTTGCCGGTGGACCGGACGGCGGCACGTTCCAGTATTTTTCTAATGGCATGTCCACGCGCCTATCCAAGGACCTTGCGGATGTTGAAGTGACCAATATGGCGACTGCCGGATCGGTGGAAAACCTTCGCCGCGTCAACTCTGGTGATGCGGATTTCGGTATCGCCTATTCCGGTGATACCTATCTGGCCCGTCACGGCAAACTGCCCAAAGATCCCAATACTTACCCCAATGTTCATGCCATTTCCTATTTGTACGGTGCTCCAGCCCATTTGGTCGTGCTTGAGAATAGCGGCATTACCAAAGTTGAAGACCTCAAAGGGAAGCGCGTTGCGGTTGGTGGTGCCGGTTCCGGTGCGGCGGCCTCCGCCCAGCGCTATTTCACTTCGCTGGGGTTGTGGGACCAGATGAATGTTGATTTTATCGGCTACAGTAAAGCTGCCTCGGCCATGGGTGACCATTTGATTGATGCCATGTGGGTGTTCGCGGGTTTTCCAAATGCATCGGTGATTCAGGCGGCGGCCAGCAACCCGGTGCGCGTCCTGTCAACAGTTGAGGCGGGAGAAAAAGCTGGGTTCTTCAAGGAATTCCCTTTTTATACCCAGGTAACCATTCCTGCCGGAACGTACAGCGGTGTCAATTATGATGTGACGACCTTTCAGGATTCCGCCCTGTGGGTCGCCAATGCGTCGTTGGACCCGCAACTGGTTTATGAAGCGACCAAAGATATTTTTTCTCCGCGCTCTTTGGCCTATCTGGTCAAAGTAAAAAGTACTGCCAAAGCCATGTCCATTGAAGGTGCTCTGAGCGGTGTCGTAACACCGGTCAGTCAAGGGGCCGCGAAGTTTTGGCAGGAAAAAGGCCTGACTTTGACAGACGCGCAAAAACCCTAATCCTTCTTTCTTCTCTCTGTACCCTGCAGCCTCTGAAACCTGAGGCTGCAGGGCAATATCCCGGCATGTTTATTTGATTCGACATCTGAACAAGCGGAGTCTCTATGGATAATAACGATCCGATTTTGACGGAACTCAGTGATTCCGAGCAGGAACGACTGCAGGAGTTAATGGAGAAAGACAATCGTAAACACCGTGTCCCAACAGGGTTATGGCGGTGGGTTGTTGCTGTCCTTGGTGCCGGTATGGTGTTGTTTTATTTCTATACGGCAGGTTTGGCCGCTGTTGCCACTCAATACCATCGTGGTGTCTACGTGTTTGTCACTTATGTGCTGGTGTTTCTCATGTATCCAGCTGGCCGACGTTCCATGCGGGTGGTTTTGACCCTGCTGGTCAGTCTGGTGTTTTGTTCCATGTTGGCCATCGTTTTCTATTACGACAGTGCAGCAAATTTTCACCAGCACCTTTCAACCGTGTTCAGTCAAACAGATCACGGTGGATTCGCTGCTGTTTTAAACAGTTTGGGATCTCTCTGGCCGTTTTTAGCTCTGGTGTTGTTGCTGACAGTTGCTTTGTATCTTGTTGATAACTGGCTGTCGGTGCGTTGGCCGGAAAATCCGGATCTTTCTGATGTGCTTTTTGCCATCGCTTCAGCACTGGTGGTTTATTACTGGATTGCCGAATTCGAAAACCTCAATTATCGCGCCGGGGCGGAGAATGAGCTCGACGCTCTGGTATCGCTGGTCGGTATTCTGTTGTCTTTGGAAGTCTGTCGTCGCGTGCTGGGCTGGCCGATGACCTGTATCGGTATGGGGATGCTGGCTTATGGCTATTTTGGTCCGTTTTTACCTGAGGTGATTGCTCATCGCGGTTTCGATCTTGAGCGGATGTGTACCTTTTTGTTCCTGACCCCCAATGGCGTGTTTGGCGTCATGGCCAATGTGTTGGCGACCTATGTCATTCTGTTTATTTTTTTTGGGGCGTTTCTCCACAAATCCGGTGCTGGAAAATTCTTTATCGATCTGCCGCTCGCCATTGCCGGTCGCTCCACCGGCGGACCGGCTAAGGTCGCGGTTATCGCCTCGGCGCTGTTCGGCTCGGTATCCGGATCGGCCATTGCCAATACCGTTTCCACCGGCGCCTTTACCATTCCACTGATGAAAAAAGCTGGATTTAAACCGCATGTGGCCGGGGCCATTGAGCCGTCAGCATCCATCGGCGGTATGTTCCTGCCGCCAATCATGGGCGCAGGAGGGTTTTTGATGGCTGAGTTGACCAACACCCCTTACGCCACCATTATGATGATTGCTGTCGCCCCGGCGTTGCTCTATTTCTTTTCCGTGTTTTGCATGATCCATTTTGAAGCACGCAAACAGGGGCTCAAAGGGATCAAGGGGCACGAGTTCGAGCACTGGAAAGTGGTGCTGAAGCGCGAGTGGTATTTTTCACTGCCGTTGGTGATTATTACCGTGTTGATGATTATGGGCCGTTCTCCAGGTTTTTCCGCGTTCTGGGCGACGATCTCCTGCGTTGTCGTCAGTTGGGTAAGGCCGGAAACACGCATGGGGCTGAAGGAAATCTGGGAAGCGATTCAAACCGGTGCCCAGAATACCCTGATCATCGGTGCGACCCTCGGTGTCATCGGCATTATTGTCGGTATTATCGCCCTGACCGGCGTTGGGCTGAAATTTTCCGACATCATTATTTCACTGGCTCAAGGCAATCTTTTGGCGGCGGTGTTCCTCGTTGCTCTGGCATCTCTAGTCTTGGGCATGGGCGTGCCAGTGACGGCCGCCTATCTGATTACCGCGGTTTTGGCCGTGCCGCCGCTGGTGGAAATGGGCGTGCCGGTACTGGCGGCGCACATGATCGTCTATTGGTTCAGTCAGGATTCCAACATCACCCCGCCGGTATGCGTGGCCGCTTACGCCGGTGCCGCCATCGCCGGGGCCGACCCGTGGAAAACCGGCTGGACCTCATTTAAATTTGCCAAACTGCTCTATGTCATGCCGATTCTGTTTGCTTTTACGCCGGCTATTTTGTTCCAGGGGAAACCAGCCAATCTGACTATGGGGCCTCTCCCGGGTGGCGCGTTTTTTGCCGATGTCACTGAGGTAGCGGTCAAAAAAGGCGATAACTTTGAAGTCGGAGACAAACTGTTTGAGGTTCGCACCGATGAAGGAACCTTTCCCATTGTTGCCGATAAACGTGGCGTGATTGACGAATTAAATGTACGTGCCGGTGGCATGATTGAGGAGGGCGATCCGATTCTCAGCGGTGAAATACCAGCGACGGGTCTGGCCGTCACGTCCAGTCTTTTTTCAGCGTTTCTCGGGACCATCGCTTTTTCCGCGCTGACCATGTTTTATTGGTTGCGGCGCACGACCTGGCTGGAATGGTTGGCGTTGGCCGTCGCAACAATTTTGTTGTATTGGCCGACGTTGATCACGGATTTGTCCGGCGCCGTGATTGTTGCAGGGATCCTTTGGTGGCAGAATCGCAAAAATCTTCAACAGCAAACGTTGGCGACATAACTGAAGACCTCTTGATTTTTTCGGGTTGGATAGCTAGTCTAGGCCAGCTTTGACACCCATGTTATCTAGCGTTTCAGGAGGTTTTATGGATATCCATCCGAGGATTGAAAATGCGATTGCACAAGTGGTTCAGGAACAGATCGACACCAATGATCCACCTGAGGTGACACAGACTCTGGTTCGGCTGGTCAATGAAGGCTATCCTGAACCGGAGGCGCGGGAGCTGATCGGTTGTGTGGTGATTGCTGAAGTGTTTGATGTGTTGAAAAGTGGTGCAACCTTTGATTTGCAACGTTATGTTGCTGCGTTAAATCGGTTGCCGGAGTTACCGGATTCAACTTTATAAAATCCCGATCTCCAAGCGACGTCATTTAAATAAAAAACGCCGCATGATTTGATGTGAATTGCGGTGGATCGCGGCGCAAGATCGTTGCAATGACGGGTTCTTTTTTGATCTGCTTGTCAATAAACCGGCGGACCTCGCCACGATTCCATCCCTGGGGATGTTCAAAATCACTGTAGAGACTCAGATCTCCCTGATAAAATGGTCGCAGCTTCAGCCGTTGCGCGTCAGGGCTGTTGGTTGGCAGGTTGAAAATAGCCAGATTCAAAAAGCCGATGGCATCATGATTACGGCAGATAAAGTCACGTGTGACTTCTGCGGCGGTCCTGTTTTCTGTCGGCGTGCCGAACAGCAGATAGATATAAGTGGCGATCCCTGCTTGTTTAAGACTGGCCAGCACACGTTCGGTCAGCTCGACCGTGACCCCTTTGTCCATGCATTCCAGAACCTGATTATCACCGGATTCTACCCCCAGTTTAATCATGACACAGCCGGATCGGTGTAATGCCAGGCAATACTCTGGATCTGCCAGTTGTCTGGTGATACGGGCAAATCCATACCATGGAGAGGGTAATGGTTGGTCGATGAGCGCGTTGATCAGCGCCGGGCTGATGGCATTGTCGAGTAGATGCACCAGACCCGGTTGCCACTCTTGGCATAACTGATGAAGTTGGGCGACTACGGTAGCGACTGACGACGGCTGATACGGATTCTGTTCGGCCCGTTCCGGGCAAAAAGTACAGCGGTTCCAGTAACAGCCGCGCGAAGCCGCCAGCGGCAAGATAGGCGCTGGCGCCCAATAGCGTTTCATGGGCAGCACTGAATAATCGGGGCGGGCAGGTTGATGTGGGGTGGTATCGCTGCCAAGGATGTCCAGTAATACGGTTTCACCAGGACCGTCCACACAGTGGTCAATAAGACCGGAAAATGGATTCTGCCAATGTGGATGACGCATCCACGAGGTCATCAGTCCGCCACCGACAATGATCGGTACGTGAGGAGCGATGTGTTTTAAAAAGCCGATCATGGCAAAGGTCGGGACCGCCTGACTCAGAAAGTTGAGGGAAAAACCGATATAACGGGGAGAGAACTCTTCGAGCGCCTGGCTGAGCCGTGTTGAAAAATAAGGATAAAAGGGACTTTGTTGTGGTTGGGCGGCAGCGCAGAGCAGATCCTCGCTATGCACGCTGGAAAAGCACGCATCCGTATAATTGCTTAACGAGATCGTGGCCTGACGAGAGCTCTGATTCAGCGCACGATTAAGATCAGCCACACAACGTTGATAGCGGGAAAACGATTGGTAAAGCGTCGGCTGGCAGATGGCTTCGAGATTTTCCGCAGCATTTTTTTTTGCGCGACGCGTCCAGGTATCCTCGCTGGTTGCAGGAGAGAGGATCAGCCATTCCTGGGCTTCAAGGTTACAATCAATAACCTGACAACGTTGGCCGTGTGCTCGCAGAACACCAGCCAGGGTTGCGACCCCTGCCGGCGGTTCACAGGCTTTAGCGATGGGTGGATGAATGAGCAGCATGTGCTGACTTGATACCTTGCTTGGGGAAAAGGAATAGGACGGTTTTGTGTAGCGTCACTAACCGTGCTCTGTCAATATTTAAATCATGACCTAGGGGGATGTTGAAAAAGTTCCATCCGGAAACTTTTCAACGACGCAAGCCGAAAATGCGATTTTCGTCTTGCTCATAAAATCAAGGACTTGAAAAAACAGTCCTTGGTTTTGGTCGCCCGTCCATGGGCCACACAGGCTGTTTTTCAACAGCGAGCTAGGGGGCCTGGAGTGCATTCGCAAAACGACGTGGCCCACAGAACCTTAATTGGGTTGCTTGATCGCTTTTTGAAGAGGAGGAGAAAGATGAAACAAACACATTGGATGGCTGCAGTTCTCGTTTTAGCGGTTAGTTTCGTTACCGGCTGCGTGGACGTTTCACAATCACCTCTGCTTGGCAATCTGTTGAACAGTTCTACGACTTCCACAGTTTTGGACGAGTCTACTGTCGCCTCTGGTCTTAAAGAAGCGCTGCGTGTCGGGAGTGAGCGTGCGGTCTCTTTGACGGCAGCTGAAAATGGCTTTCTCGGTAATTCTCTGATCCGCATTGCGCTACCGGAGCCATTGCAAAAGATGGACGACACCTTGCGTAAGATCGGTATGGGCTCCTATGTTGATCAGTTTGAGGTGACGATGAACCGCGCAGCTGAACGTGCATCAGGAGAGGCGAAGGGGGTGTTCTGGGATGCCATTACGTCGATGACCCTCACCGATGCCATGGGAATACTCAAAGGAGATAAGACAGCGGCGACGGATTACTTTCGCGAAAAAACGTCAAGTCAGCTTGCGGAAAAATTTAAACCCATTGTTCAGGAAAAAATGGCTGAGGTTGGTGTTTATGGTTACTACACAACACTGGTCAATGCCTACAATGCTTTGCCTTTAGCATCAAAACCGCAGTTTGATCTCGAACAGTATATTGTCGAGAAAACTCAGGAGGGTGTGTTTACTATGCTGGCCGAAGAAGAGGTGAAAATACGACAGGATCCGGCTAAACGCACGACGGAACTCTTGAAAAAAGTTTTTGCAGCACAGGATGAGTCGTAACGATGGAGCATCTCGCAACTCTTTTGGATGAAGCTAAACGTCATTTGCCTGATCGTGGAGAAAGCCGACGTCTTTTTTATGGGCGTGGTCAGTGTTTTGCTGGCCTTGATGATGTGGTGATTGATTATCATCCCGGTATTCTCCTCATCTGCCTCTATTCGCATCGTGATGCACAATGGCTCAACGCCGTTGCCGCTCCGCTCTGTGAATGTCTTCCTGATGTCAAGTGTGTGGTGGTGCAGTCGCGTCATGAACAAGGGGCGCCGGTTGCTGTTCTGTCGGGGCACCTTCCAGAGCAAACCTTTGCTGTGGAAGATGGCTTACGTTATCAACTTCAGTTGGACCGAGGTCAGAATCTTGGATTTTTTCCCGATATGGCATTTGGTCGACGTGTTGTTCGTCGACAGGCACAGGGAAAAAAGATTCTGAACCTGTTTGCTTACACCTGTTCTTTTTCTGTCGCGGCGTTGGCTGGAGGTGCCCACCAGGTGGTCAATATTGACATGAGTCGCAGCGCCCTTGATTTGGGGCGCACCAACCATCAACTGAACTCGATTGATCTGCGTAATGCCGGGTTTCTCTCTTTGGAAGTGTTCCGCAGCAACAGCCGGATTCGCAAGTTGGCGCCTTTTGATCTGATTGTCTGTGATCCTCCTGCGCAACAGGGCCGCAGCTTTACTGCGGAAACACATTGGCCGAAATTGTTGCGTCGTCTTCCTCTTTGGTTGTCACCGGGGGGAGAGCTGATTCTGTGTCTCAATGGCCCTCACCGTAGCGAATCTTTTCTTACTGACCTGATCAGTGCTTTGTTGCCTGAGATGACCCTGGTGTCCTCTTTGGATTCTGGTGAGGACTTTCCCGAAAAATATCCGCGTTGTAAAACCCGCCTTTATCACTTAAAACACCGCAGCTCATTTTATCCTGTGTCTTCTTTTGAAAAATAATAAGCTAATTTTCCTGTCTTTATAAGCAGATTAACCGCTGATTATATGCCCGTAATATGTATACGCTATGTTCCACATTGGAGCATAGCGTTACGTTGTTGTATAAGTATTTGTTCCATTATGGTTCATTTTGTTGTGTGGAATAGATATGTATTTTTAAAATGTATACTGAACTCCCGTTTTATCGTGATGTGATGCTTTTGGCATGAACATGGCTAAGAAGGCTTTCAAGTTTTGTAACGATGTAAACATCGTTCTTTTTATGCCGAGGGAGAGGTGGTGTCATTGTTCAATGTCGATGACACTAAAACATCACATTTATCAAATGGGAGAAAGTATGCAGAAAGTGTTTTTGGGGGTAGTTTGTGGAGCGATTTTATTTTTGCTGACTGGGCAGGCCTTCGCAGCTCTGACGCTGTATGAGGTGGAAGAAACAACATTCAGCGTTGATGGATCGTTCAATACGTTTTATGTCCATAGTGACAGTGATAAAAATGCAGAAATGGAGGCGATCGTAGGCCCGGACCGTGAGCAGTCTCGTGTCAAGATGGGTTTTCTGCCGAACTGGATCGGGTTCAACTTCAGTAAGCAGGTTGGTGATCTGAAACTGGGCGGACGAGCTTCTTTTTGGGTGACCATCAATGACAGTGACAATAATGTCACGGAGTCCGGTATCGACACCCGCCAGTTTTACGGAACCATTGATGGAAGCTGGGGGCAGGTGCTGATTGGAAAGGACTTCACCATCTTTAACCGTTCCAATATCTTTCTCGATGAGATCCTGTTGGGATACGGTAATGTCAGCGATACCATGGGTCTGATCGACGGCAATGGTGTTTCCTTTGGCAATATCGGTACTGGTTACACCTATCCGTTCCCCTCCGCGCAAATTACCTACCGTTCTCCGGAACTGGCTGGTTTCAAACTTGCCATCGCTGTCGTCGATCCCTCTCGTACGGCCACGGGTGGTGAGGAACACGCGCCACGCTTTGAAGGCGAACTGACTTACAATTACGCCTACAAACAAGGCAGTGTGACGGCTTGGGCGGGTTTTTTGACCCAATCCTCAGAAAACGAAGATACGACCATTGATACCAACGGTGTTTCTTACGGTATTCGCGCTTCTTTTGCCGGTCTGGCCCTGCACGCATCCGGATACAATGCCAGCGGTCTTGGTTTTGAGCTTGGTGCCGGTGTCGATACAACTCTCGGCCTGCCCGTCGTTGATGCCAATGGCGATGAACTCGACTCTGAAGGCTATCTGTTGCAAGCGGCGTATACCTATGGACCGCTGCGTATTGTCGGTTCTTATGGTGAGAGCGAGCTGGACGGCGATGTCGGTGTTGCTGATTGGGAAAATGAAACTAAAACCGGAGCACTTTTCTATACCATCAATGAAAGTCTGAAGCTGGTTGGTGAATATAACATCAATGAGATTTCTATCGGCAGCGCCGAAGAGGAAACGAAAACAATCGCTTTGGGTGCGATTGTCAGCTTCTAACATCTTAGAAACGCCTTTCTCTTCAAGATAAAGAGAGAGGCGTTTTTTTTTAAGTACCTGGTATGAGGTGCCCATGAAAATAAGAGGCTTGTTGTGGTTTGCTTTTCTGCTTGTGCTAAACGCTTGCGCAAACGTGCAGCCTGGAAAAACGGATGTTGTCAGTAACTACCATTATGCGGTTGTCTTGGAATCGCAGAGCCGTGTTTCCTTTGTTCAATCCAATAATATAAAACTGGAAATTCTCAAACACGTTCTGACGCAACTGACGTATTGTGAGGATCATGATTTTGGCTCAAAGTCTGCAACGATGCCGGTTTTTCAGGCGGATGAAATCGATCGGCTTGCACCCGCATTGCAACAGGCAGCCAACAGGGCAACGCCAGGACAATGGGTCCGTTTTGTCTCGTATTCTCAGAAACGGGGTACGTTATTTACTGTCCCTCGCAAGACGGAAGGGGTGTTGTTTCTCACCGACAGCCATCATGTCAATATCGCTTTTAATTACATCAATACCAGGCGGTCACCCAGTGAAACCTCGGTCCAGTATCACCAATACGCGCGAGTTAACCCGTTGGACATAGATGCGTCACCAACGTCTCTCGTCGTAACAGAAGCGGCGATGTCGATACATATGCTGGCAGATGGACATCCGTCACCGTTGTGGGTTGAGGTCGATTTTATCAAGATAAAGCAGCAGGAGACTGAACCGATCCAGAGTCCGTCAGATGACTTTGTTGTGGGCGAGACATCTGAGCCGAATCCCTCGTCTGCGCGTAACACGCCTGAGCCGCAGGTCGCTGAGCCAAGTGTTAAGAAACAACGGATGATTAAACAGCAGCTGGAATTTTTAAAAAAACTGCACCAAGATGGCCTGATTTCTGACACAGATTACGAGCAACAAAAGTCTAAAGTATTGGATCTTCTTTATTCTGAACACGACTGACTTCTTGATTTTTTTGATTCAGATTCATTTCTATCGTTCACCCCTTCCAGGCCTGGGAGGGTTTTTTTATGATTGGCATCGCCTTAATAAACAGTGCTTGTTTTTTTTAAAACAATCCTGCTAAACTGTAAACGTGATAAAAGAGGTTATATTTAGGAGTGGGCTATGGCTAACAATTCAGCGAAACCGTGTCGAGAGTCTCGTGTGTCTAAAACATCCATTGTGTTACCTCCTGATACAAACAACTACGGAACGTTATTCGGTGGAAAAATGATGGCTTATGTCGATGAAGTCGCCAGTATGTCGGCTATGCGTCATGCTCGAACACCTGTTGTTACCGCATTTATTGATTCCGTCGAGTTTCTCTGTCCGGTTCGTGTCGGCCAGGCTGTTACTCTTGAGTCGTTTGTCTGCTGGACCGGAAAAACATCGATGGAGGTTTATGTCAAAGTTAACGCAGAGGATCTGATCAGTGGTGAGATACAACTGTGTTTAACGTCACTGCTGGTGTTTGTCGCTCTGGATAAGCAAGGGGTGCCAATAGCTGTTCCCAACGTCATTGCCGAAACTGACTTTGAACAAGCACTTAACAATGGTGGCGCAGAGCGACTACGCCGACGAAAAAAACGTAAATCACTCATGCCGGAAGGTGATGGTGACAGTGCAGATTCTCATTGAATCATTCTGTGAGTTTCTAATATTTGTTTTACTAATTAATTTTTTCGTGATGATGCATTTTTACGATTAACTGTTATTTTGATTTTATAGGGGGGAACAACCGTTTTTCAGGAGGTTAATGCATGCGTGTAAAGAAAATTCGTACTAAGTTCCTGTTGCCTGTCTTTGGCGTGTTGATCTTTGCTTTTGTCGTTGGCATGTTTGGGATGAAGAATGCCATCACGACATTGGTTGATAGTCAATTACAGACGACACAGCAACTCTCGGAGCGGTCCCTAGCTGCCAACACCTCGGCTAAAGTTGAGGACATCAACGGCAATATTGACCGTATGGGCCGAAAAGCTCTTGAACAGGCGGCTATCCTCAGCCAGGTTCCTGGAGTGGTTGATGCTTATCGTCTGGCCCATAGTGGCGATTTAAACAATGAAAGTGACCCTTCCGGTCAGAAGGCTAGAGAACAGCTACGTGATTTATTCAAACCGGTGATTGCCGGGTATAAAAAGGAAACCGGTTTGACCGAGTTGCAGCTCCATTTTCATTTGCCGACCAGTCGAAGCCTGGTTCGTCTATGGCGTGATGGCTGGCAAACCAAGCGTAATGGTCAGAAACTTGATGTGTCAGACGACCTGACCGGTTTTCGTAAAACAGTTGTCGAAATCAACAGCGGCAGCCATAAACCGATCAGCGGCATTGAAGTTGGTCGCGGTGGGTTTGCTATTCGCGGTCTGGTCCCGATTCAAGACAGTGCTGGCGTGCATCTGGGATCCGCAGAAGTGCTGCTGCCATTTAATGCCTTGTTGAACATTTCAAAAACAGCTGATACGCAGAATTATTCCGTCTATATGAATGCGGATCTGCTGCCCATTGCAACAAAACTCCAGGATAAAAAGAAATATCCGATTGTGAGCAATAAATATGTGCTGTGTGCTTCAACGGATCAGGCACTGCTCAGTGAGCTTGTTTCGCTTGATCGATTGGATTCGGGGACAACTGCCCTTCATTCAGAATTGGTCGGCAATTACTATGTGTCGGTTTTCCCGATTAAGGACTTTTCGGGTAAACAGGCGGGACTGATGGTGATGGCGGAGGATGTCAGCCATACTCTGGCCAGTTTGGCATCAATTAAAAGCACCGGTGAAGCCTCAATGACCTCTATCGAGCAGAAAAGTATTTTTGCTGCACTGTTCTTGTTGGTCCTGATTGGTGCCATTGTATTGGTGGTAACGAATTACATTACCAAACCACTCAGTCAAGCTGTAGCCGTCACAGAAGCGATTGCTCTGGGTGATTTAAGCCAACGTATCCGCATCGAGCGTGAAGATGAGATGGGAGTTCTTTCCGCCAGTTTGAATACAATGTGCGACAGCTTGTCCGATAAAGCTGAACTGGCCAAGATTATTGCCGGAGGTGATTTAACCCCCGAAGTGCAACTGGCTTCAGAAAAAGATGAATTTGGTAAAGCACTTCAGGAAATGGTTGCCGGACTCGGCAGTCTGATTTCAGAGATTAATGGCGCGAGCAGCCAGATTGTTTCTGGTTCTATGCAGGTCTCTGATGTTAGTCAGGCTCTGTCTCAAGGTGCGACAGAGCAGGCCGCGTCATTGCAGGAGATCACCAGCTCCATGACGCAGATTGACAGCCAGACGCGTCAGAATGCTGGCAACGCGACAGTCGCCAATCAACTCTCCAGTGCAGCAATTAAATCAGCGAATGAGGGTAATACCAATATGCAGGCCATGGTTGCTGCCATGAATGAAATCAATGAGGCTGGTCAGGGGATTTCGAAAATTATCAAAGTCATTGATGAAATTGCGTTCCAGACCAATCTGTTAGCTCTTAATGCTGCCGTTGAGGCAGCTCGCGCCGGTCAACATGGTAAAGGATTTGCTGTTGTTGCTGAAGAGGTCCGTACGCTGGCGGCTCGAAGTGCCAAAGCAGCTCAGGAAACGGCAGCATTAATTGAGGGGTCGGTGGCTAAAGCGGATAACGGATCAAAAATTGCTGAACGCACGTCTAATTCGTTGCAGGAAATCATGCAGGGTATCTCAAAAATGGATGATCTCATCAGCGAAATCACGACTGCGGCCAATGAACAGGCTGAAGGAATCTCTCAGGTCAATGTCGGCTTAAGCCAGATTGACCAAGTCACTCAGCAGAATACTGCCAGTGCGGAAGAGGGCGCTGCCGCGGCAGAAGAGTTATCCAGTCAGGCCGAGCATATGCGTGGCATGCTGGCACGCTTCAAAGTCGCTGAGTCATCAGGACAACGGCTGAGTCGTCCTGATAGCCAGCGTGCTCGTCGTGAAACGCCGCAAATCGGTTGGGGCGATTGATGTTTTCACTCTGTTGAACGTATAAGGCCGCCGTCGGTAGACAGGCGGCCTTTTTTATGCCGTGATGATTAGAGGCTCCAAAATCAAGAACAGGTCTTCACGTGAATGATTGTAAGCAAGACGGAAATCGCATTTTCGGCTTGCGTCGTTGAAAAGGCCCCGGATGGGACGTTTTCAGCAATCTGCTGATGCTCTGCAACTGCTAAAAATTCGTGTGTATCGGCACAGCTTCGTGCCATTCACACAAGGCGCGAAATCGCCGAAGTGGCCACTCCACTTCAAGATATTGCAGCGCCGTGGGAATGGTGCGAGGCGAAGCCGGACCCGAAAATTTAGTGGTGTCAGAGCACTTGGTCCTCTAGCGTCGGGATTGTGCGTTATAAGGGAAATGAATCGAGATAGTCGTTCCTTGCCCTGGAATACTGTGGATGGCCATCGTTCCTTTATGGGCTTCAACGATCCTCTGGCATATCGGTAACCCTAGCCCGGTGCCGTAGATTTTCGTGGTGAAAAACGGTGTAAACAGTTTCCCAATGGTGGATTCTTCCATGCCGATCCCCTGATCTCTGACACTGACGATCAGTTCACCTTCAGCTGCCTGTACGTGACAGAAGAGTTCTCCTCCCTCCGGCATCGCCTCAGCACCATTCTTGAACAGGTTCCATAACACTTGGCGTATCAGGTCTTCGTCTAAAGGTATCGCGATGCTGTCATCACCACTGAATCCAAAGGTGACCTGTTTGAAATTTTCCATGGTTTGTGCTTCCGTTGCAACTTCCTTCAACAGCTGCATAGGCGTGATCAGCATTTGATTAGGGGTCCAGGCTCGGGCGTAATCGAGCATCTGATTGACCGTATTCTCGATCCGGAAGACAAGAATGATAATTTCGTTAAGAATCGCGATCTGTCTGGGGTTGTCTTTGACGCTTTTCAGCAGCATCTGTGCGGCGCCGCCAATTCCCGCTAATGGATTGCGAATTTCATGGGCAATGGACGCCCCCATTTCACCGATGGCAGCCAAGCGTTTACTGTGGGCGACCTCATCGTGCATGGCTTTCAGTTCAGAGATGTCACGAACAATCCATACAAACAGGGTGTCACTACCGATTTGTACCGAACTGGCGCGCATATGCACGGGAATAAAATCCCCCTCGACTTTTCGACCGGACATCTCGCATCCGGAATCAAAGCATTTATAGTGGCTGGTTTCCGGGTACTTGGTCAGTGTCTGTAACAGCCTGGATGCATGTTCCTCCTGAGCCAGAATACTGATGGATTTGCCGATCAGTTCCTCGGATTCATAACCGAACATTTTCGCTGCCGCCAAATTGAGACTTTCAATGGTTCCGTTTTGATCCACAGTGATGATGCCATCAGGAGCCGTGTCAAGGATGGCATGGATGCGTTTTTCATTGCTGCGTAACGCTTCTTCCGCAGCCAGACGGCGTAAACGATCGCGTTGTAGACGGTGCACCATCTGATTGAAGCCCAACCAGAGCACACCAATCTCGTCTTCATTGGGGGTTTTCAACGGAACCGTAAGCAAGTCTTCTGCCGTATTGATGCTGTTGACATGACGCGTCAGTTTGCTGATCGGTTTGATCACATTGCGGCGCAGAAAAAGGACAAATATTCCGATGGTGATAAACCCTGAGAAAACGTTGGAGAACGCATCATAGGAGATGCTCTCGAGGCCGTGAATCACCTGGGTACGGTCTGTCGTCAGATGGACAATAAATGACGGCTGCCCGTTGATGTCTTGAACCAATTTAAACGTCTGCAGCGTTTTGCCAATGGGGATAATCAGTGGGACATGGTTTGTTTTGAGAAAATTCAGTTGTTCTGCGGAGATAATGTCATTTGTCTCAGGCTGGAGAAAATCAACTGTTCCATGAAGGTGTCGGTTCAGCGCCATGGCCGGGCTATTTAAGAGTAAACGTCCCATAATCAGATAACCATTGGCAGGAGCGTTTTCATCACTATCGGTCACAGGGTGAGCACTGATAATCATTGGCCCTGTTTCCGTCATGATAAAGCCGTTTTGGGTCTCCGGAGATTTCAGAGAAGGGCCAAACGATTGAAGAAAAGGTTCGATCTGAGTGACGGCGAATTTTTCGGAAGTCCCTTTCCATATCACGGCATTTCGATTATCCAGATAACAGACCAAATCCAGGGAATTGTAGTCAAATGTTGCCGGAACCAAGTTCGATTGAATATATTCCTGATCGTTGCCAGCCTGTTGGACAAAGGTGTAACTGTCATCCCATGCGGCCCAGTCGAGACATAATCGGTCTAACCCAAGCAGCTCATAATTAAGGATCTGCATGGTATGGTCGATATGCTCTTCAATCCGGGTGCGCTCTTGGGCGAGAAAGGTGGGTAAGACAAACAGGCGGTGAACCGTATAATCGACTAATCCGTAGATGCTCAGTGTGACAAACAGCATGAGCAGAATCTTGAATCGAAGCGTCATAAATGCTCTCTGTGAAAAGGAAACAAATTGTCCTTATCATAGCATAAATGCAACGAAAATATACGTTTGGCTGAGTGGATTATTGAAGGAATTTCTGTTTAAACCAGGCGAAGAACTTTGGTCTTCGGTGGCGTACTTTCTGTATAGAAACAGTGGCTGTTTCCACCTTGTCGTTTGGCCATATACATGGCCTGATCCGCCTGGTTGAGCAAGGCTTCAGGGTCCACACCATCAAGAGGGTAGACAGCTGTCCCCATGCTGGCCGAAGAATTAATACGCAGGCTATTAATAATATAAGGCGCGGCCAAGGCAATTCGAACCTTGTCGACGATTTTTGGGATGTCGTCGCGATCTTTAATGCCGGTAAGAATCAGCAGAAATTCATCACCGCCGATTCTCGAAACCGTGTCGTTCTCGCGCAGACAGTCCTGCATGCGCCGAGCGGTTTTCTGCAACAGAATGTCACCGATGGCATGACCGTGGTTATCATTGATACGTTTGAAATGGTCCAAGTCAACATAGACCAGAGCTGTTTTCTGATGGTAACGCCTGGCCTGGGAAATGGCCTGGGACAAGCGGTCGTGGAGCAGAAAACGGTTGGGCAGATTGGTCAGCATATCGTGATAGGCCATTTTAATGATCTGTTCATCCTGTTCACGACGTTGACTGATGTCTCTGAAAATGCCGCGGATCATGTGGGGACGACCATTCCTGATGCTGTAGCTGCAGTTGCCTTCCAGGGTAATCGCTTGACCATCACGGGTTTTATAGGTGACCTCAAAACATCCTTTGTACGTTCCCTGCAGTAATTCATTGAATCGGGACTGACAGACACTTTTATGATCATCGGCAATGATGTCAAAGATATTCATGCGCGATGCCTCAGAACGGGAATAACCGAGGGTCTCTTCCCAGATCGTGTTGACATAGAGAATATTCCCTTGGGTATCAACAACCTGAATCAAATCCTGAGCGTGATGAATAAAGTCGCTGAACAGTTGTTGTTGCTCTGTCAGATGACGCGTATGATGATCTGCTCTGAGATGGCAGGCCAGTAGAAGGGCAGCGATAGCCGAGGATGTCAATCCGACAGGCATGAACAAAAACAGCGTTGACGCAGTAAGCTCGGCTTTGTCAATCAGGTAGAAATAGCCGATAATGGCGATCAATGCGCCGGCTGCACTTAATGTCATGGTTAATTGTCGATGGGAGCTGATCATAAGCCTCCTGTCGGGGTATCCTGAGCTGGAATCGTCATGAAGATGAAAACAAGGGGATGGGCGCTGTGCACCCATCCCCACTGGAGTCGTGCTTGAATCAAATAAAATTAAATAGCTCCATCCTTACTGGTATGGCAGGCAAAGCAACCGTTGTTTTGTACTCCGCCCATCGTTGTGCCTGCGCTGATGCCGGCATAGTCCCAACGCAGCAGGTCGGCGTATGGGGAACCATGGGCACGATGGCAGGAGATGCAGGTAACGATTGAAGTCGCCTGGGTAACGTCAGCAGTGGAAGCAATCGGTGTTGCTACGCCAACTGGGGCGATGACGTTGTAGATTTTACCTGTTTCAGCGGGAATACAGGCATAATTAACATACTCTGTACCGGTACCCGGCAGGAGAATGTCGGTCGGGTGACGCAACCAGGCACCCAAGCTATCCGACACGGTGGCATCGCCGCTATGGAAATCGCCATGGCATTGTCCACACAGGGAGCTGATGGTGTTACCGCCATCGGCCATATTTTGTGCTTGGGTACGCGCTTCCGCTTTATAGCTGTTGTGGTTGGCTGCAGTAGGATGATATTCCCAGTTTGCCGACTCGGTACCAAGGACACCATTAAGGAAGCGGAAGCTGGTGCCGACCGTCAAACCGTCAATGCCGCTGGCATCTGAAGAGTGGTGGGCGCCGCTGATACTGGCATAATCACCAAGGGGATTTCCTTCTCCATCCAGACCACGCTCACCGTGGCAGCCCATGGTTCCTGCACAGGTTAAACGTTGATTGTCAACGTCGGCAAAAGATGTTTGATCACCATCACGCCGTCCTGGAGCATCCATGTCAAACGCGCATAGGCTGTCTGTGGTGACGTTATGACCGGCTGTTTTGTCATTACCACCAGCTGTTGCAACCCAGTAAAAGTTTCCACCGGCGATTGTGTTGCCCAGTTCAAGTGTGCCGCTGTCATACTCCGGGCCATAAGTCGGAGACGTGCTCATGACAAAGGGGACACCGCCAGCGCCTTTGGCTGCACCGGCTGAAGCACCAGTTGATACTGAATTGTCACCGGTATGGCAACCAACGCAACCACCAATGGTCAAAGAACCTTTGGCACCGCCTGACAATTCATTACCTGATCCGTCCGTGGCGTGCATGGTGTGACAGTTCGCACAGGAGCCGCTGACACTCGCCAAAGCACTGGAACCCCAGAGCACCAGTGAGACGATAAGTAGCAAACTAAGCCGTGATGTTTTCATTGTGACCCTCCTCGAATGTTGTGGCAGTTTCTCTGTTAAATAGGCTAGAACGATCTTTCTTTCATAGGCTGTATGTAAAACCGTAGTGACTGAGATCGTGGTTTAACGCTTTTGGGTGATCTGCCCCAATAAATGAGCTAAACCCCCCTATTTAAGCGATAAACGAATGCTTTTAATTCCTGTTAGAGATAAATATCAAGAAGCGTGCCGAGAAATGAAATGGAAGGGCGGAAATCAAACGGCCCTGTCAATTCAACAGGGCCGTTTGAAGAGGTTTAAGGCTGATTCAGAGAGGTTTTACAGTCGTGTAGCAGCTGTTTGATCCTATCAATGTTTTCCCGTGTTTCCTGAGGAAGATTTTCCGTGTTTTCGATGCAGTTGACCGCTTTCTGCATGTCACTTAAACGGCGATCTACCGTTGCGATCGTCTCGTTAATGTGGCTGGTGAAGTTGACCAGTGTATCTTTCGTGCGCAGCCTGATTTTAATGCGAAAGTCACCCGCTTTAACTTTGTTAAGCTCCTGTTCAATACGATAAAGAGGCCCGGCAATTTTTTGGGGGAGAAACAGCGCCAAAAAAACACCGCTGATCAGGCTGATGGCTGAGCCGGATAACACCACCGGCAAGAGCAGATCACTGACGTGGCGGATTTTGATATGCGCCTGGTAAAAGCTGTTGATGGTCTCATGACGGGCATAGCCGTAGAGGATCAATGCTGAGACAATTGACGTGAGGATGATGATGCCGCCGATACGGATCAGCAACCAAATCTGCAGGCGTCTTTTTACGTTGAGGTTGACCAGTTTGCGTTTGAATTTTTCAGCAGTCATGGGGGAATCCTTGTCCGTTGCAGGAACCGTTGTTTAATAATTGGTATGGCAGCCGGTACACAATGCCTTAGGGGTCTTTTTGATCAAACGATTTTCCGTATTGCCGCCATGAATGGTATGGCAGGTCATACACGTGATTTTGCCGTTTTTAAGCCGTTTATACTCAGGTGGAACGGTCATGTTCAACGGAGGTAAGACGTTGACGGGATGCGATTGTCCCGGTTCCAGCCCTGTGTGACATTTGTGGCAAACCTGCGTGGTCGTGTAGAAAAGAGTATTGAGCACGATGTGCTCATCGTCGCCAGTTTCATTAACCGGTTCCGGCAGGGTCATGGTTGGTTCAGGCAACGCACTGTCGGACTCAGCATCGTCAGCAACATGCTGTACTCCGACAGAAAGACTGGCTGGTTGTGTCGTTTCAACTTCAACCCAGAGCTTGTCCTGAAGGTTTTTCAATTGCACGCGATCTTGCGTCGGAATGGCGGCTTCTTGTTCGTTTTTAAGAACCGGTAGCGACAGAATGTTAAAGCGCTCCGTGGTTTTAAGACGGCGATAGGGATCGCGACATTTAATCTCCACCACATAGCCCTTGTCGGTGAAATTGCGCAAATGAAGGTGGTGGTCATAGACATACAGGTCGTCCTCTTCGTAAACAACGTCAGGGCTTTCATTGCCGTAGCTTACCGTGCATCGTCCCGGCTCATTGGTGGTCCAATGCAGAGTTGCACGCGGGACCAGGCGCGTATCAAATTCCGTCAGATAGAGGTTGTCGATAGAAAGCATCTGGTAAAGAGGATTCTGCGCTTCAAGGTCATTGAGTTCTGGAGTATCAAATTGCCGTTTTTTCTTGCCGCTTTGTTCCTGCCACAGTTCAAGAATTAAACGATCTTTTAGCTGGCGCTGACTGATTAAGGCTGCCTGATACCGGGATGGCGTAAAATTTTCCATCAACCAGGTGATTGGCTCTTGTTTGTCCGATGTCGTATTTTTGTAGGCAATAACGAAATTGGTCACCGGTTCCGATACGGGTTGAGCGGACTCTGATTCTTCAGCGTCCTGGCGGGCATGACAGACACGACATTTCTTGTCCCGGACCGGTTCATGAACGTAAAAACTTTCATTGATGACGTCGGCAACTTCTTCATGGCAGTCCAGACACTCGGAATCGTCGCTGCGACTGGTTGCGGGTCTGATGATTATCAGGAGTATGAGTGTACAAAGGATGGAAATTTTATTAAATCGTATCATGATCAAGGCTCCTGAACCGCGATCACATCGGGAATCGCCCCAATCTCGATCGTTTGAATGATTTTCTCTGAAGGCAGATCAAGAACGACAACGGTCGGGCTGTTTTGGTCAGCCACGTAGAGTAAACGTCGTTTGTTGGATAGTGCCAGATCATGGGGGGCTTGTCCTGCAACGACATGTCGGGCGATCAATTGCTGCCCATAAGGCAACAGTGCCAATCCCGATGGAGATTGCTCCGCGACAATGACCTGTCGTTGAGTCGTGTCATTCAACAATGCCGAGGGCCGACCCTGAGTGGGTATGCGTGTTTGTAATATCCCGCTGTCCGGGTCCAGTTGCAAAATTTGATAATCAAAATTGTCACTGATAAACAGGGCACCATCCGCATAAACAATTTCACACGGCTTTTGTCCCGCGGTAACTTCTGCAATCGTCGTCAGGTTGTCAGCCCTGAGCAGATAGAGTTGCTGGTCGCCCAGTGAGAGAATCGCCAGACGTTGTTGACCGTTGTGTTCAAACCAGTAAGGTTCCGCCGGTTCATGACCAATGGATACTTGCGCAAGACGGGTTCCGTTGTCAGCGTCAATTTTGAGGAGTTGGCGGTTGACGCTGTCGGTGACGAACAGTTCACTGCCATCCGAAGAAATTTCCAGCCCTTCAGGGCTTTGTGTCATGGCCAGCGGAATGCGATCCGTCATCTGCTGTGAGATGCCGTCCCAACGTTGAATCTGTTGCCGTTGCCGATCGAGGAAGTAGATCAGACGCTGGTTGTTATCAACGACCATGTCACTGATCTCGCCCTGCAGGGGATAGGCGGCCGTCACCGTAAACTGATCAGTCCGGATAATGTAAAACGTCGAAATATCCGGACAGAGAATATAGAGCAAATTGTCCGCCAGCGGTGCGTCTTGTGTTTCCACCGTGAATTGCCCATCTAGCGGCCGATCAAGGGTGTAAGGCGAAAGCCGACATTGGATGAACAGACATTGACTGCCACCTGGTTTGAGAATCAGGTTGTTTGCGATGGGAAGAGTGACCTGTTCAGTGCGTAGTAACGTGTCTGTTTGTGAGTACAGCTCAATGCGAAAACGGATCTGGTCATAATTTGCCGCGGGCAGACTGTCCAAGGCAACCAGATGTTGACGATTTGAACGGGGTGTCGATCGTGGCGCAGACTGACACGGTAACCAAATCTGCGCTGTTTTCAATTCCAGATCGCGAATTTCAAGGTGGAAATCGGCTGTAGATGCATAGTTGACATAAACCGACAGGAGACTGTTGTTCGTATCAATGCTTAACGTTGGTGTTATGCCGGAACGCCGCTGGCAGGCACATAACAGTGACAGCGTCAGCAACATAATGATCAGATCAAGACCACGAAATAGGTTCATTGTATTTCCATTAAATAATCAGAAAATGATGTCAGCAGAAAAGGTGCTGATCAGTCTTTGCTGGTATGACAGTTGCTGCACAAACCGCCGTCATTACTTTCAGCGTATCCCCAGCGCATCGCTTTGTAATAATTCGAACCGTGGGCGCGATGGCAGGAGAGACAGGTGACAATTGTATCGTCGCTAAAGGTTACAGTGCTCTTGACACTGGTCACTATTGAGCTGGCTACCGGTGTTGCCGGGAGATAGGTATTCCCGGCATTACCATAACTGCGGTATTCCGAACCCAAGTCTGTGTTGCCCATGTCGTAGTCCGTTGGATGGCGTAACCACGGGGAACCACCACCGCTACTGAGATTGGACGATGGGTTATGGTATTGACCATGACATTGCGAACACAGGTAGCTGATGGTCGATGTCTCCGTTGATTGGCCGGGATTATCCACGCCCATATATTGGTTGTGCAAGGTCGCTGTTGGTGTCAATTCCCATTCAGGGTCTTCATAACCGGCGATGCCAACAAGAAGACGATAACCATCTGCGGGTGCAGTTCCAGGGGATGTGATGGCCACCCCCTGGGTATTTTTATGATGTCCGCCATAAATGGCCTGATAAGGATTGGTGGTCGAATGGCTGCCGTGACAGCCATAGGTGCCGGCACAGGTGATCTGTTCATTCGACCAGGATCCGTTGCCAGGTGTTGAGTCGTCTGCTGCCGGTCGTCCTCCGTCAAAGCCAGGCGGAGAAGAGAGGTCATAAGTGCTGGCGATACCGGCGACGTTATGTCCTTTGTAGCCATCGGTGGCGACGAATTTGAATGTACCACCCGCCAATGTATCTCCCTCAATTCCCGACAGGTTATAATCGACGCTGCCGGTGTTATGGACAAACGGTGTCGTTCCTCCTTCAACATTGCTGCCGGTGTGACAACCAACACAGTCATCGAGCAGTAGCGAAGAGGTCGGTCCAGAGCTGTTCACCAGACTGTTGTCCTGACTGTTATGCATGGTGTGACAGTTGGAGCAGGGCCCCGAAACCTTTGCTTCACCACTACTGAACAGCAGACACAGCATCAGTGTGACACAGCCCGTAAGACGACTGGCTCTGAGTACTGTAACCGGCTTGAAATCTGTTTGGTTGTAATTGGCTGACATCATAATCACCACATGCAATCCTCGCGGATCAGTGCTTGAAAACCTCAATGCGGTCATTGCCCTGGTTGACGACACACAGCCGGCCAAGCCAGTCGAAATGAAGCTCTGCAGGATAATTCAACTGCCCACGTCGTGCACCTCGCCGACAAAAGTCGTAAAGGTACTTCCCTGTGGCATTGAATACGGCAATTTTTCCTTGAGGACGATCCAGAACAAACCAGGTGCCCTGAGCATCTCTGGCGAATGACACTGGCTGGTCCAATTGTCCTTCGAGTGTGATCGTTTCAGCCGCCTGACCATCAAGGTTGAAGCCGAGTAGTTGCTGATGGCGGCTGTCCAGTGCATAAAGTTTTGCGCCGATGATCTTGAAATCGCTCAGCTGGCTGTCACGTTTAGCCGCAAAAACAGCGGCAATTTTAAGATTGTCATCCAGTCGATAAATTCGGCCACTGTGGCTGTCGGCCACATAAAGACGCTGTTTGTCGTCTGTGGCCACCCGGTCAATCATGATTGGCTCGGAAAGCGTTTTGCTAAGGTCGAAATGACGCACTTTACGTGTGGTGAGATTAATGTACAGCAACTCATTGCTGCTACGCTGCACGACCCACATTTTTCCTGCCGCACCAAACGCCATGCTGACGGGTTTTTCAAGGCCACCAACGGCATCAAACCGGTCAAGAAACTTACCGCTGTCATCAAACGACACCAGTTGGTTGGCAAAATAATCAATCACATAATAACGTTGCCGCTGCTGGTCAATGACTAAACCGGCTGGCGATGAGATCGTCATCTCGCTCGGAAATGACAGGCTGCTATGCCACAACGGGGCCTTGCCGAAAACCATTGCGGTTCCATAAAAATACAAACAGACCGTCAGAGCGAGTAACAGGGCAGGGCGGTGGCGATAGCCTTGTTTCTGACGCACAGATAACTTCATTGGTTTACGCATACCATATCCCCCTAATATCCAGCGTGACAAAGGATGCATAACCCTTTGTCGCTCGTGCCACGCAGGTTGTACTTGAACATCGTGCCGTTACAGGGATCATGGCACGAGATGCAGTTCATCGGTTGTCCGTTACGTGGATCAAGTGCCTTGTCACCCATCGGATGACTGAAGTTGCTGTGGCGTTCATGACAGCTGATACAGGCCGAGTCATTGTCTTTTTTGCGCATCGCCGGCAGGTCTGATCCGTGCAGTTGATGACAGTTGACACAGGTGTTGGCCCCAGGATGGAGATACAGGCTCTTTTCACGGCGCTGGAACTTGCCTTCGTGACACTGACGACAGGCCTGTCCTTCCGCCTCCTTGATCAGTCCCTGTTGCCGACTGGCAT
Organism: uncultured Desulfuromonas sp.; assembly: GCF_963666745.1. Taxonomy (NCBI): domain Bacteria; kingdom Pseudomonadati; phylum Thermodesulfobacteriota; class Desulfuromonadia; order Desulfuromonadales; family Desulfuromonadaceae; genus Desulfuromonas; species uncultured Desulfuromonas sp. The sequence continues at coordinate 1,390,397 of NZ_OY762961.1, read as the reverse complement.
GAGGGCTGTGGCAATTGAAACAACCATTAACCTGATTGCCGACGACGCGATGACTGAACTGGTGGTTAAAGGAGGACAAGACGTCTTCGTGACAGCTCAAACAGAGATTAAGGTCATTATTGCGAGCATGACAACTCTGGCATTCTCCATCCGCAAATGGCTGGTGCAACGTTTCCCGCAGCAGGCTGATACGTTGAGATTTATGCGGTTGATGACACTCCAGACAATCGACACGTTCCAATGATCTGTTGAGGTGCTGTTTGCGTAACGCTGCGCTGGCCTGATGGCAGCTCAGACACAGTGCACTGTTATCCTTTTTGAGGAGGGCACGTCGGTCACTGGCATGCGGCAGGTGGCAGGTGGCACATTGCCCTTTGGCAAAAGGCGCATGCGGTTTTCCCGGCTGTTCATCAATTTGCGTGTGACAACTCAGGCATAATTCCGTCATGGAACGTTTTAATAGACCGCCTGTCTGCGACGCATGGGGATCATGACAGGCGTTGCATTGTCCTTCTGCAACCGGTTGATGGATCACCTTTTTGTCGAGTTCTTTACTTTTGAAACCGGTATGGCATTGAAAGCACAAGTCACTCCCTTCAGCAAGCAACAGACCGTCAAATTTGGCCAGATGGGGATTGTGGCACTGGTCACATTGATTTTTTGCCACGGGGCGGTGTGTGACTTTGCCACTGAACAACGCAGGGTCGTGACATTGAAAACAATCGGTTCCGGCCTGAGCGAGTCCTACTCCGGCGACAAGAACAACCAGGGGCAACCATGAAAAAATCCAAGTGCGATAATTCATCAGTGGGTCCCTCCCTGGTGGCAGGCCTGGCAGTTCTTTTCTGCAAACGGCTGATGTTTGATGGGGAATGTCAATGACCGGTCCAGACTGCCGTGACTGTCGTGACAACTCAGACAACTGTCGCTGCCTGGTGCGATGCCGCCGTGATGAACCGCAAGTTGCTGCGGGGATTCAGCGTGGCATTGCTGACAGAGTTGATCGACGGCCTTTGTCAGTAAGTGCGGGCGATCCGACTGATGAACCAGATGGCAGCTGGTACATTGTCCTTGTCGTGCCGGTTCATGGGCAACACCTTTGGCCCAGTAACGATCCACATCATGACAGTTCAGGCATAACTCCGGTAGAGACTGCTTGAGATTCGCCTGATAACCGCTGCCGTGGGGGTGGTGACAGGTTGTGCACTGCCCTTGGGAGAATGGTAAATGCTGATAGGCTTTTTTGTCCTGTGCCAGCTCTCCATGGCAATCGAAACATACGGTATTATTATCCTTGACGGACAGTGAACTGAAATCACTGGCATGTGGATCATGGCAGGTGCGGCACTGGCCTTTTTTAAACGGATCATGCGTTGGCCCGTGCAGCCGTTGTTCTTCAATTTCCTCATGGCAAGAGGCACACAATTGTGGACCTCGGGACGCTAACAGGTTTTTATTCTCGCTGCCGTGAGGCTGATGACAGCCGGAACATTCATTGGTCGCTGCCGGGGCATGAAGGTTTAAACGTGCCAAAGGCTCGCGCATCTCTTCGTGACAGTCAAGGCACAGCTCCTGTTGTGGTTTGACCAACAATGACGGTTGCGCACTGCCATGCGGGGCATGACAGGTATCACAGGCTTTTTCACTGGCGGGTGCATGAGCAACACGCATCGTTTTTTTGCCTTGATCGTGGCAAGAGGCACATAACGTATTCAGTGGCGCCCTCAACAGAGCGGATTGACCCGACGGGGAACGATGTGGTGCATGACAGCCTAAACACTGGCCGGTGGTGTAAGCCGGATGCTGACTGGTTTGTTTTTGTTCGGGATCATGGCATTGGAAACACACCGTTTCCGGTGACTGCGTCAGTAATCCCTGAAAATCGCTGGCATGAGGATTGTGACAACTGAAACAGTCTCCGTCTTTGACCGGCTGATGGCTCTGCTGGTGCGCCATGTCCTGTTGCAGGGCATCATGACAGTCCAGACACAGGGCGCTGCCCTGGCGAAGCAGGGTAAAGGGCGTCGGACTGTCTGCACCCTCATGGCATCCGGAACATTCTGCGTCAAGGACCGGTTGATGGATGGTGGCACGTAACAGACTGTCCCGTTCTGAAGAATGAACCGTATGGCAGGTTGTGCAGGCTGATGCAACCGCGTATCCGGCATGTTTTTGCTTCATGGTGGTACTGTTGTCGTGACAACTCAGGCACTGTTCATTCTCGGGTTGCGTTAAACGGTTGGCATGGAGAGAAAAGTGCGGCGCATGACAGGTGCCGCAACCCTGATCCACAGGAAGGTGGCGAACGCGTCCATTAAAGGTTGCCTTGTCATGACAATCGACACATAGGGCCTGACCTGTTTTGAGTAACAGCGCGCTGTTATTACTGCCGTGAGGATCATGGCAGACGCCGCATTCCCCTTTAGCGACCGGGGAATGAACAACGGCATTTTTAGCGGTCGAGGTGATGCTCTGATGGCATTGAAAGCACAGCTCATTATCGGCGCATTTCAGATAAACACCGCCAAGCAGGCCATGGTTGCGATGGCAACTGTTGCATGTCCCGCCCTTGAGTGGCTGATGGAGACGGTCATGTTGCAGGACGGATTGATATTCGGCATGACAGTCGAGACAGTCCTTGACCACACGATTGGTTGATTTTCCTGAACCCGGACCGGAACAGCCGTAGCTCAGTAACATCACACAAAAAACGATTAAAAAGGATGGAACCCATCGATTCATCATTTATTGCCCCTTGAGTTCATTGATACAGCGTTGCCATTGACGTTGATTGACCGAAATATTCGTCCGTTGCCGCAGGCGTGCAATCAGTTCCGCACGCTTCTCCTTGAATTTTTGATCTTCCAGTTGCGCCCGTAGCGAGTCCTTAATCTGTTCGAACGGCATGTAGTCAATTCTTGGAGATTCAACCAGGCGGATAAAATGAAAGTAGTCGTCCACCTGCAACATATCGCACTGGCCGGGTTGTAATGTCGACACCAGCGCCTGCATCTCAGGAACCAGATGGGGAACTGGCGTCGTTTTGGTGGCAATACCTTCCGGTGACAGCGGTGACAAGACCTGGTAGAAGTCACCGCCTTTACGCAGCTCATCGCGCAGCTTCAAAGCCATCTTTTCATTACGGGTTTCCACACTGGCATAGCGGACACGAAGAGGATAGGCAAATTCATCGTGATGCGTGTTGTAATACTGTTCGAGTTCGTCGTCACTGACGGATATCTGCGGCTTGATCAGCTTGTGCTCTAATCCTCGAATGAGACGGTGGCGCTGATAAAAATAGTAAACCGATTGAAAAGGCGGTTTGGTTTCATAATGACGGTCAAGCGCCTCCATGGTTGTCAGGGTCTGGGCGACGATGTCGTTGGCCACACGGCGAACAATATCTTCAAAGGAGATGTTCTTAATGTCCTTACCACCGAAACGGCGATAGTGATTGATGGCATTGTCATAAAGGATCTGACCGGTGATGGTCAGATCAGGAAATGTAATGACGGCGGCGTCAGCAACATCGGCTTCAGGACCATCAACATGGATGCGGCTGAACAGGGCCTCGTCAAGCTGGACCTGATATTTTTTCATCAGACGTGTGTTGAGTTGCCCGGTCAGTTCCTGCTGTTTCTTTTTTTTCAAAGAGTAGAGGATATTCTCGGCAACCATGGCAAGATCGTCGTCATTTCCGGGATCTTTTTGCAGAACTTCGAGAATAAACCAGCGATCTTCATAGCTGTAGGCGGGCAGGAAGCGAGCCTGTGTATCCTGCTCATAAAGAGCACGGATTCTGGGAGGCAACTGATTGGGGCGCTGTAGAATGGAGCCGCAGAGTTTAACCTGATCGAGATTGAGTGCCGGATCGGCGATAATTTCTTCAGCGCTCAGACCTTGTCCCGCTGCAGTGAGAAACTTGTCGCATTGTTCAGGCGTCTCCAACTCAATGGAACGCAGTTTCAGCACCGGCGTATAGTCCTGGTGATAAACGGCAGCGACCTCATCATCCGTGACCAACACTTTTGAATCGATTTCCTCCTGCTTCAGCAGCATCAGCGAGCGAACTTTGAGGAAGGTATGCACTTTCTGCTTGAACTGTTCTTCATCATAGAGCTGCATCTGCTCGGCTTCATTTGACAGCAGAATCCAGTTGATGAAGTCATCCGGAGTTTCGGGAAGTTCCATGTCCGGTTCTTGCCACTCCTGCCACCAGTCGAGAAAGTTCTGACGACTGAACGATTCGTCATTAATGGTGACCAGAGCGGAATCCTGCCAGAACAGTGCGTGCGCAGCACTGCATAGCCATAACAGGGAACATAATGTCATGAGAGTGATTTTTATGCCGATTTTTGACAACTTACAACTCCTCGTGTAATCCAATCGTTAAAGATTTCAGCGATGATCTGTCGCATGAGTTCCGTCTGGGTACGGACAACACCGTAATGAAAAATCGTTCGATAATCTTCGCCGCTACGGCGTAAAAACGAACTGACAATCAGACTGCCATCATCAGCTTTGATCAGCTCCAGTTGTAATGTGACAATTGGAATGACTTCGCCCTGTCTTTTTTCTTCATCAATGTTGAGAATGCGACCTCGTATAATTCCTTTGGTTTTTAGCTCCGTTGCCAGGGCTGCGTACAGTTCACGACTGCCCTGTTGTGTCAATTCCGACGTAAAGGTTTGTCGTCTCTGCAGAAATAATCGGACATCCCCTTCATTAACAACCTGGGCGCCACGCTCCAGTAGCTCGGCCTGACAGATTTTCTTGGCAATCAATCCCAACCGTTTTTCCTCGGTGTCATTGACAAAGGGCAAAACGGTAATGCGGCAGAATTGTGACGACTGATGCTGACCCGGAACCTCTGTTGTCGTCGGCTGATTGCCCGCACAGGCCGCCAAAACAAGAGGGATCAACATGCAGATAAACAAACGTTTCATGCTAAAAATCCGTTGACCAGAGGGTGTCTGGAGTGTGCCGTTGTGCCACCCGTTCGCGGTCGGAGGACAGATTCAGTTGCGCTGTTTTGATCTCTGCATTGTTTCCCAGGCGGTCAAGTGATTGCACACTGCAGATCAGCTGGTCCGTTTCAAGATTAAGCGGTATCTCAACCAGCGAAGGTAAATCCCAGCCGGTTTTATTAAAGACGGAATTTCCTTCTGGCGTCTCCAGCTCGAGAGACCATTGTTCTACCGGGACAAGTTGATCCTCGGCAGGACTCAGTTTAAGATAATTTTTGCCGTCAATGCTTACCTGGCTGATGTTGATCATGTCCTGATTAGCCGGTTGCAGATAGAACTTTGTCGCGACTTGTGTCCGATTGCCGGCAATATCCCACACCTGCATCACCATGGTATAGCGCCCGGTTTCAAGACGATGATTGTACGCATCCGTACCACGCCATTCGAGTCGCTCAGGGAGGGACGCATACTTGCCTTCGGTGAGGATCGTTTCTCCGCTGTCATCCTTTATTTTCAGCTCCCAGCGGTCCAGTGGACGTTTCTCTTCGAGGCGCGGCAGGATGACAATGCTGTCGGAAAAGGCATAGGTTTCTTCAATATTCAGTCCGGTGCTGACGTGCATTTTCAACGCTGGCGGAGTGCTGGCGACTTGATAGCGGATTAGATCGTCCACCATATCGAAGCGGTCTCGCGACCAGTGTATTTTTAGATTGACCGGATGTTCGCCGTCCCTTGGGTTGGTTGCGACAAATCCTTCATAACTGTTGGGAATACGACTTTTACGCAATATTGTGCTCCCGGCACTGGTTTCCACTTCGAGGTAATCCGGCGTCTGGTCGATAAATTTAATCTGAATGCGGCAAAAGACCGGATTGCCGTTACGGACCAGAGCCGGTTTGAGTTCAATGTCGGTAATGCGGTAGTCGGGTAGTGCCGCATCACGTTGAGGTAACTGGGGAATCGTTGTGGCGATCCGTTTTGCCGTTTCCTGTAAAATGTGTTGTTGCAGTTGTTCAAGCGTCTCCATTTGACCAATGCCGAGTAATGGATGGCTGTCATTAATATGGTCCGTGATCGTAGTCCCCCAGATTTGTTCACCACTTTTGGCATCCAGAAGAACCAGAGTGAGGGCGATCTTTGGCTGAGGTTTTAGCGTGTGCTCTGTCAGCGTTGTCAGTAAAATTCCGTCGATGGACAGTTCTCGCGACATGCGGCGGGCCGCCAAAGAGTCAATTTCACCACTGCGACGAATGCTGTTTTCCACTAAAAAGTCAATAATGGCCGGGTACGGTGCCATGTCAATGTTGTGATCGGTGAAAACATCGGAGAGTTGTTTGGTCAATGCAATGTCAAGACCGCTACGCGATGCTGTCAGATCGTGAACCGGCAGCAGGGCGACACGATAGGCCGCAGCTGGTGCACACGCGAGCAGCACCAGTACGATCGTGACAAGGCTATGTGACGCAAACGTTCTGAGCATGATCAACTCTCACTCAATGTCGCCAGCAGATCATCAATTAAACGAAACAGGACACTATTGGTATCTTCAGCAGTCAGACCGAGCAATCGACCTGAGGTACTGTAGCCATTGGCGTGGTGACTGGCTTTCCAGACAATGTTGCCGGTTTTGATATCGACCATCCTCAGGCTGATGGCGATCTCCGGATAACTGTAGGAACCGTTGCGCACTTCGGTGAATTCATCGACAGAACCGGCAATATACGCTTCGATGTTGAACTCACGCGCCATCCGTTTGGCCACGCGTTGGTCGATCAATTCCTTTTCGTTGGAACGGATCTCATCACGCAGGAAGCGGTGCAGTTCCCCTTTTTCGACAACTTCATAAAGTTGCTGGCCGAGAATACGCGTAATGAGCAGTTCTCGGCTGCGCTCCTCGATCCCTTTACGGGCGGTAAAGTTCTCCAGCGGCATGATGGCGATTTTTTTGATATAGCCCAAGCCGACCGCAGGATCGGTATAATGGTGGCCGGTTTGAGCACAACCGGTGCTTAACAGCAGCGAAATCAGGAGCAGGCGAATAACATATTTCACGATAGCCTCACTTGTTTTTATCTGGGTAAAAAACAATTTATGCAAAAAATGTTCCTCAGAAATTATAGTTGACGGTTGTTACGCCCGACCAGGTTTGTCCACTGTCTTCATCCGCCCAGGCCAAGCTCTGACGAATGTTGAAAATTGAACTGAGATTCCAGGTCAGATTGAAATTGGCGGTTTGTACTTTCGTGTCTGACTTGAGGTAGACATAACGGAAATCGGTCTGAATTTTTCTCGTCAAACGAAAGTTCAACGTCGAATACAGATTATCAATGGTTTCGGTATGCCGGTAACCCGTTGTCAACGAAATGTAGGTGGAAGGGCGGTACACCGTATTGATTTCATAGTTGTTTTCAACACTGCCGTCATCGTTGTTGCGGTAGGTGTAGCTGGTCGACAGATTGAATGAGTCGGTAAAACGGGCAGCGATATCAACACGATAATCCCAGTCTGAGCTTTCGCTGTCGTTTTCCATATCCTCGCTGCGTGTCCAGTTGGCCGACAAGCCAGCGGTTAAATCCGGGTAAAGAGTGGCTGACAAGTGGCTGCTTAATGTATCGGTACGGCTGACAAGTTCGCTGTCCGTTAACCGTTCAGTCCGGGTTCCGCCAACTGAAAAGCTCAAACTGTCAAGTGGCGTTGTCCGATAGGACATGGCGTAAGAGCGGTTTTTGATCTTTTCCTGTTGCTCAATTTCGTCGCGTGATTCGTTGACGCTCATGGACAGGGCGAACCAGCGATTCAGGTTAAGGGAACTGTTGAGCGTCTGGTTAAACTGTAATGATTCCGAACGATTATCTGCTGTCGTGTTGTTGCGGTTGAGGGTGTACCCAAGGTTCCATTTGTCCCAGGGCCGAAAGCTGATGCTGCCCTGGCTGAGATGCGTCCGCGTTAGCGTCGTCAGAGAGTTTTGCCCGGGAGGCAATGTGACTAATTGGCTCACCGTGATTTCTGTGAAATAGGCCGTATCCAGTCCGGCTGTTGACAGAATGGCCGCCTTGACATAGCGCAGATTTTCCACCGATGAGGAAAATTCGATGGTCACCACGGTCCGTGCATCCTCAGACGAATAGACGATGGTCGCGGGTACCGTGATTAAATTCCAGTCTTGATTATCCAGGCTGCCGTAAAAGGACCAACTCAGACGGCTTTGTACGTTTGTGTCAATTTCTCGATCCAGGTAAAACGTCAGTTTGTTGAAACTTTCCAGATTGACCTGCACACCGACATTGACGGTTTCTCCGGGTTGCAGCACCTCAATCGCTGTTGGCGTCAGATCATCACCATCAATTAAGCTTGGTTCCGATGTCAGTGCATCATCGAGTGGGGTATCGTCAAGGCTTGCCAATCCGGCGCTGGGTAGCAGATCGCGATCAATCTGTCCGCCTTCCGTTGGCGCCGTAATGACATTGGTATCCCGTGTATATTTGTGAGAGGCAACGACACTCAGCCGATTATTCCAGTAGCTGTCCTGCCATTGAACACGTCCTGAATGATTGGTGTTTTCATTTTCGGTGTCATCCAGAAGGTCGTTGTCGATACTTTTTGAAAAATCGTAGAGAAATGACAGGAAGTACAGAGAATATTTGATGCTGGAATTAAAGGTTTGCGACTCCTGATCCGTTGTTTTCGGAGAGGCATCGTTGGTGGTCATGCTCTGGCTGTAATTGAGGCGCAACTGTGGCCAATAGCGCTCATCAAGAGATGAGACGAAGGTACTGCTCCAACTCCGGTTTATATTCGTCGGTTCGTCTTCCACTTTGCGGCGGTTTTCCATTCCGTTGAGACTCAGGTTGAATAAATCGTTGTTCAGGCTGACCAGGACTGACGGAGACAGGGTTTCCGTGTCCGCAGAATCCTTTTTTTTGTTGGTGGCGTAGCGCATGTTGGCCGAGATGCGCAGGGCCGAAGTCAGATCGTTACTCAAATCCAGATTGTAGCTCTGGCCAAGTTTCCACTGATCGGTGTCATCTCCGTAAGGCTGGCTCCAATTGCCGGACAGGTGCACCGGCGATGCAACGCCATCTGCAGCGAAGATCAGCAGCACAAGGAGAACAAGACTATTTTTTATCCCCTGCAGTAACGGCATATGAATCTGTCATCCGGGTGTCGGGAGCCAAAAGAACCCGTCAATACAATTACATGAAATTAAAAAATGTCGGTCAGCGTTCGCTGGTGTGCAAACGCTGACCGACAGGGTTATTCCACTGGTTTAATGGCCGGGAAGCACCAGTGCATGCGGATCGAAATGGCAATCCGTGCAGCCGTTAAATTTATCCAGCATTCCCTTGCTGTGAGGCAGGCCGTGACAATCCTGGCATTGCGGAATATTGCCGTGAGTTTCTTTATGGCAATACGCGCATTGTAAGGACGCATGTTTTTTATGCGTGCTGATCAACCGGGAGTTGATGTCTTCATGGCAGGTTGCACAGACGTTGTTTGGCGTCTCTTCACTGTAATGAATCTCCAGAGGTTTGTGCACCGGATGACAGCCCATGCAGGAATCATTGTTGGCATATTCGGCGTGGGGTTGTTCATGACACTCAACGCAATCCGGTTTGTAGCCGTGTTGCGTATGATGACAATCGCTGCAGGCCACTTTGCTGTGTGCGCTGGGATATTGTGTCACTTCAGCGGCTTGTGCCGTATGGCAGTTGGCGCAATCTTTCTCCAAGGTTGCCATATTGCTCAAACCGGCAATCGGCATGTGAGCGTTGCCGTGACAACTGAGGCAATCGAGAAAGGCGGTGCCATGGATCTCTCCATGACAGGTTGTACATTTGGGCACGACATCGCTCCAGGTTTTATCCGGGCGATAGGTATGGAATGTTTCATGGCAAAACTGGCAGTCGAGCTGGTGTTTGCCACCTTTGTCGCGAATGATTTCAAATACGGAATAGTGACAGCGTGCACAGTCCAGAGTGGTCAGAGGTTTGACATCCTGTTCATAAGGACTCTTTTCCTCTTTGACACTCGATTTAGCCTCGGCTACCGAGGTCACCAGAGAGCTGTTTGTCGGTTCGACACAGCCCCAGATGCCGGCAATGAATGCGACGGCGATAAATACGCTGAGATGTCTCTTGATTCGTTTCATGGGTCTCCTCTTCATACAGCAGATGAATAAAGTTCTATCGCCGGGCTATTTTTCCAGGCCGTGGGGATCAATGTGACAACTGATGCAATCCGGGAATTTGCTATGCAGGGCGGCATCGTGCGGAGTCCCGTGGCAAGTCGTACACAGCGGTACCATTTTGTGCTGCATCTTGTGGCAGTAGGCACAGCTCAGATCGTGGTGTTTGGTCGTGTTTTTGGCCAGAACAGCGGTTTCCGTTTCATGACAGCCAGCACAATAGGAAGATTGGATGTTGTCGGGATATTTGACAACCGTCGGTTTATGAGGCTGGTGACAGGTGATGCAGTCCTCATAAATCATCTCTTCAGTATGTGGCTCATGACATTCCAGGCAGGGCAGGAACTGACCGTGAGCCAGGTGGCATTCTTTACAGTCAAGTTCACTGTGCTTGCTCGGATAATCAACCAGTTGGGTTCCCTCGTTGGCGTGGCAGCTGACACAGACAGGTTTGACCGTACCGGCCGCTTCAAGATTGATCTCCAAGGGGTAGTGTGGGTAGTGACATGAGATACAGTTGTCAATGGTGTAGTGGGCCTTGTCAGCCGGATCATGACACATGGAGCAGGCCGGAATGACTTCCGTTCCTTTGGGCGGATGCTCCAGGTGACAGTCAAGGCAGGTGACGGCAGTGTTGTGCTTGCTTCCTCGTGTTGTGACGTCGGTGACGACCTCATCGTGACATTTGGCACAGTCGTCTGTGCTCAATGGGAGTGGGCTGGCCAGAGCTCCCGATGTCGTCAGCGACAACAGGGTCAGACTCAACACAAAGATTGTGGCACGTCTCATCATGTTTTCCTCCTGAAAGTTGAATTTCATGGCGTGTCAACATCCTTGACACAATGCAGTTAAACCACGACGCTCCTTATTGCGCCGTAATTGAGAACTCCTGAATCCGATGGTTGAATGTGTCGGTAACATAAATATTTCCTTCCATATCCACGGTAACGTCCGTCGGGTAGAGAAACCAGCCTGGTCTGGTCCCTTTGCCACCGATTTCGAACAGATAATTTCCGTCCAGGGTATAGGCCGAAACAGCATGACGCAGGTAGTCAACGATGAACAGGCGACGGTTTCTGCTGTCGACCGAAATTCCCCTCGGCCGGGCCAGCTTGCGTTCTGCACCACCTTTTTCGCCGAATTTGTACAGAAATTTTTCGTGAAGATCATAAACAAAGACCCGACCACGTTCTTCGCTGAGAAAATAGAGATTGCCCTGTGTGTCGCAATCCAGCGCCTGAATCGGAGCCGGTTCGGGAATGCCCAGCTTTTCATCCTTGGGGACAATGTCGTGCAGGTAGTGCCAGTTGCGATCAAAAACACTCACAGCGCTCTTCTCGATACTCAGGACATAAAATCGATTATTGGTATTTGCAATCAGTCGCGTTGCTGTAAATGTGCCCAATTGCGGATTGAGTTTTTCGGGATGAATCATTTCTTCAACAATGAATGCCTTGTTGACCAGAGCAATTCCTCCATCACTTTTTTCCGTGTCGCCGCAAGTGACATAAAGTCCTTCCTTGGCGGGCAAACAGCTGCTGACACCGAAAATCCCCCGTCCCTGATCCAGGCTGTCAATCGGAAACAGTTCATTGTTAAACACCACCAGCTGCGATTTTCCGGCATCAGTGACGATAATCTCATCGCGCGTTGCATCATAAGCAATGGTCGTCGGATACGATAATGGCTGTTCGTTATCATCAACATGGCGTGTTGCCACCAGACGAATGGTGTTGATCTGTGTTTCGGCCTGACAGTCGGATGCGAAATGATGCAGGTCACAGGCCCAGAGGCTTAGAAAAATACAGCTGTAAAAAAAATATTTATTTTTTTTTCTCTGCTGCATTGCGTCCACCCGTTTGCTCTTCCATTTTTGTGTTAAAGTGGGTGATATGCCCCACTTTGTTGGCGCTGTTATGCGTTAAATGCCGCTCGGAACAGTCATGGGGCCACTGTCTGAGGCATCCTGTCCATAACACTGAAAATTCAGACTGAGCGCCGTCAATTTCAGATGTAAAAAAGGCCAGTTGAGGTCTTTATTGTGCTTTCGTCCAGCAACAAACGACCGATCATTCTTTTTGGCGCAACATGGTTGGTTTTTTGCAAACACTCAGTAGCGTCATATGTCGTTGAGGAGAAATTGCAACAATGAAACCAAGTTTTGCCGTTGCGATTCAGGTCACTGAAAAGACCAGGACTTGCGTGATGATACCCTGACGACAAATGGTGCTGTGTGAGTGTTATCTTGATCTTGTCAGACGCTCCTGCTCGTGTTGAACACGATCAGGTTGGGAGGTTGACTGCACATGAATAATGAACGTGTTCTTGTTGTTGATGACGAAAAACTGATCAACTGGTCCTTGGTAGAAATGCTGGAAGATGCCGGTTATGTCGTTGAATCTGCGGCAACCGGTGCAGAAGCGCGCAGTAAATTTGCCGCATTCCAACCTGAAATGATTTTGCTGGATATCGCTCTTCCCGATGCCAATGGTATGGAGTTGTTACAGGAGTTCAAGGAACAGGATGGGCAGGTGATGGTGATTATGATCACCGCAAATGCTGATCTGGATTCTACTGTGAAGTCTCTCAAGCTTGGTGCCGACGAATATATCGGCAAACCGTTCAATCTGGATGTCATCGAACACCGGGTCAGGCAGATTCTCGATAAGCGACGCCTGAAGAAACAGACCACAACGACCAAGCGGATTTTACGGCGTAAAAATGATTTCGATCAACTGGTGGGTAGTTCGGCCAAAATGATCGAAGTGTTTAAAATGACCAAAATCTGTGCTGAAAGCGATTGCAAAACGATTCTGATTCTGGGGGAAAGTGGTACCGGGAAAGAATTGGTCGCCAGAGCTATCCATATGCACAGTTCGCGTGCCGACGCACCGTTTATTGATGTGAACTGTGCGGCGATTCCCGATAATCTTCTTGAAAATGAATTGTTCGGTCATGAAAAAGGCGCATTTACCGATGCTTCACAGCGTGAAGAGGGCATTTTCGAATGTGCTGACGGTGGAACCGTTTTTCTTGATGAGATTGGCGACATGCCGTTAGCGATGCAGACAAAGATTCTTAAAGTCATAGAAACACGCCGTTACCGGCGCGTCGGCGGGCGAGTCAATTTGGAAGCTAACGTTCGTATCGTTGCGGCGACGAATCAGGATCTGCCAACGCTGGTGGAAAAAGGACTGTTTCGCGGCGATCTTTATTATCGGCTTAATGTCATGTGTATCCACTTGCCTCCGTTACGCGAGCGGATCGACTGTATTCCCAGTCTGGTCGATTATTTTATCGGTCGTCTCAATGCCGAATATGGCAAAAAAGTTCAGGGTGTAGAAACGGAAACCATGGCGTATTTAATGCAGTACGACTGGCCGGGAAATGTCCGTGAACTGCGCAATACGATTGAACGGGTCATGATGCTGGATCCCGCGCCGTTATTGACGCCAAACTTTTTGCCCCCGGAAATTCGTCAGCCGAGCCATGATGTGGTGACGGAACGCGTTCTGAACACTGAATCCATTCCCTTGCCGGAATCATCAGGCATGGGAATCACCTTGCCTCCCAACGGGATAACGCTTGAAGAAGTTGAGAAAATGCTGATTCAACAAGCCTTGCAGCGTTATGACGGCAACCAAACCAAGGCAGCAAATTGCCTGGGGATGAGCCGCGATACCATCCGTTATCGAATGAAGAAATTCGGATTGAATTGATCTTTCGGAGATGTTTTTGCGATGAAAAAATCATTATTCCTTATTCTGCTTTCCTCAATCGCACTCTCTTCTGCGTATGGTGAGGCTGATTATTCAACGTCTGCCCATGGCGATCCTCTCTATGGCGTTGAACGATCCGGTCTTGATAATTACAGTCAGGGAAATTGTGCGCATTGCCATGAACAGCATGCGTCCATTGGAGCGGATAGTGCAGAAAATTTTATGGTTTTTTCAGCGACGGATGGTGAGAACACGGCACCATATACTGAGGCGGAGAACTTTTGCTTTCAATGTCATTCGAGCACCGTGGTCAACTACGATTATTCCACCGTATTTTCTGGCCACTCTGAGCCTTACGGAAGTGGTGGGAGTACCGCAGAATCGATTATGGAAGCATTCAATAAATCCCATAGTCATGACCTGAATGATGTTTATAACCATGCCATCTTGAATGCCGACGAATTCCCTTGGTTTAAAGAGGGCAGTAATCCTTGCACCGCATGTCATAATCCACATCTGGCCCGCCGGAATCATTCCGACCCTGAAGATCCGACATTGACGGTGATGTCGATGCCTGATGAACATCTTTCTCTGTATGGCGATGGCGATGGCGATGGCGATAGTAGTGATGGAGATGAAGGGGGGGCCGTTAGCGAGCGGATGAGCAAATGGTCTGGCTCCCCGATCTATATTGCTCCGACAGGAGAGCCTGCCGCTGCAGACACTCCGGATTATAATCAGTTTTGTTTATATTGCCATGCCTCCTCTGTCTTAATTTCCAACGATGATCGTCCGTATTATCATGGTGGTGTTGCGGGGCAATTGCTGGCAATAAAATGGCTGGAAAATGGTGGCGATGGGATTCAAACGGGAGTTTACAGCGTCCCTGGAGATAAACATGGATATAATACGGCGACCGGGTATGCCGCTGTGGACAGTCCTTTTAATATTTATGGAACTTCAAACACACCAGGAGACATCATTCTTTCCTGCATGAATTGTCATGAAGCACATGGCTCGGAAAATGATTATATGCACCGTCGATGGATTAATGATCTTGCGCTCGGCGTGGTTGTCTCAGGTGTGACGAATGAACGGGGGGCTCATTGCGTGCCTTGTCATACAGAGGATACCGCGAGCTCAACTGGAAGCCAGCCCGGTGGTTGGAAGGAAACGCATCACGGTGGCGGTTTCTCCAATGACAACCCGTACACTGCAAACAAAGACAGGTCAGCCTATTTCACCGATCCGAACGGCGATGGAAAGTATTGCGAATATTGTCATGGTGCATCGAGTAATGCCAGTGCAGATTTCGCGATTCCGTGTGAGGATTGCCATTATCATGGTTCATATGTTGACGAATATGACAAGTACACGGCAACCGGTCAGGCGAATGGTGTGAAATATGTGACACCCGACAATGAGCCCTATCGCCGGAAGACGTTTTGATTCTCGTACCTGTTGTCGCAGAATTCTCTATCACATCCTGGCGTCTTTAAATGCGTCAGAGCTTTACCTCTTGCGCACGACCATTTCTTCTGACTGGACCTCTGAAGGTTCATGCCATAAATGAAATTTTATAACTTGGTCAATGAGACCAGTTTGAAATTGTCATCAAACGTGATCATAAAACGGCCATGAATGCCATTATGACTGAGAAAGCGGCGGAAGTTTCCCGCCGGCAGCCTGAGCATTTGGCCGTTATCCGCCTGAATGCGAATCCACGCTGCAGAACCTTGATAATAACGAAGATATTCATCTGCCGAGATCTGAAGTGAGAAGGTCGTCTGTGTCATTGTCAGCCATCATTTTAGACAGAAAATTTTGATCCACAGGGCCTGTGGATAACTTCTGGAAAACTAACTGAATAAAAACCTAAAACCCTCGTTTTACGAAGGAATTGACAAATTGCACAAAAAAAGAGCACAAAGAAATGGTTCAATAAAAACAAATGGTTAACACAATTGAAGGGCGCCAATAAAGCAAAATATTGCGTTTTGTATACAGTTGTGTTTTTTCAGGACTTTAACTGTTTAAGGCCTTCTTCAATCGAAAAAATTGGTTGATAACCAAGATCATTTTTTGCTGCTTCTATGGAAAACCAATGGGCTGTTGACAGCTCTTTGGCCAGAAAACGGGTCATCGGTGGTTCCTGTTTCAGTTGCAGCAGACGAAAAAGCGTTTCGCATCCCGCTCCGAGAAAATAAGCAACCCGTTCCGGTACAGTTTTCGTCACCGAAGCAATGTTTTGCGTTGCCAGGATCGCGTTGACAATATCCCACAGATAGCGTGGATCGTCCTGTGAAATAAAGTAGCATTTTCCACTGATCCTGTTGCCGATAGCCACCTTTTCTCCCGCGAGGAGATGGGCTTCAGCCGCATTTTCAATGTAGATGCAGTCAACCAAGTGATCCTGCTTGCCGATACGACGCAGTTTGCCACTGCGGCCACCTTCGATGATGCGTGGTGTCAGATGGTTGTCTCCCGGCCCCCAAATCAGATGAGGGCGAAGAGAAACCGTGGCCAGACTTCCGTCATTGGCAGCGATCACCCGTTGCTCGGCCAGCGCTTTGGTTTGCGGATAAGCTGTTTCGTAATGATCCGGGTAGGGCTGCGATTCATCAACACCTTCCATCGATTGACCATTGAACACCACACTGGGGGAACTGGTGTACACCAGTTTGCCGACTCCGCAATCACGGCAGGCCCGGATAACATTCTCGGTTCCAACGACATTGGCCTGATAATATTCGGCGTATTCGCCCCAAATACCGGCTTTGGCCGCAACGTGATAGACGATATGACAGTCTCGAACCGCTTCAGCCAATTTTTTCAGGTCGGTCAAATCGCCGCAGAACTGTTCGACGTCTAGTGCCTCAAGATGAGAATAGCGCTGGCGTGAATAGCTGCGCACGTGATGGCCTTGGAGGCGTAATTTGCGAACGATGGCCGTACCGAGAAAACCACCGCCCCCGGTTACCAGAATGGTCATGACATCTCCTTGGCAGCCCAGACCGCCAGTTTTTCACGAAAAATTTTCGCATTATGGCGGATGTCCACAGGAAAGCAGGGATGAAAGAGAAATGCGTCAATGGCTTTGGTGTGCGGGTAGTTGCTCTGGATGGTCTGTAATTCACTGCGGATCATGGCATGACGGTCCTTGGTAACGCCAGGATTCAGTTCCACACAGAGGATTGCACGTTGGTCAGGGCGTTCGCCCATGCCGACTAGAGCGGTACGAAACACATCCGGATGAGTGTTGAACACCGCTTCGCAGGGGATTGAATAAAGGGTTTCGCCCTGAACCACAACGCGATGGTCCTTGCGCCCACAAAACCAGATCCGGCCCTGGCCATCCCGGTAGCCGACATCCCCCATACGGTGATAAAAGGTGCCATCGTTGACAGGAATTTTGGACCGTTGATTGGCTTCATTGCGATTAAAATAACCACGGGTCACCTGTGGCCCACGGACACAGATCTCACCGATGGTGCCATCTGTGACGCGAAGTTCATCCGACCATTGTTCAATCGCGTTATCCTCAATGCCGATAATCTGGACATCAATGATCGGTTGGCCAACACAGGTGCCTTTGCCCTGATCCGACAGGAAGCGGGTTTCGCCAAGCAGGGTGTCGCTGCTAATGGAACAAACCGGCAGGGATTCAGTTGCGCCATAGGGGGTGAAGATCGGGCTCTGTTCAGAGAGCATCGTGCGGAACTGTTCGAGAACCGTCGCAGGAACAGGTGCTCCGGCAGAAATAACCCGTTTCAGTGTCGGTAATTTTTTCCCCTGACGGACGCCTTGTTCGGCAACACGTCTTAACAGGGCAGGGGAACCAAACATGTTGGTCACACCAAAATTGTCAATCGCCTCAAAAATGCGCTGTGGATTGACCTGCGCCGGACGCGTGGCATCCATATCCGGGATCACGGCCGTCATTCCCAGTGCCGGAGCGAACAGGGCAAACAGAGGGAAGGTGCACAGGTCGATTTCACCAGCTTCAATGCGATAGAGCTTTTGCAGTGCGGCAATCTGGGCATTAAAGTTGGTGTGGGTATAGATCGCCCCTTTGGGAGGGCCTGTACTGCCGCTGGTAAACAGGATGGCTGCGGTGTCCTGATCTTGAGGCTGGTAAATGGTAAAAGGGGATGACGCCGAGACGGTTTGCATCAAGTGACGCAAGGTCGGCATCGTTGATCGTAACGAAATGCCCGTCGTAATGCACACTCTCAGGGATTTTTTCCCCCAACCGAGTAGCAAGCGCGCCACATGAGCTTTATCAATGCCGATGAAAACGTCTGGTTGCACCTCTTCAAGACATTGCTTGATGTTTTTCACGCCCATGCCCGGATCAATCAGGACGGGAATGGCGCCGAGTTTGAACAGGGCAAAGGTTAAAGCGAAAAAATTCAGGCTGGGCTTCACCATCAGAACGGTGCGATCCCCTGGAAGCACACCATATTGGGCTAAAGCACAGGCAATGTGGTTGCTTTCTTGGTCCAGCTGACGGTAGGTGAGGTGAGTGTAGCTGACGTGGCCACTGCGGTCGCGCCCTTCAGGAAAAAACACTGCCGTGGTGTAAGGCTGCTGTTCAGCGCGGCGAGACAGATGCAGGGCAATGTTTTCACTCAGGTCAGTCATGGTCGGGGCATCCATCCGTTTCGCGGATAAAACGACAGATCAGTGGAATCAGCTCATCGCCGACATCCTCTAAAATATAATGCCCTCCTCGTGGCCAGGTATGGTATTCGGCCTGAGGAAAGCGCTTTTGCCATTCCGCCAGGAAATGATGGTCAAAAACAAAGTCTTTTTCACCCCAGCCGATGAACAGGGGTTTGTCGGCCAGCAGATGAAGTTGCTCAGAGACCCGACTGACTTCAGCATAGGCCCTGTCCGCAGGAGACAACGGAATATCCTGAACAAAGCGCAATGTCGCGATGCGATTGTTCCAGGTGTTGTAGGGGGCCATGTACGCCGCCCGCAGGGCAGAGGGCATCGGATTGATCTTGCAGCCAACCCAGGCAGCACCACGGCTGAAGGCATTAAAGCCACGCACCAGAAAGGCACCGATCTGACTGTCGCGACAGAGCTTTAACGCTTTGGGCAGCGGTTTCGACGCCGGCAAGTGAAAGGCAGCGGTATTTAAGACGACGCAGCGTTTGATCCGTTCCGGATAGCGGGTGGCGAAGGCCATGCCGATCATGCCGCCCCAATCGTGAACGACCAGCGTGATATTTTCCTTGATGTGCAGATGGTCGAGCAAGGTTTCAAGGTCGGCCACACGTTGTTCCAAGGTATAACGATAGCGCGAATCGTCCGGCTTGTCGGACAGGCCGCAACCGATGTGGTCCGGCACAATGACACGATGGCTTGGTGCCAGGGCGACTGCCAGATGGCGATAGTAATAGCACCAGCTCGGATTGCCGTGGACCATGACCACCGGATCTCCCTGTCCCTGATCCAGATAATGGTAGCGCAGGCCATTGGTCAGAGTCAGCATGTTCCCTTGAAAAGGCAGCAGTCGTTTCACCAGTGTACCCCCAACATCATACAGTTAAGCCCACTGCCAATTCCCAGCAGAGCCGTTCGATCCCCGGATTTAAGCACGCCGCGTTCAGCGGCTATGGCGGCAGTGATCGGCAATGAAACCGTGCCGATGTTACCAAGGAACTCAAAGGTGGTGAAATCCTTGCGCGGATCAATGGCCAGTGTTTTGAGGATGGTCGTTTGATGGGCAGAGCCGACCTGATGACAGATCACCCGGTCAATATCCGATTCTGTCCAGTTCATCACCGTCAGAAACCGGTTCCAGGTCTTGAGGCCCAGCTCAACCCCGTTGTTCATCACGGCGACAGCATCTGTGTTCATGAACTGGCGCAATTGATCCTGAGCTGTTTCTTCAACACCCCAGCGACAAAGCTGGTGGTGCTGAGGTGCCGCGAGGGCGACGCCACCGAGCAGTTGATGCGATTGGGAGCAATCGAAAGAACCATCCGTCATCAAGACCGCTACAGCCCCTGAGCCTCCGGTCAGGGTTGCAACGGAGCGGGAAAATAACGCCATATTCTGCTCTTTAAGCATGCGCCGGATGGTTGATTCATTGAGTTCACGGGCGCTTTCGCATGACACCACCAGTCCGGCACGGATCTGGCCCAATTCGATGCGATTGGCCATATCGAGAATGCCGTTCAGCACACCGAGACAGGCGTTGCTGGTGTCGTAGATCAGAGCTTCACCGCCAATGCCTAGTCCATCGGCAACACGGCAGGCTGTTGCCGGCTCAAACAGTTCACGGCAAACACCGGCATAAGTGATGGCACCAATAGCGTCAGCGGGGATATTGGCTGCCGCGAGAGCCTTTCGTCCGGCGGCAATGGCCCCCTGTGATAGCGGCGTATTGGGTTGCCACCAACGACGCTCACGGATACCGGTCAGAGCCTGGAGCTGCCCCGGTGTCATGTGCAGCGACTGATAGAGAGGGTCCAGCCGGTGCTCCAGTTCCTGGGATGAAACGACCACCGGTGGCAGTTCGTAATTTATGGCATTTATATAGACGTTCTGGTAGTTCATAACCGTTTTTGTATGCTGTGCTACTGTGATGAAAGATTCTTTATTGACAGGTGTGTGCCGCCGCCTGACTTAAAGCGTATTGTTGCAGGATCATGCGTCCCTGTGAATTGAGCCATCTCACCCCGATGGCATAAATCCGTTGTTCATTGAGGCGCTGATAGAAACTTTTGTGCACTGTGGAGACACGTCGTGCTTCTTCCGGCGTCCATTGATGGGTTTGATCCAGATGCAGGTGGTGGAGTAACTGCTGATCATCCTGATCATCCGGCAGTGACAGAATGTAATCCATCGCCCAATCCAGCATGGTTGGCCGACTTGGCGTGCGATGATGGATGTCTTGTCCGCTTTTGAGCGTAGCTACCGAAAGTTTGCGATCGCGAATAACGAGATGCGCCAGCAGGAAAACCGCCTGCTGATCCTTGGTTGTCAGCATGAGAATCCTTCCGTGCTCTGGTTTTAAATTTATCTTGAACGATTGAACTGTCGAACATTTTTCAACAGATTTGGAACGGGTCGGGCTGCATATTGTCAGAAAGCGTCCCGCCGTGCAAGGAAATTGCATTGCCCAAGCGTAGACGATTTGTTAATGTCCGATTTTGTTGCGTTGTAGCGCAATCAGTTGATGCTTCTGATGTTTTACTCTGTTCACCTGTTATCTTTTAGCCTACTGAAGTCGGAAAACAAGGAGGATGTCGATGCAATGGTTAGCCTATGTGATCTGGAGTGCAATGATCTTATGTGTGCTGGCGGCTGTCGTTTGCTATGTGCTGGGCAGACGTCGCGTCCAGCTTCCTGATGCTCCTGCACCCATTTGCACCGGTGGTCGGCATGAACCACACTCGTCCAAGGTTGTGGATCTCGCACGGTGGCAACAGCTTGTTCATTGCTGCGGTTTTGATGCCGAAACACTAACTCAGGATCCGCAGGAACGAATGCGTATCGGTGTTGACGTGCTGGGTGTTGATCCCTCCTGGCTGCAGGGTAAAGATACCGCCATGTATCCCTGTCTGTCTTTTCACAATGATGTTGCCGCTGCCGTGGATTTTATTGAACAACATCACCACGCTGACCAGCCGTTACGACTCTATGCCGTCAAGCCTGAAGAGGTGCCGCTCGATGAATCCGTGTATGAAGCCAGTGTCGTTTTGTGCTTTGCCCGCAGAGTGCAGATTGGCGATTCTTTTGGCTGGCGCTATTTCCCGGTGAATGTCTATTGGGAGTGGGGCTACCCCCCGGAACAGATGCAATGTCGACAGATCCTCTACTTGGCGCGATGTGCCGGATGCGACCTCATCGGCCTGGATGCTGACATGGATGATATTTACGAATTGCTTGAAGGGATAGCCATCCCGGAGTCTGTGGTTACGGCGCAGAATGCTGAATCGCTATGGCCGGTTGCTGATTATGCGGTTCCCGGCCAGGATGTGATGGGCTTGACGGACTGCCATTTACGCAGTGAGCAACTGATTGCCTTGATCAAAGAGAAAGGGTGGCACTGTGTTGAGGCCGGAACGGCTTGATTTGGAAAACAAGCGGCTCCTGAACCGATGCCTTTACGATTTGTTCAGGAGCCGCGAGGCGTTTATCTCGATGTTTGTCGGTGTGGCTTGAGGTTAGCGATTCTGGACCATGTAACTCAATTCACGGTCAATTTCATCGGGATTTCCTGTGTTCAGTTCGAGCAGGCGACGCAGGTGGGTCATGCAGTCGCTGTCCATGGCCGTGAATGTCATTCCCATGGTGGTGCCGTTAAGGTGGGCGATCTGAGCATCGAAGTCGAGAACGATGGTGCTGTCTGCCAGGCGCAACGACAGGTGACATGACAAACCGATCAAACTGTTCTCCAACGGTTCCGGCAGCTCAAGCAGAGCCCCTTTTAAGGAGATGTCATGAAGGGTGACATCGCGTTGCTGACCGGCACAGTTCAGATGTGCGTGTTCAACAAAATTCACTCGGGCATAGTGTCGTTTTTCGTTCATATGACAATCCTCTTTCGTAAAAAGGGCAGTTTTTATAATAGTAGCGAAAGCCATCTACGTTGTCCACGTTGAGCAGAGAAATCCGCTCAGTAGGGAATTGGATTTGGAGAACGGCCTAAAGGTGCAGCTGGGAAAAGCCCCTTTATCCCAGGCTGAACATAAAAAAAACATTCCACGATTTTTTGTCTTGACCTGATCGACAATGTTCATTATTATCAGCGCGTTTTCAGGAGATAGCTTCTCCTCAAGCTACTGAAAAACTCGGTTTTTCCCGATTTTAGACCTATGCGCTCATCGTCTAGCCTGGTCCAGGACACCGCCCTTTCACGGCGGCGACAGGGGTTCGAATCCCCTTGGGCGTACCATCCACACCCTTTACGGGGTACAAAAAACGGAGCAACGTTTGTTGCTCCGTTTTTTTTTGTCTTTTGATCCCTCAGGATCTCCTTTTCATGTTCTTTCATTTCAAACAACACCTTGCAGCCGAAGGAAATCTACGCTACGCTAAAAACTAAACAAATGTTTAGGAGCGTGGTGCATGAAAGCAACTGCCCGAGAACGTATCGAACAGACCGCATTAAAACTGTTTGCCGATAAAGGCTTCAAGGCGACGACAATCCGCGATATCTGCAGCAAATCCGGGGTGAGTGTCGCGTTGATTCATTACCATTATAAAAACAAAAACGGACTCTACGAAGCATTGCTCGACCGGGTCATCGGTGATGCGTTTGCCCGCTATCCTCTTGAAGATTATCTGCAACCCGGTATGAGCGCTGAACAGAGGTTGAAGCAAATTATTCGTCTTCTGCTTCACCGTTTGATCGGAGCTGACGGTCTGAGTCGTGATCGTTCCCGAGTGCGGTTGATGGCACGTGAGTTGACGTCACCCTCACCAGCATTTGAGTTGCTCTTTCAACGCCACATTCAGCCCATGATCCTCACTATGGTCGATGTGGTTCGAGAGTTTGTCGGTCCGATGGAGCCGTCGGAGCTCATCCGCATTGCCACCAGTGTTGCCGGTCAGTGTCTCTATCCTTTCATTGCCCACGAAGTCATGAATCGTTCAGGGTTTTCACTTGGACAAGATCGAGAACAAATTGAGCGTCATGCTGAACATATTTATCAATTTTCTCTACATGGATTATATGGTCTGTCAGGCCTGAAACAGGAGGAAGCATGAAAAAAATTCTGCTTGTCCCGCTCGTTCTGGTGGTAGGGGCAGCGATTGGTTTTGTCCTTGTTAACGGACGCGATACGCTGCCGGAAGATCGTGTCCCGGTTTCAGGAATGATTGAAACCACGGATGTTGATCTGTCGTTTAAAATTGCCGGACGCATTCGTGCTCTCCATGTCGATGAAGGCGATGTCGTCAAGCAAGGGGAGGTTGTCGCAACACTTGAAGAGACGGATCAACAGCTGGCCGTTGCCCAGGCCAAGGCACAACGTGACTACCAACAGGCGGTTCTCAATGAGGTTCTGGCCGGCAGTCGTACTCAGCAGATTCGTGAGGCCCAAGCTGCTGTACGGCAAGCACGGGCAGCCGAACAGGCTAGTCAGGCAGAGCTTCATCAGGCACAACTTGATGAACAGCGTTTCTCGACGCTTTATGAAGAGGGCGGAGCCAGTCGTCGCACCCTCGAACTTTATCAGACCGCATTGAAAACGGCCCAGCAACATTGGCAACAGGCCAAGGCTGCTGTCGGCCAGGCGGAACAACGCTTGAGTCTGGCTGTCGAGGGATCTCGTAACGAGGCCATTCTTGCGGCTCAGGCACAGGTCAATGTGGCCGAGCAGGCCGTCGCCGTGGCAGAGCAACAATTGCGTTATACCCAGCTGCTTTGTCCACTCAATGGCACGATCCTCACGCGCCCTGCCGAAGAGGGGGAGTATGTCCAGCCTGGAGGTGTCGTATATACCGCCGCTGTATTGGATGAGGTTTGGGCCAGAGTCTATGTCAGCGAAACGGACCTGGGGCGTATCCATCTTGGCCAGAATGCCATCATTCGCAGCGATAGCTGGCCGGAGAGAGAGTTTAAAGGGGCTGTCACGTATATTTCCGATGAGGCGGAATTTACCCCGAAATCGGTACAAACGTACCGCGAGCGGATCAATTTCATGTACCGGATTAAAATCACTCTCGCGAACCCGCAACACGAGTTGAAACCGGGAATGCCGGTTGAAGGACAGATTCTTCTGGAGTCGCCATGAGCGAGCCGTGGGCTGTTGAAGCCCGAAGTCTCGAAAAATCTTTCGGTCCGTTGGTTGCGGTTGAGTCACTTAACCTTCAGGTGCCTCAAGGCACGATCTATGGCCTGATTGGACCGGATGGTGCCGGCAAAACCACCACGATGCGTATGCTTAGCGGCTTGTTGCGTCCAGACCGTGGCGAAGCCTTTATCCGTGGTTATTCGGCAACGACCCAACAGCAACAGGTCAAGGATCGCATGGCTTATATGAGTCAGCGTTTTGCCCTCTACCCGGATCTGACTGTCGATGAAAATATTCGCTTCTATGCCGATCTATACGGTATGTCGGCACAAGAAAGGCAGCAACGCACCGAGCTGCTGCTTGATTTCAGCACCATGCGGCCATTTCGTCAGCGTCGTGCCGGTCAATTGTCCGGTGGCATGAAGCAGAAACTGCAACTTATCTGTGCTCTGATTCATAAACCGCAGGTTTTGTTACTCGATGAGCCGACCAATGGGGTTGACCCGGTCAGTCGTCGTGACTTCTGGCGGATTCTCTACGAGCTGGTCGGGGAGGGGATGACCATTATTGTCAGCACCGCCTATCTCGATGAGGCGGAGCGCTGTGAACAGGTTGGGCTGTTGCATCAGGGACACCTGATTTGCCAGGGGACACCTGCACAGGTGGTCGAAGAAAGTGGCTTGCATATCGTCTCGGTACGCTGTTCGCGCTGTATTGAGTCAGCACGACGGCTCAAGCAACATCTCGATGCCGATCAGATTCATTTGTATGGCGACCGGGTGAGGGTGCGGTGTGATGATCCACAGACGATGATTTCACAATTGCGTCAATGGTTGCCTGATGCGGAGGATATCCGTCAGGAACGAGCCCAGCTCGAAGATATCTTTATGACACTGCAGCCACCGGATCGTGATAAAGAGTCCTTGCTGCGCCAGGTCGCACAAGGAATCGACAGCTTGCAGGGCAGTGCCGTGGTTACCGAAAATCTGACGCGGACCTTTGGCAGTTTTACGGCCGTGAATCGGATGACACTGGATGTGCCCTACGGTGAGATCTTTGGCTTTCTCGGGCCGAACGGTGCCGGTAAGAGTACCACCATCCGAATGCTGTGCGGGCTGCTGACACCCAGCGACGGACAGGGACTGGTGGCGGGTTTTGATATCCGCCATCAAGGGGAGAAAATCAAGACGCGAATCGGTTACATGAGTCAGAGGTTTTCACTCTATGAAGATCTGCGTGTGGTGGAAAATATCGATTTTTACGGCGGCATCTATGGTCTGTCCGGCAAAGCTCTGGCTAAACGACGAGACTGGGCGCTGCAGCTGTCCGGTCTCGCTGAGCGGCGTTCTGAGCCGACGGCGGATTTGGCCGGGGGATGGCGGCAACGTCTGGCTCTGGCCTGCGCCATTCTTCATGCGCCGCCGATTGTTTTTCTCGATGAACCGACCAGTGGCGCGGACCCGGCGAGTCGCCGCCTGTTTTGGGAGATTATCAACGAGCTCGCTGATCATGGGGTTACCGTGTTTGTCAGTACCCATTACATGGAAGAGGCTGAATACTGTGACCGTTTGGCTCTGATCTATCGCGGGACGATGATCGCCAATGGTTCCTCTGAGGCGTTAAAAAAACAACATCATGACGGTCTGCTGTTTCAAGTGGCTGTGGATAGACCGCAACAGTGGTTGGAAGGGGTTGGGGCGCTCGATCAGGTCACGGATGTCGCGCTGTTTGGTGCCGGACTGCATGTGACTGTGCGCGATGCCCACCTGGGGCAACGACAAATGGAGGATTTTTTTCGTCAGCAGCATAGTGAGGCTCAGGTCGCGGTGACCGAGCCGAGTATGGAAGATGTCTTTATCCGTTTGATTGAACAGGCGCGTGGCGATGATTAATTTGCAACGACTCAAGGCCGTCGTGGTCAAAGAATTTATCCATATTCTGCGTGACTGGCGCAGTCTGGCGTTGGCAATTGCCATTCCGGTGCTATTACTGGCGCTGTTCGCCTATGCTCTGAATATGGACCTCAAGCAGGTGCCGACCGCCGTTATTGATCGTTCCATGTCACCGCAAAGTCGTGACCTGATCAGCCAGTTTGATGGTTCAAGCTATTTTGCCGTCAACGAGTCGATGAACACGCTGGATGAGGTTCAGAGTGCCATGCGCCAACGGCGCATTCTGGTCGCCTTGGTCATTGAACGCGATTTTGCCCGCCACATTGAACAGGGGCAGACTGCGCAGGTGCAGTTGATTGTCGATGGCAGTGACGCCAACACCGGCCGACTGGCTCTCGGTTATGCCCAGGCCCTTGGCTGGCTGTACAACCAACAGGTGCTGATTGCGCGGAGTCAGCGACTCGGGCATGAGCCCAAGGTGGGGCAGATTGAAGGCCATATGCGCGCCTGGTACAACCAGGGCCTAGTCAGTACTTATAATATTGTTCCGGGGATTATCGCCATTGTCATGGTGGTGATCGCCTCCATGCTTGCCAGCGTCACCGTCGCCCGTGAGTGGGAAACCGGCACCATGGAGCAATTGATCAGCACACCAATCCGCCGACTGGAGTTGACGCTGGGTAAGGCCATTCCGTTGTATTTTGTCGGTATTGTCGATGTGCTGATCGCCGCCGGTCTCGGCCAATGGTTGTTTGATGTGCCGTTACGGGGGGAACCGGCGCTGGTGCTGCTGGTGGCCTCACTGTTTCTGGTCGGAGTGCTGTTTTATGGCCTGGTGTTGAGCATTGTGCTGAAAAAACAGGTCGTGGCCAACCAACTGGCGCTGATTACCGGTTTTCTGCCGACCCTGGTACTGAGCGGCTTTGTCTTTACCATCGCCAATATGCCGTTACCGATTCGGGCGCTGAGCCATATCTTCCCGGCCCGCTATTTTATCGCCATGCTGCGCAGCATCTATCTGAAAGGGGTTGGCCTGGAGATGATGCTGAGTAACTTTGCGCTATTGACCCTGTATGCTGCCTTGATGGTCGTGATAGCCAATCGGGCCTTGAAGTTGAGGTTGAACTGACATGATTCTTAAACTTAAGGCCATGTTGGTCAAAGAACTCAAGCAGATGCTGCGTGATCCGAAAATGCGCATCGTCGTGTTTGGATTTCCCCTGGTGCAATTGCTGGTGTTTTCTTTTGCCCTGACGCTTGATGTCAAAAATATTGATCTGGTGATTGTCGATGAGGATCGTTCCGTGGTCACCCGGGAACTCACCGATGACTTTGTCGCCTCTGGCTATTTTAAGGTGCATGGCCTGGTGGATTCCGTGACGCAGGCCAGGGAGTTAATGGATCGGGGCGATGTGCGGGGGATTGTGGTATTCACTGCTGGAACGGCCCGGAAACTTCAGGCGGGTAATACGGTAGCCGTGCAATTGATCGCTGACGGCACCATGAGCAATGATGCCGGGATTATGTTCAATTATGCCAGTAGCGTGCTGCAGCGCTACAACCGCGCTTTGACGGCCCACATTGATCCCGCCGTTGAACTGGAGCCACGTAATCTGTTTAACGTCAATCTCGACAGTCGCAATTTCTATGTGCCGGGGCTGATCACACTGATGATCCTGGTGACCAGCACGTTGCTGACCAGTATTGCCATCGTGCGGGAAAAAGAGATTGGAACCATCGAGCAGGTGATGGTAACGCCCATCGGCCGTTTTGAATTTATCATCGGCAAGACCCTGCCGTTCTTCTTTACCGGTTATCTGACGACGACCCTGATGTTTGTGCTGGCGCGGCTGGTATTCGGCATTACCATCAAGGGAAGTGTCCTGGTGCTTATTGTCGTCGTTGGTCTGAACATCCTCTCGTATCTCGGACTGGCCTTGTTGATCAGCACCATCTCCCAGACCCAGCAACAGGCGCTGCTGACGGCCTTTTTTATCATGATGCCCTGCGCGTTACTCAGCGGCTATCTGTTTCCGGTCAACAACATGCCGCAACCGGTGCAGTATCTGACCTATCTCAATCCGATGCGTTGGGGATTTGAAGCGATCACCGGCGTGGTGATCAAGGGGACGGGACTGGCGGACCTGTGGAAGCAGGTACTGTGGGAGGCGATTCATGCGACCGGCTTTCTCACTATTGCGGCTGCCAAATTTCGCAAAACCTTGTAGCAACGATTTTGTCGGGACGATTTTTTTACAGGATTAGCATGTGCTCTGTTCGAAAAAAAGTGGCTTAACGGCTTTGGTTAGCCCTCCGGCATATTTTGCCGATACCAGGAGATTGTGTTTTCAAGGACATCCTTGTATAAGCGGATTTCACTCATTTCGATGCCACCAGCCTGGGAAGAAATCTGTAATTGCTGAATACTCTCAGGTAGGCCATTATAGCGCTCCTGGCAATACGCATTAATAATGGTATTGATACGCCATAAAAAACCGTCGTGACCTTCAATGGCCTGAATCCGCTGTAAAATATCGTAGGTGACGCGGGTTTCGATCTCTTTTTGATAGCGCAGGGCATAAAAAATAATCATCAGTCCTGTGATCAGGGTCATGCTGACCGGGATGGAGCCGATACCATGAACATCTGGAAGGACTTCAGCGACGAACAATAAAATGCCAACCATAAAAAAACACGCGCCGATGCCCAGAGCGGAATACGTGTGATGGGAACGCTGCTTGAGCAAAGAGTCGTAATCGATGTTAAGAAGGTTGATGTGTTGGGCTCGTTCGATATATTGTTCTTCTGTGCGGTTAAGGTTGAGCATGGGTCTCCTGCGTAGTGCGCTGAGTCCTGAGGCGTAAGCCTCGTAATGTCATGTAATGAAAAAGAGGGGAACGACGAATGGCTGTTTATTCTATTGTGGGTGCAATTGCCCTGATTGTTGTCGTATTTTTTATCTCCGTTTTGACGCCACTCCATTGGTATCAATATCTTCCATTTATTGCTGTGTTTATTCTGGCGTATTTTTGGGAAAAGATCATCAAGATTTTCAGAGGTTCTGAGGTGGTGAAAGGCCGTCGAATTCATGAGGTGAAGCGGCGGAAAAAGATCTCAAACCACCAAGGCAAAAGAATCTGATACGTTGTGTCACGTCCTAAAATACGTTGACAGTTTATTCCTAAGCCACCTCCCCCATGGAGGTGGCTTTCTTATGTACTTCTTCCGGTGTTTGCATATTCAAGCTAAGGTGTGGACGTAGGCGATTGTAAATAGCAACCGATTCGCGAACCAAGTCCTTCAGTTCCTGCAAATCACGGCACTTAAACAACAAAAACTCTTGCTTCAGAATTCCGTTTACCCTCTCAGCCAAAGCATTTTGATAACAATCGTAACCATCTGTCATGGATGGCGTTATATCATGACGCTTCAGCTCTTCCTGATAGATCGATGAGCAATACTGTAATCCTCTATCGGAATGGTGCAGCAACGATTTATCCGTCTGGCGTTGTCTGGCTGCTTGACGTAATGCCTTGACAACACTTTCTGCACGTAGATTGTCACTGACCTCATACCCCATGATTTTGCGGCTATAAGCATCAGTAACCAGCGATAGATAATGAACCCCTTCATCTGTTTCAACGTACGTGATGTCACTGACAAAGACTTGTTCAGCCCGATTGATATCCTGACTCGTGAGAAGATTCGGATATTTTTTCATCCAGTGACTGCTCTGCGTGGTCTTGATGAATCGCTTGACCGGTGGAACCAACAGCCGATGCTCTCGTAAATAATCAAAAAATCCATCCCGACCTAATTTGATGCTATGAGCATTAAATTTCGGTTTCAGCAGTGAGTACAGCTTGCGACCGCCCAACCTCGGCATGAACCGTCGCAACTCCATCACCATCTCTTTGACGGGAGCCAGCTCTGTGTTGCGCTGCTGGGTGCGTCTTTCTCTTTGATAAACGGCCTGCCGACTGATGCCAAGAAGCTTGCAAGCGCGGCTTAAACTTAGCCCTTTGTATTTTTGAATGCGTCTCGCTCCTTGGCAATATACTTTTTTCTCAAACTCATTCCGTGCTCAGAATCCAGGATATCAACAACTTCATTCAAAAGCAGATTGCGAAGACGTTCATCTTCAAGTTCGCGCTCAAGTCGCTTTATCTTCTGGGCAGGGGTCTCTTTGGCTTTGGGAGTTTTGGGCATAGCGAGCCTCACTGGCTGGGTCCAATCTAACTTTCCGTGCTTTCTTAACCATGTTAACACGGTTGAGCGACCCTGGATGCCATAGATCTTCTGGGCCTGCTTGTAGGTCATATCGCCTTTTTCTACGGCATCAACAACCTGCAATTTAAAGCCCATTGTGTAATCTCGTTGAGTCCGCCGACTCCGCTTGCTCTCTACTTTGTCCATAAATAAGTCTCCAATGTGTAAACTTATTTCAGGACGGGACATTGACATGAAAAAGGCCGGCAGAAATTTTCTGCCGGCCTTTTTCAACATCCTGCTAGTCGCGTTTGTGACATTCGCGGCACTTGGTTGGTCCGGCACCATTATCTGCATGGCAGCCACGACAGGTCGCGTGAAACTCTTTTTTGCTTTTAACAATTTTACCCGGTGGAGTGCTGGTGTGACAGGTGTCACAGCTCATCATCTCAGTGTGATTGCGGTGATTAAAGAAGATCGGTCCGAAATCACATTGGAGTTCAACAGAGACAATCGACGTTGTCGCTTGTTCTGCTTTGGGGAGAGCTGTTTCCGAATCCTTAAATTCTGCAACGGAGCAATCTGAAGAAGGCATTGGGTTGTCATGAGCCTTTGCCATTGTGGCTGCCTCAGGAGCCTTCTCTTGCACTTCGGCGCTTTTAGGGGCTTCCTGAATGGCTTTGCTCAGTGAGGCCGGATGAGGGGCTGGAGCTTCATCCGTACTGCAGGCGGTGATAGACAGTAATAAGACCGTCAGAATAGACATCCATCGAAACATAAAACTCCTCCTGTTTTTCATGGTCAAATTAGAATAAAAATAAGTGGCTATCCTATCACGTTGGCGTAATGTTTCAAGAGCCTCTTTGTTGCGGTAGAAATTTTCATCTATTATTTCAGTCGGTTGAACGCATTGTTTAATCTTTTTTCTAGCTTTTTACGGTGATGGAAAAGGACTTCATCTGGTAAATCACTTTGCCGTCCACCTGCAGGTAGCCATCGGCAGTGACTGTTTTTGTCACATCATCGATCCCTGTAATCACCGCATCGACGGTCACCATGTGATTCGTTGGGATAATTTGACCGCGGTACATCCAGTGGTGCTCATGATTGAGTGTGATCGGTTCAAAGACGCTCTGTTCATCACAGTCCCAACGTTGGCAGGCGACAACTTTCAGCAATTGTTGAAACGATTCAAGCCCCAGTGAACCGGGACAGACCGGATCCTGATAGAAGTGAGCCTGGAAGAACCATTCACCTGGATCGACCCGCTTTGTGCCGCGGATATAGCCCAGTTGATGCGGGCCGCCATCGGCAACGAACAAGTCAATCTCATCAATCATGCGCAGTTTGGTATCCTGGTAGGGGCGCTGCTGCGGATACGACAGTGTCATTGCCCGTTGTTGTTCGTCCGTCGTTGGCACATAAGGTGTTGCCTCGCGGATGCCGATCTGATTGGCCAGGGCCTGTCCCGTAAAGAAACCGAACACGGTATCGCCGCTGTAGATGGGGCCGTACTGGTCTTCGACAGTGAAATCATAACTCTGAATAATCATGCCGCCGCTACTGGAAACCCGCGTCAGTTTAACGGTGGTGGTCAGGGTGCCGGTCTGTGGCGTCACCGCGCGATGCTGAATGGCATTACCATCCAGATTACGGAAACACAGGTCGATGTCGCTGGTCAGTGCGGAACCGACATAAGCGGCCATCCAGCCGCACGGCTGCAGGGCGATCTCCAGTAAGACGCTGAACGGCATCTGACCGGTGCGCTCTTCCGAAAAATACCAGGCGTCTTCGGGCACATCATATTGGGCTTCTATGACGCCACCGGCTTCCATTTTCCAGGCTTCAGCATGGACTTCCGTCACCCGGTCCAAAAATTGGAACGGCGGCCGCGGCAGACGGGCAATGCGTCGCTGAGAATCGAATACTTTGTAGGGTTCGCCAAACGCTTCCGACGGATTGCCGCTGGAGTAGGCGAGGATGCTGTAGTAATCGTAGATGGCCGGTTTGATCACCGAGGTGCTGGTTTGAGCTGCACTGTGCCAGCGTTGCTCCAAAGCCTCGCGGGTTAACCCGCTTAAGCGTACCGACATGTTGATGATCTCGACAATCGGTTTACCGTCGGCATACATCAGCGCATCGACAATGGCATAAGGCTCTGGACGGAAACCCAGCTCTTTGAGGGTGACTTCGTAGGTTACCGTCCTGGTGTGCTCGGTGACCTGGCCACGGCATTTGAGCTGGCTGCCGACACCGGGAACCGGTTGCCATACCGCTTCACCCTCGGCGCTGACCCACCCCATGCGCATCAGATAGATGCGTAACGTGTGCAGACAGCATTCGTACATCAGGGTGCCGGGCATGACATTATCGTCGCAGAAGTGACAGGTAAGGAACCAGTCGTCCGGCTGGATATCCATCTCGGCACGGATCTGTCCAAGACCAAAGCGGCCGCCACCGGGAATCACCTCGGTGACGCGGTCGACCAGTTCCAGATGACCACTGGGTAGGGTGTAAGGGCGGTCAACCGCCAGTGCGGCAAAGGCGTCGCCGAAACAGGTCACCAGATCACCACGGCGTAGGGCGGCAATCTGGTCAGCATTGTAGCTTTCGCGTGTCATCGGCACCAGCTCGCGCCAGTCGGCTGGACGTTTGCCAGGTTGCTCCATGAGGTCGAATTTAGTGTGAACAATCCCTTTGCCGGCATCGAGTTCCTGTTGACTGAAGAACCCGGCACAGCCGTTACGCATGGTCATCAATGGCTGACCGTTGACCGTGCTGTCGAACTGGAAGCGGAACAGCCAAGTGTCGCCCTGGCGGAAAAAGCGCTCAATGCGGATGTCGTAGCGGATCACATCACCGGGTTTGGGTAGTTCGCTATGGAATTCGACAATAGCATCCAACAAGCGATACACCGCATGTCCCTTGGTGTGGAAATCGATGCCGAGATAGCCGGAAAGAAACAGGTCGGCCTGGCCCGCTTCAACCGCGACACAGGTCGGAATGCGATCACCATCGAGATACCAGCGATCCGGTGTCACATCGTGCTCGGTGATGACCCGGCCATGCGTCATGGAACAGGGTTCACCTTCAAGCGACATAATGCGATCTACCAGCATCAGTGGTTCGTCGGGCAGGCGGACACGGGTTGGATGATCGTCAATCGAGGCAAAGCGTGGACCGAGCATGGCGGCAATGGACCCGATGGCAAACTCCATGCACTTATCGCGGTCAAAGGCCACGTCCCGGCGCGGCACGCTGACCGTTGCACTGCTCATGATCGGTTTGGATGGTGTCGCGCTGACCGGTTCATCAGGCAGATGGGCCCGCAGCTGTTTTTGCAACGCCAAATTGCGTTCCATGAGCTGTTGAATCTGTTGTGACAGGCCGAGGAATGTGTCGTGGCAGGCGCTCTGATGCTGCTGAGTGCGGCTCATGCTGGCAAATAACGGTTCCGTCACCGGTTGCGGTGCGCTGGTTGGTGTGTCGATTTTTACCGGCGCGACAGTCGGGCGGTGTTGCGGTTGAGGGACATCGTAGGAATTCTGTTGTTCCAGTGGGCAGGGTGGTAATGCCAGTGTTGCCAGGCCATTGGTCAGGATGACGGCATTGGCTGTGATCACCGGGGCCGGTTTGACGCTGGATGGGTCCTGTTCCAACAGCGATGGGTCACAAGACACGCCTTCCGCGATCAGTTGCGCCATCAAACGGGTGACGGTCACGGCCATCGGCTGATTATCGACATGAACCGGACGCACCATATGGGGGCGGTCACCGAGAATGCGCGGAATCATGCGTGAGCAGGAATTGCCACTGCCGGTTTCGATGAATACGCGCACGCCATCGTTGTAGGCATTTTCAATGACGCGGACAAAGTCGATGCGGTCCACAGCCTGGGCGAGAATGGCCGCGGCGCAGCTCTCTGTGTCCGGTGTGTAGGGTTGACCGCTGGCACAGCTGTAGAAACGAATTCCCTGCGGTGCCGTGGTCGGAAACAGGTGCAGGTCGTGATACGGTTTGGCGACCATGGTCGGCACCGGACAGTGCACGGTGGTCACTCCTTTCAGCTCGATGAATGGACAACCGAGTTCCGCGACGAGAGCTTCGACGTCAGCACGTTGTCCACCGATGACGCATTCCTGCGGTGTATTGATGATCAGCAGGTAAACGCGTTCACGTCCCTGCAACGCCTGCTCGACTTGGTCAGCGGCAAGGGGAACAATGCCCAAAGCCCAATCCACCGGTTGATCGTCCGGCAGATTCCATAGCTGTCGGGCGCTGACACATGGACCGCCGAGATCGCGGGTGAACAGCGAAGAGGCTTCAATGCGTTCGAGCATGGCGTCGCGTTGCTGCCAGGCCTTGAGGGAAAACAGGCTGGAGGATTCCCCCAGGCTGTAACCGATGGCCGCTTTGGGTGACACACCTAGTCGACGCACGAGATCACTCAGCGCAGTGCACAGGGCGACGTGGGCGATGATCATCCCGTTATGATCCTGCTCAATCTGCTGCCGGTCACTGCCGTTCCAGAACAGGTGAGGCTGAAACTGATCATGAAGGCGGAGGTTGTTGCGGTGTTGCTGTTCATAGATTTCCGGCCACAACAGACCCAGTTCTTGACCCATGTGCGGGAAGTGGTTGCCGGAGCCGGGGAAAATGAACGCTACCTGACCCTGATTAGCGAGTGGTGTTGGTGTGTAAAAGACATTGTCACGGGCGCAGGCCGGGACAAGAACACCACCGCGGCCATCCAGACGCTGGTCGGGGTGCTCGCTCAGATGCTGACGGGCAAAGGCGATCTGCTCCTTCAGTTCAGTACGATCCTGACTCACGACGGTCAATGCCAGTCCCGGTGTGTTGGCGGGTTGAGACGTGGTGCGCCACAGGCTGGCCAGGGTGTCAATGGCCGTTGTGTCCTGCTGCTCTAGCCACCGCTCCAGCTCGGTCAGCTTGCTGAGCAGGTGGCTCGGTGTCGAGCCATAGACCGCAAAGAGACCGCG
Source organism: uncultured Desulfuromonas sp. (assembly GCF_963666745.1). NCBI lineage: Bacteria > Pseudomonadati > Thermodesulfobacteriota > Desulfuromonadia > Desulfuromonadales > Desulfuromonadaceae > Desulfuromonas > uncultured Desulfuromonas sp. The sequence continues at coordinate 1,354,665 of NZ_OY762961.1, read as the reverse complement.
TTGTAACGGTCCCGCTGCCAAGCGCGTCGGCAGTTTGCGTTCTGGACTGCTGTCCTCCGTAAGCTGAACCGTGGCGAGAAGGCCACCGGTCGCCGTGCTGGTGATCTGGGCCCGACGAGGACCTTCCTGACTATTATGCAGCCAGTAACGCGCTGTTTTCTCGGCTGTTGACGGCAGAATCCGGTGGTGCAGGGATAAGGCGGCGGCAATGACACCCACCAGACCTGCGGCCTCACCGCAATGGCCATAGCGTTGTGACGTGGACAGGGTCCACGGTGCGTGGCTGTGTTGGCGCAGCTCTTTGAGGGTTGCGTCATTGGCAGCAATCTGATCGATATAAGCCACTGCGTTTGCGGTTGTAAGACGTTTAATCGCATCGGCTTGTGGCGTGACCAGACTGTCATCTGCTGCTGCCGTCGTAACGTCATTGATCAGCGCATAAATGGTGCGGCCCTGTTGTCGCGCCTGGTCAAGCGGCATCAGAACAACACAGCAGGCCCCTTCATTGATGGGCGTTGTGCTACCGATCCGGTCGGCACAGAGTTGGGCACGGATGTCACCCGGCATGTCGACGCCGCCGACAATGGCCATGTCCAGTTCATTGCGCCGTAGGGCTTCCGTGGCCAGTTGCAGGGCTTGCAGGGCGGAGTTTTCTTCGGCTGCTATCGTGAAACTGGATCCGCCGCATTTGAATTCACGGGCAATGCGGCTGGCCACAACGCTGCCGAGTGCGCCCATGGTCCGGTTGGCCGTCAGCGGGGGACAAATGGCATCACGCAAGGTGTTGCACCACTGTTCAAGCTGTTGTTGATCCAGATCACTGTCACTTTGTTTGGCCCAGCGGCGTACCCGTTCCGGAAGTCCCCAGCGCAAACTGAAACTTGTCGCATTGAGATCCAGTCCAGTACCGACAAAGACACCGGTCGTGAGGTGCTCGTTGTTTTTTACTCCGGCATCGTCCAGGGCGGCCGCAGCACTTTGCAGCATCAACGCCTGACGTGGCAACATCTCCTTGAGCTCGGTCGGAGGAATCCGGAAAGTGCCCGGCTGTACCGCAACCTGAGTGAGATAATGCCCCGTCGTGATGTTTTTAGGCGTAAATTCTTTGTTGAACCACTGACTGGCTTCGGCACCATACCAATGGTGTGGTGATGAAAATGTTTCGTTGTCATTTTGCGCAAGCCAGCTGCGGCGAAATGAGTCGGTGTCAGGATGGTTTGCAAGGCGCACATCCAGACCGACAATGGCGATGGGTTCAGGCGTAGAGCACGGTTTAGCTTTCGGCTGTTGCTGCTGTTGGCCGGTCCATTCTTCCAGAAGCAGGTGGGCATTAATACCGCCGAAGCCAAACGCGCTGACCGCAGCGCGCCGCGGTCTGGAGTTTGGTTCCTGCCAAGGGGTTGCCTGTTGTAACACGTTAAACGGGCTTTGCTCCATGCCCATCTGTTGACCGGCGCGTTGAAAACCCGCCGTCGGCGGCAACTCTTTGTGTTTGAGTGCCAGCAAGGTCTTAATGACTGCCGCTGAACCGGCTGCGGTAAGCAGGTGGCCAATGTTGGATTTAACCGAGCCGAGCACACACTGCCGATCCGGCTCGGCGTTCTGCCACAGTTGTTTCAGGCTGGCAAACTCAACAGCATCGCCGACAGGGGTGCCGGTGGCGTGACATTCAATATGGTCAACATCCTGAGGCTCCCAGTCAGCTTGTTGGTAGGCGGCACGCATGGCGCGCAATTGGCCTTCAGACATGGGAGCCAGTAAACTGCCGCCAATGTCATTGGACAGGCCGATGCCGGCAATCTGAGCGTAAATGTGATCGCCGTCACGCAAGGCATCTTCAGTGCGTTTAAGTAACAGGACTCCGGCACCTTCACCGACCACCAATCCATTTCCGGATGCGTCGAATGGCGTACAGCTTCCGGTCGGAGACAGGGCATGCAGCTGGGAGAAGCCCATCTGGGTATATTGTGAGTCGGGACGGGCAACACCGCCAGTGAGCATGGCATCGGCACGGCCGGATTGCAGTTCGTCCACCGCCAGCTTGATGGCATAAAGCGATGAGGCACAGGCGGCATCGAGTGTAAAACAGGTGCCGCCAAGCCCTAGTGCTTTAGCGAGCACCGCGGCCGGCAGACCGGTCATGTAACGGTTGAGTGGGGCGGTGCTGACTTTAAGTTGTTGGCTAAAGAGCTGTTCATAGATCGTACGACCGACATAATCCTGCGCCAGTTGTGAAGCGGTTTCACTGGGTAACGCCAGATTGCCGACGATGACCCCCATCCGTTGTTTGTCGATCTGGGTCAGATTGCCTTCCATCGAAGCTGTCACACCGGCCTGAAGAAGCAGCTGAAACAGTGGGTCTAACTGACGAACAAGATGTTCATCGATATTCAATTCAGCAAACGGCAGGTCAAGCTTGAAGCCATCGACAAAACAGGCTTTTTTTGAATAGACACAATCCGCTTTGCCTTCTTCTGGATGATAAGCTTCTTCAACGGGGAGTTGCCAGCGGCCCTGCGGAGGCAGAGAGGCGGTGGCAACCCCTTGGCGGATAATGGACCAGAATGTCTCCAGAGTAGGGGCTTGAGGGAAAACACCGCCTATCCCGACAATGGCAATCGCAGGGCGCTGAGTAGAATCAGAATGCATGAACTTTCCGTAGTGAATCGTCAAATGAATCCGGGAGTAAGGAGCCTCCCGTCGAGAAACACATTCTTATACTACAAATACCTGTTGATGGAAAGGAGTGTTGCCCACGCCCTGTTTCTCACGTCATGGAGTGATACGGGCAGCTACTGAGGCGTTTTTTTACAAAAGAATCGGAAAGTGCATTAATAATGGTTCTTGTTTTAATAAGTAAATATTTGTATGATAACGCCGATTTTAAGCAACAACTATTTGAATTTAGACAAGTAGTCTAGTATAAACGCCAATAATGAACACGTGTTGGACGTCGTAAAAGTACACGTCTGATCTCATTTACCAGCGACCAGAGTAACAACGGTCTTTTCAGGGATAGCTGATGACACTGTCTATTCGTGCCAAAACTTTTCTCGGAATCCTGATGACTCTGGTGGTGCTGACGTGCGTTTTCGTCTTTAGCCTGCATCTGTTTGATGAACAGAATATCGCCAAGGTTGAAAGTCAGTTTGGCCATGAAGCGTTATTGCGGGCCGAGAATCTTCTTCAGGAAAAAGAGTCGGACCTGGTTAATATTGCCCACTCGGTTGCCATGCTCGATACGGTGTGGCATGGCCGGGACGGCAAAGTTGATGCCACTGAAGCCCTCCCTTTCTTCGAAACCTTTCCCGTCGATTTTATCGTTTACGTCGACTCCTCGTATCATCTGCGTTTTCAACATTGTTTTCATAGCCTCGCTGAGTTTGACGGCAATATCGTCGAGACGCTCAAAGACGAACTGACGTTGCAATCTCCTTCTGCTCTGACAACGCCGATAAAAGGCTTGGTCCGCTTTGAAGGCCAACCCCTGCTGATCGTTACCAGTCCAGTTTTTTCCCCGCAAAAAAATGGTCAGCTTGTCGGTGTCCTCGCCCTGGGGTTATTGCTGGATGATGGTTTTTGGCATCAGGTCAACGAAGAATGGAAGATGCATAGTCGTCTCACCCTGGCTGAAAATGCACTGACATCCTGCCCTGATGTTTTATATCACTGCATTCGGAAACCTTTGACGGATATTCACGGCCGGGAAAGTTTTGTACTGCATTCAGGCAGCTACCGCTTTATGCGTGAATTCAGCCGCCGCAATCTGCTGGCTTTTTTCGGCCTTTTTGCTTTCGCCAGCATTGTGATGGTGTTTATTACCCAGATGATTCTCGATGTCCTGGTGTTATCCCGCTTGGTGCGCCTGGGACACAGTCTGGAAAAAATCGGCAATTGTCATTCGTCTGACCCTGAAACTGCTGTTAATGTGGATGGGGACGACGAAATTGCTGCCATCGGTCATAATATCAATCAAATGCTCGAACGATTACGTGTCGGTGATCAAATCCGTTTTCAGCAGGAAAAACGTTTTGCCGACATGATTGAACATTCCGGTCTGGTTGTTATCGGTATCGATCATCGATCCCAAATTGTCTTGTTTAATCATGCGGCAGAGTCTGCAACCGGCTATAAACGTCAGGACGTATTCGAACAGAACTTCTTTGATTTGTTTACCACTGCGGACACTGCGGAACTTCTTGGTGGTTATATCGCTCATGCCATGGCCAATGGTGAATTTACCACGGACTTTCATGCACCATTACGCATGCGCGATGGTGGTGTGCGCCAGTTTTTGTGGGATGCGATTTTTGAATATGATGAGCATGGTCAGATCGATAATTTCATCGGTTTTGGTCGCGACGTCACCGAATCTCAGGCCGCTGAACGTCGCCTCAAGCTGATCACAAAAGTCTTTGAAAATACAGCCGAAGCAATTGTTATCACAGATCGCCGTAATCGTATTATTGAGGTGAACCAGGCGTTTGAATCCGTCAGTGGATATACCCGTGACGAGGTTCTTGGTCAGGATCCCAACCTTTTGCAGTCGGATCGTCATCATCAAGACTTTTTCGATAAAATGTGGCGTCAGCTTCTCAGTGATGGACATTGGGAAGGGGAGGTGTGGAACCGGCGTAAAGATGGTGAAGACTATGTGTCCTGGGTAACGATTGATACGATTCGCGATCACCAGGGTGCGATCAAAAACTTCTTCTCTATCTCTTCGGATATCAGCCAGATTAAAGAGGCGGAGCGACAATTGCATCGGCTGGCCTATTTCGATTCATTGACCGGTCTGCCCAATCGGTTGTCATTCTCACAGCAGCTGGAGGATCGTCTGCTGCACTGCGCAGAGGCCTGTAACCTTGCCATCCTGGTTCTGGATATCGACTCGTTTAAACTGATTAACGAGTCTCTGGGACCGGTGCTCGCCGACACACTTCTGCAGATGGTTTCCGAACGTCTGTCGCTTTGTACCTATGATGGTGCATTTCTGGCCCGCGTCGGCGGGGATGAATTTGCCTTTATTTTGCGCAAGCAAAGGGTCAAAAACATGGTTGCGGAGCTGTTCGAATGTGTCGATGCTCCGTTTGTGATTGGTGCTCAACGGATTAATCTGACCCTTAGTGTCGGTATTGCCGTTGCACCGGATGATGGTGAGACCGTTGCCGAGCTGCTGAAGAATGCCGGTATTGCCCTCTACTCGATCAAGGATCTGCGCCGAAACTCCTATCAATACTATCAAGGCTTCATGAGTGAACGGGTCACTGAGCGGATGACTCTGGCTGAAATGTTACGTGAGGCTCTGGATCAGGAGGAGTTTGAACTCTATTATCAGCCCAAGATCAGACTTAATGATGGAAAAATTGTCGGTGCCGAGGCCCTGTTGCGCTGGCATAGCCGAGATGGCATGATTCCACCCGACCGCTTTATCCCGATCGCCGAGCAGACGGGTTTGATCCTGCCGATTGGCGAATGGGTTCTTAAACAGGCCTGCCGTCAGGCTCAGATCTGGCGCCAGGTCAATCCCGATTTTCATATGGGTGTCAACCTGTCACCAGCCCAGTTTGATTTGGACTATCTGCCGCAGTTTGTGACCGAAACCCTCCAGGATACCGGGTTGCCGGCTGAAGCTCTGGAACTTGAAATCACTGAAGGGATGATCATTGAGGATATTGATGATACGGTGAAGATTCTCAACTCGTTACGGGAGTTGGGCGTTGATCTGTCCATCGATGATTTCGGCACCGGTTATTCCTCCTTGAACTATCTGACCCGCCTGCCGCTGGATATCCTTAAGATTGACCGCTCCTTTATGTTTGAGGTGCCGGATTCTCGCGAAAGCACCAATGTTGTGCTGTCGATCCTGGCATTGGCACGCAGCCTCAATTTGAAAGTCACCGCTGAAGGGGTTGAAACCGAAGATCATGTGACATTGTTGCGTGATAATCGTTGCACGTTTATTCAGGGATATTTCTGCAGCCCTCCACTGCCGGTACGAGAATTTGAAGCCTTTATGAGTCAGGGACAATGTCGCTGCAGTAATTGTGAAGGCATCACCTGGATCCAATCCAACAGCTCTGACGCATAACTCTTTTTTGCGCTATTTTTCTCCATCCGTGCGGATCTCTAACCACAGATTTACATAATCCCAATCCATTCCACATGGTCTTCAGGCACTCTCCGCCCCGTCTAGTTTTGTGCTACACGAAGTCAGGAGTTTTCATGAAGCCTATACGACTGCAGGTTCTCAACCGAACCCGACACGGTCACCCCCAAGACGTTCCCAATCTGACAGAATTATTCAAACACATGGGATGCACTGCGCTGCATCAACTCCCTTTTGCCGATGGTGATGTCACTGCCGGCTCAGAAAGCGAATTACAGGCTGTTGTGGTCGGTTCCGCAAAGGATGTCGATCTGCCGCAGACCATCGAGCAGTCGCGATTCTTCGCCAATATGATCAAGCGGGCCCAGTCTGGTGAAACGCCGGAAAAACAGGTCGAAGGCTTGCGCGACTTTATCAGTGATCACGGCCAGCAGGTGTGGGAAAACAGCTGGGTCCGTTTTAACCGTTCCACTTTGAGTCGCTATGCACTGAATGTTCTAGAGCGGGATTTTCTCGCCGATAAAAAGCGACCGAACTCGGTCCGCGTTCCGATCTGCATCGCTACAGCTTCACCACGGATCAGGGCGACGAGATGCTGCGTTTGCCTCTGAGTTATCTGGTTAAACTGGCCCTGGCCGACCTGATCGGTATCCAGCCCCATCTGCATCAAAATCTGCGTGTCACCGCCGAAGGGCTGCTCAATCATTATCTCAATGACAACACCTCTCCGGAGACTTTTTCATTTCATGTTGTCGGCATGTCGGCAAAAAATGGTCAGGGCAAGGCGCTGGCGCGCGAAACCGCCAAGCGATTCCTGCTGACTCAACTGCTGACAGATTACGCCAATGAGCAATTCGGGCTGACAGACAGCGGTCAGCAGGCGCAGATTTATTGTGCCCCCCATCCGCCGCAACGCCAGAAGCAACTGAACGAGATGATTCCCGATGCGTTTTATCGGGAGCTGTATATGAGTCCCTGTTTGTCCGGTTGGGACAAAGGGGAAGAGAAGCATCAGTACATGCACCTGTGTCATCAGGTGCTCAGCCGCAGTCAACTCAATGCCGTAGCCAAGCTGCGTGAAGCGGGGATCATTACCAATAATCTGGTGGTGTTGCCCAATATGTCCAACATCAGTCTGGCCAACAACGGCTCCCATATCAGTCTCGGCAGTCGTCGTCTGACGGAACAGATGAAAGGGCACAGTGCGCTGTTCGGTGCGGCGGAGGAGAAATATTGCGGCGATCTGGCGATCAAGATTCAGGAACACTTCCTACCGTTGTTCGCCGCGAATTTCAGTGCGGCACCGTATCGCCTCGGTTTTGAAGATTTTCACCCGGAAAAAGCCCTGGGCTTTTTGGCCCATGAACTTGATTTTACCCATCTGCGCATGTTGTGGCGTCGCTGGAAGAAAAAAGCCAGTCTCAATTTGATCAGCCATAGCCGTACCCCTTTCGGTCCCGAGTGGATTGATCGCCCTCTGAGTCGGTTGTTCGGCCTTAAAGGAGACTTTGTCCCGGATTTTCGGCTGGTGGATTATCCGGTGGGGTTTTTAAGCAGTGAGGAGAGTCCGGCTCTGAATGGCGTGCTCGGCAATCAGGAGCGCTTGCGCCATGATCTCGATGCCATGGGCGTCTTTGATTCGCGCATGTCTCTGTACCAGTTCTTCAAAATGCGTGAATTCGCCACTATGGGATTCAGTGGTTTTGAGGGGCGTCATTACAGCCTGTTCGGCAGTTTTGAACAGGATATGGGCGCTGCGACCACGTTGCAGGCACTGATCACCGCCCTGGCATTTCAGTATATGGCGCAAGGCCTCCTTGATCACCGGCATATCCCGGATAACCCCGGCGTTGAGAGTGAGCGTCGGCAGATCTTTTTTGGCCATGCTCTCGGTTTGCCGACATTTTTTGTCAAGCGCACGACACGCAACCGGTTTTTGCTGAAGATTTTGCGCAAAACCAAACAGATTCGCAACAGTCGCCGTTATCCCGGCTACCTGCGCATCTATCAGAAAGAGTATTGTCGCGCTCTGATTGAGGTGCTTAGCGAGGATGGTGCCGAATTGATTGAACAGATGGGTTGTCATGAACTGATCGCCGATCTGCGTCGGCGCATTGAACGGCCGGAAGAGTTCTCCGTGTCCGGTCGCCTGACCAACGACATCATGAGCACCTTAGGGACGGACAAACCGCTCCATGTCCCGGCTGCGGAATTCAATCGTGCTGCTGAAGAGTTCTACCGCACCACGTTACGGCGTCGCCATGTTGATGAAGCCTTGGAGCTGTTACGCCATGAGTTACCACAACTGCAGCAGATGGCCCGTCATTCCGACTGTGTGCGCGCCACATTGAAGATGGTTTGCGGACAACGCAGCCTGGGGCACGCCTATGATCAGCTCATGGATGCGGCACGCCACCAGAATTTGCATGGTGCCACGTTGCAACGCCTGATCAACCTGTTGTTGTTAAGTATCCATGTTGATCAGCCGACCACCCATATCCAATCCGAAGAGGAGTGTTTTTCCCACGATGATGACACACCAGTATATCGCGCGAGCTAGTGGTCAGGTTCATGATGAAACTCTCTACGCGGACCGGTTGGTGCGCTGGATGTATCACCCGTTACGTGAAAAGGGGCCGAGCCTTTTTAAGGCGTTGACCGGACCACGGGCGTCTTCCTGGCTGGGCACAATTAATTACGATCTTGATTATATCAGTCGTTTCAGCGGCCAGGACGCTTTTCTCAAAAAATGTGGTGTGGATCTCAATGAATGCCTCGATGATCCGGCGTCATTGACGACACCGCGAAAAATCTTCGAACGCAAAATCCGCTACTGGCAATGCCGCCCCATGGCGGACGAGGTTGAAACCGTGGTATCGACGGCGGATGCCCGTCTTGTCGTCGGATCGCTGGCCGAAACAGATAGCCTGTTCCTCAAGGATAAGTTTTTTGCTTTCGATGAACTGCTGGGCAGCGACAAGCACGACTGGTTACAGCGTTTTGATCAGGGCGATTTTGCTGTCCTCCGTCTGACCCCTGATAAATATCACTACAACCATGTGCCGGTGAGCGGCGTCATCCGCGACATTTATGAACTCCATGGACGCTATCATGCCTGTAATCCGGGTGCGGTTGTCGCTGAAGTGACGCCGTATTCTAAAAATCGTCGTCTGGTCACGATTATCGATACGGATGTCGATGGTGGTAGCCGGGTCGGGCTGGTGGCCATGATTGAAGTTGTGGCGTTGATGATTGGCGATATTCACTCCTGTTACAGCGCCAACCCGCAAGGCTATGCACCGATTGTCGAACAGAAGATCGGTGTTCGTCTGGAACGTGGTCAGCCGAAAAGTCTTTTCCGTCCCGGAAGCAGTACCGATGTCCTGCTGTTCGAGCCGGGACGTATCCAATTTTGCCCTGATCTGTTGGAAAACCAGCAACGCCAGGGTGTCAACAGCCGTTTCAGCCTTGGTTTTGGTCGTCCTTTGGTGGAAACCGATGTGGCGGTGCGCTCGACGATTGCCTTGCCGCAAGTGACTAAATTGACGGCACAATGAGAGTTATGATGGGAAATATGCTGTTTCTTCTCGCGTTGACGCTGTTCTGTGGCGCTCTGGTCTATCTGGGGTGCCGCTATCTACCGAAAGAACGTTGGCAGGTTGTTGCCGCTGTGCCGGTCCATCCCCAGGGGGGCAACTCCTGGCAAGGGGTCAACCTGACCTGGTATGGACTTCTTACCGCCAATGCATATGTCATGGCCTTGTTGATGCTGATCGTTTTACTGCGAGCCGTGGCGATTGATCTGGCTCCGTTACTGGTGCTGGCGCTGTTGTTGCTTGGAATCTGTGTTCCGGCATCACGCTGGGTGGCGAAAGTGGTCGAAGGTAAAGCACATACCTTTACGGTCGGCGGTGCCGTTTTTGTCGGTATTGTCGTTGCGCCCTGGCTGATTGCGTTAATCAACTTGACGGGTGACGGTGTACGACTGCCGATCCTCGCAACCCTTGCCGCCTTGGGAATTGCCTATGCCATCGGTGAAGGCCTCGGTCGTCTGGCCTGTATCAGTTTTGGCTGTTGTTACGGCAAACCGTTAGCGGACTGTTCCCCCCTGATGCGCCGGTTGTTTCAGCGTTTCCACTTTGTTTTTCATGGCGACACGAAAAAAATTGCCTATGCCAGTGGATTACAAGGGCAACAGGTGGTTCCGATTCAGGCGTTGACAGCGGTGCTCTATGTGGCTGTTGCCATCATTGGCAGTGGCTTGTTTCTTGCCGGTCTCTATCAATGGGCTTTTATGCTGACAGCCGTGGTCACTCAAGGCTGGCGGGTGTTTTCCGAAATGCTGCGTGCCGATTATCGTGGCAATAACCGGTTCAGTGCCTACCAGTGGATGGGGGTTGTCGGTATGGCGTATGTTGTCGTGGTGGCCTGGTTGATTCCGGATGCAAACACAGTGACTGCTGATATCGGCAGCGGCCTGGCTGCGTTGTGGAATCCTGTGGTTCTTCTGGCGTTGCAGGCCGTCTGGGTAGTGATCTTCTGGTATACCGGAAAAAGTACAGTCACGGGTTCAACCGTTCGTTTCTTTGTCCATCAAGAGCGGATTTAAATGTGGCGATCGCGGCTTCGTCTGGCTGTCAGCCGGGCGTTTAATCAGGGGTTAAGTTCCCGCAAGATTGCCCTCAGTATCAGTGTTGGCATCATGATGGGAACCATGCCCCTGGTCTGGGGAAGTTGTGTCATTTGTCTTGTTGTCGGTTGGTGGTGGCGTTTGAGTCACCCGTTAATACAGCTGGTCAACTATCTGCTCTATCCTTTGCAGATTGCCTTGTTCTTTCCTTTTTTCTATTGGGGCGCCAAGGTGTTCGGTAATCCGACGCCGCTCAATCGTCAACTGGTAGAGCAGCTGTTTAATGCGCCGTTGGCCGGACTTGAAAAATTATGGCTGATCAACCTGCAAGCCCTGGTGCTGTGGGGCGGAATTAATCTGATCCTGTTTCCGCTCAGCTATTCTGTCGGGCGCTACATTCTTCATCGTTTTCACTCTTCTTCAGGGAATCCAGCCTGATTTAACACAAAACTCATGAGGTTCTTACCGGACATTGTCTTGATGAATGATCTTTCGAATCATGACAATGGAGTAAGCAATGTGGGATGTGTATATTCTTGGTGGTGTGTTGCTGGTCGGCCTGGGCTGGTTGAATTATCGTCAAATTCGCCATGACAGCAAACGCCTGGAGCACGAATTGAAAAAAGCTCTGATTCGTCGCGTCTGATCGGTCTTTGCGCTTCTTGCGTCTGTCGATGAAGCTCGACTGGCAACGCTGTCGCGCGGGTTCATGAAGAGCGTATACAAAACCGAATGCGGCCTTGCCAAACCCTGGACGCTCAACTAAACTCTAAATATTCCATAGAATTTCCAGCCTTATTATCCAACCAGGGGGGTAATCAGACCGTGGACAACTCTCGTCTCAGTCATTCTTACGGCAAGACTATTGGCTTATTTCATGAAAAACTTTCTGCACTGACCGAAACCATTCAGACGTCCAACGACACGGCGCAGCGCGATGCTGTTTTGTCGTTGCTTGATTCCTTGAAAAAACAGGCTGTTCCCGGAGATCTTCTTCATCTCAAAGAGGGGGAACTTGCCGAGGTAATCAACGCCTTCGTTTCCGTGATTGAAGCACGCCAGCAGCCTGTCGAGGTGCGTTGTACTCCTGTTGCCGGCTATCATGTGTCACTGTTGATGTGCAGTGTTGTCGATGCGCGTTATCTGTTCGATTCCTTACAGGTTTACCTGAACCGCCAGCATCTTGACTGGCAGGAGATCGTCCATTTACGTTTAAAAGTTCAGCGTAGTGATGGCCGACTTGTCTCCTTGCAGGATGCCGATCTCGCCGAAGCTGAGGAGTCGTTTATTGTTGTTCAGCTGGCTCAGGTCGAGGGCTGCGATATCCTTGAACAGGAAGTCGCTGAGGTCTTGCATCAGGTTCTGCGATTTCATTCAGATGCACCGCAATTACAGCAACGTTTCAGTGCACTGGAACCGCTGGCGGAAGAGGCCGGTTTTGGTGATTTTTGGCGCTGGCTCAAAGACGACCATTTCCTGGTGCTCGGCTATCGTCAGCTGCATCTGGATACCTGCTGTGAAGATGGCTCTGTCCAGGCTGTCGCTGATCAGGCTCTGGGGATCAAAGATCACCCCGATTATCCGGACTATCTCGAACCGCGTGCCTTAAGCCGCTGTGATGATCTGATTCAATCCTGTCTTAAACGACACTCTCCGTTGCTGGTCATGGAAACCGTCATCCCCAGCCCGGTGTGGCGTGATGAAACCTTGACCGCCGTGTGTGTACGCGACAAGGATCATGATCAAGGTGTTCTTGAACATGTTTTGCTCGGTATGTATGCACGCTCGGTCCATAGTTGCTCCGCGCTGGATGTTCCGGCCTTGAATGCCAAGATCACATTGGCACTGGAGTCGCTGGGTGTAGCCGAAGGCAGTTACAATTACCGAAAAATTGAAAGTCTTCTGGCGACGTTTCCTGAGCCGGAGCTGTTCTTTCTCTCCGTCGAACAACTCAAACATATCATTAATTCGCTGCTGTTTGCGCCGCAGGGCAGTGTTCGTGTTGTGCCTGTTGAGACGGAATTGAGCACGATGACCATGATGCTGATCGTGCCGCGGACCCTGAGTCAGAACGCCGATTTCAGCCAGTTGGAAACATTTCTTTCCTATCAGTTCCATGCCCGAAAACTGTCCATGCGTGTTTTACAGTTCAATGCGGAATATTACATCGTCCAGGTGACGTTGATCTGCCGCCAGAAACCCAAGGATGTTGATTTTGAGCAGCTTTCGGGGTCGTTGACCGGCTTGCTGCAGAGTTGGAAGCAGAAGTTACGCACCGTGTTAATTCGTGAGCAGGGCAACCAGCATGGTTTAGCGTTGTGGCGGCGCTATGCCGATGCCTTTTGTAACGACTACCGCTCGCGGATCCATCCGCGGTTCTGCGTGCGTGATATCCACTGCCTGGAAAGGCTGTTGGAACACCAGCAGGAACAGGTTGAGTTGTGGGGGCCGGTCAATACCGGGGCGAATTCTTCCTGTCGGCTGCAGTTTTACAGTACCCGTCAGGGGTTTCTCAATGAACTGATGCCGATTTTGGTCAATCTCGATCTGACGATTATCGATGAGGTGGATTTTACACTGAGCATTGACGATCAGGATCTGTTTATCAAAAGTTTCGGTGTGCTGAGCAGCCTGCCCGGAGAGGAGAGCCTGCTGCGGATTCGTGATCGACTGCTTGAGGCGTTACGCGCTTTGCGCAGTGGCCGTGCGGAAAACGACTATCTGAACCGGCTTCTCGTCTCAACTGGGCTTGACTGGCAACAGATCGACGTATTTCGCGCCTACCGTAATTACTATTTTCAGCTCGGCTCCTCGTTTACCAAGAGGACCGTGGCCTATGCGCTGATCAATAACCCGCGTGCTGCGCTGGCCTTGTACCGCTATTTTGAGTCGCGTTTTATCGACAAGGCGGAGTGGGCCGATCCGGTGACCCGTGATGAGCAGGCGCTGTTTCCGGCACGGATGGAACTGATTGAAGCGTTACGCGATGTGGATAATGTCAATGAGGACCGCATTCTGCGTACCATGTTCAACCTGATCGATTCCACGGTACGGACTAACTTTTTTAAACGTAAAGACCTCGACGATTACTTTTTCTCGTTCAAGATTAGCGCCATTGGCATTACAGAAATGCCGGTGCCACGGCCGTTGTTCGAAGTCTATGTCCACAATGCCAAGATGGAAGGCATCCATCTGCGCGGCGGCATGGTCGCCCGTGGCGGCATCCGCTGGTCGGACCGGCCCGATGATTTCCGTACCGAAATCCTCGGTCTGATGAAAACCCAGATGACCAAAAATGCTCAGATCGTCCCGGTGGGTTCCAAAGGCGGTTTTATCGTCAAGACCCCTTGGTCTGATCGTGAACAGGGCATGGCTCTGTCAAAAGAAGCCTACCAGACCCTGATGCGTGGGCTGCTTGATGTCACTGATAACCGTGTCGGTGGTAAAGTCGTGCCAGCGGCAGGTGTTGTCCGTTACGACGAAGATGATCCCTACCTCGTCGTGGCTGCCGACAAAGGGACCGCCCATCTGCCGGATACCGCCAATGCCGTCAGCCGTGATTACAACTTCTGGCTGGGTGATGGCTTTGCCAGCGGTGGTTCGCGTGGTTATGACCACAAGGTGCTGGGGATTACCGCGCGCGGTGCCTGGGTCTGTGTCCAACGCCATTTCCGGGAAATGGGGATCGATATCCAGACCCAACCGTTTTCGGTGGTCGGCATCGGCGATATGAGTGGCGACGTGTTCGGTAATGGCATGTTGCTGTCGGAGCAGACCTGCTTGAAGGCCGCCTTCAACCATCGTCATATCTTCCTCGACCCGAATCCGGACCCGGCAACAACCTTTGTCGAACGCAAACGGCTGTTTGATCTGCCGCGTTCGTCATGGAGTGATTTCGATGCTGCGCTGATCTCTGAGGGTGGAGGTGTGTTTGAGCGTGACGCCAAAGAAATTCCACTGTCTGATCAGGTGCGTGAGTGGTTGGGGGTGCGTCATGAAACCCTCGACGGCGACAGCCTGATCCGTCTGTTGCTCATGGCGGATGTTGATCTGTTGTGGAACGGTGGCATCGGCACCTATGTCAAAGCCGCCAGTCAGAAAAATGAAGATGCCGGCGACCGGGCCAATGACGCCGTCAGGATCAACGGCAACCAGATTCGCGCCAAAGTAGTGGGTGAGGGTGGCAACCTTGGCATGACCCAACTGGCGCGTATTGAATACGCCCTCAGCGGCGGACGGATCAATACCGATGCCATTGATAACTCGGCGGGTGTCGATTGTTCCGACCATGAGGTCAATCTGAAGATCTTCATGCAGCACTTGATGGAATCCGGTCAGGTCCGTGATGACGATGAACGGGATCGCGTGCTCGAAGCGGTGACCGACGGTGTCTGTGATGCCGTACTCGCCAACAACTATGGTCAGAGTCAGTGCCTGTCTCTCGATGCGCTACGCAGCCAGCAAGACCGCGAGCTGTTTATCGATTTGACCGCCCGGCTCGCCACCATTGGCTTGCTCGACCGCCAAAGTGAAGCGTTGCCGTCGAGTAAAGAGGTATTAGGGCGCAAAATCGCCTATACCCGTCCGGAACTGGCGATTTTGCTGGCCTACAGCAAAATGCAGCTCTATCAGGATCTGTTGGAGTCTGATCTTCCGGATCGTCCTCTGGCTGCTGAATTTCTTGCTGGTTACTATCCGCAGGCCATTGCCGAGCAGTTTGCCGATCATCTCGACAGTCAGCCGCTGAAACGGGAGATCATCGCCACCATGATCACCAACCTGGTGGTTAATCAGGCGGGATGTGCGTTTTGTTACCGCATGGGGCGTCGCTACGATATCTCTCTGTATCAGGTCGCTGAAGCTTACATTCACTTCGACCGTTTGATCGACGGCGCTGCCCTTCGAAACCAGATTCACCAGCTGGACAACCAGATGCCGTGTAAAGAGCAATATCGGCGTCTGATGGCGGTGGAAGATACGCTTGGCGCGTTATGTGACTGGGCCTTGAGTCAGGCCCCACAGCTGATCGATTTTGATCAGTTGGGCGCTATGCGTGATGATCTGGCGGCTTACAGCAAACTGCTGAGCAGCGTGTTGCCGGAGAAACGCTGGCTGGCCTGTCAGCAGCAGATCACGGACCTTGTCGGTCAGGGTATGGATGAAGACACCGCCCAGCAGTTTGCCATTTTACCCATGCTGGAAAATGTGTTGCCGGTCATGGCGTTGCACCAGCAGGCGGATGTTGATCTGCATAGCGCGGCTGTGGTGCTTGGTGATGTTGAAGCCCAGTTTGAAATTAAAGCTATGCTCGACGAGGTGGAACAGGTGCCGCTGCGTGACCGCTGGGACCGGATGACCCGCCATGCGTTGCGCACCGGGTATCATCATGCCCAGTTCACCTTGGCGAAAAAGGTTCTGGAGCAGTTTGACGGGAATATTGATCGTCTGCTGGCGGAAGGGCGGGTTCGGTTTCGGCGTTATAAGCGCTTACAGACGATGATGCTTGATCAGCCGGCGGCGAATTTCCATCCGTTGATGATCATGTTGGATCATCTGAATGGGATGCTGTAGCTGGGGCAGCGTTGTTTTGGATCAAAATCTAGGTCTCAAGGTCAAGGTCGCCGGGTTTCGGCCCGGCAGCCGACATCCTTTTGACTGGCCGCTCAAAAGGATGCAAAAACCGGCTGGGCTGTCGCCGGACTTCTTGACTTGGTTACGATGAGTCGCTTTCCGCAATGCTTTACGGATTCGGCTCGTCGCCCTTTAGGTCGACGAATCATGCGCTTCATCCGCCAAGATATTGAGTCACAACATGCATGAGCCTGATCAACATAGTTGTGGTGGCACCCTGGCAAAAAGGGAGCGGGCTGCGCCCACCCCACGGGCACTGAAATTGAACAGCTTGGCATAAATAAGCAATGTAAAGGAGAGCGCGCGCAGTATCAAATTCCTCCCGTTCAGCAGCGCCGAACGTAAAGAGTGTCGCTGTGATGGTTGTCGGCAAATGTTTGAGGGCTGTTGAAAAACAGACCGAGTTTTTGCCGACATCACAGCGTAAGCGAATGAAGTGAGGGAACCCGCAGGGTGCAATGGTCGGGAGTCGTTTTTCGGTTCCTTTTGACGACGCAAAAGGAACCCGACGTGTGGGCGCGGAAGCCCACGTCACGTGCGCACCAACAATGCGAACGGATGAAGTTCGCCGGAGCAAGCTGCGCCGGGATGCGGACCAGGCAAAGGTAAAACCAAGATCAAAGTCAAGGTCGCCGGGACTCGGCCCGGCAGCCGACATCCTTTTGGCAGGCCGCCCAAAAGGATGCAAAAGCCAGCTGGGCTGGCGCCGGACTTCTTGACTTGGTTACGATGCGTCGCTTTCCGGTATGCTTTACGGATTCGGCTCGTCGCCCTTTAGGTCAACGAATCGTGCTCTTCATCAGCTGTCGCATTGACGGTGATAATGGTCTTTGCGTAGATCAACCGGCTTGTGGTGGCATCCTGTCGAACAGGGAGCGGGCTTTGCCCGCCCCATGGGTATGAATTGAGAACAGTCTACGATATTCGAGCGATTTAGATTGTCCTCTCAATTGTTTGTCGATATTGCCTTGTGAACGCATTTGGCAAGGTTGCCGGAGAAAAATCTGGACATTTTAGGGGCACGCCTATAGCCTTGTTGCCTGAGTTTCGCTGGCTTGCAACGCGCCTTGTGAGCTGTCAGGCGGACTCTTTGACGTATCGTTCATGCTTGCCCGGATCAATAGACCGGGACGGAGGCATTCTGTGGCGCGACGTTGTGTTTCAACTGTGGAACATGACGCATTTTGGCCTTCCAGTCGTTTTGACGTTGGAAGGCTTTTTCGTTGATATACATTTGGATTAAAACAGGAAGAGACCATGAGAAAACCAACGACCGTACTCGACATTCAGAACATGTACGCCAAAGGGGAGAAAATTACCGTACTCACGGCTTATGACTATCCCTTTGCCCGGATGATGGATCAGGCCGGTATCGACATGATTCTGGTCGGCGACTCCGTCGGCAGTGTGTTCTCCGGCTACGACACCACCTTGCCGGTGACCATGGAAGAGATGATCTATCATACCAAAGCGGTGATGCGCGCGAATCAGGGTGCCCTGGTGATTGCCGATATGCCGTTTTTATCCTATCAGGTGGATGTCCGCGACGCCTGCCTGAACGCCGGTCGTCTGGTAAAAGACGCCGGGGCTCATGCCGTCAAGCTTGAAGGCGGTGAAAACGTCGCTGACACCATCCGGGCCATCGTTAATATGGATGTGCCGGTGGTCGCCCACATTGGTCTGACGCCTCAGTCGATCCATCGCATGGGTGGTTATCGGGTGCAGGGGCGCAAAGAGGAGCAGGCGCGCCAACTGCTTGCCGATGCCAAGGCTGTGGCCGAGGCCGGGGCGTTTGCTGTGGTGCTCGAAGGGATTCCCGCTGATCTGGCCAAACAGATCACCGAGAGCATTGATATCCCGACCATCGGCATTGGCGCCGGGGTCCATTGCTCCGGTCAGGTGCTGGTGATTCACGATATTCTCGGCCTGTGTGAAAAATATTCGCCGAAATTTGTCAAAGTTTACGCTGATCTGGCTCCGCTGATTAAAGAAGCCATGACCGGTTATATCAATGAAGTCCGTGCCGGTACCTTCCCCGGTGACGAACACAGTTTCTAGGGGAGACGGACATGGAAATCATTCATGATATCCAGGCCTTTCAGCAACGGATGTTGGCTGAGCGTCAGCAGGGAAGACGAATCAGTTTTGTGCCGACCATGGGCTTTTTGCACAAGGGCCATCTTTCATTGCTGGAAGAGGGGCGTGGCCGTGGCGATCTGCTGGTGTTGTCGATCTTTGTCAACCCGATCCAGTTTGGTCCCAATGAAGACTTTGACAGCTACCCGCGCGCGTTACAGCGTGATGCCGAGATGGCGGCACGAACCGGTGTTGATATTTTATTTGCGCCTGAAGCCGATGCTATGTATCCCGCGGGCAGTGCTACCTCCGTGCAGGTGACGGGTCTGACCGAAGGGCTGTGTGGTGCCAGCCGCCCCGGCCATTTCGACGGCGTGACTACTGTGGTCAATAAACTGTTTAATCTGGTTCAGCCCCATGTCGCCTTGTTCGGCATGAAGGACTTCCAGCAGCTGGCAGTGATTCGCAAGATGGTGACGGATTTGAATATGCCGATTACCATCGTCGGTATGCCGATTGTCCGCGAGGCCGACGGTCTGGCCATGAGTTCGCGTAATACCTATCTCAGTGACAACCTGCGTAAGCAGGGCTTGTCCTTGATTTCGGCCATCAAGTCCGTCTGCGGCGCAGCCGTGGCCGGTCAACGGGATGCCGCGACTCTGGTTGCTCAGGCGCGCGATATCATCAGCGCTCAACCTGATGCCCGTATTGATTACATTCATATTTGTCATGATGAAACCCTGCAGGATGTTGAGAAAGTTGATGAACACGCGGTGATTCTGTTGGCGGTTCGCTTTGGCACCACCCGTCTGATTGATAATCATTACCTGTTACAACCGGTCCGCGCCTGAGATTAACCATGAAGCTGTATCGCTGTCGCTATCTTGTGCCGATCCAAACGGCCCCCGTAGAAGATGGTGCTCTGGTCGTCGATCAGGGTCGCATTATCGCAGTGGGATCGGCAGCAGAGCTGATAACGAAGTACCCGCACACCAAGATCGTGGATCTGGGTGATGGCATCCTGTTGCCCGCGTTTGTCAATGCTCATACCCATCTGGAGTTGAGCGATTTTCCGACCTGGGCGGCAGACGTCCATTCTCCAGAACCTGAACAGGCGGGCTTCACCGCGTGGTTGTTACGTCTGATCCGTGTCAAGATCGCCCGGCGGGTCAACGGTGAAGATTCCAAAGCCTCCTGGCTTCATGGGCTACAGCAATCGATCCGCAGCGGCACCGGGATGCTGGCCGATATCCTGTCGGAGTCCGGGTTTTACGCCACCGTTGCCGAGCATTTGCCCGGTCGCTGTTACATTGAGGTGCTCGGTCACGATCCGGTGCGTGTCCATCATCAGTGGCAAAACCTCGATCACTGTCTCGAACACTGGCCAACCAGTCAGTGGGGCGCGGCTCCCCATGCGCCGTACACCCTCAGCGATGATTTGTTGGAGCAAAGCTACCGCTACACCAGTTGCCGTCATCTACCGACCACCGTGCATGTCGCCGAATCCCATGACGAAGTGGAGTTTATGCATCGGCATCGTGGCCCGATGGTGGATGAGTTTTATCCCTTTGTTGGCTGGACGCCGTTTCTTGATTATCCCCGTCATCAGCGGCCATTACCTTGTCTGGAAAAGGCCGGTGCTTTGCGCCCTGATACACTGCTGGTGCATGGTGTTCATCTCGACCATGATGAGATTCGCACTGTGGCCTTGGCCGGATGTAGCATGGTGCTGTGCCCGCGCTCCAATGCCAAATTACACTGTGGTGTTGCGCCGGTCGCCGATTATCTCAACGCCGGTGTGAATCTGGCGCTCGGCACCGACAGTCTGGCCAGTAATGACTCGCTGTCGATCTGGGATGAAATGGCCTTTGCCCGTGACTGGTTTCAAGGCGAACTGAGTTGTGAACAGTTGTTGCACATGGCTACTCTTGGCGGTGCCAAAGCCATGGGGTATGATGATCTCGGCTGTCTGGCCGTTGACTGTCGGGCGACATTTCAGCTGTTGCAACCGCAATGCCTTCCCGAATTGATTCAATTAACCGAGTTTCTTTGTCAGACAGAGCGAACAAAGGATGTCTCTCTGGTGGTGATTGACGGTCAGATCCGTTATGATCGGACAACGGAGGAGGGCGCATGATCGAAGAGATTCCTACAGCCAAAGAGGTGGTTAACCGCCTGTTTGAACATCAGACGACTCTGAGTGAAACCGGTGTTGTCGTCGCGTTGCGCGAAAAGCGTCTGGCTGTTGTCGCCAGGGAGCAAAGCCAGGGCTGTGACGGCTGCGGTGCCTCCGGTGGCTGCTGCCAAGGAGCGGGCAATAATAAACGTCATCTGCTGGCGGATAATCTGCCTTACGCGCGAATCGGCGATACGGTGCGTGTCGAGATCGAAACCACCGCCGGTTTGGCCGACTCACAGAATTTTTTATACATCATCACCTTTATCATGCTTGCACTCGGTCTGGCAGTCGGTTATTTTATCGCCAGCCTGTTGCCCGTCGGTATCCCGGCGGCACTGTTGGCGCTGATGATTGGCGGCGCTTTTATGGTCGGCACCCTCGGTGTGTTCCGTTTCGGACGCCCGGCCGTGGTACAGACCTCCCTGGCACGCATTGTTGACGTGATTACCCCGGCTGAGCAGGACGATCCTGCCGCTAAAGAATAGAAGGTTAGAAACAACGCCCATGGGCATTAAGATTATCGCCACCAACAAAAAGGCGTATCACGAGTATTTCATCGAAGAGACCTACGAGGCCGGTATGGTTCTCACCGGCACCGAGGTGAAATCGTTGCGTCTTGGTAACGTCAACATCAAGGAATCGTTTTGCCGCATCATGAAGGGGGAGCTGTTCATCAATAATATGAACATCAGCCCCTATGAGCAGGGCAACCGGGAGAATCACGACCCGACGCGTATTCGCAAACTGTTGTTGCACAAAGCTGAGATCGACAAGCTGATCCGCAAGGTGGAAGAAAAAGGCCTGTCGCTGGTGCCGACCAAGATCTACTTCAAGAATGGTTATGTGAAGCTCGAAGTCGGCGTGGCCCGCGGTAAGAAATTGCACGACAAACGGGAGAGCCTGAAGAAGAAACAGGCCGACCGTGAGATGGCAAAAATATTTAAAGAGAATCGTTAAGTCTGTCGATAAAACTTATCGAAAAATCGACGGATTTGTGTTAGTCTGAAACTGTAAATTATAAAGAAAGGGGGCGCCAAGGTTTCGACGGGGATTGGAAGCTAAGGTTGCATGTCGGAGTGGGCTGGCTCCGTAAAAAAGCCCATCTTATACAAACGCCGATACTGACGTTTCGTACGCACTGGCAGCTTAAGTCTGCCACGTCTCTAGTCTCTGCGCCTGCGGGTTTCTAGCGACGTCAATTTAGTAGGCTGGTTGTTGTTCATGTCTATGGTTCAACAATGAGATCTAAATAGAATCGCCACATGTGAGAGCCTGTCTGTGGGGGCTGCATGCGGTTAAATTTAAAACACAGACTACACATGTAGACGCCTTAAGTGAAAGATTTTCGGACGCGGGTTCGATTCCCGCCGCCTCCACCAAATAAAAACCGGGAGTAGCCAATAATGGCTGCTCCCGGTTTTTTTATTGCTGAAGCCAGCGGCGGGAATCGAAGCGCAGCGAGCGCTGACTAAACGTCAGAAAAGCAGTGAGTGCTCTGACAATCCTGAATAATTCGGGCCTGGCTTCACCTCGCATCATTCCTACGGCGTTGCAAAACCTTGAAGTGGAGTGGCCACTTCTGCGGTTTCGAGCCTTGTGTGAACGGCACGATGCTGTGCCATACACGCGAATTTTTAGCATTGACAGAACACTGGGCTGGCCGTGTCAGCGAGCGGAGGGGAGCCTACGCAGGAGTGAGCGTAACGCGAATGACGTAGTAGGCGATTCCCGCCGCCGGAGTTGAAAGTTAGCAGTATGATCGCAAGAGGGGATCAAAGGTGTTTTCCCAAACACGACCTTTAAGTTGACACGACCTGCTTCTGTGTAGACAATTGTTGAACACGCATCCCACAAAGCTGCGAAATCAAAGTGACTACGGAGTTCATCATGAAAAAACAGCGCGCCCTTGAGCTTTTAGCACAAAGTAAGCGAGAATTGCAGGATCGCTACGGCGTCTCCCGTCTGGCGCTCTTTGGTTCAACCGCGCGCGATGAAGCCGGTAGCAACAGCGATATCGATGTGCTGGTTGCCTTCGATGGTCCCGCCACATCAAAGCGCTATTTCGGCGTTCAATTTTATCTGGAAGACCTTTTAGGACAACCCGTTGACCTCGTGACGGAGAAAGCTCTGCGGGCTGAACTGCGTCCCACCATTGAGCAGGAGCGTGTCGATGTCTGACAGTCTCCGCCAATGGAAGTTTTACCTCGACGACATGATTGCCTTTGCTGAAAAGGTTCTTTGCTACACTGAGGGGCTCGATCAGATTGGTTTTGTAGAAAGTGGCCTGAACTACGACGCCACGTTGCGCAATCTTGAGTTGATTGGTGAAGCCGCTACCCACATTCCTGACGATATACGTTCCAATCATCCTGAAATTCCCTGGCGGATGATCATCGCCACTCGCAACCGCCTCATTCACGGCTACCTTGGTATCGATAACGATACGCTTTGGAGCATTATTGAAGATGATGTTCCTGTGCTTTTGTCGATGTTGAGCACGTTGAAAAGAAAAGTTGAGGAATAGTGGTCGGGAGCCATGTCATGTTCATACGTTAACTGCGCCTCCACCAAATAAAAAACCGGGAGCAGCCATTATTGGCTACTCCCGGTTTTTTATTGTTGAAGACAGCGCCGGGTATCGAATCCGCGTCCATTAATGTTCCATATCCATTTCGGAGTGCTTTGATTCTAATATTTCCAACCTTGTGGAATATCATGGCATCCGGTATTTTACCTAGCAGTCTTTAATGTGTGTTTTGTAGAAGGGCCGGTTGATCTTGGCAAATGTTCATTCGCCACTGCCTTTCCTTAGTCTGCTTCTGATCCAATGCGTGATTGAATTTGGTGTGAAAGTCTTTGTCGGTAGGGCATTTTAAATCGGAGGATTACGTCCTTGAGCGAATTTAAATTACACTCTATCTATCAATCAGGCGACTTTGTCCCTGGTGCTGATATTGTTTTTATTCATGGGCTTGGTGGCGATCCATATGACACTTGGACTACCGGAGATAACTTCTGGCCTAAATGGCTTAGCGAATCCTTTCCTCACGTCAATATATGGTCCCATGTTTAGGTTGTCGGAAGAAGACCTAAAAGGCTTGAGAGAAGCCGCACAAAGGGGAACTCTTATCCCCTTTATTGGTGCAGGCGCCTCTCGCTTAGCCGGTTCACCAGATTGGAATGGCCATGCAGATAAAGCACTGAAGCAGTTTGTTGAAAATGGTAAGTTCAGTCATGCTCAATTGGATCAGTTGCAAGGCATCTCCGCACGGGTCAAATTGTCGATCGCTCTGGCTCTTCAGGATGAGCATGGGTTGAAAATTGATCACAGAGCAATCCTGCAGCCGAATGAAAAAACAGACCCCAAGGGGATTCGTCTCTATTCCGGGCTTTCAAAGCTCGGTAAAACTTTTGTTACGACAAACTACGATGAATGGCTTGACGAATATCTTGCATTGCCGGCAGATCACAAAGACGGGGTGCCTGCAACTGAGGCACAAGCGATCAAGAAGTCTCGAAAAGTTTTTCACAATGTTGATGAGCTTATTCAAGCAAATCTCAATCAGTCTGATGCAGTGATTCATCTCCATGGTTCGATTCTCGACCCAGATAACATGATTTTTACGACACAGCATTATGTCAAACATTATGCTAATGACAGATCGTCTGGTGACCCCGAAAAAGAAAACCGTGTCCTGACCTTTCTGGAGCACCTGTTTAAAGAAAAAACAGTTCTGTTCATCGGGTATGGTTTGGAAGAGCTTGAAATTCTTGAATATGTCATTCTCAAAGCGAGAAGAATGGTGGAAGGGGCTCCTCTCGAAACAAGACATTACCTCGTTCAGGGTTTTTTCTCACATCAACGCGAGTTGATGTTGAGCATGGAAACTTATTTTCGTAGAGAATGCGGCATTAAGCTGATTCCGTTTTTAAGAGATGAAAAAGACTGGGATATGCTTCTGGATGTTGTAGATCATCTTGCTGAAAAAGTCCCTGCAAGCGACCTGATGACTCTTCAGGCGTTTAAAGAGATGGAGGGCTTGCTGGATGGTTAAATTGACAGCCAATCAACAATCCTTCATCGAAATGATGAAAATAAGTGAAGAGCATGCTCGTAAAGGTTTTGAGCTTTTGGCTTCTCGGCCTTCACCGGAACTGTTTTTTGATGCATTGGAAGAGCAAGGTCTGTTCTCTGTGGATCACCATCAGGGTCCAATCCCAGCGGATGACCCTGGTTATTTCAGGATCCCATACTGGGCAGCGTTGGACTATTTGAAAAAGGTCGCTTCAATTTGCCGGGAAAATAATGATGGAGAGCTGGCAGCCAAGGTTCTAGGGCAAGTTCGAACTATCAGCCGCGACTCAAAAGAGAGGGGCATAGACAACCATCATACCTGGAGAGTATTTGCAGTGATTCTAAGCCAATTAAGCCCTTTTCTGAGCCTTGATGATTTTGAATATCTTCCATTTTGGCAAGATTCAAAATTTGATCGAGGTATGCTTGTTCATGCGATTGACAGGGGCTTGTTGAAAGAACTTCTGAAAGAGGAGAACCCTGGTAATTGCGAGAAGATATGTAGAATCCTTGATTGTTGCACCACCATTGAGCTAGCGGGGGAAGGGCATAGGAAGAAGCCGACAACAGTTTCAGAGGGTTATCATTTAGAAAAGATGCTCACTGGACACGCTGCTGCGATAGGGGCGTTGTGTGGCGAAGGTGTTGCCAGAATTCTCCGAGCGCGATTAGAAGAGTTTTTTGCGGTTGAAAGATCAAGCCCATTTACGAGGCCAGCTGTAGAAGAACATCCTCAAAATCACCGATGGGAACATTCTGCGAATGCTCTTGTTGAAAGCCTAAGAGATGTTTTGATTGCTTGGGTTGAGGTTGATCTGCAGAATGCGCATACTTTCGTCCTGGAGATGTTTGAAAGTAGTTCCGATATGGTTCGCCGAATTGGTATTTACCTTGTTGACCAATGTTGGCATCTAATGGGAGACATTTATGGACGGTTTTTAAAGCCGGAATTGTTTGTTTCTCTACATATTCACGAGCTTTACAACCTGTTGCGAAACCATTTTGCAGCTTTTCCTGATGACCTTAAAACCGAAACCCTAAATGTTCTCAGAAATCTTCCACTGTCAGAGCACGCGGAAGATCCAGAAAACTCTCGCAAACGTTCTCAGCGGCAATGGCTATCGGCATGTATTGATATAGGCTACCCACCAGCCGATGATTGGTATTTAGAGCTGAATGCTGATCCAAAAATCGGGAGACTTTCATCTCATCCTGATTTTCATGTTTATTCGGAATCATTTTCAGGGCCTGGGCCATCTCCATTTACAGAAGCTGAGTTAATTGTCTTTGCAGAAAACGGACAATTGATTGAAAAGCTAAACGGGTTCGAGCCGAACAAAAGAGCTTTGACCGATGCGCTTGAACGAGCAATCCAAGAAAAGCCTGACGTTTTTATCCGTGTTTTCTCAAAACTCTCGGCGGCTCAAAGACCATATCAATATGCCGTAATAAGTGGTTTCAAGAAATTGTGGGATTCTTCCGACAAAGCAATTGAAGTCGATTGGGAGTTGATTTGGCAGCCTTTGATGGTGTTCTGTCTGGGGCTATTGAAGTCAGAAGATTTTTGGAGCGAAAAAGCGATTGAGGATGAAGACATGACTCCCAATCGGGATTGGATTCCATCGCTGGTCGCAGAATTCCTTCAGGCAGGGACGAGAAAAGATGAGCATTCCTATCCGGCCGAATTGCTCACAATGGGCTGGGAGTTGGTGCAAATTTTACTTGATAAATCAGAAGTTGTTACTGAGCCTGAAGAAGAAGCAATGACGCAGGCGATTAACTCACCCAAAGGGAAAGCCATCGAAGCCTTATTAAATCATGCCTTGAGGGTTTGCCGATTGGCAGATTCTGAAACAGGAGGACATGCTGAGAACTGGGATGAGATGGTGCCGGTTTTTGACAAGGAACTGGGGAATTGTAAGAACGGGAACTATGAATTCTCTACTTTGGCGGCTTCTTATATAAGCAATCTGGAGTATCTTAATGCTGATTGGTTAAGGGCGAACTTGAATGGGATCTTCCCGGACGATTTTCCCGGAAATTTCAATTGTGCATTAGAGGGGCTCACCTTTGCTCAAGCTACGCGTTCCAATTATAAACTCTTGGTGGAGGCAGAGATAATAGATCGTGCATTGCATCGTGGCTACAAAGGGGAGCATGCTCGTGAAAGACTGATTCAACGAATCTGTCTGGCCTATTTATGGGGGGATGAGGATCTTCAATCTCCACGTTTCAAGTGGTTGATGGAAAATAACTGTCTAGAAGATTTAAAGTCTGCAAGTAATTTTTTCTGGAGTGTAAGCAAACAGGAACTCGAAGAAAATCAGAAACAGAAAATAGTTGATTTCTTTTCCAGTTGTATCGCTTGGATTGCTTCTCTTGAGGAACTACCAAGGCCTTTCTTGTCCAGTCTGAGTAGGCTTAGCTGTTATATAACGACAGTAGCTGAGCATGAGCTTGAAATGCTCCTGACTGTAGCTCCACACGTCGCTATTGAGCATAACGCCATCGATTATATAGAAGAGCTTGATAGATTGGCAGACTCAAGTCCGAACGAAGTCAGCAAAATTTTGGGTCGCGTTCTAGATGAATATTCTCCACTTTACGATTATGACGATCATCTGAAGAGCTTGCTGGTTAAGCTTGTCGATGCTGGTTTGACGGAAAATGTCTTGGGGCAGGCGGAGAAATTGCGCAGGACCCTTCCCCGGTTAGCTGAAGAAATATATCTGTTAACAATGAAAGAATTGATATAACAGGTACTTTTAACGGCGTGCGAGACGATGTCGAATGTCGATTTTTTGCTAAAGAGAACGGTCATTGCCTCTATCCACATGAAATCTCAAAGAAGCTCCGCTGATAACTGGGGCGGATTCCGGTGCCATGATATGTAATCCAAATCGGAGGGTTGATATAGCTCATGCTCATAAAAAATGCCGATAGCAAGACCTTACACATTGAGGAACTTGAATATCTCGCAACGATCGCTTCAAACGGAACTAAGACTCAAATTGAAAAAGAAATATGCATTTTGAAGGCTGGTCTCAAAGGTGAAAAAGAGGCGGCTTATTTTATTGATTTTGCCCTGAAGGATTCGCAAAACACGGCTGTGATCCACGATCTTCGCTTAGAGTCGAATGGCCGAATTGCTCAGATTGATCATCTTCTAATCCACCGCACCATGACCTTTTTTGTGCTGGAAACCAAGCACTTTCACTCGGGGCTGAAAATCCTGGATGATGGGCAGTTCCTCCAGTGGAACAATTTCAACAAATCTTTTGAAGGAATGTCGTCACCGCTGGCGCAGAATGATCGCCACGTGACGGTTCTTAAAGATGTCATCAAACAGGTTGAATGGCCAACAAGGCTTGGTATGAAACTCTCTCCTGTTTATGAGCCTTTCGTTCTTGTCTCAAGCAAGGCGCGAATTGATCGACCGAAAAAATTTGACACCAGCCGAGTGCTTAAAGCGGATGAACTGGCAAAGACCATTGACAACCACCTTAATTCGCGGGGTGTTCTTGCTACGTTAGGTGCTATGTCAAAAGTCGTGTCATCCGAAACCCTAAAAGAAATTGCTCAATCTCTTGCTTCCCGACATAAACCGATCAAGATAGATTACCGTGCAAAATTCGGGCTGGACGAGCACATTGCCGAAACGTGCTCTTCTTATCAAACAAACCAGCCTGCCCCGACGCCTCAAAGTCTTGAAACTCCCCAGTGTCGTAAATGCAAAAGTCACAATTTGACCATTCAGTATGGTCGCTATGGTTACTACTTCAAGTGCTCTGACTGCACTGGAAACACGCCGATTAAATTGGATTGCGGGAATCCTGGTCATAAAGAGCGCCTTCGCAAGCAGGGGCTTAACTTTTACCGGGAATGCGCTGAGTGTGGAACATCAACACTGTTTTTCACGAATCCGCGGTGATAATTTCTTGATGATTTCCGGGACAATTAGACGGCAAAAGGTAAGATTTAAAGAAGGACCATAGAAAATGCCTGACAAAATTGTTATCTACCAATCCGATGATGGAAATGCCTCACTCGAAGTGCGTCTGGAACAGGAAACGGTCTGGTTAAACTTAAATCAGATCACAGAGCTGTTCGGACGGGATAAATCCGTTATTTCAAGACACATCAACAACCTGTTCAGAGAGGGCGAACTGGAGAGGGCTTCAGTTGTTGCAAATTTTGCAACAACTGCTACGGACGGAAAGGTCTATCAGGTCGACTACTTTAATCTAGATGTGATTATTTCCGTTGGCTACCGGGTTAAATCACTGCAAGGCACTCAGTTTCGCCAGTGGGCGACGCGGGTACTGCGCGATCACTTGGTCAAAGGCTACACCATCCATGAGCAGAGGCTACGCGATGAAACGGCAAAGCTGCGAGAGATGCAGCAGACCGTTGATCTGCTCGCCCGTACCTTGACGACCCAGGAGCTGGTCACCGAAACCGGCAAGGATGTGCTGCGGGTGGTCAATGATTATGCCTATGCCCTGGCAACCCTTGATCACTATGATCACGGCACCTTGAGCCTTGGCGAGACGACCGGAACGACTTTGCGCACCATTGACTATGAAGAGGGGATTGGTCTGGTCAAGGCGATGAAAGGGGAGTTCGACGGTTTGTTCGGCATTGAAAAGGATCAAGGGTTTAAAAGTGCCTTGAGTACCATCTACCAGACCTTTGATGGTAAAGAACTTTATCCCAGTGTGGAAGAAAAAGCTGCCAATCTGCTTTACTTTATCGTCAAGAACCACGCCTTCAGTGATGGCAATAAGCGTATTGCCGCGGCGATCTTTATCTATTTTCTTGCCGGAAATGCGATTCTTTACCGCTCTGACGGCAGCAAACGCTTGGCCGACAATGCGTTGGTGGCGCTTACGTTGCTCATTGCCGAGAGCCGCCCGGAAGAGAAAGAAACCATTGTCAAAGTGATTGTCAATCTGATCAACCGGAGCAACAACTGATTGGTTAATGACAAGCCGATGGATCGGATCGTTTCAAAGACCTTGCATGGTCTGTTGTTGTAAAACAAAAACGGGAATCCCCAATGTTCAACTGGTTTCGCAAACGCCGCCGCAAAAAACTGACCCAGGTTGTTTTCCCGCCTGCTTGGGATGACATCATCCGTCGCAACGTGGCCCATGATGCCCTGCTGACCGACGTCGAGCGCTCCCAGCTGCGGGCTCTGATCCAGGTGTTCATCGCTGAGAAACAGTGGGAGGGTGCGGGTGGTTTGGAGGTTGACGACGAAATTCGCGTCACCATTTCGGCCCAGGCTTGTCTGCTGCTTCTCGGACTGCCCCACAATTATTACCGCAACGTCCAATCCATCATCGTCTATCCGACGACGGTTGTGCCGCCACAACGTCAACCGGGATTTTTTGAAATGCCGAGTATTCAGGCGGATCGACAGTCACCGATACTTGGCCAGGCCTTTTTGCAGGGGCCGGTGATTATTGTCTGGGATGCGGCACTTCGTGAGGGGCGTCATCCCCGGTCAGGGCACAATGTGATTTACCACGAGTTTGCCCATAAGCTGGATATGCTCGACGGTACAGCCGATGGCACGCCACCTTTGAGCAATCGGGCTGAGTATCGTGACTGGGTTGAAACCTGTTCTCGTGAATATCAACGACTCAGGAATGATGCTGCAAGGGGCAAGAAATCATTTCTTAATGCTTATGGTGCGACCAACGAGGCGGAATTCTTTGCCGTGGCGACAGAGCAGTTTTTTGATCAGCCTAAGGCTCTGATCAGACAAGCGCCGGACATTTATCGTGTTTTAAAGGAATATTACCATCAGGACCCGGTTTTGCGGGTAAATGCAAAACGCTGAGAACCTGTTATTACAAACGACTACCCGAATGGCACTAGTTTAAGGGGAATGAGCAGCAAAAACGGGACTGTCCCCAGGTAGGGCTTGGGACGATCCCGAGTTTACTGAAGAAGGGCTTAAACGAGCGCCATTCATGACGACCCTGACATCTCGGATGTAAGAAAATAAAAAGGGCTGTCCCGATTGGGACAGCCCTTTTACGTGCTTCAAAGTGAACTATGATTAGTTCTTGAATGCACCCCACAGGGAGTCAAGCAGTGAGCTGCCTCCTGCGGTGCCGGGCGCGACGGCGACAAACTCACCTGGATGTTCTACTTTGACCAGGATGTAGCCACCTTGGTATCCAACAACTTCAGCAGATTCGTCTTCGGTGAAGTAGGTGGAACCTTCCGTCTTCGACCAGATCTCTGCGGTTGCACCAGTGAAGGGCAGGCAGATGACCGAAGCGGCTTCGTGCTCCTCAGACTCAGCATATTCGTAGTTGAGGATATACGCACTGGTCAGACCTTGACCCTTGAGGTAGACGTCTTCTTTGCTCGGGGCAAAACCACAGGCCTCGAGTTCAGGACGGATTTCCTCAGGGACGTAGATGTAGTGCTGATCAGACCAGGGACCGTTGATGACCTGACGCGCATAACCTGCGGCCAGTTCTTCGTCAGTCAGAGCACCGTCTTCAATACCGGGGATCTCGTTACCGGTTACGGTGCCGATCGAGGCGAGTTGGAAGAGTTCTTTTGCATGGTGGTGGCTCAGCTCAAGAACTTCATCAGCACGGGCTCCGAGGAACTGCAAGCCGTTGGCTTCCATCGGCTCGATGTAGTCGACTTCACCGTCAACAACAAACAGACCGTTGGGGTTAGTCAACTCCATGTTACCGCTCTCAATGTTGTAACGCATGAGACGGTTCTCTTCACGGAACCAGGGCGGAGACCACGGCAGGTAGACAATGTTACGGTCGGTTATACGGTGAGAACCGGCCTCTGTGGCAGAATCGCCGTGGCAGTCGTTACAGGTTTTTGCACCCAGAGCGACTTCCGCAGGCTTAATGCCGTGGCTGTCGGAGAAGTAGTGCGCAGCCATGAACAGAACCGGATGCGGATCTGTTTCGCCTTCAGCTTTGAGCACGGTGGTCAGAGCCGCTTGAACGGCCTTGACGTCTTCATCCCACCAGATGTCGGGGAACATGTCGCCAGTGTGGTCATAGAGTACGTAACCACTGTCTTTGAGCACGACACGACCGACATACGGGTTGTTCGCGTATGTTGCATCATTCGGACCAATCATGGCCATGGTCATGGGGTCCATCATGCCGATCTGTACAGGTCGCTTGTACTCCTTGATGATGGCGTTGAGTTCACGGATGTAGAGAACTTTAGCGCCGCCATAAGGCAGATCAGACATGTCAGCATCCGGTTGCGGGTTAGCATCAACCCAGGTCATGATCGTAATGGGGTTACCGATAACGATCTGAGGATAGCCGTTGATGCCGTTGCCGTAGTACAGCGGGGCGTAGTGCTTGTTCGGCTGATCTGTATCGTAGCTTAAAGGAACACCCATTCCTTTGTACATTTCATAGTTGACTTGCAGGAAGTAGTTCCAGAAGTCGAACTTGAAGTTAGTCGGCATGCCGTTAACCAGCTTGCCGGGATCAGCTTCGCCATCCATGTTGAAGTAGTTGACCATCTGGGATACGAAGTCCATGGATTGAACACCGGTACCATCAGCGTCAATAGCTTGGCTGACCATGTTGAAGTGAGGGATACCATATCCCGGAGATGTTCCGTAAACCGGCTGCAGTGCATAAGCCGGGTCAGGGAAGATCATCCCTTTGCCGTCACCCATTTGACCTGTTTCCTGATCGTAGAGAACATTGTAGCCCATCAGGTTGTCAAAGTTGGTGTAGTAACCCAGGGTGTCGTCAAAGGTCCGGAAACGCCAGGTTTTACGATACGGCTGGTGACATGCCTGGCAGGATACCGTGGCAATGTGACGGCCGGTATTTTCACCGAAGATCTCTTCGTGTTTCACTGTGGGGTTAGGAGCCGAATGGCTCTCAATGCCGAGGTGGCAACCTTCACAGGTTTTCGGACGTGAATTGGCATCCAGGTCGTTACGGACCATGTGCGCGGTATCCACACCTTTGAGGAAGTTGTGCTTGTCTTCGGAGTTGCCGCTGTTTCTCAAGTGACAGCTGCCGCAGCTGAGTTTCTGGCTGGACATGTGAACGTCGTAACCAATGGCATCTTCGTCATCGGTGATGTTGACGTAGTTACCATTTTTAACCCAGTCAGACGGCATGCCGAGCATATACATACGACCTTTAGTCCACCCACTGTTGCCGTGGTCTTTGGTCATAACGTGGCACTGACCGCAGATGGACACCCATTTCGGGCTGTCGATGTCATCGGAACCACCGAACATCTCGTTGATGGGCAGGGCACCGTTGGCATCAAGGTCACTGACGTTGTAGTAGGCTTTCGCTTGCCACTCGTCGTTTTCACGGACCAGTCGAACGTAGCTGACCGGCATATTGTCGCCGTTGAAGTCAAGACCCATCAGGTCTGCAGTCGGCATCATGTCGAAGAAGCTCGGCAATACATCGTGCAGAACCGGCTCGACAACCAGATTGCCTTCCTGCATGTCAGTCAGGACGGAAGCGAGATCGATCTGACCGGTGGTCGGATCAATATAGGTGGTGTCGCCTTGCATGGCCATACCCATGGCGAACATGCCGGCATTGAACTCAGCACCAACGCGACCGGTATAAGGGATACCTTCACCTTCGATGACACCGGCACGTACAAAGTCGCGCACAGAGGCATCACAGCTGTCCCAGTTGGAGTAGATCTTACCGGGCTCGTAAGCACGCAGACCAAACGGAACCGGTAACAGCATGTCACTGCCCGGAGCGGTGTATTTGATCTGGTAGGCGTAGATAAAGTCGTTGAACATAATGCTGTAAAGATCAGCCATGGTGGCTTCGGCAGGCAGCATCCCTTTGCCGATAAAGTATTGCAGGAAGCCGGAGAAGAACTGCCCCAAAGCCGCCTGTGCACCGCCGAGACGCTGCATTTCATCCATCACGCCATTGGGGTTGGCGCAATATTCCTCTTTAAGCATGCCGGTGTTCATGTCCCAGATTTTGGACACGGCGCTCGGGTCCGCATAAAGAGCATAAGGCAGGCTGATGCCGCTGGCTTCGAGTTGCGCAAGACCGGCGACCCACATCTCCATCATCTCACCGACCATCTCCTTGGGCAGTTGCGCCATGGTCATCATCGGGGTGGGGCGGTTCATCCGCTGAGCGCCGTCGGTGTAGTACATGGCGGTCTTGTTGTCGAGACCGGTTTTGATCGGCATACCCAGGGAGATTTCGTCGACTTTGCCTTCTTCATCACGATCGGCAAAGATCACCAGACGCGGACGGAACGGCTGAACTTTGAGGCCGTCAGTCGCACGGTAGGCATAAGGGCTGTCCGGGTTGATATGGCACAGCAGACAGTCAGCTTCCATGACACCGGACTTGTCCCAGTCGTGGAGACGGGGTTCACCGATACCGGCAATGACTTCGTCGATGGTTTCACCTTCGTAGAGGGCTTTAACCATGTCTTTGGAGTCATAGCTGTAGAAATCGCGGTCGTATGTGTGTACCGGAGTCAGACCGGGCGTGTTGTACGGTGTAACGGTATTGTCGTCGTTAATAATACCTTCACCGGGGCCACCACCAGGGTGACAAGATCCACAGGTGGCTTTTGTATCAGCAGCACCGGCGTCAAAGAAATAGGGTTTATCTTCAGAAGTAAATGGATCGTTAACACTGCCTCGTAAGCTCTTTGCCGCCAACTGGCGGTAAGAGGGAGGTCACCAAGCACCATACTGGCCTGGACTCAGTAAGTGTCCGTAGGCATTGGTAAGGTATTTCTGAAGTTCAGTATTTTCGCTGTTTTCACTGACCCAGGTATCGCTCAGGCCACCGTTGACAACGCCGTCTTCGGTCACGTTGGGCGTGGTCCCTTCACGGAAGTGATAGGCCTTGGTGATGGAGTCATAATCATGGCATTTGCCACAGGTTTGTTTCGGGCTGTAGGCAGGGCCCTGCTTGTACACAGAACCATTGGCGGCCGTGACGGTGTCGCTGTCGAGCAGCTGGTCGATGACTCTCTGGCCATTGGCGTCATACAAAGTGACAGCCGGATGCGCCAGAAGGGTCGCGGGGAGACCCAGCAGCAAGAGCAGCACGATGGAACTCATGCTTGTCTTTAACGAACATTTCATAGGTAACAACCTCCTCAAATCCTTTCTTCTAACATAGGGTTATGAAACGAACATCAATCCTTACGCAAGATGATGGTGTTGTGGCATTGCATGCATTGGCCGGTTTCGTGACAGACATTACAGCTGCGGAAGTTTCGCATGGCTGCTTCTGCATGTCCGTTTTCACGGCTGTAGCTCATCCAGTCGCCGCGCTTATGGGAGACCGGCTTTTGCTGGGTGTGGCAGTCGATACAATAGCCGGCGTCATGGCAGGTGGAGCACAGACGACGGTTATGACCGGCTTCCATGCCATGGCTGCCGATTTTCCAGCCAAACACGTGATCGCGCGGTTTCTGGGTGCGGTGGCAGTTTTCACAGAATGCCTGACGATTGGTGTGGCAGTAGACGCAGGTGGTATCCAGCTTGCTGGCCTGTCCATGGCGGGACTCCCAGTCCTGCTGATGGCTGTGCGGCGCTTTTTCCGCTGTAATTTCCTGGTGGCATGCCGAACATTCCTGCGGACCATCGACCTCTTTGTGGCAGTTGAGACACAGGGTCATGCTCGGACCATTTTCGAGTCCGGCTTCTTTGGGAATGTCACTGTGACAGGTGGTGCAGTCGTAGTCCGTGTGTACTTCATGGTCGAAGGACAGGTCACTGAAACTACGGGGTTTTTTGTTTTCTTTAATTTCGTAGTCGTTTTTGGCACCGTCAATGGTGTGGCAAAGCAGACAGTCTTGTGAAGGATTGTCAACGTCGATCTCGTGACATTCGGCACAGACGTCCATGGACGGGGCCTGATACTTGCCGCTTTCGGCAACGTGGCATTCGCCACAGGTTACTTCCTGTTCGGTAATGTGAAATTTATGGCTGAATTTAAGCCCGCTTTCAACTTTACAACCGGCTAAGGTTAACGTAAGAGCGAAAAGCGCAGCAGCTCCAGCCAGATAGAATGATTTTATCCGCATAAGAATCACCAGCCTTCCCTCTAAAGTTCCTGATGGAGGGTCAACGTCAGCGTATTGATGGAGCTTACGCCGAATTCGTCGTCAAAGAAGTCGTCCTCATCGTATTGATAGAGGAGCCCCACCCAGGAATGGTCCATGTAACGATATTTAAGCGATGCCTGATAGCGCGTTGACGCTTCGTCTTCAATACGGCTGTTGACGTCTTCAGTTTTATGATAGAACGCCAAGCCGATTTCGAAGTCCGCCAGAGCCTGGCGCAGATCGGCATAGTATGAAGAGGATTCTCCTTCATAGAACACGGAGCGGTCTTCTTTCCAGAAGCTGTAACCGGCATCCAGATAGAAACCTTCGAGACCCATCCAGTCCTCAAGAGTGATACCGGCACTGACCCGGTCGAAGTCGGTATTATAGAGATCTTCTTGATTGTTGCTCATGACACGCTTGGTATAACGGGCGTAGACGGTGAGACCTTCGGATTGGGGAATCGGCTGACTGACCCTGAAGTCGTAATCGGTGTAGGGTTTTTCCTGCATCAGGTACAGGCTGGTCAGCTTGGTGCTCAGTGCGTTTTCGAGAGTGTAGGTGTAGTCGAACAGATAATCGCTTTCAAGGTCGACGGCATAGCGGTGGTAAATGCCGACATTGATAACGGTCTCTGTGCAGGGGAGCAGCAACTGGCTGTTGATATCATAAAAACGCCGCTCATCATCGATAAAAGCCAATCGTGCATTGACTTGAACCGTTTCGAGCGGCTGCCAGTAAAGACCACCTTCGGTTGAGTTGTTGTCCGCGAAGACACCGTCGAGCGTTAATGCCAGACGGGAGGTCGGATGGATGGCCAGATTGTAGCCGCCGACTTCCTCACGGGTTAGGTCCGTGTAGTGTTGAACCAGTTTGCCGCCGAATGCTTCAACGACCAGTCCGGCCCAATCGGGTTTTTCGTAGCTGACGTGAAGACCGTCAAAATGAACTGTTTCAGCACCGTAACTGTACTGACGACCGGCGCGGACATTGAGACCGTCCGTGAACAGATCCGTTTTCTCCAGGTACATGTAGTACGCTTCAAAATCTTCGCGACGGTCATACGTGTCTGTGTAATCCTGATAAAGAGATCCTTCCGGGGTGCCGTCGAGATCTTTCAGGTAGCGTCCCATGGCCGAGAAGGTGAGACCCATCTCTTTCCATGAAACATCCAAACCCAGATGCTGACTGAAGTCCTGATCATCATCGTCCATCGCCGCAGTACCGTCTGCCGGATCGTCAGACCAAGCATAGCGGAACTGGGTGGTGCTGCGTAATGATAAATCGAACGTTCCAACTTCCATTGCCCAGCCGGTTGTTGTCACCAGCAGGAGAATGAACAGTGCAGTCCAGGTTACCACAGCAGGCCGAGGTATTCGAAGCGCCTGCCTTTGCCTCCTCATTCCTGTCATCAACCTATCCTTTGTTAAGAAAAACAATATACAGAAGCGTCTCAAAAGAGAGGGCTCCTATGCCTGTAGCCGCCCAGCAAGTGGCAGTCTGTAACGGCTTTCCACGATATTTTTCCATTTGGTTTTGCTATGTATCAGCGGTGAAGTATATGTTATCGTTTTGTTTTTGTATATATCTGATTTTGACTATACTGATAATTGAATGTCCATTCTAACTCTATCGTTGTATTGCTAATGAGCTAAGTGGCTGAAATGGTTAAAATGAATATTCGATGTGGGTTTTGTATTTTTTTGGAATTTTTTTTACAGAGCGTAAAAAATTGACGTTAAACAATAAGGAAAATCGACTTCATGAAGACGTGAGGGCGTATGAGTGCCATAATACCTCGCGTAAAAAAGGCATTAAGTGGGCTATCTATCTGTTTTTTTATTTATTTTTAGTATTTATGGCATGAATGTATCGCTCACGGTAAACACGTAAAAGTCTTGTTTACTTCGTCTCGTAGACCTCAATGAGCGCTCTTAGCGGAAAAAAACTTCCAGCCCGACGGCCTGACGCTCTGCCAGATCAGGGATGCGATGACGTTGCCAGCGTTTGACCAGCGGGAACATCCAGCCGGTGAGGGGGATAAGAAAAAATCGGTCGAGCAGGCGATAACGTGACTGGTTGCGCAGGATAATGCCGAAGAACAGACCGGTGGTAATCCAGCGGATGCGAAAGGGGGAGAAGTCGCATTCAACCAGAAAACCATTCGGATGCTTGTGGTGATATTTTTTCAGACGCGTGGAGACCTTTTTCTCCCGTTTGTTCCCAGCTTTGCCCAGATAAAAACGCCGCAGGGCATAGAGTAATTCGAAGGTGTCGGCCGCCAGAACGAGTTGTTCCGGTCCCTGGTTGAGCTTTTTCGTCAGGATGTGGAGCTGACGGATTTCGCTTCGTAACAGTTTGTCGTTGATGCGAACCTCTTTACTGTTATCCATGAAGGTGCGAAAGACCAGACGCAGGGCACGATTCACCAGAATGGTATCCCAGAAGATCCATAACAGCGGAGGAACGCGCAGGCGTCGGAACCAGAGGGACTGACGGGCGAACGGGGCGAAGTACCAGATTTGATCGATGAGTTTGTCATAGAGGTGAATCAACGCGATGAGGGTATCCTGATTCTCTTCTTTAAATCGTTTCTGACAAAATTCCCTTAAAATCTCATCCGCACTTTTTTCGCTGGTAAACAGCTGCAATGTGACGACGGTATTCAGCTCATTCCAGGGCGAAGAATTATCAAGAAAAGTCAGCCGTTCAAAATGGGACCAGCCGCCGGTCTGGCACCACACTGAGATGCCGCGCAGCAAGTCATTGTCGATCAGTTGGTCACGATATGCCTGATATTGGCGACCGACATAGGCAGGGAACACACCGAACCCTTCGTATTCACGGCGGGCCTGAAATTCAACGATGTGGGGGTGGCGCGAGTGAATGATTCGTTCGTTAAGAGGCAGATAGCGGAAGAAGTCCGCCGCCGCATATTTTCGCGAGACCACAAACGCCGGTGAATCAATGTCACCAAAGGCCAGTCTTTCAGTGGCTTCATTCCAAATTATATCGCCGACCTGAAACGCACCGAGCCCCCAGGTACGAAAAATCAGGGTTTTGCCGTGAGATTCAAAGACTGGCAGCACT
Organism: uncultured Desulfuromonas sp.; assembly: GCF_963666745.1. Lineage (NCBI taxonomy): Bacteria > Pseudomonadati > Thermodesulfobacteriota > Desulfuromonadia > Desulfuromonadales > Desulfuromonadaceae > Desulfuromonas > uncultured Desulfuromonas sp. The sequence continues at coordinate 1,315,784 of NZ_OY762961.1, read as the reverse complement.
TCTTTGAGCCAGCGATTGCACTGGCGTGGTGAGCGAATCACCATACGGCTTTTAAATAATGATGTGACATCGATGCCGTCGGATTCGCCGATACGGGTGACGAGTCCGGACACTTCTGGAAACAGGTCAAACAGGCGTTCGACGGCTTCGGCAAATAGCTCGCGCAGCCGGCTGTCGCGACGTTTTACATGGGCTTCAATAAAGCGGTTCCAGAACATGATGTCCGTCGTTATGTAGATATCCAGTCCCGACTCGCGGGCAATAGCAAACACCTGACGAAAAAATTCCTGATAGGAGTGGACGGTACGACTGAGCATGTAGGGATAGAAATCGAACAGAGTGAGATGGGCAAGATCATCAAAGGTCATGGCGGTATAGCCGATGCGGCGCACATGATGACAGTAGCTGGTCAGCGCCTCAAGAATCGTTTGTTTGAGCGTTTCGTCAATACGACCGTGTTTCTGTAATTCGGTCAATGGCGCTTTGGACCAGTTTTTTCTCTGGTTATTGATAAAGGGGGTAAAAAAAGGCGCGCAGCCGTCAATAAGCAAAAGATCGCGTTGATGTGTGGTCATGGTTGTGGTCACCGTGTCACTGAAAAGAATTAAGGGTTAGAGACCAAATGTCAGGTAGAGAGGGAACCAAATCATGCCGATCAAGGTTGTATAGGACACCACTGCAGCGGCAAATTCCGTATCCAGTTGTTCCATTGCGGCAAAAGCCAGTGTGTTGACACCACTGGGCGCTGATGCCATCAGGACGACGATATGACGGGTGTTGCCGTCGATGCCGAGTAGGGAGACACCCAGTAGAGCAAGGAAGAAGCCCAGGACCATACGAAGAACAATAACTGTTGATAAGGTGCCGAAGCGCAGAAGCTTTGGTTTGAAAGCAATCCCCAGCGCCAACATGACAACCGGAGTGGTCATCGTGGCAAGTAGTTTAAGCCAGCGATCAATCCATACAGGCAAGGGGAGCTGTGACAGGTTAAGTATCAGTGCTACGACCAGGGCAATCAATGGCGGTGAAAGAAAAAACTTTCTCAACAACTGGCGGTGGCTATGACCGTTGTTGCCGTGACAGCAGGCAAGATAATAGACAAAAGTGAAAACGGCCATTCCAGTACCGAAATCGAACAGGGTGGCCTGTGCCATACCCGACGAACCAAAAGCGGATAAGACATAAGGGAAGGTGAATCCGCCGTTCATCACCAGAATCCCGACAAAAAACACGCCACGCGTGGGTCGCGGTAAGGTCGTCAGGCGAGAAACTCCTTTGCCCACTAAGAACGTGATCAGAATAATTGCCACGGAAAGTCCGGGCAGATAAAGCAGGTTAAAACGCAGGGTCATGGTGCTGACCGACTGTAAAATCAGTGATGGCAGGCACAGAAAGAAAAATAACTTTAAAAGCTGATCGGCGTCTTCGTGACGAAAAATTCGTCCTGAACGCAGTGCTACGCCGAGGAAAAATGTCAGAACAAGTGGCAGTACGGCCATAAATGGGGTCGACACGGTGACTTATTCCTGCACTGTAATGTCGTGGATATTGGCGTAATCTCTATCGCAGACTGGAACAATGCTGACGGCATTTTTTTTATCCAGCATGGTTTTAAGTTGTTGCGACGAAGAGAACATGATTTCGGCGATCTGCGTTTTCAGATCCTGCGGTAATCTGCCACGAAACACGAACGGGTCGTAATGAATCGGTTGTGAGTGCCAGAGAACACGGATCTGCTGTGGGGTGATCATCTGCTGGCGAACCGCTTCATCGAGTCGTGAGCTTGAAACAAAGGCGGCATCGGTTTGCTGGTTGACCAAGGCACGGATGGAGCGATCATGGGACCCGGTATAGCTGATGCCACCAAAAAACTGTCGCACCGGCATCGCGACTTGCGCACCAAATTCATGCTCCGGAATCACGGCACCAGAGGTGCTTTTGGGGTCAGTCAAGGCAACGTTTTTCCCTTTAAGGTCGTTGATGGTCTGCAGTTTTGAGGCGGACAGCGTTACGAGAAGGGATTGGTAATAGCTGCCTTGCGGTGTAAATGGCCCGGGGCGACGTTTTATGGAGGCAAACGCTTCAATGGCGGGGTCGCGACGTTTGGCATACGAGTAAGAAGCTGGGCCCATGATGGCAAGGTCTATATCCGCTGAGAGCAAGCCTTCGATCACCGCCTGGTAAGAACTGACCCGAACGATGACGACAGGTCGCTGCAGGTCATCACTCAACAACCGCAATAGCGGTTGAATCTCTTCGATTTGTTGATCCATATTTTTTTTGGGAACCATGGAAATATGTAAAGGACGATGATCCGGGCTCTTTTGCGCATGGCTTGTCGTCGGGAGTAATAGACAACTCAGTAACAGGGCGATGCTGTTCAAAAAGGTTTTCATGACTTTTTCTCCTTGAGCGAACGCGCTGCTTTGCTATAGCGCACCGTGGGAGAGCTCGAAAGCCTCGGGTGATAAAAGGTGCATTGCGCGCGGCCGTTTTTCTTTGACCAGTACATGGCGACATCGGCTTGTAGCAGAAGGGTTTGAATGTCTTCGGCATGTTGCGGATACAGTGCGACTCCGATACTCGGAGTCGTCTGAAGGGGGTGATTACTCCCGTTGCCGTAAGGTCGAGATAGACTGGCAACCAGTTTTTCCGTCACCTGATAAATGTCTTCATCCGTCGTGATACTGTTGAGTAGAACCACGAATTCATCACCGCCGTAACGGGCAATAATATCGGCTTCACGTAAAGACTCTCGAAGACGTTGAGAGACCTCTTTGAGTAGTGTGTCACCCACAGCGTGTCCGTAGGTGTCGTTAATTTCTTTAAAACGATCAAGATCGATAAACAACACCGCGTAACGAAGTTTTTTTCGTTTGCCGTAAAGCAGTTGTTTTTGTCCCAACTCAATGAACAGTCGCCGATTGTAGAGATCCGTGAGAGGGTCGCGCGAGGCAGCGTTGACCGCCTGTTGATGTTCCCGTTCCAATTGCTGAATCAATTCCGCGTTTTTCTGGTCGGCGACAATCAACGCTTGCAGATAACGATGATTCTGATGGGCAACCCACACCAGCCAGCCAAACCCGATCAGGCTGATGAGGGAAATGACACTCAAAACAAGAAACTGTTGCTGCCGCCAATGGTGGTAGGATTGCAAAATTTCGGACAGGCTTTGTTCGACACAGACAATGAGTGGATAGGTGGACAGAAAACGATAGCTGGTGAGATCGTCCAGATCTTTATGCGTCTGTGTGATCCCTTCATCGCTTTTTGCCAGCCAGGGAGTGTCGAGCTTTTTCCCGTTTTGTAAGACTAAAGCCCCTTGCTTGATATGGACTAGTGGGGCGCCATTGTCCGTTAGGATGCGAATCGCTCCGCTATGACCGAGTTCAACATCCTGATAAAGGTTGAGCAGGTAACCCAGGTCCGCCTCGAGAATCATGACCACTGTGTCCTGACGTTTGGTGGCCACAGTAAAAAGCAGGGGAATCTGCCATGGCGTGTCATCTCGTAATAACTGAGTACTGAAAATAAACGGATTGTGTGTCTGGGGCTGCTCGGCAACCAATGCCGCAATGAGTGGGGCGACCTGTGTATAATCGGTTCCGGGAGAGCTTTGATAAATGTGTATTCCGCTGGTGGTGATCACCTGCATCCGATTAAAGAAATGTTGTCCGGATAACAGTTGGGGGACATGGCTGAAGGGGGGATGATCATCATTGTCCACGCCAATTCGCACCATATCTGAGAGAACCTGTCGTTCATCCAGCGCCTGATGAAGGTTTTTGTCAATGATTGAGATCAGGTTATGCTGACCAACTTGGACTCCGTGCAATAGGGAATTTCGTGTTGAGTCGAGCTGGTTGAGCGTCATGGCCCAGGCGGCAAGCAAAAGACACAACCCCAAAGTCGCAACGGCAATCGGCATAAAGGAGCAGTTTTTCCCCCACGGACATGGACCCTGTGTCGATGACGGAAGCTGACGGCCTTTTTTGTTGGTAACGGCCTTATTATGCAGTTGCGCGACAAACGGTTGCGGTTTCATACGCCCTGTTCGCTGGATGGAAACAATTTTTACTTTCCATTTAAGCGGGGCTATGTGAGTTATGTATTAGTCCAACGTATGATTCGAGAAGAAAACAGCGGTTTTTTCTCAATTGTTTTCTTCGCTTCTACTGCGAGGATTTATTGGGAAGTTGCGTAGAATTGTGCATATTCTGCATCGGAAACAAGAATATGTTGTTCTATCCAATTTTTCATAAAAGATAGGACTTCGAGACTGATTTTCGTTTTTCCACAAAGAAAATCAGCATGGAGCTCACTGATCCGTTCGATAAACCGGGCATGCTCCTGAAGGTGCTTTTCATAAAGAGGATACTGGTTTTCTTTCATCCAGTGTTCTTCGGCACGAAAGTGGTAAACCGTGTAATCAATCAATTCATTGAGCAGTTCGCCCATTTTTTCCGTCAGTTTACCCTGTTCAAGATTGTCGTACGCCTGATTGAGTAAAAAAAAGAGATGTTGGTGGTGATCGTCAAAGGGATCAACATCGGTACGGAATCGATCCTGCCATTCTAAAAGTGCCATGGAGTGACCCTGGGAAAATAAAATTGCTTAACTTGAATAGATAGTATGCAAATTCTAATTGTGTGCCAATTGGAAGGCAAGTCATAATTTGGTCGATTCTACATTTTTCAAACAAAAACGGGAGTAATCCAGATCTGTACCAAGGATATGATTGGAGAGCCAGTTTTTCATAAAAGACAGCAGCTCCTGTGCCAGGGAAATGTTGCCGTTTTGATAATCTTCACACATCTCCTGAACTCGACTGATGAAATAATGGTGTTCAGATCGGTGTTGATCGCGTTTGGGATAGTTATGTTCTTTCATCCAGACTTCTTCGGCGCGAAAATGATATTTTGCGTAGTCGATCAATTCAATCAGAACCAGACCAAGTTTTTCTTTTTCAAGGCCATGCTGAACATTTTCATATGTTTTATTGAGCAGGTTGATCAGATGACGGTGATGATCGTCAAATTGTTCAACCTTGACAGAAAATTTTTGATTCCATTCAATAAAGGCCATAAATCCTCGAGTTGAAAAACTATTGATCCCAATCGCAGCTGAGAGGCTTCAAATCGCCTCACGCCTTGACATGTTGTCCCCGTTGACGGCATATGCCATCTGGTCCCCTTGCCGCGAAGATCTGGGGTTGCAGCACTGAAGTTTATGCATTACGAACCAACGAAGCAAGATGAATCTTTTTTATTATGTTGCGGCCAATGGGCGACAGAAACGCTCCCTGGCGGAAAACCGATGAATTTCTAACTGACTATGAATAAAAAAATAAACTACTGTGATCTCCGTATTTATGCCGAATGTGTTCGGGTGATCTATCAAAACAGAATCCCAAGCCTTGTTTCTGTTTTGATCGCATCATTCATTCCTCTTGTTGTCGGCCTGGGGGTGGAGACGCGCACGGTGACCCTGATTTCTGTTTCCATCCTCTGGTTTTTTGTTGTCGCCAATTTCATGCTGTGTCATTGGTTCAACAAAACGGCTTTATCCGATGAGGCAACGGTTAAATGGGGGACGTTTTTTTACGTAGAACATTTTTTCTTGGCCATCCTGTTGGACGTGATCTTTTTTTATTATGTTTTTCAAGATATCGATGGCTCACTCTTTTATCTTGTTCTGGTTTCTTTAGGATTTTCTGCTGGGTCAGTCAGCGCATTCCACCAGTTAAAATGGGCGCCAGCTGTTTTTATTGCGACGACTATTTCTCCACAAATTATTTTTTATCTTTTGCAACCCTCCCGCAGCAGTCATGTTGTTGCAGTGATGTTGCTGATTATTCTCGTCTTCATGTCCATCATCAGCTTGGAACAGCATAAAAATTGGATTAAAACCCTTGCGTTAAGTTTTGAGCTGGACGCTGCCAAGAGGGAAGCTGAACGGATCGCAAGGATCGATTTGCTCACCGGTCTTTACAATAGACGGGCATTTTATGAAATTGCGCCTAAATTTATCGAAAATGCGAGACGCTACAGTCGCTCCGTTTCACTGGTAATGTTGGATATCGACTATTTTAAAAATATCAATGATACGTTTGGTCATTCCGTCGGAGACAGGGTTCTGGTAAAAGTCGCTGAACTCCTCAGCTCTCAAGTTAGAGGCGCGGATAGTGTTGGCCGCTTGGGAGGTGAAGAATTCGTCATCTTGCTACCTGAAACGGATGAGGAGGGGGCTTATGCGCTCGTCGAAAAAATTCGCAATCAGGTGAGGTGCATTCATTGTGACGAGGTGGACGGTGTTCTCGAGGTAACGGCCAGTTTCGGTGTTGTTACCTGCAGAAACAATGATGAATCTCTCGATTCATTATTGAAAAAAGCGGATGAGGCACTCTACCTGGCGAAAGATCAGGGCCGGAACAAGACGGTTATCTATCAACCATGAATTGACAGATCCAGAGCTATTGTCACACTCATGGTGTGATTTTTTTGAAGCCACTCAGATTTCATTCACTGAATTGTTGGACGATTCTGCTTAACGCCCGCGATCTGGTCCAGAGCTGGTCAGAGAGTTGAATTTTAGCAAATCTATGTGAAAAAATAATAAACCGATTTATCTTGTGAGTTCAGCACGTTAGGCTTCTTTCAGATTTTAGACGAAAAATCAGCTAGTTAAAGGCTGTTTTTCATTTGACAATAAAGACAGTTACGGTCTTAATTGTAGAGTGAAACATTGCCTAGACCAAGGAGGACAACCTAATGATTGACGCAATGAGCAGTGCGATGTCTGGACTTCAGGCACAGACATTGCGACTTAATTCTACGGCGAATAATGTTGCTAACAGTCAGACTCAGGGCTATGAGCCCTCTCAGGTCACATTGAGTGAGCGGCAACAGGGTGGTGTTCAAGCCCAGTTGCAAAAACCTGTCAATGCATCGACTGAGTCTCAAACGGCAGAAAATCAAACGTCGAAAGTTGATCTCGCGAAAGAGATGGTTGATATGATGCAAACGAAGCAATTCTATTCAGCGAATCTTAAAACTGTTTCAGTGGCAGACAGTATGTCTGGAGATCTGCTGGACACGTTTGCCTGATTCTTTTTACATCCCTTCGACTTTTTTAAAGCCCCTGTTTTAGGTACAGGGGCTTTTTTTATGGTCATCTGCTTTATCTTTTCTTTCGCCAGAGTCGTTAAGGCTGTGTGCTATATCGTGACTCGCTCATGTCTTAGAGCTTTTAACCTTCCTTCAGATGGCGTTGATTTCTCCAAATGATGCTTCGCTGATGAATGAAACCATCAGTTACTGTGATTGTTGTGTATGTATAGATTGGAATATCTGATTTGATTAATTATAAATACCAATGCTATAAGAGAACGAATAATCGATATCGTTCAAAATTGTACGAAGCATGAGGCAAACGTTTCAAACGGGGAGGATTTATGGCGCAACCAGGTGCCGCTGAAGAAGAGAATAGTCAGATCGCCATACGACTGGCTGGATTGCTGGAATTCTTTGCCCAATCGATGGAATATCCAGACCTGAGCTGGTTGACGCAAGAGCACTGTCAGCTGCTGTATTCCATCCTCGAAGAACTTGGCTGGAACGACGAATTAAACGACTTGGGCAATACAGATGATCTTCTCAGTGAGCAAGGTTTGACGGCTTTGCAGGTCGAATATACACGCCTTTTTATCAATGCGATCCCCCATGTCATCGCCCCTCCTTATGGTTCAATATACACCGATTCCGAAGGTCTTCTTTTTGGACCGAGTGCTGAAAGAACAAAAAAATTCTATCACCAGCAGGGATTTGACCTGCGTGGCCCTAATGATATTCCGGATCATTTAAATCATGAATTGCGGTTTTTATCCCTCTTGCTCCAAGACGGTAAACTCTGCGAGACTGAGCAATTTCTAACGGAATTTTTCCGTCCATGGTTTTGCTTGTTTTGCACACGTGTCGTCGACGAAAGCCGCCACCCGTATTACCGGGTCATGATGAAACTGATCCATTTCTTCACGAAGGAGGATGAGGAGCATGTCAATCAAGTTGACCCGGCGTAAGTTTTTACAATCGGCAAGTTGCGCTGCAGCAGCCGTGCCCCTAGCTCGAATGGCACAGGCTGAGGAACCTTTTGTACGCAAACCTTTCACGGCGCCAGGAAGTTTTGCCGGCACCAAGAGTGTCACCGGTGGTATCTGTGGCATGTGTTTCTGGCGTTGCCAGCTTGTCGGCAAGGTGAGAGACGGCAAGTTGGTTAAGCTGGAAGGAAACCCGAAGAGCATTGATAACGGATCTAGTATCTGTGCACGAGGCAATGCGGGGATCAAACTGCTGTATGATCCAGACCGCTTGAAATATCCGATGAAAAACATCGGCAAACGCGGTGCTCCAGTGTGGAAACGTATTTCCTGGCAAGAAGCTTTGGACGAATGTGCATCGCGAATGAATGCCATTATTGATGAGCATGATGAAAAAGCTCTGGCCATTTTTCCTCACGGCTCTTCGGCAAAATATCCGATGGATTATTTTGAGTATGTTGTCGGGACACCGAATAACTCCGAAGCTTCTTTTTTCCAATGTCGTGGTTCGCGAGATGTTGCTTACATCCAGACATTGGGAACACCTGCGGGTGAAGAAGTGGATATGGCCAATGCCAAAGCAATTTTCATGCTCGGCACTCATTTGGGCGAGAATGTGCATGTTTCCCACCTTAAAAAATATCTAAAAGGGCTGGAACGTGGTGCCAAGTTAATTGTTGTTGATCCTCGATTCTCCGCATCGGCGGCGAAAGCGGATATCTGGGTGCAAATCAAACCGGGTACCGATACCGCGCTGTTGCTGGCGATTATGAACTATCTGGTTAAAGAGGAAAAATACGACAAGGAGTATGTCGAGGATTGTGGTTACGGCTTTGACAAATTCATTGAAGAAATTTCCCACGCTACGCTGGAATGGGCTGCAGATATTTGTGATGTTCCTGCAAGCCAGATCAAACAGGTTGCTGATCTGTTGGCGGCAAATGCACCCAATGTCTCTATTCACCCTGGACGTCATTCCAGTTGGAACGGCAATGATTTCCAACGCGAACGCGGCTTGGCCTGCTTGACTGGGCTTCTTGGCGCCATTGGTGTCAAAGGCGGATTTGTTAAGCCGAAAAATCCTAAAGTAGGCCGCTGCAGTTGGCCTCGTTTGGAGAATCCACACGAGGAGGCGCTGCATCATCTGCTGCATAAATATCCTTATTCCCCCCCAGGGACACCGACGGATCTGATTAGGGAGACCGCTCTTTCGGGTAAGCCGTATCCCATCAAGGGATTGATTGTCTGGGGCCAGAACCCAATCCAAACCATTCCGGATCCGCAACTGACGATCAAGATGATCGAGCAGATGGATTTTGTCATGGTCTGTGACGTCATGCCGACGGATATCACCATGTACGCTGATATCCTCCTGCCTGAAACCAGCTATCTGGAACGTTACGACTACGTTAAAAAAGGAACCCAATGGGATTATTCCCAGCCTCAACAGCAATATATTTCTGCGCGCGTTCCGCTGGTGTCTCCAACGGCCGCAGATCATGAGCGCAAAGATTCTGTCTGGATTACCAATGAACTGGCCAAACGGATGGACTACGAGGAATATATTCCTGCCGCATCCTCCGAAGAGATGGTGGAAAAAATTCTTGCTGGAGCAGGGCTGTCTTTGAAGCAATTGCAGCAGGAAGACGGTATCCACATTCAGCCCGGACAGGATCCTTATGGTGTCCAATATGATGTTGAGTTTCATAACAATAAGGTTGAGGCTGCTGGCTTCCCTGGCTCTCCGACCTATGTTCCTGTGCCACAGGCGCCCAAAGGGCATGCGCGGTTGATTTATGGCCGTGTGCCGGTGCATTCCTTTAACCGGACCCAGAACAATGTCTGGCTGCATAATGAAATCCCACGAAACCCGATCTGGATCAACGATGAAGTCGCTATCGCTATGGGGCTCAAGGATGGAGATGAAATCAAACTGGTCAATGAGGTCGGCGTAGAGAGTGCCAGTGCATCAATTCTCAAAACGACCCCAGGCATCCGCAAAGATGTCATCTTTACTTCCCACGGTTATGGGAGCCGCAATCCACAGATGACTGTGGCGGTCGGTGCAGGTATTGATGATAATTCATTGATCAGTAAGCGCTCTATTGACCCGGAAACAGGGACTCATGGGATGCGTAACAGCTTTGTGCGTATTGTTAAAGAGGGGAAAACTCTGGATATCCCTGCCTGATCAATCATTGGAATTACTTTTTAAAACGATGGAGGAATCATGAGTCAATACGCCATGATTATCGATTTGGAGAAATGCATTGGATGCCACGCCTGTTCTGTGGCTTGCCGTGCTGAATGGGAAGTGCCCGTTGGGCAGGATTCCGAAGGTCGTGAACAACACCGCAACTGGGTGAAACGTCTAGGCCCGGCCAAAACCCCCCATGGGATGGCATATACGTATTATCCCGGCCTGTGTAATCACTGTAACGAACCGTCTTGTGTTGAGGCCTGTCCCTACGATGTAGAATCAAAAACGTTTGTCGATCAAAAGACCGGCAAAAAAGTAACCATGGAGGTTGCCGCGACCTGGAAAGATCCGTTTAACGGCACCGTTCAGATCAACAAAGAGGGCTGCTGGGGGTGCGGTGCATGTGCTGATGCCTGTCCCTACGGGGCCCGTTATGTCAATGAAGAGGCCGAAGAGCCGAAAGCCGATAAATGTACTTTTTGTGTCGAGCGCCTTGCGGTGGGAAAACAACCGGCCTGTGTGCAGACCTGTTTGGCCGGCGCAAGGATTTTTGGTGATTTGTCCGATCCGAATTCAGAAGTCTCTAAATATGTCAAAAAGGGTGCCATCGGCTTGGAATCCTCAGCAGTCAAGATCGGGCCGAACGTGCGCTACTTTGGAAACAAACGGGACATGTCGCTTTTGACAACGACCTGCACTCCTCTGAGTATGCCGGTCGCAGATGTCAATATGCGCCGTTTACTGATGGGCCGCATGGCAAAATCAACCTTTAAAGGGATTAAGAATTTTGCACTGATCGGCATGGCCGGAAGTCTACTGATGACAGATTCTGATCAAGATCAGGATATCCAGAAATAAACAACATCTGTCGTATGACGTACGAAAGGCGAGTCGGGGTTCCGACTCGCCTTTTTACTGTTTAAAAGAGGGCAACTTACATGGACAGCATGGGTGGGCGGGGGCTGACACCATTGCTGACTTTGAACTTTTTCAGCATCTCGCGCATTTGGGCCGCTTGACTGGAAAGTTCTTCAGCTGCTGCGGCACTTTCTTCTGCTGTTGCTGTGTTTTGCTGGGTGACTTTGTCAATCTGTGACAACCCAACCGTGACCTGCTGAATTCCCTGCGCCTGCTCGTTACTGGCGATGGCAATCTCTTCGAGCAGTGTTGAAACTTTGGTCGTTCCGGCCATGATCTCTTTAAGTGCTCCAGATGTTTGTTCTGCGATCTGTGCTCCGCGTTCGGTCAACGAGGCCGAACCTTCGATCATTTCCGCCGTTTCTTTGGCCGCTTTGGCACTGCGAGCGGCAAGGTTGCGAACCTCTTCGGCAACGACGGCAAAACCTTTGCCATGCTGTCCCGCGCGAGCGGCCTCGACCGCAGCATTCAACGCCAGCAAATTAGTTTGGAAGGCAATTTCGTCGATCACCTTGATGATCTTGGAGATGTTCTGACTGGATTCACTGATGGCTCCCATGGCTGTGACCATTTCGTCCATCTGTTTGTCACCGTTTTCGGCAGATCTCTGTGCGTCACTGGCCAATTGATTTGCGGCATTGGCATGTTCCGCGCTGTCTCTGACTTTGCTGGCCATTTCATTCATTGAGGCCGTTACTTCTTCGAGTGAACTGGCTGATTCAGTCGCGCCCTGAGACAATGCCTGGCTGGCATCGGAGACTTCACCGGCTCCAGCGGCAATCTGTTCACCGGCATTCTGAATGCCGCCAACCATTTCCCTTAAGCCTTCCAGCATGACCTTTAACGCATGTCCGAGTTGGTCATTTTCAGAGGCAACAGCAACGTCCTGCGTCAGGTCGCCTTCGGCAATGGCTTCAGCCAGCTCACTTCGCGCATGAAGACTGCGCGCCATGCCGACAAGTACGGAGCCTAATTCGGTGATTTCATCTTTTGCCTTAAATGCATGACATTCACGGCAGTCTTTATGCGTGCCATCTGTGAGATGCTTGCATACCGGATTGGCACCGAATGTTCCAGTTTCAACCCAGCAATGCCCTGTTTTTCCATAAGAGGGGCAATCTCTTTGTCCACATTTAAACATGTTAGAACAGTTAACGGCATCTCCCAAAGGCAGGTCCTGGTCGCGTGTATCTCCTTTACCGTACATTTCGACAACAGCAAAGGCGCGATGAAGTGGTTTGGTGATGCTTCGTGAGATGAAATAGCCTAACGCTAAACCCAGAACAATCGCGACAATTCCGATGATGATGATTTCTGTACGCGTTGTGACTGCAGCACTGATTAGAACTGCATCTGAGATAATGTTGCCTTCAACAATCTGATCCATTTCATGCATCAGTTTTTGTACTTCTGCCAAGTGAACTTGTGTTTCTTTGCTGAAAATTACTTGTGCCTGCTGTTGTCCTTTCAGCGCGTCAGTCGCAACGGTACCGATTTGCCGCAACATTGAGCGAATACTCTGCAGGTTTGGCGCGATATCCGTATTAAACAGGTCGATAGCCTGTTGCTTCTTCCCTTGTTGGAGTAGCAGCGCAATCGCTTGTCCACTGTTGTGCAATTGTTCATGAGGTGCTTTAAGTTGTTCAAGAATTGAACTGATTTCAGGGCTTTTTTTAGCAGCTTCTCTGGCCTCGGCTCCGTAAAGGAATTTTCCAAATCCACATTGCGTCGGATCAAATTGGATCGTGAGATTCTTGTTGCCGGCAATGATTGCCTGCTGCACCTTGTTGACCCAAGAAACATGATCCATCTCTTTTTCGGTGATAAATTGGGGCAAATGTGCGTCACCCGCACGGAACACCTGATTGATCTTTTGTGCAGATTCATGCAGGTGTTTGTGCGGCGCTTCAATTTTTTTCAAATCTTCTTTAAGTGCAGGTACGAGCGTTTCTGCTTCCTGACGTCCTGGACCATACAGCCATTTTCCTAATGCACATTGTGTGTGATCTAGCTGGACATCAAGTGTTTCGACATGAGGATCGGTCAGGAAGAGAGAGACATGTTTGGCCCAGTTGAGGTGATCTACTTCTCGCGCGAGAAGTTCTCCGCGTAAACGATTTCCGGCGGCCATTTCTTCGCCATCGTGAACAGTCGCTGTGAGTCCGGTAATACTGAGGACGACTGTTGCTCCCAGGAGTAAAAGCAGAAATCCGATAAGAAGAAGCAACTTGGTATCAATTTTCAAGTTCTTCAACATACTGTCACCTCCATATATGTTCTGCAGGTCAGGTTCATGACCGGCACTAGGTTAATTTTTAATCAGCCTTAAATTAAAACAGCATTTATAGTCTAATTCTATAAAAATAAAAAGCGAATTAAGATTAAATATAGCAGTGTAGATGGTCTTAATTTACAGATCGGGTAATGGTGTTTGGACAGCACCAATGTAAACGAGTATGTACCCGCAAAATACAGGTTTTTACTAACCGGCCGTATACATGAATTGAGAGGTTATGCTTTTGGCATAAAGTATAGCCATTACCATTGTCGAGTTTTGTCAAAATAGGTAAAGAAATGTAAAAGAGGGGTAGGCGGACTGATTCAGTTCATCCTGACACGAGATTTGTCTTTCTCTAATGTGCGCTTTGCCATCTTTTTTGGGGAGGGGGAGTGGTTCCGCAAGGGCCGATTTTTTAGAGTTCGGAAACTGGTAGATCTTGTTGTTTTAAGCTAAGAAAATTTATTCACGTAGTTCCATGTCAATGAAGAGTTGCTTGAGCTCTTCCATTGTTGCTTTAAGATCCTGATTCTCCTGTTGCAGCAGATGGAGCTCCGTTTGCTGTAAGTGGAGGTTGTCGATCGCTTGCTGTTGCTGTTGGGCCAAGCGCTTCAGGTAGCTCAAGAGTTTTTGCGCACGCACGGTGATCGCAGTTTGTGGTTGGCTGCCTGCAAGCTCCTCAAGCATCAGACGATCTTCCTCGATTAAGAGGTCCAGCGCTTCGTTAAAGGTCTGTTGCTGTTGCTGGCGCTGGTGTCTCTCTTTCCAGAAACTTGTCGGGCTGCAAGCCGTCAGGGTCGTCATAACGAGCAGAAGCACAAAACAGACACAATATTTCATAACAGATGTTTCCTTCGATCAATCAGATAATTATTGCCCTTAAGACGCTTGAGATGTTCTTTCATTTTCGCGCAATCATCGCTGATGGCAAGAATAGACGGCGTTTCCATGTTTTCCGATAAGACAACGGCAATTGACATGGTCAGTAGTGGAAACGTGCGTTGCATGCCATAACGGTCGATGCCGGTGTAGTATCCGGCCTGGCGGTCTTCTTCGTTGTAAAGCGATGGAACATAGTTCTCAAAATCCCGGATCAGGCTTTTGGCAATGGCTTCAGCTTTGTCCGGTGTCGTCAGGACGACATAATCATCGCCACCGATATGGCCGACCAAGTCGTCGGGTGAGCCATGCTCTTTGACCACCTTTTTCAACATGTTGCCAACTTCATGGATGACATCGCTACCGGCTTTATAGCCATAACGATCTCCATATGCTTTGAAATTATCTAAATCAATATACAGATGTGCAAAAGGCTTTTGTTCTTGAATGCGTTGTTCCAACTCTCTGTCTATGGCCAGATTTCCTGGCAGCCGGGTGAGAGGATTAGCGTCAAGATGAAGTTGTTCCAGTTCTCTGAGTTTGCGTGCCATAAATGAAAAATCGAGAGCCAACTGGCCAAATTCATCTTTGGTGCGGATGCCGACGGTTGAGTTAAAATTGCCTTCAGCAATGTCTCGGGTGCCATCCTGCAGAGCTTTGACTGAGCGATGGATGCTGAAAATGACGGTTAGGGCAACCGGCGCGGAGAGCAGTAACCCGGCAAAAGCCAGTAGTAGCGTAATAAAAAAAGCCTGGTTACTTTGTTCTGACAATGAATGAAGGTCCTGATCCACTGCAATCTGGTGGAGATTCCGTATTTTTGAAAGAATATCGAGGAGTTGATTGCGGCTAACCGTAGCGGCCTGACTGTATTTTCGCGCTTGTTGCCAATTTTTTTCGGCGAAGGCCTGGAGGAGCAGTGTGCCACTTTTACGATAATTTTTGAGCGCGCGCGGCAAAAACAAGAAATGCTCTGGAAGATTTGACGCCTGGGTTTTTGCCAGAATAAGATCAAAATCATCCCAGCGTCTGACGAGAAGCTCGAGAAGCTGGTTGTCTTCGAGAATCAGTAGCTGTTTTTCCAGATTTTCCTGTGCCAACAGGTTCTGGCGAATGTCACGTAACAGGGTAAAAGCGTGAAACTGGGTTTCAACCAGTTCGGCGGTCCGGTTGGTGTGATCATGCAGACGTGTCAGGGCGTAACCGATCGCCAGGCCACTGAAAAAAACAATGACCAGATAGCCGATAGCAACACGTCGGGTGATGGAATGATACGCCTTCATCAATGCTTCTTTCGGAACAAGAGCAAGAACGCTTCAATAGCGACAGCTGGCACCATACCACAAATAGGGGCAAACTCTTTGTTATAATTACGAAATTAATGTTTTCAGTGGGAAAGATTGGCACCCGTGAATAGTTATTCCCCTCCCATGCGACGGGAGACTGATTGACGGATATCATCCGTGACAAAGCGATTAAGATAACTCAGGAAAAGCCCCAGCAGGGCCGCATCATCGGTAACACCCAGAATTGGAATCATGTCGGGAATCAAATCGACCGGCGATAACAGGTAAAGAAAGGCGCCAACCGCCAGACCTTTGACATACCATGGGGTTTCGGGTGACCGGATAACGGCAATGTATTCGAAGATTCGTCGTTTCAGCTTGAACAGTGTACTCACGTCTTTGGGCGAAACCATCGTCACCTCTCTGGGTCAGGATACGGTCGGCAGGCTATCCCAGCGTGTGGTATAGGCTGGAGAGAGATAGGCCTGGTTCATAAACCAGTCGCGCTGGGGACGCTGGCCGCCCAGCCAGATAGAACCATGACGTTCATTGATTTGGTCAACGGCGGCCATCAACGCTTTGCTGCGTTGTTGTTGCGGGATATCATCAAAAAGACCGGGCTGCATCTGATGTTCCAGGCATAAATCTCCGAGCATGACGCCTGCTTTGGCATATCGATATCCCGGTTTCCAGAGCTGTTTCAACAAAAAGGTGGCTTTGGCAACGATATGGCGTGAATCATTGCTGCAGTCCTCCAACGCACTACTGACCGAATTGGCATAGCAGGGTTCACTGGCATCATAGCTGCTGGTTCGGATTGAAACAGTGATCATTCGAGCGACCTGACCATTCCGACGCAGTTTTTCAGCCGCCCGGGCAGCAAACTCACATACGGTTTCCCGCAAGGGGGAAAATTCGGTGATCTTCTCACCAAAGGAACGCGAGCAAATGACTTGTTGTTGAGGGGCAGGTTGGTGGTCTACGTCCATGCAGGGATCTCCCTGTAATTCACGGATTAAGCGTTCCAAGACCACAGAAAAACGCTTTCGAGCCGTTTTTGACGGTAGTTGGGTCAATTGCCAGGCCGTGTGAATGCCCATCTGTTGTAACCGCAATGCCGTGCGCCGGCCAACCCCCCAGATTTCAGCTGCCGGGGTGATCTGCAGCAGCCGGTCTCGACGTTGTTCATCATGCAGATCAACAACACCCTGTGTTGCCGGATAGCGTTTCGCGGCATAGTTGGCCAGCTTTGCAAGTGTTTTTGTCGGAGCGATGCCGACACAGACTGGAATGCCGACATGTCGGTTGACCGTGTGGCGAATCGTTTCTCCGTACTGACGGCGTTGTTGTGCAGGAACCACTCCTGTCAGATCGAGAAAGGCCTCATCAATGGAATAGATTTCAACGTGCGGAGAAAACGTTTCCAGAGTCTGCATGACGCGGGATGAAATATCGGCATACAGCGTGTAGTTTGATGAAAACACATGCACCTGATGTTGTTTCAGCAGCGGGTGGACCTTGAACAAGGGTATTGCCATGGGGATTCCCAAAGCTTTAGCTTCCTGGCTGCGGGACACAACGCAACCATCATTATTGGATAAAATGACGACAGGTCGCTGTTTCAACTGTGGGCAAAAAAGGCGTTCACAGCTGACATAAAAATTGTTGCAATCCACCAGTGCGTAGGAGGTCATGGTTTTCTTAGCGAATGGATCACCGTTGTCGCCACACCGAAAATTTCCAGCTCGGCACCTTCCGGGATGATGATGGGATGGTGGTTGCGATTCATCGGCACCAAGCGCGTCTCTGGCGAGGTTTCCAATTTTTTTACGGTAAGTTCACCATGAAATGCGGCGATAACAATGTCACCATGCTGGGCGGGCAGAGAACGGTCGACAACCAGAATATCTCCAGGGAAAATTCCGGCGTCAAGCATGGAATCACCCTGAACGCGAACGAAGTAGGTTGCCGCCGGTTTCTGGACGCAAAGCTCGTTCAGGTCCAGTGTTCGTTCGCAATAGTCGGAAGCAGGGCTTGGAAAACCGGCAGGAACCGCCTCAAGAAATAGAGGGATGTCCAGTGTTGGGAAATCATCACTTTTCCCCAGATATTCGACAGTCATTATTCGCTCTTCATTTTTTTGGAGAAGCAGAAGCTTTTTCCTGTACAGAGTTGGTGAAAGTGGAACTGTTGTCAAGACAAATAGAAAACCACGTATCACGTAAACACTAAATGTACTTTTGTTCCATATGTGGGCAAAGTGTTGCCAATGGAGACAGGTTGTGCCGATTTGATGCAGTATGAATTTTGTATACAAAAAACAGTATGTTATGAAAATATTTCGATCTGGTCAATGATTTAGAATAGTTATTCTATTGTGCGCTTTTTTGGCATGAGTGTCGCAATTAAAACTTCTCCGTGAGGATAAACCGCCATCCAGTATCAGGTCGTAAAAAGGAGAAGCCACATGGAAAATGCAGCAGAAGGAGCACGCGAGTACTTGAATTGGCCAGAAGGACTTTATCCGCCGCCGCCGCCGATTGATCCGGAGGAGGATGTGTGCTACTTGAGCACTGGTGTTACCGATGATGATTGGAAATTCGGTAGCGACTGAATTGATTCAAGCCCCGGAAAAGATTTTTTTCGGGGCTTTTTTATGACACTAAAATCCGTTACAGTAGGACAAAATCAACATCCCGGTAACGTGTTTTTTGTGGAGCCCTTATGATCCCCCATCATTTTTTTTCGCGCTGTGTCCATATCGAACGTTCGATTGGCGCTCTGTATCGTCATTGGTCTGAAGAAACGACTTATTCTGATGAACGGCGGCAGATGTGGAAAAAACTGAGCGAAGACGAGGAAGGGCATGCACTGGATATCGAGTTTGCCTCACGGTTGTCTTTAAAAGACGAATCATTTTCTGCAACACTCTCTCTGGACGCCCTTGATGACCTGTGCTGTCTGGTCGATGAACTTCTGGCTGAAATCAAAAGTACATCCTTCTCTGATGAGAACGCCGTGAAGCTGGCGGTTGACCTTGAAGCTCAAACGGCCAGTGTTCACGCGCGCAGTGCTCTCTCTTTCACCAGCCCCAAATTAAAAAAAATGTTTCACTCTATGGGCCGTTACAATCATCAGCATCTCGCGGCACTTTGTGCTGCTTATGAAGAACTGTTTAACGGACCGCCTCTCGCCTTGACGCAGCCCTCTGCGTAAAAACCTCACTAAAAAAATCAGATTATCAGCAGGTTGTGTCACTTTGTTGCACTGAACATTTTGTCGTTTATTCTACCAATCCGTCAAGGGTCGTGGCGCGGTCAGTTGTCAAAAATAGGAATAATTAACTTATTTGTGATAATTAATCCTATTTCCCTTGAGTTTGAAAGGGTTTGTGTATACAAAATTTCTATTAAGTTGTCATTTGTGACGAGTGTGTTTCAATTGTGATTATCGGCAGGAGAGGATGTTCCGTGTTTTTTGGCAATAATGAATACTCTGGGGGGTATTAAAGCGATGAAGTTTAACCTGAAGATGAAATTTCTGGTACCCATTTTAGGAGTCGCCGTTATCGGTATGGTGATTCTGACGCTGGTCAGTTTCAACGCCTCAAAAGAAGCTCTTGAAGAAAACATCCGCAGCCAGATGACGCAAATGACGCAAGCTTTGGCGCTGCAAATCAACAACTGGGTTGTTGACCACAAGGATGATGTGCTTGTTTTGGCTGGTTCCGAGGAGATTGTCGCTGCTATCGAAGACGATGATGCTCGGCAGCGCGCAGAGGAAATTCTTTCCGGCGTTTATGCGGCATACGGCTCCTATGAACTTCTTGCTGTAGTTAATGATGCGGGCAAAGTTGTTGCCGCTTCTGAACAGAAATTCGTCGGGCTGGACCTGAGTCAACGAAGTTATTTTCAGCAGGCCTTGCAAGGACAAGAGGTTTTATCTGAAGTGCTGGTCAGCAAGGCAACCGAGAATCCCGTTTTCTCCATTGCCGTTCCGCTTAAAAAACACAGCACAACCGTGGGTGTCCTCGTTGCTGTTGTGGACATGAACAGTTTTTCTGACGAATTTATCAAACCTGTCAAGGCGGGCAATCGAGGCTATGCCTATCTGGTTGATAATAAAGGTCGATTTATTGCTTATCCGGATAAATCCAAGCTAATCAATTCTGGCGTTGCCAACTACGACTGGGGACAAAAGATTCTCAGCCAGAAAAGTGGTTTTCAGGAGTATCCCTGGAATGGAGTTGATAAAATCGTCTGTTATCGTCCGGTTGAAGCAACGGGCTGGGTGATCGCTTTCGGTGCCGAACTGGATGATATCTTTGCACCGATTGTCAAAGTACGCACGATCAGTATTACTCTGACGTTACTGGTGGTTGCCATTATCGCCCTGGTCATCTATCTGGCCGTCAATACAATTGTCAAAGTGATTAAAACCAGCGTGGTTTTTGCTGAAAAAATTCGTCGTGGGGATGTTTCTACCCGTCTTAACCTTCACCGTGATGACGAGCTAGGAGTCTTGACCACCGCGCTGGATCATATGGCTGACAGCCTTGAAGAAAAAGCGGTTTTGGCCGAGACGGTGGCTTCCGGTGATTTACGTGTTGAGGTGGTTTTAGCCTCGGATGACGACCGCCTTGGACTGGCATTGCAAAAAATGGTGGCTGATCTCACCCACATGATGGAACAGATTCGAGCGGCCTGCGATCAGATTGCTGCTGGTTCTACAGAAGTGTCTGACACCAGTCAGGCGTTGTCACAAGGTGCGACGGAGTCGGCCAGCTCTTTGGAAGAAATTGCCGCTTCAATGAATGAACTGACCTCTCAAACAGAACATAATGCTGACAATGCCAAACAGGCCAGTCAGTTGGCTTCGCAATCTCATCAATCTGCGGATCGTGGTTCCACACAGATGCAGCAAATGGTCCACGCTATGGCTGAGATCAATGAATCCGGCCAAAACATTTCGAAAATCATCAAGGTCATCGATGAGATCGCTTTCCAGACCAACCTGTTGGCATTGAATGCCGCTGTCGAAGCCGCACGAGCCGGTCAGCATGGTAAAGGTTTTGCTGTCGTTGCTGAAGAGGTCCGTAATCTTGCTGCGCGTAGTGCTAAAGCGGCAAGTGAAACGGCGGAATTGATTGAAGGCTCTGTCAGTAAAGCCGAAAATGGTGCCCAGATCGCCAGCAGGACGGCTGAAGGGCTCAATGAGATTGTCGATGGCATCACCAAGGTGACGGATCTTGTTGCCGATATTGCAGTTGCCAGTGATGAGCAGGCGCAAGGGATTGGTCAGATCAATATCGGCCTGAGCCAGATCGATCAGGTCACCCAGCAGAATACCGCCAGTGCCGAAGAGGGGGCTGCCGCCAGCGAAGAGCTGAACAGCCAGGCGATTCAACTGCGTCAGCTGGTCAGTCATTTCAAGCTGCCGACGCACCAGCCAGTCAGTGTGCGAAGGGCTGAACCGGCCCCCAGCCAACGACGGCTCTCGCCGCCGAAGCCGCAGAAAGCAAGTACTGACGGTTGGGGAGGATCATCGTCTTCGCCGCAGATTGCGTTGGATGATGATGAGTTCGGTAAATATTAAGCAAAATAAAGAGGCCATCTTCCCTTAGGAGGATGGCCTCTTTATTTATCGTGATTTTTATCCGCCGCATATCACGGATGCGGGGACATACGGTTACAAATCATCAAAGGTATAGGCGATGTGTGTTTCCGGAAGAAACCTGTTTTGAACCAGCATCGCCGTATCTTCACAAAAAACGCGTGCTTCATCAGAGGGAAAGACAAACAGATCGATTGCTGAGTCAGCTCGGCTGATCTTCATTTCACTGTGAATACAGCGTGGCTGACTATTTTTTTGTTCATCAAGAAAGATGTTGAACCATTCCATCCCTTCAAGCACTCTGCGACGTACGTCCGCTTCAATATTGCCCTGACCGGATGAGAAAACTATCGCATCACAGTGCCCGAGTGCACACAGGTATTCACCGATAAATTTACGTAATCGATAGGCTTCAATCTGAGCCGCGAATTTGGCCCGTGGTTCATCCTGAGCGGCCTTGATCAGAACTTCCTGACGCGTGGTGCACTCTCCACCGGTTAATCCCAACAGGCCACTTTTTTCATTGAGAACTTCCTCAATCTGTTGTGGACTCAGTTCTTCCCAATCCATGAGAAAACCGGGAATGCCCGGATCAATATTGCCGCAGCGACGCTCCTGCGCTGTTCCTTCAACAGGGGTCATGCCCGTGCTGGTATCAATGGAGCAACCGTTGCGGATCGCACATAGAGAAATACCGAGATCCAGGTGGATGGTAATTAAATTACACTCCTCAACCGGTTTTCCCAGATGGGCGGCGGCTCGCCTGGCTAAATACAGATGTGAGCTGCCATGAAACCCATAACGTCTCACCCGATATTTTTCATACCATTCGTAGGGCAGGGGGTACATATAGGCTTTGGGCGGCATGGTGTGGTGAAATGCTGTATCAAAAATGGCCACATGGTCGATATCGGGCAGTAATTCCATGGCGGCGATGATAGTCTCGCGACTTGGAATATTGTACTTGGGGGCCATGCGCTCTACTTTACGGATGGAGTGCAAAACCTCAGCGTCAATCTTGACGGAATGGCTATAAGTTTCTCCGCCATGAACAACCCTGTGACCGACACCACGAATCTGGCTTAAAGAATCCAGAACACCATACTTCGGATGGCAGAGGTTCTTCAGGATGTAATCCAGTGCGGCATGGTGATCCTCCAGCAGCAGGGGAGAACCATTTAAGATGCAGTTTGTACTGTGAGTGCCGATCCCTTCAACAAACCCCTGTGTCAGAGGAATTGGGTTGGGATAATCAAAAAGATGGTAGTGGATTGTCTGGCTGCGACAATTTAATGTCAGGATAATCACCGTGTATCCTCCGAGTTAAACGGGAAGATCAATAAAATGGCATGTTTGACATCCAGCGTCAATCAGCCATTTATGGTCTTTTCAATATTATTCCTGTCTCCAGGGTTTGAGGCCTTGTTGACAAAGGGCTGCAGTGACGTGACAATGGATTTAAACTACTTTTTCTTCCGGATGGAGTTTGCAATGAATGTTAACCAGTTGAAATGTATCAATCTTGATCAACCTCGCCTTGAGGGCTTTCGCAATTTTATCAGTAGTTGGTATATCGAAACGGATGGTTTTTGCGCTGTGGTTGATCCAGGACCATTATCGACGATTCCGGTTCTTGTCAACCATCTGCGTGAGCTTCAGGTGGACGCGATTGATTATATTTTGCTGACCCATATTCATATTGATCATGCTGGTGGGACCGGTGAATTGCTTAAATACTTTCCCGAAGCGAAGGTGATCTGTCACCCGGACGGCATCCGGCATATGATCGATCCTGAAAAGTTGTGGCAGGGATCATTAACCGTTCTGGGAGAGACTGCAGAAATTTATGGTGAGATTGTTCCTGTCACTGAAGCTGCGATCTCTTATGCCGAGGATATTGGTACAACCGGGATCAAGGTGTACAAAACGCCGGGTCATGCACCTCATCATGTCTGCTATGCCTATGAGGATCTGTTGTTTGGTGGGGAAATTGCCGGCGTACACATTCCTGTTGCGCAGGGAAGGTATATGCGCCCAGCAACACCGCCAAAGTTTATTTACGAAGTGGCTCGTAGTTCCATTGATAAAATGATTGCGCTGAACCCGCGCTATCTGGTTATTGCGCATCACGGCCTGGTTGAGCCTGCCGTCAGTTACCTTGAAACGGCGCGCCAACAACTCTCGGTATGGGTCAAAGCCGTCGCGGTGACAGACCATATTACGGCCTCACAACGCGATGAAGTGATCTACGACTGGCTGTTGAATAATGATCCGACTTTCTCTGGGATTGAACAACTTGAAGCCGATATTTACGCACGGGAACGCTATTTTATGAGTAATTCATTGCGTGGTATTCGACAATATTTCGAGTCGTTGCCGGTTGAAGAGCAACACGCCTGGAAGGAATCCTGATCGTTGGCTCGATCAGGATTTCGTGGCGCTGAGTAAAACGAACTTATGGGTGCTCGCCATCAGTTTACAGTTGCCGAACAGGCGCTTCAGTTTGGTGTGATAGCCGAGATGCCGATTGCCCACGACCCATAGTTGCCCGGAGCGTTCAAGAATCTGTCGCGATTGCCGAAACATTTGCCAGGCAATCTGATCTCCGACCACCTGTTGTTGATGAAACGGAGGGTTATTGATAATCAACGACACACTGTCCCGTGGCATCTCATCAAGACAATTGTTAACCAAGAAGTGTGCTTGTCGTCCAGGAAAGTTGTTGGTGAAGTTGATTCGAGCGGAATCAACCGCACGATAGGATTCATCGATAAATGTCAACTCTGCTTCCGGTTGCGCTCCGGCAACAGCAAGTCCCATCACACCATTGCCGCAGCCTAGATCGATGATTTTCGATGATTGAGGCAGATTTGACAGATGTTCGAGGAATAGACGACTGCCCAAATCGAGTTTGCTCATGGAAAAAACACCCGGGTGTTGAAACAGACTCAGATCAAATTCTGGAAGATTCAGAACACTCTCCGGTTCTGTTTCGATGTGTTTTGAAGGGTCAAAGTGACTGATAATAAGGCGCGCTTTCTTGCGTGCCAAAGTGGTTTGTGTCGGACCGATGATCGTCTCAAAGAGTGCCATAGCTGTCGCGCTGATATGTTTGACCATACCCCCGGCGATGATAACGGACCCCGGATGGAGGTTCTGACGTAATCGGATCAGTTGATCTTTGAGTAATGCCAGACTTTTGGGGATTTTTATCGGAACTATGCCGAATTTCTCTGGAAAAATCTGTAGTCCGTCCCGTACCGTAACGCAGTCTGTCTCTAAATGATTCCTTCTGAGATTGTGTAGCATTCCTTGAACGGCCAGGTACGAATCACTGATGAAAAAAGGATGATATTCATGCAGACAACAGGTCAGGGCACCAAAGCTGTCATTAACAATCAACAGTTTTTGCGTCGCGTCCAGCAGCGTGTTTTCTTCCAAATAGTGAAGAAGAAACTCATCTGCTGCATCCCAGGCACGTAACAGATCATTTTGACGAACAGGATAGCGTACAAGCTCCATCCGTCCTTGGAGGGCAGTGATTTGATTCATAAGATCGTTGTTTTTCTATTTCGATAGACACGATTTGACAGCCATGTTTCGACCGACACGTAGAATGTGACAATCGTGGCTATTTTAGCGCTGTTTGAATGGTAAGAAAAGGGCAGAACGTTTGCTGCCCTTTTCTCTTTAGTCTGATTTACTGCGCCTCGGAAATTTCACCTGAGGCACTATCGGCATTGACCCAATCTTCAAGCTTGTTCATCAGAACCTCTTTGGTCTCGTAAGAGATATCTGGGAGTGTCCCTCCCCAGGCCTCTTCAGCTTTGGCAAAACCATCCTCGATACCGGCTCTTATCGCATCAATGCGGCTGGGGTCATTTCCAGACAGGCCAACGGCAAAGTCGAAAATCCGTTGAGCGGTTTTCTCAATGCCAAAATAGCCATCTTCCGAGACGAGTTCCTTTGCCTGCTCCGGAGTAAGCGACTGTAAATCAATGGTACTGTTTTCTGTGGCCACCTCAAGAGCGATTCCCTGTTCCTGTAGGGTTGTGGCAAACAGATCACGAAGCATGGTGAAGGTTTTGCCAAGATCGGCATCGGAAACTTCGGCCGTATAGGTCACTTTTTCCGCCGGTTTATTGCCAAGTGAGACCTTGTCTTCAATCCGGCTTTGAGGTTCCGGCCCTTGTTGCTCCTGACGCTGTTTGACCGCTGCTTCCAACAGCTGGCGTGCTTCAGCTTTAAAGCTATCCAGTGTTGGTGTGGTGATGGATGCAATCATGATGTCCTCCGGATCTACGGTGTCGCCTGTGTGGTAAAAGACAATCTGAGTCAGCCACACATCAAAAACGATCTCCGCCTCGTAGATAAATCTGAATCGTTGTGGACTTATCTCACCCCTCCATGGGTGTAAACTGTTTTTGGACAGCCTGACGGATTTCCTTCTAAGTATACCAAAAAACCTTGTGAAAGTATTTCTGCACTGTTTTGGCAACAGATCATTGTAATTATTGGCAATTCAGGTTAACAATGAGGGCGTGAACTTTTTCGAAAGGGAATTGAGGTGGCAAAAAACTTTGTCTTGATACTCCTGGCGATATCGTTATGTTCCTGTGCCTGGATGCGCCCCGGTTTTGAAACCCCGACGATTCAAGTAACGCGTTTTTCCGTTGTTGAAAGCCAGGGCTTGGCTCCTCGCTTTGCAATTTCTCTTAATATTATCAATCACAACCGCCAAGCTCTTGAGCTCAATGGCTTGAGCTATGTGATTGAAATTGAAGATATCTCTTTACTGAGTGGCGTCAAAGCGGATATTCCTGTCATTGCTGGATATTCCGAGCAGGAAATTTCCCTGACGGTTACTGCGAATTTACTTAACAGTCTTGATCTTATTTCTCAGTTAGCGCGTCAGCCGCGAGAGCAATTCACCTACAGGTTGCGAGCCAAACTCGATCTAGGTTGGCTGACACCGTCGATCACTGTTCAAAAAGAAGGAGATGTGTCTCTTCGTACTCTGACCCGTTAATCTTCCTTAGCCGATGGAGTTGTTCTGTATGAAGTTATTTTTTGTCCTTGGCTGTATAAATGCTTTTCTCTCTGTGGCGCTGGGGGCTTTTGGCGCTCATGGCTTAAGACAGCGGGTCAGCCCTGAACTGTTGATCACGTGGGAGAAAGCTGTCGATTATCAGATGTATCATGCTCTTGCGCTGCTGCTGGTCGCGTTGTGTGTCAAACTCTGGCCGGATGCTCGTCGGGTTCGCACAGCAGGCCTGTTGTTCTTTGTTGGGATCATTCTCTTTTCTGGTAGCTTATACACATTAGTTCTCAGTCAAATCAACGGACTGGGATTGATCACTCCCGTTGGTGGAGTATCTTTTTTATGTGGTTGGTGCCTTTTGGCGCTGAGTGCAAATCAATTTGACAGCCGTTGGTAAACAACCGCTTTTGTAATGTGATATTTTCTGTCGATGGAGGGGATCCATGGCGAAAAAAATCTTTGTCGCCGCGACGAATAAAAATTGTGGCAAATCAACACTCTGTCTTTCCTTATTATATCGTGCGGCCCGAAAGTATGATCGAGTTGGTTTTATCAAGCCCATCGGTCCGAAACTGATCGAATTCAACAATTATCATGCGGATAAAGACGCTGTTCTGATGGCTCAGATTTTTGGTCTTGAAGAGCATATCCGTCATATGAGCCCTGTTCAGGTTTTTCCTGACACAACCCGCCTTGTCCTTGATGGCAAAGTCTGTCGGGAATCCTTTGCAGAAAAGATGCTTGAGGCCTGTCATTTTTTTGAAAAGGAGTGTGATTTTCTGGTCATAGAAGGGGCAGGGCATGCCGGTGTCGGTTCAGTTCTCGGCTATAATAATGCCCAGGTCGCGAAATTGCTCGATGCTCCGGTGATGATGGTGACAGATGGTGGCATCGGTAGTGCCATTGATGCCGTATCTATGAACCTCAGTGTGTTCAAGCTGGCCGGAGCGCAGGTCCGTATGCTGGTGGCCAACAAACTCCTCAGTGAAAAACGGCAAAGCACATTGAATTATCTGAGAAAAGCCTTTTCAGGGCTGGGGATCCATGTGCAGGGCGGCTTCAATTATTCGCCAATCCTGGCGAACCCGACTCTCCACCGAATCAGTCGCCTTCTTGAAAGTCCTTTGTCCGGTAATCTTGAAGAGCAGCATCGTATTGTTCACCATGTTCAACTCGGTGCGGCTTCAGCGCAACGGGTTGCTGACCTTCTTGACGAATCGAGTTTGTTGTTGGTAAACAGCACCCGCGACGAACTGATGGTCATGTTGGCATCGTTATACCACTTGCCGGAGTATCGTAAAAAGATCGCTGGTCTGGTAATCCCCGGCCACGCCCCGGTTTCACCCATTACACGACGCATTGTCGATGACAGTAATATCCCATATATGCGTACCCATCTGACAAATTCAGAAGCGTTTACCCGAATTCAAAATGATGTTTCAAAAATTACCGCCCAGGACCAAGAAAAGATAGATCTTATCGGCCATCTTGCTGAAGTTGAACTTGATTTTAATACTGTCGACAGGTTGTTTGATTAAACGTACTGGGGCACGTGATGATGTTTGATGAAAACCTCCTGCGGAGTGCTGTTTTCACCATTGCTTTTCTCGCCGTCGCTCTCTGTGAAGTCTATTGGCCACGGCGTAACCGACATTTCTCCAAACGAATTCGTTGGCAGAGAAATCTGGGCTTGATCGGTATCGATACCATCATTGTTCGCCTGTTGATGCCGTTCACTGTCGTGATGATTGCTGAGTCTGCTACCCAGTACCACGTTGGGCTGCTGAATCTCGTCGCCTGGCCACTGTGGATAAAAGCTGTTGTTGCTTTGATCTGGATGGATCTGGTGATTTATTGGCAACACAGATGGTTCCATCAATTGAACGGCTTGTGGAGACTACATAAAGTCCATCATCTTGACATGGATATTGACGTGACCTCAGGACTACGCTTTCACCCGGGTGAAATCCTGTTGTCATTTCTGGTTAAATCAGCCGCAGTTGTTGTTATGGGGGTTCCTGGAGTGATGGTCATTGTTTCCGAGAGCCTTATCAATAGTGCGGCAATGTTTAACCATGGCAATCTGGCTATTCCTTCTTCTGTCGACCGGCTGTTACGCCGTATCCTCGTCACACCGGATATGCATCGTATTCATCATTCCGTTCTTGTTCGGGAAACCAACTCCAATTATGGTTTTTGCCTGTCCTGGTGGGACTACCTGTTTAACAGCTATACCGATCAACCGGACAAAGGGCATGATGCCATGGAACTTGGTCTTTCCGGCTATCGAACTTTTGAAAAGCACACGTTGCTTTATCTCCTCAAATTGCCTTTTGTGACTTTTCAGCAAAGTGGCATGTCCACAAAAAAATAGTGTATACTTCTATCGACTTAACTCGATACGAAAGGCCTGCTCATGACAGAACAGACAATGGAATATGATTTATGTGTGCTTGGTTGTGGACCCGGAGGTTTTGCCGGTGCCATGAGGGCTTTTGATTTTGGAAAGCATGTATGCATTATTGAAGGCGGGGAAATCGGTGGAGCAGGTGTGAAATGGGGCGCTTTAGCATCCAAAACCATGTGGGAGCTCTCCAAAGACTATTCCATTGCGGCAAAACGCGATCGTGGCTATCACAGCCAAGCCCTGACGGTTGATTATTGTGAAGTCAACGCAACAGTTGAAGAAGCTGTCAAGGAACGTCAATACCAAATGTTGACACAGCTGGAGACATTTTCACCACGTCGCTGGCAAGGGCAGGGCTCAATTACGTTAATTCGAGGTTGGGCTTCTTTTGTTGATCGGCGGAGCGTAAACGTGAGCCTGGAGGATGGTTCGATTCGACAAGTGTTTGCCAAAAACTTTCTTATCGCGACAGGAAGTCATCCACGAGGATACGGAAACATCCAGATGGATCAGGAAAAAATCTTCAACTCCAATGGTATCCATCGCCTTAAGCGGTTTCCAAAACGGCTACTGATTCTTGGTGCGGGTGTTGTCGGTTGTGAATATGCAACGATTTTTGCCAATTTTGGGCAGACACAAGTGCATCTCGTCGATCATAAAGAGCGTGTTTTGTCGTATGAAGACCACGATGTCAGTCGTTTTGTTGAAAAAAGTCTTGAATCGGCCGGGGTGGTTCTGCATCAATCCGCCACCTTGCAGGATATCCATCGACGCAAAGACTATCTGGCTGCGGTACTTGATTTTCCAGATGGGCACAGTGAGGTTATCGAGATCGATGCTGCTTTGATTTCTGTTGGTCGTCAGCCGAATCTGAAGCATTTGGGGTTGGACAAAGTTGGAATTGAGTTGGATAAAAACGGCTTCCTGACAACCGGTGTTGATTGCCGGGTTGATGGAAATATTTTTGCTTGCGGTGATGTGACGTGCCATCCCAACCTGGTGAACATTGCTGAAATGGAAGCGCGAATGGCTGCCAAAGAGATGTTTTGTCGCTCAACACATCCCCTCAACTACAGTAATATGTCGGCAATCATGTTCCTTAACCCATCGGTTGCGACTGTTGGTTTAAGTGAAGAGCAATGTCAGGCTAAAGGGGTGAGATATCGGGTGGGGTATGTGGCTTATGCCATGTCAAGTCGACCGTTGGCCATGCGTGCCAAAAGGGGCTTTGTCAAGATTGTCGTCACCGATGATGCTGATATGAAAATATTGGGGATGCGTTCTGCGGGTCCGCAGGTTTCCAATGTGGTTCTCTCGATCGCCCACTTTATGGATCATAATAAAGGGGCTGGTGATGTTCTGAAGTCGGTTTATCCCCACCCGAGTATTTCTGAAACCACCCAAGAATGCCTACGTTTATTAATCGGAAAATCAATCTACAAAGCTCAAGCATTTCCTGAACAAATGTGGGTAAAGACCTGGAATCCTGAGACTGGATATCGTGATTGCAGTCGTGACTTTCAGGTGGAACAATGCGAGATTCCTGTGCATACACATGTATGATGTCATATAAGTAGGGAAGGGAACGATACAAAAAAGCCTCCGGAGTACGGAGGCTTTTTTGTTAGCGAGCTATTTGCCAAACCATTTCTTTTTAGTGTTATAAACCGTCACCCGGTTGCGTCCTTTTTTCTTGGACTCATAAAGTGCGGAATCCGCCCTGGAGATCACTTCGTTTTTATCAAACTTGTCTTGGCTTGGGGTCATTTCCGCAACGCCAAAACTGGCGGTGATGTAGTAAGTTTCTCTTTCAAGACAAAAGGCATGTTCTGCAAGAGAACTACGGAATTTCTCCGCAACTGTTTCACCCTGTTCCGCAGTTGTCTCGGGTAAAACAAGAACGAATTCTTCGCCACCATAACGAGCAAACAGGTCATATTCACGAAGCAGACTGCGGGCAACATCGGCAAATTGCCGAAGAATATAATCACCAACCTGATGACCATGCATGTCGTTGAATTTCTTAAAGTTGTCGATATCAACCATGACAACGCTCAACGTGTATTCATTGCGCTCAGAGCGCTTGATCTCCCGATCAAGGAAGTTCTGGAAATAGCGATGATTATACGCTTCAGTTAAGCCGTCAACATTGGCCAAACGCTCAAGAAGTTTATTCTTTTTTTCAAGCTCAGCAGTGAGCATTTCCAGTTGAACGGTTTTCTCGACAAGAGAACGGTTCATTTGTTCGTAGCTCAAGTTAAGAACACTGAGCTCGGCATTGGCGATTTGCAACACCTCAGCGATGGACTTTTGGTTCTGGATCTTAATATCGAAAAATTTGCCGATCTCTTCGACTTCAGTGTGAACACGGTCAAGAAAGTCTTCCAGTTTTTTTTCTGTCAGGTGCAGGCGACGTTTGGCCTGAGCCTTAAATAAAGTCACCAGTTCCTCAGGTTTTTTTGCACTATAAACCTTGGAGATGATTCCAGACAGGCAGACAACTTCGCATAGCAACTTCAGTTTTGCATCTTTGGAAGGCAGTTTATGCGGCTCATGATGGTAGCGTAGGGGATCGACGATTTCGGCAGGAAATCCCCAGCTGCGACAGACTTCGCTACCAATATAGGTATGATCAGCACCAATAAACTTTATTTCAGCCTGACAACGTTCCAATTCATCATTGGAGACCGCTTTGTCAACTTGCTTGTATTCTTCAGGAAATGCTTTAGCCAGAACGAGGACACCGAGATTCTGCAATAATCCGGCAATAAAGCCTTCTTCTGTATCATCAGCATCAACAGCGGACATCAGCATACGTGACGCTACAGCCTCAGAAAGGGATTTTTCCCAAAATGTGGCATAGTCAAAGCCGTCTTTTTTTTGTTTATCCGGCTTCAAAAACGAAAAAGAGAGAACCAGACTGCGTACCGCATTGGTGCCAAGAATAGAGGCTGCCTGATGGATTGTTCCGATCTGTTGGGGAAAACTGTAAAAAGATGAATTCACCACTTTTAAAATCTTTGTCGAAAGAGAGATGTCTTTCGAAATCAATGAAGCAATGTCACTGATAGTTGTATCTTCTTCCGCAGTGATCGAAATAAGACGAGAGGCAACAGCAGACAACGTTGGTAATTCGTCTGAATTGAGAACAAAGTCAAGAACAGCTTCCTGAGTCATCATTGGGATTACTCCATATGAATTAAATCTATTCTGACAACATACCACAGACCTCGTAGAATCAAAGATAAAATTTTCCTAAAATGTCTTGATATATCAAGCAACTATCAAGGTTGTTGTTGAGATTTGTAACGAACGATATCATCAATGGTAACCAGGGGCAGATAGTGTTTCTGACAAAAGTTGATCAAATATGGCATCCGTGCCATCTCGCCATTTTCTTGGGTGACTTCACACAAAACGCCACATGGGTTTAATCCCGACAGAGCCATGAGGTCAACCGTTGCCTCCGTATGACCACGGCGCTCAAGAACACCGCCGGAGCGTGCTTTGAGAGGAAACACATGCCCCGGACTGTGAATGGCGGCAGGGTGGCTATCAGGAGATGCGGCAGCGCGCACTGTTGTAACACGGTCCGCTGCAGATACACCGGTCGTTACTCCTTCAGCGGCTTCTATACTTACGGTAAAAGCCGTCTGGTAATGGCTCTGATTATCTTTAACCATCATCGGCAGCTGTAGTTGTTCAACTTTCTCTTCAGTTAGACATAAACAGACAATACCGCTGCATTCGCGAATTAACATCGCCATCTGCTCACTTGTTAAATGATCTGCGCTAAAGATCAAGTCCCCTTCATTTTCACGGTCTTCATCGTCTGTAACGATGACTCCGTGACCACGTTGAAGGGCATCAATGGCTTTTTGAACTCGTTGTTGAGGTGTGCCGAAAAGGGTGTCTAAGGTCTGATTCATGCGAAGTCTCCTTTTGATGAGAACGATGCGGGAATCAGGGCGCACAGGAACACAGTGCTGCGGGTTGGAAGCAACCACAGGAGGCTGTTTATCCTCTTTCATCCGGACTGTAACCGTCGGCTCTGGAATCACACCAGATCTGCTGACCCCTTATCCCGATGACAAAGGCGCTCGCGGGCTTCTCAAAAGAGTTACCGCCGGTGGGGAATTTCACCCCGCCCTGAGAATAGGTGGGTAGGCTATCAATTTTATAGAATCAGCACCAGACAAAATATTTTCATCTCTCATTATATTTCAGATTTGCTTCATCGATGAATCCCGAGGAATCCTAAAAAGTTCTTTTGCAGACTTATGACAAAACCGATTGAGTCAATGAATCCAGTGAATATACGCCGATGGATGAACGATAGTGTAACGGATGCGCGCATCAACATGAGGTATTTATAGAGGTTCTCTTGTAGGAATCGGAGCGAAGGAATCTTATTATACTAAGTCCACACTACAGTCACCAACTGAAAGTATGTCGCATAAGAAATATTATGTTAACTTTTTGGCAGGTTAATGCTGCCCTGTGTGTAATCAGTCCTGAACAGCTGTTTTGAGAACAGCTTCGTAAAGAATATGAATACCACGGACGATATCATCTAACGAACTGCTCTCTGCGATATTGTGGCTGATTCCTTGCCGGCTAGGAATGAAGATCAATGCGGTTGGCGTAATACGCGCCATGTGCATGGCATCGTGGCCAGCACCACTGGGCATTACGCGACAATTCCAGTTGTGTGACTGTGCAATGCCAAATAACTGTTGTCGCAAATTGCTATCTAAAGTTACGGGTTGATCGTCACTCAACGTTTCGCATCTAAATTGACAGGACGACTGCTGTTGGATCGTTTGAATTAAATCTTTAAAGGCTTGGACCATCTCGGCTTTGCGTGCGCCATCAACATCGCGAATATCGACGCCTAACGTTACTTGACCCGGAACAACATTCATCGCATTGGGCTGATTGATGATTTCACCGACAGTCGCAACGCTCTGTTTGCTGGAGTTAAGTGCTAATTGTTCAACACCCAAAATCAGCTTGGCTGCAGCAATTAAAGCATCACGTCGCAACGGCATCGGTGTTGTTCCAGAATGATCACTGCGGCCTTGGATGATCACCCTGAACCGACTTGGTGCCGCGATGGCCTCAACGATACCTAAATGCTCGTGATGATGTTCCAGTACCGGACCTTGTTCGATATGCAATTCGAAAAATGCCTTAACATCTGCTGGTGTCAATTGATCTTTGCATGCCTCATCCGGGCAACAGCCTGACTGCTGTAACGCCTGATAAAAGGTGGTCCCATCTTTATCGAAAATGAATTTCATTTGTTCACAGTTTAACTGGCCTGTCAAACCCTTGCTTCCTAGAGTTGCGACTCCAAAACGACTGGATTCTTCACAGCAAAAGTTAATGATTTCGACAGGATGCTTGGTTTTAATTTGCTGGTCATTGAGCTGTCGGACAACCTCCAGCGCGGCCAAAACGCCGACAATTCCATCGTAATGCCCCCCTTGAGGCACCGTATCCAGATGTGAACCCAGCATGACTGCCGGCAAGTGGTTATCTGTACTTGAGCGACGTCCGCGAATGTTGCCGAATTGTCAATATACGTATCCAAACCCGCCGTCTTCATGGCCTGAATAAGATAATTACGGGCCTCATGGTCTGCTTTTGTAAGCGCCAGTCGCGTTACACCACCATTGTCAAGCACCCCGAACTGAGCAATAGCACGAAAGTCTTTTTCAAAACGCATTGAATTACTCATGTTTATTCCATTTATCCAACACTTGCCAGTTCCAGTCGACTGCCCCAGCGTTGTTTTAATGTTTGACGCAGGCCCGCATAGTTTGCCGATGTCAACAGGTCCTCAGTTTCAATCAGTTGCAAAGCATCTTCTCGGGCCTGTTCGAGGATGACAGCATCATGAAGAAGATTCGCCACGCGGAAATTTTCAATTCCGGCCTGTTTCGTGCCTAAGAACTCACCAGGACCCCGAAGTTGCAGATCCGCTTCAGCAATAACAAATCCATCGTTCGACTGTTGCATAATCTCCAGTCGTTGTCGTCCGTCATTGCTGCATTGATCTGATTGTACTAGAAGACAATAGCTCTTGGCAGCCCCGCGCCCTACCCGGCCTCTTAATTGATGCAGTTGCGCCAGGCCAAAGCGTTCAGCATGTTCGATAACCATGACGGAAGCATTCGGCACATCGATACCGACCTCGATCACTGTTGTCGAAACCAGATAGTTGATATCACCTCTCTTAAACTGATCCATGACAGCTTCTTTGTCACGTGAATGCAAGCGCCCGTGTAATAGCCCTCCGGCGTATTTCTCGCCCAATTCAGCTTGAAGAGCCTCAAAGGCTTCCGTTGCCGCTTTGAGTTCGGATCGTTCACTTTCTTCAACCAGAGGATAGACAAAATAAACCTGATAGCCTTTATCAAGTTCACGGCACACGAATTCGAGCATCTGTTGTCGTTGTGAAGCCTTGGCAATCCGTGTGGTAATTGGTGTTCTGCCGGGAGGCAATTCATCAATAACGGACATGGACAGATCACCGTACAATGTCAATGACAGCGTTCGAGGAATCGGTGTTGCCGTCATCACCAGGGTATCCGGTGAATGGCCTTTTTTACGTAATTGCTGGCGTTGTTGGACGCCGAAACGATGCTGTTCATCAATAATAACAAGTCCCAGATCGTCGAATTGCACATCTGGCTGAAGCAGTGCATGCGTTCCGACCATCAGATGAACCTCACCGGCAGAGAGTTTTTCAAGCAAACTATGCCGTTCTGATTTGCTGGTTGATCCGGTCAATAAAGCACAGTTCAGACCTAACGCTTCCATCCAATGGTCAAATTGTCTGTAATGCTGTTCCGCGAGGATCTCTGTAGGCGCTAAAACGGCGGCCTGAGCACCATTCTCAATAGCAATCAATGCGGCCATGAGTGCTACGATGGTTTTACCGCTGCCAACATCTCCCTGAATCAGACGATTCATTGGATGCGTGGTCAGCATGTCACGTTTGATTTCGCCAAGAACACGTTTTTGAGCGCTAGTCAAATCAAACGGCAACGCTTTTGCCAAAGGCAGAGTGTAGCGATGTTCCAAGGTAAATGCTCTGCCTTGTTCAAGTTCGACACCATGTCGACGCAAGGCCAGACCGAGTTGAAGATAAAAGAATTCGTCGTAAACCAACGTGCGTCGTGCTGGATAGTCTCCTGACTGCAGAAGCTGAAAATCACAGTCCTGTGGTGGGCAATGACATTGTAATAGGGCTTCACTTAACGGCAACAATGCCCTCTTATGGATAATCCACTCCGGCAGGTGGCACGCAACGGCTTTGGCATAAGTGCTGACGGCTTGCTGACAAAAAGAACGCAATTGCTTTTGTGTTAATCCTTCGGTCAGGGGGTACACCGGCAAAATACGCATCGTGTCAGCAGTATTGCTGGCCGTGAAATCAACTTCAGGATGCAGAATTTCACGCCGCCCTGAGAAGACACGCACTTCGCCATAGGCATAGATCATGCGACCACTCGTGTATTGTTTCTTCATCCAATCACGGCGGTAGTGAAACCATTTGAGGAGGATCTGGCCACTGTCGTCACCGACAACGACTTCAAAGATTTTTTTGCGGCTGCGCCCTAAAGGCACTTCATCCGCCTGAAGAATCTTTCCGCAAAATTGGCCGGAAACTCCTGGCGTTAGCTGATTAATTGAGGAGAAATGGCGCCGGTCTTCATAACGATGTGGCAAGGTGTAAAGGAGGTCTTCAACAGTACGGAGACCAAGGCGGGTCAGTTTTTCGCACAGTTTGGGTCCCACTCCTCTGAGGGTGCTCAGAGGAGTGGTTAAAACAGCCGTCTGCATTGCACGCTGTGGCATCCCGGTGCTGATTCCGTAAGGTTAAGCGTCGGAAGGCCCGTCAAACAAGGCATTCAGGCGGGAAAGCAATTCATTGACATCAAGTCCGTGGTTTGTCGCGCCCAATTCCAGAGATTCGTGTTTGGCTCCGGAACAAGTGGAACATTGCAAACCATATGATTCAAGGACCTCTTTTGCTTTTGGGTGTCCTTTGAGGATCTCCGTCATTTTAGTCGTTTTTTCAAACATGGTCCGACCTATTTGTACTCAATCTCCGTTACTTCGTAAATTCTGGTGCCCGAGGGAACCTGAATACGAACTTCATCGTCATGGGTATGGCCAATAAGGGCTTTCCCTACCGGTGACGTCACGGAAATCTTCCCTTTTTTAATGTCAGCTTCGTCTTCGCCGACAATCTGGTAGATGACTTCAGCGTCAGCATCGGGATCGTACAACGTTACTGTTGCGCCAAAAACGATTTTATCTGTATTAATGCTTTTGGGATCAATCACTTCTGCACGCGCCAGCTTGTCATTTAATTCAGCAATCCGACCTTCGATATGGGCCTGACGATCCTTTGCTGCATCATATTCAGCATTCTCAGAAAGATCTCCATGGGAACGAGCTTCAGCAATATCCTGAACAACCTTAGGTCGATCAATTTTGATGCGGTTCTTGAGTTCTTCCTGAAGACGTGCGTAGCATTCGGGTGTCATTGGTACGGAATTAGCCATGTTTCTTTTTTCCTCTTCTAAAAAACAAAGTCACGGGCAGAAGAGCTTCTACCCGCAACCTTGGAAAGTATATCAGCTTGTTTTTATGTCGTTTTATGACTTCAAACTATACTCTTGCAGGGCAACAACGTCAAGGCTTTCCCTTTGCATGGCCTTGATGCCATCGACTGCAGCGTCCATTCCGGCAACGGTTGTAAAATAAGCCACACTGTACATCAAAGCCGAGCGACGGATGGAAAAGGAGTCCGCAATGGACTGGATGCCGAAAGTAGTATTGAAGACCATGGCGATATCGCCATTTTTAATCGCATCAACACAATGGGGTCGCCCTTCTTTCACCTTGTTTACCCGCTCAACCGGCAAACCGTTTTCCTGCAGTGTTGCCGCTGTGCCGCCCGTAGCAATCAAGCTAAATCCGGCATCGACCAGTTTTCGGGCAATCGCAATGGTCTCAGGCTTGTCACTGTCTTTGACGCTGATAAAGACTTTGCCGCTTAATGGCAGGTTAACTCCGGCACCAAGCTGGGCCTTGGCGAACGCCTTACCAAAGTCTCTGTCCAGTCCCATGACTTCACCGGTAGATTTCATCTCCGGTCCCAGCAACGTATCTACGCCTGGGAATTTGGCGAAGGGAAAGACCGACTCTTTGACGGCGACATGGTCAGGAACGATATCGTTAAGGATATTCAGCTCTTTCAGGGTTTTTCCGGACATTAAACGTGCTGCAATCTTAGCCAGCGGCCGTCCCGTGGCCTTGGAAACAAATGGTGAAGTTCGGCTGGCACGCGGGTTAACTTCAATGAGGTACACCACGTTATCCTTAACCGCAAACTGAATGTTCATCAGGCCGATAACGCCCAGTTCAAGCGCCAGAGCCCGGGTTTGACGACGGACCTCTTCAACCAGCTCTTCGGCGAGAGAATACGGCGGCAGAGAACAGGCTGAGTCACCGGAGTGGATACCGGCTTCTTCAATGTGCTGCATGATGCCACCAATGACCACATCCGTTCCATCGGCGAGAGCGTCCACATCAATCTCAATAGCATGATCAAGAAATTTATCGATGAGAATCGGGTGTTCCGGAGATGCCTGCACGGCAAATTTCATATAATTACGCAACTGGTCAATACCATAGACAATTTCCATGGCACGGCCGCCGAGAACATAGGAAGGACGAACAACCACTGGATAGCCGATCGTTTCGGCAATGGTTTCCGCTTCTTCAAAAGAACGTGCCAGACCGTTGGCCGGTTGTTTCAGTTCCAGTTTGTGCAGCAGGGCCTGGAATCGTTCACGGTCTTCTGCTCGGTCAATCGCATCCGGGCTGGTGCCGATAATCGGCACACCGGCTTTTTCCAAAGCAACAGCCAACTTCAAAGGTGTTTGACCACCAAACTGAACAATGACGCCATCCGGCTTTTCAATGGCGACAATCTCCAGAACATCTTCAAGGGTCAACGGTTCAAAATAAAGACGGTCGGAGGTGTCATAATCTGTAGAAACGGTTTCCGGGTTGCAGTTGACCATGATGGTTTCAAAACCGTCATCATGGAGTGCAAATGCCCCATGAACACAGCAGTAGTCAAATTCGATCCCTTGACCGATACGGTTGGGGCCACCACCGAGAATCATGATTTTTTTACGATCTGTGGGGTTGGCTTCACACTCTTCCTCGTAGGTCGAGTACATATACGGCGTGAAGGCCTCAAATTCAGCGGCACAGGTGTCCACTCGCTTATAGACCGGTCGTATCGCATGGTCATAGCGTTGCTGACGAACCGTTCCCTCGTTCGTACCAAGCAGATAGGCCAGTCGACGGTCAGAGAAGCCGTATTGTTTGGCTTGACGCAGTAACTCAAGCCCCTCTTCCGTCCCATTCAACAAGGAGTCCCGGCTACCGTAAAGTTCTTTCTCCATGGCGATGATTTGCGCAATATTGTTGATAAACCACGGATCAATGCCACTGAGTTGATAAATTTCATCAACAGACATCCCGGCACGCAACGCATCACCGAGATACCAGGTACGATCAACATTCGGGACGCGCAATTTGTCGCGAAGAAGGTCCATGTCTGTGTCGCTGAGGGGTATTCCAACGGCTTCAGGTGACGCGAACAGGCGACTTTCAAAACCATCCGAACCGATTTCCATGGAGCGCAGAGCTTTCTGAAAGCTCTCTTTGAAGGTGCGACCAATGGCCATGGCTTCACCGACGGATTTCATCTGGGTGGTCAGGGTGGGATTGGTGCTGGGGAATTTCTCAAACGTAAAACGCGGAACCTTCGTGACCACATAGTCAATCGTCGGCTCAAACGATGCGAAGGTCTCGCGGGTAATATCGTTGGGAATCTCATCCAGAGTGTATCCAACCGACAGCTTGGCTGCGATTTTAGCAATCGGGAATCCGGTAGCTTTAGACGCCAGTGCCGAAGAGCGCGAGACACGTGGGTTCATTTCGATAACAACCAGACGACCATCTCGAGGGTTGATACCAAACTGGATATTGGAGCCGCCAGTTTCAACACCAATCTCACGGATGATCTTCAGAGAGGCATCGCGCAGAATCTGATATTCCTTGTCGGTCAAGGTCTGCGCCGGGGCAACGGTAATGGAGTCCCCGGTATGGACACCCATGGCATCAAAGTTCTCAATGGAACAAATAATAACTACGTTGTCAGCTAAGTCACGCATGACCTCAAGCTCGTATTCTTTCCAGCCGATAACAGACTCTTCAACAAGAATCTCATTGGTTGGCGAAGCATCAATGCCGGCCATGGCCATCGCTTCATATTCTTCGCGGTTATAGGCGATGCCCCCGCCCGTGCCGCCAAGGGTGAAGGACGGACGGATGATTGCCGGGAAGCCTACATCTTCGATGACGCTCATAGCTTCATCGTAGTTGTGAGCCAGACCTGAACGCGGAACAGCAACGCCGATATTGTCCATCGCTTGTTTGAACAGAGTGCGGTCTTCCGCTTTTTCAATCGCCGGCAGTTTGGCACCGATCAGTTCAACACCAAATTTATCGAGTGTGCCGTCTTTGGCTACAGCGACAGCCGTATTAAGGGCCGTCTGTCCGCCCAGTGTCGGCAATACGGCGTCCGGGCGCTCTTTCTCGATAATTTTTGCCAGCACGGCCGGAGTGACCGGTTCGACGTAAGTGCGATCAGCAAAATCCGGATCCGTCATGATGGTGGCCGGGTTGGAGTTGAGCAGAACAACCTCGTAGCCTTCATCTTTAAGTGCCTTGCAGGCCTGAGTTCCAGAGTAGTCAAATTCACAAGCCTGACCAATGACGATGGGACCGGCACCGATAATCAGGATCTTTTTTATGTCTGTACGTTTAGGCATTTATCTATCCTTAGCTCTAGTTCTTCTTGAAGTCTTCCATCATGGTGATAAAACGGTTGAACAGGTAGTGGGCATCGTGAGGACCTGGAGACGCCTCGGGATGATACTGGACCGAAAATGCCGGGAAGCTGTTGTGACACAGGCCTTCCACTGTGTTGTCATTGAGATTGATGTGACTGATGCCGGAAGCCGCTTCAAGACTCTTGGAGTCAACGGCGAAACCATGGTTTTGAGACGTGATCTCGACGCGACCGTTTTCGTCTTGCTGAACAGGTTGGTTACCGCCACGGTGGCCGAATTTCAATTTATACGTTGTGCCGCCCAACGCAATAGCAAGAAGCTGATGGCCGAGGCAGATACCGAACAAAGGCACTTTGCCTAGTAACTGACGAATATTTTCCTGCGCATAGGTGATCGGTTCCGGGTCACCGGGGCCGTTACTGAGGAAAACACCATCGGGATTCAGTGCAAGAACCTCAGCAGCAGAGGTTGCTGCCGGAACAACTGTGACACGACAACCTGCACTGACAAGATTACGCAGGATATTGCGTTTGATACCGAAATCATATGCCACGACATGAAAACGGGCCGGTTCAACCAGTTCGGCGTAGCCGCTTTCAAGATCCCACAACCCCTGGGTCCAGGTGTAGGGTTCTTTGGTTGTCACTTCTTTGACGAGATCGCGACCTACCAACTCAGGAGCCTTGCGGGCTTTTTCTACCAGGCTGGCTGGATCGAGGTCGGTGGAGGAGATAACACCCGTCTGTGCTCCATGGTCGCGAATATGTTTGACCAAAGCGCGCGTGTCGATGCCTTGGATGCCGACGATGTTGTTTTCTTGCAGATACGCATTAAGTGTACTTTCACTGCGCCAGTTGCTGGGGAAATCACACAACTCCTTGACCACAAAACCAGCCAGATGCGGTTTGTTGGATTCAACATCCTCTGCGTTGACGCCATAGTTGCCGATCTGCGGATAGGTCATGGTGACGATTTCACCATGGTAGGATGGGTCAGTCAGGATCTCCTGATACCCACTCATACTGGTATTAAAAACAACTTCGCCGAAGGTTTCTCCAACGGCACCAATGCTCTGGCCGTGAAAAACGCGGCCATCGGCGAGAGCCAGAATAGCTTTCATGCTCAAGTGTGCTCCTTATAGTACTGTGTTAATCGTGTGTCTTACTTATAACATTATTTTTCACGCTGAAACGTGATCGTTCCTTCACGCATGGTCAACATGGCTGCGCCAGTCAACTCCCAGCCGTCAAATGGTGTGTTGCGGGCCTTGGTCTTCATCTGCGTGGCATCCAATGTCCATTGATAATCCGGATCAATCAGAGTGATGTCAGCAATAGCCCCTTTGGTCAAGGTTCCGCGAGGAATACTGAGTGCCTTGGCCGGACGATCGGTCAGACAGCTGATTGTTTGAGAGAGTGTCAGCACCCCTTCCCTGACGAGATTAAGTGCAAGAGGCAATGCCGTTTCCAATCCAACAAGTCCGTTGGCCGCGACATTGAATTCAACGTTTTTGTCGTCAATGTGATGCGGAGCGTGATCGGTAGCAATCGCATCAATAGTTCCATCGGCCAAGCCCTCTTTCATGGCGTTGACATCGTCGGCAGTTCGCAAAGGCGGACCCATTTTGGCATTGACGTCATAGCCACGGACCGCTTCTTCGGTCAACGTGAAATGATGCGGGGTCACTTCGCAGGTCACCTTAACGCCTCGGGCTTTGGCTTCGCGGATCAGTTCCACAGTGCGTCGGGTGGAAATATGGCATACGTGCAGTCGTGCCCCGGTCATCTCAGCCAGCATCAGATCACGAGCGACGGTAGCCGCTTCAGCAACCCAGGGGTTGCCTGCCAGGCCGAGTTCTGTCGCGACGCGCCCCTCATTCATTACCCCTCCGGATTTGATGCCTTCATCTTCGGCATGAGCGATGATCGGCATATTGAACCCGGTAGCATATTCCATGGAACGCCGTAACACGTCACCGGATTCGACATTGAGCCCGTCATCAGAAAATCCGATACAACCTGCGAGCTTTAGATCGCCCATCTCTACCAGAGAAGTTCCCTTCTGCCCTTTGGTAATAGTACAAATCGGGAAAACATTGGCGCTGCCTTCGGCTTGAGCCTTATGGATCATATACAGAGTCGTCGCTTTATTGTCGTTAACCGGCTTGGTGTTAGGCATACAGGCAACCGATGTGAAGCCTCCGGCAGCAGCGGCACGGGTGCCGGTGACAATGTCTTCTTTGTATTCAAAACCTGGATCACGCAGATGGACGTGGATATCAATCAGCCCCGGTGTTACTACTAGGCCATCGGCATCAATCACTTCGTCAGCACCTTCAGTTGACAGATTCTCCCCAATTTCAATGATACGACCGTCTTCAATCAGCACATCCAAACGGCTGTCCAGTTCCTGGGAGGGGTCGATCACATGGCCATTTTTAATCACTGTTTTCATTTCAAAACCTCATCTCAGGAAGGAAATTATTCTTCGTCACTGCCACCGGCCAGCAGATACAGCAGAGCCATACGAACAGCTACACCATTTTCAACCTGGTCGAGAATGACATTCTGGACGCCGTCCGCTACATAAGAGGAGATCTCAACGCCACGATTTAACGGACCGGGATGCATGACAATGGCATCCGGCTTGGCCAGTTTGATGTTCTGAGTATTGAGGGCGAAAAATTGTGCATATTCGCGCAGCGTTGGAATCAGGGTGTTGCCCCCTTCCCGCTCCAACTGAATGCGTAACATTATGACAACATCAGCATCTTTGATCGCCTCATTGATGTCGGTATAAACTTCCGCGCCCATCTCCTCAAGCCCCGGAGGAAGCATGGTTGGGGGACCTGCCAGACGGACTGTGGCTCCCATGGTTTTCAGAGCATACAGATCTGACCTGGCGACCCGGCTGCGGGCAATATCACCGATAATGGCAACAGTCAGCCCTTCGATGCGTCCCTTGTGCTCTTTAATTGTCATCAGGTCAAGCAAGGCTTGGCTGGGATGCTCATGGGCACCATCGCCAGCATTAATCACCGAGCTTTTGGTCAGGCGCTTGGCCAGATAATCCGGAGCTCCTGAGCAGGAATGGCGCATAACGATGACATCGGCATTCATCGCTTCAATATTCTTGGCCGTATCTTCGAGGGTTTCCCCTTTGGTGACCGAAGAACCGGAAGCAGAGATGTTGATGGTGTCCGCAGACATCCGTTTGCCCGCCAATTCGAAGGACGTCCGCGTCCGCGTGCTGTTTTCATAAAACAGGTTGATGATGGTTTTCCCGCGCAATGTCGGAACTTTCTTTATGTCGCGCAGGTTGATTTCTTTGAAGCTTGCTGCCGTTTCGAGGATCAGTTCGATATCCTCCTTGGACAGTTGCTGTGTACCGATAATGTGCTTGTGTGCAAATGCCATGTCGCTCCCCTTTTTCATCAAGGCTTAATCAGTCGAACTTCATATGGCTGGTGCGCCTCATCAAATAAAACCTGTATGTTCTCGTCGCGGGCTGATGGAACATTTCGCCCGACATAATCAGCACGAATGGGTAATTCTCGATGACCACGGTCAACTAAAACAGCTAATTGGATACTGCTCGGACGGCCGATATCCATCAGGGCATC
The DNA here is from genome assembly GCF_963666745.1 of uncultured Desulfuromonas sp. Taxonomy (NCBI): domain Bacteria; kingdom Pseudomonadati; phylum Thermodesulfobacteriota; class Desulfuromonadia; order Desulfuromonadales; family Desulfuromonadaceae; genus Desulfuromonas; species uncultured Desulfuromonas sp. The sequence goes on along the minus strand of NZ_OY762961.1, from coordinate 1,271,491 downwards.
CATGGCAGCACGGATAGTACGTCCAGTATAAATCACTTCATCTACCAAGATGACATGACGATTATCGAGAGCAAACGGAATGTCCGTTTTGCCTAGCGGTCTGACAGCACCCTGTCCGACATCATCACGATACATGGTCACATCAACGGCACCATGGGGGACCTGCCCACCTTCGATTTCATTGATTCGTTCACGGATCAACGCTGCCAGGTGATCGCCACCACTGCGAATGCCGATCAGAACAAGATTGTCACATCCTTTGTTCTTTTCAAGAATTTCATGGGTAATCCGTGTGATGGCCCGGTCAATCGCCTGTTTGTCCAGAATAACTTTTTCTTTACTCCCCATCATTGCCCTCCATCAAGTGACTGGAATAACAGATTTTTTGGACAAAAAAATACCTCTCCACCGTTAGAGGTAGAAAGGTCGCGGGTACAACTGTAGTTACTATTTTGAGTATAATTCGGGTTCATCGTATCGCCTTTACCAACCTCTCTGGATTGGTTTAAAAGGGGAAAAGATATTTTTGTGAACCTAGCAATCCAGACATGGTGAAGTCAAGAAAAAACGAAGATCGCTGATTGTTTTTTCTTGACGAAATATCAGGTATGAATAGCCGCACAATCAGCGGGGTTGCCACCTATTTTATCAACACCATGCGGTACGGCCGCCCACACGGCTTCAAGGTTTTCAATCGCAGCCTTAGGACTGCCTGGCAGGTTAATAATCAGACAGTTGCCACGAATTCCAGCCATGGACCGGGACAGGATCGCCATCGGGGTAATCTTAAGGCTTTGAGCTCGCATGGCTTCCCCAAAGCCTGGCAACACCCGGTCAACAACTTCCAACGTGGCTTCCGGCGTTACATCACGTGGAGAGACACCTGTTCCACCACAGGTAATAAGCACCTCACAAAAGCCTTCATCGCACCAGTCGGTCAACGTAGAGACGATGGTGTGATGATCATCAGGAATCATGTCGTAGCGCACGGTTTCTACGTGATGACTTTTGAGCCACGCTATGAGACTTGGGCCACTCAAATCTTCACGCTTTCCGGCTGCTCCCTTGTCCGATAAGACCAGTACAGCGGCTTTCATACGTCCTCCGCGCGATATGTACCGCTTTTGCCGCCTTCTTTGAACAATAGACGGACCGCATCAATGGTAATGTTTTTTTCACTTCCTTTACACATATCATAAATCGTCAAAGCCGCCAGAGAAGCAGACACCATAGCTTCCATCTCGACCCCGGTCCGTTCATAGGCACGCACCGTGGCTTGCACTTCAACTGTGCCCTGTGTTGGGTCGCAATTAAATTCTATTGCAGCATGGTGGATGGCCAGTGGATGAGATAATGGGATCAGATCAGGGACTTTTTTACTCGCGGCAATCCCGGAAAGACGGGCGACACCAAGAACATCACCTTTCGTTGTTTTGTGCTCAAGTATATTCTGCAAAAGAGTCGATGACATGTGAACCGTTGCCGAAGCCGTTGCGGTACGTAAGGTTTTCTTTTTGCCGCTGACATCGACCATAATCGCTTTGCCCTGGCCATCAAAATGATTAAAACTCACGCTGTACCCTCCTCAAAAAACTCCTCTTTGCTTACCGCCTCTGTTTTGACGCGGTCCAACATCAGAGCTAATGCCGGTTTGACATTTTCTCGAATATCTCCGGCGACAACGAGAAAAAGAACATCATCGCCTGGCTGCATCACCCCTGAACGTGCCTCAAAGGCGACTTTGTAGATGCCTTCCATCGCTTCAATATCCTGGCGGATCTGTTCAATTTTTTCCTGATTTGAGGTCACTTTCATCTTACAGACACTGCTTTTGTCACCACGAGACCAGCCGCGAACGACTCCATTGTGAACCAGAATCATCCCAACATTATCCGCAAAATCAGGATCCTTTTTCATTTCAGCAATTGTTTTTGAGATATCCATCATAGATTCCTTTATCGTTTGTTATTTTTTTGAAGGGTTAACATGTATACACTCCAAAGGGAAACATCAATTCAGTCATTAATGATTTTATCAGGAAAATCAACGATTCACGAACGGATCAAACCAAATGAAAAATTTCGTTGATGAAATCACAAAAAAAGAAAGATGGGGAAAAAGATAGTGCGTTTCATTCTGTAGATTTTATTGTACTTTATTATAAGACAGTCTAACTAAAGACATTCAAAAAGATAATGAGGGAACTGTGACTTCAGACTTGGACCAATACACCACGTGCGATGGTTGTGGTAAATCAATTTTAGTTAAGTGTGCAATTGAGGATGACGGTAGAATTCTCTGTGGGGATTGTGTTGTCCAAAAGACCGACAAAGAAGTCAAAAACGTCGAGGAACTCCTCGAAAAAGAACGTAAAGAAAAGTATGCACAGGAAAAAGACCTGATAGTAAAAAAACAGCGTCTAAGAGCTGTCATCGTGCTCATTGCTTGTCTTGCCGTTTTTGCTCTTGTCCAGTTTTTCAATCAGTTGAACAAGCCAGAACCGGTATCAAGTACTCAAATTGATCTACAGAGCAATCCGGAGACACTCCGAACTATGATTACCTTTGCCCTTCATGATTATAAGAATGATCATCAAGGCAAAGTTCCAAATTCGTTGACTGAATTGACGCCAAATTATCTCCAAATGGAAATCAAACCTTTCTTGACAGAATTCATCTACAAGAAAACGGGTGAAACAACCTTCCAAATTTCAGAAAAAACAGTCTCCACAGAAGGTGAAAATAAAGACGATGGCAACTAAATATACTTATGACAATCAGTCTGGATATACGTTGATTGAGTTACTGACCGTTGTCACGGTAATCGGGATTCTAATAACAATTGCGATCCCACATTATGTCGGATATCGTGACAAAGCTCAGATGACAACGATTTATGCGGCTATCCATCAAATTCAGATTTCACAAGAAGTTTATAAGACGCATAATCAGATATATTATAGCTTTGGCGATACGGTTCTAACTCACGACGATTCGCCTGTTGGTGTTGACGACACGGATCTTGAGATTTATATCCCCAAAGGGCAAAAATATCAAATCCAGACAACGACTGATTTTGAAGCTGATTATTTTACCGTCAGTATTCAAGCAAACTTTGACCGCAATACTGACGGAATAAACGACTTATATATTTTCAAATCAGACGAGACGACGATTCCTCTTTATCCGACGACTTTTTAAAGGTTGGCACTCAGGACAATAGAATGTGGAGCGTTGACCAATACGACAGCACTCAATCATCGTTCCGCACCTAATGCAGGGTTGCTGGTCACGTCCGTAAACATAGAGCTGTTGTTGAAAATATCCAGGTTGGCCGTGCCCGTTAACAAAATCCTGCAGTGTTGTTCCTCCAGCCTGAATGGCTTTCTTCAAAGTTTTTTTGATGTTGGCAACCAGAATCTCACATTCCTTTTCCTTCAGTTCTCCAGCAGGAAGCTGCGGTGGCAGGCCGCTCATAAACAGAGATTCGTTGGCGTAAATGTTTCCAACCCCGACGACAATTTTGTTGTCCATCACTAGGGACTTGATGGCGACACGTCTTCCTCGGGTTTTGTCGAAAAGCCACTGCGTGTTAAACGCCTCCGACAGAGGTTCGGGGCCAAGATGCACCAGTAATGGATGGCATTCGACGGGGTCTTTTGTAAGGACAATCAGGCCAAAACGCCTTGGATCCCGAAAACGTAAGCAGCCATGATCTGCAAAAACGATATCAACATGATCATGTTTTTCCGCCGGCTGATCATCACTGACCCAGCGCAGACTGCCACTCATTCCCAAATGCAGAATGACCTGTTCTGTCCCCACGGATAAGAGCAAGTATTTTGCCCGACGAGAAAAAGACACCACCGTTTTCTCGATGAGCGTGTGAGGTAATTCCGAGGGAACGGGATAGCGGAGTCGAGACTCATACACATGAACGGCAACAATCTGATTTCCTACGACCAAATCATGTAATCCTGCACAGACAGTTTCTACTTCCGGTAACTCTGGCATTTTCAGAAGACTCCCAGCTGTTGAAAAAAAACGAATGAGACTCCGATCGGGGCCACAAAACGAATTAGCAGCGACCAGACAAGATAAACTGGCTGACGGCAACATAAGCTCCGATATTGCTGCTCGGGTGAACGGTTCAGAAACCAGCCGCTGTATAAAGCCACTGCCAGCCCACCCAACGGAAGCATATAGGATGTCACTAATTTATCGCAGACATCAAAAAACGTCAGAGAGCCAAAAAACGTCCAGTGGCTCCAAAGATTAAATGACCACACCGAGGGCAGTCCGACAATAAATGCTGCACTGGCAAGTAATGCTGTCGATTTGAAACGTGACCACTGTTTTTCATCGACCAGCCAGGCAACAGAGACTTCCAGCATGGAGATTGACGATGACAACGCGGCAAAAGCCAGCAGCAGAAAAAACACAACCGCGAGAAAATTACCCATGGGAGCTGAGGAAAAAACAATCGGAATTGTCTGAAAAACAAGGCCCGGCCCAGCTCCGGGATCAAGACCGGCTGAAAAAACCACGGGAAAAATTGCCATTCCCGCCAATAGAGCGACCAACGTATCCAGCGCTGAGACTTTGACCGCCATACTGAACAGATCTGCCTGTCGATCCAGATAGGAACCATAGGTGATCATCACGCCAGCCCCTAAAGACAGAGTAAAAAACGAATGCCCGACTGCTTCAAGCAGGCTTTTAGGCGTCAGTAAGGAGAAATCAGGATAAAAAAGAAACTGGGCTGCACGACTGGCACCGGAAGACATCACGCCATGGATAAACAGGTAGAGCAGCAAGAGAAACAGGACTGGCATGAGGATTTTGCTCCAGCGTTCAATACCGTTCTTAATACCGCAGGAGACAATGGCTGCCGTAGCAATAATAAATAGCGCCTGCCAGAAAATCATCTGAACAGGCGATGAAAGCAAATCATTGAATAAGGCACTGATTTGTTGATCCGAAAGATGATGCAAGGCACCAGAGGCCGCTTTCAGAACGTAGTCGAAGCACCATCCCGCAACGACCGCATAAAAAGACAACAGAATGAACGCTGCGATGACCCCAGCCCATCCAACCAGACACCAGAGGCTTTTTCTTCCCGCAAGAGTTGCAAAGGATCCGATAGCATCTTTACCACCCTCACGTCCAAGGAGAAATTCAGCCATCATGATGGGAATGCCCACCAGAAGAATAGACAGCAGGTAGACCAGAACAAAGGCTCCCCCGCCATTTTGTCCAGCGACGTAAGGAAATTTCCAGATATTACCTAATCCGATGGAGCTTCCTGAAGCAGCAAGGATGAAACCGAGCCGGGAGGCCCATTGGCTTCGTTGGGTCATGTTTCCTCCTTAGGCAAGAGAGCTACCGGAGAAAATAGGCAATCGTTCATTCTCAAATTGACCGTTGATTCTTCCGACCATGAACGAGAACTAAAAAACATCCGTGGGTTTAATAGGCTTCCTCTAAAAACAGGTTCCCTGTTCAAGCATATACTCACAGGTCATTTCATCAATCGTTCCGGAAAATTCCTTACGCTCCATACGGTGACTCTGTAGATAGGACCACTGACCATTGTTGCAACGTTGAAAATCGGACAACTCAAAATACTCCTGGGGTTGTCCCTGATAATCAATCGTCAACAAAAACAACACCTGAGCCGTGTTCTCGTCAAGATTTCGTTCGTGGAGAATTTGACACGAGGTGATCCGATAGTCTGTGTTTAGAGTAGATTGACCATACTGAATATAAGCAGAGCGTGACGGAAACTGCAGACGGAAGTTGGACTCAGGGTGATACGTGTCAAAAATAAAACCAAAATCACTTCGGCAAAAAGCTTCGACCCGTTTATTCACCAATTCCGCTGGGCGGAGATCTTTATGCCCAGACGTTGTCGAGCCATTGCTCAAACAACATTTCTTATATTTTTTCCCACTGCCACAGGGGCATGGCGCATTTCGTTCAGTGCCCATAAGCTATCTTTTCAATCGTGGATCCAACGCGTCCCGCAACCCTTCACCCAGCAGGTTGTACCCCAACACGGTAATTAAGATGGCAACGCCAGGGAAAAAAGACAACCACCAAGCCGTACCTAACGTTTGTTTGCCGGCAATCAGCATGTTTCCCCATGAAGGTGTGGGTGGTTGAACACCTATGCCCAAAAAGGATAAGGCACTTTCTGTCAGGATGGCTCCGGCAACACCAAGCGCGGCGGAAACAAGTACCGGCGACAACGCATTCGGGAGGATATGACGAAAAATAATTCGTCGATCACTGGCACCAAGAGAACGAACGGCAAGGACAAAATCCCGATTTCGTAACGACAGGAATTCAGCGCGCACCAGTCTCGCCACCCCCATCCAGCCGGTTAAACCGATAATGATCATGATATTCCAGATTGATGGCTCCAAAAAGGCGATGACCGCCAAGATAAGGAAAAATGAGGGAAAACAGAGCATGATGTCTACAAAGCGCATGATGATCGTATCAAGCCAGCCACCGTAATAGCCTGCGACAGCACCGAGAAGAATTCCGATCAACGTAGCAATGCCAACAGCGACAAAACCGACCAGTAAGGAGATTCGTGCCCCATAGGCAATACGTGAAAAAACATCCCGCCCAAGGTCATCTGTCCCCAGCCAGGCATGAAAGCTCGGCGGTTGCAATTGACGGGAAACATCAACCGCGCCAGGGTCGTTGCAGATCAGAGGCGCCAGTACCGCCAGAACAAACATGGCCAGAACCATTGCGGCTCCGGCCATGGCCATTTTGTTTGCGGCGATCAACCGCCATGTCGATACGGTACGCTCCTGCACCATAAAAGATCAGCTCCGTGTGATCATTTTTGCCAGCAACTGGTGCCCTTCTTTAACATAGACACCGCTTTGCTTGGCCATCTTCTCGTTATAAGCTGCCGCACCCGAGCCGGACAGAGAGCCGTTCGAATCGTACAGGATATAGGGAACCGGATCTGGTGTATGTGTACGCAGTTCAACAGGCGTCGGATGATCGGGGAGAACAAGAACACGAAATGCTCCAAGCTCGTCAGCACGGCTAAGAATGGTGCCGACGACTTGTTCATCAAACAGTTCAATCGCCTTGATCTTCTCCTGCAGGTCTCCAGAATGCCCTGCTTCGTCCGGGGCTTCAACATGCAGATACACAAAATCATGCCGTGATAACGCGTCAATGGCCGCTTCAGCTTTCCCCTGATAGTTGGTATCGATATAGCCGGTAGCGCCGGGAACATTGATAATTTCCAGTCCCGCGTAAATTCCAATCCCCTTGATTAAATCGACAGCAGAGATGACCGCGCCACTTAAACCGAATTTCTCCTGATAGGTTTCCATTCGAGGTGCTTTGCCATGGCCCCACAACCAGATCGAATTGGCTGGGGCTTTGCCCTCATGCTCGCGTTTAAGGTTGACTGGATGGTTACTGAGAAGCATCTGAGCGGAATTCATCAAATGAATTAACTCATCAGCTCCCTCACCCTTCGGCATCTTATCTTCAATGCTTTGATTGATGATGTCATGAGGAGGAACGAACTCCATCTGGTCTTTGCCATTGCGCCACACCATCAAATGGCGATAAGACACGCCGGGATAAAATTCGAAGCGCTCATCACCAAGCTCTTGCTGCAATGTGGCAATAATCAGGCGAGCTTCTTCCGTGGAGATATGGCCAGCCGCGAAATCCGCCATATACAGTTTGCCGTAATGATGCATGATGTCGACAAGATTCAAACGAAAAGCGACATCGTCCGGGCCGAGTTCAACATGCATGCTCGCCGCCTCCAGCGGTGAACGGCCGGTATAGCACTCAGAGGGGTCATAGCCGAACACGCTGAGATTGGCGACATCACTGCCCGGATGGAACCCATCGGGAACGGTTTCCGCCAGGCCAATCTCTCCTTCGGCCGCCAACCGGTCCATATTGGGCGTTGCAGCGTGTTCCAAGGGGGTCTTGCCGTCAAGAGCTTCCAACGGCTCGTCCGCCATTCCGTCTCCGAGTAGAACCAGATACTTCATATACTCCTCATAAAGCCGCGATCAACTGCGGGGATGAAAGGTTTGATGAATACGACGTACATGTTCACGTGTAACATGGGTGTAAATCTGTGTTGTTGAGATATCGACGTGGCCAAGCAACATTTGAACGACCCTGAGATCTGCACCGTTTTCGAGCAAATGGGTGGCAAATGAATGGCGCAACGTGTGAGGCGTCACGTTCTTACTGATTCCAGCAGTAACGGCACGGCGCTTAATCATCTTCCAGAAGCCCTGCCGTGTCAACCCTTTGCCGGATCGGTTGAGGAAAACACACTGACTCAGATTGCGGTTAAGATCAAGTTGCGCCCGAACAAAAGATAAATATCCCTGCAAGATCTCGATGGCGACTTCACCAATGGGAATAATTCGCTGCTTACTCCCCTTGCCCATCACGCGAAGATAACCACTGCTCAAATGAAGATCGTCGAGCTTGAGACCAACCAATTCGGACACCCGCATTCCCGTGGCATAAAGCAACTCCAGCATGGCTATATCACGACGAGTCAATACCTGTCCGTCATCACGGATATCAAGCAGTGCGTCCACCTCTGAAGGGCTGAGGGTATCGGGAAGTGTTTGCAACATTTTAGGCGTGGTCAGCCGTGAAACCGGATTGCCGGCTAATTGATATTCTTCAACGCCGAACTGATGAAATCCGCGCAGTGCAGCCAGCAACCTGGCTCGACTACGCACTCCCATACCTTGTTCTTTGAGAGAGGTGAAAAAATCAAGGACATCATTTTGGCGGATATTTTCGACCTCAGTGATCATTTTTTCTTCGAGAAAACGGCCGTAACGCTGCAAATCCCGTGCATAGGATTCCAACGTATTTTTAGCCAAGCCCCGCTCGATGCTTAAATAGTCGAGAAAGCTATCCATTAAGTTCAGAAGTTTCACTTAGGAACTCAAATCTTTCAGCAAGGTTTCACGCAATTCATCGATTTTTTCGGGCAAAACAATTTTATGCCCGAAAATATCCTGTACATAGAAGGTATCTCCAGCACGATCACCTTTGGTTGTTATTTTAGAGACACCGATGTAGACACCGATTTTTTTCAGGCTGTTGGAAATCTGATAAAGCAGACCAACGCGGTCCATCGTGGTGACATCGACAACAGTGTATTCGTCGGAAACGTCATTGTCGATATCAATACGTGGCGGAATCGTCGGTACCTGACGGGCAACGCCCAAAATGGAACTTTTGCGTTTTTCAACCTGTTCCTCAATGTCACCACAGCCTTGAAGATGGCGAATTAGGTCCTTTTTAATGGTCGCCCATTTACGATCATCGTCGTAAATATTGCCGTCACGGCCAACTTGAAGGATGTCTACAGCAATGCCGCTTTTCTGGGTGAAAATCTGAGCACCGAGGATATTGACACCGTTCGCTGCCATAACGCCGCTAATTTTGCTGAATAGTCCAGCAATGTCGACGGTGACCAGGATCACTTCGGTATAACTGCTTTCCTGATTGTAGACGACGCTCATGGCCAGTGGTTCGTCGCCACGACTGAGGATCAGACGAACATGTTCGACAATCTGGAAAGAACGGTATGTCATCAGATAGCGGGTTGAAAAATTCCGCAGGCATTCTTTAATTGCTCTCGTATCAAATTCATCTTCAAGGGCTGCAACCACCTTGCGTTTGCGGTTGCGGATTTTTTCGGAGCGCTGCTCTTTAAAGAAGTTGCCACGTTCAATGACGTCGTAGGTTTTTTCATAAAGCTCCTGAAGCAGGAACCCTTTCCACTCCGACCAGACATCCGGACCAACCGCCTTGATATCGGCAAACGTCAGAATGTAAAGCATTTTGAGATTTTCACTCATCTCCATTTTCTGGGCGAACTGGGCAATCATCTTCTCGTCATGTAAATCACGTCGCTGAGAAATGTGTGCCATTTGGAGATGTTCTAAAACCAGGAATTGCAGCCGCTGACTGTCTTCCTTGTTTAAGCCGAGCCTGCGGGCAATGGTCGGGATCATCTCCGCACCTTTTTCGCTGTGCTTCTGCCCTTCCCCTTTGCCGATATCATGCAGCATCACCGAGAGGATAAGCAGCTCCGGCTTTTCAACTTCATCAGACAATTGTGTTAACAGCGGTTTTTTCTCTTTGTATTCACCACGCCACAATTTTTCTACTTCACGAATGGCAAAGAGCGTATGAGTATCAACGGTGTAGATATGATAAGCATCATGCTGAACCCGGCAATAAATCCGTTTAAATTCGGGGATCAGCTGATTGAGGAACAGCAGATGATGCATCTGAGACAGGGTTTCATAGACGCCTCGCTTGTAGCGTAAGATGTCGAGGAACAGTGATGTCACGACCCGTGAGCGACGCAGTCTGTCATTGACCAGATGAAGATTGTCACGAATCAATGTCTTGATTTTCAGACTTAACTTCAATTCCTGTCGTTGAGCCAACCAAAACGCTTTCATCATCAATTCGGGCTGATTGATGAGCAGGTCGTCATCGGTGACGTTCAATTCGCCGCGCAGGGCATAAAAACCGTCATCGACATTACGCCGCCGCAAATAGCCGAGAATTTTCGATTCCTCACGTTCACGGTCTGAGGCCCGCGCAATCATCGTCGAGGCGAGATGTTCAACACGCGTCGCCTGGGCATAATAATCCTGCATGAACTGTTCAACGGCCAGACCGTGCTTACTATCCCGGTAGCCAAGAAATAGAGCGATTTTTTCCTGTTGTTCAAAATGGAGTTGATCGTTTTTACGCGCAGACAAGTAATGCAATTCGGTGCGAATCCGCCATAAATAGTCCAAAGAATCGAGGAATTTCTGCTCTTCCTCTTCGCTCATAACCCCTTTAATGACCAGACCGCGCAGCGTAAAGACCTTATACTTGATTTTGGAAATCCACAGCGCTGTATGCAGATCGCGCAGCCCCCCTTCCCCTTCCTTGATATTTGGTTCAAGCAGATAGACGGAAGAACCGTATTTTTTGATCCGTTTATCGTGCTCAACCATCTTCTCTCGAATAAAAGAGCGGCTGTTGCGGCTCATGACAGCGGGAAGCACTTTTTTTTCATAGTGTGCGAACAAGCTCTCATCACCACAAAGATAACGTGAATCAAGCAATGCCGTGCAGGCGGTCAGATCATCACCGGCGATGTCGATACACTGTTTTTCATTACGCACACAATGCCCAACATCAAAGCCGAGATCCCATAGCAGATACAAAATCCGTTCGGAAAATTGTTGCATATAGGGCGTATCCGAGTCCTGACAGAAAAACATCACATCAATATCGGACAGAGGATTCATTTCTGAACGGCCATATCCACCCAAAGCGATCAGTGTACAGGGCTGTTTAAGATCGAAGTCTTTTATCGCAAAGTGAAAAATTCCTTCAAGCAACATATCCGTCATCAAGGTGATCTTTTCAACGACCTGACGACCGCTGCCACCAGTACGATGATAATGTTTGACCAGTTCCTGATGAACGTCGCGATATTCGATACAGGCTTTGAGAAATTCAGGGCGTTTTTCATCGAAAGTCGCCACTGCATCCTCTTTGCTGAAGACCAGCAGGGCACTATTATCTATGGTAATCATGAGTCGTTGGCTCGTTTCGCAAGAAGATTCTGGGAGTGCAAATAGGTTCGAACACCATGAACGATGGCTTCTGCCGAGCGTTCACGGTATGTGCGGCTGTTCAACCGCTTGGCTTCGCGTGAATGACTGATAAACGCCACTTCAACCAGTACTGAAGGCATCGTTGCCCCCAGCAAAACATGGAATGGACCCTGACGCACACCAAGGTCCTTGACATCCGAGTATTTGCGACTCAGTTGATCCACCAGAGACGACTGTATCTCTGCAGCTAAACGGCTCGATTCGTTAATTTTAGAGTTGGCCATCATGTCAAACAGGATGAGTTCAAGATCACCAACTTCTTGCAAGCTCATCCCGTTTTCCCTTGCCGCAACGGCCATTGCCTTATCCGACTTGGAGAAATTAAGATAAAACGTTTCAATTCCATAGGCCGATTTATTGGCGCTGGCATTGGCATGAATCGAGATGAAAAGATCGGCATCAACCTCATTGGCATACGCCGTTCGTTCCAGAAGGGGAATATAAATATCGCGGTCTCGTGTTAACAGCACTTCGCAATCCAGGGTCGATTGCAAACGGGCGGCAAGGGTTTTAGCCAGCTTCAGGACCACATCTTTTTCATAAAGCTTACCGGGACCAACCGCACCCGGGTCTTTTCCGCCATGTCCGGCATCAACGACGATACGAAGCTTGCCACGTTTTTTTGCCCCAACATCCGGCAGATTAACTTCAGGCGTCTGTTCTTCTGGAACGCGTTGCAGAACCTGAGAAATTTGATCCGTTCCGGCAGGAGAAGGTGCTGAGGCCGTTTCCAGTTGCGGGATATCTTCAGAGAGAATGGCGCCATCAAAATTGGCCAGATCAATGACAATTCGTGACGGATTTTCCAGCGTAATTACCTTGTAACGGGTCAGCTGTTTGAGATCAAAAACAATTCGTGTTCGCTGATCTGTCTCACCAACACGAATATTTTTAACCAGATCACCGTTTATTTTTTGCGTAGAGGGTAAAGTTGCCCCCTGGGAGGTATGTAATAGATCAATATATAAGCGTGCAGAAGCGTTGTCTTTTTGACTCGGAGGCAGAGTATTGACACGATAATCAGGAACACTGTCAAGGTCGAGGACCAGTCGTGTGTGCTCCTTATCCTGCCAGTAACGGATATCGGAAACCTTATGCTGCCCTGATGTTGAAACCTTCGGCGCAACGGCTTTGGGGACCGGCTGAGAAGAAGGCTCTGGAGGTAACGTTGCCAAAAATTCTTTTGCGCGTTTGTACATATCGCCGGACGGATAGCGCTGCACAATCACCTCGCAATCGTTACGGGCATCATGATCCGATTGTAAAACTTCACATTGCAAACGGGCACTGTACAACAACGCGTCATCCGCCAGCGAACTGGAGGGATAGCGCTTGGCAAGATTCTGATAATTCTCTACGGCCGTGCGGGCATCACTTTTTAATCGGGATATTTCATAAAGCTTTTCATGGGCCTGACCCAGCAGGTAGTATGCACCGGGCGCCTTTTCGTGCGTGGGATTTTGATCGACAAATTGCCGAAGTTGCGTAAAAACTTTATCCCAATGATGGCGATATTGCTGTTTTTCAGGCGCTCTGAGCAATTGCTGATAAGCAAAGCGCGCGTCACGATAATCCTGCAGTACACTGGCCTGTCCCACCGAAAAGGTGACACAGACCATGAACAAGATTAAGAATAAACGACGTGTTTTCAGCACTGTTCAACCTCTGTCAAGAGACGGGGAATCATCCTTGAAGAACACTTCCCCACCGATTCAAGTTTCCAGGCTCTGCCCGGTATGCACTAAAGAAGCTTCTTCAACTCATCCAATAGATTCAGGGCTTCAAGTGGACTGATCGTGTTCACATCCACCGCTTGTAGCTGTTGTCGCAACGGATCCTCGTCGGCATTAAACAGAGACATTTGCGGGTTGACCCGCACCTGTTTTTGCTGACGCGTCCGTGCCAGGCGCGGTTCTCCTTGAGCTGAAAACTCGCCACCTTCAAGGTTGGACAACACCTCTTTGGCCCGATGAATAACCGCATCCGGCAGACCGGCCAAACGTGCAACCTGAATGCCATAGGAGTGGCTGGCACCACCGGCAACAATTTTGCGCAAAAAGACGATCTGGTCATTCCATTCACGCACCGCAATATTGAAATTGGCAATCCGCTCACGTGTGACAGCCAGATCCGTCAACTCATGATAATGGGTTGCAAACAGGGTTTTTGCCGCGACCTTAGTGTTGTCATGCAAATATTCGGCCACAGCCCAGGCAATACTGACGCCATCAAAGGTGGATGTGCCACGACCGATCTCATCAAGAATAATCAGACTGCGCGGCGTGGCATGGTTGAGGATGTTCGCTGTCTCGCTCATCTCAACCATAAAGGTGGACTGGCCGCGGGCCAGATTGTCACTGGCGCCGACCCGGGTGAAGATACGGTCAACCACACCGATCTGAGCCGATTTTGCCGGCACAAGACTGCCGATCTGGGCCATTAAGGTAATTAAGGCCACTTGACGCATAAAGGTCGATTTACCAGCCATATTAGGCCCGGTAATGATTAATAATTGGTCAGATTCAGTGTCAAGATGCACATCGTTGGGAATAAAACGTTCACCGAGATTGATACTTTCGATGACGGGATGGCGGCCCTCTTCAATCGATAAGATTGTTCCCTGATCCATGACCGGTTGCACATAATTACGCTCATGGGCCACGGTTGCAAAACAGACCATGACATCCAACTGGGCGAGAGCCTCGGCTGTTTGTTGAATCCGACTGCCTTGAGCCGCAACCTGCAGGCGAATCTGTTGAAACAGGTCATATTCCAGAGCAACAAGGCGTTCTTCCGCACCAAGCACTTTATCTTCGTACTCTTTGAGTTCCGGCGTAAAATACCGCTCTGAATTAGCCAGAGTCTGCTTGCGCTCATAACGTTCCGGCACCTTGCCAATCTGGGTTTTCGGCACATCAATGTAATAACCAAACACCTTGTTGAAACGAACCTTCAAGGTCGATATTCCGGTCGATTCACGCTCTTTTTTTTCCAGGCCGATGATCCACCCTTTGCCTTCCCGACTGATCAAGCGCAGTTCATCCAATTCCGGATGGTAGCCATCACGAATCAAGCCACCATCCCGCAGGACAAACGGTGGATTATCGGCAATGGCAGCAGAAATCAGCTGCAGGACATCATCCAGCGGATCAATCTGTGCCGCCAAGGAGGAGCCCATCGAGGACTGTAAGTGTGACGTCTGGTCGATAATCGCCGGCAATTGTTCGAGAGAATGCCGCAAAGCGACCAGGTCTTTGGCATTGGCACTGGCCATGGAGATACGCGCGCTGAGGCGCTCCAGATCATAGACGTCATCAAGAGACTGTAGCAATTCATCGCGCAGTAAGGGGGCATCAACAAGTTCACTGACCAGATGATGACGATTTACAATGGCATCACATTCGATCAAGGGTTGATTGATCCATTGCCGCAGCTTTCGTCCGCCCATAGCGGTTACGGTACGGTCCAACGCACCCAACAGTGACCCTTGCCTTTTGCCATCGATCAAGGTAGCCGTCAGTTCGAGATTCCGGCGGGTCGATTCATCCAGCACCATATAGTCCTGAATGTGGTACGTCTTCAGGGTCCGGATATGTTCTACGGTGCTTTTTTGCGTCTCTTCGACATAATAAAGCGCAGCTCCTGCCGCACTGATCGCTGCCGGTAAATGCTGACAGCCAAAACCGTCCAGGCTGTCACTGTTGAAAAAACGGTTCAGCCGTTGTTGGGCCTCGTCCTGCTCAAAAACCCATTCCGGCATCACATTGATCATGCGCTCACGAAAATACGCTTTCAGGTGGTCTGTGAGAACATCCCGGTCCCGCGCATTCAAAACAAGTTCTCGCGGCTGATTGCCATCGATTTCCCGACCGACATCGTCCAGCGCTTCCACTGAGGTCACGCGAAATTCACCCGTTGAGATGTCCACAATCGCAACACCGTAACGGTCATCACAAACCGACAACACCATGAGGAAGTTATTTTCATCGGGGGTCAGCATGTCACTTTCCAGTACCATGCCGGGAGTCACGACCCGAACCACCTCACGCTTGACAATCCCTTTGACGGTTTTTGGATCTTCAACCTGCTCACAGATGGCTACCTTATGCCCACTGGCAACCAACTTGGCGACATAGGGTTGAGCACTGTGATAAGGAATGCCGCACAAAGGCACCTCGTCATCCGAATTCTTGTTACGCGACGTCAATGTGATGTCGAGAATCCGCGATGCGGTCACCGCATCATCGAGAAACATTTCATAGAAATCGCCAAGTCGAAAAAACAGTATGGCATCAGGGTATTGACTTTTGATCTCGAGGTATTGACGCATCATTGGCGTAGCCATGGAACCCCTCAATGAAAAAGAAAAAACGAGACAGGGAGAAAACGACGGATGCCGAAGTATCGAAACACTTCGGCATCCTGAGAGAATCAATCGATGAGACGACCGATGCGGTCAAATCGGGGCCAATGTTTTTCCCCGTCCCATGACCAATACTTGATAAAGGCCTTACCTTTGATCAGATCGCGATCAACAAATCCCCAGAACCGACTGTCGTAGGAGCGATCACGGTTGTCCCCCATAACAAAGTACTTTCCAGGAGGGACCACCTCTTTCGGCATGTAGTTTGCCCGTCCGTTCGGAGAGACGCCACTACCCGGGTCCGCACCCTTGTGCACTTCCTGAGGGATGTCATACAACTGATCGTTGACATACACGTGTTTGTTGCGCACTTCAACGGTATCGCCGGGGGTGCCGATAATCCGCTTGATGAAATCACGCCGCTGCAGCCATGGCTTGTCTTTATCGCCAGGGAATTCAAACACAATGACATCGCCACGTTGCGGATCCGTTAACGGTAGCACCACTTTGTCGGTAAAAGGGATCTCGGTTCCGTAAATAAATTTGCACACCAAGAGATGATCACCGATCAACAAAGTATTTTCCATTGATCCGGATGGGATCTTAAACGCCTGAACGACAAAGGTACGAATAATCAAAGCCAGAATTGCCGCGACAAAGAGTGCTTCACCATATTCGCGCCACCAAGGCTTTTTCATCTTATTTTCTTTATTTATTTCAGGTGTTTTTGACATAATTCCTATTCTTTTACTTTAAGTATGGCCAGGAAGGCCTCTTGTGG
This sequence comes from uncultured Desulfuromonas sp., assembly GCF_963666745.1. Taxonomy (NCBI): domain Bacteria; kingdom Pseudomonadati; phylum Thermodesulfobacteriota; class Desulfuromonadia; order Desulfuromonadales; family Desulfuromonadaceae; genus Desulfuromonas; species uncultured Desulfuromonas sp. The sequence continues at coordinate 1,254,622 of NZ_OY762961.1, read as the reverse complement.
TAACTCAACGCTGCCAACCTGCTTCATTCGCTTTTTACCCTCTTTTTGCTTTTCAAGCAATTTACGTTTACGACTGATGTCGCCACCGTAGCATTTTGCCGTCACGTCTTTACGCAACGCCTTGACGGTTTCACGCGCAATAATCTTTCCACCGATAGCAGCCTGAATGGCAACGACATACTGCTGGCGGGGGATAAACTCTTTCATCTTCGCCACCAGCTCACGGCCACGGGCCTGTGCCTTGTCCTGATGGACAATCAGCGACAGAGCATCCACCGTATCACCATTGATCATGACATTCATACGCACCAGCTTACTGGGACGATAATCCAGGGGCTCATAGTCCAGCGAAGCGTAGCCGCGACTGATCGATTTGAGGCGATCATAAAAATCCATGACAATCTCATTCAGCGGAAGCTCATAAATAATCATGACACGGGTTTCCGTCAGATATTTAATCTCACGCTGCACACCGCGTTTTTCTTCACAGAGCGCCAGAATCGAGCCAACAAATTCATTGGGAACATGGATGGAGGCCAGAATGAACGGCTCTTCAATTCGGTCGATGTACTGAACTTCAGGCAGCTTGTTGGCACTGTCGACAAAAATCAATTCACCCTTGACTGTCGTGACTTGATAGACAACCGTTGGCGCGGTGGTGATCAGATCAATATTGAACTCCCGCTCCAGGCGCTCCTGAATGATCTCCATGTGCAGCAGTCCCAGAAAGCCACAACGGAAACCAAATCCCAAGGCGACGGAGTTTTCCGGTTCATAGCTGATCGATGCATCATTGAGTTGCAACTTTTCCAGAGCGTCTCGCAACAGGTCATATTCGCTGGTGTCGATGGGATAAAGCCCGGAGAACACCATGGGTTTAACTTCCTGAAAACCTGGCAGAGCTTTATCCGCACGGTTATGAAAATGGGTAATGGTATCGCCGACTTTGGCATCCTGCACGACCTTGATTCCGGCGATGACAAAACCGACCTCACCAGCACTCAGGGACTGCGTAGGAACTGCTCCCGGGGAGAAAACCCCGACTTTGAGCACTTCATAGCTGCCTTTGCTGGCCATCAGGTAAATCTTATCCCCTTTTTTGATCTGCCCGTCGACGATCCGCACCATGACCACAACCCCTTGATAGGAATCGTACCAGGAATCGAAAATCAGTGCTTTTAACGGTGCTGAGACATCTCCTTCTGGAGCCGGGACACGCTGGACAATCCGTTCGAGAATCTCATGAATACCAATTCCCTCCTTGGCACTGGCGACAATCGCATCGCTGGTGTCAAGACCGATAATATCCTCAATCTCCTCCTTGACCCTTTCCGGCTCGGCTCCGGGGAGATCGATTTTATTCAGGACGGGGAAGATCTCCAGATCTTCATCAAGAGCCAGATAAACATTCGCCAGAGTCTGTGCTTCAACACCCTGAGAGGCATCAACAACAAGTAATGCCCCTTCACAGGCCGTCAAAGAGCGGCTCACTTCATAGGTAAAATCAACGTGACCAGGTGTGTCGATCAGGTTTAACACATAATCCTGCCCGTTATCTGCACGGTATTTTAGACAGACGGCCTGCGCCTTGATCGTGATCCCCCGCTCACGTTCCAGATCCATCTTGTCTAGAAACTGATCGGTTTTTTCCCGTGCGCTGACAGTCCCGGTATCCTCCAGCAGACGATCCGCCAAGGTCGATTTACCATGGTCAATATGGGCGATAATAGAGAAATTGCGAATATTTTTCTGGTTCATATATCCTCGTTATAAGCTTCTGAGCGAGCGGTTGTAAGACTAGTCAGAATAGCGATTTTTGTAAAGAAATAATGCTAATCCTTTCCAGTCTTGCCGACGATAAGTAAAAGACTTTGAAAGTGAGAGCTGCAATAGATTGCTATCTTCAACAGGCCAAAGCGCCAGAGGACCATCAACACTATGTCGCAACCGTTACCCAAACCGCATAAACCGACGTCCATTCGGCAACAACCCTATCGCGATTCCGGTTTGTTCAAGCATGTCGGCTTCGACTTGATCTCTATCCTCCTTATCCTGGTTACCGTTTCCAGTCTGACACTTGCTGCCGTCCACCTGTTATGTAGTCGCGATAACAGCATCACGCAATCCAAAGATAAAAATGAATCACTGGTTCCGGCGATTTACCTGCCTCCTGAAGAAAACGAAGCGGTGTCAATCTGATTTTTTTCGCACGATGCCTGCTCTTTAAAATTGCCAGTTGCCACACCCTGTTGGCGGATGCTACAAAATAACTATGGACCCTCACGCTGATTTCACATTTCTGGACTTTCGTCTTCGCCGCTTAAATTTTTCACTCAATGAAAAATTCAGCGGCAAACAGGCCACAGCAAAAGTTCAGACCGAATTTAAAATTCGCCACGAACGTCATAAAGCGCGTTTGCGCGTTTATTTGAACATCTCTTTTTCAGAAGAGAATTCTCCCTTTCATATCGATATTGAAGGAATGGCTCTTTTCGATCTGAATCGCACTCTTTCCGATTCTGAACTTGAACTGCTCACTAATAATTATTGCTCTGCCGCCATGTTTCCCTACATGCGTGAAACAATTGCCGACTTAACACGCAGAGCCGGATTTCCACCATTGCATATTCCCCAGGTCGATTTCAGTCGTGTTTTCAAGAAAAAAACGGCTGAGAGTACTGTCCACACCCTCCACTAAACTGTTCCATCCTTGTATCACTTAGTAATTATTCTTTTTTTCTGTTTGACAATTTCTTTCGCGTTATTTATAACCCATTTAGTTTTCTAATTTTCACTTTACTGTTTAAGGAGAATGACCAACATGAAAAAATGGGTTTGCACAGTTTGCGGTTACATTCACGAAGGCGAAACAGCTCCGGAAAAATGCCCACAATGCGGCGTTGGTGCGGACAAGTTCGAAGAACAACAAAGCACTGATGGTCTGGCTTGGGCTGATGAACACCGTATCGCCGTCGCAAAAGATGTTGACCCGGAAATCCTTGAAGGTCTGCGCGCGAACTTTATGGGTGAATGTACTGAGGTCGGTATGTACCTGGCTATGAGTCGACAAGCTGACCGTGAAGGATATCCTGAAGTCGCTGAAGCGTATAAGCGGATTGCTTGGGAAGAAGCGGAACACGCTGCCAAATTTGCTGAGCTGCTTGGTGAAGTTGTTGTTGCTGACACCAAAACCAACCTGCAAATGCGTGTTGAAGCAGAATATGGCGCCTGTGCCGGCAAGAAAAAAATCGCCACTCGTGCGAAAGAACTCAACCTTGATGCGATTCACGATACTGTTCATGAAATGTGCAAGGATGAAGCACGGCACGGTATGGCTTTTGCCGGCTTGCTCAAACGTTTCTTTGCATAATAGTTACGGCCTCATGGTCAAAAAACGCCACCTGTCCAAGGTGGCGTTTTTTTTTGCCTTCACCGTCGGAAAGTGGCATAATTCGTCTTTTTTGTAATGATTCCCGTCTGTGCTCAATTTGCACATTAATATCACAATGAAAGCATAACAATTACGATGTCTTACGAGCAATTTCCTCTGGGTTGTCTGGTTTCGTCTACAGATCATTCTTTGCCGACAGTAGACAATGTGACCCTGCGTGATGCACTGCGAAACCTTAATGCGCCGGTTTGTGTTACAGCAGAAGGTGTCACCTCCGGTGGTACGATCTGTATTAACCCTCAAGCGTCGCAGGGAACCCCATTGAACGGATTCGCCCTTCCCCTGCCCCTTGAGCGCTGTGGAGATATAGCGTTTTGCGGAACACACGGGGTCCGTTATCCAATGGTTGGCGGTTCCATGGCCAAAGGAATCAGCTCTGCCGCGATGGTGATTGAACTTGGCCGCTATGGTATGTTGGGATTTTTCGGTTCTGCTGGACTGCCCCTTGAGGCCGTTGATGCGACCATTGCCCAGCTTCAAGAGGCCCTTCCTGAAGGTCCATTCGGCGTCAATCTCATCCACAGTCCAAACGAACCTGACCTTGAGAATGCGCTGGTTGATCTCTATCTGAAACGGGGAGTTCATCTGATCGAGGCGTCAGCCTTTTTATCTCTGAGTCCGGCCGTTGTACGCTACCGTCTGCATGGGATTCATCGCGATGAGCAGGGCAAGATCATTACCCCAAATCGGATTATTGCCAAAGTTTCACGGGAAGAAGTCGCCCGCCATTTCCTTTCTCCGCCGCCACAGAAAATGCTTGACGCCTTGCTTTCTCAAGGAATTATTACGGCGGAACAGGCCGAACTGGCCCGTCAGATTCCCATGGCCGAAGATATCACGGCGGAGGCGGATTCCGGTGGTCACACAGATAACCGCCCAGCTCTCTCGCTGTTTCCGACTATTTGCTCTTTACGCGACAGTTTGTATAAAGAGTTCGGATTTGCCACTAAGCCACGTGTTGGTCTGGGAGGCGGCATTGCGACACCGACCTCTGCTGCTGCGGCGATCGCCATGGGTGCGGCCTACCTGGTGACTGGAACGGTCAATCAGGCCTGCTGCGAGTCCGGTACCTCCGACATGGTCCGACAGATGCTGGCGGAGGCTCGTCAGGCGGATATTGCCATGGCTCCGGCCGCGGACATGTTTGAAATGGGTGTTGATGTTCAGGTTTTAAAGCGTGGCACGATGTTTTCCATGCGTGCCGCCAAATTGTATGAACTCTACAAAACATATCCCAGTCTTGATCATATTCCTGGCGAAGAACGGGAAAAGCTGGAGAAAACCTTTTTCCGCAGTTCCCTGAACGATGTCTGGAAGCGGACCCGTGACTATTTTCTCAAACGTGATCCACGTCAGGTTCAACGCGCCGAACAAGACCCCAAGCATCTGATGGCACTGGTGTTCCGCTCCTACCTCGGTCAGGCGACACATTGGGCCAATGACGGTGATGACAGCCGCCGGATGGATTTTCAGATCTGGTGTGGACCGTCTATGGGCGCATTCAATGAATGGGTCCGTGGCAGTTTTCTTGAGCAACCACACCAACGACGGGTGGTTTGCGTTAACCTTAACATTTTATTTGGTGCGGCCGTCCTGATGAGAGCCAACTGTCTACGACGTCAGGGACTCGTTATCAGCGATGATGAACTCCCTACCACACCACTAACGACTGAACAGATCAAGGAGTACCTCGGTGACTGATTCGGGTGCACAGACACACATAACGGATATGAATACGGCAGCCAAACCTCTGGCAATTATTGGCATCGGCTGTTTGTTCCCACAGGCCAACGGCAAAGACGCCTATTGGGCGAATATTAAAGGGGCTGTTGACAGCATTACGGATGTTCCTGAAACCCATTGGCGGCTGGCGGATCTTTACGATCCCGATCCGAAAACTCCTGATCATACCTATGGCAAACGGGGGGGCTTTCTTGACCCCATCGAATTCAACCCGATGGAGTTCAGTATTCAGCCGAATATCCTTGAAGCCATTGATACCTCTCAACTCCTCGGCTTGATTGCTGCCCGTGAAGCGTTGCGCGATGCGGGGTATGATCCGCAAAGCGATTTTGCCCGTGAACGTGTGAGTGTCCTGCTCGGTGTCACCGGTGCGTTGGAAATGGTGATTCCTTTGGGCGCCCGTCTCGGCCATCCGCAATGGCGCAAAGCGCTGAAGGATGCCGGTGTTCCCGACGATGTGGCGCAGGAGGTCGTTGAACGGATTGCCGCGTCCTACGTGCCCTGGCAGGAGAATTCCTTCCCCGGACTGCTCGGCAACGTTGTGGCAGGCCGTATCAGCAAGCAGTTCGATCTCGGCGGCACCAACAGCGTCATTGACGCGGCGTGCGGCAGTTCCTTGAGTGCCGTGCATATGGCCGCCATGGAACTGGCCTGCGGTCGCAGCGACATGGTTATTACCGGTGGCATTGATACCTTCAATGACATCTTCATGTACACCTGCTTCAGCAAAACGCCGGCGCTGTCACCGTCCAATCTTGTGCGTCCATTCGACCAGCAATCCGATGGCACCCTGATCGGTGAAGGTCTCGGTTTGATTGCGCTGAAACGTCTTGAGGATGCCGAACGAGACAATGACCAGATCTATGCCGTCATTCGCGGCGTTGGTGCGGCCAGTGACGGCAAGGGCGGTGCTATTTACGAACCCAGCTCCACCGGTCAAAAACGCACCCTGATTGATGCTTACCGGCAGGCACAGGTCGACCCCCGCACCATCACCCTGCTCGAAGCCCACGGTACAGGGACAAAGGTTGGTGACGCCACGGAGATTAAAGCGTTGCGTGAGGTCTACGGTGAAAGCGACGGTACGCCCTGGTGCGCTCTCGGCTCGGTCAAATCACAGATCGGCCACACCAAAGCAGCAGCGGGTTCCGCCGGTTTGATCAAAACAGCCTTGGCGCTCTATCATAAAGTCCTGCCGCCGACCATCAATGTCGAGCAGCCACAAGCCGTCATCACCGAAGGCAACAGCCCTTTCTATGTCAACACGACGTCGCGCCCCTGGCTGGCCAACCCGGATCATCCCCGCCGCGCCGCTGTCAGTGCCTTTGGTTTCGGTGGCAGTAACTTTCACTGCGTTCTTGAAGAATATCTGGCCGAGCCGATCTGCTGTGATTTCAGCGGTGCGCCGCTGCTTTTTGCCTTGTCTGCCGAGGACCGCACAACATTGACTGACGCCCTTGATCAGTTGTCCTCAGTCTCTGGTGCTCTGCAACGACGTAAAGCCGCGCAAAGCCGTAAAGCCTTTAAAAAGGATGCCCAGCATCGCCTGCTGTTTGTCGTGGACAATCCGTCAGAACTGCCGTCTGTTGTTGACAAGGCAAAAAAACTGCTCACTGCAGATGCGGCCATCAGCGGAACGCCCGGTGGCATCTGGTACGGTCAAGGTCCGGTCCAAGGCAAACTGGCGGTACTTTTCCCCGGCCAAGGTGCCCAGTACCTGCAGATGTTGGCAGACCTGTCATGCCATGCGCCACACATGCTGGCCCAATTACAGGATGCCGACGAGGTGCTCAATCTTGATGAGCACGCATTGCTGAGCGACCTGATCTACCCCCATTCGCTGTTCAGCACCGAGCAACAGAAACAGGCGGAACAACGTTTGCAGGCCACACAACACGCTCAACCTGCCATCGGCACCGTCAGCCTGGGTGCGTGGAACTATTTGCAGGGCTGTTATGGACTCAAAGCTGAAGCTTTTGCCGGGCACAGTTATGGAGAATTGACTGCGCTGTGTGCGGCCGGATGCTATGACAGTGATGACCTGTTGAGGTTGTCTCATTTACGTGGTCAGTTAATGGCCGGTGACGGCAGTGATAAAGGAACGATGCTGGCGGTGTCCGCACCACTGACAGACATTGAGCAATTGATCCGAGATGAGAACCTGTGTCTGGTTCTGGCGAATTACAACACACCGAACCAGGGTGTGCTGTCCGGTGAACGAGAAGAGATTGTCCGCGCTGAACAACTGTGTCAACAACGCGGCATGCGCTCGACGCCCCTTGATGTTGCAGCCGCTTTCCATAGCCCACTGGTCGCAGCAGCCTCGAAACCATTCCATGCAGCATTGCAGGAAATGGCTATCAATCCGCCGCAAGGGTCCGTCTATGCCAACAAGACGGCGCTACCCTATCCTCAGGACGCAGGACAACTGACGGCTCTTCTCGCTGAGCAGATCGCCAGTCCGGTCAAATTTGTCCGACAAATAGAGCAGATGTATGCGGATGGTTTCACCACCTTCTTGGAAGTAGGTCCAGGTGCCCGTCTGACCGGGATGGTGAAGAAGATTCTCTCCGACAAACCCGTGCAAACCATTGCTCTCGATGCCTCCAACGGCAAACGTTCCGGATTATCGGACCTGGCTAAAGCCCTGGTGCAGTTGGCGGCCATCGGTATCCCTGTTGAACTGAGCCGATGGGATGAACCGTTTGCGTTGCGCGTGGAACAACTGCCGGAACCCAAACCGGCAAAAATGACTGTCACACTGACCGGCGCCAACTACATCAAGGAAAAACCCGTTCGTCCACCGAGCCAGCGCACCCTTGTTGATGCGGACAAGATACCTGCCCCGGCACCACAAGATGTTGCCCAGCCGAGCGTTGTTCATGCGACACAGGCAGATGTCAGTGCTTTAAAGTCCCTACAAGACAACATGACGGTGCTGCAGCAGATGCAGGAAGACACAGCCAGATTGCATCAAAAATTTCTTGATGGTCAGGCCGCTGCCGTCGAAGCCATGCGTGCGTTGATGGATCATCAGCAGCCTGCCCATAGTGGGACGGTTCAAACCGCTTCACCACGCCTGAGCACGCCGATTTCAGCGGTGCCTAAAGCACCACAAAAGATTACAGTTCAACCTCAGCCAACAGCGCCTAAAAGTCAGCCCGTGGCAAATCAGGCAACAGGCAATGTCCAGGCAGCCTTACTCGACGTTGTGGCCGAAAAGACCGGCTATCCTCAGGAGATGCTGGAACTCGACATGAGCCTCGATGCGGATCTAGGCATCGACTCGATCAAGCGGGTGGAAATCCTCTCCGCCTTGCAGGAAGCTGTTCCCGGACTTCCCGCGGTCCAGCCGGAACAGCTCGGTACCCTGGAAACGTTGCGTCAAATTGTTGAAGCACTTGGTGCGGTCTCATCATCGGTGCCCGCCGTTGTGGCACCTGTAGCGAGTGCGGGGCCAGACGTCCAGGCTGCATTGCTCGACGTCGTGGCTGAAAAGACCGGCTATCCGCAGGAGATGCTTGAGCTCGACATGAGCCTCGATGCGGATCTTGGCATCGACTCGATCAAACGGGTGGAAATTCTTTCTGCATTGCAGGAAGCCGTTCCCGGCCTGCCAGCGGTCCAGCCGGAACAACTTGGTACCTTGGAAACATTACGGCAAATCGTTGAGTCACTTGGTGCCGTCTCGTCAGCAGCGCCAGCCGTTGTGGCGACACCTGTGGCAAGTGTCGGTCCGGACGTCCAGGCAGCCTTACTCGACGTTGTGGCCGAAAAGACCGGCTATCCCCAAGAGATGCTGGAACTCGACATGAGCCTTGACGCTGATCTTGGCATTGACTCGATCAAACGGGTGGAGATCCTTTCCGCATTGCAGGAAGCCGTTCCCGGCCTGCCAGCGGTCCAGCCGGAACAACTCGGCACCTTGGAAACGTTGCGTCAAATCGTTGAAGCACTTGGTGCCGTCTCGTCAACATCATCTGTCGTCAGTGCCGCTCCGTCAGCCGCTTCCGCTGGTCCCGATGTCCAGGCCGCGTTACTCGACGTCGTGGCTGAAAAGACCGGCTATCCGCAGGAGATGCTTGAGCTCGATATGAGCCTCGATGCGGATCTTGGCATCGACTCGATCAAACGGGTGGAAATTCTTTCTGCATTGCAGGAAGCCGTTCCCGGCCTGCCAGCGGTCCAGCCGGAACAACTCGGCACCTTGGAAACATTACGGCAAATCGTTGAAGCACTCGACAATAGGACAGGTAAACAAAACACCACAATCGTTGCCACGAAAAGGCCTTCTTCGAGTGACAGTGACTCGGTGCAACAGGCCCTCATTACCGTTGTCGCAGAAAAGACTGGCTACCCTCAAGATATGCTTGAATTGGATATGAGTCTCGATGCCGATCTCGGCATTGATTCCATCAAGCGCGTCGAAATTCTTTCGTCACTGCAGGAGGCCATGCCGAATCTTCCGGCAGTACAGCCCGAGCAGCTCGGAAGCCTGGAAACATTGCGTCAAATCGTTGAAGCGCTGACCGGAATCAATAGGGTTGAAACGTCCTCAAATGAAAACATCACTGTGTCGGCCAGTCCTATTCAGCAGGAAACGCCACAAATTTTGTCCAATGAAGCGCCTGAAACGGTCGCATCAATCTGCCGTGAAGTCATTCAGCTGGATGTGGTGAGTCCACAACGACAGGCTTATCCTTTAGCAACGGATGCACCGCTATGGCTGGTGGATGACTGTTCCTCGCTGGTGCCGACTCTGGCCAGCACATTAAAGCGCGAAGGGTATCCGGTCAAAATCGTCAGCCCAACACAAAGTGAAGTGCCGCAAAAACTTTCCGGGCTGATTGTTGTCACTCCTGAGATTGGTACAGACAGCCGTTTTTTACGGGATGCATTCGCCCTGGTGCAACGTTGCGCACCAGCCTTAAAAAAACAATCTGAGCAACAGAGTGCCCGCCTCATCACCGTCTCTCGTCTCGATGGACAATGCGGTTTTGGCCATGACAGTCTGTTACGGGATCCCTTGTCGGGTGCCCTGGCGGGATTGAGCAAAACGGCTCGTCTTGAATGGCCGGAAATCAGCTGTAAAGCGATTGATATCAGTGATGACCTGACAGAAAAAGAACTGTGTACCGCGCTGATTGATGAAATCCTGCTTGATGGACCAACTGAAGTCGGCATCAGCAACCAAGGTCGTGTCTCCCCGGTGTTAGTGGATGCCCCTCTTGACGAAGACAGCGCAACCATCGAACTGACAACGGACGACATCGTTGTCATCAGCGGTGGAGCCCGCGGTGTCACGGCGGAAGTTGCCTGTCATCTGGCCAAATGCGGCCAGCCGACTCTGCTGTTGCTTGGCCGGAGTGCATTGCCTGAGGCTGAGCCCGATTGGCTGGTCTCAGCACAAAGTGAAGCAGAGATAAAACGCTGTCTGATGGACCATGCTGAAGAGCCGTTAAAACCCCGTGAGCTGAATGATCAATGCACGAAAATCCTCCAGCAACGGGAATTGACGGCCAACCTTGATCGATTGCGTCAAGCCGGGTGCAAAGTCTTCTATAAGGCGCTTGATATCCGCAATGAAAAGGATGTCGCTGCCGCACTGGATGAAGCCCGTCAATCGGGCACTATCCGTGGTCTGATCCACGGGGCCGGAGTTCTGGCAGATCGAAAAATTGAAGACAAAACGCTGGAGCAATTCGATCAGGTTTATTCAACCAAGGTTGCCGGTTTGCAAGCGTTACTGCAGGCCAGTGGAAAGGATCCGCTCCGTTTTATTGTGCTGTTCTCGTCCTCGACAGGCCGTTTTGGCCGCATTGGCCAGGTGGACTATGCCATGGCCAACGAAGTGCTCAATAAAACGGCGCAGGCCTTATCCCGTCAAAAAAGCGACTGCCGCGTGCTGTCGATCAATTGGGGTCCATGGGATGGTGGCATGGTCACCCCGGCACTGAAGAAGATCTTTGCCGATGAAGGGATTGAGGTCATTGACCTTGCCGCAGGTTCACGCTATCTGCTTCAGGAACTGACCCAGCACGACGGTCAGGTAGAGATTGTCATTCTTGGCGCCAACCAACCGGCCCCTCCCTCACGGCGAGTGCCTGTGGAACAAGAACTCGCTGTCCCGACGACACCGATTGCAGAATGTTATCCGGAACTGGCTTTAAATTTGGCTGTCAGCACACAGTCCATGCCGGTGTTGCGTGATCACGTCATTGACGGAATGGCGGTTGTTCCCATGGCACTTATTGTTGAATGGCTGGCGCATGGCGCGATGCACAACAATCCAGGGATGCAATTTATCGGTTTTGATAACCTGCGTATTCATAAGGGTATTCGACTGGCCGCAGATGAAGAACTGTCTCTCGAATTGCGCAGTCAACAGGGACGTTATGAAGGAGAGATGATGCGCGTGCCGATGCAGATTGTCTCTGCCGGGTCGAAACGGGTGCACAGTAGTGGTGACATTCTGCTTTCGTCATTTCGGGAAGGTTCTATCCCTGAAACATTGCAAATGAGCGTTGACATGACACGCCAACAATCAAATGAGCAGATTTATTCCTCTGGGCAGTTATTCCATGGCTCTTTACTGCAAGGATTGCAGAAAATTGATGGTGAAGGCCCGCAAGGGATTATTGGTCGCTCGATAGCGGCCCCCTCCCCGCAAAACTGGATGACCTCGCCATTACGTTACGATTGGCTGACAGACCCGATGGTCCTCGACAGCAGCTTTCAGATGATGATTTTGTGGAGTTTTGCCGAGAAAAACCAGGGATCATTACCGATGTTCGCTGGCCAATACCGCCAATATCGTGAATCGTTAGGTAACACTGCCGTCGTCATCCAATGCAAAATCACCAAGGAAAGTGGACAGGTGATCGAAGCGGATGTCGATTTCATTGATGGTGAGACTGGAGAGTTGATCGCCCGTCTTGAAAACTATCAATGCACCATGACACCAACACTGCAGCAGTCCTTTATCAATAACCGGTTAAATTAATACAACTCATTTAAGGCCCGGGACACCTCGGGCCTTTTTTACTTTATGCCATGAAAACATCCCATCGTTGTCTACCCTGCTTTGTTGAACAAACTCTGAGCGTTCTGAAAATGACGGATGCTTCCGAGCACCAGACGGAAGCCGTCCTGCGAGACGCATTAGCCTTACTCAGTCAAATTGACTTCAATGCCACACCACCTCAGACAGCGCGGCTGCTTCACGGTTTGATCCGTGAGAAGCTGGAGCATCCTGATCCGTATGCCGATGAAAAACGCCTCTACCAGATGCTGGCTCTGAAGCTCTATCCCCAACTGGCAGGCCAGGTGGCCAGCAGTAACGATCCACTGACAACAGCCCTCAAACTCTCCATCGCCGGGAACAGTATTGATCACGGTGTCTACCATGCCATGGATGAGACGCGTGCCCTGCAGGCCATTGACATGGCGCTTCATGTTCCGCTGGTCGGTGATGTTGACCGTCTGAAACGCGACATTGAACGCGCCGATTCTATTCTTTTCTTAGCGGACAATGCTGGGGAAATCGTTCTGGATCGCCTGCTCATCGAGTTGCTGCCAAGTGACAAAGTCACAGTGGTTGTGCGTGGCAACGCCATTCTGAACGATGCTCTTTATGCTGAAGCCGTTGAGGCGGGTCTTACCGAACGTGTCAAGGTGATTGATAACGGTGACAATAGCCCAGGAACAGACCTTTCACGCTGTCGACAGGAGGTCCAACAGGCCTTTGCCGAGGCTGATTTGATTTTGGCGAAAGGACAGGGAAATTATGAAACCCTCAGCGACGAAAACGACAACATCGTGTTTCTATTAAAAGCGAAATGCCCGGTCGTCGCTGAACATATCGGTTGTCAACTCAATGATGCCCTGGTGTTACATCGATAGTTCTGTTGACTGATTGGTGAAATCAGAGAACACCCTGCTGATCAAGAACATGGTAGATCTCCTCTGCCATGACCCGATAGCCACGCGCATTGAGATGAATGGTGTCGGATTTGTACGACGGCGTCCTTAACAGGTCGGACACCATGTCGTCGATCAGCACAAGTTCATATTCATCTGCGAGTTCACGGTAAAAAGGGGCCTGATCCGAAAACAGATTTTTTTCAGGAACCGCAATCAACACAACCTGAACCCCCTGGTTACGCGCATATTCAATCATGGTCGCCAGATGGTGTTTAGTCGCCTCCTGATTCTGGTTCTGTAAAATGTCATTTCCCCCTTCGAGCAATAACAGTAGCTCCGGTTCCGTCTGTGCGAGAAGATCCGGGAGGCGTTCCATTCCTTCTGCGGTTGTTTCACCAGAGATTCCGGCGTTGATGACAGTCCGTCCTGAGAGTTGTTGCAAAATACTCGGATAACTGTCAGATCGGCTGGCACCAACCCCCACAGTAAGACTGTCGCCAAAGGCAAGAATAATTCCCTGTTCCGACACTTCAGTCAAATGCGAACGTTCACAGGCACTCAGCAAACTGACCAGCAGAAGCAGTCCCAAACCCCAACGTATTCTTTTTGATCTCACGTTTAACCTCATGATTGGCATTCTTTAAATATCGTAATCATGCTACGGCGATTTGTGCTGCAGGTCAATGTTACATAATGACTACAAAGCTAACGCCATATGGTGTCGAAAAACTACTGTACTGATTTTCTTTCGATCATGGAGTGAATTATGACATATTTTTTCCAATGGTTTTTCGTGCTTATGGCTTTCTTCCCCTCATTGGCGTTGGCACAATCGTCTCTGGTCGTTGAAAAAATTGATTCACAGCACACATTGACCGTGCTCATCGACGGTTTTCATCGTCAACAGGTGAGATTATACGGAATAGATCTCCCCGATGAAGGGCAACCCTTTGGTGTTGCTGCAACGCGTCGGCTGAAACGTCTTACTGCTCAGCCCTTTCAAATCGAAACAGTTCGTCAGGATGAACAAGGGCGCAGTGTTGCATTACTCGTTTCCACTAAAGGTCAGATCCTCAATGCGCAGCTGGTGGCAGAGGGCTACGCCTGGGTTGACGGCAAACAATGCCGTCATGGTTATTGCTCTGAGTGGATGACGGCCCAGAGCACGGCCAAAGAACAAAGAATAGGTTTATGGTCGCAACCATCACCACAGCCACCTTGGCAATGGCGTAAAAACCATTGACCACAATCTTAAATTTGTACCAATAAAAAAGGCCTTGCTCTTACAATCGTCCTGCGCTTAGAGTAGTGTTCATGACAAAACGTAAGAGCTACAGACAAATCTTTTCTACCTTCAGCCTGATTCTGCTGCTGTTCATCTTCCAGACCAATATCTACGGGTATGTCTGGTGTTTTTGTGATCAGGAGAATACCAAACTTGAACAGTTGAGCTTCGATTGCAGTAGCCGGTCTTGTTCTTCACATGACCAGAAAACCGAAGAGCACCAGTCCCACCATTTTTCGCAGGAAGACCATGCCGGTCCGTGCCTCGACCTTCTAACGTCTGGAAACTATACAACCGCACGTCAGCGTCATGATTTCTTCACACAACATGTACTGACGCTTCCGGTGACACCGATTGTTGCCGATGAAGAATCTGCCGAGCATTCCTTTCCTGCCTATGCTGCCGAACCACGCATCTCGCAACAGATCCTGCACCACCGCACAATCGTTTTACGTCATTAAACCACTCCTGAAACGCCACCACTGACTCACCCCGCACAACCGACGACACACGACCCTTGCGTCAAGTGTCTGCGTCAACGCGTGCGGATTTTACACGACAATCATTCAATGATGGAGGTGTACGATGCCCTGTTCGGCAAAGTCCCTTAAGTCGCTGTGGATGGTTTCAGGCGTTATTGCAGCACTCGTGTGTCTGCCAACGCTGGGTAGCACATCTTCCCTGCAAATGAAACAACTGCGTCCTCTAGCGTACAGTGAAAAACAACCCCTACAAAAACTCACTATTCAGCGTGCCATCCTGCTGGCACTGCAAGATAATGCCGCCCTTAAAGCAGGACAGCATGAGGTCCAAGCCATTGAAGCCACCGGGCAACAACTGTCGGTAGCACCTAACCCCGAGCTGTCCGTCGAATTCGAAGAATTTGCCGGCAGTGGTGCCTACAGCGGCACAGATGCGATGCAGAGCACTCTGACTCTGAGTCAGCGGTTCGAACTGGGCAGCAAGCGGAACCACCGCCAACAGGTCGCCGCGCGGCAAAACTATGCCGCCGTCACTCAACAGGCACTGCGTACCACGCAGGTGATTCGTCTGACCCGCCAGTTGTACCGCGAAGCCCTTGTTGCCCGCGAACAGCTGCACCAAGCGAAAAAAAATGTGACCCAGTGTCAAACCCTGATCAGCAGTATCGAAGAATCCATCCGGGCCGGCAAAAAGGCCGCTCTTGAAGCGCAACGAATCAAGCCCCTGCGAGCTCTGGCCGAATTACGTCTTCAAACCGTGCAAACAACCTTGACCGCCCGTCGCCAACAGTTGGCATCGGTGTGGCAAGGTCAGGAACAGGAAATGGGCCCATTGAGCGGATCATTGAGCGACCTGCAGCATCTACCAGATCTTGCTGAGTTTCGCGACAGGATCGACCAAAGCGCAACCGTGCGTCTCGCCCGCCAAAACCAACACCTTGAACAGGCCCGCGTCGAACTCGAACAGGCCAACCGCATTCAGGATGTCACCCTGTCGCTGGGTGTTAAGCACGACAGTGATACAGAAGATCATGCCCTGGTCGCCGGTTTTTCCATCCCTTTGCCACTGTTCGACCGTAACCGCGGCAATATCACCGCAGCCCAACACCGCCGCAGCCAGTCACAACAAACCCTGCTCCAGACACGGCAGGCAATCTGGCAACAGCTGGTTGAAAACCACCGATTGGCAACCAGTGCCCGTCATGAAATCACCACCTTTGAACAACAACTGTTACCCGCTGCGCAATCGGTTTTTGACGCAGTTTCGTTTGGCTATGAACAAGGCAAATATACTGTCCTTGATGTGCTTGATGCCCAGGGACGCCTGATCGAAAGTGAGGACCGCTATCTCAAAGCACTCGCTGACTATCACCGCAGCCTCACTGACCTCGAAGCACTGTTCGATTTTGACTCCACTGTAACAACGGCAGGATTAAGCGATTCACTTGCCGATTCGGATAAGGAATAAACCATGATTAAAAACGGGAAAACAACTGTCTTCATCGCCGCCATCGCCTTGCTGACTGTCAGTGTCATGATCGTGCCAACCCAGTCGGCAACTCATGACCACGACCATGATCACGAACAACAGCATGTTGAAACACCGCACGATGATCATGGGCATGACGCCGATGTGCATGATCAACAACAACCCGAGCAAGAAGCCGATGAACATGAAGGCCATAATCACGGCAGTGCCACGGATTTCTGCACCGAACATCAGATGCTCGAGAAAGTTGACGCCTTGTGTCAGGCCGGCCACATCGGCGATCTGCCGTTGGGCCGTGGGATGATGGTCCGGCTGTACGATGAGGATGTTGCCGCTAAAACCGGTATTATCACCGCCCGACCGCAGCCCATCCACACCATCAGTGGCGAGACCTTTCTCGGCCAGGTGGCTCTAAACCGTAATCGCCTGGCAAAGATCACCTCCCCGGCTCCGGGGCTGGTAACCGCCGTCCATGTCCAGCCGGGAACCCGAGTTACCCAGGGGCAGGCACTCCTGACCGTGGACATCCCCCAGCTTGCCACCCTGAAAAGCGACTATCTTGCCGCTCAGGCCAGAGTCGAACAAAGCCGGACTCATTATGAACGGGAACAGATTCTGCTCGAAAAAGGGATCACCTCACAACACAAGTTTCAGCAAGCCCGCAGTGCAGCGCTGCAGGCCAGAAGTGATGCTGACCGCTACTATCAACAACTGCTCAACACCGGCATGGCCACTGACGAGATCGACCAACTGATGCAACAACGCCACACCGAGACGCGCATCACCTTACGGGCTCCATTTGCCGCGACCGTGACAGATGTTGCGACGGCCCAGGGAGAGCGGATTACCGATCAGATTGCCATTATTACCCTGGCCAACCTTGACACATTGTGGCTGGAAGTTGCAGTCCCGGAATCTCAGCTTCAGCACCTGCAGACCAACGCTACGATTCAGGCGCGGTTTGCCGCCCTGCCCGGTCGCGTCTTTACCGGCAAGCTGTTTTTTCTCGGCAGCCAGATCGACCAGCGCAGCCGCATGTTGACCGCCCTGGCTGAAATCGACAACAGCGATCATTTGCTCAAAGCCGGACTCTATGGTGATGTCGCTCTGGCCACCGAAACCTCGCAACAGGGGCTGGCCATCGACGCCAATGCCGTGCAAATGCTCAACAATACACCCTACGTGTTTATCGCCCATGAAGACGATTTGTTTGAAATTCGCCGGATTGAGGTTGGCGTACGCCATGATCATCTGGTTGCGCTTGCCGGGGTCACCGCAGATGACGCCATCGTCGTGCAACAGGGCTATGCACTGAAATCGGAAGTGCTCAAAGCCAGTCTCGGCGCCTCCTGCGCAGATCACTAGGAGGTGCTGATGTTCAATAAACTGATTGAAATCTCCCTGCGTAATCGTCTGGTGGTCGCGCTGTTGTTTGCCGTGGCGTTTGCCAGTGGCAGCGTGGCCCTGTTTCATCTGCCCATTGATGCCTTTCCCGACACCACGCCGGTTCAGGTCCAGATCAACACCATTGCACCGGCCCTCGGACCCGAAGAGATCGAAAAACAACTTTCGTTACCCGTTGAACTGGCCGTGTCTGGCCTGCCGGGGCTGGTGCATGTCCGCTCTATTTCAAAATTCGGCCTGTCACAGGTGGTGGCTATTTTTGAAGATGAGATGGCCATTCTCGACTCGCGCCAGCTGATTATGGAACGGCTCGCCGCCGTGCGATTACCGGCAGGCATCGATCCACCGGAACTGGGGCCGATCTCTACCGGCCTCGGTGAAGTCTTCCATTACATGCTGCGCTCCGATAATCCCGAACGCACCCTGGCCGACCTGCGCACGTTGCACGACTGGGTGATCAAGCCGCAACTGCGCAAAGTCCCCGGTGTCGCTGAGATCAACTCCTGGGGTGGCAAAGAGAAGCAGTATCACGTCATTGTGTCGCCAACCGCCCTGATCAAATACGGTCTGACCTATGACGATGTGGCCACCGCCCTGCGCGACAACAACGCCAATGTCGGTGGCGGTCAGGTTGAAACCGGTGGCCAGACCTTGCTGGTGCATGGCCTTGGTCGGGTCAGCAACACCGAAGAGATCGGTGAAATCGTCATTGATGCCTTTGACGGTGTGCCGATCCGCATCAGCGATGTGGCTGAAGTCGCCATCGACCATGAATTGCGCCGCGGTGCCGTCTCTGCCGAAGGCCGGGGCGAAGCGGTCATGGGCCTGGGCTTCATGCTCATGGGTGAGAACAGTCGCGACGTTACCCTGGCATTGAAACAGGCGTTGGAAACAGTCGCCCAATCCCTGCCTGATGATGTCATTCTCGAAACCGTCTATGACCGCACCGAGTTGATTGATCAGGTGATTGCCACGGTGGAGCACAACCTGGTCGCCGGGGCCATCCTGGTGATTGCCGTGCTGTTTTTACTGCTTGGCAACCTGCGCGCCGGGCTGCTTGTTGCCGCAACGATTCCCATGGCGATGCTGTTTGCCGCACTGGGCATGCAATCCCTTGGCATCACCGCCAGCCTGCTGTCCCTCGGAGCCATTGACTTCGGCATTCTGGTCGATGGCTCTCTGGTCATGACCGAGGCCAATCTGCGCCGTTTGACCGCGCGTCAAATGGAACTCAATCGCGCCCTGACCGCCGGGGAACGCTTTGCCGTTATCCTCGAATCAAGCCGCGAAGTGGTGCGGCCGATCGTCTTCGGTATGGCCATTATCATCATCGTCTTTTTGCCGGTGCTGACGCTGGAAGGAATTGAAGGTAAGATGTTCAGCCCGATGGCCCTGACCTTCATCGTCGCGCTACTTGGCGCGTTGCTGGTTGCCGTGTTCCTGACACCGGTGTTGTCCTTTGCCTTCCTGCCACGCACGTTCAAGCCGCGCACTCAGGCCATGACACAACGGATGAAAGACCTGTACGCTACCCTGCTTTCACACACTCTGCACTGGCGCAAAGCTTTTTTGAGTGTGGTGGTGCTGGTGTTCATCGCCACCATGGCCATTTCATTTCGCCTCGGCGGTGAATTTCTACCCAAGATGTCGGAAGGCTCTCTGGTGGTCAGTGTTGTCCGCCTTGCCGGTGTGTCGATTGAGGAATCCATCGCCTACAACACCCGTATGGAACAACTGCTGATGGATGAATTTCCTGATGAGGTGCGTACTGTGTGGAGCCGCATCGGCAGTGCCGAAGTGGCCACCGATCCGATGGGGACCGAACTGACCGACATGTTTCTCGCCCTGACACCCAAAGAGCAGTGGACACGGGCAACCAGTCAGCATGAGTTGACAGCTCTGGTTGAGCAGGCCTTGCACGGCCTTCCCGGCATCCGCAGCGTCTTGACTCAGCCCATTGAACTGCGCGTCAACGAGATGATTTCCGGCATTCGTGGCGACGTCGGCATTAAGATCTATGGCGAGGATTTTGACACATTGGTGGAACTCGGAGAACAGGTCGAACACGTGATGACCGCCATCCCCGGCGCTGCCGATGTCGCCGTTGAACAGATCACCGGCCAACCCACCCTGCAGATTGAAGTCGATCGCCAGGCACTGGCTCGTTACGGGGTGGCCGCCAAGGATGTCCTCGATATTGTCGGCGCCATCGGCACTCCCAAAGTTGGTGATGTCTATGAGGGAGAACGCTCCTTTCCCCTCGTTCTACGCGTTCCCGACCAGTTGCGTCATGATCCGGTCGCTTTGGCCAATACACTTATTCCAACGCGGACCGGCGCGGTGTTGCCGTTGAAGCAACTGGCCACTCTGAGCGTGGTTGACCGCCCCTCCACCATCAACCGCGAATGGGGCCGGCGCTTGCTCAAAGTACAGGTCAATGTCCGTGATCGCGATATTGCCGGCTTTGTCGATGAAGCCCGCACCCGCATTTCAGATGAAATTACCCTGCCGGACGGCTACCTGATTGAATGGGGTGGCCAGTTTGAGAACCTTGAGCGCTCTCAACAACGGCTGATGATTGTCGTGCCCATCACCCTGCTGCTGATCTTTATTCTGCTCTATTTCAGCCTCAAACGCTTCAGTGATGTGCTGATCATTTATACCGGGATTCCATTGGCGGCCATTGGCGGTGTGATCATGCTCTATGGTCGCGGTATTCCGTTCAGTGTCAGCGCGGCCATCGGCTTTATTGCCCTGTCGGGCATTGCCGTGCTCAACGGCCAGGTGCTGATCGCCGCCATCCGCAGTATGATTGATGATGGCATGGCACTGCGTCAGGCCGTGGTCGCCGCATCCCGCCAGCGACTGATTCCGGTATTGGCGACGGCGATCACCGATGCTGTCGGCTTTTTACCCATGGCGCTGTCTGTTGGCGTTGGCGCAGAAGTGCAACGTCCACTGGCCAGTGTTGTGGTTGGCGGGGTACTCACCTCGACACTGTTGACGTTGTTTGTCTTACCGAGTCTGTACCTGCTGGTACATCAACGTTCAATAAATCGAAATGAAAATCACCCGCAATCCTAGATAGTTTCACTATTCAAGGAGTCTTCAGTTCTCCTGAGGACTCCTTGTTCTATCCACACCATTAATTTCCTCTCTGCCAAACAAAGAAACTATCAAAATTAAATATTTGTCGTCACACATTGCTATTGCTATGTTCATGTCGTCTAGACACGATAATATCATTAATCGGAAAAGGAGAACGACATGAACAGAAGGGAAGCTTTAAAATCCCTCGGTTTAGTGACGGCCACCGGAGCGACGGCTTTGGCAGCAACGCCACTTTTTGCCGGGGATGAAAAAACCGACAATCCGATACCGGATTCCCCCTACTACGGCGCCGCCAAAATACATAATGGCCATGCCATGCGTACCCGTTGGCCGTATAAGGAACTGGATGCGGATGCTGTCGCCCAACGCGCCTACAACAACTACTGGGCCGGTGAATGCATGTACGGCGTCACCGCCGCATTGATTGACACATTACGAGAAGAAGTCGGTGGCCCCTACCATGCATTTCCCAGTATGGCCTCACTCTACGGTCTGGGTGGTATACTTGGTTGGGCGACAGTTTGTGGTGCCCTGAACGGCTCAGCACTGGTAGCAACACTGGTGGCCAAAAATCCCAACGCCATTGTCGATGAAATCTACGCCTTTTACAGCTATGAAAAACTACCTAACCATTTCCCGGCAAATCGGCGTCATGGTGATGTGAAAATCGTCCGCACGGTTGCCAATTCGCCGCTATGTCATGCCTCCGTCACCAATTGGTGTAAAGCGTCAGGCTACAAGTCATTCGATGTCGAACGCAAAGAACGCTGCGCACTGGTCGATAGCTCTGTGGCCCGTTATATGGTCGAACTGCTGAATAAAGACCACCGCGGAGAATTTGTCGCCTCGTACCCACTTCCGGAATCCGTCCAACACTGTCGTGAATGTCATGGTAAAGGTGGTGAACTGGAAAATACCCGTGGCAAAATGGAATGTGTCTCATGTCACGATGATAAAAAGCAGGATCACTATTGATCCTGGCAACACCGAGGACCATGTTGTAAGCCTCGCTCCCCGCTCAGGACGGCAGTTATCTCAAAACGACTGCCGTCCTGATAAAATGAATTTTCGTTCCGAAATGTCCAATACCCTCATGGTTGTTGGCACCCTCTCTGTTTTATGTGCAACAACAGGATCTTCACCTTCCCCTTTTAAAACACTAATTCCCATTCCGACGCCTAACCGTTTTCTTGCCTGCTAACCACCACCTATCTCGTGTGTCATCTTTTATTAACGATTTTGTAAAAAGATTAGAAGCATTTTTAAACGTCGCTATAACAATGAAGTTTGCGCACGAACAACGTTGATTCTCTCTCTTTAATGACACAGTGAACAACCACCAAGGAGGAAAGTATGAAATGTCAGGGGCTTTTTGGCAGGACGTTCTATCGTTCGGCCATGATGCTGCCACTGCTGGCCGGTTTGGCTCTCAGTGGATGCAGTGACAGCGATTCAGGAACCCCCGTGGACAGCGGCATTACCATGGAATTTGCCGAGGTCGCAACACCGGTTACAGATGCTGAAAAAAGGCAGATTCTTGCCTCGCAAAGCGTCACCATTGACGGCACCAGTTACAACATCGGGTTCAATACGTTGTTGCGCAGTGGTGCTACCTTTGGAGATGAGACATTTGGACTTATTCGCAATTACATGGGCGCTCCAGTGTTGCAGGAAGACGGTTCAGAGTTTATCTCCAACTCCACCGACTTCACCTCATTGCTCCATCTCGGGGATAAAATCTACAGCGTTACCCATTTTGAAAGTCAGCCTGGCGGCATGTACCTGAGTGAACTGGAACAGGATGAAAATGGCTTGCTGACCGCTGTGAGTACACGCAGCATTGACTTCTCAAAATGGGGAGGATTGTGGACTCCCTGTGCCGGTAGCGTGACTCCCTGGAACACCCATCTCGGCTCTGAAGAATATGAACCGGATGCACGCAGTTACGAACTGGCCACCACCAAGGACGAGATCGGCTCCTACTTCGGTAGCATGTCCAACTACTTTGATGTGCCATTTTACGATGACGGTGTCACCGCTGAAGATATCAAAGAAGTGGTTAACCCTTATGCATACGGCTACCCGACGGAAGTCATCGTTCAACAGGATGGCAGCCACAGCATCATCAAGCACTATGCATTGGCTCGCGTCGCTGTAGAGCTGGCGTATGTCATGCCGGATAAGCGGACCGTGTACATCTCTGATGACGGCACCAATGTCGGCCTGTTCATGTTTGTTGCGGATACGGCTGGCGACTTGACGGCCGGCACACTCTACGCCGCACAACTCGATCAGACCTCTGATGAGAATGGCGGCTCTTTTAATCTGAACTGGATTGACCTTGGTCACGCCACCTTTGATGAGATCAAACAGGCCATTGACAGTAAAGTCGTGTTCAGCGATATCTTTGATGCGGTTGATCCCAACGAAGACAACACCTGCCCAACCGGATACACCTCCATCAACACCACCTGGGGACATGAATGTCTTGCTGTTCGTGCCGGAATGGAGACCGTTGCTTCCCGTCTTGAAGCCCGTCGTTATGCCGCCATCAAAGGCGCGACCACCGAGCTGCGCAAAGAAGAAGGCATCACCTTTGACTCTGGTAGCATGACCCTGTTTGTCGCCATGAGTGAAGTGGCCAAAGGGATGGAAGACAACTCCAGCAGTGATGTCGGCGGTCCGAATCATGTCCGTTTGCCCGCAAACAAATGTGGTACGGTCTACAAACTGGACGTCGCAACCAACAGCGCAATCGGCAGTGATTATGTCGCTCAAAACATGGTCGGCCTGGTGAGCGGTATCCCGACTACCTACCCGGAAGACAGTCTCTATGCCAATAACACCTGTGACGTTAACGGCATTGCCAACCCGGACAACATCACCTTCATCACCGGTCAGGACACCTTGATCATTGGTGAAGATACCGGTAGTGGGCACCAGAATGACTTGATCTGGGCGTATGACATATCCGCTACTGCCCTCACCCGTATCCAGACCACACCCTATGGTTCAGAGACGACATCTCCTTACATTTACCCGAGCCTGAATGGCTTCGGTTATCTGATGAGCGTTGTTCAACACCCTTATGGTGAGTCGGATCAGGATCAGTTAATTGATTCGACGGATGCTGCCGCTTATGTCGGTTACATCGGTCCTTTCCCGGCTCTCGGTGAGGAAGGTCCTGATTCTGTCGACAATACGTTCGGCCGCCAGGGGATGTCTTCTGTGAACTTCCTCGACGTTCCTGTACCAACCACAGACAGCGAAAAACGTCAAGTTTGGGGTACGCCATCGGTTTCCGTGAACGGTAGCGGTGCTGCCATCGGTTTTAACACCATTCTGCGCAGCGGTGATATGTTGGGTGGCAACACCTTTGGCCTACTGCTCGACAGTGACGGCAATGCCATCACTGAAGAAGACGGCTCGGTCAGCATCTCCAACAGCAACGACTTTTCGTCCCTGCTGGATGTTTACGGCTCATTGTTCATGGTCTCCCAGTTTGAAAGCCGACCGGCCGCCATGTACGTGAGTGAACTTTCTCAGGATGAAAACGGTTTCCTTGCAGCCATCTCCACCCGTCCCATTGATTTCTCCGCTGTTCGCGGTGGCTGGGTGCATTGTGCCGGCAGTGTGACGCCCTGGACGACACATCTCGGTTCTGAGGAATATGAGCCCAATGCGCGTTTCCATAACGCAGCAACCGGTATTATCACCGAATCTGACGGTGTTACTGAAGACACGTATTACAGTGCCATGGGCGCCTATTACGGCGGTGATCTGACGCAACTCAACCCATATGATTATGGTTACCCGGTTGAAGTGGCTATCACCGATGCCTCTGGCAGCACCAGTGTTGCCAAGCATTACGCCATGGGCCGTATGGCTCTGGAACTGGCCTATGTCCTGCCGGACCAAAAAACCGTGTACATGTCGGATGACGGCACCAATGTCGGCCTGTTCATGTTTATCGCTGATACGGCGGGTGACCTGAGCGCCGGATCGTTGTATGCCGCTAAATTCACCCAGACCAGCGCTGTTAACGGCGGGTCTTTCAACCTGAGCTGGATCAGCCTTGGCCACGCAACAGACAGCGAGATTGACGCCATGCTGACGGGTGAAGACAAACTGACCTTTGACGATATCTTCAGTGTGGAAAATCCCGCTGCTGACGGCACCTGCTCTGTCGGTTTCATCCCGGTGAACGCTGGGCATGAGTCTCCCTATCTCGAATGTCTGCAACTTAAGGCAGGCATGGACGTTGCGGCCTCCCGTCTGGAAACCCGTCGTTACGCCGGCTATCTCGGTGCCACCACCGAGCTGCGTAAAGAGGAAGGCATCACCTTCAACCCCGCCAGCAAAACTCTGTATATCGGCATGAGTGAAGTCAGTAACGGTATGGAAGACAACCACGCCACTTACGACCTCAACGGCAACAACGACATTCGTCTGCCCAAAAACAAGTGCGGTACGGTTTACGCGTTGGCGCTGGGGACTGACGGCACCATTGGCAGTGACTATGTTGCGCTGACCATGAACGGTTTGGTCAGCGGCATTCCGACCACCTACCCGGAAGACAGTGTTTATGCCGGCAACACCTGTAATATCAACGGCATCGCCAACCCGGACAACGTCACCTTCATGCCAGGCTACAATACCCTCATCATCGGTGAAGACACCGGCAGCGGTCACCAGAATGACCTGATCTGGTCTTACAATCTGGCTGCGGGTGAACTGACCCGTATCCAGACGACACCGTACGGATCGGAAACCACGTCGCCTTACTTCTATCCCAACGTCGGCGGCAACGGCTACCTGATGAGTGTTATCCAGCATCCTTACGGTGAATCGGATCAGGATCAGTTAAGCGATTCCAGTGAGGCTGCCGCGTATACCGGCTATGTGGGTCCGTTCCCGAATATGGAAGAATAGTCACAACAGCTCTGCCGCTGTTGCCTGTGGTTGCAATACAATCTGGGGGGCCGAAAAGGCCCCCTTTTCCTCGTTTTGAGGGAGGGAGAACATCATGTTGAAATATCTTGTATCGCTCATTCTTCTATCGCTTGTGACGGCCTGTGGCGGAGGTGGCGGCAGCGGCTCATCATCAACCCCAGATACGTCAACACCGGTGACTGACACGGATGACGGAAGTTATACCTATGCCACCACGGATTTACGCAGTACCACCATCACCAACACCGCCGCGTACATTGTGCCGCAGTGCTATACGGTGACCCAACCCGAAGAAGGCGGCACCGCGTATAACCCTTGTTTCACCTGCCATACCGCCTCAATTCCGCCTAACTATGTCGACGATATGGATTTACAGCAGGAGTACAGTTTTCCTGCGGCCCTGCTGAGCAACCCCTGGACCAATCTGTTTGTTGATCGCAGTGCCGAAGTGGCCGCTATCTCCGACAGTAGCATCCTCGAGTACATCCGCACCGACAACTACTTGAACAGCGACGGCGAAATCATTCTGGCTAAAAAACTCAACAATCTGGCTTTGGATTGGGACTTCGACGAAGACGGGGTGTGGGACGGCTACATTCCAGACTGCCGGTTCAATTTCGACGAGCAGGGTTTTGACCGTGATGGTGATGATTACACCGGCTGGCGCGCTTTTGCCTACGCATCTTTTCCCAGCACTTTCTGGCCCACCAACGGTTCAGTCAACGATGTCCTGATTCGTCTGGCTGACAGTTTTCAGAAGGACAGCAGCGGTGCATTTGATCTCAATGTATATAAAATCAACCTGGCCATTGTTGAAGCGATGGTGAGTCGCCGAGGTGTCGTGCTTTATGACAGCGTTGATGAAACTCTTTACAATGTTGACCTCAACAAAGACGGTGAATTGGCCACCGCCGACACCGTTGTTTTTGACTGGGCACCAACCGAAGGACGCACCATGTCTTATGTCGGTCAGGCCAAGACACAATTGGATGCTGGGACAATTCATCTCGCCGCCGGACTGTTCCCGGAAGGGACGGAATTTCTACATACTGTCCGCTATGTTGACCTTGACGACACCACTGATGCCACGAAACTGGCGCCACGCATCAAGGAGTTGCGTTACGCCATCAAACGCAACTGGCAGACCTATTCTGACCTGTTGCAGGCTGCCCTTGATGAGGTCAAGGAAAACGATGACTTTCCTGACCGTACCCGTCAGTTGATCGGTAATGTCGAACAAGGCATGAACAATGATCAGGGTTGGCTCTATCAAGGCTTTATCGAAGATGCCAACGGCGACTTGCGACCACAGACCTATGAAGAAACAGCCTTCTGCATCGGCTGTCACAGCGGCATTGGTGCCACGGCAGACGGTATCTTCTCTTTTCCGAGAAAGCTGGCCGCCGACCGCAGCGAGCGTCAAGGCTGGTATCACTGGACGCAGATCAACCGCCAAGGAACCGTCGAACCAAAAATCGAAATTGACGGTGCCGGCGTACAATACGAGTACAGCTTTTACCTGATGTATAACGGTGCCGGCGACGAGTTCCGTAACAACAGCGAAGTGATGGATAATTTCTTCCTTGCTGACGGCAGCGTTGACAGCGACACATTGCAGGAGTTACACGACGATGTGTCGCTGTTGCTCTATCCATCACGAGAGCGCGCGTTGGAAATGGCCAAAGCCTACAAAGTGATCGTTGCAGAACAAAGTTACATTCATGGCCGCGACGCAACAGTCACGGCCCCGGCCAATGTGCATCAAACCATTACGGAAGGCCAGCTCACCGGCATCGAAACACCCACCAACAAAGGTGCGTTTATCAACGCCCTCGGCCCAGTGCGTACATTGCAACAGGATAATGCCATTTCACACGGTAGCGATGAACTCAACGCACTGACCGGCGGTGACGGCTCCACACCCGATTCCAGCCGCTATCAGATCAATGAAAATGGCCTGATCTACCCGGCGTCCTACAGTCTGGCCGGAGCCGAGTTCGGTTTCAGCTTTCCACCACGGTTGCCGTTACCGACCCGGCAGTTGATCCCCAACGACACCATTGAATCATGCTACCGCTGCCATCGCCTGCCCTCACCCATGCCGCCGGATCATCCAGACTCTGATCCTGAGGTGGTTTTGCCGACGACCTACGGCAGTGAGAATTATGCCCTGACGCAATTGACCAACGATAGCGCTCAAGACACCATGCCGGTCACCAGCCCGGACGGCAGTCTGGTCTCCTGGGTATCGACTCGCAGTGGACAAGAGCAAATCTGGCTCATGAACCCGGATGGCAGCAACAAGCATCAACTGGCATCTTCTACGTACCTGCAGGGCTGGCAACGTTTCAGCCCGGACAGTCAGCAGATTGCTTTTTGGGCGTATGACACGGTGAACGATCTGCACCTGTTGCAGATCTCTGACCGCGACGGTAACGTGACGACCCTCGACAGCAGCAGTCAGGGTATTGAGCGTCCCGTCTTCACCCCGGACGGCAACTACCTCGCCTACGCTAAACAGATGGATGACAACTGGGATGTCTGGCTGATTTCCGTTGACGGTCTGACCAGCTACCAGCTGACCAGTGCCCTGGATATGGAAACCTCGCCCTGGTTTAACTCTGATGGTGTCATGGCCTACAAAGTAGCCCCTTCCGGGGAATACGGCCTCACGGTTGAGCAGTTCATGACGTTTGAAAACGGTTACTCTAACCCACATATCTATACGTGGAGCGGACCTCACTC
This sequence comes from uncultured Desulfuromonas sp., assembly GCF_963666745.1. Lineage (NCBI taxonomy): Bacteria > Pseudomonadati > Thermodesulfobacteriota > Desulfuromonadia > Desulfuromonadales > Desulfuromonadaceae > Desulfuromonas > uncultured Desulfuromonas sp. Next base: position 1,226,036 of record NZ_OY762961.1, on the reverse strand, counting down.
GGTCCAACTCAGTGACATGGCCAGTGACGGCGTCGGCATCTCCTTTACTGCCGAAGCCATGAGCGACACCAGCGGTAAAGACCGCATCAGTTATCTGGCCGTTGTTGCCGACTTGGCTCTTGACAACAGCACCGATACTGCCAGCGCGGAAAACATGCGGATGATCTCCACATCAGCCACCTTGGGAGACCGTGGCATCATGTTTTCACCGGATGCGAGCAAAGCGGTGTTCTGGTCGTACAATCAGGATGGTCGCGCCGGATTATGGCTTTACAATGTCGCCAATGATACCAGCACCCAGTTGACCACAGAGGGCTACGACTTCGAGCCGGTGTGGTCGGCAGACGGCAACAGTTTGTTTTTTACCTCTACGCGTGATGGCAGTCAGTACGATATTTGGACGTTGGATTTTTAGGATGCCATGTTGATCTATAGATAAAACCCGGAGCACAGAATCTGTGCTCCGGGTTTTGTTTTTGCTCAGCGAGGATCGCTCAGTGCCCAAATTTTTACCGCGTAATTTTTTCAATCAGGCGTTGTCATCTCAACAAGCCGGTTCAAAAGAGCAAAATATTCCTCGGAGCTGATCGCTCCCATCAGATTGGCCGACCAGACGCCGTCAAAGGCATAGCGCGCGATGTGCAATGCCGGATCGTGATCCGTCTCATGGTGCAATGCCAGCTTGGCTTGAATCCAGTCGTTCCACAGGTTGTGAAATTGCGGTTCGGTCAAGGCACACAGGGAGAAGGCCTTCCACATGTCGGCCTCGCTGCGCGGAGCGACATTCTGCAACGCCACCTTGATATAAGCGCGGGTGAAACGGCCATAGGTGACCGGGTCTTCGGCAAGCAGATGATCAATCTCGTTATCGAGCTTGTTGAGAAAATCGCTAAAAACCGATTCGATCAGCTGCTTTTTGTCCCTAAAGTGGTGTAAAAGTCCGCCTTTGGTTACGCCGGCGGCGTCGGCGACCGCCTGGATGGTCAAGGCTCCTGGCCCATGTTCGGCGGCAATACGCGCCGCGCATTCGATCAGTTTATTGCGCACTTTTTCCGGTTGTTTTTTACGTTTATGCGGAGTGGTCATCGTTTGCCTCATTCAGCCGTTAGTGGAAAATTGGTCGCAACATTCATGTCGTCCATCGGCTTCCAGCCGCCGCCCAAAGCCCGATAAAGGCGCACGGCATTCTGGCTGACGGCCCCTTCACTGACCACACGCTGCTCCTGAAAGGACAAAAGGGAACGTTGCGCATCGAGCACGGTGTTGAAATCGACAAGGCCATTGCGGTATTGATCTTTGGCCAAACCCTCGGCGGCTTGCGCCGCGACCACGGCGCGGTTCAGCGCGTCGTAACGCTCCTGTTCCTTGCGATAATCCATCAGGGTCGTGCGCACCTCTTCCACGGCGCTCAATACGGCGGATTCATAGGCGTGCAGATATTGCTCGCGAACCGCCTCCTGCGCTTTGATATTGTTGCGAATCGAGCCGAAATAAAAGATCGGCCATTGCACGCCGGGGATAATGCTGTAGCGCTCACTGTCGGAGGTCAACAAATCCGAGGCATTGAGGGATTCCAGACCAATGGAACCGGTCAGGGTAAAACGCGGATAGAGGTCGGCCGTGGCCACACCGACTCGCGCCGTTTGGGCAGCGAGTTGGCGTTCGGCACGCTGAACATCGGGACGACGGCGCAACAGATCGGCGGGAATGCCTTCAACCACGACGCTGGAATGGGGAATGTCGTTCATGGTCGCCAGTTCGAGGGTGCCCGGCACAACCCCGACCAACACACACAGGGCGTTGTAGGCGGATTCCAAGGCGGCTTCGAGGGTTGGAATCGTCGAACGGGTGCTCTCCAGATTGTAGGTGGCCTGTTGCAAAGCCAGCTCATTGGTCAAGCCGGATCGCCAGCGGTCCTCGAGAATGGCATGGGTCTCTTGCTGGATGCTTAAATTGTCACGGGCCACAACCAGCTGATATTGGGCGGTGCGAAACGTGATATAGGCCAGAGCCGTTTCCGCGGCCACGGATACCTGCACATCACCCAGATCGATTAACATGGCTTGCCAGTCGGCATTGGCCGCTTCAACACTGCGGCGGGTGCCTCCGAACACGTCGATCTCCCACGCCGCATCGACTCCTGTATCATACAAAGTGGATTCACCGGCATTGTCCGACGCATTTTCAGATGTCTTTCTGCGCGAGACCAAACCAAGTGCATCAAAGGTCGGCCACAAGGCGGCTTTACTTCGAGCCAACGTGGCACGGGCTTCACGCACCCGAGCCACTGCTGTTTTAAGATCATGGTTGTCAGCCTGCGCCTGCTGCACCAGAGCGGACAACTGGGGATCATTGAATTGAGTCCACCAGTCGGCAGCCTCCAATGGCCGGGTGACGGCGCCTTCAATGGTGACCGGATCGGGCCGCTGATAATCCGGTCCGACGGTCATGCAGCCGTTCATGAAAAACGGCAGGAACAGCAGCAGCAACGTGGTCAAATGTGAGCGGCTGTGGCGCAAACGGAACGCATGGCCCTTCTCCCGCCAGGTCTGGAACAGCACGTACAATGCCGGGACCAGAACAATGCCGACTAGTGTCGCGGCGACCATGCCGAAGAATACGGTGGTGCCGATGGAGCGGCGGCTGGCCGATCCGGCCCCGGAGGCAAACACCATCGGTAAGACACCGAGAATGAAGGTAAACGCGGTCATTAACACGGCGCGAAAACGCTGCCCGGCCCCTTCCGCGGCGGCGTCGAGGATCGATAGTCCCTCTTCACGCTGGGTCGACGCAAATTCGACGATGAGAATGGCGTTTTTACTGGCCAGCCCGACCAGAAGAATGACACCGAGCTGGGCATAGATGCTCAGCGGCAGGTGAACAATCATCAGCCCGGCCAGTGCGCCGAGGACGGCGACCGAGGTTGAAACAATAACCGGCAGCGGGATAATCCAGCTTTCGTACTGCGCCACCAGAAACAGATAACCAAACAGCACGGCCATCAGCAACAGAACATAGGTGCCGCCGGAAGAACGCGCTTCCTGATAGCTCAAGCTCGACCAGTCAAAGGTGTAGCCGCGCGGCAGATGCTCTTTGGCAAGAGCGGTCACCCTGGCCATGGCATCGCCGCTGCTGATAGACGGCATGACAATGGCATTGATGCTGGCGGAGCTGAATTTATTGTAACGTTCGATATTTCGTGGCGCCAGTGTGGTATCGACGGTCACCAAACTGCGCAGCGGCACCATGGCACCACTGTTGCTCTGGACGTAAATACCACTGAGCGCGTCCGCATTATTGCGATATGGCCAGTCAGCCTGGATGACAACCTTATTAACCTGACCGCCGAAGTTGACGTCATTGACATACAACGATCCGAAATAATTCTGCAGCACGCCAAACACGCGGCTGACCTCAACGTTCATCAAGGCCGCCTTGACCCGATCTACTTCGAGATGCAGATGGGGCGTATTCGATGAATAGGTACTGAACGCCATCATGATCTCCGGCGCCATGTTCAACTGCATGAGAAAACCGTTCAGCACCGCCTGAAGTTTCTGCGGATCATCCTCTTCCGTGGCCTGCAGACGGATATCCATACCGCCGCTGACCCCAAGGCCCATAATCGCCGGTGGTGTAAACAGGTTGAGTTGCGCACTCGGCACTGAGGCCATGCGCGCCTGGAATTTCTGCTGCAACGCGGCAATGGCCAACGGCGCAGACTCCCGCGCGGACCAGTCTTCGAGGCCGAGCATAAAGAAGGCGACATTTTCACCGGAACCGCCCATCATGCTGAAACCGGTGATCTGGAGAACGAATTTAACGCCATCCTCCTCTTTGAGCGGTGTGACCACCTCGTCGAGAACCTGCTCCGATCTTCCGAGGCTGGCCCCTTCGGGCAGTTGCAGCATGCCGAAAATGATGCCCTGATCTTCATCGGGCAAAAAGGTGGTCGAACTGTGCGAAAACAGCAGATAACTGCCGCCGACAGCCCCCATCAGGATCAGGGCCGTTACCACCAGACGACGGGCAATGCCCAGACTGAACGCGACATAACGGTCACGCAACCGCCCCAGGATGGTGTTGAACCATTTCAGTGGTCCATGCTCCTTGGGCGGAACAATACTGAGCATGGTGGCACATAACGCCGGACTGAGAGTTAAGGCGTTGACCGTCGAAAACAGCACCGCAGCGGAAATGGCGACGGAAAACTGCTGATAGATTTTGCCGGTGATGCCGCTCATAAAGCCCACCGGCACAAAGATGGCCAACAATACCAGCGTGGTGGCGATAACCGCGCCACTGACCTGCTCCATGGTCTTGATCGTCGCCGCTTTGGGATCGAGCCCTTCGCGGGTCATCAACTCCATGACCCGTTCGACGACGACAATGGCATCATCCACCACCAGTCCAATCGCCAACACAAGTCCGAATAGCGTAAGAATGTTGATGCTGTAACCCAACACGCCCAGCACCATAAAAGTGGCGCACAACGACACTGGAATCGTCAAGGCGGGAATCAGGGTAGCGCGCCAGTTCTGCAAAAAGATATAACACACCAGCACCACCAGGAAAAAAGTCAAACCCAGCGTGGTGACGATCTCCCAAATACTGGTGCGGACGAATTCCGTCGCATCATAGGGCAACACCAGTTCCAGCCCTTCGGGAAACTGTTGTTTTAAGCGCTCGATTTCGTCACGCACCGCATTCATGGTGTCCAGCGCATTGGACCCCGGCGTACGGTTCAGGCCCATGGCCACGCAATTGTCGCCATTGTATTTGGCGTTAAACAGGTATTGATCCGCGCCCTTCTCGACCCGGGCGACATCTTTGAGATAAACCACGGCGCCGTCGCCGCCGGTGCGAATAACGATGTTGGCAAAGGCCTCCGGATCGTTGAGCCGCCCCTCGGTTTTCAGGCTGTACACCAGTTCGGAAGAGCCGTCACCCGGCGTTGCACCGAGCGAACCGATGGAGGCTTGCAGATTTTGCGCCTTGATGGCTGATGCGACATCTTCCGGACTGAGATCCAGCGCTGCAAGACGGTCGGCATCCATCCACACGCGCATGCTGTATTGGGCACCCCACACCTGAGCGCGGCTGACACCGGAAATACGCTCCAGAGCCGGTTTGATGATTTTTGTCGCATAATCACTCAGGAAAAGATCATCGAGAGTGCCATCCGTCGAACGCAACAACATAAAACCAAGCATGTCGCTCGATTCCGTCTCGACGGTCACGCCCTGCTGGGTCACTTCGCTGGGCAACAGCGGTTCGGCCTGGGCCACGCGGTTCTGCACCTTGACCTGTGACATGTCGGTATCCGTACCGACTTCAAAGGATACCGTGAGCTGATAACTGCCGGTATTATCCGAACTCGACGACATGTAGATCATGTTTTCAACACCGTTGACCGCATCCTCAATCGGGCTGGCCACCGTCGCCGCCAGCACCTCGGCACTGGCGCCGGGATAACTGGCCCGCACAATGACCTGCGGCGGCGTCACTTGCGGATACTGGGCGATCGGCAGCGAAAAGATCGACAAAATCCCCGCCAGCATCAGCACAATAGAGATGACCCCCGCCAGACGGGGACGTTCTATAAAGACGCGGGAAATCATTGCGTCACCCCTTGCAGCGTCACCTGAGCCGTAACGCCCGGCTGTACTTTTTGCAGTCCGTCAACGACAACACGATCACCGACCTTAAGCCCGAAAATCACCTCCTGATCGCTGCCCAGCGTTTTGCCCAACGTCACATGGGTCACGCTCAACAAGCCGTTGTTATCCGCCGTCAGCACATAATTGCCCTGTGTATCAACCATCAACGCTTTTTGCGGCACACATAGGCCCATGGGGCGGTGAGCTTTTTCAAGCAGGATATTGACATAGCTGCCGGGGATCAGCAGACCATCGGGATTATCAAACAGAAAACGCAAAGCAATGGTGCCGGTTTGCGTATTCATTTCGTTATCGGCAAAGGCCCTGGTGCCGACGCCGTCATAAAGCGCCTTGTTCGGCAGGCGCACTTTGGCGACATAATCATCGGCCGTGCCGGACACTTCGCGTTGACGTAATGAAACATACGCGCGGTCCGTCATGGAAAAGACCACCCGAATGGGGTCCATCTGGACAATTTTAGCCAGGTCACCCGACGCCGGAGTCACATAGTTGCCTTTGGTCACCAGCGCCGCACCGATGCGGCCGCTGATCGGCGCATGGATTTCGCAAAAACCCAGATCAATCTCGGCCAGATTCAGATTGGCTTGGGCCTGCTGTACGGCGGCGCGGGCCTGCTGTTCGGCACTTTCCGCCGTTTCAAGGTCGGTTTGCGAAATGCTCCGTTCACTGACCGCGCGCAACCGTTTCAGGTATTTGCCTGCCCGGTCCAATTCAGCATTCGCTTGGGCCAACTCCGCCCGGCGAAGCTCCACGGTGGCCTGATAACGCCGCTTATCAATGGTAAATAACAGTGTCCCTTGATTGACCAGCTCACCCTCTTTGAAATGCACCTCATCGAGATAGCCGGACACCTCGGATTTGACCACGACATCCTCAACTGACTCCACCGAGGCAATGTATTCCTCCTGAGTATCCAAGGGTGTTTCAGAAATCACCTGCGCCACCACCTGAGGCTGCGGCCTTTGTCCGGCTCCCATCGCAGGCTGCTGCGTCTGCCCTGTTCCCATCAGGTTGTGGGCGAAAAATCCCGCGGCAACAGCGACGACGATGCCAATCAGATAACTCACATTTTTCATAAGAAACAACTCCTTGAATAGAACGCTCTACACTGGTGCCCATTTAGAGCCGTAACCGGCAACATCGGACGTTGGATCAGACACAACAACATACCGACCATCCGGTATGTTTTCAACGGAAAATATGCGAGCTGTGACAATCAATCACCATGATCAGGTTTTATTGCGACATTCACGTTGCAAAGACCTGATTCAGTTCAAAAAATGACATTTTTTAACGACAAACAGAAAAAATATTTTGAAACGCTATGGAAATTTGAAAAACAATCGGATTGTCCTCTTGAAAAATGGGAGAATAATGTTGAAAAAAAGCTTCTGTTGATTTTGCTGTCTTGCTCACTTCTATTAACTGGCTGTGGAGGGCATTCCAGCACGAACTGTTCAGAAGATAATCTCACCATTACCAGTGTTCAGGACAGCGAGGAAACGCTCCATGCCAGTCATAAAATGGAGTTGGAATACGTCGTGTCTTCTGAAACACCACTTACGGATATTGACGTAAAATTTTATCTGTTACATGTGGAGCAATACGACAGCTACCTTGAACAAGGCGGTGAACCGCCTCAGCAGTTTTATTTTGGCTACGACAAAATCGACAAGGTCAATGCCGGCACGAATCAGCGTATTGTCGAACTGCAGGTCCCTGATGAAATCACAATTGATGGTGAATATTATCTTGTGGCTGAAGTCGATCCTGACAATGTGATTGAAGAATTTGATGAAACGGACAATATCTATGCCTCACATCAGGAAACAGAGCAAACCACCAGCATGTCGTTTACTATAACGAATCCGTTGTTGAATCCCGATACGGCATATAGCGAGACAACCAACCTGATGCCAACGATATCACTCTCGATAATGCGTTTATCATCCTCGATGAAAAAAATTAGAGACGACTTAAGATCTTACGCAGCACTATCCGAACAACGGAGCCACTGTCTTTAGAGGCTATCTGACCTTAGTCACTCATCTTGGAGATGAAAGCGCAATTGACTGGAGAAACGTGCAGATTAAAAGCCAGATCAATTTCGATGAGATGTGGTACGACCTGTACCTCTGGAACGCTGACACGGCTCAGTATGAAGACGATATGACATGCGCCGATCTTTCTGAAGAGAATACGGCCAGTGGCGCCTCTGAACATGTCATACCATTCGAAACGTCAATTCCCCTTACGGTGGCGCAACAATTATCAAATGAATTAGTGTCACAAAATAACACCATCAATAGCGATTACTTGCTCTATATACGATTGGTTGTCGACTCTAGCAATGTGGTCGCTGAACTCTGTGAAAGCGACAATAGTACGTCTGCAATGATCGCCGTCTATTTCTTTCCTGCAACACAGTGATCTCCCAGAAAGATCAAAAGACGACCAAGATTGAGCATTGTTTAAGAGAAATGTGAGAGATCATATCTATCTTTGTTTTCTCACCAAATTAATAATGGGGACTCAAGCGAAGGTGATGGCGGTCACGAAGCCTCAAAGGCTAACCCCTGAGCCCTCATCAAACGGATCACGCGACGATACGCCAGATAAGACCCATAATCTAACCAGTAGATGGATGAATGCCCCAGCGCTTTTGCCTTACGGTAGGATTCACGCGCGGTCCAGGCATTACGGATGGTCACACAATAAGCAAATGACTTTTTCATGGCATTACCGTGCAGAAGAATCACGTCGATAATGCTGATTACGCCACAGAATGACTTCGTCTTTTACCCAATGCAGTTTGCCCTTTCTTCTTGGATGGCCAATGGGAACAGGAAAATTTGGCAGTGTCTTAATCTCGGTCATAAAGGTGTGATAACTGCAACGAAACACGTGGGTCGCTAACTCATCCGCCGTTAAGAGATCACTCTCCGAGTCACTGCGTGAGTTTTTCCTGTCCATCTCCCCTCCTCTTTTGTGCTACTATTTTGTTTCTTTTGCTTTTGTTTGCTTTTTTTAAGATATAACAATTAATAACACTGAGTGATATCTATGTCAAATGAAAAATCACGCCGTGATATTGGCTTACGCCTGAAAGAAGCCAGAAATGCTCTCTCTTTGACGCAAATGGCCTTTTCTCAACCGCTGGGAGTCCGACAAAGCCATATCAGCGGCATTGAAAAAGGGGAACGTGAACCTTCCGACACGTTAATTCTTTTGATGGAATATCACTATGGGATTAGCCGGACGTGGATCAGAGACGGTGAACAGCCGATGCTGCTCGATAAAAAGCATGAAGAAATCAAGCTGCCCAACGAGCAGCAACGGCTTCTTGAGGCCTATAAGGTGGCCGAAGATTCCATTAAATATGCCGCGTTGACCATGCTGGAAAATTCAGCGGAAAAAGCTAAAAAATAGATTCGCCCGATGCTGGAAATCCCCTTTCGAGGTCGTCGCCAAAGATCTTGACATCACCGCGAGCCTTGCTGACACAAAAATTTCCTCAAGACAGTCCTCCCTTCCATCAGATCCTGCCGTAAAAAGCCAGTCCTGCAACATCTGCATTTAAGCAAAAAAGAATAGGAAAACAAAATATCGTTTATTGACAACACCGAACAGAGTATTCTTATCCTGTCTTGGTTCCCAATCCACCGTAGCTCTTCCCCCCACTGTCTGATCGAGAAAAAACCATGAAGAACTTCTCAACAAATCGGATTGTTTTCTTTGCCGTCGTTGTTTTATTCCTTTCCGCCTGTTCTTCAAAAGAAGAACACACCCCTCTCATGGTCTATGCCGCCGCAGGCACCGCACCGGCCATGAAAGAAATCGGTGCCGCGTTTATGAAAAGAACTGGTATTCCTGTCGTCTTTAACTTTTCCAATGCCGGATTTCTCGCCCGCCAGATCTGCCAGGAAGATAAAGCCCACGTATTCTTTTCCGCCAATGAGAAATGGATGGACTACGCTGAAAAGTCAGGACGGATCGAACCTTCATCTCGACAGATTTTGTTGCAGGATGTCATGGTTATGGTTGTTCCCAAAGGGCATGGCCCCATTGTTGACTTAACCAAACCACGTCTCGAACAATCTTTTGACGGATGGTTTGCCATTGGAGACCAGACAACCCCACTGGGAATCTACGCCAAACAGGCTCTGACACAATTGGACTGGTGGGATGCTTTAGAAACACATCGCGTTGAAACAACAACGGTCACAGCCGTTCTTAATTATGTCCTTATAGGCGAAGTCGATGCCGGGATCGTGTTTCGTTCAGTAGCGTCCTGCTCAGCTGACAAGGTAGATATCATCGCTGAAATGCCTGAAGAACTGCATGAACCGATACAGTTTCCTGTCGCCATCTGCAAAAATTACCACCCTGACAGCAAGCGCTTTTTAGATTTTCTTAAAAGTGATGTTGCGCAAAAGACTTTCAGTCACTATGGGTGGACTCTTTATGAAGGCAATTAAAAGGATAAGAGTTATTTTAAATGGAGCCTCGATAGCGGCTTTATTTGCACTGACATTACCGGTACCAAAACACAGACGTTTTTTCTAAACGCCACCCCCTGTAACCATCAGCGTTATTCCTATTGCAATCCACCCAACAACTACCAGACGAACCCAAAATATAAGTAGACGAAATTCCGCAATAGCTTTTTTCTCATCATTGGTGATATTATCATTAGCTACGCACTTAAAGACAACATGAAGTTAACCAGCATGATCGCCTCTCCTGTGCAAGTTGGTTGGCAAATGAATTTCACCAGACAGGGGTTGAAATGTACGAAGACATTCTTAGCATCCCAACGTCGCAATTATTTGAACGATACAGACGTGCGAATCAAGGCATCATCCTCGGATTTACGGCCGGATGGTTATCCGCATTTTTAGATGGAAAACCTTTGCGGGCGTTGCCGGGTTATATCAAACAATATCGTTCACATGCCCTGGAGCTGCTGGAAAATTCTTCTGGGACACCGGAAGTTCCTTACAACAACAAGCTAGAAGCCTTAAATGTTTTGTTTCTGACCATTGCGCCAGAAGTCAGAGTGATAGAAAACGGTCCGCAACTTTTACGCTATGCCTTTATGCCGCTGGATGAGCAGCTTACAGCAGAAGATCAAGCCTTAATGGATCTTGAGCTTAAATCATTGGGTTATGAATGCCTCGCCTGTGATGATGAACGACTTAGATTCGTTGACAATTGCGCGTATTTACTTGAAAAAATTATCACAAGCTATGAAGTCGCAGATCGTTGGCCAGGCCAACCTGCCAGACTGCTCACCTTTAAGGAGGCTGGCAAAGCGTGGCAAGAATCTCAACCAACCAGCTCAAAATGGAGCCATAAAAAATCTGAACGGGTCTGGCGACACAGGTTGTTTGAGATTGATATCTACAAACCAAAAATCGAAATCATTGACCACCTGACAGCTCTTGTTGAAAAAATTCAAAATGATTTAGGTGTCGTAGAGGGGCTTGAAGACAAAACTGATGAGCTAATACTCCCTCAAATCACGCCGGATGAAATTGAGGATAAATTACTGGCATTTTATATCGTTTATTTTCTTGGTTGGCAGTTCAATTTGGAAAATATGGATTTTCTGAGGAGTGTCTCTGTCTTTCTCGCCATCAAAAAGCTTTTGAATCGACTCATTGTCGGCGACCAGGGGGATCGGGACCACATCAAGCAAGAGATTATCAAAGCGGAAAACGACAATCGCCCGCATGATGCAGCGGATCTTTTAATGCAGTGGATGGAAGATGATCCAAACGTTTATGACAATTGGCGTTGCGTCAGAATTCAAATCGAGAAAAGGCAAAAAGAAGCACAGGAGGCCTTAGATGCGGTCAAAGACGGACGGCCAATTGGGGATGTCGCCGCAGCCTAATGGAGCTTGACAATCTTTTTCAATACTGCCACTCCAGCCCCAAGCTGAATTCTCCGCTCCGGTATCCGCCACTTTGCTGAACTGTTCGCTGATAACCCAGCCGGGTTGTGATGCCGTTAGTGAACGAAGCATTCACGAAAAGGCTTAATTCCACACCATCATTTACGACTTCACGCCCATCCATACGAAAGTTTTCCCCGCTGGTGACAAAGGTCACTTCCGACTGTTCGTCATTGGCGTTAAAGGCATGGTTCCATACCGCAGCCAATTGTGTCAGTAAAGTCACCTCCTCATGACGGTAGCAATGTTCAATTGTGAGTCCAGTCACGCTGCGAAGAAGTTCAGAGTCCTTGTCAGACATCCGTAAGGATGCACTTTCCGCGCCCTGCTCCGTAAAGCCATCTTCCTGCAGCCACAGATATTCGAGTCCGACAGTGGGTATAATATTCCAGGATGTCAGCATGACGCGGTAGCCGCCATTGACCTGAATCGCACCATGACTGGCGTCATTTTCACTTTCGGCCACACGACCGAGAAAGGCAATGGCACGCTTCGTGTCAAAGCTGTCAGTGCCGATGCCGAGAACGGTTTGAGCAAACCAGCCCCCTTGACTGCTCGGATTATTCCACTGACCGTAAAGATAGCCATCCCACGACAGACGATCTGACGTCGAAGCGCCATCCAGTTCGTGCAGATCGTTGTTGGTGTACGCCCCGGCCATGCCGATCAGCACTGTGGGCGTAACCTGCTGTTCGACACCCAACATAATACCGGTGGATTTGGAACGAAAAGCCGGACTCAGGGCAACGTCGTCATAACGAGCATTGTCACCGATCATACGCACCCATACGCGCTGTTGTTTCGAGTCGGGATGATCGGTTCCGATGCGTTGCATCAGCAGCTTATTGCGTTGATGGATCGCATCGAGTGTGGCTGCAGACACGGAATTGTGGATGCGTGGCGTCAGGTCATCCATAGCCGTGTGTAGATCAGCTAAATTGTAACCATCAAGAGTGTTAAGAATGACCGCTTCATCACCACTGGCGGTCGGGCGCAAACGATCCAACGCCTGAGCAAGGCTGGCCTGATCATGCGATGCGGTCAATGACGCATAGCTGTTGCGCTCAATGTCGAGAGAAAGACTGTTCACCAGACTATCGTTAAGTACAACATTGAACACGGCCGGATTCCACAGCTCATCAAAAGCGCCTTGCAGCGTTCCAGCCTCAAGGATGGTGTAGTGCCCGTCGGTCAGGTTACCCAAAGGAAGCAACACCAGTGTGCCGCCCTGCAGATCGGCGGTGCCGGTAACACGCAGCAGGTCGGCAGAGTCCTCCCCGGCTTCGATTTTAAGCACTGCATCAGATTCCTGCGTATAATCACCGTCAATGGTCAAAGTACCGATGGAATTTCCGGGCGCAACAGCTCCTTGATTGAGGACCGGACCATGAATTGTACCGACGCCTTTGAGAGTGCCGGGCTGCTGAACCGTCAGATATTGAAAATCGGCATGACCATTCAGGCTCAAGTTTCCGCTACCCAGATAGCCCAGCCAGTTGCCAACGATGTCATCATCGAAATAAAAGCTAAAATCCGAGTCACGACCAACAACAGAACCTTCTTCATCAGTCACATAACCAAACTGCAGCACGGAGCGATTGCCCTCGGCAACCAGATCACCTTCGATCTGGCAACCACTCTCGACAAAAAGGCCATTAGACATCGTAAAATGTAGAGCGGTATCAGCAACAATTGTGGCCTGTGACAAAAAAATGCGGTTGCCTTGATCCGGGACATAGATACCAACGGCCCCATCTCCTTGCGCCTGAATCTCTCCACGAACAAAAATCCAATTGTTTTCACCATTAAGATAGAGAGCGGTGGACACATCACCGGTCGCGATCAGATTTCCGGTCACATCAAGGACATTACTATCGCCAACCAGACGCAATGTATCGGAGAAATCACCCTGTGATTCCAGGGTGCCACTTTGAGTAATTGTATTGCCGTCGCCATGGACATACAACGCGTAGGTATAGTCGCAATCGGTCAGAAAGTCGTCATCTTCTTCAATGGTGCTATCATCACGGTAATAGGTCGTGCCAAAGGCGTTGTAGAAATCCATATTGATCTCCCAGCCCAGGTCGCGCAATACATCCAGCAATAATTTATTCGGGGCGCGGGTTACCTCACCTTCATCTGTAGACCAAGATATCAGTTCCCCATCGGGTCCAGTGTGAATCAGCGTAGAAGCGTTATACTCATCTTCAAATGTTGTAATTGGCATCGGGCCGCCATAGGTGGCATTTGCGTACGCGCCCAACCAAAGCAGAGTTCCTTCCGGGCCGATGACGCTCAACTCTTCCGGCGTACCAAATGTTCCAGCTTGCGGACGATTGCCGTCAGCATCCCCAATCAGTGAGTCCCAGCGACTCAGCGCTAAAAAACCAAGTTCTTCCGTATAGCCTGAAGAGATTCCCAAACCATGAAAAATTTCATGAATGACGATGCTGGAAAAATCGCTTTGATTGCCAGGTAAACCATTACCATAATATAATTGTTGATTGGTATTGTATTGAATCAGGACATCCGCTGCTTGCGGGAAATAATCGGTTGTGTCACCATCACGCCAAGCGGCTTCGGCCGTGGTCACACCTTGTCCGGTAGCAAGATCAGTCAGTGTTGTTGTGTAAGAACCACCGAGGTTATATTCAGGAAGATCATCACGCCAAGCCATGGCAATGCGGATGGTACGACCCGATTGATTGGTGATCGTGCTATTCAAAACCTCCAGACTGCGAATAACAGCATCTTTCTGTTCCTCGTTCCAGGCGGTTGTCCCAGTGAGCGTGCTCGGGGAGTCAAACTGGGTAAATTTACCACCAATCGCTGAGTCGCCAGAGCCAAGAAACTCGATCTCAAACACACCGACCTCGACAACTTCACTAGCCTGTAACGGCTGAGCAAACAGAATGACAACACAGAGAACAATGAGGAAAAAATAGCGCGTCATCGACAAAACCTTTTCGCATGAAGGAACGGATCCACGTTACAAGTCGACCCTATTAACTGATTTAGACTTTATAATGAAGCGAACAGCCAGGATTGTCCAAGTAAAAAAACAAAAAAAGGGTTAGTCGATATCACGACTAACCCTTTGTATTCATTGGAGCGGGAAACGGGGTTCGAACCCGCGACCTACAGCTTGGGAAGCTGTCACTCTACCACTGAGTTACTCCCGCAGTGCGAGGGCGAGTATAGGAGATTAACAGATCAACTGTCAATGGCTTTCACACCAGCGAATCAGATAATTTTCAGCCTGTTGTGGTGTATCAACCTTCCCTTTCAACTCGGCCTGACGAAGCCTTTGCAGCATTTTTCCCAAGCTCTTTCCTTGTGCATCAGGAAAGAGTTCCTTGAGGCGTTTACCATCCACCAAGGGCCGCACCCGACCATTGACAAGCAGCTGATCACAAAGCCCATAAAGACGTTGCCAGCATGTCTGCATAACAGCTCTTCGTTCCATCACGGCGAGCAAAAGCAGCGCATCTGGCAATGGTGCTTTGAGATCTTCCAGCCACAGTAAACGCACCCGGTCCGACGTGGTCTGATGATGAAGAATGGTTGCATCGACTCGCTGTAAATGATGAAAGAAAGTTACAAGACGGGTGGCTTTTCGACTCATTTTCAGACCAGACAGCACTTCATGTAATTTATAACTGTCAAGATTTAACTGGCTGATATAATGACAGAGTTTTGCAAAAGAACTCAGTGTAAATTCATCACACAAGTCATAGTTATATGCTGTAGCAGCTTGCGGAAATAACCGGCCACGTTGTTCCTGATCACTGTGTGGTAAAAACAGCTCCTGTTCCATGTCAGGCAAGTTGATCGCTTGCGCCAAACCACTTTGATGAAACAAATGCACTGCGCGTTGTGGCGACGCTTGCGCAAACAGCAGAGCCAGTTCCTGTCGAATTCGTTCACCGGCCATCCGAGCCAATTGCGGTGCGTGTTGTTGACAGTGTTGCCAGGTCACCTCTTCAACGGACAACTCAAATTGAGCACAGTGACGCAACCCTTTGAGCATACGCAAGGGATCATCTGAAAAACTCTGTGGGCTGCACTCTCGCAGCAGGCGGTTCTCCAGATCGGCTTGTCCGCCAAAAGGGTCAATCCACCCGCTCAGATCATCCAAGGGACAGGCGATCGCATTGATGGTAAAGTCACGCAGACGCAAATCATCATGCAGTGTTTCGGCACGAAACGGCGCAAAGTCGTATTGAAGGATCGTGTCACGTTGCTTGAGGATCACGCGGCTGTAGAGACGCTTTTGATCCAGCCAAAACCAGTGTCCGGCTTGCTGTTGTGCAAAGGCTTGAGCAATAGAGGTGGGATCACCGGGCGTGATGAGATCGATATCATGACACGGCCGCTGTAGCAGCGTATCACGCAACGCCCCGCCGACCACATAGATCGGCAGGGCGTGTGTTTGACTGAGGTGATGCAATGAAGCCAGATGAGCAATGGACGGTGCTGGGAACGGCATCGACGCGCCCTCCTCCGGCAAGATGCCCTGATCAGGCAATCTCGATCTTAGCGTTTTCTTTCATTTCTTCCACCCAGGCTTGCAGCAGGATGGCACCCTTCTGGTCCTTGATGAAGGACTCAATCTGCGGAGCGACTTCTTCAAAGGTCATCGGCTCAGGGTCTTTACGCTCAGTAACCAGAATCAGGTGATAGCCAAACTGGGTCTCAACGATGTCACTGACCTGGCCGGGAGCCAGAGCAAAGGCCGCCTGGTCAAACTCTTTAACCATGGCGCCGGGACCAAAGAAACCGAGGTCGCCGCCTTTTTCCTTACTCGGGCAAGCGGAGTGCTGACGGGCCAGATCGCCGAACTGAGCGGCATCACCGGTGACTTCGTTCTTCAGCTCTTCGATCTTCTTTTGAGCTTCTTCGCGGTTATCTTCAGTCACTTTGATCAGGATGTGGCTGGCACGCACTTGGCCGGCTTTTCTCATTTTTTCGGGATTCTCATCGTAAAACGCTTTGATCTCTTCGGCAGCCGGAGACGGTGCATCAGCCAGTTTCTTTTCAGTCATCATCTTCACGGAAAGATCCTGACGCAGCATGCGGTAGTAGCTGTCTTCGTCGATGCCTGCTTTTTTCAACGTGGCAAAAAACTCCTCTTCACTGGGGAAGTTTGCCATCACTTTGTTCATTTCGGCTTTAATCTGCTCATCACTGGCAACAGCGCCTTCAGCCAAAGCTGTTTGAAAAATCAGTTCACGGGCAACGATTTGCTCGACGGCCAAGCCCTGAATCTGTTCGATCTCTTCTTCGCTGAGTTGATCAGCCGTTTTACGGTACAATTCCATGGAATAATTCTGCATGGCATTAATAAAGTCGAATTGGCTGATAGGGGTACCGTTTACGGTAATGTTTTTTTGCTGCACGTAACTCTCCTTGTGGGGGTCATTAGAGCCCTTTTTTTGTGTGGCTACTGGCTCGTGATGCCACGATACGATGACCAAAAGATAGCGGAAAAATCATCAGGATTTTTGCAAAGCTCACACAGTCTGCAAGACGTGGCTCAATTGGGCAAACTCTTCGATGGTTAACGTTTCACCTCGGCGAGAAAAATCCAGTCCAATCTGTTCTGTGACGCGCTCTAACTGTTCAGGGCTGAAGCCGGCGGCACCCAGACAGTTGCGAAGTGTTTTACGTCTCTGCGCAAAGGAGGCTTTCACCACCCGAGCAAAAAATGACGCATTATCCACCTCTGCTCGAGGCTGCTCCCGTTTGGTAAAGCACAACACTTCAGACATCACCTTCGGTGGTGGATAAAAGGCACCTGGCGGCACCAACACAACAGATTTGACATCGAACCACAGCTGACACAGCACTGTCAAGGCACCGTAATCCTTATTTCCGGGCTGGGCGCGCAACCGATCTCCGACCTCTTTTTGAAACATCAGCACCATACGTTCAATCAAATGACGATGGTCTATCATTTTGAAAAGGATCTGACTTGAAATGTTATAAGGCAGATTCGCTACCAACTTGTAAGGCGGATTGAGAAGAATTTTGGCCCAATCAAGACGCAGGGCATCACCGACATGAACAGTCAAATGAGACTCAGGACGCGCCTGAAAAAAAGTCGCCAGATCGCGGTCGATTTCAATAATATCGAGACTTGCCACGCGACTGATCATCTGATCAGTCAGAGCCCCCTGCCCCGGCCCGATCTCCAACACATGATCATCACTGCTCAACTCAGCTGCGGCGATAGTCGCGGCGATCACATTTTTATCTTTGAGAAAATTTTGTCCAAAACGCTTGCGAGGTCGATGGCTAACCATCCAATTCACCGTGCTTTCCATGATTTTTGTGATGATGTCTAAACGGACGTGGCCACCGCGGAACCCGACAGGTCTTGAGCGAGGGAACCATGCGTAACACCAGAGCGTAACTGATGGCGGCCAACAGAATGCCGTAAATCAAGCTGCCCAGACACATGGGGATCATCAGTTCATAGCCGAAATGTTGAATGGTCTCCAGGGTCATCTTGCCGGGAAAATGCAGGTGCGGCATATCGAGGATAAAGCGCCCGGTCTCGTATTCAACGGCATAAATAAACGCGGCAGTTACCGGATTACTGATCCAGACCCCGATGGCTGCTGCCAGTTTGTTTTCGCGCAACAACATGGCGAAAATAACGGCAAGGACCATTTGAAAGCCAAGCGTCGGGGTCATACCGATGAAGATTCCCAGTGCAAAACCTTTTGCAATTTCGTCGGGCTGGCCGCGAAGGCGGATAAAGCGTAACAACATCAACTTTGCTTGTCGAATAAAACCCCAGCGCCGCCACATAAAGTTATCCGAGTTGCGCCTCTGCAAGGAATTCAGCCACCTTAACCTGTTCCAGTGGCCAATTGGAGCGGGCATTGAGGTCAAGACTCGCCCGGTGGCCGCGGCTGAGATAAAAATCCCCGGCGACAGCGAGCATGGCGGCATTATCAGCACAGAGCAAAGGAGCCGGGAAAAAGACCTCGACACCTTTTCGTTCGGCCAGCAGACTGAAGCGTTGACGTAATCCACTGTTACATGCGACTCCGCCAGCAACGACAATACGCGTCAAACCATATTCTTTGGCCGCTTTAAACGCTTTTTGGCTCAGAACATCAACAACGGCTTCCTGAAATCCGGCAGCTAAGTCCTGAAGAAGTTGCCCTTCCAGAGGGTCTTCAAGCTTCTTAATCTGTGTTAACACGGCGGTTTTGATGCCGCTGAAACTGAAATCAAATCCGGGTCGATGCAGCATCGGTCGCGGAAAATCAAAACGGCTGACATCTCCCTGTTGAGCCAATTTGTCGATCAATGCCCCGCCGGGATAACTGAGGCCGGACATCTTGGCGACCTTGTCAAAGGCCTCTCCTGCTGCATCATCGAGAGTTCTCCCCAACAAGGTATATTGACCAATGCCGTCAACACGATACAAGTGGGTATGTCCACCGGAAACCGCAAGAGCCAGATAAGGGAATTCAATGGGTTGTTCAAGAAGTGGTGCGAGAATATGACCTTCGATATGATGAACACCAACCAAAGGAACATCGAGACTGTACGCCAGCGCTTTGGCAGTGGACAGCCCGACCAGAAGCGCTCCGATCAATCCGGGGCCGCTGGTGACAGCGACCCCGTCAATTTCGGACAAGGTTACCCCCGCTTTTGACAACGCCTGATCAATAACCACTGGACAGGCTTCAAGGTGTTTGCGGGCAGCCAGTTCCGGCACAACCCCGCCATATTGGGCGTGGACATCCACCTGAGAGGCAATAATGTTGCTTAAAACCTGGCGGCCATCGCGCACAACAGCCGCAGAGGTCTCATCACAGGAAGATTCGATAGCCAGAACGAGCATGTATCTCTTTCACTTTTTACAGCAGATTGGCGGCGAGCTCTGCCAGCCCGGAGCGCTCACCACGCGACAAAGTAACGTGACCGGCAATCGGCTGATCCTTAAATTTTTCAACAATATACGCCAGACCGTTACTTGATGCGTCCACATAAGGATTGTCAATCTGGTACGGGTCGCCGGTGAGAACAATCTTTGTGCCCTCTCCGGCTCGGGTGATAATGGTTTTTATTTCGTGCGGTGTCAAGTTTTGCGCTTCATCGACGATCATATACTGGTTAGGAATGGACCGGCCACGAATATAGGTAAGCGGTTCGATTTCCATGAGTCCCATATCCACCAGCTCGCGATAACCACGCTTACGCTTGCCGCGCTCCTCCACGGAGCTGAGCAGCAATTCGACGTTGTCGAAAATCGGCTGCATCCACGGTGCCAGTTTTTCCTCGACATCACCGGGCAGAAAGCCCAGATCACGTCCCATAGGGAACACCGGTCGGGAGACCAGCAGGCGGTTGTAATGCCCTTCGTCTGCGGCTTTTTGCAGACCAGCAGCAATGGCCAGCAGGGTTTTACCCGTACCGGCCTTACCAACCAACGTCACCAGTTGAATGTTGGTGTCAAGCAGCAGATCAAAAGCGAAGTTTTGCTCGCGGTTGCGACTGGTGATGCCCCAGATGCCTTCCTTGGGAATTTTAATCAACGGGATGCAGCGATTCGACGCTTGATCATAACGCGCCAACGCGGTGTGGGAGCTATTGCCCTCATCAATCAATGTCACGCATTGATTGGGCTTGAGTTCGTGGTCAGCAAGTTCGACATAGCCCTGGCCATAAAAGCGATCGATTTCGGCGGTGCTGACATGAAGTTCGCAGGTTCCCGAATAGAGCTCATCAATGGAAACTTTGTCGTTCTGATAATCCTGAGCAACCAGACCGAGGGCATTGGCCTTGATCCGCAGATTGGTATCTTTCGTGACAAAAATGACCTTGCTGTCCGTTTTCTCCTGCAGTGACGCCGCAACGGCTAAAATGCGATTATCACCCCGCTCGATTCGCAGTTCAGGAGGAAGAAGGCGCGCATGATCCTGGGTAAACAGGATCACTGTCAGTTTGCCGCCACTCTCCAGTTCCACGCCTTCGGTGAGACAGCCTTGTGTCCGCAATGAATCCAGCATACGCGACACGTGACGGGCATTCCGTCCGATTTCATTCAGGTCTTTTTTAAATGTGTCGATCTCTTCGATAACCGTAATCGGAATAACAACATCATTGTCCTCAAATTTGAGCAGCGCCTGAGGATCATGCAACAAAACATTGGTATCGAGAACATACTTTTTCGGCATAAGACCTCTCAATAAGGGTTAAAAATCGATCACGAAGCTTCAACAATGCAACGGATAGCCTGAATCAGGCAATCGATATGGTGAGACGTATTGAAATAGCCAGGGCTGACACGAACGGTCCCTTGGGGAAAACTGCCAATGGTGCGATGGGCTTCCGGTGCACAATGCAGACCGACGCGCACGGCAATCTGCGCCTGCCGATCCAACATAAAGCCGATCTCCGCCGGGTCGTGCCCATCAACGGTAAATGATACGACTGTTGAGTTGTCCGGCCCATAAAGGGTCACTCCTGGAACCG
This sequence comes from uncultured Desulfuromonas sp., assembly GCF_963666745.1. Lineage (NCBI taxonomy): Bacteria > Pseudomonadati > Thermodesulfobacteriota > Desulfuromonadia > Desulfuromonadales > Desulfuromonadaceae > Desulfuromonas > uncultured Desulfuromonas sp. Next base: position 1,204,898 of record NZ_OY762961.1, on the reverse strand, counting down.
TTTTCAACCCTTGCCGCAACTGTCCCGCCAGCCCCAATTCGTGGCGATGAATTTCACCTAAACCGGTATCCATCAAAAAACTGAGTCCAGCAGCCAGAGCGGCGAGTGCGGGCGTGTTCAACGTGCCGCTCTCAAGACGTTCAGGCATCTGATCCGGCTGTTCAAGATGGGTGGACAAGGTGCCCGTGCCGCCGTAAATCAGAGGGGTTAACGTGACGGAGGGTGAGACATAGAGAAAACCGGTTCCCTGGGGACCAAACAAGGATTTGTGCCCGGGGGCAGCCAGAAGATCAATGGCCATCCCCTGAACATCGATGGGATAAACTCCGGCGCTTTGAGCCGCATCAACCATAAAGAGGATGTTGTGTTGCCGACACCAGGGACCAATGGTTTCAATCGGCTGTACCGTGCCGGTCACATTGGAACAGTGATTGATCACCACCAATTTTGGTTTCGGGCCATCCAGACAAAGCTGGGCGACTTGATCGCAAGTAATACGACCGAGCGTATCGGCTTGCACCTTGTCAATCTGGACCCCCTGCTGTTCAAGAGCATAAAGAGGACGGGCAACCGCGTTATGCTCCATGGAGGATGTGACCACCCGATCCCCAGATTTTAATAAACCGAAAAGAGCCTGATTGATAGCCTGGGTGGCGTTGGTGGTAAAGACGATGCGAGAACAGTCTTCTACGGCAAACATGGAGGCTACAGCAAGTCGTGTTTTAAGCACTTGTTTGGCGGCCTGATGCGCCATGGAATAACTACCGCGGCCGGGGTTAGCACCGCAGGTACGGCTGAAATGATCAAGGGTCTGATAGACCGATTCAGGTTTGGGGAAACTGGTCGCAGAATTATCGAGATAGATAAAAGTCTCGTCTTTGTGGCCTGAGGTCACTCTTCCCCCTGATATCTGAGGCTTTCTCGCCCTGAAAATTTATGGCGAACTGGATAAACGGCTTGAGAGATCTTTTTTCCAAATGGAAATTGGTTGTCAGTGAACAAACGGCAACCGACCCTCTCAGACACCCATCGACAGCAGACATAGAAACATTCTACCGACAACTGAAAGCGGGCGTTTCTCTTATGGCATTTCGGGGTGAAACCTTTTTTCATGCGGCCTTCAGAGAAAATATTTCTTTGAAAACTACCACCATGCCGGAGCAAACGCAAGGGATTCTCCTCCATGAAAACCGACAAACAGATACCTAACATTAACATTGTTGACAGCCACGACATATTGTGTTTTAAATCCTTTTCAACCACTCCATGTGGTGTAAACAATCAACTAAAGTAAAGGAATCCCCCATGCCAAAATCCGCTAAAAACGCCGCTTTACCGCTGACCAGCAACGCCTTGACAGTCCTTGAACGCCGCTATCTGAAACGCGACGAAAAAGGTCGTGCCCTGGAAACCCCGGCCAATATGTTTGAACGTGTTGCCAATGCGATTGCCGAAGCGGAAAAGAAATTTGATAAAAAAGCGGATGTCAAAAAAGTTGCAGCGGATTTCTACGCGATGATGACCAATCTGGAATTTCTGCCCAACTCCCCAACACTGATGAATGCCGGTCGCGAACTGGGGCAATTGTCAGCCTGCTTTGTTCTGCCGGTGGCAGATTCCATGGAAAGCATCTTCGAAGCCATCAAGAATACCGCTCTGATCCACAAAAGCGGCGGTGGTACCGGTTTTTCATTCAGCCGAATCAGGCCAGCCAATGATGTGGTGCTTTCCACCAAAGGGGTTTCTTCCGGTCCACTCTCCTTTATGAAAGTGTTTGATGCCGCGACAGAAACCATCAAACAAGGCGGTACCCGTCGTGGTGCCAACATGGGTATTTTACGTGTTGACCATCCGGATGTGATGGACTTCATCATGTGCAAGCGTGATCAGACCGTGTTGACCAACTTCAACATTTCCGTCGGCCTGACCGAAGATTTTATGGAAGCGGTCAAAACCGACAGCGAATACGACATTATTAATCCGCGCACTGGTGAAGTCTGTGATCGCATGTCCGCAGTCAAGGTTTTTGATCATATTGTTGATCTGGCCTGGACCAATGGCGAGCCCGGCATCATCTTCCTCGACCGCCTCAACCGCGACAACCCAACGCCGCATATCGGTGAAATCGAAAGTACCAATCCGTGCGGTGAGCAGCCTCTGCTGCCCTATGAGTCCTGCAACCTCGGTTCGATCAACCTCAACCGTATGGTCACGGATGGGCAGGTCGACTGGGACAAACTGCGGAAAACAGTGCAAACCGCAGTGCGCTTCCTCGACAATGTTATTGAGGTCAACAACTACCCTATCCCCCAGATTACAGAAATGTCCCTCGCCAACCGTAAAATCGGTCTCGGCATCATGGGCTGGGCAGACATGTTGATCCGTGTCGGCATCTCCTACTGTGATCAGGAAGCCTCTGAGCTGGGAGCGAAATTGATGAAATTCATCAATGATGAATCTCATAAGGCATCCCGTGAACTGGCCGCTGAACGTGGCGCGTTCCCCAACTTTGAGGGCAGCGTTTACGACCAACACAAAGAAGCAAAAATTCGCAATGCCACCTGCACCACCATTGCCCCGACCGGCACGATCTCGATTATCGCCAACAGCTCCAGCGGTATTGAACCCTTGTTTGCTGTTTCCTATGTCCGTCAGGTGATGGACAACGACATCCTGGTCGAAGTCAATCCGTTGTTTGAAGAGGTGGCCAAGGAGCGCGGCTTCTACTCACCGGAGTTGATGAAACTGATCGCCGAAAAAGGCACCATTCAGGATTTTGACCAGATTCCCGAAGATGTGCGTCGTGTTTTCGTCACGGCCCATGACATCACTCCGGAAGAACACATCCGGATGCAGTCGGCGTTCCAAAAGCACACTGACAACGCAGTCTCCAAAACGGTTAACTTCTGCAACAGTGCCGACCGCGACGATGTGGCTAAAGTGTATCAGATGGCCTATGAGAGTGGCTGTAAAGGGGTAACCATCTATCGTGACGGTTCCCGGGATGCTCAGGTGTTATCGGTTAAAAAAGAGGAAAAAGACGAAACCAGCGTACCGATGGAAAGCAAAAAAGCAACCCGCAAGCGTGATCGTCCACGGACCCTGTCTGGGGCCACTTATCAAATGGAGACCGGTTGTGGACCGCTGTATGTGACCATCAATGAAGACAAGCAAGGGCTGTTTGAAGTTTTCACCACCATGGGTAAGGCGGGTGGTTGTGCCGCATCCCAATGTGAGGCGCTCGGCCGTCTGGTTTCTCTGGCCTGGCGTAGCGGCGTTCAGGCACGTCAATCGGTGAAGCAATTGATCGGCATCTCGTGCCACAAGCCTTCAGGCTTCGGCAACAACCGCATCACCTCGTGTGCGGATGCTTTAGCCAAGGCGATTCAGATGCACATGCAACAGGAAGAAGAGGAAAGCTTCCAGCAAAATGGCGGTGCCTGCCCCGAATGCGGCGGTCCGGTAGAACACGAAGGTGGCTGCTGTGTGTGCCACGCCTGTGGTTATTCCGAGTGTGCGTAACGACACTTTTTAAGCAACAAATTTAACGAAAAGGCCACGTCCCCGCGTGGCCCCTATCATCCCCTTAAATGAAATGTGGCAGGAAGGCACACCCTTCCTGCTTTTTTTATGCACCGCGCTCAATCATCTCACGGGCAATAACCAACCGTTGAATTTCAGCCGTCCCTTCACCGATATCGCATAGCTTGGCATCACGATAAAAACGCTCGACACAACTGTTTTTCAGATAGCCATAGCCACCCTGAAGCTGAACAGCGCGTTCTGCACTTTTAACGGCCCTCTCCCCGGCAAACAATTTAGCTTTGGCGGCAGCAGTTCCGCACGGGTGACCGTCATCACATAATTGAGCGGCTCGGGCAGTCAGCAGCCAGGCAGCGTCATAGTCAGTGGCCATGTCAGCCATTGGCCACTGGATGGCCTGAAACGTATTGATGGGCGTGCCGAACTGCTGGCGACGTGCGGTGTGACGTTGTGACTCTTCCAGACAGCCTCGAATGATGCCGCAAGCCAATGCGGCAATAGTAACGCGACCATGATCGAGTAAGTTAAATGCCGCCGCAAGACCACGATGTTCTTCGCCAAGCAATTGCCCGGCATCAAGCTGGACATGATCAAAATGAACTGCCGTCGTATTGGAGCTGCGACAGCCGAGTTTTTCTAGAGGGGCTGAGGGTTTGACACCCAATGTATCTCGTTCAACGAGAAATGCGCTGATCGCTGATTTCTTATGATCACCGCTACGAGCCAACACCACATAAAGGCCAGCCACTGAACCTTGAGTGACAAACATTTTACGGCCGTTGATTTGCCATCCTTGCCCCTTTTTCTCGGCACGGGTCTGAATCGAGGCAGCGTCGCTGCCACTTCCAGCTTCAGCAAGAGCCCAGGCGCCGATCATTTCACCGCTTGCCAAGGCAGACAGATAACGTGATTTCTGTTCTGCAGTACCAAACTGTTGCACATGGTCACACACCAGGCTGTGTGCGGCCAAGGTCAATGCCATCCCGGCATCGTAGCGTGCCACTCCTTCAATTATTAAAGCCATTTCCAAAAGGGACTTCCCCAGCCCGCCCCACTGCTGTTCAACACAAATCCCCAGTAAACCGTGACCGGCCAGAGCTTTTACCTGTTCAATTGGAAAGCAGTTATCACGGTCCCACTGTGCAGCGTATGGCTTGACATGGGTCAATGCCAGGTCGCGTATTTTCTCGATCAACGTAAAGTGCTCTGCTGCTACAAGAGTTTTGATCATCACTCGACCTCCTGCGTAGCGAGCAATTGATTCAAACGATCAAAAAAGGATGTTTCCAGAGCACGAGGCTGTTTATCAGGACCGACAATCAAGTGACGACTGCTGCCCTGTACGATCAATTCGTCATCGCGCAAAATACGGTAGGAAAATTCGATCAGACGTTTTTTAAGACGCTGTAAAGAGGTTTCAACTGTCAACTGATCTTCATAGAATGCCGGGGCCAGATAGCGCACGGACAGATCGGCGACGACGACGAAATAGCCCATTTTTTCCCATTCGCTATAGGGGCTGCCAATCTGACGCAGGAAACTGGAGCGTCCCTCTTCAAACCAAATGGGGTATGTTGCATGATGAACAACACCTTGAGCATCTGTTTCCGCATAGCGAACAATCACATCGTTTATCTTTGCAACCACGTCTCAACCTCTCTAGACAGTGCGTCATGATGACACGATAAAACCATAAAAAATCTTGGCGTTAATAAGGGTTTACATTTATAATACAAAACTCTCGTTTTTGTTATGTTTTTATGATGGCCATGAGTTGTGTGAGGTAGTATGAATCCGGAAGAACTCGTCTCTTTTGTCAACACGGCTGAACGTGTCGGCACCCTGTCTACCGTCGATCAGCAAGGCTTTCCCAACAGTGCCCTGGTTGGATCAGCCATGATGCCTGATGCTGAACATGTTCATATCGCTCTCTCCGACAACCATACACTTGCCAACCTGCGTCAAGACTCTGCGGCTGTCCTCACAGTCTATGAACCGGCACCATTGATCTTCAACTGGCAAGGTGCACGACTCTATCTACAGGTTGAAACCATTGAAGACAACGGACCCTGCAAAGAGGACATGATCCAGCGTGTTGAGCAGCAAGCCGGTAAAATGGCCGCACGAACAATTCACGCCGCCGTATGCTTTCGCGTGATTAAAATCCGCCCTCTGCTCGATACGCGCGGCTAAAGCCCATGAATATTCTGCTGGTCAATCCCCCGAACTGTGGTCGCAGTATCCCCGAAGAACGTTACGGCATCGATTCGCTCAAACAGATTTTTCGTGGTGAGCCCCTGGCTCTGGAAGTTGTTGCGTCGGGCCTGGATCATCATAACGTGACCATTCTTGATCTTAAAGCCGATACGGTTGGCCTTGAACACTCCATTCGCCAAACACGCCCGGATCTGATTGGTTTTACGGCCATGACCTGTGAAGCCAATACGGTAAAAAGATTGGCACGTCAGGCACGTGACATGTGTGAAGCAACACTGGTCGTTGGTGGCATCCACGCCAGCAATGTACCGCAAGACTTCAACCAAGAGCCTTTTGATTTTATCGTCATCGGCTTGGGAAACGCCAGTTTCAGCCAATTGGCAGATCATCTGACAGAGGGACGTTCAACCGTCACCATTCCAGGAGTCGCCCGAGTGACTCCTGAACAGCCTCTGAACTGGGTACCACGACAGTTTGCTCCGTGTGATCAGCCCATCGACAACGCCCCGCGTTACGATCTGGTCGAATGCTATCGAAAAGACTATTTTCTGGCAAAATTGAATGTCGATCTCGGCTTTGTCGTCACGGCTTTTGGCTGTCCTTATAACTGCTCTTTCTGTTGTATTGCCGGTCAATGCGGCGGCCAGTACCTGAGCCAGCCCATCGAGGCTGTGATTCGGGATCTGCAGCAGTTAGCTGACATTCCGTTTATCCGCCTTGTTGATGCCAACACCTTTGGCTCTCCGGCTCAGGCTGAGAAGCTTTATCAGGCGATCAAACAAGCCGACATTAAAAAGAACTACCTGATTGACGTACGCGCCGATACTGTGGTACGTCACCCGCTGCTGTTACAACATTGGAAAGAGATTGGCCTGCGCTCCGTGGTGATCGGTTTTGAAGAAATCAATGACCAACGGTTAGTCACGATGAATAAGCAGGGCAGTTTAGCTCTCAACGATGAAGCGCTCGAACGTCTGAAAGAGTTAGATATTACGGTCGTTGGTGATTTCATTGTTGACCCGGACTATGATCATGATGACTTTGATACTCTTGAGCACTACATCACCAGTCATAAAATTGATCTTCCCATGTTGACGATCATGACCCCGCTGCCTGGCACACCGATCTACAACAGCCTGAAAGACCGGATTACTGAACACAATCTTGATTATTACACTCTGACCAATGCAGTCACCCAGACACGCTTGCCGGAGAAGGAATTTTACACCCGTTACGCCAACCTGCTGCGTGCCTGCCACGCCCAGGCAAAGCTTTAGGATTCGTACGTTATGGACGCCTACATCACTGATCTCGCCTCTTTTCTCCCTAATGAACCCGTTTCAAATCAGCAGATGGAATCCATTCTTGGTCTGGTGGGAGATCTTCCATCGCGAACGCGACGCATCATTCTGCGCAACAACCGTATTGAGCAACGTTACTATGCAATTAATCCACAAACGCTCAAGCAGACACACTCCAATGCGGTATTAACGGCGGAAGCAATTCGTCGTTTAAAATCCTATGATCCGAAAAATATCCACACCTTGTGTTGCGGCACATCCACCCCGGATCAGATCATGCCCGGACACGCCTCTATGGTTCATGGCGAACTCAAAGGGGGGCCTTGCGAAGTCGTGTCAACAGCTGGCATCTGCATCTGCGGTGTCACATCTCTCAAACAGGCCTGTATGCAGGTTGCCCTCGGCGAGTCACCGAGTGCCATCGCCACCGGGTCAGAACTGGCATCCTCTTTCATGCGGGCCTCACTGTGTGGCCAGATTTCGCGGGAACGTGCTGAAGAACTTCAGAATCAACCGGTCTTGTCCTTTGATGCTGATTTTCTGCGTTGGATGTTATCGGATGGTGCCGGTGCAGCGAAAATATCCCCGACCCCGAATTCACAGGGCATCTCTCTCAAAGTGGAATGGATTGATCAACGCTCAAGTGCGCATCTGTTTGAGCCATGCATGTATGCGGGAGCAATCAAAGAAGCGGATGGACAACTTCGCGGCTGGCGTGAATTTGACACGCTTGAGCAGGCGGTCAATAGTCATGCCTTTTTAATCAAGCAGGATGTCAAGCTCCTCAACGAGGAAATCATTCCTACTGCAGTCGATCGTACTTTACTGCCGATTGCCGAACAACGAGGTCTGACACCGGAAAGCATCGATTGGTTTCTGCCCCATTACTCATCCGACTATTTTCGCGAACGACTCTATGATCGGCTGGTGGAAAAAGGATTCGCTATTCCGTATGAACGGTGGTTTACCAATCTGGCAACGAAAGGGAATACCGGAGCGGCGTCGATCTATATCATTCTCGACGAACTGTTTCACTCCGGCCAATTAAAGAAAGGACAGCGCTTGCTGTGTTTCATTCCGGAAAGCGGTCGCTTCTCAGTGTGCTATATGCTTCTCACTGTCTGCTGATCACTTTCAACATACTAAAAAGCCCCTGTCTTACGACAGGGGCTTCGAGTCAGTCATTCACACGTTCCCGCAGTTCTTTACCAACTTTGAAGAACGGCAGCTTTTTCGTTTTTACTTCTATCGCCTCACCTGTTTTCGGGTTGCGTCCTGTGTACGACTTATAGTCTTTGACAACAAAACTGCCGAACCCACGGATTTCGATGCGTCCGCCTTTCACCAGCTCCTGTGTCATCGAGTCGAACATCAGATTGACGATCTCTTCCGCCCGTTTATAGGTCAGATCTTTCTCAAGTGAGAGCGCTTCGATCAGTTCAGACTTGTTCATTCTTTCCTCCTAGCCGCCTTTTACACGGTATTCCGATCAGGTTGTCAGCAAAGAGTAGCAAGTTATTTAAGCGATATTAACAACATACATGATTAATTACGCCTGTCAACACGTGAAGCGTCCGTTTTTATTATTAAATGACTGTAAAAGGTGAAACCGTCCAAATCACTTTAGCGTCTACATTGCCGATATTTTCCCAGGTGTGCGGCAAATGAGATTTGAATGACAGACTGTCGCCAGGGTTAAGCTCGTAAACCTCGTCAATGACAGTGACTTTCAGACGGCCCTCAAGAAGATAAATCAACTCATCACCGGGATGATACATACTCGATTCGCCACTAATCCCACCTACCGGAACTGTACAGAAAAAGGACGAAAACTGAGGGTCGCGCAATCCGGAGGTGAAGGATTCGGTAATCATATTGCTGCTGTCTTCATAAACTGTAGCATCACGTTGACCACTGCTGCTGAACACAACTTCATGCGTGGTTTTGACTTCTTCAACAAAATAATCAACGCTTTTATTGAACACCCGCGCCAGCTTCATAAGAATCTCTACGGACGGAATGGTCAATCCCCGCTCAACGCGGGAAATCATATTGGAAGAGACCCCCGAGCTGTTTGCCAGCTCCTGAATCGTTAAATCATGGCCAAGACGAATCGCCTTGAGTTTTTTACCGATAATCTTCTTCAGCTTCATGGTCACTCCTTAAGGTTGCTGCTGGGCAACATTGGGTGCCGGAGATACAACCCACATCACCAGGGTCTGACCCGCAAACGTGTTGATCCAACGATGAGGCAAGTTGGCTTTAAACGACAGGGAGTCACCATCACCGAGATGATATCTTTTGCCTTCAATGATGAAATCCATCTCCCCCTTTAGAACCATGGCAAACTCCTCACCAACGTGAACCATGTCACCTTCTCCACTGTTACACCCTTCTTCGAGCGTGTCGTAAAAAACAGTGAAACCAGGATCACGTAGCCCCTGAGTGAGACTGACAATCTGATGTTTATCTTCAAAGAAGAAAATAGGTTCACCTGAACCTTTGGGGGTATGCACCACTGTGGAGCCTTTTTCCGCTTCTTCGACAAAATAGCTGATGCTCATACCGAATGCACCAGCCAGTTTCATCAGAATTTCTACCGATGGCGTGGTCAAACCGCGCTCAATACGAGAGATCATGTTGGATGACACCTGAGACTTGTTCGCCAGCCCCTCAATGGTCATATCGTTATTTAGCCGCATTTTTTTCAGTTTTTTACCGATAAGTTCTTTGACCATTCCGGCCCCCTTCTTCACAAGAATAGAATGTTGTTTTATCACCAGTAAAAACACATGTCAATGGCTGATATCCCATTTGTCGCAGAATTCGTATTTTTAAAGAGACAAAAAACTGCACATAAATAGAAATTCAAAAGATCAGCTAGTTATAGAAGTGCATTGCGAAGAGAAAATTGTTTAAGAAAATCAAAACTGACCATCTAATCAGAACAAACAGTTTTCCATAACAGACATAAGTTTTTTTAAACCATTGTAAATTTGGCAATAAACAGATTACGCAATAACATGAACATTCTTTCGGGGATATCGCTGTCTAAAGGCGTCATTAGGCTGTGTTATTGACAAAAATGACGAGGAATAGCCACGAACAAAGGAAAGGTGTATAGATGGCAGACTTTGAGAAAAAGTCAAAACCTGGCATAACTACTTGAAATAACGTCTTTTACCAACAAAAACAAAAGAACAGGGAAAAGATGGATCACACATTGGCACAGCGAATGCATATTCTAAAAGTAACAAAAGTAAATTCCTCTATTGAGCCTCGGCGCTTTCTCCTCCTTAGCCCGAGGCTATTTTTTTGCTAAATCGGCCTGCCAACGAGGAAACCATCCATAAAACCAGTAATGGTCACCTTGATCAACGCACCGGATTGACCGTCTGCACCCTCAACGAGAACGTTCAGATATTCAGCACTGGTACCATGCCAGTGACTATTTTTTGTTCTGGATTCCAACACAACGTCAACATCTTGACCAATAAATGTTTGTGCATAATCGTGAGACTTTCTCTCACCAAGCTGACGTAATTCGGCCGCCCGACTCTTGGCGACGTCACCGCTCACAGGATTCGGCATGCTTGCAGCAGGTGTTCCCGGACGCGAACTAAAGGGGAAGACGTGAAGATAATGAACCGGCAGAGCCGCAATAAAATCAAACGTCTTACGGTGATCCTCATCGCGTTCACCGGGAAAACCCGTGATCACGTCGATACCGATTGACACCTGAGAAATTTTCTCAGTAAGACGTTGAATCGTCGATTGAAACTGCTCCGTGGTGTAATGCCGGTTCATCCCTTTAAGAATACGGTCACATCCAGACTGCAAAGGGATATGCAGATGGGGACAGATCCGTGAGGACTGTTGTATGCAACGGATAAGGGCATCGCTGACCTCTTGAGGTTCAACGGAACCGAGTCGAATGCGACAACCTTGCGTCTCTTCAAGCAAGGCATACAATAAATCCGTCAACGTCGTCTTGGGTGTCAGGTCCTGTCCATAGTTGCCAATATGGATTCCGGTAAGAACCACCTCTTTATATCCAGCAGCCACCAGTTTACGCACCTGATCAATAACAGCATACGGAGCCACGGAACGACTGAGGCCGCGGGCGTAAGGAATGATGCAATAACTGCAAAAAGCGTTGCAGCCGCTTTGAATTTGCACAAAGGCACGGCTATGCTCAGAGAACGTAGCTATGGACAGATCAGGACAGTGCTGTTGTTTCGAAATATCACCCACCTGAACTTTATCACCTTCGCTGGCAAGAATACGGATCAGATCCTGTTTTTCACTGTTGCCAATGACATAGAGCACACCGGGCAGATCAGCAATTTGTTGCGGCTGAATCTGAGCGTAGCAACCGGTCACGATGATCCGACAGTTCGGGTTAATCCGGCGGGCGCGGCGAATCAGCTTACGTGACTGGGCATCGGTTGCCGAGGTGACTGTGCAGGTATTGACAATCACCAGTTCGGCCCCGTCGTCAAAAGCAACCAGCCGGTATCCCTGCTCAATCAACAAGTGTTCCATGGCGGCGGATTCGAACTGATTGGCTTTACAACCCAGCGTCACAAGACTCACGGTATTCATGCCGAAATCCATCCACCACCGAAAACACATTCATCCTGATAGAACACCGCGCATTGCCCGGGTGTAACGCCGGTCTGTGGCTGGTCGAAAACAACCTCAACCTGAGCCTCGCCTAGAATTTTCAACGTCGCCATCGCCTGATGATGGCGATAGCGAATTCGACAATCCACGCGTAATTCATTGGTATTCGGCAAAGATGACCAGATCACGTTCTCAACCTGAAGGCGGTGGCGTTGCAGACAGTTTTTCTCTCCGACAACAACACGCTGTTGTTGCGCATCCAGAGAAACAACATAGAGAGGCTCACTCCAGCCAATGCCTAAACCGCGACGCTGGCCGATCGTGTAATGATGGGTGCCATTATGCGCGCCCAGAACCTGACCATTGACATGAACGATCTCGCCACCTGTCGGCCAGGAACTTTCCTGCTGTTCAAGAAAGCCGATATAATTGTTATCCGGCACAAAACAGATATCCTGGCTTTCGGATTTGCTTCGCGCGCTGAGCTGGTACTGCTGTGCCAGCTCACGAACCTTGCTTTTCGTCAAATGGCCAAGAGGAAACAACACTCGCTGCAACTGCCGCTCTGATAGCACAAAAAGAAAGTAACTCTGGTCTTTATTGGCATCCACCCCTCGACACAAGCGCAGACGGTCGTCTATTCGTTCTATGCGGGCATAATGGCCTGTTGCCAGATACTGAGCACCAAGATCATCGGCAACGCGTAACAAAGCACCAAATTTAAACAACTGGTTACAACGAACGCACGGGTTCGGTGTTCGGCCATGACGGTATTCGCGGCAGAAATCGCCGATAATCAGCGATGAAAAATCTTCGCGGCAATCAATACTGTGGAACGGAATGTTGAGTTCGTCGGCAACCCGGCGCGCATCGCTCTCCCCCTTGAGAGAGCCATCTCCGGGCAAAAGACGCATATGCGCACCAATCACCTCATATCCCTGGTCTAAAAGCAAGGCTGCGGTTACTGAAGAATCCACGCCACCACTTAGAGCAACCAACACTTTATTTTTTTCCATGTTCAACCTTTTTACACAGCAAAGGCACCTCAACTCGAAGTGCCTTTGCGTCATTCAAATTGTCGTGCGATAAACGCCTAATGGGGATCAATTTCGCATTCGACCACCAGACAATCAGAGACAATGTCCCGATCAAGCATCGGGCTCATCGCCCGCAAACGGTCAACGATCGGAGAAAGTTGCTCGAGGACATAATCAATCTCTTCTGCCGTAGTCTGTGGCCCAAGGCTGAATCGCACACTGGAATGCAACACAGCTTCATCGACGCCCATGGCAGCGAGAACATGCGAAGGACCATCGGATCCTGCGGTGCAGGCAGAGCCGGATGAGGCGGCAATACCGACCATGTCCATATACAACAACAGCCCTTCCCCTTCAATAAACGAGAAGCTGACATTGAGAGTATTAGGCAGTCGGTTATCCACATGACCGTTCAGACGCACATCCGGTAATGCGAGGACTCCCTGCTGCAAACGGTCCCGCAGCTGCTTCATGCGGGCAACGTCCTCATCAAAGGTCTGACGGGTCAATTCACAGGCTTTGCCGAAACCGACAATTCCGGCAACATTCAGGGTTCCGGCGCGGCGACCTTGTTCCTGATGTCCGCCATGAATTAACGATTCGACGACAACGCCTTCACGAATGTACAGCGCTCCGACACCTTTGGGCGCACCGATCTTATGTCCGGAAAAAACCATCAGGTCGACACCACATTCAGTCACATCAATCGGTACTTTTCCTAAGGCCTGGACGGCATCGCAATGGAAGCGGATCTGATGTTTTTTGGCAATTCGGCCGATCTCGGCGATGGGAAACAAGCAGCCGGTTTCATTATTTGCCCACATCACGGAAATAAGGATTGTCTGCGGGGTGATCGCGGCCTCAAGAGCGTCAAGATCGAGCATCCCTTCGCTGTCGACCCCTAAATAAGTGACCTGGGCACCTTTGGTTTCCAGATAACGACAAGTATCGAGGACTGCCGGATGTTCTACCGCTGTGGTAATAATATGATTGCCCTGATTTTTCAGGGTTTCATAACTGCCGATCAGGGCTTGATTGTCCCCTTCACTACCGCAACCGGTAAACACGATCTCTTCAGCCGCAGCATGGATCAGGTCGGCCACACGTTGACGAGCGGCGTCGACGGCGCCTTTGACTTCACGGCCCGCCCAGTGAATGCTTGAGGGGTTGCCATAACTGTTTTGATAGTAAGGCAATAAGGCGTCCACCACCTCAGGAAACACCGCAGTCGTTGCATTGTTGTCCAGATAAACGTTCTTCACTTCAACCCTCTTCTTTATTATTCTCCAAGTTCCGCACGTTGCTGACGAATCCGATCTTTGGCCTCATTGGTCAGATCTTCAATAGAAACCGACGATAAGAAGCCGCGAATCCGTTCGCCAAGTTCCTGCCAGACCGTGTGAGTCACACACTGATCAGAGCAGGCACAGTTACCGAACTCATCCATGCAGGAAACCGGAATCAGTGTTTCTTCAACACTGTCGATAATTTGATCTACCTTAATCTCTGCGGCAGGTCGGGCCAAGACATATCCGCCGCCAGGACCACGAACACTTTTAACCAGTTTTCCACGACGCAGTTTGGCAAACAATTGCTCCAGATACGTCAGGGAGATATTTTCATGATTGGAGATTTCCCGAATCGACACGGGAGCTTCTTTCTGCTCAAGACTCAAACGAACCATGGCACGTACAGCGTATTGTGCCTTTGTGGACAAACGCATAATTAAGCCCTTCTTTCATTGCACGTGGTCTGACCCAACTGTTCGGTCAGAACTTTTTGCTGATCCTGCAGTTGGCTGACTTGTTGCTCCAAGGTGCGAATCTGTTCGAAAAGACGACTGATGGCCTGAGCTTGAGGGTCAGGCATTCGACCGTGTTCCAAATCAAAACGGTGTTGTTTTGCCTGCTGGCGTCGTTCCTCTTCACTCAAGACCATGCGTCCCGGAACACCGACAACCGTGGCTTTCTCCGGGACTTCTTTCACCACGACCGAGTTGGAACCGACTTTACTGTCGTTCCCAACAGTGAACGGACCAAGTATTTTAGCCCCGGAACCGATGACGACATTATCGCCCAATGTTGGATGGCGTTTTTCCTTGGCCCAAGACGTTCCGCCCAAAGTGACACCATGATACAGGGTGCAGTTATCGCCAATTTCAGCCGTTTCACCAATCACTACGCCCATGCCGTGATCAATAAAAAAACCGTGACCAATGCGGGCTCCAGGGTGAATTTCGATCCCCGTGACAAAGCGACTAAACTGCGAAATACAGCGGGCAATAAAATACCAGCGAATTTTCCATAGTTTGTGTGCCAGGCGATGAAGCTGCAGAGCATGAAACCCAGGATAACAAACCACCACTTCGAGAATACTGCGTACCGCGGGGTCGCGTTGAAACACAGCATCAATATCTTCTTTTAACGTTTTAAACACGCGCAATCTCCTCAGGTAAGAGCATTTACTGCCCACTCTTAGCATTCCTGAGTATTACTGTCAACTATTAACCCTGCGCGCGAGATAAGATGACGAAGAATTGCGTCATTTTGACAAAACCCTAACAGGCGACTGAAAACGGATAATGGACAGTTTATCCACCTTGAAGAAAGCGCTTATACGCGGGGTTAAAGGTTTCTTCAAGGTAATAGTAGCCAAGATGATCCAGAAACGTATTAAGCTGGTCATGCTGATCTTCAGGCACTTCAAGACCGACAAGCACCCTGCCGAAATCGCCACCCTGAGCCCGGTAATGGAATAAAGAAATATTCCAATTATTGCCCATCGCAGCAAGAAAACGGGCCAGCGCACCTGGACGTTCCGGAAACCAGAAACGATAGAGAAATTCTTCACCAACCTGTTGGGAATGGCCTCCGACCATGTAGCGGATGTGCGTTTTTGCCAGATCGTTGTCCGTCAGGTCAAGGCAGTCATAGCCCTGCTCCTGAAGCAATGTAAGAAAATCGAGCCGCTCTTGGGCATCTCGTACAGACAATCCGACAAAAATATAGGCGTTTTCCCGCCCGGCAAGGCGATAATTGAATTCGGTAATATTGCGTTCGTCAAGCAAGGTCGTACATAAATGTCTTAAGGCGCCGGGACGTTCCGGGATGGTGACGGCGTAAAGTGCTTCTTTCTTTTCACCGATCTGGGTGCGCTCCGCCACATAACGCAACCGATCAAAGTTCATATTGGCGCCTGAATTAACGGCCACAAGATGCTGTCCGCTCAGGTTTTTCTCCTGCACATATTTTTTCAATCCGGCAACAGCCAAAGCGCCGGCCGGCTCAACGATGGAACGGGTTTCCTGGTAAATGGTTTTGATGCCGCTGCAAATTTCATCAGTATTAACCTGGATCATGTCATCGACATATTGGCGACACAGATCAAACGTCCTTTTACCGACCTGTCGCACAGCCACACCATCGGCAAAGATCCCGACGGAGTCGAGAAGAATACGCGAACCAAACGCCAACGAACGACTCATGGCGTCACTGTCTTCAGGTTCAACGCCAATGACTTTAACATCGGGACAAACCGCTTTGATAAAACACGCGATACCGGCGATCAGTCCACCACCGCCGACCGGAACAAAGATCGCATCAAGGCGACCGGCACTTTGGCGCAGAATCTCATCACCGATGGTTCCCTGTCCGGCAATCACATAATCATCATCAAACGGATGGATAAAGACCATGCCGTTTTGAGCGGTCAGTTCCGCACAGCGCTCGGCCGCTTCCGAATAGTTATCGCCATGAAGAACCACCTCAGCCCCATAGCCTTTGACCGCAGAGACCTTGATTGCCGGAGTTGTTGCCGGCATCACAATCACCGCTTTAATACCGAGCTGGCGAGCCGAAAATGCCACGCCCTGAGCATGATTACCGGCAGAAGCCGCGATCACGCCACGACGTTTCTCCTCGTCGGTCAGTTGGGCCATACGATTATAGGCACCACGTAATTTAAATGAAAAAACCGGTTGCAGATCTTCACGCTTCAACCAGACATGATTATTCAGTTTTGCGGAGAGTTCCGGGGCGGCATCAAGAGGGGTTTCTTCAGCGGCATCATAAACCCTGGAGGTCAAAATCATTCTGAGCATTGTGTGCACAACCAAACTCCTTTTGTCAGGCAATCTGAAGGTTGTACCATGTCGCATCAAAAAAGGTCAAACCAACAAAAAGAGCGGCTATTGCCGCTCTTTTTGTTGATCTGTCAAGGGGAAGATCTGTGATATTCAAGCTCTGCTATCAAGCTTAATAGCGACCGAATTCCTCGTCATCCAGCGCGATACGCAGTTCTTCATTCTCTTCATGACGGTCCATTGGAATGTGATGCGGTTTGCGCTCATAAGCAACCCTTTCAGCCACACGCTTTGGCTGCTGCCACGCCACCGGCTCGCTCTGACGTACCGGTTGACGGGCACTACGCTGGCCCTGGCCCTGCTTGAGAACAAAGCGGCCCAACATCTGACGCAGTTGCTCGGCCTGACTGGAGAGTTCTTCGGCTGCGGCGGCACCTTCTTCAGCACTGGCCGTGTTCTGCTGGGTGACCTGGTCGATCTGACTCAAACCGATGCTAACCTGCTGAATGCCCTGAGCCTGCTCGTTGCTGGCTGAGGCGATCTCGCCAACCAGGTCGGTGACTTTGACGATACTGGCGACGATTTCGTTGAAGCCACTGGCGGTGCGGTCGGCAATGGTGACGCCGTTTTCTGCTTTCTTGACGGAGCCTTCGATCAGTTCGGCGGTTTCACTGGCGGCTTTGGCGCTGCGGGCAGCAAGGTTGCGTACTTCTTCAGCGACGACGGCGAAGCCTTTGCCGTGTTGTCCGGCACGGGCGGCTTCAACGGCGGCGTTGAGTGCTAACAGGTTGGTCTGGAATGCGATCTCGTCGATGACTTTGATGATCTTGGCAATGTCCTGACCGGAGGCACTGATGTCGTCCATGGCGCTGATCATCTCCTGCATGCTGTCTTTGCCGCTGTCGGCGGCTGTGCGGGCCTGTCCTGAGAGCAGGCTGGCCTGACTGGCGTTGTCAGCACTGAGTTGAATCTGGCTGGTGAGTTCCTGCATGGAGGCGGAGATCTCTTCCAGTGAACTGGCGGATTCGGTGGCGCCTTGCGACAGGGCTTGGCTGGAGTCGGAGACTTCACCGGAGCCTGCAGCAATCTGCTCACCGGCAACTTGAACCTGAGACATGATCTCGTTCATGTCGTTACTCAGTTGCTTGAGAGAGCCGCGGATTTCGTCTTTGTCACTGTAAGGAACCACGTCAAAGTCAAGGTTGCCGTCAGCCAGTTTGCGCAATGCGGCAACGATGTCGTTTTGCAGACTGTCGGCAAATTTATCCATGGTGGCAGCCATTTGTCCAACTTCGTCTTTCTGGTTCAGATTCATGCGTGAGGACAGTTGACCGCTTTCCAAATTGGAGAGCATGGTGACGGCTTGCTTGAGCGGACCGGAGATGCCGCGGGAAACGAAGTACACCAGAACCAGGGCCAGGAGAACGACGACACTGACGACGGCAAGCACGGCGTAGAAGATGGCGTTGATCTCGGCTTCAATATCGTCCAGATACAGTCCGGCACCGACAATCCAGCCCCAATCACGCTGTAATTTGACAAAGGAGGCTTTACCGACCGGCTTGGTGGCACCGGGCTTGCTCCACTGGTAGTCAACAAAGCCTTCGCCGTTGGCACTGGCTACTTTGGCCATCTCGACGAACAGGGCTTTGCCGCTGGGATCGGTGGTGCTGCTGAGATTCTTGCCGTCGAGTTCCGGCTTGATCGGGTGCATGACCATGATCGGCGTCGCGTCTTGAATCCAGAAATAGTTGTTGCCATGGTCGAAGCGACTGTGGCCGACGGCCTGCTTGGCTGCTTCCTGGGCCTGTTCCAGGCTCATCTCGCCATTTTTATACGCGTGGGCATAAAAATCCACGATGCTCCAGGCTCCCTCGACCGAATGTTTGATCTCAATGTTTTTGGCATGATATAGATGCCCTTTAAAGCTGCTGAACATCCAACTGATTGCCAAGGTGAAGCCGACAACCAGCGCCATGCTCAGTACAAAAATTTTCATCGATACATTCAGGTTCTTCATATCTTCCCCCCGACGGTTATGGTTAACGTGCCATGTGCAGCGAATTGAGGCTGATCTGGTCATGATACTGTTCAATTTGGGCGACCAGCTTCTCGCTGTGGCAATAGGCGATATCGTTATAGGTCAATTCGGACAGACAATTCTTTTCTACAGGATCCATGTCATTGCCGCTGATCAGGATAGAAACAGGCCGTTGAAGACCGTTACAGACTTCCAGACATTGACATTCAAAGAGACGCTCTTCCACCTCTTCGCCAAGAGAGTCGTAATCCACAACAACCAGCAGATCAAAGTAGCTTTCGTTGTTGTCATGATTTTTCATGTAGTTCACAGCCTCCTGCAACGAAGTTGAAGATTGCACTTCCCAACCGGCAAGTCTTAAAAGAAATGTCACAATCTTTAATCGTTCTGCTCGTGCTGCTGTCACCATCACTCTGCACATAATGTTATCCTTGTGGATCGCAAAATCGTCATTCAATATCAATGCTTGCACCTGTTAATAGAGCAACGGACGTGCCATCTATGCTGAAAAATTGCAACCTGCTGTTATTGCGTGATATTTTTTCTCATACAGTTTATTGACGGGCACTGGCGGGGGTATGCAAAAAAGAATAACCGTTTCAAAAAACACAGATAATCTTTTTAATAACAGCTAGTTAGAATGATATACACAATTGCAGGCTATAACAATTGTCATAACCTTTTTCGGAAGAAACAGAGAGGACGTTGAGGTGTTAAAAAAGGGCAGCCCGGATCAGGACCGCCCTTACGCATTGAAGATGATCAACCGGCAAAATTCGTCATGCTGAATCAGCCAATCGACCGGACAATGTGAAGATATCGACCGTGACGACGAGCTGGTTACAACGCCTGACAACCAGCCCGAATTGATAGAATTTCCGGCAGGTTTTCTACAAACAGCTCAACAATCGCTGGATCAAAATGACGCCCAGCATCCTTTTTTAATTCGGCGACAGCATCCTCAGTGCTCCACGCCTGTTTGTAAGGACGATCCGAAGTCAAAGCATCAAAAACGTCGCTGATGGCTGCAAGCCGGGCGCTTAAAGGGATGTCCTCGCCACGAATCCCAAAGGGATAACCACTGCCGTCCCATTTTTCGTGATGGTATAAAGCGGTTTCACGCGCTAATTGAATCAGTGCAGAAGGATTATTGCCGATGATACGGGCACCAATCTCAGGATGCTGTTTCATGATGGCCCATTCTTCTGGCGTTAATTTCCCGGGTTTGAGCAACACGTTATCCGGAATGCCGATCTTACCGACATCGTGCATGGCGCTGGCGTAACGCAACAGTTCACAATAGTGTGGATCTTTACCGTATTGCCGGGCCAGAAAAGCACACACCTGACTCATCCGCTGGACATGAACGCCTGTTTCATTGTCCCTTAATTCACCGGCAACGCCGAGACGCTGAACAATTTCAAATTGTGTGGCACGAATTTCTTCGGTTCGGTTGCGAACTTCATCTTCAAGCAGATCAGCGCGGTTGACCTCGCGGGTATAAAATTGGCGTGTTTGCAGGGTATTGCGAATACGCAGTAACACTTCCCAATCTTCAAATGGCTTGGTCAAAAAATCCTTGGCACCGGCTTCAAGTGCCTCTTGACGGGTTTCCGGGTCTGTTTGTGCGGTAAGAACGATGACTGGCAAGAAGTCGTTAGCCGTCACATCCTTTAACTGATGCAGCACCTCAATCCCCGACATGCCGGGCATGCGAATATCGAGTAAAATCAGGTCAAAGCTCTGCTGCTGACACAGGGGAACAACCTGAAATGGATCCGTTATACCAACAAGATGGTCAAAGTTTTCCTCTTCGAGAATCGCTTCAAGTAAGGCGACATTCGCCGGGTTATCATCAACGATAAGAATTTTTGCCTGGCTAAAGTCGCTCAAGACGGCATGATCAGACACTGGGTTTATTTCTTTAGTCATGTTCACCATGCTCCCCTTTGAGAAGTTTATTCACTGTCTGCTGTAACTCATCAAGGTCTACCGGTTTTGAGATATATCCCGAAAATCCGAGTTTATAGACCTTATTGATCGTGTTCTCCATCGCATCAGCACTGACGGCAACCACTGGGATAAATTCCGTTTCCGGCTGAGCTTTAAGCTTGCGATAAACGTGAAAGCCATCGATATCCGGCAGGTTCAGATCAAGCAGAATGACATCCGGTTGACCGTTGACGGCAGCGTTCACACCATCATTGCCGCTGTACGCGACATCTAAAGAAAATTCCGGCCACTCATCAAAACAACTTTCCATAAAACGCACATTGGCAGGATTATCTTCAATATAGAGGACACGAAACATGTGACCACTGTCCGCAGAATTCACACGCGTCATATCCTGATTAACATCGGACGGGGTTCCCGTTTGCGCGAGGGTCTCTGTACCGATGATCGGCAAAGTAAACCAGAACGTGCTGCCAACACCCAGTTCACTGGTAAACCCGATCTCTCCACCCATGGTTTCGACCAATTGTTTGGAGATAGTCATACCAATCCCCGTTCCTTCAATCGCATCGGGATTGTCGACCACACGAGTAAAGGGAGTAAAAATATCCTTTTGCTTGCCAGAAGCTATGCCGATGCCGCTATCCTCAACTTCAAAGCGTAAAAATCCCGGCCGATCATGATGCGTTCTAAGGATAATCGTGCCGTGATCACGATTGTATTTGGCGGCATTTGAAAGCAAGTTAAGCAACACCTGTTTAGCCCGAGTCAGATCAGCGCTTAACATCGGCAACCGCTCCAGAGATTCGTTTGAAATACTGATCTGTTTCTCTTTCATCAGTGGCTGCACTAAAGCAAGACACTCTTTGATCATCTGACCTGGGTCGATGGCTTCAATGGAAAGAGACAATTCTCCAGACTCGATTCGAGCCAGATCAAGAATTTCATTGATCAAACTGAGCAGATGATTACCCGCAGCGTGGATCTGACTGGTCATCTCCTCCTGTTTTTCATTCAACGGATTTTTTTTACTTTTCAGCATTAAACGCGAAAAACCATTAATAGCATTCAGCGGTGTACGTAATTCATGACTCATTCGTGACAGGAAATGGGACTTGGCTCTGTTGGCTTTCTCGGCAGCCTGCTGGGCCCGCTTCAATTCGGTAATATTTTCTTTAACAGCAACGTAGTGACGGTTTTCTCCAATGGCATTTTTGATCGGTATAACCAGAATGTTTTCATTGTAAAATTCGCCATTCTTTTTCCGGTTGATCACCTCACCACGCCAGACCTCTCCAGCCGTTATGGTTTCCCACATCAGTTTAAACACATGTGGCGGTGTTTGATCCGACTTCAAGATTCGGGGATTGTCCCCGACGACTTCGGCAAATGAATAGCCCGTAAGCTGTTCAAATGCCGCGTTGACATATTCAATGGCACCATCGGTATCGGTCATCACAACACTGCTGGGCAGTTGATCAACAATCATTCTTAAATTACGGGTTTCTTCTTCGGCTTTTTTCCGTTCCGTGACGTCACGTGAGCAAAGCATATAGGTCTGAGAATGGCCATCATCCTGAAACGTCTGAATGATGGATTCCAGATAGCAGTAATGACCGCCCTTGCCTCTCATGCGATACTCAAAGGTGCGATGTTCAACATGATGTTTATGCAGACTGTCGACATCAAACAACGGCAGATCATCCGGATGAACCAGTTGGCGGATATTCTGCCCGGTCAGAACATGAGAAGAAATTCCACTGATCCGTTCACCGGAAGGGCTCACATAGGAAACAACCCCTTCCGCATCAATAATCGTAATAATATCGGAGATATTATCGATGAGACGACGGTAGTGTTTTTCGCTGTCAGCAAGAAGCTTCTGCGTCCGCTTGCGCCATTTGATCTGTTCTTCAAGCTCACACGTGCGCTCTTTAACTTTATCTTCAAGTTCATTGTTGGCTTCCTGCAGCGCTAATTCAGCATTCTTTTTATCGGTCACATCCAGACAATATTCAATCATCTGGACCAGTTTCCCCTCGCTATCAAATACTGGATAGCCATGGACTTCGACAATACTCGGCTCCCCTTGATGATTTTTGTGAACATGTTCCACGATCACGGGTTGCCCAGTTTCTTTGACAATCTGCAACGGACAGGGATGATCCTGTCCGGAACAGGGGGTATCCTGTCCATGTGACAACAGATAACAGGATGGGGCATCGCAGCCAGGACCAAAGCCGCCCTCTGAACTGTTGCCAGCAGCACTGTTCGCCAGTACAACCTGATAACTTTCAGCATCAATAACGTAGAACGGATGACTGAGTGCCTCAATGGAATTGAAAAGGAAATCCGCCTGCTGTGCCAATTGAACCTGAACCTGTTTGCGTTCAACCACTTCCTTTTCCAGCTCAGCGGTTCGTTGCTGAACGGTCAATTCAAGAGTTTCCTTACTTTCAAGCAGTTGACTTTGATAACGATCTCGTTCGGCAAGCAGCTGTCGACTCGAACGGATAATGACACCACCCAGCAAGAGGATAAACGTGACAGCGACAGTCCGTAACAGGTTTTTTCTGATCGAATAGTTATGAGAGGTCTGGGTATAGATCCGTTTAAGGCGCTCCATTTCTTGCCAGCTCTCGTAATAAATTCGGTTGGAATTTTCCAGAATCCTGACGAAAAAAGGCTGAATGCCTTTACTGTAGTTGTGAATTTTCTTAATAGAGGCATCAATGGCTACAGATTCACGATTGGAAAAACCGGCTACTTTTTCCTTAACCAGCGTGGTCAGATCAGAGACAAGATCATCAAGCTCGACCAGCTTTGCTTTCAATTCGATGACTTGTAAATTGACTTGCCCTTTATGGTGATTCACATACTCCAGAGGGCGATTGATCGTTTCTTCGCCGCCAAAATTGACGGGAAAAGAATAGATCCAGGTCCCCCCCTGCTCGATAATTTCCAACGCACCATTGGTTTGATTGCGTAAGCTCGCAAGCGTAGCAAGCGTGTGTTCAATTTCAGCTGTGGTATTGGATTTCGCCAGTTCGTTGAGCTCATTGTGGATCGCCAACAATTTTTTCTGAACATCGTGAGAGAGCTCGACCTTGGCATCTTCGTTCGACACCAATTGACGCAGGTAAGTGATCTTTTTTGTCATCAGGAGGTTCTCGATTTTCAATCCGGCAAAAATCAGCAAAACGACCGTCAGTAAAAGAACTATCTGGGCAATGATGTTTCTCTTCAGGTAACGCAGCATATCTGTTTAATCCTGGAATCCGTAACGTTTAAAGACCTCCTGTCCAACGGGCGAGGTCACCAATTCCATAAATTTTTTCGCCAGTTGCGGATGTTGGCTATAGCGCAATAATCCCATGATGAGAGGTTGTTTTTCAGTGTATTCATCAGCAATAGGCAGTGCCGTCATATAACGTTTATTGTCATCCAGATGGAGAACCGCCTGCCAGTTAATGACAATATCCGCTTCTTTGTCCCTAATCGCTTTGACCAACCCCTTTGAATCGGTGGTCAGATAGAGTGCATTGTCAACGACCTTCTGATAAATTCCGGCCTGATCGAGAATTCGACGGGTCTCTCGACCAATAGAACCAGAATTGTCGCTACCGATCACAACATGCAAACGATTGTCCATCAAATTTGCCAGGTCCGGTGAAAGTTTTTGTGGGTTCCCATACTGCACAAAAAAAACAGCCCGGTTATAACCGATGCTGCATGTTTCAGTGACAACATCACTTGCCGCCAATTCTTTGATATATGAATCTTTGCCCGGCAAATAGAGATCGCCAATCTTATTAATTTCAATGGACTTTTTAAGATGGTTTGAACCGCCGTAGGTCATTTTAACAATGCAGTTTTCCTGCTGTTCAAACTGTGAAGCCAACTCCAGAACCGGCTTAATCATCGTCATGCCGCAATAAATCAGAATGACGTCCTTTTCAGGAGTTTTTTGATCAGGATACTGAGGCGTATCGCAACCGAACAAGAGAAACAACAACGGAAGAACCAGAAGTTTCACGACAGAATTCACAGTTGCCTCCAAAGAAAAAATGCCGATAAACGACACCAGTTATCCCCTTCCCGACCAGTCATGAATATGGTCGGAAGACCTCTTAACAAACAGCTAAGGGGCTGTCCCATAAAGAACAGCCCCCACTAAACTAGTACTGTGGACTACGGCTAGGCGGCTTCAACAAAATCACCCTCGTTAACGAGACGTTCAACATCAATCAGGATTTTTACGTCATCTCCCAGTTTGCCCAATCCCATAATATAATCTTCCGTTCGTTGTAATTGGGGAACCGGCTGAATCTGCCCACTACCGATTTCGACTACTTCGTTGACGCGGTCAACAATCAATCCCACCGTATCTTCACCAACATTGACAACGATCACGCAGGTCCTCTCGTCGTAGTCACGTTGTTCCATGCCGAAACGTAAGCGCACATCCATGACAGAGATCACTTTGCCACGCAGGTTGATCACCCCCTGAATGTAATGTGGCATATCAGGGACAACGGTAATTCTTTGAATGCCGATGATCTCTATGACATGGGCAATGTCGATCCCAAAATCCTCACTGCCGATGTGAAAGGTCAGATAAAGATCTTTTTGCGCGGAATCCATTATTTCTATTTTCCCACTTTCCTGCATATTTACAAGTTCTTGGCTCATAATCGCCCTCCTGCTTCCACGGATTAGTATGTCGTCTCACCCCAACCGGATTTTTGTGTCACGCCAGGCAGAGCGCGTTCCGCAAGGATATGGTGTGGTTTGCGTTCATAAGCGACCCTTTCAACCACCGGCTCGCTCTGACGTACCGGTTGACGGGCACTACGCTGGCCCTGGCCCTGCTTGAGAACAAAGCGGCCCAACATCTGACGCAGTTGCTCGGCCTGACTGGAGAGTTCTTCGGCTGCGGCGGCACCTTCTTCAGCACTGGCCGTGTTCTGCTGGGTGACCTGGTCGATCTGACTCAAACCGATGCTAACCTGCTGAATGCCCTGAGCCTGCTCGTTGCTGGCTGAGGCGATCTCGCCAACCAGGTCGGTGACTTTGACGATACTGGCGACGATTTCGTTGAAGCCACTGGCGGTGCGGTCGGCAATGGTGACGCCGTTTTCTGCTTTCTTGACGGAGCCTTCGATCAGTTCGGCGGTTTCACTGGCGGCTTTGGCGCTGCGGGCAGCAAGGTTGCGTACTTCTTCAGCGACGACGGCGAAGCCTTTGCCGTGTTGTCCGGCACGGGCGGCTTCAACGGCGGCGTTGAGTGCTAACAGGTTGGTCTGGAATGCGATCTCGTCGATGACTTTGATGATCTTGGCAATGTCCTGACCGGAGGCACTGATGTCGTCCATGGCGCTGATCATCTCCTGCATGCTGTCTTTGCCGCTGTCGGCGGCTGTGCGGGCCTGTCCTGAGAGCAGGCTGGCCTGACTGGCGTTGTCAGCACTGAGTTGAATCTGGCTGGTGAGTTCCTGCATGGAGGCGGAGATCTCTTCCAGTGAACTGGCGGATTCGGTGGCGCCTTGCGACAGGGCTTGGCTGGAGTCGGAGACTTCACCGGAGCCTGCAGCAATCTGCTCACCGGCAACTTGAACCTGAGACATGATCTCGTTCATGTCGTTACTCAGTTGCTTGAGAGAGCCGCGGATTTCGTCTTTGTCACTGTAAGGAACCACGTCAAAGTCAAGGTTGCCGTCAGCCAGTTTGCGCAATGCGGCAACGATGTCGTTTTGCAGACTGTCGGCAAATTTATCCATGGTGGCAGCCATTTGTCCAACTTCGTCTTTCTGGTTCAGATTCATGCGTGAGGACAGTTGACCGCTTTCCAAATTGGAGAGCATGGTGACGGCTTGCTTGAGCGGACCGGAGATGCCGCGGGAAACGAAGTACACCAGAACCAGGGCCAGGAGAACGACGACACTGACGACGGCAAGCACGGCGTAGAAGATGGCGTTGATCTCGGCTTCAATATCGTCCAGATACAGTCCGGCACCGACAATCCAGCCCCAATCACGCTGTAATTTGACAAAGGAGGCTTTACCGACCGGCTTGGTGGCACCGGGCTTGCTCCACTGGTAGTCAACAAAGCCTTCGCCGTTGGCACTGGCTACTTTGGCCATCTCAACGAACAGGGCTTTGCCACTGGGGTCGGTACTGCCACTGAGACTCTTGCCGTCGAGTTCCGGCTTGATCGGGTGCATGACCATGGTCGGTGTGGCATCCTGAATCCAGAAGTAGTTATTGCCCTCGTCAAAACGCAGATCACGAACGGCATGTTTGGCTGCTGTTTGCGCTTCTTCGAGACTCAACTCACCGTTCTTGTATTCTTGAGCGAAATGATCAACCACGCTCCAGGCCGTTTCAACGCTGTGTTGAATCTCAACATTCTTGCCATGGTACAGATTGTCCTTCAGACGGCTGTACACCCAACCGACCGTCAAGGTGAAGCCGACAACCAGCGCCATGCTCAGTACAAAAATTTTCATCGATACATTCAGGTTCTTCATATCTTCCCCCCGACGGTTAGAATCAGAGTCATGCCTAAGACAAAGAGGCTTGACAGAAAGGTTGTTGTGACACATTGAAGCGACGATATTGTTCAACGGCATCCATCAGTTGATGGGCATGACACATCACAAATGAGTCACATTGAGGAACTGCTTCATTTAATTCAATCAACCTCTCGTCACTCCAATGGTGCGCAGAAAGGATGATGGAATCGGGAACGGGTGCAATCACGGCCAGCTTTTCCAACTTCTCGAAACGTTGTCCCAGTTGCTCATAATCAACGACAACCAGGACGACTGAAAATGGATCAATCTCTGTGAGCTGCTGATAACGATCAATGGCGTCGTCAAGATCCTCAATGACTTGATTCGACCATCCAGACACCTGAAAAAGAAAAGAAAGTATTTTCAACCGTTCCCTGTTGCTTTCGGTAAGGATCACATTTTTCATAAACACCTCCTGGGCGATTTATCTCTTAGGCGTGTAATGAGCAACGTGTATGCCACATCAAGGAAAACATTTATAAGGCACTGAAGTTAAAGAGGTTATTCGAAAAAATTCACGGGAAATATCGCATATGTCAGGCTATGCGTTTTATTATAGAAGACGGGGCAAGAAACAAAAAAGCCCTGTATTTTCAGGGCTTTAATACTTTATAACCAGTTTAATACCTATAACGTTTGTTATAAGGGTGTCAGTCCAACGATTCAGAGGATTTCTTCAAGCGACGGCTCAAGGCGGGTTGAGAGATCCCCAAAAGCTTTGAGGCAATCGACTGATTACCTTGAGATCGCTTCATCGCTTCATCAACAAGCTGCATGGCGACTTCATCAAGGGTCGGCAACTGTTCAGGGAAAATCACCTGATAGCACTTTTCGGAACACGCACTTTTAGCCAACTTGTCCTGCTCATCAAATTCCATGGCCCGACGAAAGGCCTCCATGGAAAGAACTCCCTGTGTGTGCTGACTTAACGCATCGAAAACCATACCGCGCAATTCTCGGATATTGCCGGGGAACGCATAGGTTGACAGCAACACAGGCAATTGAGGGGGATATGTTGGTACGGGTTTGTTCAGTTGTTCTGCTGCCTGCTGCAAAAAATGGTTCAATAAGAGGGGCAAATCTTCGCTACGTTCACGTAGCGGCGGTAAAACAACCTGATGCGAACACAAACGATAATACAAATCCTTTCGAAAGGTTCCATTTTGTTGTTTCTCAGGCAAGTCACAGTTGGTGGCACAAATGATTCGCGCATCCACCTGACGAGGAACATCGCTGCCGAGAGCAAAATATTCCCTTTCCTGTAACAAGCGCAGCAATTTGACCTGAGATTGCATCGACAAATCACCGATCTCATCCAGGAACAGAATTCCCCCGGACGCTTTTGCCACCATCCCTTCCCTGACCCGGTCCGCGCCGGTAAATGCACCACGGACATGGCCAAACAAGGTATCACTGAATGCCGTATCATCCAGTCCAGCCACATTGACGGCGACCCACGGCGCATCGGGGCAACTCAGACGGTGGACAGCCTGTGCAATCAATTCCTTGCCGGCGCCGGACTCACCGGTAATCAGAATGGGCTCACAGCTGCCGGCAACCGCTTCGAGATATTTGAGCACGGAAATCATCGCGTTACTGCGTGTCACAATGGCTTCAAACGCTTCGGGATGATTCAGACGATGGCTGAGCATCCCCTGTTTAAGCGTCTGCAATTCCCGACGTAAATCCTGCTCCGTCAAGATTCTTTTCAACCCGGCAATCAAATGACTGATCTCGGTGGTCTTGGTAAAATAATCCGTTGCTCCGAGTTTCATGCAATTGACAGCCGTATCAAGCTGATTCAAACCGCTTAAAACGACGACTGGCAATTCCGGGTATTCTTCGGTAATCATCGGCAACAGCTGCTCACCGGTTGGTGGTGGCATCGTCATATCCAAAATGACCAGACTATAGGAGTGATTTTTCAGCAACGACATCACGTCACTGCTTTGATGGCAGGTCTGGATATGGGTAATTCCGGCTTGATATTCCAACGTGAAACTAAAATTTTCCAGCCAATCAGGTTCATCGTCCACCAACAGAACCGGCGCACTGGGATACAGGGCTGAATCCATTATTTTTTCTCCTCAAAACAGGGCAGTGAAATAGTAATCGACGTTCCGGAACCGAGTGTACTGACGATGGACAAATGCCCTTGATGTTCTTCAATAATGCGCGATGAGATCGACATCCCCAAACCGGTCCCTCCTGTTTCACGCTTGGTGGTAAAGAACGGATTGGTAACCTTTTCAACATTCTCCGCACTGATACCGCAGCCTTCATCAACAATTTCCAACTCGATCTGACCAAGTTGCGCGTTATGACGGGTTGAAACCGTAATTGCCGCATCGGTATCAGGCAAAGACTGGCAGGCATTCATGATCAGATTGACAATCACCTGTTCAATCCGTTGCACTGAACCGGCAAAAGATGGCAGATTTTCCCCGTAATTGACCGTGAAAAAGTTTGTTGCTTTTTTGACGGTATTGTTTGTCAAACGAATAGCCGCCTCAAGAGCATAGTTGATATCGCCACGATTAGAGGTGTCCTGACGCCCTTCATCGCGAACAAAATCCTTGAGATCATCAACAATCCCCTTAATGCGCTGACTGCTGTCCTGAATCCGCTTCGTTAACTGCACCATGGCACTGCGAACACGACTGTATGGCATACGGCCAACAGTGAAATCACCGTGTTGCTGAGCATAATCATCCAGAACCGGTATCAGTGATTCGATCATTTCATGCAAAATCGGCGCATTTTGCATAATCACACCGTTGGGGTTGTTGATTTCATGAGCGATTCCGGCGGAAAGTTCTCCCAGAGAGGCCAACCGGGCTGAGCGCAGAGCTTCTTCACGAATGATACTTGATTCGGTAATATCACTGGCAACCTCAATAACATTAACGACATTGCCTTCATCGTCTTTTTGAGGAAACGTTTTAACGCCCCAGCGAATTCCGTTTGGCGTCGTCATGACACTACTACGACTTTCACCGGTTTCGAAACTTTCCAGAATCGCACAGTCAAGGCAGTCTTTCTTCTCCTTGCCGACAAGAGAATAGCAAGGAACCAGAGGCAACACGGAGTTTTGGTTATTCCAACGCTTCTGGCCATGATTGCACCACAAAATTTTCATGTCACGACTGACAAGGGAAATGACATCCTCAATACTTTCGAGTATCGATTGAAATTCTGCCGACAGAAGTTTGTATTGCTCTTCGCGTTCCTGAAGCTGACGTTGGGCTTTTTTGAGAGTCGATATATCCTCGAGGAGTATAACGATTGTGGACTCGCGCCCGGCAAAGTGTTCCATGGCCGCAGCCGACACAAGCAGATCAAGCGTATGACCATTTTTGTGGTAGCGCTGAATCTCCTGCGCATGAAGAATCAACCCGCCTTCAACCAGCTGTTTGTATCCCAGGCATTCCTCGGTCATTTTTTCCCCTTTGACCAGCGGGTAAATCTGGCCAAGCACTTCATGTGCTTTCCAGCCGAGCATTTTTTCCGCTGTCGGGTTCCACAAGATGACATGACCGTGTTCATCAACGACGATAATCGCCATGGGCGCTTCTTCGATGATCGTTTCCAAAGCGGATACGGTCTGCTGCAGTTCCTGTTCTATCTGACGGCGGGCGCTGACTTCATGATCCAGCTCATCACGAGACGCCGTGACCTGTTTAAGGCTCTTGATCATCTGGTCAAAGGACTGGTAAAGATCCTTGATTTCGTGCGTCGTTTCCAACGAAGATTTAGAGCTTAGATGATATTCGAGGTCGCCGTCGCCAACCCGACGAAACGCCGAGATTGCCACTTCGAGAGGCTGAGAAATCTGTGTCGCCAAACGAAAGGCCAGCCACAAGGCAAAAACAAACCACAGCCCCCCAGCCACGCTCACCCAAAGCGTCGTGCGCTGAAACATGGCATCAAGGCGTTGTTGTGTTGTCATCGCATGATCATGGTGCTTATAGATACCGATAATCCAATCCCATGGTGCGAAATAACAATAGACAATGATGGAGTTTTTTAATTCTGGAAGCGTACTATCAAGATTGTCCTGATAATTAAGAACGGTGATATTTTCGTTCAATTCGAGCAGACCCTGATCTGACAGGGTTGAAATCAGGCGATGAGCCGCTTCGATGTCTTTTCGATGGGTGGCATGATTAACGTGTTCATTTTTATTATGCAGATCTTTTACAAGAGATTGCCGACGAAGCCCGGGCCGGTTGTTTGCTTCTATCATAAAGATGGAGCCGGCTTCTCCCGTAGAGATATGCTCAATGGAGTGAATCAATGTAAACAGATCAGACTGCTTCTCACCGACATACAGCATACCGATCACATTGTTGTCATTATCATACAAAGGACGATAGGCGGTATTGTACCAATCATTAACCACATAAGCGCGACCGATAAAAATGTTCCCTTGCAGCACTTCAGTGATCACCGGATCAAAGGTGCCATCGTCATGAATTGCCGGGATATAGGTGCCAACAGCGGCTCGGCCTTCGGAACTAGGTACCGTCGTCGATATTCTGAGCATATCTCCCGCAGGATTCATGCGTTGAAACAACGTACAAGTGACCCCTAAAACGGTCGAGAGATGCTCAATAAAATGTTCCGTAGAAGGCGACTTCCAGTGTTTTTCACTGCGTTGTTCAGAAAGCGGAAAATTCATCTGCGGCAACTCAATCCGGCGAACGTCCTGATTATACTGATTGACCGCCGACCATTGCTTTATTGATGGCGTCAGAATGACGCCACCGGAACTTTCGAGCAATGCAAATGCGGCATTCAAATCGTAATGGAGCCGCTGTTCAACTTCATCCTGGAGGGCATTGACCATCAGCAGAGTATTGAGCAGGGCATTTTTTGTCTGTTCAAGCTCCTTGCTGATCAGCTCTTCGTGAATTTCCTCTTGAACATATTCCAATTGATAAAATAAAACGGAGACAATGGAAATCGCGGTTAATACCACCAGAATCAAGGCCATAAAGGCAATTTTGGTTCTAATTTTCATCGTCTCTCCCCGATTAATAAATCATTCTTTTCATTTTACCTGCATTACGGCAACTTCTCAATCTTCGAGAAAGTCAAAAAAATCCTTCTACTATCGACAATTGTATACAGTTTAATTTATACTAGGCGCGCTGTAGAGTCGTGGTGGAGAATCCTCTACCCTTGTAACCTATAGGATGTCATGTCAAAAGGAGAGAACCATGTCAGAATTCAAGTACCAGGACCCGTTTCCGCTGGGCAAAGACGATACCGAATATCGTCTGTTGACCAAGGAATATGTCAGCACCACCGAATTTGAAGGCCAAGAAGTCCTGAAAGTGGACCCCGAAGGTCTGGCGTTCCTGTCTAATCAGGCATTCCGTGAAGTCAACTTCCTGTTGCGCCCATCGCACAACGACAAAGTTGCGTCCATTCTTCGTGATCCTGAAGCCTCTGCCAATGATCGTGGTGTTGCCATGGCCATGTTGCAGAATGCTGTTGTCGCGGCAAAATTTGAACTTCCCTTCTGCCAGGATACCGGTACAGCTACTGTTCTCGGTAAAAAAGGCCAGGGTGTCTGGACCGGTGGTAACGACGCTGAGATGCTTTCCAAAGGTGTTTACAAAACGTACACCGAAGAGAACCTGCGCTACTCTCAGAATGCTCCGATCAACATGTATGATGAGGTCAACACCAAATGTAACCTGCCCGCTCAGATCGACTTACTGTCGACTGAAGGCAATGAATACAAATTCCTGTTTGTCGTCAAAGGTGGTGGTAGTGCCAACAAAAGCTACCTCTATCAGGAAACCAAAGCCACCATTAACAAGAACACTCTGGTGGACTGGCTGGTCGGCAAATTGAAAACCCTCGGCACCGCAGCCTGCCCTCCTTACCATGTGGCTTTCTGCATCGGCGGCACCAGTGCTGAAACCTGCCTGAAAACCGCTAAACTGGGCTCCACCGGCTATTACGACCATCTGCCCACTGAAGGCAACGAGCTGGGCCAGTCCTTCCGTGACGTTGAGCTGGAAAATGAACTGCTCAAGCGTGCTCAGGAACTGGGCATCGGTGCCCAATTCGGCGGTAAATACTTCGCCCACGACATCCGTGTCATCCGCTCCAGCCGCCACGGCGCTTCCTGCCCCATCGGCCTGGCAGTTTCTTGCTCCGCAGACCGCAACATCAAAGCCAAGATCAACAAAGACGGCATCTGGCTGGAGCAGATGGACAGTAACCCGGCACGCCTGATGCCTCAAGGTGGCCGCGACAACCGTCCTGAAGTGGTTTCCATCGACCTCAACCGTCCGATGAAAGACGTTCTGGCGGAGCTGTCCAAATATCCGACCAAGACCCAACTGTCTCTCAACGGCACCATCATCGTTGGTCGTGACATTGCGCATGCCCGTTTCCGTGAAATCATCGAGCGTGGTGAAGAGCTGCCGCAATATCTCATGGACTACCCGATCTACTACGCGGGTCCGGCCAAAACTCCGGCAGGCAAGCCGTCCGGTTCCTTCGGTCCGACTACCGCAGCACGTATGGACCCCTATGTTGACATGCTGCAGTCCCGTGGCGCATCCATGATCATGATCGCCAAAGGTAACCGTTCACAACAGGTCACGGATTCCTGTAAGAAGCATGGCGGTTTCTACCTCGGCTCCATCGGTGGCCCGGCTGCCGCTTTGGCCGAGTACAACATCAAGAGCGTTGAATGCCTCGACTTTGAAGATCTGGGCATGGAAGCGGTCTGGAAAATCGAAGTGGTTGATTTCCCTGCCTTCATCCTGGTGGATGACAAAGGTAACGACTTCTTCAAAGAGCTGGGTATCTAATCCGCTCACCAGCATAACGCAAAAAAGCCGGACTCCACTGGAGTCCGGCTTTTTAGTATCTTTTACGAAGTTAAAGACCTTATCAGCCAAGTCCATGTAAAAACGCCAGCAGGCGTTCATTGAAGAACTCCGGATTCTCCAGATTGCTCAGATGGGCGGCCTTTGGAACAACATGTAATTCAGCACCATTGATCCTGCTCTGCATATGACGTGCATCATCCGGTGTGGTCAGCTTGTCCTCAGCACCAACCAAAATCAATGTCGGCACGGCAATGTTTTGCAAAGATGCTGTGGTATCAGTACGAGCAGCCATGGCGATCAGATTTCCGGCAATGGCAAGTGGTGCATTTTGGCTGATAATCTGTCGAATCAAATCAACCGCAGGAAGATTGTTGTTGATGGAGTCCTCACTGAACACCGCAAGGAGAAATCCATCCGCAAAGGCAGCAGAACCGTTCTCTTTGACCGATTTGGCCGCATTGGCACGCTTGATTCTTCCCGCATTATCATCCTCTTCACTGCGGGTATCACAGAGAACAACCCCTAAAAAACGTTGTGGTGAACGTTCAAGTGCCCGTAACGCGATATAACCTCCCATGGACAAACCGACAACCACAGCTTGATCAATCTGCAGAAAATCAAGTAAGGCGATCAAATCATCAACGTGCCCTTCCAGGGTATATTGACCATCGCCGACCTCACTGCCACCCATGCCGCGAAAATCGTAGGCAATCGTGTGATATTCATTCCCCAGAGCTTTGATCTGTTCTGCCCAGATTGCGTGGTTGAAGGGAAATCCATGAATAAAAATCACGGAAGGCTTCGCCGGATCACCACTTTCAGAATAATAAAGATTTACGCCATTAATAAAAGCTTGCATACAACCTCCTGTATTAAAAAGAGACCTATTGGTTTTTATCTTGCGATTGTCGTTTGCTCAACCAGGCATCCGTCGGGGCAAAACATTCTCCATCTTGATGTTTGACGATCACCCAATGGAGCTTGTCACCGACTTGACTCAATGTCGCGATGCCGGATTGATTACTGTAGTTTGTCCAGAATTCAAATTCCCGGCCATCCTACCAGAGTGGATATTCTTTCGCATCGTCGGTCGGGGCGCAGTCGATGCGTCGGCCCGATAAAGCGACGGCACAATAGGAAGCCAATAGACCATTTTCATGGGAAACAAGCCGAATGGAAAAAACGCTTAAAGAGTTGTCTTTGTCCCAATCCCACTCTCCGTCCAGTCCATTGAAGCCGTTGGCCCATCCACTTGTTGTCATCGAAAAAATGAAAACGGCAACAGCATGATACGCTAGTTTCTTTACGTACAATTTAATTTTCACTTTCGCAATAGTCATCAATCACTTCAATGAATTGCTCACCATAATGCGTCATCTTATGCTTGCCGACACCGTTGATCTTCATCATCTCTTCTTCATTGAGAGGGAGATAGTAAGCCATTTCGATCAGGCTGGCATCGCTGAACACGACAAACGGCGGTACGCCCTGTTCGTCGGCAATTTCCTTGCGGCGTTGGCGCAGCAGCTCAAACAGATCTTCATTATAATCAAGATCGATCGCACGTTTACGTACCGCTTTTTTGCTGACGGCTTTAAGGCGTGGTCGGGCAAGGGTCAACTCCTGCTGGCCGGTCAGAATTGATCGTGACGCTTCTGTGAGCTTGATCACGGAATAATTGGCCACATCCTGGTAAAGATACCCCAGGTGAACCAGTTGGCGAATCAAACCGCCCCACACGTCACTGGAGTGCTCAGCACCAATGCCGTAGGTGCTCAGCTTATCATGGCCTAAATCGAGAATCCGTTGTCCACTGGACCCCCGCAGGACGTCAATCACATGTTTGGCACCAAAGCGCTGGCCAACCCGGTAGACACACGACAACACTTTCTGAGCATCCTGAGTCGCATTATACCGCTCGGGAGGGTTAAGGCACAAATCACAGTTACCGCAATCGTGATCGAGCACTTCGCCAAAGTAACCAAGCAAAGCCCGCCGCCGACAGGTCAGCGGTTCGGCATAACTGACCATGGCATTGAGTTTATGCAGTTCAATACGCACTTGATCGGGGTTGTTGCCCTTTTCAATCAGGCCGCGGGCAATGGCAATGTCGCCATAGCCAAACAACAACAAGGCTTCCGCAGGCAAACCGTCCCGCCCGGCGCGCCCGGTTTCCTGATAATAGCTTTCGATATTTTTCGGCAGATCGTAGTGGACGACGAAGCGCACATTGGATTTGTCAATGCCCATGCCAAAGGCCACGGTGGCGACAACCACTTGGATGTCATCACGCAGAAAGGCTTCCTGAACGTCATGACGCTGGCGATCAGGCAACCCGGCATGATAGGCGGCGGCAACCACGCCCCGCTCCACCAGTTTGACGGCAATTTCTTCGACCCGTTTACGGCTTAAGGCGTAGACAATACCGGCCTCACCGCGGTGTTGATCAAGAAATTGCTCCAGTTGCACAATCGGCTTTTGTTTATCGACCACGGTATAACGAATGTTGGGGCGGTCAAAACTACTGATAAACTGTCGAGCATGGTGCAGACGCAAACGATCGATAATATCCTGACGGGTCTGCATGTCGGCCGTGGCCGTCAAGGCAATCATCGGTGTCTCGGGAAACTGATCACGCAATTCGCCCAACTGGACATATTCGGGACGGAAGTCATGCCCCCATTGCGAGACACAATGCGCTTCATCGACGGCGATCAAGGCAATGTCAATATCCTGAAGCCGGTCGAGAAAGTCCGGATTGAGCAAACGTTCAGGTGCGACATAGAGGAGATCGAGCTGTTGACGATGTAATTGCGATAAGACATCACGCGCCTCCTGAGCGGCCAGAGACGAATTGTAGCAAGCCGCTTTAACGCCATTCGCATTGAGCGCGTCAACTTGGTCTTTCATCAACGAGATCAAAGGGGAAACAACGATGGCCACACCCTGGCGATGCAGAGCCGGAATCTGATAGCACAGAGACTTGCCGCCTCCCGTAGGCATGAGCACAAAGCAGTCACCGCCACCAATCAAGGTTTCAATAATCTGTTGTTGTGGTTCGCGAAATTCACGATACCCAAAAATATTTTGCAGGGTCTGTTGAGGTGACACGACGATTGAACCTTATCCGGGGATGCAAAGAGCCTTATAATTTGTTACCATTTAAGTTAAGAAATGGCATGGATGACCATTGAAACATAGAACGGCTGTCGATACCATGCCCGAATTAAACAACAGTATAAAGGAGTCTGCGATGACCTCCAGCGAAATACAATTATCCCTGTCCGGCATGTCCTGCACCAATTGCGCGCAAACCATTGAAAAAGGACTCAACGCTATGGACGCGGTTAAAAGTGCTCAGGTCAACTTTGCCAGCGAGATTGTCACGATCCATTATGACGGCGATCAACTTAGCGTCGAGGATCTGATCGCCAAAATTGACTCACTCGGTTTTCATGCCAGTGCCAATCTGGAACCCAGCGATCAGAAAGAACCTCTGAGTGAAAAAACACCCTTTATCGTCGGTGTTGTTTTCACTCTGCCTCTCTTCTTACTCAGCATGGCGCGCGACTTTGGCATTATTGGCCCATGGAGTCATGCTTTATGGATCAATTGGCTGTTTCTTCTGTTGGCGACACCAGTACAATTTTATACAGGTGCCGGATTTTACACGGGCGCCTGGCGCAGCCTGCAGAACCGCAGTGCTAATATGGATGTCCTCGTGGCTATGGGCTCAACCATCGCCTACCTCTACTCTGTAATCGTCTTGCTGTTTCCGGCCTCGGGAGATCATGTTTACTTTGAAACGTCGGCCGTGATTATCACCCTGATCAAGCTTGGCAAACTGCTTGAAGCGCGCACCAAAGGCAAAACCGGTGCAGCTATTCGCAAATTGATGGATCTGCGCCCGAAAACAGCGGTGCGCCTATCAGATGAAAATGAAGAAGAGATCGAAATCAAAGCCGTTGTCAAAGGCGATCGGTTACGCATCTACCCCGGGCAAACCATCCCCGTCGATGGCCGTGTCGTTGCCGGACAAAGTGCCGTTGACGAGTCGATGCTCAGCGGTGAGGCACTGCCGGTGGATAAACAGAGCGATGATCCGCTCACGGCCGGCACCATCAACCAGCACGGCATGTTGGAGATGGTGGCTGAAAAAGTGGACAAAGACACGGTGCTGTCACAAATTATTCAGCTGGTTCAGGAAGCTCAGGGCAGCAAAGCGCCAATTCAGGCCCTGGCGGATCGTGTGGCCGCCATCTTTGTTCCCAGCGTGCTACTCATTGCCATCACAGTTTTTCTCCTGTGGTGGTCCATTGGCGGAGAATTTGTACCGGCGATGGTCCGCCTGATTGCGGTGCTGATTATCGCCTGCCCATGTGCATTAGGATTGGCGACACCGACGGCGCTGATGGCCGGCATCGGTAAAGCGAGTGAACAGGGAATTTTATTCAAGAACGGTACGGCAATTGAAACCACGGCGACGATCCGTCAGATGATCTTTGACAAAACCGGCACCATCACAGCGGGGAAACCGGCGCTGACCGACATCATCCCTCTCACCGAACAGAGCACGGAGGAAGTACTCAGTCTGGCGGCGAGCATTGAACAGGGGTCTGAACACCCGTTAGGCCAGGCATTAATCCAAAAAGCCAAAGAACTGCAACTGCAATTGATCAACGTCGAGGACTTTGCCGCGCGCTCCGGATGGGGGGTTGAAGGTAAACTTCGCGGCAATCATTACCAACTCGGGAAACCGATTGGTTTAAACAGCGGCTGAATGATGCCGTTCGCCAGCAGCTGACCACCTTACAGAAAGCGGGGAAAACCGCGATGGTACTGACAGATGACAGCCGAATCCTCGCCATCTTCGCCCTCTCCGATCCGATCAAACAGGATTCAGCGGCAGCCATTCACCAGCTCAAAAATCAGGGTCTGTCCGTCACCATGTTGACCGGTGATCATCACGATACCGCCCAGGCGATTGCTCAACAAAGCGGCATTGACGATATTGTTGCCGAAGTTCTGCCAGCCGACAAGGCTTCTGTCGTTAAAGAAAAACAACGCCAGACTCCTGTCGCCATGGTCGGCGACGGCATTAATGATGCCCCGGCACTAGCTCAAGCGGATATCGGCATGGCCATGGGCAGTGGTACCGACATTGCCATGGAGAGTGCCGATGTCATTCTGGTGTCGGGTAGTCTGTCTCTTGCTCCCATTGCCATTGAAATCAGCCGCCAAACCATGGCGACCATCCGTCAAAATCTGTTCTGGGCATTTATCTATAATGTGGCGCTAATCCCGACGGCTGCGGGTGTTTTCATCCTCGTCCCCGGCATGCCGGATATTTTGCGCCACTTTCATCCCATGCTGGCGGCAGTGGCCATGTCTCTGAGCAGCGTTACAGTCGTTTCCAACAGTCTACGTTTATACCACAAACGTCTATAATCACCCCAAGATGGTATTATCTCATTTGAAATTGTCGTGCGCTCATCATCTTCTCATCTGCGCTGAACAATTGTTTGGCGAAGTGTGTTTGCGTTTTTCACATCGAACTGAGAGATGAAATAATGTCAACATCCAACTGTCTGGAACACGAGAGTACCCGTCTCTATGAAAAGCACACACTAGATTCCGAACAGGCAACATATGCGACATGGTTGGATAATATCATCCGCCATCGAAGAATTACTCCCTGGTTTCAACCCATTGTCGATCTCGCTAACGGTAAAATCGTCGGTTATGAAGCGTTGGTACGCGGCCCCTCAAACTCACCACTCCATTCTCCCGCTAATTTATTTAACGCAGCGATCCATTGTAATCGTCTGACAGAACTGGAAATGCTGTGTCGTGATGTCAATATTGAGTTTTTTTCCCGATTAAAACTACCAGGAAAACTGTTTCTCAATGTCAGCCCCAAAGCACTTCTAGAACCTGACTTCCCCCGTGGCTTCACCCGGCAAACATTGGCTCATCATGCCATCGACCCGCGCAATGTCGTGATTGAATTGACGGAAAATTTTCCAATTCTCAATATTGAAACAATTCGCAGTGCCCTTACCCATTACCGCGAGGAAGGTTTTAGAGTTGCCCTTGATGATCTTGGTTCAGCATACGCAGGATTGCGACTCTGGTCTGAGCTAAAACCCGACTATGTCAAATTCGACAAATACTTCATTCAATCGATCAACCGCGACAAACATAAAAAGCAACTGATCCAGTCCATGCAGGAAATCGCTAAATGTGTCGAGTGTCGAACGATTGCGGAGGGAATTGAAACCCTTGAGGAATATTATGTCGTCCAGGCACTCGGAGTCACATACGGACAAGGCTATTATTTCAGTCGACCCAGCCCAAGTCCGTTGCAACAACTGCCGAGCAATATTGTTCTCAATCATGAAACCAATCATCACAACCAGTTTAAATGGCGTACAGAGTCGGTTTCCGGACTGATCAAAACCGTCCCGACGACCAGCTCATCAACAACGCTCAATACTGTTGGCGACCTGTTTGAAAATATGCCGGAATTATTTGCATTACCTGTCGTCGATGAAGGAAAACCCGTCGGTATGTTACACCGTCATGAAGTAATGAATATTCTGGCCAGTCGCTATGGCCGTGACTTACGAGGCAACAACGCGATTCGAGAATTCATGAATGTCACGCCATTATGCATCGAACGTGATGTTGCCATTGAAAAACTCAGTGAAATCATCACCAAGGAAGACAGTAAATATCAAGGCAACTACTTTATTATTACCGATGATGGAACCTATCTCGGCGTTGGTATGGTGACCGACCTTCTCAAACGGATAACCGAGCTGCAAATTCGTAACGCTCGCTATGCCAACCCACTGACATTGCTTCCAGGCAATGTTCCTATTAATGAACACCTCGAACACTTACTTGAAAATTACATTCCATTCAGCGCCTGCTATTTCGACTTGGACAATTTTAAACCATTTAATGATTTGTACGGATACAGTCGAGGCGATATGGTCATCAGACTTCTCGGGACGATCCTGCAAAGTGCCTGCAACCCACAATGTGATTTCATCGGTCATATTGGCGGGGATGATTTTATGATCATTTTTCGCAGCTCAGACTGGCAACAACGCTGCGAGATGATTCTCCACCGATTCGCTGAGGAGGTCATTGATCTCTATGATGAAGAACATCGGAAAATCGGTGGCATCACTTCGACAGATCGCTCAGGACAGAGCACGTTTTATGCCCTAACAACAGTTTCAATCGGTGCGACCTGTTACGACGGTCATGAAGATCATTGCTGCAGTCAGCATGAAATCGCCCTGCTTGCTTCAGAAGCTAAAAAGATCGCCAAAAAAACTGCAGGGAACTCATTGTTCATCAACCGTCGTAAATGTTCCTGTTCATCATAATTCGGCAGTAAAATAGCGCTGAAAAATAAAAAAGCTCCCGGAAATCCGGGAGCTTTTTTTAATAACGATCCTGCAACAACAACGATTAGATGTCGTAGTAGAGGTTGAACTCCTCAGGAACAGGACGCATACGAACAGGGTTAACTTCTGCTTCAGTTTTGTACTCAATCCACTTGTCGATAACGTCTTGAGTAAAGACATCACCTTTAAGCAGGAACTCGTGATCTTCTTGCAGAGCCTTAAGTGCTTCTTCGAGAGAACCGGCAACACTTGGAATGTCTTTGAGTTCTTCAGGAGACAGACCGTAGATGTCTTTGTCCAGAGGTTGGCCCGGATCAATTTTGTTTTCAATGCCGTCAAGACCAGCCATCAGCATCGCGGAGAAAGCCAGGTAGCCGTTGCAGGAAGGGTCAGGCGTACGGTATTCAACACGTTTCGCAGCAGGAGCGTTGGTGCAAGGAATACGCAGAGAAGCAGAACGGTTACGGTTGGAGTAAGCCAGGTTAACCGGAGCCTCAAAACCAGGAACCAGACGCTTGTAAGAGTTGGTGCTGGGGTTGGTGAAGGCGCACAGTGCTTTGGCGTGCTTCATGATACCACCGATGTAGTACATGGCCATTTTAGACAGACCACCGTAGCCGTCACCGGCAAACATATTGACGCCGTCTTTCCAGATGGACTGATGGCAGTGCATACCGGAACCGTTATCACCATAAATCGGCTTAGGCATGAAAGTAACGGTTTTACCATTACGTACAGCAACGTTCTTAATGATGTACTTGAACCATTGCAGGGTGTCAGCCATGTTCATCAGAGAATCGAAACGCATGTCGATTTCGCACTGGCCACCGGAAGCAACCTCATGGTGAGAAGCTTCGATGCGCATGCCAACACTTTGCAGAACTTCAACCATTTCGTTGCGCAGGTCAACCATGGAGTCGGTCGGTGCACAAGGGAAGTAACCTTCTTTGTGGCGAGGCTTGTAACCCAGGTTGGGGTACTCATCGCGACCACTGTTCCAGCGACCTTCAATAGAGTCAACAGCGTAGAAAGACTGGTTGCAGCTAGACTCAAAACGAACATCGTCAAAAATGAAGAATTCAGGCTCAGGACCGAAGAAAGCGGTATCACCAATGCCGGTAGACTTCAGGTAAGCTTCT
Source organism: uncultured Desulfuromonas sp. (assembly GCF_963666745.1). Taxonomy (NCBI): domain Bacteria; kingdom Pseudomonadati; phylum Thermodesulfobacteriota; class Desulfuromonadia; order Desulfuromonadales; family Desulfuromonadaceae; genus Desulfuromonas; species uncultured Desulfuromonas sp. Next base: position 1,162,107 of record NZ_OY762961.1, on the reverse strand, counting down.
GCTTTGCTGGCGATGAAGCGAGGGTCGCGGGTATAACCTTCGCGGGTGATCGGGTCAATAACGTTGCAGATGAGGCTCAAAGTCGGAGCTTCAATGAAAGGATCAATTTTGGCAGTTTCAGGAACAGGAATCAGCAGCATGTCGCTGTTGTGAATCGGCTGCCAACCACGGATTGAAGAACCATCGAAACCAATCCCGTCTTCAAATGTATCCTCATCAAACTCGCTGATCGGGGTACTGAAATGCTGCCAGATACCGACAAAATCGAGGAATTTGTAGTCAACCATCTTCACATTGTTTTCTTTAGCAAACTGCACGACTTCTTTTGGGGTCATCAACTTGTTCTCCTTTGCGGTTGAAAGATACGGAACCTTTGCATTAACAATAAATATTGCTTATAACGCATCATCACCTGTTTCACCGGTACGGATACGAACGACTTCCTCAACCGGTGTCACAAAGATTTTACCATCACCGATACGCCCGGTTTTGGCGGCTTCAGCGATCTGCTCAATAACTTTGGCGACAATATCGTCGGAAACAATGATCTCCATCTTGATTTTAGGGATGAAGTCAACAACATATTCAGCACCACGGTACAGCTCGGTATGGCCTTTTTGGCGGCCGAAACCCTTCACCTCACTGACGGTAATTCCCTGAATTCCGATCTCGCTCAAAGCTTCTTTAACTTCATCAAGCTTGAACGGTTTGATAATAGCTTCCACTTTTTTCATTGATGTCTGTCCTCCGTGTAAAAGTCTTCTTCCCGATCCAGGCGGCAAGAAGATTTATGAAATCAATCGTGGCGCACTTGCAATTCAAGCAAAACCCTTGCCACAAACAGCAAAATTCAAACAACTATTTTTACAACGAAAAATCAAGGCATTACAAAGTATTTAAAATTAATTGTTTCTTCTTTGTTCATATCCAAGTCAGCAGTGCACACTTTTTACTCACAAACCCAAGATCGCTGCCACCAATTTAAGCAATCAGCCCTTTGAGTCCGCTTGAGAATACCCTAACCACAACTGCCATTCTTCCTCGAAATTCGGCGTAAAAACACCCGAGCCCAGTGCGAACTGAATTTCTTGTACCGACCAGAATTTGACTGCGTCAATTTCAGCTCGATTAAAGCAGATTTCACCATCATAAACCACTAGATACGTCATGACATTTTCCGATTCAAAGTCATTTCGTATTTTGGATGGATACAAAGGGGTTAAGGTCACATCGCTGACACCAACCTCCTCTTTCATCTCACGATAAGCGGCCTGAAGATAATCTTCACCTGGATCAACATGCCCACCAACACTGGTATCCCATTTTCCCGGTTGTACATCTTTGGTCGGTGAACGCTTTTGCAACAAAAGTTCGCCACGGCTATTAAACAGCAGCACATGCGCAACACGATGAACAAACTCAGGATTTCCATGACATACGTTTCGTGGTTTCAGGCCAACAACGTCATCATTCTCATCAACAATTTCAAACATATCCACGAAAATCACCTACCACGCAAGTAATATCCAAAGCCGTCATGACAGCTCACAATACTAACAGAAGCTTTTAAGGATACAATAGGGATTTTATTACCGATTCCCCTTGACCGATTGGCGGATGGCACAGTAAAACTGTGTCAAATTTCTGCAGTTATACATGTTTTTGTTTCTGTAGAGAATGCCACATTTTGGAACAAGGCATTCAAAACCTATACTCACAAAAAAAAGATTCTGATATCCAATCGCTATGGCTGCATTTTATCGTTCAAACTGGTTTCCTTACGTCCTGCCCTTCCTTCTTTATCTGGCGCTGGCGCAAGCTGAAGAATTTCTCCCCCATTGGCATGACCATCTCTATTGTGCACGTGTGCTCATCTGCGCCGGCCTCATCCTAATGTGGCGTCGGCATTTTCAGGCTGAACTCACACAAAAGATAACTGCGAGACAGTACTTTTATGCCTTACTTGCTGGCACACTGTCATTTTCTTTGTGGCCTGTCGCCGTGCACGAGAATCTGATCCATTTAGTCCAGCCGACTGCCTCGACCTATCCTGTGCCGGTGTCTCTTCTTTTACAGGGGATTGCGTTGGCAGGTTTTGTCTTTGTCTTCCCTATAATGAACGAATTGTTCTGGCGTTCTTTCATGTTGCGCTATTTTATTTCAGCTGACTTTCGATCTGTTCCTCTAGGGACATTTCAACTGTTTTCAGTTGTTGGGGTCACGATTCTCTCCGGGCTGGCTTTTCGGTACGGTCTTGTTCTGGGAGGCGTGTCGCTGATCATGAGTTTATTGTTGATGTGGCAGAAGAATCTGCGCTGCTGTATAGTGGCACACAGCATCTGCCAGATTCTTGTCGGCACCTACATCATGATGATGCATTCAGCTCTTTTTTGACCGTTACGGAAAATCAAATGATGAATCATACGGATTACATTGAGGACCAGCTTTATGAACTCGACCTGTCGCTGTTAAGTCCCGACCCGGATCAACCGCGTAAACATTTTGACGAGAAAGCGCTGGAAGAACTCAAAGAAACCATCTGTCAACACGGCGTATTGCAACCGGTTCTCTTTACCCTGACTGACAGTGGACAACATCGGCTGATTTCCGGTGAAAGACGGTTCAGGGCATCTAAACTTGCCGGATTAACACACATTCCAGCAATTTATAAAAAGCAGGCCAGTCTTGAAGTGGCCTTAATTGAAAACATCGTCAGGGAGAATCTTTCTCCGATCGAAGAAGCTGAAGCCATTCAGCGGCTGCTCGATGATAATATCTGTCGGCAAAAAGATCTTCCACAGAAGCTTGGCAAAGCCAAATCAACCATCAGTGAAATTCTCTCTCTCAACCGTCTTCCTGATGAAATCAAAAATGATTGCCGCAGCAACAACCTGGTGCCGCGTGGCATTCTGGTCGAAGTCGCTAAAAAGAGAAAAAAGCACACCATGCTTTCTTTGTACGATAAATACAAGGAACGCGGCCTGACGCGAGGCGAAGTCCGCAAAGTTTCTCGCCAAACCCGCAAAACATCTCCAGGAACAGCACTGCAGAAATCGATTGATCAGGTGATGCGCAAAATAGAACTGGCTTACGAATTGGGGTTCAATGATGATGACGAAAAGCAGCGCATTGAATCACAACTTCTCGAGCTGAAAAAACAGATCGACGCGTTGGTCAAACAACGCGGAAAAAATCTGTCTGACGCCCCGCAACAAACACTGGAATTCAATTTTTAACTGTCCACAAAGGGTCTTTCCATGAAAATGTCGCGTTCCTATTCGGTACTGTTTCTTCTTCTCATCGCCATCACAATGCTTTGTGGCTGCAGTCGTCCCGGAGAAAACGCGTTCAACAAAGGGATCGAAGCGCAAAGAGACAATCAACTGGAACTGGCCAAAAAACTTTTTTATGACGCGTTAAAAGAGAACCCTTCTCTCGCGGAAGCCCATATCAATCTGGGTTACATCTATTTACGTGAGAAAAATTACGATAAGGCATGGGAGGAAACGACCATCGGTCTGGAGAAGATCAAAAAAACTCGCGAGACCATTGTGATGGGAGAATCCTGGGAAGATCAAGCCGCTCTAGCGTACAACAATCTTGCGAAAGTGGTCTTTGAAAAAGCCATTCTGGCTCAAAAAGCAGGCCTTAGCGAAGAACAGAAGCGCCATCAGGAACATACGTTGTCACTTCTCAACCAGGCCTTGGAACTGGCTCCGGATCTGGAAATGAGCCAAAAAAATCTGGCCTATGTTCAACGCTGGATCAAGGAGCAATAAATGGACACACCTTCTAAAAAAAAGTGGTCTCTTACGCTTTATATTATTGTCCTGCTTGCCATGACCATTACGACGTTCTGCTGGTTTAACAAAGTCACCTTTGGCACCCTGTTCGTTTTGATCGCTATCTGGCCGGTTGGACAATTTTTTCTTAATAAAAAATCCTGATCACTCTCTGTCATCAATACAGGAAGTTTTCTCCAGCTTGTTTACCCAGCGAACGGAAAACAGGATAGCGGTCAGAAATACCCCTCCGACGACCAGCCCTCCATCTTGAAACAATGACGTCACACCGAGGACAACGACAAACCCCAGACAGCTTAACGCGACACAGGCAATGGCACATTTCAGCAACAAAGACTTGGACTCATCTGCAGGCAAAACGGCTTGATCACCGGTAACCGGCGTTTCACACGCCAGACACACCGTCGCACGACGCGCTAACGGAGTACCACAGTTGGAGCAATAAAGACGGGCCATGTATTTCCTCTGATTCAAGCGGCGGGACAAACAAAAACGGGAGCCGATACTCTCGGCTCCCGCGGATGTCTGGTGGGCGAAACAGGGCTCGAACCTGTGACCCTCGGTGTGTAAGACCGATGCTCTCCCAGCTGAGCTATTCGCCCAAACGTGACGGTGTTTTTATCAACTTCACGACCGACTGTCAACAGTTTAATGCGCAGCTATCGCTTTTGTTTTTTCTGGATCTTGCTCAACGTCTCTGAGAAGGGAAAACGTTTTATCCTCGGGCAACCATTTTACTTTGCCGGTGCCAACATTGTAAATGGCGCCAACAACTTTCGCCTGACCATTTTTGACCAGATCCCGGGTAGAAGGACTACGCATAAACAATTCACGGATACCTTGCCAGACATTTTCTTCGATGGCAAAACGAATAATATCCTGAGTCGGTGCGCCGGGATAATGATCAAGAGTCTTTTGAACCGCGGGCTGGATATTGTCAACCAGTGGCGGGATATTGCATTCCAGAGGATGACCATGTCCAGTCATGGCTGCAGTCACCGCAGTCACTGCACCACATTGGGTGTGTCCCAGCACTACAAGAACAGGTGTGTTGACGTGAGACAAGCCATATTCGATCGACCCGGCCTCATCAACATCAACAACGTTTCCGGCAACACGAATCACGAAAATATCCATAATCCCTGCATCAAAAATCAACTCGACCGGCACACGTGAGTCTGAACAGGTAATCACCGTCGCATAGGCATGATCCCCTTGGTCTTCACGGCCAGCTTGAATAATGCGCGCTGAATCCATATGGGGATGTCGAGATTCCCCAGTCACAAAACGTTTATTGCCTTGTTGCAAAAGCTTAATCGCTTCATCGGGCGACGGTTTGCCCTTCGCCACCGCTTCAGCCGAGCTGGCATGGCCCACTGAAGGTTCCTCGTGACCGGAGGCCCAACACACAGACACACACAGAACACTACTCAACATTACGGACAACAAATAACGACTGACAGACAACCCTACGTTCATTTTCCCTCCTTGTGTTTGTTTCATCACATTGAATATCGGCTACAAAACGCTCACCTGAGAACAGTGTCTACTGCCCCACCCCTAATCTTCTGAACGCGAAAACAGGGGCATTGAACCCACTTTTGCAGCAACAAAGTATCGGCACAGCTATGCAGCAAAATAAATGCCGATCATAACAATCGGCAAAAAAAGGTGAGAAAGTTCAAACGAAATACGGCACCACAACAGATCGAAAAGTTGTCAGAATAAAAGGATAATCCGCAAATAAATCACTATACGGGTAACGACACTCTGTTATGATTGGACAAAGATTTTTATTTTTTGCCCCCAGGTATCGCAACAGGAATATTCTGACTTCCATGAACCGTTTTGCTATTTTACGCCACCTTTATCCAGCCCTTCGTGACCACCAACGTGTTGAACAGCGTTTAAACCAAATGCTGTGCGAAACACTTGCTCCAGAGTATCTTGACAATAAACCTGCCAAGCCGAGATTAATGCGTTTCTATCAGCGTAATTTTTTCTCCATTCTGTTTCTGTCAATTTACAGAGCTCTTAAAATTCCAGCTGACCATCGTCATCTTTATGGTGTGATCAACCAGGCCATCCGCGGCATTGTCACCGGCTGCGATAACATCCTCGACAATGAATACAAACCCATGCTCCCCCTTGCCTTCCCTCCTAAAGCGCAACGCTTTGGAAGTGTCATGCATATTCTGCTGTTTGACCGTTTTCTTGAACAAACACTTTCGTCAGCGGTCAATGAAGGCATCTTGAACGAATTGGATAAAGACACCATCCACAAACAAATTTTCTCCGCACTTGTTGCTATTGGCGCAGAAGAAGCCAGTGAAGAAGGCGGCGTCACGGCTATTTTACGTCCTGAAGAAATTCTGACGACGGTCCACGCACTAAAGGGTGGAGAATTATTGCGGCTGGCATTTATCACGCCGCTCTACATCGAAAAGTCTCCAGCAGTTCAAAAGGCAGATCAGGCTATTTATAAAATCGGCTTGGCCCTGCAGGTAATTGATGACATGACAGACCTCTTTGAAGACATCGAATCCGGTCACCACAATTACCTGCTTTCCGCCATTGAGCACGAAGGGAATGACCAAGAGCGCGACAGTCTGAATGCTCTTCTGACATCTCGACAGGACTTGTCCACTCCCCTTGAAGTGCTGTTTCCTGTATCGACCAGGCGCGTTATGCATCGCGCTATAGGTGAGGCACTGAACGGTTTCAGCGAATTAAACCAGGCCGGTTTCTGGCTGAACCGACGCGATGCTTTTGGTGTCATCAAAGATCTATTTCATCTGCGTGGTCTAAGTCGTCTTGACGCATTGTGGCCTGATTATCAGGAGCATCATCCGGGATTGAGCGAAACCCTCTCCATGACCCAAGAGCAAAAACCATGATTGATGTGATTATTGGCTTGAGAAATCTTGGCCGCAATCGTCGTCGAACGTTCCTGACAGGAAGCCTTGTTGCTTTCGGCGTGATTTGCCTGATTGTGTTTCAGGCCTTAAAGGTCGGCATGCATCAGCAGATGGTCGTCTCTACGACGTCTCTGGACAGCGGCGTGTTACAGATTCATGCTCCGGATTACCGGCCAAACCGCTCATTACTTCAACCCATCAGTGCAGCAACACCCCTTCTTGAGCGATTGCAACGCCAACACGTCACCTATGCAGAACGGCTCAAAACGGCGGGACTTCTGCTTGCCGGTCCGCAAAGCAGCATGATATCCATCAGCGGAATGATTCCTGAACATGAGGCCAGAGTTACTCAGATCGCCTCTAAAATGATCTCGGGCGACTATTTTGAGCAAGGTAATACCATTATCCTTTCACAGACCTTGTGTCGCGCTTTGTCGTTATCCTTACATGATCAGGTAACGCTCATGGTTCAGGACAGTGCCGGTCAACCGGTGCTGTCAAAAATGACCATCAATGGCATCTACAATACCGGACTAGCCAGCTTTGATACCCTCCATGCCTATGTAAATCTTCAGACATTACAGCATCTGGTTAAAGCCCCTGAGGTGATCAGTGAAATCAGCATTCATGCGCCATTATCCGAGCAGAACCGTCTTGAAACACGCGTGGCTGGATTGCTTACCGGCAATCAGCATATGACACGCTGGCAGGAGGCGCTGCCAGACCTTATGCAACTGATTGAACTCAATGATACAACGATGTCAATTTTGATCGTCATCATCTTTGTTCTGGTGGGAATGGGCATCCTCAATACCATGACCATGGTCACTTATGAGCGATTTGCAGAATTTGGCTTACTTGCCGCGCTGGGGCACCCTCCATCCGGTGTCATTCGAATGGTCTTGTCGGAAGCATTTTTCCTTGGTACTGCAGCGGCGTTTATAGGAGGAGTGATCGGTTGGGCTCTGTGCTTCTGGCTGGGACAACAGGGGCTTGATCTGAGTCAGTTCACCAGCAACAACCAGTACTTCACCAATGCTCATATCCTCTATCCCCAAATTCGCTGGATAGATCTGATTGCGGCTTTTTCTCTGGCGACGATCACCTGTATTTTTTCAGGGGTCTTTCCCGCATGGAAGGCGTCTCGGCTGAATCCGGTGGAAGCATTGCGCCATATCTGACCAAAGCAATCAACTGAATGGGACAGTTCCCCGTAGTCGCTTGTCATGAATCATAACGTCAGTAGTTATGACAGCACAGACATAGCTGCGAATCATCTAAAGAAACCCGTAGCATCCAATCGCCTTCGCTGTGCGGATCATGACAGGTCGAGCACATGACCCGTCCGACATCGCCCTCTTGCCAATGGTAAAGTTTGATCCCCTGAGGATCGCGGTGAAATTTCCGTGAGAGGCCTGCAATATCATAGGGCATACCAACAGGATGATTGACAGACTGCTTATCGGCATCTACGTGGCACTTCATACAGATGACCTGATCGTTGACGATGGGGGCAACAGAATCCACAAACGGACCGGGAACAAACTCCCCTGTTACATCAAAATCAAGGACCAGTTTTTGCGTTAATTGATGACACAATTGACACACTGGTGCGACTTCCTGTTGATGCTCTTTACGAAAAACACGCGAAATCTGATGAGGGTTATCCATAGACCAAACGCTGGGGGCACCACACACAACGACGAAAAAAACAATCAAAAATAGTCTCATTACCCTCTCCCATCTTCTTGCGCCAGATCGCGATAACCACTCACTACGTGGTTGAAAGAGTAACAAGTATGATCGTTTTTTCAATATATGAAAAAAGGCTGACCTTTTGGCCAGCCTTTTGATCAATTTTGGTAAAGAAACATTTTACAACAATGCTTTTACAGCATTAAGCGCCGCTTCATAATCCGGTTCAGTCGTTACTTCTGATACGATTTCACGATACGCGACCTTACCTTCGGCATCAATGACATAGACGGCGCGAGCCAGAAGTTTCAATTCATCAATCACCAGTCCATAAGCCAGACCGAAGGAACGCTCCTGATAGTCCGAGAGAGTCTTAACACGTTCAATGCCGGCATTGCCGCACCAACGGCCCTGGGCAAAAGGCAGATCAACACTGATGGTATAAACGGCAACATTTTCCGGCAATGCGGCAGCATCCTGATTAAATTTACGGGTCATCGTATCGCAAACACCCGTATCAATAGAGGGAACCACGGCAATCAATTGCACCTTACCTTTAGCGGTCTCAAGAGTAACCGGTTGCAGACCATTATCGACAACTTTAAAATCCGGTGCCGCATCGCCGACTTTAATGTCGGGACCAAGCAGAGTCACGGGATTACCTTTGAACGTAATAACTCCTGTACGTTTTTCAGCCATGATAAATCTCCTTTAAATTAATGAATCGACAGTTTTTCTAACAAAACAATACATCATGTCAACGCAACTGTCTCAGGAAAAAAAACAATCGCATGATATTCTAACCCGCTAGAATCAAATACTAAACTCGTCAGACTGTGGAAGGTTAACGACTTCAACCCAGAGGGTCGCCCCGCCCCCTTCCGTTGTGGCAACCCAGGCGCGGCCACCATAATGACGAGCAATTTTTTGCACAGTCGCCAGTCCAATACCTGTCCCTGAATGTTTTTGTGCTTGACCACCGCGATAGAAAACATCGAACACCTGTCCTTGTTCCTCTTCAGCGATGCCGGGTCCATGATCACACACATAGAAGCGCACATGATTGCCACGCGTAATACCGCCGACTTCAATCTGTTCCCCCTCAGGTAATGAGTAGCGGATCGCATTGGTCAGCAAATTGGAAAACAACTGACTGATAACAGTCTTAGGCAAAAACACATCCGGGATTTCATCTACAATAATTCGACCCTGTTGAGCAACGAGCTCAGAATTGAGATCGGTAATGACATCCGAAACAATTTCAACCGTATTGACCGGCTGCAAAGGACGATCATCATGGCCTACTTTAGCCAGATCAAGCAGGTCTTCCATAAAAGCCAGCATCTTGTCGCCCTGTTGTTCGATTTCGTCCAGGGCTTCCAAAGCTTGGTCGTCAAGAACACGATGATAATTCTCAATCAGGAACTGCGCATATCCGACAATCGGGGTTAAAAATGTGCGTAGATCATGAGAAACCGTGTAGGCAAAAGATTCCAGTTCCTTATTGACCTGTTTCAAATCGGATTGCGACTGACGAATGGAAATCAGCATGCCGTTAAGAACGGTTGCCAACTCCTGAGTTTCTATCGTTCCTGAAACAGGAATGGCTACTTCCTGATAAATATCTTGCTCGATCAGTGCCGCGGCTTGGGTAAGACGGTATAACGGTGTTGAGAGCGCTTTGGATAAATGCAGTGCCAACAAGCAAGAAACAATCAAAACTCCGAAAGTCATCAGCAGAATGCCCCTTTGGGCATTGTTTGCTGGGGCATCCAGCTCTGTGACATACATTGTCGAAACAATGTACCAGTCCAGTGGTTCGAAATAACGGATATAGGCCCGTTTTTCGAAGCGGAAATCACCGATATGATCAGGACTGTCCCATAAGTATTCCAACGGCGTATCCGGATGCTGTGCTGCCACCATCAGATCATCGACCAGCATATTCCCCGTCGAGGGGTTTACCATGTCCTGAAATTCATCTTTGGCGATATGTGGATGGATCAACATCTCTTTCTTACCGTTGAAAATACACATATATCCGGTTTCAGCGACTTTCAATTGCGCGAAAGATGCCCGTAACTCCTCAATAATTGACGACAGTCGCCGTTGAGCTTCATGCTCAATATCATCGATATAGACCCCTGTGCCGATCACCCATTGCCAAGGGTCAAACAAACGGACAAATGAAACTTTCGGTTGTTGAACAGAAAGGCCCTGTTCGGTCGGCTTGGGCCATAGATAGCGGACAAAACCTTCTTTATTTTCCCGACATAACGTGACCGCCTGAGCAAAGAAATTCCCTGAACCTTGAGCAAGACTGTTAAAGGAGGGGGAGTCGAGAATTTTACCGTCCAGATGCGGTAACGTCGGATGCATAATCATTTTCGGATTGGGTTGATCCATGGAATTGATCCACAAATAGCCAATGCCATGGTCATAACGCAAAAGGCGAATGTGCTCGATAGCATTGGCCTGGGCTTGCTGAGTGGAAATAAGATGGGCCCGAGAATCCGCATATTGTTCTTCCACATAGGACAACGCCATTCCGACAATATTTTTCAGCTCCTGTTTACGTCGTTCTAAAGTGGCCTGTTGGTGAAACTGATAACTGCGATACTCGCTCTCAACATTGAGCAGAACGGTCTGAATCAGATCGCGCGCGTGTTGATCAAGGCGTTGGGAAACCGCACGATCAATCGTGTAATGGGTGGTGATCGAAATGGTAAACGCACTGAGTAAGACCATGGAAATCGTCAATGCGAGAATTCTCGATCTTAATGTCGTCAGGAACCGATGAACCCAGTCAAGCATGCGCAGCCTCATTTGTTGTTTTGGCAAGGTAAGGTCAAAATGACGGTTGTACCCTGATCCAACTCACTTTCGACCCGAATAGATCCATGATGAGCGTCGATAATGCTCTTTGCGACTGTCAGTCCCAGTCCCAACCCACCTTTAGACGTCGTTGAACCGTCAATGCGAAAAAACGTGTCAAAAACTTTTCGGATGTTCTCTTTATCCATGCCGATCCCCTGATCGGCAATGCGGATAACAACCTCGTCGTTCACAACCTTGGCATCGACATGAACAGACGCACCGGATGGAGAAAATTTCACTGCATTATTCAGTATATTGTCGAGCACTTGATTGATCTTTTCCCGATCAGCCCAGAGCATACATGGTGAGATGTCCGCTTCAAAGTGATCGTCGGGGTAGCTCTCTTCATACTCCTTAATCAAATTCAGCATATCATGTTGTAAATCAAAATGGACCTTTTGAAGTTGAATAGATTGACCAAATTCCAATTGTTCAAGTTTCAGCAGATCATCGACAATCGAGGTCAGCTCCTCTCCTTTAAGGCAAATCGTTTCTAAAAAATCCTGCTGTTGTTCAAGGGAAATCGACTGACGATATTCTCGATTAACCAGCAACTCGGCAAAGCCCATAATAATTGTCAGCGGAGTGTTAAGCTCATGAGCTGCCGAAGAAATAAATTCGTTTTTCAACTGATCCAGCTCTCGCTCGCGCGTAATATCGCGTAAGAGCACCAGCGTATCAGAAAGGGCCTTATCATCATTCTGAACACTGGTAATCTGGACGTCAACCAGACGATGACCCATCTCTGCCGGACTCTGAAGCTCAACCTCACGCCGTGGAATCTGTTTTTCGCCATCAAGAATGGAGCAGATAAAATCGGTTAAAGCCCTGTTCACGATAACCGTTGACACGTGCTGTCCCAGAATATCTGTTTCGGGAAGATTCAACCATTGTCGAGCCGTATGGTTGATCAGAAGGATTTGACCTGAGTGATCGACAACCATTAACCCGTCTGAGATTGCTTTGAGAATTGCGTCAATTTTATCCCGCGAGGATTCCGCTTCCTGCAAGGCATTCACCAGAGCCGTTTCCGCTATTTTGCGTTGTGTAACATCTCGCAGAACAGCGAGAATGACATGACGATCATCGAGTGGCATTAAACTCAAATGCACTTCAGCCTGAAACCGTTCACCGCTCTTTTTTTCATGCGTCCATTCAAAAAACTGATTTCCATATTCAAAGAGACGATTTATCTTCTCTTGCGCTTTTGACCGTGAATCACTGCCGTCATCCTGCATCATCGGTGACAACTGTTCCGGTGACATTCCGAGGAATTCATCATGTTGATAACCAAACAGGAGCTCAGCCGCCTGATTGCTGTCAAAGACCTGATAGGTCTCAAGGTCAGCGAGAATAATCGCGTCGCTGGTACATTTAAATAATGTGCGATATTTCCGCTCATTGTTGATCAGTGCCTGTTGGACCTCTTTACGTTCGGCCATCTCCCGGGCAAGTTGTTCATTCGCCCTGAGCAGGTTGTCATTACTTTCCAGCAGAGATTCCAATGCTACCTGCTTGTCTGCCAAGAGTCCTGTCATTACCGACAGCATTTTTTGCAAGACCCGACCAAGTTCCTGAGTTTCTCGTGGTCCGCAAACCGGTATGGGAACTTCGGTATCAGTTGTATGCTCAATTCGTCGAGCGGCATTGGAAAGCAGAACCAGTGGTCGCGTCAAAGAAAACGACAGAACATAGGCAATAACAGAAGCCATCAGCAAAACCACGATTGACCCTCGGAGTATTTCCGTCCGTAAGCGTTTACCCGGCTTCGCCAATGTATCGAGAGACAGACTGGAGACGATATACCAGTCGAGGGGTTCAAAATGGTGGACATAAGCGCGGTCATGATAAGGCGTATCGACAGATTGTGGCTGCACCCATAAATGTTCAACGGGGATATCAGGAGTCCTGGCAGCACGATGCATTTTTTCCACGTCAGGAATCACCGGCGATGAAGAATCGTTTGTCCGCACCGAATGAACCAAAGTCTGACCATCACCAGAGAAAAGATACAGATTGCCACCAGCCATATGAACCTGCGAGAAAGCTCGTCTCAATTCAACCAGAATCTCATCAAGTCTCTGCTGGACCTCGGCCTCCACATCATCGAGATAAACACCCGTACCAACAACCCATTGCCAGGGTGAGAACTCCCGGACATAAGAAAGTTTCGGCTGCTCTTCGCTGCTGCCATTTTCAGTCGGCTTATTCCATCGATAGTGGACAAACCCCTCGTGATCACGATGGATCAATTCGGAAATAACCACCAAAAGATGCTGTTGGTTATTTGTCACCCGGTAATATTTTTCATCCGAAAACGCGCCCCCCTCTTCTTGCTCAGGATGCATCAAAACGTGTGGGACGGGTTCGCTCAGATCATTGACCCAGAAATAGCCGACGCCATCACCGTAGCGCAGTTTTTTTAACCGCCTCAGGGCTTCTTTTTTTGCCTCTGGTTCTGAGAGCTCACCACGTTGTACCTGGTCATACAACGCGACAAGATGAGACATGGCTATCGCAACCAGATCACGAAGATTATTTTTCCGGCGTTCTAGAGAGTTTTGACGATGAAATTCGAGGCTGTGGTATTCATTCTCGATGGTGAGAGCGATGGCATCCATCAGGTCCATACTGTGTTCGTCAGCGGACTTCAACACGGCATCTTGTACATGAGTCTGTGCGAAATAAGAAACAGACCCCGCAGAGAGCAGTAAGATACACCCCAAAGCGATCAAAATACGAACACGAAAAGAAAGAAGCATCGATACATCCAAAGAAGTCGGCAGGTTTCTTCTGGGCACTGATCTGTTACAGTGTAACAATGACAAGAGATCTTTCCAGACTTCCAACTCAAAATTGACACAATAGTGGACACCCTGTGCAATTAGGATGGTGTTTTTCACAGGACAGGACTACAGATATGAAGAATTTTATGCTCGGAATCATTTTTTTTGGACTGGCAATTCTACCGTCCATGGCCAATGCTTCGACCCCACTGAGTACCGGACTTCCTTTTCCGGAGTTACAGCTTCCCGTTCCCGAGTCTCAACAGGAACGCGACTATCTGGGCATTGATCAACCCGCCGGTGAATTCTTTTCACCCAGCGCCATCGGTGCCGATGTTCTGCTGGTTGAGTTTTTCAATGTCCATTGCCCCCACTGTAAAGACCAGGCACCTATCTATAACAAGCTATACAAAAAAATCTCCCGCGACCCACAACTGCGCGACAAGGTCCGTTTGATGGGAATCGCTGTCGGCAATCATCCGAAACCGGTTGAAGAATTTATCGACTATTACAACGTGGCGTTTCCGGTATTCCTTGATGAAAACTTTCTTTTCTGGCGTGAAGCGGGCGGCAAAACAACACCGTTCACCGTTTATGTCCGTCAGCGCAAACCCGGTACAGCGGGAGTCGTCGCCGGGACACATATCGGAACCAATGAACATGTTGACGAGACGTTGCAACTGTTAACTGAATATCTGGAGGAGTTACCAGAAGACTTATTACTGCCGGAACAAGACCTTGAAGATATCGCCGAACAGACACCTGTGCCGTTCTCCGAGGAACAGATTATCACCAAGGTGCGCAAACTGGTTTCTCAACAAGGGGCCATTGTATCCTTGGAAAAGATAAAAGGTATCAAAGGACATCGCCTCTTTCGCGCTGTTGTCCGCAAACAGGACAAGGAAAGGACGTTGATCACTGAGGTGGTCAGCCGATCAACCGTTTGCGATATCTGTCACGATGTCCATTTCATTTATCTGTTTGATGAAACGTTGAAAGTCATCGATGTGGCCGCACTGCAATTAACCAAATACGGCAATGAGGAATTTGACCCGCAGGATATGAAAAAGCTGAAACGGATTCTGGTTGGTCGGGAACTGACAACAACCAAGAATTTCAATCCGGAAGTCGATGCCATCACTTCGGCAACGATTACATCTTCCGTGATCAATTATGCTCTGAATCAAACCCCGGTACTGATCCAGCAGCTCAAACACCACAAACTTCTCCCTGAGGAGGAATAACCTCCGTATTCAGAGCGTCAGTCATCGGATTGACGCTCTGAATACGACTCTTCATTGAGTTCAGCACGCTCCATGACCGTCGCCGGCAATGTTTTTTTGACTTTAACGCCGAGATCAACAAAACGACTGGCTTGACTGATCAGGTTGCCTCGCCCCTGACATAATTTATTCATCGCCGCCGCATAGGTGTGCCCGACCGTATCGAGCTGGACACCAAGTTTCTCCATCTCTTCAACAAAGCCGCGCAATTTGTCATAAACAGCCCCAGCGCGTTCGGCAATGGCCTGGGCATTTTGGTTCTGGCGTTCAAAACGCCAGATATTTTCAACCGTCCGCAATGTCGCCAGCAAGGTTGTTGGAGAGACAACAACCACATGACGCTCAAAAGCTTCATTGAACAGGGAGGGTTCATGTTGCAACGCCGTGACCAGCGCCGCTTCAACCGGCATGAACATCAACACAAAATCAAGGGAGTGAATCCCTTTAAGGGTGGTGTAATGTTTCTCACCCAACGACTGGACATGATGACGGACCGCCTGGATGTGTTCTTTAAGATAACGCGCACGTAGCGCCGGGTCATCTTCTCGACAAAGGCGCTCATAGGCGGACAGGGAGACTTTCGAATCAATAATCATGTCTTTGCCTTCCGGCAAATGGACAATCACATCTGGCCGCAACAAGCGGTTATCGTCATCGCGAAAACTACCCTGAACATCATACTCACTACCCCGACGCAAGCCCGACTGCTCCAGCAAGCGTTCCAGAACCAATTCGCCCCAGTTCCCCTGGAGTTTACGATCCCCTTTCAAAGCCTGCGTCAGATGGTGAGCTTCTTGTGCCATCTGTTGATTCAAGCCGCGTAAGTGTTCCAACTCCTGTTTTAGAGAGGCCCGCTCACGCACGTCACTGACATAAACGTCATCCACTTTCTGGCGAAACCCTTCCAGTTGCTGTTTGAAAGGTGCGAGCACCTGGCTGAGTTCTTCACGATTGGTTTCCTTGAACTGACGCCCGCGCTCATCAAAAATTTCACCGGCAACCACTTTAAACTGCTGAGCCAACTGTTCTTTAGCCTCAAGCAACAACACTTGCTTCTCTTCGGCCTGTTGCCGCTCTACATCCAGGCGAGTGGAAAGTTCAACACGCTGAAGACGCTCTTGTTCCAACGCCTGCTGTAACGACGCCACCAGCTGGTCTGCCTCCGATAAACGGAAACGACAGTCTTTCACCTGTCGGCGTAAGGACACCACTCGAGCCAGCAGATAAATCACCACCAGCCCGACAAAAAGGCCCCCAACCCAAAACAGTGTGGGCATATCCAGCGTGATCATCAGGCTCCCTCAGCCACCGTGCTCAAACGACGGCGGGAAATTTTGAAGACGGCCGTCATCTCCATGGCCACTTCGTTGTCGACGGTTGTAATCGCCACCGAAGCATGCCACAGGCGCTCCTGCTGCTGTTCTACCGTGGCCGTTGCCGTCACCATCCCATGAATAACAGGACGCAGAAAACGAATCGCCATATCCGTGGTGCCAAAGTGGGTTCCGATATCCACGCAACTCTTCAATGCCATGACTGCCGCGGTATCGGCCAGACTGACCAGAGCACCACCATGCATCATGCTGCCACCATTGGCATATTGCTGGCGAAACGGCATAGTCAAAAACGCTTGCCCCTGTTCCGCCTTGACAATCTCCATGCCCAGCAATTGTTCAAACGGGGCACATTCAATCCACCGTTCGAGATGAATTTCATGAGGCCCTAAATAATCATCATTCATAGCTGCTGCTCCTTTTGTGTCGGCCATGCCGCGCTTCCCAGTCCAACATGCGCCCCTTGATCTCTGTTCCATAGCCAAAATCACCGGGCTGACCATCCTGACGAATCACGCGATGACAAGGGATAATTCCTGGAACCGGATTGACAGCCATGGCGTGACCAACCGCCCTGGCTCCGCGAGGAGAGCCACTGGCCTGCGCCAGTTGTCCATAAGAGATCACCTGCCCCATAGGTACATGGGCCAATGTGCGCCATACCCTTTGTTGAAATGGTGTCCCCGATAACACCAGAGGAATTTTTGTAACCTTTCTCTCTCCGTACAACAAATCCTGTACGGCAAAAGGGGATGTCGTCTCAGCGCTCCATATCGCCTGTGGCTCATGCTGCTGCCAGAGATTGACAACCTCATCCCGTGTATGATGACACAGGAAATGTGCCCTGATGATGAGGTCATTTTGCCAGGCAACCAACAGCGGACAGATGAGGCCTTCCGCAACGGCATGGTAACGTGTGCTCGCCGGATTCAAATTGTTTGCGGCAACAAAGGTCACAGGGCAAGACTGTGCCCTGCTCCCATCAAACCAAGGCTGTGAGACTGTGCCGCTCATTCAGTCTGGCCTCCCCCCATCATCTGATCAGCCTCCGGCATCCAGCGACAACTGAAAATCGCCAGGCAACTGATCAGGATCAAAACAGCAATGAGAACATCAGAACCAAACCACTGAGCCACGATACCAGCCCCACCGGCCAGCAAAGCAAGAACACCGACCGTACTGTTGGTAAAGGCTACGCAGGTCGCCCGGTCATCACTGGTGATGGCATCAACAAGGTACGTTTTACGCCCGAGACGGACACCGGACTCAGCCAAACCGACCAGGACAAAACTGACAAAGAATCCAGCCTGTTGCCAACCCGCCGGGCAGACCCCGCCAACCCACAACACCAGCGCTGCCGCTGCCACCGAAAGCACAGCACTGTAGGTCATCACCGTCTTACTCGTGCTGTCGGCTAGACGGCCCCAGAATGGGCTACTCAACACCTGAGCGACCCCAATGGCCAACACCAGTTTACCGATAAAACCGCCGTTGATCTCCATACTGTGACTGGCATGGAGAAAATAAAACGGGGTGGCCAATTCAACACTGAGCAATAGCGTGCGTGCCAGTAGAAAGCGCCGAAAGCCTGAATAACGTCGACAATAATCGAGCCCGACCTTCATTTCATGGATCGGATTACGTCCTCCCTTGGTTTCGCCCTCTTTCTCCCGAATCCCGGCAAAACTGGCTGCACCGAGCAACCACAGCCCGGCACCAACGGCAATCAACACGTAAACCGTCATAAGGTCCGAATGACTACCCTGTTTGATCAGCGGTAAAACAGCACCGGCAGCCATGGTCAGAATCCCGCCGATCAAGGCTCGTGACGCCAGCAAACGACCACGGTGTCCCTTAATGATAGTTTTCGCCAACACATCCTGAAAAGCGATGGAGGCGGTTCCACTGGCCACACTGAACAGGGTAAACAAAAAGAGAATCAGCAGTCCGGCAACGGATGGAGAAAAAGAGAACGACACCGGGATCAGCAGCAACAATGCGACCGCCTGAATGACTGCAGCGGCAACCCAGACCCATTTGCGCACAGCCAACCGTCGAATCTGCCCAGATGCCACCAGCTGTGGCAAGAGAGATCCGGCTTGTTTAATCGGCACCAAAAATCCGAACATCCACACCGGGCTCCCCAACAACTGGAGTAACCAGACCAAGACAAGATTGGGTCCGGCAACCTGTTCCGCCAACTTGGTCGCAGCACCATTGAAGACATTAAAGGTAAAATTGAGAGGCTGCTCATGGCAGCCGCTGTCGGGAATGCCGTCACAGGCCCGGTCCAGAGCATCGTCTCCCGCCAGAATGGCATAAAAACGGCGTTGGGTCAGTTGAATCAGGCGTTTCATATCACACTCTTTCTCATAGACATTGAATTGAATAATCATTCGACAGACACGCGTGAAGATGTTCTACTAAGTATCACAAATCCATCTTACGGTCACGCGCTCAGCGCGGATGACCCTGTCGTTCCAGCATCATTTCTCACGACACTCTTTTAACGCAATCGCAACAAGGAGGAGAAAAATGCAACGGTACAACATTGTCCTTGGCGGTCAGGCAGGTCAAGGCGTCAACACGGTGGAATCCATTCTCATTCGTGCGTTCAAGCAATCCGGATTTCACGTCTACGCAACCAAAGAGTACATGTCACGAGTCCGCGGCGGGCTCAACACCATCACCATCAGCGTGTCATCGCAACCGATTCGAAGTTATCGCGAACAGATCGACGTGCTCATTCCGTTTACCAACGGGGTTCTCGATTGGGTCGCGACACGAATGACCGCAGACACCATGGTCATTGGCGATGAGAGCTTTCTGGACAGCGCATCAGCCACGGGGAAGCATTGTTCCCTGCAATGGAGCGAAGAGGAACGCAAAACCTACCAGAAGGAGTTAAACACCCTGTGCGCCGGTTTGGTTTCGACCCTCTTTCAGATTGACTCAGATCTAATGGATACTCTGGTCAAAGAAGCCTTTTCCGACAAAGCGGAGAAAGTCATGACCAAAAACAGCGAAGCGCTGCGTTTTGGACAAGACCTGGGTCGCCAGCTGCAACAGGAGCAAAACTGCAGCTACTCACTTCAAGCAGACCCAAAGGTCGCGGATCAGGTATTGATCAATGGCAGCGAGGCCGTGGCCATCGGCGCCCTCAGTGGCGGCTGCAATGCCCTGTCTTTCTACCCGATGTCGCCATCAACCGCCGTGGCGGTCTTTCTCGCCCATCACGCCCGGGAATTCGATCTGGTCGTCGAGCAATATGAAGATGAAATCTCTGCCGCGGCGGCCTGTATTGGCACGTGGTATGCCGGTGGACGCGGCATGGTGACAACCTCCGGCGGTGGTTTTGCCCTGATGGAGGAACTGATCAGTCTTGCCGGCATGTCGGAGACGCCTTTTGTACTCCACTTGGCGCAACGGCCCGGACCGGCCACCGGCCTACCGACCCGAACCGCTCAGGGCGATCTCAATCTGGTTCTTTATGCCGGACACGGCGATTTCCCTCGCACCATTTTTGCACCGCGTGACATTGAAGACGCAATTCAGCTTGCGGCACGCGCTTTTGCCATGGCCGATCAATTTCAAACTCCGGCATTTATTCTGACTGATGAATATTTTGTCGATACCTATTACAACAGCACAGTGGACACATTGCCAGATATGGAACCGCTCCAGATCATCGAATCATCTGAAGACTATCAACGCTATCAGATCACTGCGGATGGAATTTCTCCCCGCGCCCTTCCCGGACACGGCCAGGGCGTTGTCGTTGCTAACGGCAATGAACATGATGAGTATGGCGACACAACAGAAGAGATCGGTCTGAGTTCAGCCATGCCGGAGAAGCGGATGCGTAAACAACAGCAGATGATTGCGCAGGCGCTCGAACCGGAATTGGTTGGCAGCCATGATTTCACAACATTGGTCATTGGCTGGGGATCAACCTTTAATACGCTCAAGGACGCGATTGAGACCCTCAACCTCCCCGACGTGGCTTTGTTGCATTTCAGTCAGGTTTACCCACTTCCCGACTGCGTTGCCGGATATCTTAATCAAGCGCAACGCATCATTTGCGTGGAACAAAACTTCACCGGCCAGTTTGCCGACCTGTTACAACGAGAATATGTGTGCCGGATCGATGACCGTATTCTTAAATATGACGGACGTGCCCTGTCAAGTGAACTGCTGTGCCAACAGCTCAATGCCCTGGTGAAAGGAGACGATCATGAGTAAATCACTTTTTGATTCTCAGCGTCCCGGTTCGCAGGAGGTCTCCTGGTGTCCGGGTTGTGGAGATTACGCCATCCTTGATGTCGTTAAAACCACACTGGAGGCACTGGGCCGCACACCGCAGCAAACAGCCGTCATCAGCGGCATCGGTCAGGCGGGAAAATTTCCCCACTACATTCACAGCAACGGTTTTCATACCCTGCACGGCAGGGCGCTTCCCATCGCAACAGCCGTGAAAGCGACCAATCCGGAGTTGACCGTGCTGGCGGTCGGCGGTGATGGCGACATGTATGCCGAAGGTGGCAATCATTTTCTCCACATATTGCGCCGCAATCCCGATATCACCGTGCTCGTGCATAACAATCAGATCTACGGTTTAACGAAAGGCCAGGGGTCCCCCACCACCCTGCCGGGGATGAAAACCACCACCCAGCCAGACGGCGTCACCGAGGAACCAATCAATGCGCTGGCCATTGCCATTGCCCAGAATGCCTCGTTTGTCGCACGCAGTTTTATTGGTCACCGGGAACTGACCGCAGAATTGATTCAACAGGCCATCGAACATAAAGGATTGGCCATCGTGGAAATTTTTCAGCCCTGCGTCTCATTCAACAAACTGAATACCTACGCCTGGTACAAAGAGCATTGCCATATCATTGAGGATCATGATGCGACAGACCAAGCTGCCGCATTGTCACTCGCACTAAATACGCAAAGCTATCCTTTAGGTTTGCTCTACCGCAGTCCAACTAAGAAAACGTTTGAGGAACAACAGGCGGCGTATCAACGACAAACGACGCCATTATGGCAGCGCCGCGTTGACAAGCAGGCATTGACAAGTCTGATCAAAGGCAAGAAATAACATTAAAAAAAGGCTGGATATATTTAATTATCCAGCCTTTTTCCTTAACCATCAAGCACTACTGTCTATTGTGCAAAGTAAGCCCTTTTAAAAAGTTACGCAACATCTGGTCGCCGCACGGCTTGTAATTTTTATGGCCTTTTTTACGAAACAAGGCACTGAGTTCAGCGCGCGAAACCCTGAAACCAGCCAAGCCAAAAAGATCAAGCATATCCTGTTCATGGAGTTCAAGAGCAATCCGCACCGCCTTGAGGATCACATTATTGTTCAGAGGCTCATCCTCGGCTATCAAAGGCGGTGTCCCCTCGGGCGCTTCGCCTCGGGCAAAACGCACCAGACCGCTTAAAAATTGTTTCATACAGATTTCAGAGCAAGGCTCATAGCCCTCTTCATCCTCACGACGCAGCAAGGCGATCATTTCATCAACGCCAAGGGCCAGACCACCCTCAGAAAAAATTTCCAGCATGGCATCGTCCGAAAGATCGACGGCATAGCGAAAACGACGCAAAATATCATTATAGGTCATATCAAAAGCACTCTGTGATGAAAGTAAAAAGGCAACTAAAGGCGTACACAGACAGGGTTAAAGACGGAAAACTTTCGTACTGGCTTCGGCATGTACGGTTCCGTCAACGGCAATAGAGGCCTCAACCAGAAAGACACGTTTTTTCTGCTCAACAACCCGGGCGGTGATCTCCAACGGAGTCTCAACGGGGACTGGCTTTTTGTAGCGCACAGTCAACTCTGCCGTGACACACTGTGGAGCAATACTCCGACAGGCATAAATCGAGGCTTCATCCAGCAAAGTCGCCAACACGCCGCCATGAACGACATTTTGCCACCCCTGAAAATCGCCAGGTAACGCAATCTGGCAATGGGAGCACAACTGCTCCGAATCGATGTCAAATTTTGCTTGCAAGCCACGGTTGTTTTCTGGTCCACAAACGAAACAACGGGCATCATCAGCAATTTCCATTCAATCACTCCTTGTCAAATTCGCCCCGCACTGAAGACAGCTGTTCGAGCATGGTTCCAATGTGAAATGTTTCCACCTGGACCGCCCCTCGCGACAACCAATACGACGCGTCTTTCAGGTTCGAGACCTCATAAATCACAACCGGGGTATTCAGTGACGCCAAATCGACATCGTCAGGAACCAGGTAGGAATCACAGAAAAAGACATCGGGGTGAATTTGTGCGACAACGGGCAACTGCAACGTTTCCCAAGAGCTTAGCACAACGCCAACCCGCGGAGCACCGAGGTGGCGTGTCAGACCAACGATATCCAGATCAAAACTGATGATAACGACCTGTGAAAAAACGGTTCTGAGCCGATGAAGGATCTGCGCAACGGCATTAACACCGTACTGTTGCCGACATTCCGGTTTGATTTCAATATAGGCCGTTACATCCGGTAAGGCAGACAGCCAGTCAACAAAGTTCTGTAACGTTGCTACCGGTTCATGCTCAAAACGACTGCCGAAACGATCCGGTTCACTTACGGCAATCTGCGACAATTGTTCTGCGGTAAATTCGTCGAGCTTTTGCTGCAGGCCACTCAAACGCACCATATCAATATCATGATAAAGGACGGGAATCCCGTCAGCACTCATCTGGATATCGGTTTCAACATATAATGCCCCGGCCTCCACCGCTTTTTGATGGGCCAAAAGGGTGTTTTCAGGATAAGCGTTACGATAACCGCGGTGCGCGACAAACTGGCTGGCTTGCATCATCCCACTCACTTTCAAAAGAGGGAAATCAATCGACCTTTAACGGTTTTCTTTTGAGGCGCTTGTAATAAAAATTCTGGCCATAAAGCACACTGACCGGATTATGACCGGTCACCCGATCTTTGGCGACAAGTGTTGTTACAGGCGCTTTAGAATGCATATTAAACAGCATATCGTGACCGACACATAATCCAACAATAATATTCATGTCCGTCTGTGATTCATTGAGCAGTGCAGCTTGAGCAATTGGATTACATGCGGCCTCGTAGTGCCCCGGCCGTACTTTATCCTGCTCGTCGATTCCAAGCTTGATTTTATCAATACCGCCAGCTTTGCAGCAGACAGAGACCACCTCAAATCCTTGAGCTTCGAGAATCTCACTCAATTGCCGGGTTTCCGCCAGAAGACCGAGGCAAGTCGCGATGCCAATGGTTCGATATCCCATCAACTTAGCCAGAGCAATGGTGTCCTCAACACGTGTCCAGCGGGGGTGAACCGATTGCGCATCAGAGTCGGCCTGATAGCATAGGCCTTCAACACGTGCAGCGACCTGAGCGAGACGTGCCTGCTCCGACGCATCACAATACTGATTAAAACATTCATGGATCAAGGTTTCTTGCTGACCAGGGCAACCTGCAGGGGCTTTTATTTTTCCAGGAGCGGCACTGCATGATGTTCTCCCGGTTTTCTCCCAAACACCGAGACAACGATGACATTGATACTTTTGTTCAGAACTCATCACACTTCCTTCATTTGTCAGCCAATCGGCGTATCAACGAAACGTCGTCGAATATCCTCGACGTCATCACGCCGTTGAATCAAAGCCGCAACACAGGCTGGATCATATAATGCAGCTTCGACCGTCTGCATTCGCGACAAAGCCTCGTCAAACGACCAAGCTGATTTATAAGGACGTTCCGTTGTCAATGCATCAAAAACATCCGCCACGGCGATAATACGACTTTCGACAGGAATATCCAAGCCCTGCAAACCGACAGGATAACCGGAACCATCAAATCGCTCATGATGGCCGGCAATAATATTCCGTAACATCTCAATATGGCGGACGGTCCCCAGGTCAAATTCGTCAATCATCAGATCGACAATTTCCACCCCGCGGACAACATGTGAACGCATTGTCTCACGTTCGTCATCCGTCAACTGACCGTTTTTGAGCAAAATTCGATCCGGTATTGCCACTTTACCGATATCATGGAGCGGTGCAAATTGGTGAATATATTCGATTTCTTCTTCACTGATTTGATATTGATCACTGACTTCCATTGCAATCAGGCGCGAATAGTGCGCCATGCGGGACAAATGGGCAGCTGTTTCCTCATCACGTTGACGACTGAATTCCCGTGCTGTCACCACAGCTCCACGTAATGTTTTGATGGATGCCAAATCGTGAGAAATCGTTTCACAGATCAATTGGCCGTAAAGATTCAACGTTATATCTAACATTGTAAGCGAATTAAATCCCCGGAAATTATAAAAAAACATAGTAAAACAACAGCCTGTTTCCTGCTCCATTTTGTGTAATGGTCAACGAATGCAACGTTTACGCAAAGGAGGCATTTTATGACGCAAGCACAAGATAGGGTGCAACAGTTCAGGCGGTTGCGCGAATCCATTCGCGGCTGCAAAACGACGCTGGTGGTCGGGATTGATATTGCCAAAGATAAACATCATGCTTTCTTCGGCGATGCAAACGGCAGGACGCTTTGGAAGAAATTGATCTTTTACAATACCATCGAAGACTTTAAAAAGCTTCAGTCCATGGCGGATAGCCTGATGGTGAAGCATACGTTGAAAGAATGCGTCTATGGTGTCGAACCGACAGCTTCTTATCACAAACCACTGGCTGAATATTTGATTCGCA
Organism: uncultured Desulfuromonas sp.; assembly: GCF_963666745.1. Taxonomy (NCBI): domain Bacteria; kingdom Pseudomonadati; phylum Thermodesulfobacteriota; class Desulfuromonadia; order Desulfuromonadales; family Desulfuromonadaceae; genus Desulfuromonas; species uncultured Desulfuromonas sp. Next base: position 1,136,695 of record NZ_OY762961.1, on the reverse strand, counting down.
ACAACGAGCAGGTTGTTTATGTCTCCAATGTTGCCGTAGCCAAAAACAGAACGTTGCTGGATGGCCGCTGGGACAAAAACAACACCAAGGATGCCGCGAATATTGCTGATCTGGTTAGTCAGGGGCGCTGTCAATTTTATGATCCCGGCGAGGATGAGATCCGTGAATTGCGCAGCTTGCTCGCCTATCGGGCCAAGTTGAAAAAGCAGGAACACGGCTTGCGAATGCGCATCCGCAACAATTTGCTGGCGCAGTATTTCCCGGAATTGGACAAGCAGATGCCCCAAGGCGGGCAAGATGGTCTCATTCTCGATCTCATTGCCAACGATTTCGACCCGGCACGTATTGCCGCGATGTCCTTTGAAGGTTTTCGCCGAGGCTACCAGATGCAAAAACGCTCCATGGCTCAAGAACGCCTGTTAGAGGCCATCTGGCAGGCCAGTCAGCTTTCCGTCGGCTGCGCCTTGCCCGAGTCGGCAGCCTGGGAGGGACGCGCACTGGTCGAGCAGCTCTGTCAGGTGCGCCAGATCAAGCGTGACTTGGAAAAACGACTCAAGGACGTTGCGCAAACGTTCCCGGCCTACGCCTGTCTGCTGACAATCCCCGGCTTTGGTCCAATCGTCTCGGCCATGACCCTGGCGGCTATTGGCGATGCCAATCGTTTTACCAGCCGCAAGCAGGTCCTGCGCTTGGCGGGACTGGATCTCAGCGCCTCGCGAAGCGGCAAGAAGAGCGACAGCGCGATACCGGTCATCTCCAAACAAGGCAAAGCCGGATTGCGCTATGCCTTGGTGCAGGCGGCACAAATTGCCAGCTACAAAGATGCAACCATCCGCAGCTACTTTACCGGCCTGCTCAAAGGACGGGAAATGGAACGCGGCATCAAGTTAAAGATGCGGGTCAAGCTGGCGGCCAAAATGCTGATTATTGCCTGGACCCTGATGAAACGGAACCAGGCATTTGATTCTGACTGCTTCACAAGGACGTAATTACTCCTGAAGCAGTCGGCGGCGAGAAGAGCCCGATCAACAACGTTGAGGCATGGACCTCGGGCGGGACAAACAAGGGCCTCTCACTGGAATCTTGAAGCTTGGATAAGGAATGCTGAGGCGGCCCTGTTCCCACTGCAGGCAGGGGATGCCGGATACTTGTAACGATGAAGCTCAAGATTCGCCAAGATGTGGGACAACGTCGGTATAAACACAATGGGACAGGTGCGTGAAAAAACAGGCTTAAATCTTAACCGACTGATTTACTTGAGAAATATTTTTTTATTGCCCAGGGTAAAATAGAATGTCCCCTCAATCTGTTTTGAAAAACCGTTATTTTGAAAGGAGTCAAAAAAAAGAAAGCCTATCAGCTTATCTTGCAATTTCAGCGGAATCGTCAGGCTGGATCGATATCCTTCCTGGATAATCTGTTGACTGTGGTGTGCCGTTGATTGTGATAAGGCGTCTGGGATATCGCGAATAATACGATTTTCGCCGGAAGCTGCCAACGCTTGTAGCGATGGTACTCGGGATAAAGTGATTTGGTAATTTGGCAATGGATTATGCCGGCAACTGCACAAGAACGTGTGTAACAAATCGGTTTTTTCATCGTAGAGCGCAACAGCCATCCGTCCCACAGACTCGCACGACTGTTGAATTTGTTGATGGATCCGCTCAAGTCGTTCACTCAATGTTACCATGGCTCCCCCTTTTGACAGTGCCTTCAACTGGACTTAAATATTATAGGCATTTCATTCAAAGGTCGAGTCAGAAAGACCATCAGTCAAAAACAGATAAAAACGCCGACATGATTCTATCCGAAAAAAGCTTAGAGGCTCAAATGGTCAATAACGCCATGGCACCCTAAACGGCACCCTGAAATAAAAACACAAACAAAAAGCCCTTAGCGAGTCAACGCTAAGGGCTTAATTTTATTGGCGGCCCCGACTGGAGTCGAACCAGTGGCCTATCGCTTAGGAGGCGATCGCTCTATCCTTCTGAGCTACGGGGCCAAAGGCGATATTTATAGCCCACACCCTTTTCGATAGCAAGGGATATATTAAAAGTGGAGCAGACTGAACACCTTGTTTTCAGGAAGACGCTCACGCCCTTTGAGAAAATCAAGTTCGGCCAGAAAGGCGCATTCAACCAGCTCGGCTTCAAGCTCCTCAACCAGCTCAACAACAGCGGAAACTGTTCCTCCTGTGGCAAGAAGATCATCGGCAATAATCACCCGCTCGCCAGGTTTAAAGGCATCCTCGTGAATCTCAAGGGTATCACTGCCATACTCGAGGTCATATGTCTTCTTCAGAGTTTTATAGGGCAGTTTTCCTGGCTTACGCACCAGAACAATACCGACTCCCAGTTTATAGGCGAGAGCAGATCCCAGGAGGAAACCGCGTGCTTCAACACCAACAATTTTATCAATTTTTTGTCCCAGATAACGATGGGCAATGAGATCAATCATCCGATGGAAACTTTTACCATCGGCTAACAACGTCGTTATATCTTTAAACACAATTCCCTTTTTGGGGAAATCAGGAATATCACGAATAATACTTCTGAGCTCGTCCACACATATCTCCTTAACGATTAGATCTGATTTTCAGCTTCTTCACGCATCATTCTGCGCAATTTATCAATGCTTTTCGCCTCAATCTGGCGAATTCGCTCGCGGGTGACGCCATAACGTTTGCCAATGGTATCCAGTGTTTCAGGTTCACAATCGTTCAGCCCGAAACGCAACATGAGAATCTCCCGTTCATTCTCTTTGAGGCTGCCCAGCCATTTGTTAACAAACTCATATTGATCCTGGTTTTCGAGCAATTCAGCGGGATTGACAACCGAAGAGTCCTCCAGAGTATCCATCAAAGAATAGTTGTCGTTTTCTCCCAATGGATGCTCTATGGAATACGTTTTTTTGACAAGCTGCTGAAGACGGCGGACTTCATCGACCGGAGCCCCCATCGCTTCAGCGATTTCCTCTTCAGACGGCTCATGATTCAGCTTTTTAAGAACCTCTTTCGTTGCTTTAAGCATACGATTTACATTGTCAGAGACATGGACCGGTAAACGGATGGTACGACTCTGATTGACAAGCGCTCTTTCAATGGATTGACGAATCCACCAAGTTGCATAGGTTGAAAAACGACATTCTTTATCAACCTGAAAACGCTCGACAGCCTTGATAAGGCCCATATTACCCTCTTCAATGAGATCAAGAAACGGTAACCCACGGTTCATATACCGTTTGGCTATTTTGACCACTAGACGAAGGTTGGATTCGATCATTTTTGCACGCGCCTGATCATCACCCTGCTCAACCCGTGTTGCCAGCGCTCGTTCTTCATCCGCCGTCAAGAGTTTTGATTTCTGTATATCCTGAAGATAATATTTAATCGCATCATCCCCAGTGGTCTCTCCAGCAGGAGATTTCTTCTTTTTTTTCTTTGTCTCGTTCTCATCTGTTTTGTCTGCCGCCATGAAACCTCCATTCGGGGTTAATCCATAAAACTGCATTGAAAACTATTGAAAATTAAGGGTATTAGAATGCTCGTATCATGGCAAGTAAAAAGCCGGGTTAACAGCTTCATTCCCTTGCCTCACTTCAAAATGAACCCCGCCTTGCCCCAATGAAGGAACACGTCCGGATAGTGCGATCTTTTGCCCTTTATTCACAAAAGCACCCGCCTTGACCAGAGTGGAACGGTTATGCCCATAAACCGTGTACAGATTGTCGCTATGCTTGACAATCAACAAGTGGCCATAACCTTGGATACCACTGCCACTATAGATCACCTGCCCTGCCGCTGCGCACAAAACAGCTGATCCTTCCGGTGCAGCGATAACGATCCCTTTGCTTCGTTCGCCGTTTTTTACCCCGAATGACTGAAGAATTTTGCCTCGGACCGGCCAATCCAATTGCCCTTTTTTAGCAACCGAAGGGGCCGACTGTTTTACAGTCTGCGAATTTGATTTTGTTTTGACCGAGGTGGTTTTTTTTACTGTCGTCGTACTTTTGACAGATTTTGGTGGAGATGCTTTTGACACAGAAACACTGGGGGTCTTCTTCGTATTGTTTGGCACAACGGCCACAGTACGGGTATGACGGACACCGGGAATCCACAGAGATTCTCCTGCTTTTATCTGAGTGGGATCTTTGATGTGATTGTAGGCGGCAATTTTTTCCGCTGAAACGCCATAAGTTTTACTGATGCGATAGAGCGTCTGTCCCGGTTGAACAACGTGATTTACCCCTGAAGTCGCACAGGCAACCAGGGTGATCAGTGTCAGCAGGATAACAGTGACGAGACGCATCAGAGGCCATTCTCCTTACCTGAAAGTTCTCCTGTCAGGATTAAAAAACATAGCGAATCACGATAAAGCCGCCGACAAGCAGCAGAGTAAAAGCAATGGTCAGACGGTTAAAGTTTTTATCAATAAATATGCGGGCCGCCGGCCCATAGCGTCCAACCAGCCAGGCGATGATAAAAAATCGTAAACCACGACTAATACAGGACGCAATGACAAAAACAAGAAACTGCAGATTGAAGACACCAGCCCCAATGGTAATAATTTTATAGGGAATCGGTGTAAATCCGGCCGTAAAAACAAACCAGAAGTCGTATTGCTGAAACAGATGCTGTATCTGGTTAAACAGATCGGGTGTAAAGCCCGGAACCCAGTTAAAAAAGAACGGCGCCGTTGTCTCCCAGAAACCATATCCGATCCCATAACCCAAAACACCGCCGAGAACAGAACCAACCGTGCAAATAAACGCATAGCGCATCGCACCTTTGGCCGAGGACAGACATAACGCCAGCAATAAAACATCAGGAGGAATGGGAAAAAATGACGACTCTGCAACGGCCAGAACAAACAGTGCCAACACCGCATAGCGCGAATCAGCCCAGCTCAAAACCCAATCATAAAGACGCCTGACCAGAATCGTCATGAAGACGAACTCCAGCCATGAACACCGATCAATGGGACAAAACGACAGGGAAGAATATCTTCTTCATCAAATATCTCTTCAGTACGGCGTGTCACCCGCTTAAGAACTTGCTGCGTGCTATCTCCTACCGGGATAACCAGACGGCCACCAACCTCGAGCTGATCCAAGTAATCTTGTGGAATTTGCGGGGCACCAGCCGTCACAATAATCGCATCAAAAGGAGCTTGTTCACGCCAACCCGTGGTCCCATCACCAACCTGGATATGGACATTACTGCTACCGATCTGATCAAGAATCCGACGAGCACGGCGGGCTAAGGTCACAATGCGCTCAACGCTATAAACATGGGAAACAAGACGTGACAGGACAGCCGCTTGATATCCCGATCCGGTCCCAACTTCGAGCACACGATCCTTAGGTTTAAGCTCGAGGGCCTGGGTCATCACCGCAACCATATAAGGTTGTGAAATTGTCTGCTTTTCACCGATTGGCAAAGCATAATCAGTATAAGCTTGGCTCTGCAGAGCTTCTTCGACAAACAAATGGCGAGGAACCTCTTCCATGACATGAATGAGGTCTGCATCATGAATGCCCCGTGATACGACATGTTGGGCGACCATCCGCCGGCGTGCAATTGAATAATTCATCGTCAAAACAATCCCAGATCGATCAGGAATCAAGTTCCCAGGCAGCCAGATATTGAACAGACTGATAGTTTGTCAGGTCAAGATGCAGCGGAGACAGGGAAGCATATCCATCAGCGACGGCCCCACAGTCACAATCCTGCTGGCGATTGAAACCAAGCAGATTCCCCCCCAGCCAATAATAGGTACGGCCCCTCGGGTCCAGTTTTCGTTCGACCTTATTGTCGTAAATTCGCTTTCCCTGTCGCGTAATTTTCAAACCTTTAGGTTTTCCCTGAGGAATATTCAAGTTGAGAAAAGTATCAGCGGGAAGACCATGCTCCAGAATCTGTCGAGCAACAAGATACGCGTAATGACAGGCAAAATGATAATCAGGAACGACTCCAGTTTGCACATCAAGAGAGACGGCTAGAGCTGGAACCTGCATTAACATTGCTTCCATGGCTGCGGCAACCGTACCTGAATAGGTAATATCGTCAGCAAGGTTACTGCCACGATTAATACCAGAAACAACGAGATCCGGCTTACGCGACAACAAACCATGAATGGCAAGATTGACACAATCGGTCGGCGTACCATCGACCGCGAAACGATCTTCGGCGAGCAAATCCGCTCTGACAGGTTGGTGAAGAGTCATCGAATGTCCGGCCGCGCTTCGTTCACGGTCAGGAGCAACCACGACAACCTGCCCGAGGTTAAGAAGCGTTTCAGAAAGTTGCTGAAGTCCGGGCGAAAGAATCCCGTCATCATTGGTGACAACGATCAGAGGCGGATTCTCAGGACCAGTCATGCAACCTCTCTTTGAGCCTGCGCAAATCCTCACGAAGCTCTAGAAGAACCTGTCGGTCACTTTTCTCTTCTGTTTGAGACTGTTTTTTGGCAGAAGACTTAAGCGCTTTACGTGCGCCAGCAATCGTAAAACCTTGATTATAAAGAAGGTCTTTAAGGTGTAGAACCAGTTCAATATCTTTTCTCTGATATTGACGTTGTTGAGAACGGGTTTTGGAAGGTGAAAAGGCGCCGAATTCCGTCTCCCAGTAGCGCAGGACATGGGGCTTGACCCCAGTAATTGAGGCAACCTCACCGATCTTAAAAAAAAGCTTGTCCGGGATCTCGACGTTCATGAAGAAAGAACAAAAAGGGGACTTTTCAGTCCCCTTCGTTTATCGCAGTCTTGAGTACTTGGCTTGGTTTAAAAGTGAGGATCTTACGGGAGCTGATCTCGATTTCTTCACCGGTCTGAGGATTACGTCCTCGTCGTGTCGCTTTCTGCTTCACAACAAAATTGCCAAAACCAGCGATTTTAATTTTATCGCCTGTTTCAAGCGTGTCTTTCATCAGCTCGAAAACCGTTTCAACAATTTCAGCGGATTCCTTTTTAGAAAAACCTGTCTTGAAATATACATTTTCCACAAGATCCGCTTTAGTCATAATACCTCCATATCATATAAATTCGAAAGAATCGACAGAACGTTGATTTTAAACGGTTTATAACACAGGCTCAGGTCAGGCTGCAAGAGCTATCTGAGTTCCGCACCAAGATTTTTCTCTAATGACTTTACGATCTTGGCGTGCATTTTATTAATTTCGTCATCCGTAAGAGTCTTTTCCGTCGAGCGATAACGAATACGGAATGCGATACTTTTCTTGCCTTCGGGAATTCCTTTTCCACTGTACAGATCAAACAGGACAACGTCATCCACATTTTTTGCTTTGACAGAACTGATCACGTTGAGGATCTGATCTGCAGCGACATCATTCGCGACCAGAATAGCACTGTCTCGATAGACATCCGGGAAGCGCGAAATGGCTTCAAATTTTGTTCCGCCGCATCGTACTGAAATCATAGCCGGTATGTCCAGTTCAAGCAGAAAAACCGGCTGGTTGAGATCATAAGCATCTTGAACAACAGGGTGGACTTCACCCATAACACCAATCAGGGTCTCAGAACTGTAGATCCGACACGATTTCCCCGGATGAAGATAATGTTGTCCAGCATCAGCCTCAAATTGTAAGACTTCAAGGTTCAACTGTTCAGCGACAACTTCAACCAGCCCTTTAAGGTCAAAGAAGTCTACAGAGTCATTATTCTGTGCCCATCCTTGTTTCTCTCGACGACCAGTCAAAGCAGCGCAAAGGTTCACGATTTCACAAGGCTGCTCCTGCCCTTCTACGACCTGGAACACAGGGCGAAGTTCAAACAGACGCAAATCATCACTGCGATAAGCAAGATTTCGAGAGACCACTTCGAGCATACCGGGGACCAAACTGGTCCGCATCACTGATTGATCTTCCGTCAGCGGATTGAGAATACGCACATTACTGCGACGCTCATCATCGTCAGCAAGCTGAATTTTATCCCACGCCGTAGGTGAAACAAACGAATAATTGATAATTTCTCGCCCACCTTGAGCGACAAGAGCATTACGCAGCTGAGTTATGAAGCTCTGATGCTCTTCTTTACGCCGGTGAACAACACGACTTGCTGGCATCGTCACCGGAATATTGTCATAGCCGTTGAGTCGAGCAACTTCCTCAATCAAATCGACTTCACGTTCAAGGTCGTGACGTGACATAGGAATAACAACCTGCAGTCCGGATTCTGTGGAAGAAAGCGGAGAGGTTTTTAGTTCGATGGATTGCAGCAACGAATCGATCTGCTGCAATGAGAGATCAAGTCCAAGCAAACGGTTTGTCTTTTCAACGGTTATCGGAACGATACGTTTTTCAAGAGATTTCGGATAAGTATCAATCCAACCTTTGGCCACCTGCCCTCCGGCAACTTGCTGAATCAGCGCGGTTGCCCGCTCCAGAGCCACCGGGACAATCTCAATATCCGCGCCGCGCTCAAAACGGTGTGAAGCTTCGGAATGGATGCCAAGACGCTTACTTGTACGGCGAATGGAGATCGGATCAAAATAAGCACTTTCCAAGAGAACATCGACCGTTGTCTCCTGAACTTCCGAATTTTCACCACCCATAACACCGGCCAACGCGACGGAACCTTCGGCATCACAAATAACTATGTCTGAGCTTTGCAGTGTTCGCGTCTGACCATCAAGAGTCACAAAGGTTTCATCGTCTGCAGCACGTTTGACGATAATACGTTTACCGCGTAATGAATTAAAATCAAAGGCATGAAGCGGATGACCCAACTCCATGAGCAGGTAATTTGTCACATCGACAACGTTATTGATGGAACGCTGACCAACTGACTCAAGGCGACGGATCAGCCACTCAGGAGAAGGGCCGATTTTCACCCCCTGAATCAGTCGCGCCATATAGCGGGGACAACCATCAGCGTCCTCTATCGTGACGGATGTCAACGCATTGATGTCCTCAGTAGACTCTTCAACTGAAGGCACCACAGGCAGTTCCATGCTTTTCCCAACCATCGCCGCCACTTCACGTGCGATTCCGGCCACACTGAGACAATCCGCCCGATTCGGGGTCAGTCCGATTTCATAACGGATATCTTTAAGGTCCAAGGCTTCAAAAACGGGTATTCCCAAAGGCAAATCCTTCGACAGAATCAAAATACCTTCAGATTCTTCGGCAAGACCGAGTTCTTTTTCAGAACACAACATCCCTTGAGAGACAGCGCCTCGTATTTTTGATTTTTTAATTTTAAAATCACCCGGCAGCACCGATCCAACTTGAGCCAGCGCAACGAGATCTCCCTGTTTGTGATTTTTCGCACCACAGACAACGGGAATAATCTCTGATCCGGTATTGACCTGACACATGGTGAGTTTATCAGCATCCGGGTGTGTTTCGACCTGTTCTAATCGGGCAACAATAACAGTATCCAAACCTTCTCCGAGCCGCTCCATGTAGTCCACTTCCAGACCAGCCATGGTCAGACGATGGGAGAGCTGATCACCATCAAGGTCAAAATCGACAAATTCTTTTAACCATTTATATGTAACATTCATGTTTCATTCCTCTTACTTCGTTGAACTGCTGGGCAACGAGACTGAAATTCCGCGTTAAAACTGACGCAAAAAACGCACGTCGTTTTCAAAGAACAAGCGCAGATCATTGACGCCATATTTCAACATGGCGATACGTTCCAGCCCCATGCCGAAGGCAAACCCACTGTAGCGTTCAGAATCATAATTTACGGATTTGAAGACTTCAGGATCAATCATTCCACTGCCCAGGATTTCCAGCCAGCCGGAGTTTTTACACACCCGACAGCCTTTGCCGCCGCAAATCACACATTGAATATCCACCTCGGCGCTGGGTTCCGTAAAAGGGAAAAAAGAGGGCCGAAAGCGAACGCCAACAGACTTGCCAAAACACTCCTGAATAAAGGTGGTGAGTATCCCTTTCAAATCACCGAAGGTGATATTCTCATCGACCATGAAACCCTCAATCTGGTGAAACATTGGACTATGAGTAATATCGGAGTCGCGACGATACACCGTTCCAGGAGCAATGACACGCACCGGAGGTGCCTGCTTAAGCATGGAACGGATTTGAACTGGTGACGTATGCGTACGCAGGACGACATCATCATTAATATAAAAGGTGTCCTGCATATCCCGTGCAGGGTGATCTTTGGGAATATTCAAAGCTTCAAAGTTGTAGAAATCCTGTTCAACTTCCGGTCCTTCTGCAACACAGAAACCTAAGGAGGAAAAAATTTCGATCAACTCTTCGGTGACAAGGGTGACAGGATGCTTTGAGCCACTGAGGGCACGACGTCCCGGCAAAGTAACATCGATTTTTTCATTGGCCAACTTATCGGCAATCGCCTGCTGCCTAACAACGGCCAGACGTTGTTCAAAAACGTCTGAGATATCGTCTTTAACGCGGTTTGCGACGGCACCGACAACCGGTCTTTCCTCGGCAGACAGCGCGCCCATCCCTTTCATGATGGCAGTCAGTTCACCCTTCTTACCCAAGAATCGAACACGAACATCCTGGAGAGCCGTTTCATCTGCAGCATCAGCCAAGGCTTGTTTTGCTGCAGTCAACAATGCTTCAAGTTTTTCCTTCATAAGTCCTCTTGGTATTTCCACTGAGTTTGTCAGCTATAAACAAATGATGGAAGCCATGGGGCTTCCATCATCATACATGCACAAAAAAAAAGAGATGAGGAGGCTCCTCATCTCTTTTGTCGTTCCTGTTACTGGATCTGAGCCTTGGCTTTTTCTACAACAGCAGTGAATGCAGCAGGATCCGTTACTGCAATCTCAGCAAGAACTTTACGGTCAAGACCGATTTCAGCTTGCTTGAGACCATGAATCAAACGGCTGTAGTTCAAACCATTTTGACGGGCCGCTGCATTGATACGGGCAATCCACAAACCACGGAAATCCCGTTTTTTAACGCGACGGTCACGGTAGGCATAATTCAGGGCCCGGTCAACGGCTTCGGCAGCACTGCGGAACAGTTTACTGCGTGCGCCACGATAACCTTTGGCCAGCTTAAGAACCTTGTTACGTCTGCGTCTCGCTTTGAAACCTCTTTTTACTCTCGGCATGATGTACTCCTTCTAGTGTGTAAATAAGTCATCCCGCCTAATGACGGGATCACTGCCGGATCTGAAGGGGGAGACATGTATGTCCCAACAGTTCACGGACTTAAGCCGAGTTGCCAGTCTCTATTTATAAGGGATCAGGCAACTGATATTCTTATGATCTGCTGCGTCAACAAGAGTGCCATGACGCAGATCACGCTTACGCTTTGTGGTTTTTTTGGTCAGAATATGGCTGGTAAAAGCCTTATTACGACGGATTTTTCCGGTTCCGGTTTTACGAAAACGCTTTGCTGCGCCACGGTTGGTCTTAATTTTGGGCATCCCCAATCTCCTTCACTGATCAATTTATGTGTAACACCCTTACGGGAGACACGTCCTTATTTTTTACCTGGTGCCATCACCATATGCATGAAACGCCCCTGCATACTGGGGAAAAATTCAATCACACCGATATCAGCAACTTCATCAGCCACACGTTGGAGGAGTTCGCGGCCAAACTCAGGATGCGTCACCTCACGACCACGGAACATGATCGTTACTTTGACCTTGTTGCCAGCATCAAGAAAACGGCGAACATTCTTCACCTTGACATTGAAATCATGGATTTCCGTCTTGGGGCGAAGTTTTACTTCCTTCACTTCAACCCGGGCGGCCTTTTTCTTAGCTTCAGCGGCACGCTTCTGCAGCTGATACTTGTACTTGCCAAAGTCCATGATACGGCACACCGGAGGCTTAGCATTGGGAGAAACCTCAACAAGGTCTAATCCGCGTTCAGTTGCCGCTTCCAGGGCGTCATCCAGAGACATAACTCCGAGTTGTTCGCCTTCATCATCCACAACCCGAACCTCACGAGCCCGGATTGACCGATTAATATTTGTTTCTTGCTTAGCTATGGTGACACCTCCTAATGATATTTCTTACTTTCTTCCTGAACAAATTCGCAGAACTGTTCCGGGGTCATCGGTTCAAGGTTGTCTCCGTTACGGAAACGAGGGGTGACAGTACCCTGCTCCATCTCTTTATCACCAATAACCAGCATGTATGGAATTTTCTGCATCTGAGCTTCACGAATTTTAAAGCCCAGCTTTTCATTACGCACATCAGACTGCACACGCACACCAGCATTACGCAGCTGGTCGGTGACCTTCTGAGTATAGTCCAGTTGGCTATCCGTCACATTTATGACAACAGCCTGTACCGGCGAAATCCACAATGGGAAATTCCCTGAAAAATGTTCAATCAGAATGCCGATGAAGCGTTCAATCGAACCAAGGATGACACGATGAACCATGACAGGACGGTGTTTTTCCCCGTCTGCACCGACATAATTCAGGTCAAATCGTTCAGGCAGCGTAAAATCGCACTGGATTGTAGCACACTGCCAATACCTGTCAAGAGCGTCCTTGAGCTTAATATCAATCTTTGGACCATAAAACGCCCCATCCCCTTCATTGATATCATAAGGAAGACCGGTATCCTTTAAAGCACCAAGCAATGCGTTGGTTGCGCGTTCCCAATCTTCATCACTGCCGATGGACTTTTCCGGGCGGGTAGAAAGTTCCATTTCAAACTCAAACCCGAAAATTCCCATGACATCCTGAACAAAAGAAAGAACCCCTTTAATCTCGGCATCCAGTTGATCTGGCGCACAGAGGATATGGGCATCATCCTGAGTAAAGCCACGAACGCGAGTCAGACCATGCAACACCCCGGACTTTTCGTGACGGTGTACCGTCCCCAACTCAAAGTAGCGTTGTGGCAGATCACGATAAGAGCGCATTTTGCTTTTGTAGATCAACATGTGAGCAAGACAGTTCATCGGCTTGATACCAAAACCCTGCTCATCCACCTCGGTAAAATACATATTTTCCCGATAGTTTTCGTAATGGCCAGAGGTCTTCCAGAGGTCCGTACGCAAAATCTGCGGCCCTTGAACAATGTCGTAGCCTCGGCGCAAATGCTCGCGCCGCTCAAAATCTTCAATAACAGTGCGCAGCATAGCCCCTTTGGGATGCCAGATCACCAGACCAGCACCAGCTTCTTCACTGAAAGAGAACAGATCCAGCTCGCGCCCCAACTTGCGATGGTCTCTTTTTTTTGCTTCTTCAATACGCTCGAGGTGGGCTTTGAGTTGTTTTTTGTCCGGAAATGCTGTCGCGTAAATGCGTTGTAGCATCTGACGTTTTTCATCACCACGCCAGTAAGCACCAGCAACACTGGTGAGCTTGAACGCTTTAAGTTTACCGGTACTTGGCAAATGCGGGCCACGACACAAATCAACAAAATCGCCCTGTCGATACACAGAAACGGTCTCCGCACCAAGGTCTTCGATCAGTTCGACCTTGAAATCCTCTCCCATCTCTTTAAACATGGCAATGGCATCAGCACTGCACATTTCAGAACGGACCAGAGGCTGATCTTCTTTGATAATCTGCTGCATACGCGTTTCAATACGCTCAAAATCCTCCGGCGTAAACGTATGGTTTTCACAATAAAAATCATAATAAAAACCATCTTTCACCGCAGGACCGATGGTAACCTGCACATCTTCACCAAAGAGACCCTTGACAGCTTCGGCCATGACGTGTGCAGCGGTATGTCGATAGACCTCTAAACCTTCCGGGCTGGAAAGTGTTACCAGTTCGACCGTCGCATCTTGATCAATCTGTTTTTGCACATCAACCAGCTGGCCATCAACTTTGGCAGCAACGGTTTGCCGTGCCAGCCCTTCCCCAATGGAACGGGCAACGTCCATGGACGTGACACCAGCGGGATATTCTCGACTTGAACCATCGGGCAATTGAATTTTAATCTGAGCCATTGAGTTCTCCATATACGCAAAAAGGCATCCGCGGGATGCCTTTCGTCTCTGTAAACAGCTTATTTTTATGGTAGGCACGGGCGGGATTGAACCGCCGACCCCCACCGTGTCAAGGTGGTGCTCTCCCACTGAGCTACGTGCCTGTGAGCTGTAACGGAGGCAAGTTTTACAAGAACGTCCCAACAATGTCAAGACCTTTTCTTGCATCTGCATCAACTGTTTTCTCATCCTACCACAAATTGGTGGACAAACTGCAAAGTTAACATTTTTCTTGCTAAAACAACAGTGCGACGGCTAGACTTGCCCGTTGTAAATTGAACCTGTTAACATCGCTGTTAGCACAAGCAAAGCAGCTTTCTACGAGGTCCACGTGAGTACAATCATCGATTTGATCCAATCCAGTTGTCTTAAACATCCCAACGCCACTGCACTGAGAGAGAAAAAAAATAAACGGTGGCAGAGCATCAGCTATTCGGATTTATGGCGCGATTCCGAAAAAGTTGCTGCAGGCCTTGAGCAGCTGGGAATTTCCATGGGCTCACATATCGCATTATTGGCCCCCTCTTCGATCTGTTGGATCACAACCTACCTTGGCGTACTCAAGCAAGGTTGCATTGTCATACCGATTGATAAAGATCTGAAACAGAATGAACTAAGGCATGTTTTGACCGATAGCGAAGCGACTGTCGTCTTCACGGTTGAAAGCTATGTCGAAGATCTCCTTGAGCTTCGCAAGAACCTTCCCGAGCTCCAACATATCGTTGTCATGGACAATGCCCTCGGTCGTCGAGGACGGGCATCTGAAACGTTTAGCATCATCGGTGACCTCATCAGTGAATGGCACACGCTGGTCAACACGCTAAATATCCCGCGGGACCAAGCCGAAAAGCTCGAAACATTAGCGAACAAAACCCACCAATTACTAACATCAGCCTCACCGGAAAGAATAAACAGCGAAACTCCCGATCTTTTCTCCCCAACGGCCAACCTATTAAAAGAGGCCCTGAAAAAAGGGGTTTTACTGGACCATGATCAGTTTATAAAGAACAGCACCATTGATTCCGTAAATTTATCTAGCGAAGATACAGCGGTTATCCTCTATACCTCCGGGACCACAGGACGCTCGAAGGGAGCCATTCTCAGCCACGGGAATATCACGTCCAACATCAAAGACCTAATTCCCCATTTTCAGCTCGACCAACGCATACATACCTTATCTTTTCTACCGATCAACCATGTTTTTGAACAGGTGTGTGGCATCCTACTGCCTCTGTCTCTGGGCGGTACCATTTCTTTTGCTGAATCACTGAAAAAGCTCGGAGAAAATCTGACTGAAGTAAAACCAACTTTCCTTCTGGGCGTTCCAGCAGTCTATCGGATTTTTCTGGATCGCATCATGAAGGGAATCAACAGTAAAAAAGTCTCTAAAGCGCTTTACTCTCTGCCTCTCACTCGCAATGTTGTCGCCAAGAAAGTCAAGGAGTCCCTTGGCTGCGGGACAATATTCGTCAGTGGCGGAGCGGCCCTTGATCCCGCAGTGGCAGCCCAATTCAAAGAATTGGACATCCTCATCTACCAAGGTTACGGAATCACGGAAACATCACCGGTGATCTCTGCTGAACAACCTGGAAAAATGAAACTGGGCACTGTCGGACGGCCCCTCCCCTCTGTACAAATCAAGATTGCCGATCCCAATGAAGAAGGTGTCGGAGAAATTCTCTGCAAAGGTCCCAACGTCATGAAGGGGTATTATAAAAACCCTGAAGCCACGAATGAGGTCCTGATTGACGGTTGGTATTACACAGGCGACATGGGTCGAATAGACAGCAATGGCTACCTAAGCATCTGTGGCCGAGTCAAAAATCTGATCGTCACACCAAACGGTAAGAATGTCTATCCTGAAGAGATTGAAAACGAACTGCTGAACAGTCCCTATATTCTTGAGGTCATGGTATACGGGCACAAAGTCAGTCCGACTGCTGAGGAAGTCCATGCCCAGATTTATCCTGATCAGGAAATGATCGATAATTATGC
The DNA here is from genome assembly GCF_963666745.1 of uncultured Desulfuromonas sp. Taxonomy (NCBI): domain Bacteria; kingdom Pseudomonadati; phylum Thermodesulfobacteriota; class Desulfuromonadia; order Desulfuromonadales; family Desulfuromonadaceae; genus Desulfuromonas; species uncultured Desulfuromonas sp. Next base: position 1,120,764 of record NZ_OY762961.1, on the reverse strand, counting down.
TCAGGAGCAGGGGACCTATCCGCTTGAACATAAAGCAATAGAGACACTCATCAGGGATGAAGTTCTGAAAATCAGTAAGCAACTGGCTGATTACAAAAGGGTGAAGCGCTTCACCCTTCGTGAAGATGAATTTCCGAAAACGACAACGCGAAAGATCAAGCGATTTGTTGTTGAAGCAGATATTTCAGCGACAGAGTAAAGAGCTGTTTCAAACATATAAAAAAAACCCCACTTAACAGCGGGGTTTTTTTATACCACATGGATTTATTGAAACGATTAACCACAACCCAAAAGGCTCTTTTCATCTTTAGCGTATTTTTGGAAATACTTGAGTAGGTTATCTTTTTCCTCTTCAGTCATTTTACCCCAAGGCTCTTCATGCTTTCCTTTTTTCTCTTCCGCAAAAAACTTCGTCCACTTCGCTTTGCTCCACTTATTTAATTCCAGTCGATCAGCCTCACCACCTCGTTTATGACAGCTCATACAAACGGACTTATAGGTTTTCTTACCTTCTCGCCAGCCGTTGGCAGCAAAAACAGAGCTGGCAAAAGCAACCAAACATAAACTACACAGAGCGACAAACAATGTTTTTTTCATAGTGTACTCCTTGCGAAGTGTGGGGGAAAGTTATTCATCCTCAGCCAAACGGAAGGTATCAACAGAGCTGAGCAGAACAGTCGATTGCTCTGTAAGACCGGTTGTAATAGCTGCGGAGTCTTTGACCTGTTTCAATGTCAGTTCTGAAATTTCAGCGACCTTTTCCATCGCCTGTTCAACGTTGTTTGTCATTTCAAGCTGCTTTGAAGACAAGGTCGAAATTTCTGTGACAACACCTTTGGACAACTGAATAGCTTCCTGAATCGCGTGGAAAGCTTCCCCAGTATCCTGAGCAAGGCGTGTCTGGATTTCAACGGTTTTTGTTTCTTCTTCGAGTGAGGCAGTAACTTCTCCGGCTTCTGTCTGAATCGACTTGATGACACCATTAATCTGCTTGGTTGCTTCGGCAGATTTATCAGCAAGACGCTTGATTTCATCAGAAATAACCAAGAAGCCCCGTCCCTGTTCACCGGCACGAGACGCCTCAATGGAAGCGTTCATCGCGAGGATCGTCGTCCGGGTTGCAATCTCGGAGATCAACTGAGAAATCGTACCGATCTCCAAGAGACGCTCTGAAAGTGATTTCATTTTCTTGTTGATTACCTGCACCGTGACACGAATCAACTGCATCCCTTCAATATTGTCGGTAACAAGACTGCTACCGCGCTCCGTAACGACGTCCACCTGGTTTGATGTGCCCTGGGCTTGAGACGCTTTTTCTGAAATATCTTTGGCCGCCAGTGCGGAGCTGCGAACCGCATCAATCGCCTTCTCTACCTGATCAGACTGAGTATCTGCCCCCATCTCCATTTCGGAGAAAATCTGGATCAGGTTTTTGGTCTGCTTACCAACGTCCTGAGCATTTTGCCTTGTATCCTGGAGCAGGTCCGACAAACTCTCAATCATCAAGTTGTACGCGTCAGCGATGGAGCCGAAGGCATCGGCAGTAACAGGCGCTTTTAAAGACAAGTCACCATCGGCGGCCTCACTAACAACCTCAAGGAAGTTGATCAAGTTGAGCTGTGTGGCCTCACGTTCTGAATCGGCGATAATTGCATCTTTGTACTGGTCCAGTGTTTGATTAAACATCAGCGCTGTCGCGGCAATCTCATCTTTCGGATCAATGTCAATTTCAGAAAAGTCACCAAGGTTGATCCGTTCAATACTGTTCCGCAGTTCTCTCAGTGAAATGACCATCCGGTTATTCCAATGTGACGAAAGGACAATAAACAGCAACAGCAACAGCAAAGAGCCGGCAGCACCAGCATAATAGATGCGATTCTGCTGCTTAAGCTGATGTTTAAGCATAATCTGCTTGATAATCATTTTACGCAGCTGGGCCACATTGTTTCCCAGCTCACGCATATTCTGATTGTAACGGGCATACATAGGAGCGAGGCTTTTCACTGTTGCGCCATCTTGCAACTGAATCATCCCCTCCTCAAGAGAGACCGAGACTTCAGAGAAAATCTCGACGATTGTTTCAGTCATCCGTTGAAATTCCAGGCGTTGACTCTCTGAATAATCCACAAGATTGTCGATGAGAGCTTGGACTTCCATCAGATAATCGAGAACCGCCTCGGAACGTGTATCAAAAGCCTCGCTGTCCTTATTGACTGCTGCCAGAGTCATATTCCCTTCCAGCACCTGCAGTTGGGAAAAACCACGAGTCAGCTCATCAGTCATGGCCAATTGAGCGAGATTCTCTTCTGTATGCTTCCTGGCTTGCGTGGTCAGGTAATAATACACCCCAACGCTCATCGCCAGAACCAGCAGGACCAGAAAGGACAACGAAATAACGCTCCGACCGGTAATCTGTTTAATCGTTAGTGGTTTTGCTGCAGTTTTCGCCATAATGAAACGGCCTCCCTTTAGAAATCAAATCAATGGAACCTTAAATCGAGCAAAGGGTGTATTCGCGAATCATGCGAATCAGCGATTCCTCGTCAAAAGGTTTAACCAGATAATCCGAAGCACCTAATTTAAAAGCTTTTTCCTGATGATGCCCACCAGAACGCGAGGTGATCACCACCGTTGGTATCATACGCAACTTATCACGGCGTTTAATTTCACTGAGCAATTCGTAGCCATGCATTACCGGCATTTCAAGGTCAGTCAAAATCATGTCCACCTGCTCTTCTTCAAGCACCTGCAATGCCTCATGGCCATTGGTTGCCAATAGAACTTCAATGCCGTTCGCTTCAAGAATCATTGAGGCATATTTACGAATACTCAGAGAATCATCAACAACCAGAACCCGCGCCGTCGATGATCTTACGGCGGCTGATTGTGACGCCTGCGGAACTTCAATCGTCTGGGCACTTTCCAGAACCTGCGACAACCGTGTCGGGTTAATCGCCAAGCGCACATCACCACCACCGGAAACACTGGTTCCCGAAAAACACGGCATATCTGCCAGCAAAGAACCAAAAGGTCTAATAACGGTATCTTCCTGGCTGACAATCTCTTCAACCATCAGACCGAGACGGGAACCTAAAGTGCGGACAAACAAGACACTTTGACGAGAGGTATCATTGGCTGGAATGCCAAATCTTTCATTGAGATCAACAACCTGATACATCTCTTCCTGACGCAACACCCGACCATCCTCGATTTCGAGCGTCGAGATTTCCTGAATTTCTTCAATCAAGGCTGAAGGGAGAATGAAAAACTGATTCCCTAAACGGAATTGGATCACGTTGATAATAATCAATGATAACGGAATCTGAAGAATGAACTCTGTCCCTTCGCCCTCCGTCGTACGAACATCAACCGTACCATTCAACGACGACAGACGGTCTAGAACGACGTCCATACCAACACCACGACCAGAGGTATCGTCGGCTTCCTCTTTGGTTGAAAACCCTGGACGGAAGATCAGGTCAATCAAATCTTTACGGTCAAGCTTGTCATCTTCTGAGATCCAGCCAAGGCGAATCGCTTTAGAACGAACCTTCTCTACTTGGATACCACGACCGTCATCAGAAATGGTTATGGTTGCAGTTGAGCCACTGCGTCTGGTTGCGATTTTGATCTGTCCAACTTCAGGCTTTCCAGAACGGTGACGCTCTTCCGGCGTTTCAAGACCGTGGGCCACGGCATTACGTAGAACATGCAATAGAGGATCAAACAAACCATCGATAATGGTCCGCCCAAGGCGCGTATCTCCGCCCTCAAGAACAAGATTGACTTGTTTATTGTTGTTCCGCGACAAATCACGCATAGAGCGGCGGAAACGCTGATAGAGATGGTCTACCGGCAAGGTCCTTATTTCAGAAATACGCTCTTTCATTTCTGAAGTCATCCGGTCGATTGCTTCAACATCAACACTGACCTGACCGAAGAAACTACGAATGGAAATAACCGCTTCATTGATGTCGTTGCTGATTTCCTGCAACTTGCGAGTAAAGAGATTCAACTCATCGTAACGGTCAAACTCAAGCTCTTCAAAATCCGAGATTGTCGACTCAGAACCTTCGGCCTCATTCTTTTCTTCCGGATTGGTATATTCATAACGTTCAGAAAAGGCCGTCACCTCACGCAACAAACGCTCACGGGCAAAATCGATCTCTTCTTTCATGACTTCTACAGAGCCAAGTTGTTCGAGCAAATGCGTTTTGGTAATGGTCATCTCACCAAGAAGATTCATCATCTGATCAATCTTATCGACACCAACCTTCACGCTATTACTCAACTGCTGAACGGGGAGCTCTTCTTGTTCCATGACAGCAGCTTCTTCGTAATCTCCTTTTTGGGCGGCTTGCAGCATCTGGCAGGCGCGTTCTGCATACGTTTCTGCTGTCTGGCGATAATCCGGCAAATGCGTCATTTGCAAGAGTTTTCGCATGCTGTCGAGAGACGCCAACATAGCATCCAGCAACGCAGAAGAGGGAACCATCGAACCGTCTTTAAAGTCCTCCAGAAGATTCTCAAGTTCATGAGAGATTGCACTGATACTGTTGAATTTTAAAAGAGCAGAAGCCCCTTTGAGGGTATGTGCAGAACGGAAAAGCTTATCAATCTGAGCCGGATCGACCTGGTCAACACCAATATCCTCCATCTGGAGCAAACCGGATTCAAGAATGGTCAGATGCTCGTCGGCTTCTTCGAAAAAAATATTTTTTGCTGACTCGGAAATTGCCATTTATGAAGCCTTTACACGATGTTCATTGATAAATGCAACAACGTCTATTTCATGACCGGCCGTTTTGGTATTCAGATTTGGCAATGTGTCACTGGCAAATGCCACCTGATCATTCTCCCGTCCGGCGATCACAAGAAAAAGTTTCTTCGGCAGAGCACTCTCTCGCCCTTCTAAGCAAGCCAAGTCAATCACCGGGATCACATTATTACGCTGATTGATCAGACCAATAATATAATCCGGGCCGTAAGGCAGATACGTAAAAGGCAGAGATTCAGATATTTCAAGAACATGGTCAATCTTGATAAAATACTGACGACCACCGAGGTAAAAACGACAACACGCAGGTCTTACGGTGTCCTGCTCATTTTCAGTGGCCTGATGAAGCTTCATCATGAATGGCAGGGCAAAATCATTGATCAGATCACCGCCCTGCTCTTCTATCAGCTTTTCCTGTGACGTACTGAAATCGGCGAGATCTTCTTCAATAGGTTCAGGCGCTCCGCGCTTAGCACAGTCAAGAAGGTCAAGAAGTTCTTCATACCATTTCCGAACCTGCTGGACATCATCGTCACTCAGTGACAAGCCAGCATCGTTAAAATGATCAAGAAAATTCTCAAGACTTTTAGCCGTATCACTGGAACGATTCCGCTTAACAAGCCCTGCTGTTCCTTTAATGGTATGAGCGGCCCGACGTGCTTCTTCAAGGATGACCGCATCAACGGACTGAGTTTCCCAGGCACTCAGCAATTTATGGATCAGTGCCAATCCTTCTTCGGTTTCTTCGATGAAAATCGGCAGCAAACTGTCCTGATAATCAGCCATCCAAAGCCCTCATTGTAATAAAAACACAACAGCAATTTAGCGCGCTGAAGCCAGTCCTGACTGATACAGCACCTGACAGCATTTACGAGCAGCCTCGTCGTCAAGATCACTCTCCGCGCAAACTTGGGCAAGCGTCCTGGTTCCATCAAGCAACAAAGTCATGGATTGCTCTTCATCACTGAGCAATCCTTCCTGTGACGCTTCAAGACATAATGGCAAACGGGTAACGATCAAATCATCTTTCGTGAACTCGTTACGCAAAAAGCGATCCCGCACGCCCTCAAGAAGAACTTGATACATGGGAATACGGAAACTGATATCTTCAAGATTGAACGGCAGATCGTCCTTTTCGAGAAAGAAATTGCCACTATGCGTATTGATTGCGGTGTTCAAAGCATCCTGCGCATGTTGACGCAGGTAATACATCAGGTCATCTTCCGTAATCAGTTCTTTTTCGACCAATGCACGCCCAATGGGCAGATTATTCTGCCGCGCTTCTTCAACAACGCGTTGAAGCGTTAACGTGTCACAGCTAAAACGATTATCCTGACAGATCAGATCGGTCAGAAAGCGATGTTTTCCTTTCTGGCTGGCCGTTGCAAAGACAAACTTGCCATTATCGATAAAAATCTCAGCAAAGGTATCATTTGAGAAAATCGACAGTCGCCCACTCTGCCGGGTGTTCGAGCAGAATGTCAACAATTCCGGCAATTCCATACGACTGAGATCGCCAGAAAGAATCAAAGTCTGATGTTTAATCAAGCCGGTTTCCTTCAAGGTATCGGACATGACGTTTTTCATCAGAACCGGGAAATCTTTCTGGAAATAGCGGCGAACGACCTTGTCAAAACGGTCGTTGAGAGAGTCTAGCAATTTATCAATATCTTCCGAAGAGCCAGTCAAACCAGACCCCTGTGACGTTTTATCAGCGGAGGAGCTCTCTTCAACTGCACTATCAGAAACGGTTTCAGCAGAGCGTTCTCCGCTTGCTTCAGCAATCACTTCTCTGATTTTGGCCACCAAATCTTCAGGCTCGAACGGCTTGGTAAAATAATGGACGATACCGAAGCTGGCTTCAAAAGCATGCCCAACCACTTCACTTTTTGATGAGATAAGGATAACAGGAACATTTTTCAGACTGTCGTCCTCACGCAACATCTTGCAAAACATATGGCCGTTCATTTTTGGCATAACAAAATCGACCAAAACCACTGCCGGCAGATGTTGACGGGCCATTTCCAAGCCCTTTTCACCATCTTCTGCACTTAAAACTTCGTAACCGTTTTGTGTCAGAACCAACTCAACCAACCGACGTACAGTTGGTGAGTCATCGACAACAAGAATCGTTTTTTTATCATCAACAGACATGAGAATTGCTCCTTGTTTCTGAAAACATTAAATAGCAACTACTGACGCAGAATATCCATCGCTTTGGCCAACGAAACTTTCATCCGATCAAACGCATCAGCAAGGAGCTTGATCTCGTCATTGGTCTTCACTTCAAACTCACGGTCCAGTTTTCCGCGGCTGATATCTTCAGAAACATCAACAATATGCTCAATAGGACGGACAACACTACCAACAATGAACCGGTCGACCGCAAACAGAACCAGCAAAAAGAACACACTGAAAGCCAGTGAAAAATATGTGATACGGGTAATGGCCTGATCACGAACAGCATCAAGGGGAACGTAGATGAAACGCGCACCAACGACATCACCTTCGAGATAGCCATATCCAGAATGCGTACCGTACTTTTCAACCTGACTCGGGTGGGCAACTTCTGGAACATCATGACAAGAGATACAGTCAGATCCTGCTACCAAAGGCTTGGCTACAGCATAAAAGCTCGCCCCGTCACGCTCCGCAAAGCCTTTCCATTCCGTGTATTCGCCATCTTCAAATCCGGTAATAACCTGTTCTTCCAGTTCACTGGCCAAGCTATCAGGATTAAGAGGGTTCGGAGACGCAAAACGGAAAATATATTCGGGGTATTCTTCTTGGATATAGCGGGCGACTTCTGTCAGCATCAGAACACCAACGCCACTTTCTGGAAAGTAGGCGTCATCCGGGACAAGTTCTTCAGCCTTGGGACGGATAACATTATGCAGGTAACGTGCAGAGTTGGACATAACGGTTGCAAACAAGTCCGTTTTTTCCTGCGCCTCACGGATAACATCTTTTCGCAACACATAGGCACCACCGGCAATTGCCAAAACCAGCGAAACCAGATAGACAATGGCAAGCATGACAACAACACGCTTACGAATAGACATATTCTTCAGCATAAATCCCTCCCAAAAGGTACAACTGACAAAGCAGTTTAATTTTAAAAATTAAGAATGTTTGGAATGAAATTCCTCACGCATCGACTCGGGGATATCGACAAGCAATTGTTCCAGCAAAGCCATGTAAACATCGGCGTCCATCTTGTCGCCACGAACATAGCCTGATGTTTTGATGAATTTTTCAACAATGACAACCCCTAGCGGGCCAACAACGTCAATGTAATCGTTCATCAGTCGTGTAACGACATCAGCCGGAATTTTCGTTGTGACAATATGGCGTTCATCACTTGAAACTCCTGCCAGAGGAGAATTGACCTTATCTTCACCAATCAATCGTCCGGTAATCGGTATATCTAGACGCTTACGTGGGGCGAATCCCTTGATAAAGCTGGCCTCAAGCAATTCCTTGCCGGCAATAGCCTCCAACGTATCCTCAGGTGACAAGGTGCCTAGCTTGATATACACCGCATCACCATTTTCTATGGAGATTTTGCACAAATGAGCAGTATCGGCAAATTTCAAAGCAAGTTGACCGGTACCCTCGGCAGCGTACTTTCTGAATACCGAAGCCAGATCCACTAGGCGCCTCCCAGATATTTTTTGACGGCAAGAATAATTTCTACAGGTTCGTAAGGCTTGGTGATGTACTCATCAGCACCCTGCTTTTTACCCCAAAACTTATCGCTTTCTCCGGATTTTGATGTGGTGAGGATAATGGGAATATCTTTGAACTTGGGGTTTTTCTTGAGGGACCTGCAGACTTGAAAACCGTTTTTATTGGGCATGATGACATCAAGGATAATTAAGTCAAAAGGCTCAGCCATCGCTCTCTCTTCAGCCTCTTTACCATCAACGGCAGTAACAATCGTGTGTCCCGTCCCCTTGAGTGCATCGAGTAAAAAAGCCATTTCGGTCTTACTATCGTCTGCAACAAGAATTTTAGCCATAAAAATCTCCCTAGATCGGTAGCGTGGTTTTCCTTAGCTCAACAAGCAAAGAAAGCAAGGAACAGACCAACTTACACATAAAGATTAATTAAACAAAAAGACTCACAGAATCAATAAACTTCGCGATGCATTAATAATCACGAGCCTTAGCTAATACGAAAAAAAAGCCCTGACAGCTTCGGTTGACGCGAAATCACGGACTCATTACGGCGAATAGACTAACATATTTAGCACTGATGTTCTGCGTTTTTTATGTAAAACAGTCGCGAAAGGACGAGAGGATTTTCCTGAAAACAAAAAAGCACCCAGGATGAACTCCTGAGTGCTTAATCACTGTGTTGGTCGGGGCGAGAGGATTTGAACCTCCTACCCCATGCACCCCATGTAAGTGAACATTAGAACATACGTGTCTCACTATATCTCAAATCAACCAATAACCACCTGTTATATCAACAAATTACTGTTTTCAGTTGTCCACCGCCGTCTCGTGTGCTCTAATACAATCTACAAATTAACGGGCACGGAACGGGCACGAGATAGCAAAAAGTGACGTTTGCCATGTTTCTTTTACATGAGGAGGGACCGTGATTAACGGGCACGAACGGGCACGAGCTCACCCCTCAAACACACTTCAACACCCCTTTTGTATATGAGGTGGGACCATGGCCGCGAAGCTTACGACTCAGGCACTCAACAGGAAACCCGGAGATAGAGACATCTGGTTGACCGACCCTTCACCGAAAGGTAAAGGACTGTTGCAGGCCAGAATCACAACCACGGGCAAAAAAGGTTTTTACTTCCGCTACACCAACAGCAATGGAGGCAGACAACGCCTTCCGCTTGGCAGCTATGATCCTGACGGCATATCAGGACTCACACTGAAGCAGGCCCGCGAAAAGGCGGGCACCCTCTCTCAGCTCTACCAGTCCGGAATTCTCGACATCAAAGAACACCTTGAGGAGCAGGAACGCATCGCTCTTGCTGAACGCAAGGCTGAAGAAGCCAAACTTGAAGCAGAACGTATTGAGGCTGAACAACTGTCCAAACGCCTCACCGTACGTCAACTGTTCGACAAATGGCGGCAGTCCCAGCTGATCAACCGCAAAGACGGGGGCGCGTATGTGCTCCGGATGTTCACCAAGGATGTGTTTCCGGCTATCGGCCACATGTACGCCGATGAAATCAAAAAAGGCCACATTGCCGAGATAGTGGACAGCATCCTTGCCAGAGGGGCAAACCGTGTTGCGAAGATGGTCTTTTCAGATATGCGACAAATGTTCAAGTGGGCGCTGTATCGTGATTGGATTGAGTATGACCCTACCGCCGCTATCAAAAAAAGCGACATCGGCAAGAAAGACACCGAACGCGAACGCGTTTTAACTGAGGATGAAATCGTTACCTTGGCTGAGAAGATTCCCGAAGCGCGTCTATTACCGACCACTGAGGCCGCTATATGGATTCCTCTTGCTACCTGCTGCCGGATCGGTGAACTACTCAAAGCCCGTTGGGAGCATATCGACCTCGACAAGCGAGAATGGTTCATTCCTGCCGAGAACTCCAAGAACGGCGTGGCCCTCACCATTAACCTGTCAGACTTTGCCGTGAAACAGTTTCAGACGGTCTACTCCATGCACCATTACTCTCAATGGCTGTATCCGAACCGCAAAGACACGGATCACGTTTGCACGAAGACGATCACCAAACAGTTATCAGATAGACAACGTAGCGAAGCCATGACCAACCGCAGCAGTAGAACCGACACTCTCACCCTACCTGGCGGCTATTGGAGTCCTCACGACCTCAGGCGCACCGCAGCAACACTGCTTGCCATGATGGGTGTATCCCCTATTGTCATTGAGCGCTGTCTGAACCATGTTGAGCAAAATAAAATGCAGCGCGTGTATCAGCGTTATTCATATCAATCAGAAATGAACGATGCCTGGAAGCGTCTGGGATCGAGACTGGAAGCGTTGAAGAGCGGGAAGAAAGTAGCCAAGGTTACACCGCTCAAGAGGAAGGCATAGCATTACAAAAACAACAGAATTTTGTAATCGACCCGGCCAGGTGTTCACGGCACCATGGCCGAGTCTAACCACAACCCTATCTTGGAAGGATAGAATTATGGCTAAACAGAATGTAACACCCGTCGTGCGCAAACGCTACCCCAGCTTGCCGATGTTTAAAATCACCCGGCACGGTCGAATTAAAGAGCCGGAAGAGTCATACACCTGTCCGGACACTGCCGCCAGACGTTTCAATAAAATGGCACGCCTCGACCGCGAAGAATTTTGGGTGGTTCACCTGGACGCTAAAAACAGAATAATCGGTTATGAAGTTATCTCGACCGGTTCCCTTACCATGGCAATCATTCACCCAAGGGAAGTATTTAAGGGGGCCATTATGAACAGCAGTGCCGGGATTATCTGTCTTCACAATCACCCGTCAGGGGACCCTACGCCAAGTCGTGAAGATATCAGCATTACCGGAAGACTCAAGGAAGGCGCTGAGCTGCTGGGAATTCGCATGTTGGACCATATTATTATCGGCAGCAAGAATAAATACTGCTCTCTTACCGAACAAGGCTTGATGTAAACCCGTTTCCCCTGCCTAGGCTGATCACCGAAAGGCCGGATACCTTCACCGGCTTGGCAGGGGTACTTTTTGAAGGCCCCAGGAAGGATGGGGACATGAATAATGGGATAAATTTAGAGGAAATCTACCGCGTTTGGTTTGCCTACCTCATCCATTGTGACGAGTTTATTGAGTATATTCGGTTGGCATACCACAACAATGTTGATCCTGAGACGTTGCCAGAGAAAATCCAGCAGCTGAAAGGCTATGCCGATGACTGGATCACCCCACTTCTGCCAGACCTGTGGACTCGATTCCCGACAATGAGCGACTTTGTCTGTATCTGGTCAAGGTTTGAAAGACACATCTCCATGGTTAAACATGGAGGTGATATAAATATCAACTTTATCCCCGAACTCAACGAGGACATAAAAAGTCATCTTCCTTCTATACTGCATCAAATGACTACCGGTGATAAATCCCCAGATGATGTGGTTGATTGGGTATCTGGAACCATCGAAAACTCTGCCTTAAGAGGCCCTGTCATACAAATCCCTAGTCCGGCGGTTTACCCGAAGAGAGATTCACTCAAGCAAATCGAAGACCTCTTTTCGTCGTTTCCTGACTTGCGTAATTGTCAAGTTGGATCATGGTTTGACGATGATGAACCGGTGAGGTTTAGGGGACCTGCTATCAACTTTGATGACGGATCAAGAATTGACAATCTGAGCAGCTATAAACGTGACTTGACGTGGTACATACTTTTTAAAAAAGAACTCAGCCCACCAGATCTTTTCTATGGAAATGGAATCAAAAAATTTATGGCCGATCTACCATTTAAAGATGAAGGAATCAACTTTACTGATCAAAAATACGAAAGCGGCATAGCCGTCCGATTGAGAAGTGGTAATACTGACCCTCACCGCACATACAGATACCGAAGCTCAGCCCAAAAAGAAGATAGAGAAATAAAAGAATTTATCAAGTGGGCTCAAACTTGTGCCAGTAGAGCAAGAGCGACAATGGATGCCGTAGCGCAAGGATGGTTTCCAAAAATCCCCACAAACAGATAGCAAGAAATTATCTATAAAAAACAAACAGCTACGCTTCAAAATGTTTTATTGAAAACCATTTTGAAAATATGCTGATCTAAATAACCTACCTTAGCCTCATACAAACGTATGGGGCTTTTTTCGTATCTGGAAAGAGCCTCCAAACCACAACAAAGGGAGGACATCATGAACACCACAAACAACACGCCCGAACGCCTATTACGATTGCCGCAAGTAATGGAGATTGTGCCGCTTGGCAAATCCACAATCTGGAAAATGGTAGCAGAGCAACGTTTCCCAGCGCCGCTCAAAATCAGCCGCCGCTGTACCGTCTGGAAGCGTTCTTCCGTCATGGCTTGGCTGGAAGAACTCGACAAAAAGGAAGGTGCAGCATGAGCAAAACCACCGAACAATGCCCCCACCAGAAGGACTGTGCGAATTTCGCCCCCAAGAAACCTTCGGGTTACGATATTGGAAAGATTTCACTGCGCAACATCCAGAAATTACTTGCCTACGATGATTTAGTTGCCGAAATCGCCGAACTCAAAACCCAGCTGCGCGAATACCAGGCCAAACAGACTGGAACGGGGGCGTAACAATGAACGCCCCCTCTGGGTGGATCAGACTGCACCGGCAATTCATTTCTTGAGGTATCAATGAAACTTGGAAACTGGATACCGATAGACAAGGGCTTACTTCGGTATTTGCCGCACAATCGCCCTTTCACTGAACTGGAAGCAGCATTCAGCCTTCAGGTTGATTACGACCAAGGAACACCCGTATCTGTTGCCGGGTATGCGGCTCAATGGCAATGGTCACGCAACAAAGTTTATCGCTTTTTCAAGCAGTTAGGCGTTGAAATTGAGTATCCAGACAGTACCGGCAAAAAGCAAAATCAAAAAGGACAGATAGCGATACAGATACGGGGCAGATCGACGACAAAACGTGTGCAGATAAGACTTATAGATTCCAAGGACTTAGACGACGAACCGAACAGATGCGAAGAAAAAAGAGGACAGATAAGGGACAGATCGCGGAACACTACTAAAGATCCTAATCCTAATCCTAAAAAACAAACGCCCTTTTTTGATGAATTTTGGACCCTCTACCCGCGGAAGGTTTCCAAGAAGGCTGCACAGACTGCATGGAAAAAATTGCAACCCGATGAACCCCTGTTCAAGGTAATCATTTCAGGACTTGAGAAACACATCTTGTCTGATCAATGGCAAAAGGACGAAGGCCGGTTCATTCCACACCCAGCAACATGGCTCAACCAGGAACGATGGAATGATGAGATTGCCCAGACATCAAAGACCAACCAAGACAGCGGGACCTACAGGAGCTACGAATGCACCTAATCAACCTTCAACAACAGATTCTTGGAATTCTGCTTCTCTTTCCTAAGCAGCTGGATGATGTGGAAGCACTCTTGGAACCATCGACATTCACCGCCCCCATGAGGGCCGTTTACGAAGACATGCTTCAAGAACGTGACTTCGATCTGATATCGATGAGCGCCCGGCATTCTCAACTCGCAAAAGAGTTATTGGCCTGGACGGAGCAGGACGGCGACAAATGGCTGTTGCCGCAATACTGCCGACTCCTCGCGGAAGGCAGTGCCGTCAACCAGATTAAACGGATCGGGCGAGAGATTCAAGATCATCCCGGCACAGCTGAAGAACTCAAGGACCACATCGAATCTAAGCTTTCAGCGCTACAACCCAAGACGGCAACCGAACCGGTGGACATGAAAACCGGCCTATCTCAGCTGTTTCGAGAAATGGAGCGACAGTCCCAGAGTGTCGGCACGATAACGGGCCTTGAAACGGGTTTCCCTGTCTTGGACGGTGCCCTGGATGGACTGCACCCCGGGGAGCTTGTCATTGTCGCCGGTCGCCCCTCAATGGGCAAGACAGCCTTGGCCGTGAACATCGGGCAGCATGTCGCACGGAAGCATGGTGTGCTGATGTTCAGCCTTGAAATGTCCGTGTCTCAGGTTCACAAACGCATGTTGTCCGCAACTGCCGGGCTTCCCTTCTATCGCATCAGGGGCAAACTATCTGACCAGGACTGGACGCCGGTGGCAAACGGTTCCGACGCTCTCGGCAAACTCAATTTTCATATCGACGAAACGCCCGGTATAGCTTTAAACCAGATCACGTCCAAGGCCCGACGGATGAAACGCAAGCACGAGATTAAGCTGATCATCATCGATTATTTGCAGTTGATGATGCTGCCGCGCAACGAAAGCCGGGTTTCTGCACTGGGGCACGTCACGCGCTCCTTGAAGAACCTTTCCAAAGAACTGGATGTCAACATCATCCTGCTGTCTCAGCTCTCAAGAGCGGTCGATTCTCGCGAGGACAAGCGCCCGGTCATGGCTGACCTTCGCGAGTCCGGAGAGATCGAGCAGGATGCGGACGTTATCCTGTTCCCCTATCGAGAATCTGCCTATTGCCGGGATTGTCGTGACAGGAGAGACACCCAAAGCCACAACTACCGCAAGCACCAGCAGAAGGCTGAAATCATCATTGAGAAACAACGCCAGGGGGAGCGAAACATTTCCATCCCGGTTCTATGGCGTGGTGAATTCGTCCGTTTTGAATCTGCGGCATAAGGATACGACTATGGGAGCAATGCAGCGTAACAAAGGAGCGGCAGGCGAAAGGGAACTGGCCAAGCTGCTTTCCGATGAACTGGGGGCGGACATTACCCGCAACCTGCTACAAACCCGCGAAGGTGGCCACGATCTGGACGGACTGACCGGCTGGGCGCTGGAAGTGAAGCGTCAAGAGAGGTTGAACCTGACGGCATGGTGGAAGCAAACAGTCGAGCAGGCACAACGCACCGGCCAAAAACCCGTTTTGGCATATCGTCAAAGCAGAAGGCCGTGGAGCTTCGTTGTTCGCCTAAACGATATATGGCCTGCCTTGACCGGCGATCACACGGCACAGCTTAGTTTAGACGCATTCTGCCTACTTTTTAGAGAACAGATACTACCAAGGAAAGAGTCTGGCGCAATAAGAACGGCACCACACACACCAACAAAGCGGATCAGGAGGGAAATCAATGAATAAATTGCTGACGGGAAAAGAGCTGGCGGAAAAGTTGTGCGTATCGGATTGCCAGGTTTCGCGCTGGTATAAAAACGAAGGATGCCCGAAGACTCGCCGCCGTTATGATCTGGTGGCCGTGTGCCAGTGGATACTGGCCACCAAAAGCCCTCAATCCAAAGTGCGCTATACCGCTAAGAAGATACTGTCAGATCTCAGTGTAAGCCAACCCCAGTCAGTCCCGCCAGCAGAAGAGACCGAGGAAGAAAACGGCCCTGAAGGACTTCAAGCCGCCCTGGAGCGTTTACGCACTGCCGAGGTCAAAGCCCACAGCAAATGGCAAGCGGCGTTCAGCCGGAAGGATCCAGACACTGAGAATTATTTCCGTGTTTGGCAGAACAGCATTGAGCTGTTACGCAAATCGGAAGCCTCCCTTCTGGATGTTTTGAAGGAGCGCCGGGAGCTTCTGCCGGCAAGTGAAGTCAAAGCATGGCTGGCAAAGAGGATTGAAATGGCCAAGGGGCGGTTGCTGGAAATTCCGGCCAAGGTGGCGCCAATGACGGAAGATCTGGAATGGCCGGATGTTCAAAAGTTGTTGCAACAGGAAATCTATGAAGCGCTGGAATATTTGGCAAGCAGCAAAGTTGCGGACACGGCAGAGAATTAATAGGATTTGCCTATAGATGATCAGAAAAAAGAGTTCAGAAATGTGTTTCAAAACAGGCTTGTGCTTATTTTATTGATAATTTACACTGCCATTTCAATAGTTTACATAGGCAAGGACCGGGCGTTTACCACCCGCTCTACAGCAATCGCCAAGAAGGACCCATTAAAACCATAAGCAACACCAATAACAACAGCATTGTTGCCAAGAGGAGAACAACATGCGCGACCAATCAAACCAGTTCCTGACCGTAAAGGAGTTCGCCAACGCTCTGGGAGTCAGTCGCCAGCATGTTTACGATCTGATCGACCGTGGACCGGAGGAAGGCGGGATCAGGGCCTTTCGCTTTGGCTCTGTGAAGCTGATACGGATACCCCATGGGGAACTTGAACGGTATGTGGCTGAGAGTGAGATGGATGTGAACGCTTAATGTTTCTCAATCAAACAGTACAGCCGATCTGTAAAAAACCTTCAAATCGTTTTGTGGACACAATGGCTAAACAAATTCATTGGCGAGGCAGATAGTGACCACAGGTTGTACACTTCCAAACATTGCGTTTGGATAAAATAATCCAGCCTGCAACCCCTGAGATCATGCTTGCAACAACAACCCCGCTAAACACTCCAAACCGGACTGAAAAGGGTATCCCGTTTCCTGAAAAGAGGTATGCAAAGGCAGAGAAGATTCCTATAAATGCCGGAACGACAAAGATGCCACCGCAAAAACGAACAAAGTGATCTGTGAAAAGCTGTGCTGTCGATTGTTCCATTGCCCCCGTTCTACACAAGGGACAAGTAATATTTAATCCTTTCCTCCCCACTGGGGTGCAATTCTGGCACCCGTCGGGTGATTTGTCGCTGTATTTACTGCCGCATTTCTCGCAAGCGATGATAGCCATAGCCCCCTCCTAGAGATATGAAGCCCAATGATCTTCTGAAATTATGACAATACTGTGCCCCTGCTTTTGCCACTCTTTCGCTTTTTCGATTTTCCGGCCATAGCTGGTGTGCATCCAGTCGCGAGATCCGATGCAACCGATGACGAGATAATCTGTTGTTTTGATCAGGTTTCCGGTTGATCCGCCAAGGTCGATGATTTCTTTTTCGCAGGATTTACGCGGACCGAGCGCGAACTTTCCTGTCAGGCAAAACTGTTTATCTTGAAATGTGACAGGCGGCTGTGGTTCGTCAAAACACCTAGTGCTCATATTGTCTGGCGTTATGGTTTGAAATTCTTCCCCGGTAACGTCAAGTAGGAGCTGCAACAAATCTTCTGATTCATCTTTATCGAGAACGCCATCCCTTAGATGGTGGGTGATGCGTTCAGCAATAATGTTTCCAGGCCAAATATCGAGGGCCATGTTGTTTGATTGCAACCACTTGACGATATACTCAGCTTCTTTTTGATGCACTGTCCCGTCTGCGACGATACCTTTACATAACCCAAGAAGTTCATCGGTTGATCGATCTGTTAAGCGCGCATTATTGAATCGTCTGTTTAGCGGCTGTCCGTCAGTATCGTGGAGCAATGCCATGCGTCCCTCCAGTTTAGATGCCATAAAAATACAAACAGTTAACAATACGGAGAGATGCCCCTGAATTCAATAATTCTAATTTTTATGGATAGGTCTAAAGTGGGGGATTACGAGAAAGGCAGCGTGAAATGGATGTGAACGCTTAGGTTCACCACGTCAAGTTTCGTTACAGGTTACGTTATTCATCTGACGGGAAAAGCTCCTCATGGTGTTGAGCCGCCGTTTCAATGATGCACCTCTCAACAGCGGCCGCAATAGAGCACTCCCACACCTTGGCCAGTAAAACGATTCTGCTGCTTGCCTCCATCCCCACATGACAATCGATGCGACGTCCAGAGTGTTTCTTTTCGGCACGCCAAGCTTGAACCCTTGCTTTGTCGGAATCGTGCTTTCTGGGACGGCCTGAACGTTTTGGTGTGGCATCCTGATTACTGGAAGTCTTCTTGTCGATCATCGTTCCCCCTTTTTACGATATCGTTACCGGTTACGAAAATATCAGCAAGAGGAATTGAACTTTTCCCGGAATGAGGACAGAAAAAAGATTGAGTCTGGAACAAACGGGCACGGAACGGGCACCAGATCAGCATTTAATCCAAAACGCAAAAAGGCCACCTCGTAAGAAGTGGCCTAAGTCATTGTTATAATTGGTCGGGGCGAGAGGATTTGAACCTCCGACCCCATGCACCCCATGCATGTGCGCTACCAGGCTGCGCTACGCCCCGACAAATAACGATGCGGATTGTCCAGTATTTGACCGCCCAAGTCAAGAGAAATTATTCGTTTTTTTCCCTCATTTCGAGCGACGGTCAATGACCCGATTTGCCTTCCCTTCATGACGCGGAATACTTGATGGTTCAACCAGTTTGACCTTTGCGCCCACCCCGAGCATGGACAGCAGGCGTTTTTCCAACTGCTCGACAAACGCCCGTTGCTTACGCATTTCATCAAAGAAAATTCGCTCGTTGACTTCCACCTGAACTTCAAGCGTATCCATAGTGCCAATGCGCTCCACCACCAGTTGATAATGAGGTTCACAGCCATCAACCTGGAACAGGACTTCTTCAATCTGAGTCGGGAAGACATTGACCCCTTTGATGATCAACATATCATCCGAACGCCCCATGGTCTTTGCCATACGCACATGGGTTCGTCCACAGGCGCAGGTTTCATAGGACAACTGAGTGATATCACGGGTACGATAACGAATAATCGGAAACGCCTCTTTGGTGATACTGGTCAACACCAGCTCACCAACCGAGCCGCGAGGCAGTACTTCACCGGTCTCCGGATTGATGATTTCAGCAATAAAGTGATCTTCGAAGATGTGCATGCCGCACTGATGCTGGCACTCTCCAGCGACACCCGGCCCCATCACCTCAGAAAGACCGTAGTTATCCGTGGCAATAATACCGAGGCGCTTCTCGATCTCGCGACGCATCTCCTCACTCCACGGCTCACCGCCAAACAGACCGACTTTCAGAGACAGGCGATGCGGATCAATGCCCTTCTTTTCCATACGGTCCGCCAATGTCAAGGCATAGGACGGCGTACACACCAGAGCACTGGACAGATAATCCTGCATGATCATGATCTGTTTGTCGGTGTTGCCACTTGAGATAGGGATGACCGAAGCACCGATCTCTTCTGCACCATAATGCAACCCGAAGGCACCAGTGAACAAACCATAGCCGAAGGCAATATGAACAATGTCATCCGGTGTTACTCCGGCAGCGGTCATAAAACGTGCCGCCAGTTGCGTCCAGGTATTCAGATCATTGCGTGTATAGCCAACAACGGTCGGCTTGCCTGTTGTGCCGGACGAGGAATGAATCCGCACCACTTCCCGCATCGGCACGGCAAACATCCCATAAGGATAATTGAGGCGCAGGTCTTCCTTAGTGGTAAACGGCAGTTTGCTCAAATCGTCCAGAGTGCGGACATCACCGACACTCAGACCGAGCGCAGCAAACTTATTCTGGTAACAGGGAACGTGGCTATTGACCCGCTCAAGAGTCTGCCGCAAACGCTTTAGCTGCAGAGCCTCCAATTCATCACGCGACATGCATTCATGCTCGCGATCCCATATCTGAGTTGTTTTTTCCATAGCAGTCTGGGTCATTATCCTGTCCAGTTACATGGTATAAACACGCTCTCCTTGAAGAACGTGCACACCGTTTTCAGTCAATACAGAAATCGCCGCCTCCGGATCATCAAAGCGGAAAATAATCACGGCATTTTCACCGCAGCGCTCGACAAACGCATACATATACTCGACATTCACACCACCTTTGTCGAGCACTTGAAGTATCCCAGCCAGGCCCGAGGGACAATCCGGAACTTCAACGGCGACAACGGCCGTTTTGTTGACGGTAAAGCCTTTTTCCTTGAGGGCCTGTTTGGCCACATCCGTCTTATCAACGATCAGACGCAAGATGCCGAAATCTGAAGTATCCGCGAGAGACAGGGCTCGAATGTTCACACCACTGTCACCCAGAGCTTGTGTGACTTCCGCCAAACGACCTGATTTATTCTCAATAAAGATGGAAATCTGTTCTACTTTCATTGTCACCCCCATAAATAGGATTGCAATTAGCCTTGTCGGCGATCAATCACCCGTTGTGCCTTGCCCTCACTGCGGGCAATGGTTTTTGGTTCGACCAGCCGCACTTTACAGGTGATCCCGAGCAGATCTTTGATATCTTTGCGGATCTGGGCACTCAACTCCTGCATCTGTTTGACTTCGTCCGAGAACGTTTCTTCGTTGACTTCAACCTGAACTTCGAGACTGTCCAGGTTGTCTTCGCGCTCAACGATCAACTGATAATGCGGCGCCAGCCCCTCGATCTGACACAAGACACTTTCAATCTGGGACGGGAAGACATTGACACCACGAATAATCAGCATGTCATCACTACGACCGCTGAGACGCTCAATGCGCAGATGGGTCCGACCACAGATACAAGGCTCAGAGATAATCCGCGTAATATCACGTGTCCGATAACGGATCAGCGGAATGCCTTCTTTGGTGATGGTCGTCAGGACTAGCTCACCCTTTTCACCATGAGGCAGAACTTTGCCCGTCGCCGGATCGATAATTTCAGGGATAAAATGATCTTCCCAGATATGCAGGCCATGCTGGGCTTCCACACATTCGATGCCAACACCAGGCCCCATGATCTCCGACAAGCCGTAGATATCGATGGCCTTAATGCCAAGCTTGGCCTCAATCTCCTCGCGCATGGATTCACTCCACGGCTCCGCACCGAGGATTCCAATCCGCAGTTTCAAATCAGCAACATCCACGCCTTCATCCGCCAACGCTTCCGCCAGATAAAGGCTGTAAGACGGCGTACATGTGATCACTGATGAACCGAAGTCCTGCATAATCATGATCTGTTTTTTCGTATTGCCGCCAGACATGGGAATGACCGAGGCACCAAGACGTTCCGCACCATAATGAGCACCAAGACCGCCGGTAAACAGGCCATAGCCGTATGCATTATGAATGACATCACCGCGGGTAGCACCAGAAGCCATAAACGAGCGCGCCATCAATTCCGACCAAGTATCAATATCACGTTTGGTGTAGCCAACCACCGTCGGCTTGCCGGTCGTTCCCGAAGAGGCATGAATCCGTACAATCTGATCGAGCGGCACCGCGAACAATCCATAGGGATAGTTGTCGCGCATATCCTGTTTGAGCGTAAACGGCAGACGTTGCAAATCATCCAGCGAACGGATATCCGCCGGAGTAATGCCCGCCTTATTGAAGCTGTCACGATAAAACGGCACCATGGCATAAACCCGCTCTACCGTCTGTTTCAATCGGGTCAACTGCAACGCTTCAATCGCCTCACGTGGCAGGGTTTCGAAATCTTCATTCCAGATCATGCGTCACCTCTTTGTTCAACGTCTATGTTCAGGCGGCCTGACGACCGAGCTCAAATGCCCGCAGATTTTCCTCAAGAAATTTTTCAGGCACCATTTTGCGCAGTGCCTGTTCCCATAGTTCCAGTGCCACATCGATTTTCATCGACAGAGCCCCCAGTAAAGCTATATTCACTGTGCGCGGGTTACCAGCCTCCATGGCCAAAGCGAGTCCATCGACGACTAGAGATTTCTCCACCTGTTGGCAAATCAGCTCTTCAAGCCCTTCAGGATAACGTTCCTGACCGGTAGCCACGGACGGCGGCATCAGCTTCAGATTGTTGGTAATCACCGCACCGCCTTTTTTTAACAATGGCAGATTGCGATAGGTTTCCAACAGTTCAAAACCAAACAGAATATCCGTCTCCCCTTCCGGTATGATCGGCGAAAAAACCTGCTCGCCAAAGCGGACATGGGAAGAGACGCTGCCACCACGTTGGGACATGCCGTGGATCTCATTCTTTTTCACATCATAACCCGCCAGCATCAACACTTCGGACAACACTTCACTGGCCAGCAGAGTTCCCTGACCACCAACACCGGCCAACAGGATATTGGTTACTTTAGTCATTGGTCACCTCGCTATAGGCATCAAACTTACACAACTGATCACAGATTCCACAACCAACACACAACAGTTGGTTGACATAGGCCTTGCCCCGCTCCCCGGCATCCGGTTGCCATTCGATGGCCGGACAACCGATTTTCAGACACGCCTTGCAGCCGGTACATTTATCCGGATCAATCACCAGTGGTGGTTTACGCTGCCCGACATCGCGCTTAATCAGGATACAAGGCGCTTCAGTAATGACAACGGAAGGCTCTTCGCGCTCCATCTCCTCCTTGATCACCTGACGGGTCTCCTCCAGGTTCCACGGATTGACTTTACGCACCGAACGGATACCAACACTGCGGCACAACTGCTCCAAGTCAACTTGTGCGCTGAGTTCACCAGACAGAGTAAACCCTGATGCAGGATTCTCCTGACGACCGGTCATAGCGGTAATGTGATTGTCGAGAATAATCAATGTCGCAGTCGAACCATTGTAGACCATGTCCATCAAACCGTTGATGCCGGTATGCAGGAACGTGGAATCCCCGATCACGCCAACAACTTTCTGTTTATCCGGGCCGGTCAACACTTTATTCAAACCGGAAGCATTACCGACACTGGCGCCCATGCACACACAGGTATCCATGGCCGACAACGGCGGCATGAATCCCAGCGTATAACAACCGATATCGCCGGTGACAAACGCCTTGAGGCGATTCAGCGCATAAAAGACGCCACGGTGTGGACAGCCCGGACACATATTAGGTGGACGGTTAGGCAGGTCAATTGTTGTTTCATACGCCGGTTGCGGTTTTTCCGCCAGCAAAGCTTCCCGCACACGTCCAGGTGTCAGTTCACCACAAATGGGCAGACGGTCTTTGCCGATGACGTTAATGCCCAAGGCACGGATCTGATCTTCGAGAAACGGTTCCAGTTCTTCAACCACATACAACGTCTTGAAGCGACTGGCAAAATCCTTAACCAGTTGCGCCGGCAACGGATAAACCAGACCCAACTTGAGGACAGAAGCATCCGGCAATACCTCACGAGCATACTGGTAGGCGATACCGGCAGTGATGACACCAACATCACTGCTGCGTTCTTCGATACGATTGAATGATTGACTGCACGACCACTCCGCCATGTCCTGTAAGCGTTTCTCAACAAACACGTGACGCTTGCGGGCATTACCCGGCAACATGACGAACTTGGGCGGATTGCGTTCCAGACTCGGTTCAGGCAGTCCAGTAACCGGCTCACCAGTTTCAACAATCGATTTGGAGTGAGAGATTCGGGTTGTGGTGCGCAGGAACATCGGCGTATCGAACTGTTCGCTGGCGTCAAAAGCCAGTCGCGTAAATGCCAGTGCTTCCTGACTGTCCGATGGTTCAAACATCGGAACTTTTGCAGCCCGGGCATAGTGACGGCTGTCCTGCTCATCCTGAGACGAGTGCAATTCCGGATCATCGGCGACGACGAGAACCAGACCGCCACGCACGCCGGTATAGGACAATGTGAACAACGGGTCCGCAGCAACATTGACACCAACGTGTTTCATGGTGACCAGGCTGCGTGCACCACCAAAACAAGAACCGATCCCCACTTCCAGGGCGACTTTTTCGTTGGGTGCCCAGGAAGAATCAATCGAGGGGTAATGGGCTGTATTCTCCAGAATCTCGGTACTTGGTGTTCCCGGATAGGCCACCGCCACCTTGACTCCGGCTTCGAACGCCCCGCGGGCGATCGCTTCATTTCCAGATAAAATTTCTTTACTCATGTAGTCCTCTCACTCAAGCGTTCGATGAATTCGATCAATGCGAACATTTCAACTAAACGCCGACTATAAGTGAACGACGTTGTGGTGTCAATCTGCGGCTGACAAAACCGGGCGCTGCCCCCAGGTAGACCAGAAAACGCCCTGCATCAATCCGGCGTCACTGACTGTCATCTCTGAATGTTGCAATAAGGACAAAATAAACCGGACAAACAGGACACCGGCAAAGATAGTCTCTCCCCGGCCCGATTCGATGCCGGGCAACCGTTCTCGCTCTTCACAACTCAACGGAGCCAGGCGTTGTGACAGCGTCTCAAGCTGTTCTTTATGAAGGGTGAAATTATTGATTTCTTCAGGACGGTAAAGCGTCATTCCCATCTGTGTTGCGGCGAGCGTCGTCACGGTTCCAGCTGTTCCGACCAAGGCCCACTCATTTAGGCACACATCAGGCCAGAGCCCACAGGCTTTGAGGTCCTCCTGCAATACATACCCGCAGCGCTCCATTAGAGCTTGGCTATCCGTGCTGTCACAAAGTGAAACGACGCCGATCGGATAACTGCGATGAAAGAGAAGTTTCCCTTCATCGACACAAACAAACTCCGTACTGGCACCGCCAATATCAAAGATGATGGCTTTATGTGGTGAGGGCCTCAAGACATGCAGAACACCTTGAGCCATTGTCAACGCTTCTTCGCCGCCATTGAGAATTTCCAGATTCAAGCCGGTGCGTTGTTTAACGTGGTCAATAAACAGATCGCGATTTTGCGCCACGCGCAATGCTTCGGTTCCGACAACACGGAGCTGTTTCTGATTTAATTTTGTGAGCGTTGCGGAAAACGATTCCAAGGCAACCAATGTTGCCTCCATCGCTTCGTCAGAAAGCTCATGATGCTCGGCAACGCCACGACCGAGGTGGGTGACAACGTGGCGATAGCTGTGCACTGTCAGTGACTCGTCAACCAGATCCGCAATCAGAAGACGAATGGTATGGGAGCCGACATCAATGACAGCGGGCACTATTTTTCCCCGACAATAGCGCGTGAGACACTGTGGGTATGATCACCAATTTTTTCAAAATTGTGCAGCATGTCGATAAAGATTAATCCCGGCGTCACTGAACATTCTCCGGTATTAAGTCGGGCAATATGATTAAGGCGCTGACGCTCTTCGAGATCATCAATTTGATTTTCCATCAGCTGAGCCTTGGCTTTGATCGTCGTATCTTTTCTCTCCATCGCGGATTTTACAAAAGCAAAAAAGTCGCGGGTTTTCTTCGCCAGATCATCAAACTCAGTCATTGCCATCTGAGAAAAATTAACCCGCTCCTCCATTTTTCGTAAGGCCAGCTCCCACAGATTCTCACAGTAATCGCCAACCTTTTCCAAGTCATTGACAATATGCATAAGCGAAGAGATCTCTTTGGAAACTTCCTGCGAGATGGGGCGCTGCGAAACGGCGACAAGAAAGTCGATGATCTCTTTTTGCAGCAGGTCAATCAGGTCTTCTTTTTTACGCAGCCCTTCGAGCATGCGTGTATCGCCATTGCGCATGAAGGTTAACGTGTCATCAAGACATTCCAGACACAGTTCCGCCATGCGATTGGTTTCTGAGCGCGCCTGGCTGATCGCCAAAGGAGGCGTATTGAGGACACGATTGTCGATATATTTAAGATGGAATTCGACCTCAACATCTTCTCCCGGAACAAGACGGGTGGCCAACTTGGCCAACAAACCGATCATCGGCAGAAAAATGACGACGTTTAGGACATTAAACAAACTATGGGTGTTGGCAATATGGCGGGCAATATAAGGTTTATCGCCGATGGCCATCATCAGGTCTTGTGCCTGTTGCTGAGTGCTGATAACAAAATCGGCGTCACCGGGTGTCAGCCACTCGATAAACGCCGTAAAGTAAGGAAACAGAAGGAGCATGTAAGCCACGCCGATCACATTGAACAAGAAATGCGACATGGCGGTGCGTCGCGCCGCGACGTTGGCACCTATGGCCGCCAGATTGGCGGTGATGGTTGTGCCGATGTTTTCCCCAAGGATCAAAGCCATGCTGCCTTCGAAGGTCAGCAGCCCACTGGTAGCCAACGCCAGAGTGATACCGATGGTGGCACTACTACTCTGGACAACCACCGTCATCAGAGCGCCAACGGCAACAGCCAGTAGATGGTTATCTCCGACCAGCATAAAAATGTGCCGAAACTCTTCGCTGCTCTTCACCGGATCAAAAGCATGCTTCATGACCGACAAACCATAAAACAAGATGCCGAATCCCAGAATGATTTCACCGATATAAACCCAACTTTTGCGCTTGGCAAACATTTTCAAACCAACACCGATACCAATGGCCGGCAACGCAAACTTGGTAATTTTGAACGCGATCAGTTGAGCAGTCACCGTGGTGCCGATATTCGCGCCAAGAACCACTCCAATAGCCTGAACAAGGGACATCAAACCGGCATTGACAAAACCGACCACCATCACTGTTGTGGCACTCGATGATTGGATTATTGCCGTGACAGCCAATCCGACAAAGGCAGCCACGTACCGGTTATTGGTTAAGGCGGCAAGGATCTTGCGCATTCGGTTTCCGGCAACCTTCTGCAACCCTTCCGACATGATCTTCATGCCGAAAAGGAACAGACCAAGGCCACCCAACAGCCCAAACAACAGGCTCTGGCTCAACAACGCCGACATAGGAACCTCCGCAGCCCGTCCATTACGCCCGTATCAGGACAGAGCCAATTCAGTTAAGGCACACCAGCCACATGGCGCACCTGCATATAAAGATGAGTTTTTGATGAGCTTACCCGGACAAAAAAACGTTGCGAATATAACCGACCTACAGTTATTTGACAACACCTAAGCACGCCTTACTCTCAGGCGAAAACCGGATAGGAATCGCGATCATGATCGATGGGTTTCGACGAAATCAGCCAAAGCACTCAACGTATCCATTGCCTCACGCCCAGTTTGTTCACCACCGATACGCACATCATACTGTCGCTGTACAGCCACGACAATCTCCACGGCATCAAGTGAATCCAGCCCCAGAGGAGAGTCCGGACCGATCAGTGACACGTCAGGATCAATGATTTCAGGAAATTCTTCCTGGATATGACAGGCTTCAATGATCAAATCTTGTAATTCGCGGTACAAAGCTTCACGACTCATAACAGGTCCTCCCAAAATAATTTCAACACCGCCGACGCAAACCACGCCAGGCAAAAAAACAACAGACGGCAAAACAGATCAACAATCGCATAAGATAGGGCCAGGTTTGCAGCAACGTGCCGCCACGCAACACTAGAATCTGCATCGCTTCCATGCCCCACCCCAATGGCGAAATAATACTGATGTGCTGCATCATCTCCGGCATCAGATAAACCGGGATCATAATGCCGCCTAACGCGGCAAAAATGACAATGGCCACAGCAGCGGTCAAACTGGCCTGTTGGCTGCTGCGTGCGTACACACCCAGCAAAAGACCAAACCCGCAAGCGGCAAGAGCCACACATAAACTCACGACGACCAACGCCGGCACTTGACCATGAAGATCGAGAGAGTCCGTTCCCAACAAAGGCAACAAGGTACGACCAACGGTCAGCATCAACGCAAATTGAACAAGGCTGATCATCAAATAGGCGGTCAAACGGCCTGTTAATAAAGCCCAAGCACCCCGGGGAACCAACTGTAGGCGGACAAAAACTCCCTGTGTACGTTCCTGCAGCATCACGGTCGCCAAGGGCAACACAATGAAAAACAGTCCGAAAATCGACCAGGCCGGAACATTATGCTGAATCGACGTCGGCATGGTAAATCCTGCCCGGTTTTCCAGAGGAACAACCGGTATTTTATCCCTATCGGTGTGACTCAGCTGGAGCCGCAGAGGATGTTGCGCCAAAGCCTGGGAAAACATCGGCCCCAACTCTGACGTCACATAGTGTTCGATCCGTTTCGGCAAATATTTCTGAAGACTTTCCAGACGTAATTCGGCAATACGTCTCTGAATAATCTGATTGATCATCCCGGTCAATCCGGAGCGAAGCCCACCCTGAACAGCCGGGTCAAAGGAATAGAATAGCGATGGCATCGCACTGTTCTGCGCCGATGAAGCCGCAAAAAGTTCGTGGCGCATCTGGCTATCAACCGCTAGCTGCAAAGTGTGGCTCAAATCATCAGCCAGATAAATCCCCAGTTGATAGTCTCCGCGCTCCACCGATTGTTGCGCCTGCTCGAAGCTCAGTTCGCCATCTTTGACAGACAGGTGCAGATCGCTTTGCTGCTCTAATTGAGAAACAAGCCACGGCCCGATGGTCGCCTGATCATGATCTACAATCAGCACATCGACCGCGGTCGCTCCAGACGTTTTGAGAATATTATCCTGAACCAGGCAGACAACCAGCACCAGAGCAACCGGCATCACAAAGAGAACGGCAAGGCCACCACGGTCGCGTCGCAGCAATTGCAATTCTTTTAAGATGACTGCCCACAATTGCAACAGCATATCAGTCCCTCAATTGCTTACCGGTCAGCTTGAGAAACAACTCCTCAAGATGAGCACATTCCGGATGTTCCGCCAACAGAGAGGCAACGGGACCGGACACGACTTCTTGTCCTTCATCAATAACAACAACACGTTGACACAGCTGGCTGACCTCCTCCATATAATGGGTCGTGTAAACCATGGTCATACCATCTTCATTGAGCTGGCGTAAATTGGAGAGAATCAGATGACGAGACTGGGCGTCAATACCGACGGTCGGCTCATCAAGAAAGAGAATCTGAGGATGATGAACAATCCCGGCAGCCAGATTGGCGCGCCGTTTCATGCCTCCGGAAAAAGTATCGATCCGGCGATTCATGACGTCCTGAAGGCCGGTAATCGCAACACAGTCTGACAACGCCTGTTCGAGTCGAGATCCCTGCAATCCATATAGCCGCCCCCAGAAACGCAAATTTTCAGCCAGCGTCAAACTGGGATACAACGCCAGGTCCTGAGGAACCATGCCGATCAAATGACGCACTTTGTGCGGGGCACTCAGAGCATCAATTCCCTGAATAGTCAAACGCCCACTATCCGGTCGCATCAGAGTCGATAATAGGGAAATTGTCGTGGTTTTACCGGCACCATTTGGGCCGAGCAGACCAATCAGCTCTCCCGGTTGCAAAGACAATTCAAAACCGTCCACAGCCGGACATTGCTGACCACGATACGCTTTGATCAGCTCGGTCGCTTCAAGAACAGGACAGGTCATCTCTGTTTCAGCTCGTGTTGCAGCTCTTTTACCGTGTGGCGTAAATCGCGATAAAATGGCTCCTCGACCTCAGCCTGATGGGCCACCTGGTCCGCCAGGGTGTCAAATGTGATACTATCATCACGCCCCTTGCAGCGTCGGGCAGCATTGACAGCCAGCTCACGCCAGCCATCACCAATGTCAGTCAGGCGTTGCGCCAGGGTCCTCAGATCTTCACTGCCGAACAATTCAGCACTTTCCTGGAGAAAAGCGGCATAGATAAAACGAAAACCAGCCCCGCCTGTACCGATCTCTTCCTGCATACGAATCAGTTGTGCCAGACAGGAGATGGCTCGTCGCGTCCCATACGTTTCTTCCCAACGACGCATGCTTTTCGCCATAAACCGCATGCCGCGAATTCCTCCGACCGGCACCGGGGCCTGCATGTCGCGACAGACAATTTTCATACCACGCAACACCGGCTGACGCAGGTCGGTAACCTGCGGTCCTTTTTTTAGATAATAACAGCGCCCACGTGGTGCCAGAGCCCCCTGAGCAAAGCGGGCCTTGATCAGATCCTCCGCTTCACACCAGACAAGATCCGGCATTACCGGATCGCTGATCAGGTAGCGAGATCCCTCTTTTCCAACAACAATCAGATTGTGTGCGTTGAAATGAAAACGTAACGCCGGCGGGATGTAAGGTAACCAGAACACACTGGTTTGCACACCAACAGCGATGCCCTCTTGAAGCAGACGGTCCAGATCGTCCATGGCCTGCTGTGGCTTGCGATAGCGTTGCTGATGAACCTGACAGTGCAACCCTTTGGTCACACGACTGAAAATTCCACCAGGACGGCAACGGTAGGTGGTTAACGGTAAGCCATTGAGTTTCACAAAAGGAACATAGCCAAAAAAGAGACCACCGCCTAGACCAAATGCCATGGCCTCGGACACAGGGAGTCCGGCATGGGTCAGCAAACTGGCAACCGCTCCACTTTCACAATGGGCCGATTGTCGGTGAGGAAAATCGACAATCATTCCTGCTCCTCTTCGGCCATGGGCAGTTCATCCTGTTCAGGGACTTGCAGCAGTTGGTCGACGCTGATATTAAAAAGGCCGGCGTAACACTGACGATAATAAGTCGACAGATTGTCAAACACTTTGGGTTTGAGATGGCGACGCACCCTCCAGCGGGCAATGCCTGAATAGCGCGACAACAAAGCCACATCCATCTGTGCCCGTGTCATGTAATAGGCCAATGGGCTCATCTCGCCCTTGTCAATCTGATCGCGAACCAACTGCAATTCAACCTGAATATCTTCCCAGGCCAAACGGTTGGCGCAGTTAACCGGCTCCCAACCGGCGCTGGGCGTCAAACAGTAACGCCCCTGATCGTTCAGCGCATAACTGACCACCTTTTTATCATCCAGAACGCCTTTGTCCTGGGGAACTTCTTCTTCTCGCATGTATTTAACGTCCTTTTCCGTAACCCCGTGTCACACGAACGGCTCCGAATTGGCCATCTGCAGCGCATTTCACGCTGGTGACCTGACGGATCGGTGCGCAGTCCTCATCGCGACTGCACAAGGCATAACAGGATTGATCTCTGACCATTAAAGCCGCAGCCACCAGATCAAAGGCCTGCCCGCAGGGTAAACTGCCATAGACATGACTGCAGCTGGTTTTGGGCGTGCCGATACTCTGTCGATACCAGGAGGCCGTATGCCTGTGGCCATCAACACCCAGCAAAACAGGTGAGCGCTGGATCAGTGTATCGCCGCTCCTGTCAACATGACCACCGCACAACGCGTCGATATAGCCATATCGTGCTTTTTTTGGATCCCGGCACAACACCAAAAATGCGGCACCTTCTCCAGGGATCGCTGTCTGTTTTTCTAAAGCAAACGGCTCAATATGTGATGGAACCGGATCATTGGCAAAATAGCGGCCATAGCAGTAATTCAGCACATCGCAATGCTCGTCTACCCCACCAACCAACACAGTATCGACCCGGCCCTGTTGTAACCAGCAAACGGCATTATGTAACGCAGCCGATACCGACATTTCAAACTGGCTCAGCGTGAGATTCGGACCATGAATACCCAACTGCATGGACAGGTAAGCACCGGCAACATTGTGCACCGAATTGGAAAAAGCCGTTGGCGACGCGCAGTGATCACCATCTTCAAGCACAGAATCAAGAAAACCAAATGTCGTTGCCACAGCACCATAGCCACTGGCAACAATCACACCAATGTTTTCTCTTTTTTCCTCAGTGATCCCGGCATCAGCCAGCGCCATACTGCCACCGAGCAGAGCCAAGCGGGAATAATGATCAAGACGCCGCAGAGCTCGTTTCGGTACAAAATCATCCAATCCGTCCGTTTTTGCCAAAAATGCCGGGTAATACGCCTGGCCATCGCCATGATGGCGATCAGAACACTGAGGACGGTCAATCTCGTCCTGGAGCGCTTGAATAAACGCATCGCCGCCACGACCGAAACCACCAATACAACTGAGGCCTTGTATCGCAATAGGTTGAGAAAGGAGATTCATCACATCACCTCCCCACGTTCAAAGACCAGCACGGCATTATTGCCACCAAAGGCCAGCGATTCGGACAACGCCAGTGTTTCCTTAAATTCATAGATCCCAGTCACAGGGACTGTGCCTAATGCTTCATCTTTTGTCGTGAACCCGGCGCTGGCCGGAATACGACCATGCTGCAAGAAACCAAGAACAAAGGCTGCTTCAATCGCTCCAGCCGCGCCAAGAGTATGGCCGGTGTAGCCTTTCGTCGAATGGAAAGGAATCCCTTTGAGTTTTTCACGCAAGATCAGGCTTTCAACCCGGTCATTGTCTTTGGTCCCTGTGCCATGGGTGTTGATAAAACCAAGTTGCTTTGGCTGGACCCGACTGACACGTAACGCCTCGTCCAGTGCCTGCTTAAGTCCACGTCCTTCCGGATGTGGTGCCGTCAAGTGCCAGCCATCCGTACCGCTACCATAGCCAAGGACATAACCCTGTGCTGCGATACCTCTGTGACGGGCACTGGAATCGGATTCAAGCACCAGTACTCCTGCCCCCTCGCCCAGATTCAGGCCCGTGCGTTCGGCATCAAAGGGACGACACAGCTTTGTTGAACTGATCTGCAGTGAAGCAAAACCATTGTAGGTCGTACGACAGAGTTCATCCGCACCGCCGGCCAGCACCACATCACACAGACCGCATTGAATCCAGGCTGTCCCTAGCCCGATGGCATCGGTACCGGAGGAACAAGCATTGACAATGGTCTGAGTCGGGCCGCTGAAACCAAAATGACGGCTGATCACCGCAGCCGGATTGCTGCCGAGAAAACAATTGATCGGTGTCATTTCAGGCGTTTCACCGTTACGATAACCAATGTAGAAAGGTTCATTGTTCATCGCACTGCCCACAGTGGTGCCCATACAGACGCCAACACGCAATCCACGCAGGGTCTCCAGAGACCAGCCCGACTGAGTCAAGGCCTGTCCGGCGGCAGCCAGTCCCAGACGGCTGGTGCGCAACATCTCTCGCTCACTGATCTGATTGAACTCATCGGCAATGGAAAATACCGGATAGATATCGGCGTGGGTGGTCGTAAATCGAAGCGGATCCCCACCATGACGCTCTCCAGCCAGCATGGACAGGATCGCTTCATCAAGGGTATTCCCTGCTGCACTGAGACAGCCGATTCCGGTCACCGCAATGCGATTTCCCATTGAATTACTCCTGATTTTTTTCGATAAATTCGGCCAGGCTGTTAATTGATTGCAAGGCAGGACGCCCTTCTTCCATGTCTTTGATCTCGACGCCGAAATGTTTCTGTACCAGCACCACCAGCTCTACCGCATCAAGTGAGTCCAGTCCAAGTCCTTCACCAAACAACGGCTCATCATCAGCAATCTCTTCGGGAGTGATATCTTCAAGGTTGAGATCTTCAACCAGAATCTTTTTGAGTTTTTCCTTGGTTGTCATAACGTCTCCTGTTTCAAATCAGTTGTTCCCACTAGAGTATTAACACTTATCCCACAGATCAAAGAAATTATAAAACTGATACGGATTTTCCCGGCAATAGCGTTCCAACGCCGTCGCATACTGCTGGACATAGGGCCGATAAGACTCAGATTTACGTCCCAGCCCCTGCGGCACACGGATCTCGTCAATCAGCTCCATCTCATAACAATCACCGGCGCTTTTGCGCGTCATCATCACCACGATTGGTGCGCCGGTGGCCGAGGCCAGCTGAAACGCACTGAACGGTAATGCGACGGGATCGCCGAGAAAATCCACCGTCACCACATTACGATCATGGGGCGGCAAGCGATCGCCCATTACCGCCAGGATCATGCCCTGTTTCAACACCCCCATCATTTCCAGGGTGCCGCCAAGGAAACCACGCGGATCAATGGTGCGGTACGGGCATTCCTGCTCGGCATATTCGTAATAGTGCCGTTCTAGGCTGCCGTCGTCCTGGTGCATGACCATGTGCACCGGCTCTTCGAGAAAATTGAGCGCGGACATGGCCACCTGCCAGCAGCCGACATGGGACATCATCAAAATCATCCCCTGACGGCGGTTGCGGATCTCCAGCAACGGCTCACGACCATGCAACGTCACGTTGAGCTGGTTCGGCCCGAGCATGCCGACCACGGCCCGGTCCACCAGCACTTTGCCGAAATCGAGCACCATGCGGTAACCGTGCCACCACAGGGCATCCGGTCCGGCCTGGGGAAAACGGCGCGTCAGGTACGGACGACAACTGCGCCGCACCTGGGGGCGAAACAGAATATAAAAGGCGACGACAAAATACAACAGCGCATAGGCCGCCCGTCGTCCGCCACCGCGGATCATCACATAAAAGGCCTGATAGCCCAGCTTGGAGCCAAGGGGCCGTTCGGTCTGATTCTCCGCGTGTGTCATGGCTCAACCTGCTCTGAACATCCGTCCTGCATGGTTTTACTCATGTCGCCAAGTAAAACGATGGCAACCCCATAAACCGATCCGCCAATAATAACGGCCAGCAAGGGTCCCAGCAGCAACGAACCGAGAAACCACTCGTAGACGCGCTCCAACGCTTGCGCACCCAGCGTTTGCAAAGAGATATCCGTCAGCCATTGGCCGTGGCGCAGATAATACCCCACTTCGATGCACAGCGCCGGCACCAGCGGCGGCATGCACAGGTTGCCGGCCGCCACCGCCAGATAGCGGTTGAGGCCGAAAAATCCG
This sequence comes from uncultured Desulfuromonas sp., assembly GCF_963666745.1. NCBI lineage: Bacteria > Pseudomonadati > Thermodesulfobacteriota > Desulfuromonadia > Desulfuromonadales > Desulfuromonadaceae > Desulfuromonas > uncultured Desulfuromonas sp. The sequence continues at coordinate 1,086,340 of NZ_OY762961.1, read as the reverse complement.
GCAACGAACAGCGTCACCACCGTATGACAGGCGATCAGCGGCAAGGCGCCGAGCAATACGCCGACGGCCATGGCCAGACCGATACGCGCCGGTGACACATTCTGCGCCAGCAGCTGGTGCAACGAACGCAGCGGTCGCCGCCAGGTGAATGGCGGCTGCTGCCGTTTCACCAACCGTTTGTGCGGCCAGGGCGCGATGGAACGCAGGCACAAGCGGGTATTGAGCCACGACAAGCGCAGGTTGTCCGTCAGCTTATTAAAGTGCGACACCCGCGCTTTACCCGGCGCGTAATAGACCTGAATCGGCACGTCCCGCAGCGGCACTCCGGCCCAACTGGCCTTGACCAATACCTCGACCTCAAACGAGTAGCGACAATCGCTGAACTGCAGATGATCGAACACGGCCAGCGGATAAGCGCGGTAGCCGCTCTGCACATCCCCCAACTTATGGCCGGTCTGTACCTTGAGCCAAAAGTTGGAAAATTGGCGACCGAAGCGAGAGCTGCCCGGCACATCTTCGGCACTGAAATCGCGCAGGCCGACATGAATGGCCAACGGTTCCTGCTGAATGGCAGCAAAAAACCGGGGCAAATCCTCGGGAAAGTGCTGACCATCCGCATCAAGGATGATCAGATGCGTCATGCCCTGCTGTTTGCCATAGTCAGCCGCGGCCAGGATCGCCTGGCCTTTGCCCTTGTTCAGATCATGACGCAGCACCGTCACCGGCAGGTCATCAATCAGCGGCGCTACGGCATCGTCACTACCGTCATCCACCACCAGAACCTGCCCGTGCTGTTGCAGACAACGCTCCACCACATCACGCAAGGTTGCGGCGTGATTAAATACCGGAATCGCCACCAGGATGTGCGAACGGTCTGTCCCCTCGGTCACGACGTCACCTCTCATCACCCCTCATCCCCCAGCCGTTTGCCTTTGCGGGCAAAGGACAGGAACCCGCCGAGGTTGCGGATAAACCGACCCCAGCTGTGTGGCGACTTCCATAGCATGGTCACATAGCCCCAGATCACATCATTGCGGCGAAAGTGCTGCTTGTAAAAACTCAAAAACAGCTCTTCCAGCTTTTCCTCGCTCATACCGTGGGGAATAAACTGAAAGCGCATGCAGTCCATCTTCGCCCAATCCTCGTCAAACGCGCCCAGTTCATGAATGTTCTCGTACAACGGCGAGCCGGGAAACGGCGTAAACTTGGCCACATTGAGATCATCAATGGGCAATTTGAGGATGTAATCGATACTGCGCCGCACGCTCTGTTCACTTTCACCGGGCAGCCCGACCATCATCAGCCCCTTGACACGAATGCCGTGCTTCTTGATCAGCCGGATGGTGTTGGCCAGCATGTCGAGATCGGGATTCTGGCGATGCTGGGCCAGCAGATCGGGATCGCCGGTTTCGATGCCAAGGCTCATCATCCAGCAACCGGCCCGCTTCATCAGGCCGATCAGCTCATCATCAACGTGTTCGGCGCGGATGGCGCAGTTGAAGGTCATGCCCAACGGCTCATCAATCATCCGCTGACAGAAGTCGATCACCCGCTGGCGATGAAAAGTAAACTGATCGTCATAGAAGTTGATATGGCGAATGTTGTAACGCTCGCGCAGATGCTTCATGTGGCGGTACAGATAATCCGCCGAGTTATAGCGAAACGTGCGCCGGAACACCGAGCGATCACAATAACTACAGGCATACGGGCAACCACGGCTGGAAATACAGCTGGTGTTGGGTGCCTTGGGATAATTGAAAATCGGCAGCTGATAGGCTTCGGGAAAACCCTGCAGCTTGTCATAGGCCGGGAACGGCAGATCATCGAGCACCAACGCCGGGTCGCGATAGCCGCTGAACACCGCCTCACCAGCCCCATTACGACAAACCACACCGGCGATTTCTGTGTAGTCGTCGCCAGAAGCGGACACCAATTGATACAGCGTCTCCTCCCCTTCGCCGACCACCAGGGCATCGAGCTGGGGATAGTCCTGCAATAGTTTCTCTTTCAACGCCGATACATGGGCGCCACCGGCCATCACCTTGAGACCGGGACAGGCCTCGCGCGCCAGCTCAGCGATGCGCACCCCATCGAGAAAGCTCGACGTGGTGCAGCTCAACCCCAGCCACGCCGGACGATGCTGACGCACATAATCCCGGATCGCCCGGTCCGAATCGGGGCGCGCATAACAGTCGATGATATAGACCTGCAGCCCGCGCTCCAGCAGATAGGCGGCAATACTGGCCAGACCCAGCGGCGGCATGATATTGGCCAGCCGCGACACGTCGTGTCCGGCCTGGGCACTGGCATAGCCGAGGGGATGGACCAGCAGAATCCGTTGACGGTCGAGATCAGCGTGCACGGCGTCTCCTGCGGCCAGAATCATTAAAGCGGATCAAATGATCCCACAAAATACCCTTAAACCCGAAATTGTTCATCACCGCCATCTTTTCCTGGCCGTCCGACGGCGGGAAAATCCGGTCGCGCCGACCATTGAACGAATCGAGGATCATCTGATTCATCGCCTCCACCTCAATGTGCGGCGAGAAATAGTAGACGGGTTTGATCAGAGACGTGCCGGGCTCGATCACCTTGTCGGCAATGGCCCGCTCCAACAGCCGCGACTTGGGCAGAATACGGATGCCGGAAAAGGCGAACACCACGCAATGTTCAAGTTGAGCGATGTTGGCCAGCCCTTCAGCCACCGTCTCCGGCGTCTCGTTCGGCCCGCCGAACATAATGAAATGGGCGCACGGCACCTGTTCGGCCACGGCCGCCTGCTGGCAGGCCAACACTTCGTCAAAGCCAAAGCCCTTGTCGAGCCCGGCCAAGGTCGTATCGCACCCGGCATCGGTACCCATCTCCATGGCATAGAGACCGGCACGTTTCAGCAGCTGCAGCACCTCGCGGTTCAAGCCCTGAGGCCGGAAAAACCCGCACCAGCGAATATCCAGTTCGCGGCGCACCATCTCTTCAGCAAGCTGTAAATGATAGCCCTGCGGATCGTTGAAAATGGAATCGGTGAAAAACACGGTGCTGGTGGCATGATCGCGTTTAAGGCGTTCGAGATCCTCAATCACCGCCTCCACCGGACGCGGCCGGAAGCGATGCCCTTCAAGACCGGGATAGGTACAGTAGACGCATTTAAACGGGCAGCCGCGCTTGGTCTGCAGATTAATCAGGCCGCTGTGTTGCTGGTAGTAGTCGACGAACTCAGGCACCAGCAATGGCTGGCCCATTTCATGGCCCTGCAACGGTGCACTACCGCAGGTGATGGCCGGGACCTCCTCGCCACGGAGGATTTTACCGATCAGCTCCGGCACGGCCTGTTCCCCCTCACCCACCACGCCGTAATCAGCGCCGAGATAGGCGAGAATTTCCTCGGGCAGGATGGAAAACGCCGGACCACCAACGACGATGGGCATTGATTTCAGCGTGCGGATCTCGTCGATCAAGCGTTTGGCATCAGCCAGGTACCAGTTGGCGTCGGAGCTGAACGAATCGACATTATCGATATTACGCAGCGACAGACAGACGACATCCGGGGCGAACGCTTCCAATGCCTCGCGCAGCCGATTGCTATCCTGGTCATAAACCAGGAAATCGAACTGCCTGACCTCATGGCCAGCCTGATCCAGGGCACCGGCAACAATGGCCATGCCCAGTGGATAGACCGGATACGGGTCGGTGGAAATATTGGAAGAGATCAGGAAGACACGACTCATGATGCGGTCCTGTTCAGGTTGAACTGGCGCTTGCGCTTGGTGTCGTAGCGCCGGTAAGTGCCGTCGTCCATCTCGCGGGCAATGACCTGCTTGAACAGTTTGCCCATCTTCAACTGATAGCCGCCGTCGGCATTGAAGGTATCCCAGGCGTAATAAAACAACTCCTGTAGAGTATCCACAGACATCTGCTTGGGCTGGAACACCACCTTGTCGGCCGTGTAATCGCCCCAGCCATTATCGAGAATGCGCCCCTCTTTTTCAAACTGAGTGCGGATCGGCGAATGGGGGAACGGCGTGAGGATGGTGAACTCAGCGACGTCAAGCTCCACTTCGATGAGGAAGTCGACCAGACGGCGGATATCGTCGGCGCTCTGATCGTCGGTACCGAGGATGATGGTGCCCTCGACGCCAATACCGAACTCCTTGAGGCGCTTGATGCGGTTGCGGATGACGTCCGAGGTGTCGAACACCGCCTGATACACATACCAGGCTCCGGCATCGGCCGCCGCTTTGAGTACGTCGTCGTCATCGAGTAACGGATGGGACACCCATTTCTTTTTCAGCGGCTTCATGGCTTCAAACAGGTCAAGCAACCACTGTTTATCCTGAGCCATGGAGTTGTCGACGATGAACATGCGATTGTTGGGAATCGCCTCCATTTCAGCGATCACCTTGTCGATGGGCCGCGGACGGAACACCTGACCACCGAGATAACCGGTGCAACAGGGGAAACATTTGAACTTGCAGCCGCGTGAGGCATGAACCAGATCGAGCATCTGCACGCCACGGTAGTTGTAACAGTCGCGGTCGAGGATGTCGCGGCGCGCCGTACCCACCAGTTCGATGGGCGGATGCTGTTGCAGATAGTTGTACACCGGCTTGAGTTCGCCGCGCTCAAAGTCGCGGATCACCTGCTCGGTGCGCCCTTCGGCCTCGCCGATGAACACACAGTCGGCGTGCTGTTGCACTTCTTCGGCATGCAAAGTGGTGGCAATGCCGCCGAACATGACGGTTTTGCCGCGTTTGCGGTATTCGTCGGCAATTTCAAAAGCGCGCGGCAGCTGGCAGGTGAGCATGACCGACAGCGCGATCAGATCGGCGGGTTCATCGAAATCGAGGGTCTGGACGTTTTCATCGGTAAAGCTCAGTTCAACGTCGTCGGGAACCGTGGCGGCGAACACCACGGGTCCGTGGGGCGGCAGGTGAAACTCGGTTTGTCGTTCCAGCTTGGCCCAGCGCGGATAAACCAACTTCATTTTCATGGATTATTTCTCCCTTTGTTCCCTTTGTTTCGTGGTTCGTTATTTTGGTCAGCAGGCTTTGTCGTTGAACGACAGGTTGCTGCTGTCTTTTTTTCTATTTTAAGATCAATGGCGAGATCAAGATCAAGGTCAAGGTCGCCGGGATTCGCCCCGGCAGGCGCCATCCTTTTGTAAGCCGACAAAAGGATGCAAAACCGGCTTTTAGACCCGGCCCTCCGGGGGTCGCAGACCCACCTGCAATGGGTCTATTTCCGTTATGCTTTGCCTGTTCGGCTCGCCTGCCTTTAGACAGGCGAATCATGCGCCTCATTATCTTTGGCGTAAAACGTTGTTGACCAGCTTGTGACTCTCTCTATTTTTTTCGTGGCACCATATCGGAAAGGTGCTGTTTTTTGTGGCCTTATCTCTTTAATCGTGTCAGTAGGTCCATGGCGCTGTTCACGGGCTGTTCGTTCAATTGCAGCACGCCTGAATCATTGCGCTCCAGGGCCAATCCCGTATCATTATCTGTTTTATCCACCACTAGAAACAGGCTGCCTGGGGCCTGTAAGACACCGCAGTCGTCCAGGTCGCAGAAGCCGACGACTACGGCCTCGGCTTCGCCGTTGTCGAGCAGGTCGAGGGCGTTGTCAAGTACGGCCAGGCCGTCACAGCGGCAGCTGTTGACGACCTCGCAGCAACCGGTGAGGCCGAAGCGTAGCGCTGCCTCGCCGAGGAAGGTATTCGACAGCGTGTAGGCGAACAGTTGCGGGCTGGCCAGGGCACCGTGTTCGGGGATGACCGTGGTGAAATAGTCGCCATCCGTTTCCAGGCAGCCACTGTAGGTTTCGGCCAGAATGGCCACCGGCCGTTTCTGGGCCCACTGGTCCATGTTGGCATCCTGCAACGCCAAGGTAATTCCGGCCAGGCCCAGGCGCGAGAACGCGTCCATGCGGCCAAAACGGCGGTCCGGCTTGTCAAACAGGTCCTGACGCTGGATTTGCGGCAGGGGTCCGGGGCCGAAGCCTTCGAAGCCGCAGCACAGGCCACGGCCAAAACCATAGCTGCTTACCCAACCGAATCCGGCCATGCGATAACGGCTCATGCGTCCCTCCGTTTCAGCAACAGGGCGGCGTTGACACCGCCAAAGCCGGAGTTGGTTGACAGCAGCACCTCGCCTTCGAACGATTGCGCCCTGTTCTTGATCCGTTCACCCGCCAATGGTTCAGCCTTTACCAATCCGCAGGTGGGCGGCAGACTTCGTTCCCGCAAGGCCGGAATTCCCAGAGCGACCTCCAAGCCGCCAGCCGCACCCAGAGTGTGGCCCAAGGCTCCTTTGATCGAGTTGATCGGCAGCTGCCGGTCACCGAACAGCGCCTGAAATGCGGTCAGCTCCATCATGTCGTTGTACACCGTACCGGTGCCGTGGGCGCTGATGGCCGCCACTTGGTCGGCAGTCAGTCCGGCACACTGCAGCGCCTGCTCCACGGCCAGGATCAGCCCGCAGCCGTCACGGGCCGGCGCGGTAATGTGATTGGCGTCATTGGCAATGCCCCAGCCACACAGTTGAATATCCGTGGCCAGACCGTTTTGTTTGGCCAGCTCCTCATCCATCAGCACGATGGCTGCGGCGCCTTCGCCCAAGGTCAGGCCGCTGCGCTCGACATCGAACGGACGACTGGGAAAACGCGACACCGCTTGTAACGCGGAGAACCCGGATAAAACAAATTCACTGACCAGATCGGCGCACACCACCACAACACAGCATGCCCGGCCATGGGCAATCAGTGAGGCCCCCCGGGCAATGGCCTGGGTGGACGAGGCGCAGGCCGCGTTGATGTTCTGCCCCGGATCGGTTAATCCCAGCCGTTGCGCTACCCAGCGAGTCATGGCCACCGGCAGGCTGGCCTGCAGTTGCGCGGCCTCCTGCCCGGCACGTCGACCGGTTTCCAACAGGTCGATGGCCCCCTTGGTGGTGGCGGTGAACAACCGGGTATCCTCGGGCAGCTGCGGAAGCTGGCCAAGCACCTGATCGAGCAACGGATAAAGCCGCGACCCGCTGGCATCGGCAGTCAGCCCGGGCACACAGGCCGCCACTTTGGACAGATAATGTTCGGTATCGAAACGGTCCACGGCGGCAATGGCCGTCTCGCCCGCCATCAGGGCGTTCCAACTGGTTTCTAGGCTCGTTCCTAACCCAGTCACCGCGCAGCCGTGAGTGATGACAACGGTGTTCACAGTGTTCCTTCTTTCCAACGACGTAAAAAGTCCTGATAAAACGGCGGCGGCACCACCAGAATAGTGTGCTCGCTATCCAGCAGCATCTGCACGCTGTAGCCGCGGGTCACCACCTGTTGTGCCTCATTGCGAAGAATAAATTCAAAATTCAACCGCGCCGCTTCAGTCCAGTGCCATAAGCCCTCGATGGTAAACCACTCTTCAAAGCGCAGCGGCTGAACATAATCGAGATGCAACTTTTTGATCGGCGCCACCACGCCCTGGGCATAAAAGTCCATGTAGCCGAGACCGTAATGCGCTCCCAGCGCCACCCGGGCATCCTCAAAATAGCTTGGATAGCGGCCATGCCAGACGATACCCACGGCATCGACCTCTTCAAAACGCACCTGACGTTTGACGGTCAGAGTCAGAGGAGGTGGTGCGCCTTCGATTGTTGGAAACCAGCCTTTTTTTGCCATGATGTTTTCTTTCTACCCCAACGTCAGCCAGAACGCCGAAGCCAGTTCGTCATCGACCATCAACGTCGCATCAATCACCGATTTTCCGCGCACAGTTTTCGCAGTACAGTGCACGACAATCCGCTCCTGAGGGCGTAACTGGCGATGAAATTTGGCCCGCTCCATGGCGACGGGTGCCAGCTGGATCAAACCGGCCTGCTCGGCAACCACCTGGGCCATCAAGACCTGGATGACACCCGGCACAATTGGATAGCCAGGAAAGTGGCCGCTGAAACCGATAAAGTCCTCACTGAGGACAAAAGCCTGCTCGGCCTGACCGTCCACAACCGACAAAGGTGTACAGCTTGAATGCAGAATCTCCTGGCGTACCGGGCTGGTCATAGCTGTCGCACCTCCTCCATCCATAGCGTCAGACGGTAGTTTTCATCATCGAGCACAATCATTCGCGGCACCCACAGCGCTCCAAACTGGGCATAATCAAAGTAATCAACCTGCCAGTCCTCGCCGGTGACATCGACACGGGTTTCCTGCAGACGGATGGGATCACCGCCAAAGGTAAACACGGTGCCGTCGTCCGTTGCAGAATCCAGCCGATAGGGTTGACCGACAACACGCGGTTGCAGACGATCCGCCACCGTGGGCTGCGGCGTCAGAAAAATCCGCCGCACGCTGTCCGCCACCACCTTAGGAAGTTGCGGGTGGTCCTCCAATAAGGGCAACAAATAATTGAGGGTCATGTCGTCCGGCGTCACGCTCAGGTCGAACAGCTTGACGCCCATGCTGTCCATGGCGACCAGCCGCGCTTCGTGCAGGCCACCGTCAATACGCAGCACCCCTTGCAAGGGAACCTCTCGCCAGCGCAGTTTCAACACGCCGCTTTGCCGACACAAATAGCGGTTGGTGCCACTCAACCAGTGATTCGTCACCAGCTGTTGTGCTTCCAACCCCTCAACCACACCCGCCGCATGCGGTGGTAATGCCGGTCGACCACAAGCGGACAGAGTCAGACAGCACAACACGAGAATCAACCAGTGCCGAATCATCAGGACTTCTCCCCACACCAGCGAGCATAGGCGCTGGGTACCACCAACAAGGCGGTAATCACAGCAGCACTGATGCCGAACAACACCGTCAGCCCCATGGACGACATGGCCGGATGCCGCGCCAGCGCCAGGGAACCGAAGCCGGCCAACGTGGTCAGCGCCGAAACCAGCACTGCCTTGTCCGTATGCATACCGCTGCCGTACTGACAGCGATTGACCATAAAGATTCCGTAATCCACGCCCAGTCCGATAATCAAAATGGCGGCAATGACATTGAACAAGTTCAACGCCAGTCCCAGCCAGCCCATCACTCCGAACATCACCAGCAGGCCGCACAACACCGGCAGCAGAGCCAAAACAATCCGGCTCAGTCGGCGGTACCACACCACCAGCCCCAATACGACAACCGCCATGGCCCGCAGGATAAAGCCGACAAAGTCATGACCAACCTGAGCACTGAGCTGTTGGCGAAACTGACCCTGATCGACCACCACCACTCCGGGGATCGTTTCCAGCCGTTCATCCAACGCCAGCCCGTCACTGCCCGCCTCCAGCAGCGAGACCACGGCCTGAGTCCCTCCCGGAATATCTTTCACCAACAGCCCATCGATCAGCGTACTGAGTCCGGCCTGTTGCCAGAATGGCAGATCGAGCGGTGCCGGTTCGGTCTGAACAAACGCTTCAAACGGGGCAAACGCCGTAGCGGAAAAACCCTGCTGCTGTGCCAGTTCCTTAAACCGTTGCCACGACGCCTCATGCTCCTGCCAGAAGGCCTGCCAGCGCTCACGGCTCACTTGCTGGCGTTCCGCTTCCGGCATCAAAGTGGCCAAGGTGACCAGGGAGGTTGCCCTGCCATCGCTTGCCACAATGTCCGCAACTTGGGCGTTGACCGCCAACGCCTCATCCAGACTGTCGCCGCGCGAGAAAATCAACGTGCGGCTCCGCACATCGCCCCACACCTGTTTCATCACGGTTTCGCCATGGCTCAGCGCCGCCGTCTGCACACTCAAGCGGCGCAAATCGCCGTCAAAACGCAAGTCGCTGCAACCGAATGCGGCGATCACAACAATCACCAGCCAGAGCAGTGCGCCACGAGGATAATGTCGAACCGCCTCCTGACGCGCACGGGCCATGACAGCCGAGGTTTTACCGCACAAATGGGGCATCACCACCAGAGCCAGGACCAGAGCAACGGCAATCGCCGTCATAGAAAACACCGCCAGCTGGCGCTGCCCCGGCAAGGTGGAGAACAGCAACACGCTGAACGCCATAAAACTGGTCAAAGCGCTGCCCACCAGAGGCCGTGCCAGCCGTTGTAAAATCGCCTGCGGCGCTCCGCCACTACGCAGGGCAAAAAACACATGCAGGGTAAAGTCAACGGTGATACCCAGCAACACGGCACCAAAACCGAGGGTGATGCCGGACAGCTGCGGAAAACACAACGTGACCATGGCAGCCGCGATTCCCAGCACCGATGCCGGCAGAAAAAACACCCACAGGGCGCGAGCATTGCGCAGCAACACCATAAAAATTACCAGAATCGCCACGCTGGCCACGCTGAACACCACGCGGATGTCGCGCTGCACCGTCTCGGCATTCGCCACCGTGTAGCGGTGACCGCTGACCACCGTGGCCGTGATCTCCGGCGGCAGAGTTTCGGCAAGCACCGCATCAATACTGTTGAGCAAAGCGCGGCTAGCCGTGACATCACCAATGGCGACATCAGTATCGACCATCACCAGACGATGCAGTCCGTCGCGACTGACAAATGCCCCATGTTCACCACCCGCCCCGGCAAACGGGTTCAAGCGGCGCAGATGATCGGCGGTCAATTGCCACAGTTGCAGCGGATCACGTTGCAGCTGGGCCTTGGTCCACCAGCCCTGCGGCGTCATGAGCTGACTTTTGATCTGAGCCAGTTGCTCCGTCATCACCGCATCATTGGCAAGACGGGCGGCCATCACCTGAAAATCGGCTTCAGACAGTAGCCCCGGCAAGGCGTCCGGCAGATGATTCAACAGCATGGCCTGCTGCTGAATCGGCGGGCCATCGGTCACGGTTGTTGCAAGTCGGTCGCGCAAGGCCGCAGCCAAAGCTTTGGCGCTGGTGGCAAGCTCCGCCTGCTGCTGGGCATCGTCAATCGCCAGATCAATAAACACCTTGCTGGCAAACGGAGCGCGCTGCAGCCAGGTAAAATCCTCGCGTACCGTGCTGCCCGAGCCAACCGTAGAGTCCGGCAACATCGCGTCCAGGGTTTCCTGCGGCTCGATCCGCGTCAACAGGCTGAAACTGACGGCAACAAACAGTGCATACAGCACAAATAACAGCCGTCGGTGGCCCTGAAAATAGCGGAACAGTGCCGAGATCATGAGTGACGCTACTGCCCTTCCCGACCGTCAAAAAGCGTGTCGGCCAGCGGTGCGTTCACCTGGGTTTGGCTGAAACGAATGCGCGTGTAATCGCCATCTTGCTCGTGAATCTCCACTTCAGTCACGTACGCGGCCGATTCGGAGAACTGGATCAACAGATGATCGAGAAACGCCCGTCCCTGCCCTTCGGGCGGCGTCAGGCGCAGGCAGATCGGTTCGACACCGATCAGCTCAATCTGATAATGCTCCTGCAGCCAAGCCAGATCAGCCCGCGCCCAGGCAAACAGTTGCTCAGCGATGAGGCTCATGGCCGGGTCATCTTCAAGTCGAAATGGTTCACTGCCGGCAACCCGTTCATGCCAGCGTTCGCCGTGGTCACCATTCAACACAAAGCCGGAACCCACCGGTGTGGTCAATTCCCAGCGCAACCGATCAGGACGCTCATAGTAAAACTGGCCGTTGGACGTCAGGGTTTCGGCAAACATGCTGAGAAATTTTTCTTGCACAAACTGACTCGACAGTGTTTCCACCCCGGCAGCGGACTGGCGAATGTCATCGGCCATTTCCTGCGGTAGTGGCTCCGCCGCAAAGACTGACCACGGCATCATCAACAGGGCAAGGAGCAGACACACAAATCTTATTCGCGTATCCATAGCTTGATACTCCCCTCAGCAAGAATTTCCTCTTCACGACGGACCACGCCATCGACAACACAAAAGCCTTCCAGATGGCCGGACGTTTCAATATCGATGGCCAGCCGGTCACCAACCCGTGCTTTGGCCAACAGTTTGACCTGACGACCTCCAACCAAAAAACCTTCGCGCACCGCGACGTCGTTCAAAGTATCTTCATACCCTTTCACCGCCGCATAGCCCTGAGCAATCAGTTCAATAAAGGCCACGGGTTCCAGAGTGCCATCGTCACGAACAAATAGATCCTCCGCACGGACCTCGCTGATCACCGTGCCGCAGCCGGGCGAAAATGCCACCAACGCATCCACCAGCAACATGGGCGGACGATGCGGCAACAGCTTTTGCGCGGCCATCGGCAAAGATAATATCGGTTTCTCTGGCAATGAATCCATCCAGTTTCCCTCAGTTCAATTACGACCAGTAGCAGCTCAAATCATCGAATAATTGGCTGGAAAACAGCTTCTTACGCATGGCCACCAGATCATCGTGGAACACGCGGCTGTTGTCATAAATCTGAAATTCATCATTCAGGGCCGCATAAACCCGTGACGTGCCAACACCCAGTTTGTCAGCATTACGAAACGACAGCGCCTGCAAATCGGCCAGGACTTCCATGGTCAGGATATGCTTGGCGTTACTCACCTGCTTGAACGCCTTGCGCGCCGCCACAGTGCCCATGCTGACCACATCCTGATTGGAAGCATTGCAGGAGATGGAATTGGTACTCACCGGATTCGCCAGTTGTCGGTTTTCCGCCGTGGTCGACGTGGCCAGATACTGCGAGCCCATGAATCCCATGGTCAGCCCCAAAGTGCCGGGAATCAGATGCTCGGGCAACCCTTCGTTAAGGTTCTTATCGAGCAGCTTGTTAAGCCGCCGCTCGGACAGGTTGCACAGCGTCGCCAGGCTGACGCACAGAGCGTCCATGGCAAAGCCGATGCTCTGACCGTGGAAATTGCCGCCGTGGATGATCTTTTTCTTGTCCGGGATGATGATCGGATTATCGTTGGACGAGTTGGCCTCCACCTCAACAGTGCGGGTCGCGCTTTCGATCATTTCGGCGGCCGGTGCCAGCACCTGCGGCGTGCAACGGATGGAATAGACATCCTGTACATTGATGGTGGTTTCAAACACCAGACCCTCTTGGTGCTGGCCGCGAATCCGGTCATGCATGTTTTCGCGCAGGGTAATATTGCCGGAGCCGCGATACAGGTTACGGATGGTCTCGGCAATCTCCACCTGGCCCGGATGGGGCTTGACCCGGTGCAAGTCCTCGTCAAAGGCATCGTCGATACCGCCGAACAGCTCAATACCAAAGGCGCCGGTCACACAGCTGACGCGCAGCAGTTTTTTGGCGCCGAAAATGGCAAAGGCGGCCAGCGCGGTCATGGCACTGGTGCCGTTCATCAGGGCAATGCCCTCTTTATAGCTCAAACGCATCGGTTCGCGGCCCAACTCGGCAAACACCTCGGCGGCCGGACGCAGTTCGTCACGATAATAAACGTTGCCCTCACCGATGATGCCCAACGCCAGATGCGCCAGATGAATCAGGTCACCGGAAGCGCCTACACTGCCGCATTCGGGAATATACGGGGCAATGCCCGCGTTGATCATCCACTGCATGAACTCAAGCAGCTCAATCCGCACGCCACTGTAGCCTTTGACGAGCGTATTGAGACGCACGAGCATCACCGCGAGACCAATGTAGGGTTTAAGCGGATCACCCAACCCGGCGGCATGACTGCGAATCAGGTTAACCTGCAACGCCTCGATCTGGTTGTCGTCGATAATCTTGTTACACATGGGGCCGAACGAAGTGTTGACGCCGTAAATGATGTGCCGGGCCTGCACCGCCTCTTCCAGAAAGGTGCGGCTGTCACGACAGCGCTGCAACGCCTGTTCATCCAGTTCGACTTTCAGATCACCGACACCGACGGCAATGATTTGTTCCACGGTCAGGTCGTTGCCGGTTAACACTACCGATTTTTGCTCTCCCATTTTTTCCCTCGTGATTTCAGATAAAAATCTTGTCCCAACAGTTCATCAACACAGTGAAACAGGTGACATCTTTCCTCCACCTGCCACAACAATAAATGCCTTCCAAACAACTTCACCCTGCGTGACGCGAGTAGGCTTGCACCTGGCACGATGTCCAATGTCAATACCCGTGGGGTGGGCGCAGCCCGCTCCCTCTTCGCCGAGGTGCCAGCACAACAAGGTTGATCACACTCATGCGTGTTATCAACGTCAATGCCGTCGCTGATGAAGCGCACGATTCGTCGACCTCAAGGGCGACGAGCCGAATCCGTGGAGTAAGCCGGAAAGCGATTCATCGTGGGTTAGTCAAGAAGTCCGGCGACAGCCCAGCTGGCTTTTGCATCCTTTTGGGCGGCTTGCCAAAAGGATGTCGCCTGCCGGGGCGAGTCCCGGCGACCTTGACCTTGACCTTGACCTTTGATCTACAGTCGTTCGCAATGCGGAACCGATCGCTCCGGCTAACCTTCATCCGTTCTCATTGTTGGTACCCACGTGACGTGGGCTTCCGCGCCCACACGTCGGGTTCCTTTTGCGTCGTCAAAAGGAACCGAAAAACGACTCCCGACAGGAGGTTGGTATCAATCAGATCTCACGGTGCTGTTGCGAATCTTTTTCGTGTCCGCTGCGTTATCCGTCGTCGCCATAGAATAACTATGGCTCCTCCCTCTGCCTTGCTGACCCAAAAAATCTCTCGCAACATCCCTCGTTCATCTGATTGACAACAACCTCAGCGCCCTGCGGGTTCCCTCTCTGCGTTCACTAATACCACGATGTCGGCAAGAACTCGGCCTGTGTTCCACAGGCCTCAAACAGTTGCCGACGACCATCGCGGTGATCGTTCTCTTCGTTCGGCGCTGCTGAACGGGAGGGCTTGGGTGCAAAAAAAACTGAACCTATCGCGTCGATTAAAGTAAAGCAGTGGTCCGATAATCAAAGAACGTCACCGGCTTGCGCTTGTCTTCCTGCAACGTCTGACTACGCACCGTATCAACATCCCGGATCACCACTTCCGGCTTAACCCGAATGCGCGCAGCCAGCAATTCTTCCACATAGTGCGCGGTGAGATCAGGACAACAACTCCCCACCACCACTCGAATCTGATCGGATAACGCGTAATCGTCACGCACTTCGATATAAAACGCCTGCACCTCAGCCAGCTCCTGCAACACAGCGAAGATCGCTGGCGGATACACCGTGGTACCTCGATATTTCAACATCTGATTTTTACGCCCCAGCACCGGACCGATACGCCAGCTGTTGCGCCCACAGACACAGGGATCAGAGTACAACGTGGCCACATCGCCGGTCTTGAAGCGGAGCAGCGGCATGCCCGTCACCTGCAACGGTGTCGCCACCACCTCACCCACTTCACCAGCTGACACTCGCTGACCCTGATCATCAACAATCTCCACCAGCATCAGTTCCGGCGGCAGATGCCCGCCACAACCGTGACTGCAATCGACAAAGGTGGCGGCCATTTCCGTACTGGCATAGGTACCGTAGACCTCCGCCTGCCACTGTTCCTGGAGGCGTTCGCCTAGAACAGACAGATTCAAACTCTGATCACGCACGGGTTCGCCAATACACACCAGGCGCTTCACGCCACATTGACAGGGATCAATCCCCTTCTTACGTAATATTTCAGCCAAGGCCAGAAACAGCGTCGGCACTCCGACCAGCGCACTGGGCCGGAAACGCTCAATCAGTTGCGCGACCACCGCCACGGAGCTGGAGCCACCGCGAATGACGGTACATCCAATTTTTTTCAGGCCAAGAAAATAAGCCATGCCCGCCATAAAACAGCGGTCAATGGCGGCGGCAATCAGGACCCGATCATCGGCGGTCAAACCGGCGGTGCTGAACGCCAGCTGCTCATTGAAGGCCAGCCGTTCCAGGTCGTCGCGACTCTGCATGAACGCCACGGGCAGGCCGGTGGTTCCCGAAGTCAGACAGATATCCGCCACCTGCCGCTCGTCCACGCAGAGAAAGTCATCACCATACTGTTCTAGGTCGGCTTTGTTGGTGAACGGCAACGCCGCCAAATCGTCATAACAACGCACATCACGCAAATCAAAGCCGTGTTCACTGGCCATGCGCTGGTAAAATGGCGAGTTGTCAGCCAGGTACGCCATATGCTGCCGTAACAGCACCTGCTGCTGTTGGCGGATCACTTCCGCCGGTGCAAAGGCCAGTTGGTCAGAACAGCTCAACATGAGGACACCGCTTCAGCGACAGTCGATGTCATTGTCGTCATCTCGTCGAGAGCTTCAACCATCTGTGTTTTGACTTTTTTCTTCAGGGCCAGATGGCCCCCTTCATAGTCGAAGTCCTCAACAGCCACCGGCGACAATATTCGCAACTGGACTCGGCAAGGACGCAAACTTTTGCGGCCGGGTGGAAGCAGGACATCCGTACCGGTGATACACAGCGGCACGACCGGACATTGGGCGGCTACAGCCAGCTGGAACGCACCGGAATAGAACCGTTGCATTTTTCCGTCACGACTGCGATGCCCTTCCGGAAAAAACAGCACGGAACCGCCCTGTTTCAACACCTCGGTTCCCCGTGCCGTTGTTTCCTGCCAACTGAGATCTTCCACTTCAAGATAATTGGCCAAGCGCATAAACAGCCGGTACCAGAACATCTTGAACGGCCACGAGCGTACGGCAAAGGTGACATCACTATGCGGCAGCCCGGCCATAAAATAGGTGTCAAAAAACGACAGATGGTTAATGACAAAGACACAGCGTTCCGGCAATTGCTCAGCCGTCAAACCATCACGGGAAAAAGACACAAAAGGGGAAATCAACAATAGCCAGCCGCGACCGTACATCCAGATAATATGGCGCACAGCCCGATCTACCGGCCATTGATATCGCCACCTCAGATACGTTGTCTGAAACGGGCTCAAAAGCAGACCGACAACCGTCCATAAAAACAGCAGGCCGTATACCCAGACATTCATGGCGATAACATGCAGATGATAAACGTTCATGGATTAAATCAGGATTCAGCAGCAAGTTTCTTGGTAACAAACGCGTGAATATCTCCCAAGGTGCGAATTTCTTTCACCTCAGCTTCCTCACGAATTTTAAAGTTAAAGGCGCCTTCCAACACGATCACCATATCGACCGTGTCCAAGCTGTCGAGACCGAGATCCTCATACAGTGAAACGTCCGGAGTCATATCATCCAGATCAAGCTCAAATTCCTCGGCCAGAGCCGTGTTGATCGTGGTGATGATTTCCTGTTCAGTCATGGTTATATCTCCTTAGAACCAGTGAGGTATTCACCCCACCTAGAGCAAAATTATTCTTTAATGCGATACCTAATCCTTTACCACACAACTGTTTAATATAGTTAAGTTTTGCACAACGACGATCTACCTGATCCAGATGGAGTGTGGGGACCACTTTTCCCTGATTAAGCATATCGACTGTGGCAATAGTTTCCAAAGCGCCGCTGGCGGCCATGGTATGACCGAGATGCCCTTTTAAACTGCTTACCGCCACCGAATGTTCAAAGACCTCGGCTATGGCCTGGCTTTCGGCAATATCCCCCTGTTCCGTTGCCGTTGCATGAGCATTGACATAATCAACAGAAGAAGCATCAATTGCTGCGGATTCAAGCGCTTTGCGAATACAGGTTGCCATAACCCTGGCGTCGGGATTGGCGATATTTCCCGGATCAGATACCGTGGCAAAGCCGATCACTTCACCGAAAATATTGGCGCCACGGCGTTGGGCGCTATCAAGAGATTCGAGCACTAAAACACCGCTGCCTTCACCGCAGACCATGCCGTCACGTTCAGCGGAAAACGGACGTGGTGTCAGATGGGGCTGATCGTTGTAAGCGATCGACGCAGCGTGCATGACGTCAAACGTCGCGCAAGTCAGCGGATGCAGTTCATCAGCCCCGCCACACAGCATCATTTGCTGACTACCGTGGGCAATCATCTCATACCCGTAGCCAATGGCCTGACTGCCGGTGGCGCAGGCCGCCGACGGGGCCAGGAGTCGTCCAGCAATATTAAATGTCTGAGCGATATTCGATGCACAGGTGTGGTTCATCATCTGGAAGAACAACGTGGATTTCATGCGCTCCAGACTGTGATCCGTAAAATAGTCGGCAAAGAAGGCTTCTGTGACCTCAGTACTGCCAACGGTGGAACCAACAGCAACCCCCAAATCGCCGGAAGCACAGAGGGCTTCGTCGATGCCAGCCTGCTGCAAAGCTTCGCCAGCCGCCAATGTGGCATAAATAGACATGTTGGACATGGAACGACGATGTTTGCGAGCAATCTGCTTAGGATCAATCCCTTGAACCCGACTGGCCACCAGACTGCGAAGCCCCTGCACTTGACGTAGTTCTTCATAATAAGCAACAGCACTACGGCCCTCGTACAACCCGCTGAGCAGATCTGCAACCGTCGCGCCAAATGGAGAAACGGCACCCATCCCGGTGATGACGACTCTGTTCAATGACACTGCCTCAACTCCTCTGCAACGCGTTGATGACCAACTAAAGCACCACAGGTATAAAAGGCTCCCATCATGGCTCCCATCAACCCCGGCGCTGCCAAAGCCTGCCCCGACAAAGACAACCCCCGAACCCGAGTTGCCACCTGTAACGGATAACGTGACAAATGATGACCGATACCGTACACCGCTCCGTGTGGATAATGCAGGTAATCCCGCAGTGTCAACGGCGTCGCTAAAAACGGCCGCTCAAACGCATGCGCCACCTCGGGAACCACCTGATGAATCCGAGACAAGAGCTGGTCACAACGCTGCTGCTTATAATGCACATAAGTTTCGGGTCGTTGCCCGCGGCAACTGTCCTTCCAGTCAGCGCAACAGGTGAAATCCTCCGGCAGAATGGCGATAGTTCCTGAGCTGCCGCCCCCACTATGCCCTGTCGGTTCATTTCCAGCCGAAGAAAGATACAATGGTCGCTGCTCAACCGACGCAGAAAACAGTTGCGTCCCCAACTCCAAATCCGCCAGATAAAGATTGCGTCCAACTAAAGACGCCACCGGATGCGAACTCTGTCCAAACAGGATAAGTGCCGATTGCGTCTCCTGCAGTGTCGCCAATCGCCGTCGGTAAACCGGTCGAAAGCAGCGATCATCAAGCCACTCAAGAAGCAGCCGAGGATCCGCAGTATGAATCACCTGCGTGGCAGCAAGCTCCTGCCCTGAATCAAGGCCAACAGCGGCAACCGCTCCGTTATCATCCACGGACAACGAAGTCACCCGTGTGCCACAATACAAATCAACCCCAGCCTGATGCAAACAAGCGGCAAATGACTGGCTCAAGCTGCGTCCACCACCGCGAATCCCTGACACCGAACGACAATATGGACCGGCAACGCCCGCATGCAAACGCAACGGCATCTGATCTGGTGGTGTGCCATGCAACAGACAATGCAAACATAACGTTGCCTGCAGTCGGCGATTCTGCGTGAGACCCTCGACAAAGTGCTGAAGGCTGATATCCTCAACCGAGCTGAACAACGTCTCGTCGCCAAACGTTTTTTCTGGATTAAGGTACGGCAGACCATCGCAAATTTCCAAAACCGTACGCAAAAAACGTTCTATGGCGACAACATCGTTTGGAAAGGCCGCCACAAGTGAGTTGCGCCAGGCGCGTTCACCATAGCTGAATTCGACTACGTCCATCGAGCTCTGATCAACAATCTGATCAAAGCCGCTAGAACGAAAAGGATAAACCTCTACACCGCGATCAAGGCCTAGAAAACGAAAAAAACGCTCAAGGACCTCACCCGGGCCAAGTCCTCCGGCATAATGAAATCCGGTATCATGGTTGACACCAGAGCGCGAAAAACCGTGCAACAGTGGCGTGGTATGCGCATCGCGTTCGACAACGGCAACACGCCAGCCAAACCGTGAAAGGATCAGAGCACAGGTCGCGCCACTGACGCCACCACCAACAATGACCGCATCATACCTCAACAGCTCTCCCCGAAATTCAGCACCAGACAGGCATTCGTTCCGCCAAAACCGGCAGAGTTACACAAGACCATTGTCGGCGCTTGGGCCACAGTTTCAGTGACAATATTCAAACCTCTGGTCGCATCATCCGCTTCGGTAAAATTGATATTGGCGGCAATAAATCCATCGCGCGCCATCAAGGTACAATAGACGACCTGTGACGCTCCGGACATCCATAGTTCGTGACCGGTCATCGATTTTAATGACGAAATCATAGGCGAGCTGTCGCCAAAGACCGCTTTGATATTTTCCGCCTCAGCCGCATCACCAGCCGGGGTAGATGTCGCATGGGCACAGAGATAATCGATCTGGTCGGGTCGTATATTTGCCCGCTGCAAAGCCTGCAACATGGCACGTTGCAAGCCGCCTCGGCTGGGTACGGAAAGATTCTCACCGTCGGATGAAAACCCGTAAGCCATAACCTCTCCCAGAATCACGGCACCACGCTTTTTAGCCTCGGCGTAGTCCTCAAGAACGACAGCAGCCGCACCACCACTGGGCACCAACCCGTCACGGTCGGCAGAAAACGGCCGACAAGCTGCGGTCGGATCATCCTCACGCAACGAAAAAGCACCGAGCCCATCAAAACTGCACATGGATTGCCAATTGATCTCCTGGGCCCCACCGCAGATCACCCGCTTCTGCCGCCCCAGAGCAATCAGGTCAGCGGCCTGGCCTATAGCATGCCCACCACTGGAACAGGCTGAGCTCAAAGACCAACAGGCTCCTTTGGTTCCGAGCAAGGTATTGAGATTCATCGTCACACAGGAGGTCATGGAACGAAAGATCTGGCCACTGCCAATAGATTTAGTTTCCTGCCGTTCCCTCAGCAGATCAACTTGCTCAATAGCAGCCAGACAACTTGAATCACAACCAAAAATCAATCCGGTCTCTTCACTGCGGACTAACGCATCGTCCAGAGCCGCCATGTCCAGAGCCTGCCGACTCGCCGCATAAGCCTGCACAGCAAAGTCGGGCATACTTTTGCGTTCTTTGCGTGACAGACTCTTCTTTTCGTCAAACCCACTTATCCGTCCGGTCAGAGCACTGCGAAATCCGAGAGTCTTACGTTGTTCATCAACGACAATGCCGGAACGTCCGAGGCGTAACGCCTCACTGACCGTGTCAACATCGCAACCGAGACACGAAATAATCCCAACACCGGTTATGGCTACTCGATTCAGTCTTGTCATCGTTTCACTACAAAAAAATAAGCCGTTACTACGGCATACAGGCCCCACCATTGACGGAGAACACCTGTCCAGTAATATACTGAGCTTTATCCGAGCACAGAAAATCAACCAAGTCAGCAACCTCTTGAGCCTGGCCAATGCGACCTAAAGGAATCATCGGCAGAATTCTCTCCAGAGGCAGATCCTCGGTCATTTCCGTTTCAATAAAGCCTGGAGCAACAGCATTAACCAAAATTTTACGCTTAGCGACTTCCATCGCCAAAGAACGGGTCGCGCCAATCATGCCCGCCTTGGCCGCCGAATAATTTGTCTGCCCCCCAACTCCGGTCTGCCCGGAAGTTGAAACAATATTGATAATACGACCAGACCGTTTGCGTAGCATGAGAGGAATCACCTGACGCGTCACATTAAAAAAACCTCCAAGGTGCACCGAAATCACATCGTTCCATTCCTGAGGGCTCATCAGCGCCAACAGGGT
Source organism: uncultured Desulfuromonas sp. (assembly GCF_963666745.1). Taxonomy (NCBI): domain Bacteria; kingdom Pseudomonadati; phylum Thermodesulfobacteriota; class Desulfuromonadia; order Desulfuromonadales; family Desulfuromonadaceae; genus Desulfuromonas; species uncultured Desulfuromonas sp. Next base: position 1,064,854 of record NZ_OY762961.1, on the reverse strand, counting down.
ATCTTTGGCAAATCCGGCGTTGTTGATAATAGCAAAAGGGGTTCTCTCTTCCAGATGGGGTTTCAGACTTTCTTCACAGGAGACAGCGTCCGCAACATCGAACGGCAACAACAGACACTCGCCGCCTTCCTGTTGCACCTGTTCTTTAACCAGGGCTGCAGCATCGTGGTCGTTACGATAGTTTAGCCAGATGTCAAAACCGGACTGCGCCAATGTCTTTGCGATAGCGGCGCCGATCCCTTTGCTACCTCCAGTAACCAAGGCAATTTTGCGCTGTGAAACCGTCATCAAGATGCACCCTTATATATGATCTAATTAGTCAGCGTAGATAATTGTAACAACGGGCGTATTCTATACAAATATAAGGGTTGGCACAACTTCTTATCCTGGAAAGGTTAAAAAATGAAAAACTCTTATATTTTAACAAGATAGGTCGAAGCGTCAAACCATCTCCCCCAACTCATCCACGCCGTCGCCCCGGCCAGTCCTGTACGCTTTCCTCAAGGCGATTAATGAGGCCACGAAGCAAATTCAATTCGTGGATATCGGGAGCGGCCTGATGCAACAGACGACGCAGCATCAAAGGGATCACCTCCGGTCGGCTGGGGTTACTATAACCAATCCGGTTTACGAGGTCGTCCACTTGCCGGAACAGCACCTCATAGTGTTCATGGGTAGGTTGCTCACGATCAATATGCTGCACCTTTTCACGCTGTCGAGAAAGTTCGTAAAGTGTGACGACGACAGCCTGGGCGAGATTGAGGGAACCAGTTTCGGCACTGGTTTCAATCGTGGCCGTATGGCTACATAACGCCACCTCTTCTGTGCTCAGGCCACTGTCTTCACGCCCAAAAACCAATGCAACCCGGTTTCCGCAAGAGACATCGTCAAGCCGCTGCGGCAACGCGTCAAGAGGCATCAATCGACCGCGTAACCTTCCACTCCTGCGGGTCATCGCGACACTGAAATGGACATCCGCCAAGGCAGATTGCAGATCACAAAAATGCTCCGCTTCGCCCAACAGGTGCCGGGCACCAACTGAAAATTTGACGGCATCAGGGTGTAATGGGTCACACGCGTTGATCAGACGAAGTTGAGAAGCACCAAAATTGGCCATGGCCCGGCAGACAGCACCGATATTGCCAGGATGTTGTGGCTCTACAAGAATAACAATGGGCGACACAGATGGCATGAAAGCTCCTTAAACAACACAAAAAAAGGATGCCATCGACAGATGACATCCTTTGATCTTACTGAGAATCCAACAGGATTAAAAGAAATACGTCAGATTTGCTGCAAACAGGTAGGCATCACTTTTATAGGTGCCGGTTTGGGTTTCGTTGTCCACTTTGCGATCATCAAAATCAACCCACATATAGGCAAAATCAAACACAGCACGATCCGTGTGATAGCCGAAACCAAAGGTGTAATTATTGCGATCGGCATCAGGAAGCTCAGGGCCGATGGTGTCATTGGGCACCGGCGTATTGTCGCGGGCATAGCCGACCCGCAGGTCAAGACTTTCCGTCACCGCGTACTGGGCACCGAAACGATACGCCCAGACATCGTTCCAATCTTTGCGATTCAGGGAATCTGACAAGACGGTATTTTCGTCAAACAGGATGTCGAGGCTGTCATAGGAGCTCCAACCAAAACGATCGGCATCAAACTCAACAGTCAGTTGCGCGGTCGGCTTCCAAGCCACCGCAAAACTCCAGGTGTCCGGCAACGTGATTTCTGTCTCAGCACCTGTGCTGTAAATAGCATCCGCATAACCAGCCGTGACACTATAGACACTTTGTCCGGCACTGGTGATCTGGTAATCAGCATCGCCATCAAAGTCAAGCTCAATTTCACTGCGATAAGCGACACCGAAAGACAACGTCTCCAGAGGCTGCCACAAAAGGCCAAAGTTGTAGCCCCAGCCATCGCCATCGGCTTCAAGTTCCAATTCGCCAAGCTGAACTGCAGCCAGCCCCGGCATGGGCACAGCGCCCAATGCATAAGCATCGGCACAGGCCGACTTCTCTAACCAGACATCGGCATAGGTATAATCAATCCCGACAGCAACACCGAGGTTGAGTGATTCAAACTTGTACGCTACCGTCGGATTCACATTGATCGGCTTGATAGCAATTTCTTTAATCTCATCGCGAAACGGACTAGTGGTATCCCAGCGTTTGGCCAGGGGATAAAGCGAGCCGATGCCGATGCCGAAGGCCCAGGGTGAGCCTTCTTTATGAGAGGTCATATAGAAGTTTGGCGGAAAGAAGATATCATCACGTGCTTCAGTGTCGACCTGTTGTTCAACACCAAGACCACTGGCGACATCACCAAGTTTCGTCGTCCCGCGAAATTCCGTTTCCGGCACATTGACGACGGTTACGCCAAGACTGACTTGAGTGCCCGTCTGAAAGGCAATTCCAGCAGGATTATAAAAAATTGCCGAGGGATCATCTGCCTGTGCAGCAAAGGCATTTGCCATCCCCATCGCTTTACTTCCCTGCTCACGGATATGAAAACCCGCAGCACTTACCCAACCCGGCACCATCAGCGCCAGAACAACAGCAGTAATCAACAGTTTCAATGCTCGACTCCCTTGTCTTTTTGTTTAATGACATCGTTAAACATTCATTACAAAATAGTCGGCATTATGTTCAAAATTGTATACACATTCAAGAAAAAACGACTTAATTTCAGGATTTACGCTGGCTCCAATAAACGGCTGCGTAAATAACACCACAAATTAATACAATAAATAATAAATTCCCCAGCATGGTATCCCTCATCTCATTTCAATAAGCCCAACGTGTAAACGTGCTGACATGGGCATGTTGCCCTACCGTTTTGTAGATTTTTATGCCATCCCATGGCTGTTTAAGAATTCCGTCGTGAATCGCCCAACTGCGCCCACGCACCGTTTTTTCCATCCCGGGCTGCCGGAAAGGCGTGGAACCATCAAGGCGGCGATACAGTTCACCGCCAGGCTGAAACTCACGATCGATCCACAACATCAATTGCTTGCCTGTCGTGTAGTCAAAACCATAATGCTCGTAATGTATCGCATTATTGTAAGAAAGGGGTTCAGCAATAATCATGTCAATCCCCAAAGAGGCAACAAACCGCTCAAACCGTTCAAAGAACGGCTTGAATGTTTTCAGACCGGAGCGCACCTGATTGGGCGTCAAACCCGCCTCCATCGCCCTGACCTCTTCACGGATATTGCGCCGCAAGGTCCCAAACATATTCTCTCGACCACTGGTATCGTAATCAACATTAAACCGAGGCGCTTCAGGATCACTAATCAGGCAAAAAGAAAACTCCATCTGCCGATAAGGTGTGTCAGCAACTTCAACAAAAAACAGATTATCCCGATCCTCTGGATAACGACGCACAGCAATGCGCAGCAATCCCAGTCCTTTTGGGCAAATAAACCGGATACGCTCTCGACCATCAGGGCTCAGATAATTTGAACGATCAAAACCATAACGCTCAAAAACGATATCCGGCACCAACTGCGCATAGATACGCTCCTTTTCTTCCACCGCTAACGCATTGATCTCTTTGAGAGAAAACAAAGGAAGCCCGTTACGATCAAGAAGATGATGCGATGCTGGCGCAAACGGCATATCATCGCCCTCCAGCCTTGAGATGAAACAAGGGGAAGATATGCCGTTCAAGATAAGAACAGGTTTTTTCCAGATGTTGCTCTGCCCTTGAAAAATCATCCGGTGATGCCAGATGAGGCGGATCACGCAACATGAGAGTTTCTTCGCCGAGGGACGCCACTGTGGGTAAAAAACTTTCCGGCAGGAAATCATCTACCGGCTTGTCAATAATGTTCGACCACAACAACGTCCAGGCACGTGCCACATTGAGCCGGTGATAGCCCCCTCCTCCGACCGCAACCCAGGGAATCTCGGTGGCCAGAAATTGTCGGCTGGCATATTCTATAAACGAGGTGGTGCCCTCCAGTCGTGTCAACGGATCCGTTCGCATAAAATCGGCTCCGAGTTGTGTCACCAGCACATCAGGTTGATACGCTTCGATCAGCGGCATAACAATCCGCGAAAATGCCTGTTCAAAAATCAGATCATCGGAATGCGCCAAGAGAGGGACATTGATCGAATATCCGTAGCCGGCCCCTTCACCAACTTCATCAACAAAACCGGAATAAGGATAAAAATCCTTGCCATTTTCATGGACAGAAATAGTCATTACCTGATCGGTCGTATAGAAGGCTTCCTGAACACCGTCGCCATGGTGGGCATCAAGGTCCACATAAACGACACGTTTACCCCGTTGCAGCAACGCATTAATAGCCACCACCGAATCATTGAGATAGCTGAACCCCGAAGCGCGTGCAGCATGTGCATGATGCCAGCCTCCAGCCATACTGAAAGCAACTCGCAGACCCTCTTCACTCACCAGACGCGCCGCTTCGAGGGTTCCGCCGCACATGAGACACGCCCAGTCATACAACCCTTTGAAAACCGGGTTTTCAACATCGCCAAGACCGTAAAAAAAGTTGGCGTGCACGTCATCGTCGGCGCTAAAGGCAGCCAGCGTCTTTAAATAATCGGGTCTATGAAATGACGTCAGAGCTTCTTCATCGGCGACCGGACACTCCACCTGAATCATTTGGGGACAATTCAGTAATCCACAATGCTCCATCAGTTCATACGTCAATCGATAGCGGTCAACTTTGAACGGATGATAGTCGCCGTAAGAATATTCGCTGAAACGGCTGGAATAAATAAGTGCGAATTGGGCGGGCATTGTCCCTCGGAAATAAGAGGCTCTTAAAAAGGCAGATTACAAAGACCTGCAATGCAGACAGTTCAGGTTCAGTTTTACCGTGGGCTCCAGAGATCGTCAATAAAATTGGGGAATTGCTATTTAATGTCGCAACGGGTATAACAGGCTGTTAACAATATCCGGTCGTCTCCTGACACCGGCCATTAAAAGACCTTCCAACGTCGTACACCTTTTTACATACGGACAACACCTATGAATGCAACACCATTGAGTGGAAAACAGAACCGATATCTGCGCGGCCTCGGCCACCATCTGAATCCGGTGGTTTTGATTGGTAAAGAGATCGTAAGCCAAGGCGTCCTTAACAGTGTTGAAGAAGCTCTCGATCAACACGAGCTGATCAAAATTAAATTGCTTGAAAGCTGCCTTGCTGATCGTAAAGAGGTGGCTGAGCAACTTGCGCAAACAACGGGGGGCCAAATCGTCCAGATTCTTGGCCGCACCATCTTGCTGTTCCGTGCGACTGAGGAAAGCAAGATCGAATTACCCAAAAAATAACGGAGCCTTCCGTGCGTATTATCAGTGGTCAGGCCAGAGGAAAACAGCTCGCCAGTGTTCAGGGCATGGAAATCCGGCCGACAAGTGACCGGGTTCGTGAAGCGCTGTTCAGCAGTCTGGCCAGCCGACTTGGGTCGTTTGACGGGCTGGATGTGCTTGATCTGTTTGCCGGAACAGGAGCACTTGGGCTGGAAGCGCTGAGTCGCGGTGCCGCACGCGCTTGTTTCGTAGATTCAGGCCGTCAGGCGCAGAAACTGATTCGCACCAACAGTGAACGCTGCGGGATGGCCCAGCGTTGTCAGCTCATGCCCTTCCCCGTGGATCAGGCTCTGGAACGCCTTCAGGGTCCGTTTGATCTTATCTTTCTCGATCCGCCTTATCGTAAAGGGCATATCGATACGACCCTGAACCACATCAGCCAACGTGACCTGCTCAAGCCAGATGGACTGATTTGCGTAGAAGAGGATAAAACAACGACGGTGCAAGAGGTTTATGGCCACTATCAGCGGATCAACCTGAAAATCTACGGCACCACGGCCCTACATCTTTTTGCCCACCTGCCGACCAAGGAGACGCCATGAATCGCACTGCAGTCTACCCGGGTTCTTTTGATCCAATTACCAACGGCCATCTGGATATCATCCAACGCGGCTTACACGCCTTTGACACAATTATTGTTGCCGTTGCCAAAAATTCGTCGAAAAAAGGTCTTTTCTCTGTTGAAGAGCGCGTTGAAATGATTCGCTCCGTTGTTGGAGACAACCCGCGCATCATTGTTGACACCATTGACGGTTTGTTGATTGATTATGTCATGCGTAAGGGGGCACGAGTCATTTTGCGAGGATTACGCGCCGTTTCCGACTTTGAATACGAATTCCAGTTGGCGCAAATGAACCATACGGTCCAAAAAGAAGTCGAGACCATGTTTATGATGACATCGGTACGCTACGGCTACCTGAGTTCCTCCATTGTCAAAGAAATGGCCTCACTACATGGTCCGATCAGTGAATTTGTCCCACAGATTGTTCAGCAAAAGTTAGCTGAAAAATTCCCTGCGGAAGACAAATAACGATTCAGAGAGTTGTCCTGCTCGATCAGTTAGTTACAGCTGTCAGAAGAGGCGCTTACAACAACACCATAGACAGTTGTGGGAAATAGGTAATCAACGCCACGCAGATCAACAGCAACACCAGAAACGGCCAAGTCGCCCGATACAATTGTGTGATCGGTCGCTCAAAGCGGTAGCTGGCAATAAACAGGTTCATCCCCACTGGCGGAGTAAGGTAACCGATCTGCATATTGGCGAGAAAGATGATCCCGAGATGGACGGGGTGAATCCCGTAACCAACGGCTACCGGCAGAATCAAAGGCACGACCAGTACCAGCGCCGAAAAAATATCGAGCAGTGCCCCAAGACAGAGCAAAAAGAGATTAAGCAACAGCAGAAATGTCAGTTTACTGTCCACCGTTTGCTGGACAAAATTGAACAGACGCTCTGGAACCCCACTGTCAATCATGACGTTGGTTGACGCCAGCGACAGGCCGAGGATGATCAGGATGCCACCGACCAACACCATGGAGCGGTGCATGACCGTCGGTAATTGACGTAACGGAATCTCCCGCAAGATAAACACTTCAACAATGAAGACATAACCCGCCGTAACAGCTGCAGCCTCGGATACAGCAAAATAACCACTGTAGATTCCACCAAGGACAACAAAAGGCAGTGGCAATTCCCAGACCGCTTCGCGAACGGCCTTGCCAACCTTCTTCCAGGAAAAATCCGCGAGAGGCTGCCTGATCGCCCGGTTTTTCCAACAACTCCAGCCCCCCAGCAACACCAGCATCAATAAACCGGGGAAAATCCCCGCTAAAAACAACTGGTCAATGGAGATCGCCGGCCCGACATTCAGCTGCTGGGCGACAATGCCGTAGAGAATTAACGGCAAAGAAGGCGCAAACAATAACCCCAGGCTGCCTGAGGTGGTCACCAGACCGAGAGAATAGTTTTCCGCATAATCCGCCTGCCGTAATGCCGGATAAAGCAATGCCCCCAGAGCGATAATAGTGACACCTGAAGCGCCGGTAAAGGCGGTAAAAAAAGCACAGACGGCCAACGAGACCAACGCCAGTCCACCCGGCATCCAACCGATTAATGCCTGCGTAAGATTGACCAACCTCCCCGGCGCCTGACTCTCGCTGAGCAGATAACCGGCAAAGGTAAATAGAGGAATGGCGAGCAAGACCGGCATTTCCGCAATGCGATAGAACTCAATGGCCACGACAGCCAGATCTACACCGGACTGATAGAACCCCCACAAAGCTCCGGTCGCGATGACGGCAAACAGCGGCATGCCCAGAAGAGCCAGAAGTCCGAGAACGAGAATCGACACAATCATGAAGCGTTCGAAGCCTCCTGCTGCGCCGGAGATGGATCAATTGCCAGAGCAAAATAGCGCCAGCAGATCAGAGCAAAACCAATGGGAATCACACATTGAAACCACCAGGAAGGATACCCTCCGAGCAAGACACTTTCATATTCAGCTTCAATGCGGACAAACTGGTAGCTGTGCCAGGCAAGAACGCCACAAACACCAGCCGTCGCCACAAAGATCGCCCGACGCAACAGTCCTTGAAGTTGTACCGGCACAAAACGGACCAACACATCCATACGAATATGTTGGTCCGTGCGACTGGCAACGAGTGCCCCAATAACGGTTAACCACAGCACCAGAATACGCAGCAATTCATCGGTCCAGACAAAACCGGTATCAAACAGGTTGCGCTGAATAATCTGCCCTACCGCCAGAACAATCATCACAGCAAGCAATGTCGCCAATAAGGTATCTTCGAGGCCCCGCAACAGACGGGACAGCCCATGTACAACACGTTTCATAGCTTATTGATTGATCGCAGCGTGCTGTTGACGAAACACACTTAGATGATGCTGCGCCTGTTTATAAAGATCATTGGGGAAATTTCCGCGTTCGACAACGGTATCAATCACCCTTTCAGCGACCGTGTTCCAGCGATCATACTCACCTTCCAGGGGGGGAACCAGTTTCAGTCCCTGACTGAGAAGAGTTTGCAGTGCCTGCTGATTATCCGCTTCTGTTTGCTGGTCAATGTCACGGTAGATCGCCTCAAGAACTTCATGAACAATGGTTTGATCTCCCTCGGAAATACGAGAGAAATGGCGTTTGTCGACAACCAGCGCTCCTGAGATATAGACCAGAGGCATATCTGTGATAAAACCGACACGGGTATACCACTGAAATGCCAGTGCCCCCAGTGGCGAAGTCGCCACAACATCCACCAAGCCTGTTTGCAACCCAGTCAACACATCCGACAAAGGCAGAGTGACCGGAGCCACACCAAGCCCTTCCATCACTTCGTAGCTGACGGTATCCCCTTCTGGAACCCAGACTTTCTTGCCTTTGAGATCTTCAACACTGGCGACAGGCTGTTGACTCATCAATTTGGCAAAACCTCCAGAGGCAAAACCAAAACAGACCAAGCCGGATTTGTCGAGACTGTCTATCAACTCGGCATCCATCTGCTGACGGACATAGGCCATTTCCGCTGGAGACCGCGTCAATAGAGGCAAACCATAGAGCATCATGTCTGGAACGATCTTGCTTAAACCGCCCCCTGTAAATGCGCCTCCCTGCAACTGGCCAACCCGCATTTTGCGAAACACACTTTTTTCGTTACCCATGACACCGCCGCCATAAAACTTCAGCTCAACGCGGCCCTCGGTGCGTGCCTTGATCTCAACGGCTCCTGCTCGCATCTTTTGCATCCAGGAAGAACCCTCTGGAGCAACAGTGGCAATTTTCAAAGTCGTTGCAGCCCAGGCTCCCTGAGCCAGGACAAGTCCTATGATGACCAGGCACAACAAACGCATTTTTGAACTCATACAATCCCTCCGGAACCGCTATCGGTTCCTGATTGTCTCACTAGAAATAATCTTCTGCACTTTCCAGCAACTGTACGGCCTGTTGCTGCGCCAGAACGTTCATCAACGTCATTCCCACGGCATGGACATCAGCCTGGCGAACTTCAAACAATAACCGATCATGTAGCTCACGATCATAGATCAGGCGGGCATAATACTGAGCATACGCCACTTTAACAGACAAGTCTTTTCCTTCTGTGAGCAACAAAGCCTGCTCAAAACATTCTCTGGCACGATCTGGATTTCCCCCCATTGCCGGTGGGCGTAAACTGGAAAGAATGCCGCGATACATCCAAAGTTTGCCCTGTTCATACATCGGATCAAGCTCAAGCATCCGATCCAGAAGTCGTTCGAGTTTAGGTAATGCTGCTACAACACCCCAGTCCTCACTGTGGGTCTGCGCCCAGGTCATCCATCCCAAGGCCAGGCTGTACAGGGCAGGAAGTTCATCCTCGTCAAACTCTGACAAAGCGGATTCAAACGCTGGAAACGGGAAGTTGGTCAAACCACAGCCATCACTGTTTTCAGAACAGATGGCTCGTTGACCATAGTCAAATGCGCGTTCAGAAAGAACTGCGGCACGTTGAGGATCGTTAACGAATGTCGAAGCATAGAGACTATACATGGAGGCCCCAGCTCGTAACCAGTCTTCATCTTCAGTATCCCCTTCAATCAGGGTGTCAACCATGAGCAGATAACTCGGCAACGCCTGACTGATCAAGGCAGGATCATCGTGATTTAACACGGCTTGATTGAGATTGCTGCCGAAGTTGCTCAATCCACAGCCATGCAGAAGCAACAGGACAATCAATTGCAAAAACAACAACAAAGAACGAAATCGAGTTGTAATTGTCACAACATCCTCCCCGCGACAGACTGTGTTCACGACCAGCACCGTTTTAAAAGTTGATGAAAATAACGGATCTTTTGAAAGGGTATGATCGTAATTTCGTTAGAAAATGACTAAAACATCTCCGAGAGCAGAGGATGTGAAGGGTTATCCCTTTTCCCGCATGTCTCAACATGGCCCGATCACACCTGAAATTACGGTAAAACTTTTTTCCAGGGGCTGATAGTCACATCCGAAAAGAGACCAGCTTTGGCATAAGGATCATTGTCTGCAAAGGCTTGCGCACCTGCCATGTCTTCGCATTCTAAAATAACAACTGAACCGTTCATCTCTCCTGAAGCGTCGAGAGTCGGGCCGGCAGCAAACAAACGGTCGCCAAAACTCTTCAGATATTCGACATGTGTCGGTCGGTTGGCCATTCGGACTTCGAGGTGATTTTCTTTGTCCACGCAACGGATGACATACAGCATAACGTTCCCCCTTATTGGTCATAAAGTGTCATTAAGATAAATCACTGGTCACAATAGGTAAAAATCTCTCAGTGCGCAAGGTTCTTATGCTTGGGGAACATGAGAAATAAATATGCAACCTACACCGATCAACGTAGGGCAAACGGTTCTCAAAACGGTGAAAACATGATACCACTATGGGCTTATTGATCAGTTTTTCTTCAAGGGGAGTTTCTTCTATCATGACGTTCGAACACATTGGTCTGCAAGTTCCTGAGATTCTACTACCTAAACATGGTACGCAGATGCACTACTGGTCGGTTATCGCCTGCGATCAATATACGTCTGACCGCTCTTACTGGCAACGTCTTGAGCAGCAAACCGCTGGCAAAATCTCCACCCTTAATCTGATATTCCCCGAGGTCAATTTGGAAGATGACGATGCACCGCAACGCATCGAAAAAATCAATCAGACCATGCGAGCTTACCTGGCTGACGGCAGTCTCGAAAAACAGCCTTCCGGCTTTATCCTTATAGACCGTTCTACCTGTGAAGTTTCATCGCGTAAAGGGTTGATGGTCGCACTGGACCTTGAACAATACGATTATACCCCTGGTTCTAAAAGCCTGATCCGGGCAACTGAAGGCACCATTGTTGATCGTCTGCCGCCGCGCATCAAGGTCCGGGAAAACGCCCCGATCGAGCTGCCCCACATTATGGTGTTAATCGATGATCCTGAACAGACCGTTATTGAACCGTTATTTAACGAAAACCTTGAAACCGTCTATGACTTTGATCTGCTGGAAAATGGCGGCCATATCCGTGGCCTGCGGGTTGATCAGCCGGGCCTGATTGAGCAAGTGGTGACGGCCCTCAATCGACTGATGGATACGGATCGATTTCAGCAACGATATCAGACGTCAGACAACGAGGTGATGCTCTATGCTATGGGCGACGGTAACCATTCCTTTGCCACGGCCAAAGCCATCTGGGAGCAATTGAAGCGACAGGCCGACGACCCGCAAACCATCATGGATCATCCGGCCCGTTACGCTCTGGTAGAACTGGTCAATCTGCATGATGCCGGTCTTGAGTTTGAACCCATCCACCGTGTGCTGTTTGATGTCGAGGAAGAGCATCTGCTCACATCGATGAAAAACTGGTATCAGGACCACAATCTCGATTTTGAATTCATCCCCTGCAGTGACCTGCAGCAGGCGAAAGAAATGTCCCGAGCAGACGATGAGGAACACAGCTTCCCTTGTGTTATTAGCGGCTTCTTTGGACTGTGCCGCATCCGCCAGCCCCATTTGACCCTGGTCGTGGGAACGCTGCAGGAGTTTCTTGACGATTTTCTCAAGCAGACGCCAGCGGCCCGCATTGACTACATCCACGGCAGCAAAAGTGTCACGGCACTCGGATCGGTCAGCGATGCCGCCGGTTTTTATCTGCCGGCGATCAATAAACATGACCTGTTCCGCACCATCGTTCACGACGGCGCCCTGCCCCGCAAGACATTCTCCATGGGCGAAGCCGACGAGAAACGCTTTTATTTGGAATGCCGTAAAATCACCGCCTCATAACCGCCATGAAAACAACAGAGACAAAAGACCTTCCCGGTTGCGCTGACCGGGAGAATTTATCGACCTGGGCCCGTTATCAGTCAGGTCTATGCGATGCCTGCCGGGCAACCTGTTGTACCATGCCGGTTGAAGTGAAGATTGACGATCTCATTCGCATGGGGATTCTCAGTGACTTTGATCGCCAGGAACAGCCTAAAAAACTCGCCAAGCAACTCAAAAAACAGGGGATCATTGAACATTTCAATTTCAAAAATGAAGTGTTTACCCTGAGTCGCATGGCCAATGACGATTGTCTTTACCTCGACACGGTAAGCCGTCGTTGTACCATCTATGCGCAACGCCCCGACACCTGCCGCAATCATCCGCAGATCGGGCCACGCCCCGGCTACTGCCCTTTTCAGCCCCGTTGAAGCACAAAACGCTCCATAACACGATGAATGGCGCCATCCCGACTCAGCTCACTGGAGAATAGCGCCACAGAGTCCGAAGACACGGTCAAGTCCAGAGTCAGTGGTGATGGTTTGTGGCCAAAGGATTGCGGACGAAATCTCGCCACTGTGATATGAGGATGGAAAGATCGTCCAGGTTGAGGCTGATCAATACCACATTCGCGACAGACAGCATTGATACACTGGTATAAGGTCGTTAGGCTGGATGAGGGTCTAATTCGTGCGGCAACAACGTGTGGACGACGCGCAGGGAAAAACTCCAGTTGATCTATCCGCAAGATGATGGGAGCCATGTCATCCAAGACATGATGCAGCCGTTGAGAGAGCTCTATAAGTACAGCTTTCGATTGTTTGCCGAGAAATGCCAGTGTCAGGTGATAATTTTCAACCTTCCCCCAGCGTAAACCGTCGTAGCGCTGACGCCAGTTCAGACACTTCTGCGACAATTCTCTCTGCTGCTCTACCGAGATTTCCACGGCGATGAAGCATCGAACAGCATTATCGTCTGTCTCAGCTGTCATACTTTTATCACCCGGTTACGTCCGGTTTTCTTCGCCCGATAGAGCGCCTGGTCAGCCCGTTTAATAACATCATCCAGGCCACGACTTTTTTGCCACTGCGCTAAACCAATACTGACGGTCACCCGCAAGCCTTGAGGTCGTCTTCCTGACGTCACAACACGCCGTGGTTTTTTAGTCGGCCGCGGTTTTTGTCGCAACACAAAGGGGGTATTGGCAATATCTTGCCGTAGTTGTTCAACCGCTTCTTCGATATCCTGAGAGTCTTTACGATAAAACAAAATGACAAATTCCTCACCGCCATAACGAAATGCCCTACCACTGTTGGTGACGCAAGCTAACCGTGCAGCCACCAGCTTCAGCACTTGATCACCGACATCATGCCCATGTGTATCGTTAACTTTTTTAAAATGGTCAATATCTACAATAGCCAGACTATAGCCTGCCGGACGACGATTGACCTGATCGAGAAAAGCCCGTCGACTGGGCAAACCAGTTAATTCGTCTCGAAACGCCAAGCCGTAGGAGCGCTCTAAAATGCTCACTAGAACAATGAGCAGAAGAAGACCATAAAGTAGAACAGGAGGAATGATGGCCTGCACCGCACCCCGCTGAGCAGCACTAAATAGTAGCAGTGCCCACAGCATCACGCTCGTTTCCATCGTGGGTCGCCAAAGGAGCTTGGCCAACAGAGCTGCAGCACCACAAGCAACCACGGCACTGTAAATCCCAATCTCAACGGGAGCAGAGTCCCAGGGGAAAGGGCCATCCCAACGCAGAGTTATGACACGTTGGTAAGAAAGCGAAAACCATTTGACCAAGAGATAAAGTATCGCCGGTTGCACAACAATAAAAACGAGGCGACCTAGTATTGAGAGGGAAAAAACTGGACGCTCTCTGAGAAAAGACAGAATAAGGAGGTTAAGAGGCAACAACAAGCGCCAGCCTGAGAACAGCTCAGGTGCCCATGCCAATACCCCGCCATGAACAACCATGACGCCGCACAGTAGCAATAAAATCGAACAGGAAAAACGCCAACAGAGCATCAGTGAGGCGACGAGTAACAGCATTGCAATCGTCGGCAGTAATGGCGTGAGAAAATTTGGCTGCGGAGCCCATAACCAAAGCCCCAGAACAGGTACGGCAACAAGCATACCGGGAAAACTCAGGGAATGCAGAGCGTTTTTGCAGCTCACCGAAACACAACTCCTGGAGAAAAATAAAAAGGAGGAACACGCCTGTCTTATCCCTCAACCTTAGCGTCGTTCCTCCCTGGTGTCAAACTGATGTGAAACCTTGTCAGCACAAGGCCATTGCCGCCTCACAGCTGTCTGGAATCATGCGTACGGGAATATTCAATTCCTCCATCAGATTCACCAGACCGCGACTGATAGCCGGCTCAGCATAGATAGAACGACGAGGCGATAAGCCGTTCTGCAACTTGTAAAGATACAGCGAATAGGCTGCTACCTGGGTCACGTGGCGCATCCGTTCACACATCCGTTCGCACTCCTGCATGACATCCAGGGTCATCACCCGCCATTGACGGTTGTGTGCCTCCTGATAGTTTTTGCGGGTCACCGCTTCATAGTTGACCAAGCGTGTTAAGGTGGTATTGCTGATCTCGATAATCATGATTTTTCTCCCCATAGCAACAGATGAAGATCACGATATCGATAAGATTTTACGATACCGTATACAATATCATAAAAACAACGTATCGCATTTCCTACCATTTATCAACGTTTCAAAATAAAAGATCCGTTTTCTTGATGGGTTAGAACAATAAAGACCGGTAATTTTTCACCGCTTTGAACATGGCGATGAAGTTGATAGACTACAGAGACGATGGTATTGAACTTTTATCCTGAAAGGACACACCATGGAAATCTTCGAAAGTATCGCGGCACGACGTGCCGTCAAACATTTTGATCCGCAACACACTATGAGCCCGGACGAGCAACAGCGCCTTTTTTCAGCGGCGGCTCTGTCGCCGACGGCCTTTAACATTCAAAACTGGCGATTTGTCGTTGTCGAAGATCCAACCTTACGGCAAAAAATTCGTGAAGCGGCCTGGGGTCAGGCGCAGGTGACAGATTCTTCCCTGCTGGTCATTCTTTGCGCCGACCTTAAAGCCTGGGAGAAAGAACCCATTCGCTACTGGCGCGATGCGACGAAGGAAGCTCAGGAGTTCATCCTTCCGGCGATAGATAACTACTACCGTGGCAAAGAAAGTGTGCAGCGCGATGAGGCTATGCGTTCCTGCGGTCTGGCAGCGCAGACCCTGATGCTGGCGGCACAGGGTTTGGGATATGATTCCTGCCCCATGGACGGCTTCGACTTTGACGCCGTCGGCAAACTGATCAACCTGCCCGAGGATCATATCGTCACCATGTTTGTCGCCATCGGCAAGCAGACGCAGCCACCATGGCCCCGACCGGGTCAGTTGCCTCTGGACGAGGTGGTGATCAAAAATCACTTTTAACCATGACGCACAAAGGCCCTGCGGAACATTCCGCAGGGCCTTTGTCGTTTTCAAGGAAATCGAATGGCTTTTATGCCGTCAACTGATTGAGGACGTGACGCAGAATACCGCCACTGCGATAGGACTTGAGTTCCTCTTCCGTATCGAGACGACAGAGGAGTTCAGCCTGCCCCTGACGGCCATCTTCATAGTCAATCGTCATCGTCAGAGAACACTTGGCGCTGAGATTTTCACCCAGACCGAGAATGGTAATCTTCTCCGTACCGGTCAAGCCGAGGGAATCACGGCTCTGCCCTGAGGTAAACTGCAACGGCAATACGCCCATCCCCAAGAGGTTGGAGCGATGGATCCGTTCAAAACTCTCGGCAATAACCGCCCTCACCCCTTGCAGCAAGGTTCCTTTCGCCGCCCAGTCACGGCTGGAGCCGGTGCCGTACTCTTTACCGGCAATGATCACCAGAGGAACGCCCTGCTGCTGGTAATCCATGGCCGCGGTGAAGATCGGCTTCACTTCGCCATCGAGCAGATCACGTGTATAGCCGCCCACTACATCCGGCACCATCTCGTTACGAATCCGGATATTGGCAAAAGTACCACGCATCATCACTTCGTGATTACCGCGCCGTGACCCGTAGGAGTTGAAATCCTTTTGCTCTACACCATGATCGCGCAGATAGTCGGCTGCCGGGCTGTTGGCAGCAATTGCGCCCGCCGGTGAAATATGGTCGGTGGTAATCGAATTGCCCAGCTTGGCGAGAATACGTGCCGATTCGATATCGTCCTGGTTGTTGGGCAAGGTAAAAAAGGTCGGCAGACGGATGTACGTCGAATCTTCATCCCAGGGATAAAGCTGGCTATCGGCGACTTCCATGTTCTGCCACTGCTCATCACCGGTAAACACATCGGCATATTGCTTCTGGAACATATCGCCGCTGACAAGAGACACGGCCTGAGCCACTTCTTTCATGGTCGGCCAGATATCTTTCAGATAAACCGGATTGCCTGATCCATCTTCGCCCAGAGGGTCCTGAGACAAATCAATGCGCATGGTGCCAGCCAGAGCATAGGCAACCACCAACGGTGGCGACGCCAGCCAGTTGGATTTGGTCAAGGGATGAATGCGTCCTTCAAAATTGCGATTCCCCGACAAAACGGAACAGACATTCAGGTCGGCCGCGTCAATGGCGGTAGCAATATTTTCCGGCAAGGGGCCCGAGTTACCAATACAGGTGGTGCAGCCATAGCCGACTAGATTGAAACCAAGAGCATCAAGATGCGGTTGCACGCCGGCTTTATTCAGGTAATCGCTGACCACTTTGGAACCAGGTGCCAGAGATGTCTTTACCCACGGTTTGGTTGTCAGCCCAAGGGCAGTCGCTTTCTGAGCCAGAAGTCCGGCACACAGCATGACAGCGGGATTGGAGGTATTGGTACAGGAAGTAATGGCAGCGATGACAACATCGCCATGTTTCAGTGAAAAATCACTGTCCGCAACCTTGGATGTCGCCGCCTGATCAATCTCAGGCTGATCAGCGACCATCACTTTGTCAAACACCTGTCCGACCTCAACCATGGCAACACGATCCTGAGGACGTTTTGGACCGGCCAGGCTTGATTGGACTGTTGCAAGATCAAGCTCCAACACATCGGTAAATTCCGGATCGGCTGCAGATGAATCACGCCACAAGCCCTGGGCTTTACAGTACGCCTCAACGACTGCCACTTGTTGGGCGGAACGACCACTGAGGGTCATATAATCGAGAGTTAATTGATCCACCGGGAAGAAACCACAGGTCGCGCCATATTCCGGAGCCATATTGCCGATGGTAGCCCGGTCCGCCAGTGGCAACTGGTCAAGGCCTTCACCGTAGAATTCGACAAACTTACCGACCACCCCTTTTTGGCGCAGCATCTGGGTAACAGTCAGAACCAGATCCGTTGCGGTAATGCCTTCTGGGAGGCTTCCATGCAGACGGAAGCCGATGACATCAGGCACCAGCATAGAGATCGGCTGGCCCAACATGGCGGCTTCAGCTTCAATCCCGCCGACCCCCCAACCCAGAACGGCAAGACCGTTGATCATGGTGGTATGGCTGTCGGTTCCAACCAGCGTATCGGGTGATAACACAACAGAGCCATCGGCCTGTTGGTTATGGACCACACTGGCCAGATATTCGAGATTCACCTGATGGCAAATACCGGTTCCCGGCGGCACAACGCGAAAGTTTTCAAATGCCTGTTGGCCCCAATGCAGAAAACGGTAACGCTCGCGGTTCCGTTCCATCTCAATGGCCACATTGTCGGCAAAGGCCTGCTTGTTGCCAAAACGCTCGACCGTCACGGAATGATCAATAACCAGATCCACCGGGATCTGGGGATTGATCACCGAAGGATCGCCTCCACGCGCGGCAACGGCATCACGCATGGCGGCCAGATCAACGATGGCCGGTACACCGGTAAAATCCTGCATCAGTACCCGCGTCGGTCGCCAGGCGATCTCCTGACGTTCAGCCTGAGGCTGCCACTGGGCCAGGGCCATAACATCTGCTTGTGGCTCGGAAAATCGCAACAGATTCTCCAACAGAATTTTGATGGTTTTCGGTAATCGATCTAAATCAGCAGATAACGAGGATGCAGCGTGAGAAAGACTGTAATACTGGTAATCCTGACCGAAAACAGACAAGATATGGGGTGCGACCTGTTGCGACATAACGCCTCCATGAAAGTAAAACGGTGCGATTTCGACAAAGGATCTAATACGTTACAATAAAACTGATTGAAATTTAGAGATGACGGCTATCGTCTAATAAGGATAGCTTGATGACTACGTCTACAGTATCATTGCTTTATTTTAAGTCAAGAACAGGAATGTAACGCAGGAGTCGCTATGGAATATCAGCAACTAGAAAAAGCCTTGGAATTATTTGCCATACGGGATCGGGCAAGCCTCAAAGAGATTAAAGCGCGCCATAAGACGTTGGTCAAAAAGCATCATCCGGACGCGGGCGGCAACGATCCTGATGCCATACGTGCCATTAATGAAGCCTATCAACATCTGATGGAGTACTGCTCAAATTATCGTTTTTCTTTTACACGTGAAGAATTCATGGAACAAAATCCCGTAGAACGCCTACGTGAACAATTTGCCTATGATCCCGTTTGGGGAGGCAGAGACCCGGATAGTGACAAAAAGTGCCTCTAACAGAAATTCTTCGATCAGTTTACTATTTTAGGTTCCGGACAAGGCGGGATTTCACTTGCGGCAAGAGGCGGACTAAAGTGGTAGCCCTGCCCCATATCGCAACCAATCTCTTTTACAGACTGCAGGATTGCTTCGCTGTCAATAAATTCCGCGACAACTTTCATTTGCGAACGATGGGCAAACTGGATAATGGATGAAATCAGTTCTCGGGTTCTTTCATCTTTATTGATTTCCTGTATCAACGAGCCATCAATCTTAATCACATCAGCGCTAACCTGGGTCAGATAACTGAAGTTGGAATAACCACTACCGAAATCATCGATAGAAATCTGACATCCCAACCCTTTCAGATAACGGATGGTATCCAACGCTTGATCGTAATTCTGGATATTCTCCGTCTCAACGACTTCTAGCACGAGACGATCAATGACATCATAGCGCAATGCCGTATCAACAATCAGTTGTACCGTCTCTTTACGCAACAAGTCGTCAACAGTGAAATTGATTGAAAAATGACAGTGTTTATCTTTGAAAAATGCACACGCCTGTTCAATCATGGCGTGTGTCATATACGCGTAAAAATGTGTCTGTTTCAGCACGGGCAGGAACAATCCGGGTGCCACAGGTTTCCCATCCCGGTCAAGAAGTCGCATTAATGTCTCAAATTTACAAATCTGACCACTGGATAAATCAATAATCGGCTGATAATAAGCAACCAGACGACCTTCCGTCATCGCCTGCTGAACCGTATCAATCCAGTACATTTTTTGTTTATATTCATCGCTGTCAGCCAATTCCTGATTATAAATCATCAGTTGTTTGTTTTTCCGTTTAGCCTCCTTCAATGCGCTGTCAGAGCAGGTCAGAAGGTTTTCCTGACAACAGGCGATACCCGCTGTTAATGTAACAGGAACTTCTGTGTTCTTTTCATCTTCGAGAGGAAAATTCTTCTGGGAAAAAAGATCAAGGAAGCTTTTAAGCTGCTCAGAAAAACCTTCTGTGGTCGGAGATAACACCGCAAAAACATCCGCATTTAAGCGGTACAAGGTACTTTTGCTGCCACCGTAATACAACGATAACGATTCCCCGATATATTTAAGGATCGAATCTCCGACATCGGTTCCATACAGTTTATTAACACCATGAAAGCTGGCCATATCAATCAGTGCAAGGCACTGACTGGCAGGTCCTCGCTCGATATCCCGTAACAGCTTGAAACGACTGCCGAGAGCAGTGACGGTGTCCGTGGAAAAAGCCAGTTGCAATTGTTCTCTTTTTTCCAACAACTCCGTAATATCGTAACGGGCCGCAATATATTCGAGGATTTCTCCAGTATCGTCAGTAATCGGCATAATGACCTGTTGGGTATAAAAAGGCTTGCCGTTTTTACCAAGATTTTTAGAGGACCCTCGCCATACTTTCCCCGCCTGGATGGTATCCCAGAGTTCTTTAAATACTTTCTTTGGGGTGCTGGGGTGTCGAAACAGGTTATGTGGCTTACCAAGCATTTCTTCCGCTGTATAACCCGTCACTTGCTGGAAAGACTCGTTGGTATAGGTGATATGCCCTTTCAGGTCGCCTTTGGAAACCATACATGACAAATCAAGCAACTTTTTATACTGCTCAAGTTCGTGCATATGGGCCTGACGGTTATGGTCAAGGCGATTAATATGACGATTAACATAAAGGGCTACCGTGAGACCAAACAGCAGGTTAAGTGCCAACAGCCAGATGCCCTGATTGATCTTTTCTTGAGAGGCCCGGTTGGCAAGGAGAATTCCCTCTTCCAATTGTTTTTTATGTTCCGTCATATAAAAACCAGCCCCGAGAGTCCAGTTCCAAGGCGAGAAAAAGACAACATAGGTCTGCTTCTCTTCAAGCTGGTTATCGTGATTGGGATTGACGTAATCATAGCGGAAAAAAGCCTGACCACTCTGTCTCGAAATATTCTTAAGCTGACGAAAGAGAGCTTTATTTTCATCGGATTGTGGTAAAGCGGACAGATCATCGTGATAGGATGGAGAATGTGCCGGATTAAGAATCAGCTGATCGTGTGCATTGACAACAAAGTAGTAACCGTATTGGTCATGGCCAAAACGTTCGTTGGAAAGAAGTTCAATGACATCTTTCTGGACATGCTTCATCGCATCATCAAGATCCATACTGACGACGGCGACACAATCAAGCTCTTTCAGGTACGCAGAAAGACTGAGAAGATTTTTAGGGGTTTTGTTCTCATAGGAGAACGTGGATTCCAACCACTGCACCTCATCGGGATGATTAAAGCAGGTATCAACCAACACATGCAAAGACTCATAAAGTTGTTTCCTTTCGTCAGCATGCTGTTTATTGACAAAGCTTCCTTGTGAAAGACTGTCCTGAATGATCCGCCGGTCACGACCAACGAGTAACGTAGAACCTGCACCATGAATCCACTTTGAATCAAAAAGGCATCGTGAGAGGGATTGTTGCTTCAATTCCGAAGAGATATCGAGAAGATTAAGAGAAGAGGACAAACGGTGAATCAAAGCCAGTTTCTGTTCTAGCTCAAGTCGCACATCATCCAAATGTAATTTTCGACTTGACCGCATGTGTTCAACGACAAGATCAACATTGTCTTTAACAAGCTGTTTTTGCTGCTCCATATAGTTCTTCTGAACTTGGGCAACATTGTCTTTCATTGTTGACAGGGGCTGCAGAATCAGAAAATAGCCAACACTCACTGACAAGAAAATGCTGGTGAGGATTGTTGCAAACAGGTTAATTGCCGTGATTTTGAGTTTTGCCCGCATATCCATTTCACATCAAAAAAGAAATACAACGTATAAAAATGATTATACTATCGACGAGATTAAACAACAAGCCACTCACTAACAAAAAAATCACCTTAATTAGAACTGCAGTTCAACTCATTTTCAATCGTGTGAATCACAAGGAGGCCATCCATGAAACGGATATTTCTGCTCTCGCTACTCAGTCTGGCTCTCACCTCTCAGGCCGTTTTGGCCAATCCGGCCCAAACAGCTGAAAAAGTTATCGGCGACTTTCAAAGTAAACTGATGACAGAACTCAAGACGGGCTTACAGCAAGGGCCATCACACGCCATTGATGTCTGCCGAAACAGAGCGCCTCAAATTGCCCAAGAACTATCTACTGACACCTTAAAGATCGGCCGAGCCACCTCTCAACTACGCAATCAGTCAAATCGAGGTCCTCAATGGGCATCTCAATTCCTTGCCTACTACGCTGCTCATCCTGATGAAAAAAAGATTCAGTCTATCCAGTTGACTGAAAAAACTTGGGGATATGTCAAGCCCATCTATATTCAACGCCCCTGCCTGACTTGCCACGGCGAGTCAGTTTCCCCATCCATAAGGCAAGCGCTTGTAAAAAACTATCCCCTTGATCAGGCCATTAATTATAAGGTGGGAGATTTTCGAGGATTATTCTGGGTAGAAATCCACGAATAATTGTCTTAACTCGACCAGACCAATTCGGTTAAGGGGGCGTGCCAGAAAATCTGGACGCCTTCTTTTTTATAAAAAGAGCAAATAATCACGTTATGTTCTCAAACATTCAGATATACAAAAACAACGGGCATTTTTTTTGCATAATTAACACAAACAAATACGTTGTATTGCAAAACATATTGATTTTAATGGAGTAAAAGTCTAGTTCCGTTTTCAGGCTTGGGGAGGAATCGCAAAATGGCTGAAAAATTTTTCAAATTCAGTCAAGACACGTTATGGCTGATTCTGGCATTGGTCATCGTCCTGTTTATTACGATACGTTATGATGTCGTTGAGACCATCTCATTTTTGGTCCGAGATCATCATGAATTACATCTCAATGAGATCCTCATTGCACTTCTCTGCTCCCTTGTCTTCGCTTTCATTTTTGTCGTTAAACGACTCAAAGAACTCGGTAGTTGTCGCTGTAAACTTCTCGACTCATTACGAGAGATCAACGCTCTATCGACGACGGATCGCCTGACAGGTCTGAACAATCGGCGTTATTTCGTTAAAATTGCCTCTCGCGATGTTGTTATTTCGCTCCATGCTGGAGGCACACCACTGATTGCCATGATCGACCTTGACCACATGACAACAATCAACGATGCATTTGGACAGCAAATCGGCGACCAGGTTCTTAAACAGGTGGCAGAATTAATTTCATCAAGCCTGGGTGAAACCGACCTCGCAGCACGCTACAGGGGTGCGACTTTCATCATTTTTATTGGTGATGGACACCTCAGTGAAGTGAAGAAAAGATTTGATCGTTTACGTGAAAAAGTGTTCGACAATGTTTTTTTCAGCGGCGTCGAACAAGTTTCTACATCGATAAGCATAGGCATCGCCAGCAAGCAACCGACAACAGCGTCATTAGGCGACCTCATCAATGATGCTGAGATTGCATTATACGAAGCTAAGGATTCTGGCAGAAATCGTGTCATCTGTCGCTAGCTGATTTTTGTCCTTCTCCTTGCCCGCTTCCAGCCGAGCAAAGAATTCTTTGCTTTAAGTCGCGCTCCTCATCTGACTATGTCAGCCCAATATCTTGACTTATTTATGGGCTAACCGTGGTCAAAAGTCCCAAATATGGCCCACCAACTTCTTTTTGTAAACAACACGCTCGATCACTTAAATTGCAATTGCCAATTTTGAACCAGACCGATAGTATTAAAAAAAACTTCGTTCTGAACGACTCATCGCCTTCCGGCGGCCTATAAAAAACTCAAGGTGATTTGTGCGACTTTTTTCTCGTCATGGTTTACTACTTTCATTGTTTTTCCTTGTTTTATGCTCTCACCAAGCTTTTGCTGCGCCCCCAGAGGCCTTACGCTTTGCACCGTTACCCATGGTTTCTGAGAACAATCTTCGCAATGATTTTAAGTCATTTGCAGTCCACCTGGGTCAAGTTGTCAACAAACCGGTTAATCTTGTCTTAAAAAAGAGTTATCGAAAACTCCTGAGCGATTTTCTCACAGATCAAATCGACCTGGCATTTCTCGGGCCATTGCCATATGTGTTACTTACAGATAGAAATCCCGATTTTGTTCCCGTCGTACGCTTTGTCGATAAAAATGGACAGGCCAACTACACCTGTTGCCTGGCCGCTTATACAGGGGACCAGATTAACCTCGATACCAAGCGACCACTCCTGGTCTCGCTCACACAACCCTACTCAACCTGTGGCTATTTAATGAGCGAGATTCTGCTCAATGCTCACGGATACAGTTTGGATGAGGGCAGTTACATTTATTCGGGAAATCATTCTGAAAGTGCTCTTGATGCACTGCGTGGGACAACACAGGTAGCCGGGCTCAAAACCTCTATTGCCCATAAATATCATCATCTTGGCCTTGAAATCCTCGACGAAAGCATCCCGGTTCCTGGTTTTGTCCTGGTCGCAAATCCAAGAACAATGGCCAAAGAAGACATTGAAAAAATCCGAGCTGACCTCCTCAAACTCAATCCTCAACAAAATCCGGATGACGCCCAAATGATGCAGTTATGGGGTGAAGCCGTCCGCTATGGTGCCACAGAAGCGCATAAAGGGGATTATCAGGCGATTCGCACTCTGCTTCAAACCATTACAATTCCGGGAATTGAACAATGAAGACCAGTCAGGCTGTCATTATCTTTCTTCTTGCCGTTGGTTTGTCGGCCGGATTGATTTATCAGCGTTACGAAAAGCTTAAGACCGATCACCTCACGATGCGTCAGGCCAGTCAAGAAGTGGCCTTCACCAGCGTCACAAACACGCTACGCCTTGTTTCTAGGTCCATTGCTGATGAGGTACTGCAAAAAGAAGAGATCCTGAAACTGATTCATGACATTGTTTACAGCCGAGGCGAAGAACGAAACCGCTTAAGAGGGCTCCTCTATCGCGACCTCTATCAGATGTATTCGCGGGTCAGCCAGCACTCTATCCGCCAGTTCCACTTCCACTTCCCAGACGGTCGATCAATGCTGCGGTTTCATGCTCCTGACAAGGCGGATGACAATCTTCGCCCCTATCGACCATCTGTCGTCATTGCCAATCGTCAACACACGGAAGTGCACGGTTACGAAAGTGGTCGAATTGTCCACGGATTCCGTCATGTCTACCCACTCAATTATCACGGTATTGACATCGGAAGCGTTGAAATCAGCAACTCTTTTCAACAAATTAATACGGAGCTGAGTGCCATTACACGACCAACAAATACTGAGCTCCTGTTCTTAATGTACAAGCCGGACCTATGGTATAAACTGGCGGCCGGAGAGGACAAGCTGTATGCTCCCTCATTATTGGCCCCTGAGTATGTCATCGAGAATCAGGATGCTTCAGCATTTGATCATTTTGGCGGCACAGTTCAGACCTCTTTTTTTCTGCAGCAACTTCAACAACAGCTCAAGAAGGTTTCCCATTTAAACGAAAAAATGGCGATGGGAAACAACTTCTCTGAAATCATCCGCTACGATAATCAGATCTATTCGGCGATTTTCCACTCGATTCGGAACATCTCAAACCAGCACGCGGCATACGTCATTGCCTTTACCCCGGAACCTTATCTGCGTTCTCTCTTGCTCAATTCAATTATTCAGTTCAGTGTCTGCGTTGTCTTGTTTATCCTTATTTTTCATTACCGAATCGGTCTGACTCGATCAAAAAAACAACAGGAGCAAACCAGCGACTTTCTCGTCACTTTGTCAGACAATATGGGACAGGGCATGTATGCCACGGACAAGGATGGTCTCCTGACCTATTTGAACCGTGAGGCGCAAAACATTTTAGGCTGGAAAGAACAGGAGGCTCTCGGGAAAAATGCTCATGACCTGTTTCATGTCGACGATAGCCACCATGAACAAGGATGTTTCATCCTCAATGCCATTCTTGAAGGCGTTACCTGTCAACAGGAATTGGCTTATTTCCGCAACAGGACACAGAAACAATTTCCAGTAGAATTAACCTGCACACCGATCTATAGCGAAGGACAGATCCTTGGCACACTGACGTTGTTTCATGACATTGCGCAACGGCTTCAGAGTCAACAAGAACTCATAGATGCGAAAAACCAACTCGAACAAGCGAATCGTGACCTCAACGAATTAGCACGAATTGATGCCCTGACCGGCATCGCGAATCGAAGAGAGTTCGACCAAACCCTTTCAAATTTCTGGAAAAGCTGCTACCGGAAAAAAGAACGATTGGCTATTCTGATGATCGATATTGATCACTTCAAAGACTACAACGACCATTATGGGCATCAAAAGGGCGATGAGTGCCTGAAAAAAGTCGTTCAAATCCTTTGTCAATCGTGTCTAAGACCTGATGATTTTGTCGCGCGATATGGTGGCGAGGAATTTGTCGTCCTGCTACCGCAAACCTCCCACGCAGATGCCGTTTTTGTTGCAAAACGGATTCAGGAAAAAACCTCCAAGGAGCAGATTGCTCATGCGAAATCACCTGTCCAACCGTTTATCACCTTGAGCATTGGCGTTTGTACAATGGTTCCACATGACCTGAGTTCTGAGCAGCAGTTCATTGATTGTGCTGATCGCCGTCTTTACACGGCTAAAAACAGTGGTCGCAATCAAATTTGTGATCAGGATTGAGAAATAAACCCAGGCAGAATGTGATGTAGTTCAACCACAGGACCAAAAACCAGTACAGCAGGACGCTCAGCCCTCCTGGCGGCTTCAGGCAATTTGGACAAGGTCGTAACGATTGTTTGTTGCGAGGGTCGAGAAGCATTGGAGATAATGGCCACTGGTAGCTCAGGGTTCACCCCTTCGTTAAGCGCTAATTGGGTAATCTGTTCAGCAAAGCTCAGCCCCATCAACACAACCGTGGTGTGATATTCCAGCTTTAACAAAGGGAGCCAGGCGCTGTTGATTCTGCTGCCAGACAGATGCGCCGAGACAATCGACATATTGGCTGCAAAACCACGAGCAGTCAGCGGAATCCCAGCGGAGGCCGGGCCAACAAGAGCGGAACTCAGACCTGAAACAACCTCAACCTGTATTCCATGCTCGACAAGGAAACGTGCTTCCTCCGCACCACGTCCGAAGATATATGGATCCCCACTTTTAAGGCGCGCAACACGTAATCCCTGCTTAGCATAGTCAAGAAGCAAAGCATTGATCTGTTCCTGCTTAAAACTATGAGCGCCCTTTCTTTTGCCGACATAAACCTTTTTTGTCTCCACCGGAATTAATGACAAAATCTCTTCAGAGATCAGATGGTCATACAAAACAACATCAATATTCTGGATACAATGATAGGCCTGCAATGTCAGCAGACGAACATCACCAGGGCCACAGCCGACCAAAGAAACCTGAGCCAACAACGTTTTGATCTGCTGTCGCGTTTTATGGGCATCTATTTTTCCAACCTTGCGTTGCAGTGCTTTTTCTTCAACAAGATCAGAAACTTGAGATGGTATCACCTGTTTGATTTTGTTGCGGACCTCTTGACCAATAACCGGACTGGCTCCATCAGTTGACACAGCAATCTTTAATTGCCCATAATTTAGAAGAGACGAAAAATAAAAATCACACTGCTGAGGTTGATCGACCCTGTTCACAAGAATAGAGCGACATTTTTTTTCTTCAGCAAGCAAAGCGCCAACAGCATCATTTCCCGTTGCATCGACAACAATCTGAAAGGGAGCCAGGTCTTTACGCTCAAGCGATTTCAGGGTCACAGTCACAGGTAGAGCTTTGAGTTCAGGACAAAGCTCTTTTGCGATGATTGAAAAACAGATCTGGTTATCAAGCAAGACTTTGGCTTTTTGTAGAGCGACAGTGCCGCCACCAAGCAGAAGAATACGCGGATCCTTTAATAAAACAGGTAAACTGGGCACAGAACGTTCCTGATCGTAAGCAGACTATGAATAGAAGATATGAATTTCATCACCGGGAGCGATTTCTCCCCCACTAATCACTTTGGCAAAGATTCCCTGGGTGGGCATCACACAGTCACCAGCCTGATGATAAATGGCACAGCGTTGGTGACAGGTTTTTCCAATTTGTGTCACCTCCAACACGACATCAGCCACCTCAATACGCGTTCCAATCTTCACCTTAAGAAGATCAACACCAGAGGTAACAATATTCTCGGCAAAATCACCATCAGCGAGTGTTAAACCTTTAGCCCGCATCGTGTCAATGCTTTCGGATGCCAACAAACTGACTTGACGTTCACTGCCTCCATGAGCATCTCCAACAATGCCATAATTCTCGACAAGCTGAACTGAGGCAACTGATTTTTTTTGTTCACCTTTTCGTTCACTGATACAAACAGCAACAACTTGACCTAATCCGTCAATCATTCTTAACCTCCTACGATAAAAAGGTTCCTTTGTTTTCCATTGTTAGATGTAGACAAAAAGGTGTCAAGAAATAATTGACTAAAACGCTCAGATTAGATGCCATAAAAAAAGGGGGACAAAGCCCCCTTTTTTTACCCAATAAAACTTTCTCTATTTTGCTCAAAGACTTCTTTAAATTCTTCAAGAAGCTCTTCTACACGGGTTTTTCCCAGAGTAAAGAACTCTGCCCCACAAGTCGTTGAGACATCAAGGTCATCATCTTCCTCTCTCTGACCAATCCCCAAACGTTGGCAAGCTGAAGACGACAAATTCACAACAGCGGACAAAGTAGAGACATCTTGATCAATGTCCACCTCGTCAAAATCCATCTGATGGTGAACAGCTTCCACCAAAAGGGGAGCAATTTTCCAGGAATCAAGAACAGCTGCTCCGACAAGATTGTATGGGTTGGAAAACACCTCTTGCTCGAGAGTCAGATAATCTCCAGCGCCATTGTAGACAGCCTCAATCAACTCTTGATACCGCTCGGAGTCATTATTATTGCGAACAATTTTTCCCAGGTTGCTGAACAGGCCGACCATAAAAGCTTCATCCGCATTCACATTTTTTAGTTTTGTACTGAAAAAACGCGCGGCCAAAGCGCAACCAATAGATTCTTCCCAAAGCATTTTTTCTAACAAACCGAATGATTTGTTTACACTACTCATACTTGAGGCCAGAACAAGACTTCTAACAGTTCGCTCACCAAGAATAACCAGAGCATTTTGCAAGGTCGTCACTTGGCGTGACAATCCGTACATCGCAGAATTAGCGATTTTGAGCATACGTGCTGAAACAGCGGAATCAAGAGATATCGTTTCTGCAAGTTTCTTGACAGAGGTATCCGGATCTTGAAGTAATTCAAGAACCTTAACAGCAACAATGGGCATCGGTGGGAGGTCACCGACTTCACCAACAATTTCAGAATAATCCTGCATCGAACCAAATACCCCTTAAAGCTAATATTTCCCAAAATCATCATCATCCAGAGCAATCTGCACTGGAGAGTCGTCTCGCTGAGAATGGCCCCACTGATCATCCCCTTTTACGGATGAAGCCATTCTAACCGGTGGAGCAATTTTTGGCAAAGAAGAACTTCGGCCAATTTGCTGTTTTAACTGAAAGCGAGTCAGAATATCAGAAAGTTGCTCAGCCTGACTTGACAGTTGTTCAGCAGCAGCAGCGCCCTCTTCCGCACTTGCAGTATTTTGCTGGGTGACTTCATCAATCTTAGCGATTCCGTCATTGACTTGAGAAAAGCCTTGAGCCTGTTCACTACTCGATGCAGAAATCTCTGCAACGAGGTCACTGACTTTCTGGATCTCTCCAACGATAGCATTGAACGCTTCTGACGTATCGTTCGCTATTTCAGCACCATTTTCGGCTTTATGAACTGAAGTCTCGATTAACGCTGCAGTTTCCTGAGCAGCCTTTGCACTGCGGGCAGCAAGATTTCGGACCTCCTCAGCAACAACGGCAAACCCCTTACCATGCTGACCGGCCCTGGCAGCCTCAACGGCAGCATTCAAGGCCAGCAAGTTGGTCTGGAAAGCAATTTCATCAATCACTTTGATAATTTTGGAGATGTTCAGTCCAGACTCATTGATATCAGCCATGGCTGTCACCATCTGACGCATTTGTTGGCTGCCCCGATCAGCAGCATTTTTAGCTTGGGTTGCCAACTGATTCGCCTGTTGTGCATTATCAGCACTGGCTTTTGTTTGGGCAGCCAGCTCATTCATTGAAGCAGAAATTTCCTCCAAAGAACTTGCTGAATCAGTTGCCCCTTCAGACAAACTTTGGCTGGTATGCGAAACCTGTGCGGCACCTGCTGCCATTTGCGCTCCGCCAGCCTGGACGCGTTGCAAGACGTCATTTAAATCATCACTGACTTTCTTTAAGGCAATACGAATAGAATCCTGATTGTCTTTCGGAACAACATCAATCCGCAGATCACCCTCTGCCAGCTTTTGTAAAGCAACGAGGACATCATGCTGGAGAAAGTCAGCAAAAGTATCAATAGTTGAGCCGATATGACCAATTTCATCCGACCGGTCCATGCGCAAACGTCCGTCAAGGCGACCTGCTGCCATATTGACAAACATCTCTTCAACGGTAACGAGAGGTTTGCGAATCAAGGCTCCCAGCAGCCAGTAAATCACAGAGGACGCTAAAATGACGCCAAGTATCCCCGTAATAGACATGGTTCTCACACTTTGACTGACACCTTCGTCAAGAGCGATGGAAATTGCATTATGACGTTCGTGCAATTCCTTTAAATTGTAGCGCAAATACAGGACTCCACCCAAGTCCCCAGCTTTATGGTCCTCATGGCATTCGAGACATTCTGTACTAAAAAATTTGCCTAGAGTCAGGACAAAATCTTCACTGCGCTCATGTTGTCCAAAAGCACCACTACGATCAGAGCGGGCCTGTTGAAAAATTGCACCATCAAGCGTCTGATTAATACGTCGATCATCGCTGGAGTAATCAATATTTCCTTGGCCGTTGGTTAAGCCTACTTCAAGGATGTTATGAACGGTTGATAAGTCATTGAGGAGTTCGTCAAAAACCTCCATTTCACCCATTTCCACAGAGGTTGATGTACCAATATTCAGGCTTTGAAAAACACTTTTCGCCTGTTGGTATTCGGCATCACGCAACACATCCATTTCGTCTGCGGCCTGCTTTTTCAATAAAGATGTTGTTTGTTGGTTGACGACGAAAATTGCCGTAGCCATAACAAGCACCATCAACAAAAGCAAAATGGCGGCAACTTTTTTTTGAATACTCATTCTACTCCTCCGAACCGAACGCACACTGGCCACCTTTTAAAAAAAAGATGGCCAGCTAAAACGATCCCAGACGGGATTAAAGTTCAATCTGATCGAGATCACTATCATACAGGAGCTTGCCAACATTCAAAAGAATCTTGACACGATCTCCCATTTTTCCCATTCCCTGAATATACTCAGAACTTCCTCCAGCCGTTGAACGTGGAGGTGGTTCAATGTTTTCGGGTGGTATATCTGCAACTTCATTCACTTTATCAACCACCAGACCGACAGATGTCGTATTGAGTTGAACAACCACAATACAGGTGCGCTCATCATATTCACGCGGAGGGAGATTAAAACGAGCACGAACATCCATAACAGGAATAACCTTACCACGAAGGTTGATCACTCCCTTGATGAAAGATGGCATATCCGGGACTTCTGTAATCCTTTGAATTCCTATAATTTCAGTAACATAGCGAATCTCAATTCCATAATCTTCATCACCCATATGAAAGGTCAGATACTTCCCCTCCTGGGTATCCTCACTTCCGACTGCGTCACTAAAATTGGATTTTGCAACCTCTGTCATGCGGCGTCTCCTTTACGTTATGACGTACATTGACCCTTTTACTGATATTTGACTATCAAGTTTAGCCGAAATCAGAGCCCTTGTATACTTTAATCCGAACGAAATCCAACATTAAACAACTCGTCTAAGGAAACAATGGGACGACATCAAGCCCCATAGTTTCAGGGCAACCGGACATCACATTAAGGTTTTGAACCGCCTGTCCCGCTGCACCTTTAACGAGATTATCGATTGCAGATACTACAATAACACGCCGTGTCCGTTCATCAACAACAAAGCCGATGTCAGCATAGTTGCTCCCCCGCAAGAAAGCAACATTCGGTAGCTGATCTCCGGGGAACAAGCGAACAAACGGCTGGTTGGCATAAAACATATGATAAAGTTCCTTAAGAGAACCGAGATCAACACCATCTTGAATCTGTGCGTAACAGGTGGTAAGGATACCCCGATTGACCGGCAAAAGGTGGGGGGTAAAATTAATCACCACCGGTTCGCCAGCCAAAGCAGAGAGTGTTTGCTCTATTTCTGGGGTATGACGATGATTGCCAACACTGTAGGCCTTGAACCCTTCATTCACCTCACAAAACAAGCTGCCGGTTTTTGCCGATCTACCCGCGCCACTGGTTCCGGACTTGCTGTCAACAACGAGAGTCCGGTGATCAATAAGCTTCTCCTGCAAAAGAGGGGCAACAGCTAAAGCAACACTGGTGGGATAACAGCCAGGGTTGGCAACAAGCCGTGCCGTGGAAATCTCATCACGGAACAACTCAACCAGACCATAGACAGCTTCGTGCAACAGTTCTGGGCTGGTGTGTTTTTGATACCAGGCTTCATAGACATCGACATCATGAAGGCGATAATCTGCTGACAGGTCAATGACCTTGCATCCTTGCTCCAAAAATCCCGGCACCACCTCCATCGCGGTTTTATGTGGCAGCGCCGTGAAAACAAAATCAGCCTCCTGACCGATCATTTTAACATCGACCTCAGAACACGGCAGCTTGACCAGCCCGGCCAAAGAAGGAAACACCTGAGCGATATCCATGCCATCATATTGCCGGGACGTAATCGAACAAAGCTCAACTTCGGGATGACGTACCAACAACCTGAGCAATTCAACACCGGTATAGCCACTTGCTCCGACAACAGCTACTTTCATTTCAATTCTCCATCGTCAAATCGATCAAATCGGGATCTTCTTCCAAAAAAATATATCAAATGGTCCAAAAACAAAAAGGGAGGAAACCGTTCCGGCCTCCTCCCTTTGTACTGCAATGACGTATCGTCGAAAAAATTAACGCTTCGAGAACTGGAAGCTGCGACGTGCCGCTGCACGACCATACTTCTTACGTTCCTTGATACGACTGTCGCGGGTAATAAAACCTGCTTTTTTCAGAACACCGCGCAGTGTTTCATCCATTTCCAGCAGGGCTTTAGTGATGCCGTGCTTGATCGCACCCGCCTGACCGGAAGGACCACCGCCACGAACATTGACAAAAATATCGAATTTACCCACATTGTCAGTCAGTTCGAGAGGCTGGCGGATAATCATCTTGGACGTTTCACGACCAAAGTAGTCGTTGATATCCTGTTTATTGACAGTAATGCTGCCGGTGCCGGGCTTCATCCAGACACGGGCAACAGAAGTTTTTCTTTTGCCGGTGGCATTATATCGTTGTTCAGCCATTTGAATCATTCTCCTTAAGTAAACTAAATATCGAGTACTTTGGGCTGTTGAGCGGAGTTCTTATGCTCGCTGCCGGCATAGACCTTCAACTTTTTGAGCATTTGACGGCCCATTTTGTTCTTCGGCAACATGCCACGAACCGCTTTAATGACCAGATCTTCCGGTTTTTTAACCAGAAGCTTGTCAGCGCTGATGGAGCGGATACCACCGGGATAACCCGTATGATGATAATACATTTTATCCGCTTGTTTGTTTCCGGTCAGCAGCAGCTTCTCAGCATTGATCACAACAACATAATCGCCGGTATCAACACTGGGAGAATAAATGGCTTTATGCTTACCACGTAAAATTTTGGCGATCTCGGAAGCAACGCGACCTAATACCTTGCCGTCCATATCCACCACGAACCAATCTCTTTTTACTTCGCATGCTTTAGCAATTTGCGTGCTCATGTGACGTTTCCTCTCATCTATTAAAAATCTGCGTAGCTGTACGGGGCTCACAGAAGCACGAAACATAGCCGATCCAAGGATATTCGTCAAGTCATTTCAGCATTTTTTTCATACCAAACCTGCATAAGGCACAAACCTTGCGGCGGCGCAGTCAGACCGGCCTGACACCGCTGACGTTGTTCAAGAATTTGTGCCATTTTTTCCGTTGTTGACTTTCCCCGTCCGACCTCAACGAGGCTACCGACAATGATGCGCACCATGTTTTTTAAGAAACCGCTACCGCGCACATCAATTATCAGTTCATCCCCATGGCAATCAACCGCAATATCATACAAGGTGCGTTCAGTCGTTGAAGCCGCACAACCTGACGCCTGAAAAGCAGCAAAATCATGCGTTCCGATCAAAACTGCAGCAGCTTGCCTTATCGCTTCAACATCCAGTTCCCCACGAACATGCCAGCTGGTAAGACGATGCAAAGGGGAACGCAGCTCCCCGCGATAGATCCGATAGCGATACCATTTTCCCTGGGCATCAAAGCGTGCGTGAAAATCTTCTGCCACACACACAACATCACGAATAACAATATCCTGAGGCAAAAAACGGTTTACACCTTCACGATAGGCCGCTAAAGGCAATACCGTCTCGACATCAAAATGAGCCTTCATATCCAAGGCATGCACACCGGCATCAGTTCGCCCCGATGAATGAATCCGCACGGAATGTCCCACCACCCGGGCCAAAGCGGCTTCAACCAGCTCCTGCACTGTGGATGTATTCGGCTGAATCTGCCAACCGCCATAGGCTGTGCCGTCATATTCTACCGTGAGACACAAACGCGCCATCGGTGATCAGTTCTCCCAAGCCCGCTCGACCATCTGCACCATATTCAGCGCAGCGCCTTTGCGCAGATTATCCATGGCAACAAACATCTGAACAGCCGAACCGCTTTTATTGACAAACCTCAACCGACCGACTTGGACATCATCTGTACCAGCCGAATCAACAGGCATGGGATACTCCCCCTGCTGCGGGTCATTCAGCCACTCAATCCCCGGCGCGGTGGACAGGGCCTGCTCGAGAGAGGCCATGTCGACGGGCTGGTCAAATTCAATGTAGATACTTGCACAATCCCCATAAAAAACCGGCACTCGCACACAGGTCAAGGCCACATCAAGATGGGTATCGCCCAACAGATGAATCAATTCATGTTGCACCTGTTGTTCATGGTCCGTTTCCTGCCCATCTCTGAACAACCCGACCTGAGGCAGGCAGTTGAAAGCCATCTGGTGTGGGAAGCAGCCGTTTTTCGCCGGACGACCATTAAGAAGCTCACCACATTGAGTACGTAACCCGTCAACGGCCTTCACACCTTCTCCAGATACGGACTCAAAACTGGTTACGACGATCCTCTTCAGTTGCCGACAGGACGACAAAACAGAAAGCGGCAGCGCTATCATGGTTGTAATACTGGCGGGATTGGACAAAATACGTTGTTTCGCCCGATTCAGGTTATCACCATTGATCTCAGGAACACTCAGAATCGCTTGTCCGTCAATCCATGGCAAAGCGGTATCCACACACAAGGCACCTGCTATCTTGGCAAGAGGGAGATATGAAGCACAAATATCACGCGGAGCACAGAAAAAAACCACGTCCACACCGGAAAATGAGTCTTTATCCAAAGACTGGACAGGATATGGCTTTTCATTGAAATCAATAAAATCGCCGACAGAACGGTCGGAGGCGAACAGTCGCAAACTTTTTACAGGAAAGTCACGCTCTTCGAGTACTTCGAGCAACTGGCGACCTACAGAGCCGGTCGCTCCTACAATGGCAAGATTCAATGGAATCATAATGGCCTCCTAAAAAAACAACATGGCCCGCCCGCTCCAGCGCAGACGAACCATGTCATTGTGTCATAGATGCAATCGCTTCGAGCGATTTTTTTATTTTTCAAGGAGGATCTGCAACATCCGGCGCAGAGGCTCTGCAGCCCCCCAGAGAAGCTGATCACCACAGGTGAAGGCAGATAGATACTGAGGACCCATTTTCATTTTACGTACCCGTCCAACAGGAACGGTCAGAGTACCAGAGACCGCAGCAGGCGTAAGCTGACGCAACGTCTGTTCTTTAAAGTTGGGAACCAGTTGTACCCAGTCATTATCATTGGCAATCAGTTGCTCAATTTCCTCGATCGGCAGATCTTTGTTCAGCTTAATGGTCAAGGCCTGACTGTGACAACGCATGGCACCGACGCGCACACAAATTCCATCAATAGGAATAGCCGTTTGGCTTGCCAGAATCTTGTTGGTTTCAGCATAGCCCTTCCACTCTTCACGACTCTGACCGTCTTCAACCTCACGATCGATCCAAGGCAAAACACTGCCAGCCAATGGAAATCCGAACTCTTTGGTCGGCAGTTCATCTCCACGCAACGTTTCAGTAACTTTTTTGTCAATATCAAGAATCGCAGAAGACGGGTTGGCCAACAGGTCTGCAACAGAATCCTCAAGCACACCCATCTGACCGAGCAGTTCACGCATATTGGGAGCACCCGCACCAGAAGCCGCCTGGTAAGTCATGGAAGACACCCACTCAACCAGACCGGCGCGAAACAACCCACCGATGGCCATCAGCATCAGGCTAACAGTACAATTGCCGCCAATAAAATCTTTTTGCCCGGCCGCCAATGCATCATCAATCACTTGACGGTTCACCGGATCAAGAATAATGACAGCATCATCCTCCATACGCAGAGAGCTCGCCGCATCGATCCAGTACCCTTGCCATCCAGCCGCACGAAGAGGCCCGTGAACTTCTTTGGTGTAATCGCCCCCCTGACAGGTGATGATCACGTCCAGCGCTTTAAGCTCGGCAATATCGGTAGCATCTTTGAGGGTTCCAGCACCCATAGGTGCTTCCTGGCCCACCTGCGAGGTGGTGAAGAAGACCGGCACAATCCCGTTAAAATCATTTTCCTCCTGCATGCGTTGCAGCAGAACAGAACCAACCATACCGCGCCAACCGATAAATCCGACTTTCATTCCCTTGTTTCCTTTACTGAAAAAACATCGTTGTTTAAAACGTTGCGGTGCCCTAAAACGCTAGAGCGCAGCAACAATGGCATCACCCATTTCACAGGTGTTGAGTTTCTTTTCATTACTGCTGCCCTGGTAGATATCGCCAGTACGGAGGCCTTGATTGAGCACTGTTTCTACCGCCTTATCAATAGCATCAGCTGCCTCTCCCATGGAGAAGGAGTAGCGCAACATCATGGATGCCGAAAGAATTTGGGCGATCGGATTGGCAATACCCTGTCCAGCAATATCCGGTGCACTACCACCGGACGGCTCATACATGCCAAAAGAACCTTCCGCCAGAGATGCCGAAGGCAACATACCCAGAGAACCTGTCAGCATCGCAGCTTCGTCGGAAATGATATCACCAAACATGTTACCGCACAGCATGACATCAAACTGCTTCGGCCAGCGCACCAATTGCATGGCGGCGTTGTCAACATACATATGCGACAGCGTAACATCCGGATAATCTTTAGCAACACGCTCGACCACTTCGCGCCAGACCACAGATGTTGACAAAACATTCGCCTTATCAATGCTGC
The DNA here is from genome assembly GCF_963666745.1 of uncultured Desulfuromonas sp. Taxonomy (NCBI): domain Bacteria; kingdom Pseudomonadati; phylum Thermodesulfobacteriota; class Desulfuromonadia; order Desulfuromonadales; family Desulfuromonadaceae; genus Desulfuromonas; species uncultured Desulfuromonas sp. The sequence goes on along the minus strand of NZ_OY762961.1, from coordinate 1,027,556 downwards.
ACACTTTGCTGCCACGCTTACGAGCCACATCAAAAGCCACCCGGGTGATCCGCTCAATTTCAGGCTCAGTGTACATCATGGTATCAAAACCACGGCGGACACCATCAATAGTCTCAATGCCTTTCGGCTCAGAGAAATAGATGCCACCGGTCAACTCACGAACGACCAAAATATTGAAACCACCTGCAATCACCTCTTCTTTCAAAGAAGAGCTACCGGTCAATGCCGGGAAAATGATTGCCGGACGCAGATTGCAGAACAGACCAAAAATCTTGCGGAGTGGCAATAGTGCACCACGTTCCGGCTGCTCTTCCGGAGGCAGGGTTTCCCACTTAGGACCACCGACACTGCCAAACAGAATGGCATCCGATTGACGACAGATTTCTACCGTTTTCTCTGGCAAAGCCTTGCCTTCATTATCGATACCGGCTCCGCCGACATTAGCCATGGTCTTTTCAAAAAACACATCGTATTTTTTTTCGATAGCATCCAGAACCTTGATCGCCTCAGCCATAACCTCAGGGCCAATACCATCACCAGGAAGAACTGCCACCTTAAACGTTTTTGCTGCCATAATTATCTCTCCTCCTCGCCTTTCATTCGTAGCACCAGCACTACAACCATCGATATGGTCTGCCGATTAAATGCTTTACCGTGCCGTCATAAAAGTGTCATCACTATAGAAATCGGCTCAAATAATTGTCAAATAATTTCGTCTTAAACAGTGTCAAAACCACGCCGTGCGTGCCACTTTTGTCTCACAGCGTGAGCCACACAAGACACAGGCCATTATTCACGCAAAAAAGGGCTGGTACATACCAGCCCTTTTTCTAAGAATATGGCTGGACACAGCTGAATAGTTCAGAGATGCCCACCAGCCTGATCAGTAACGCTCATCAGCGAATTCAACCCAGCCACCGGCCTTAACCAGGGCCTTGTCGAATTCAGAGATTTCAAAAGAAAAAGTTTTATCCTGACCCGCAACGCTGGCTTTGATCTTTTGAGCGTCCACGTCAACATCAATAGACACATTACCAACTTTAGACAGTTCAAACAAAACATCAATATCAGCTTTAGGCAACTCAATAGCCAGCATACCGCCATTAAACATGTTTTGACGGAAGATACGCGCATAGCCTTCGGCAATAATTGTGTGCACGTCATTAACTTCAAAAACCCAGGGAGCATGCTCACGTGAGGATCCACAACCAAAGTTTTGTCGAGAAACAACAACACGGGCGTTTTTCAGATCCTCACCTTTAGGATCAAAACCTTCCAGCTTAAGATCTTCCAGCATATAAGGCTTCAAGGCCTCTTTAGTGACCTCAGTCAGATACTTAGCAGGAATAATTTCGTCTGTATTGATATCAGAACGATCAAGAAAGATCGCCGGACCTTTAAAGATTTTTTCCATAACTGCGATTTCCTTTCGTTCGTCTATTTCAATGTCCGGGCATCGGTGATTTTACCAGTTACCGCTGTCGCAGCGGCTGTTGCCGGGCTCATCAAATGCACCATGCCGCCCTTACCCATGCGACCATTGAAGTTACGGTTACTGGTGGAAGCACAGACTTCGCCGTCCGCCAACACGCCGTTACTCATTCCCAAGCAGGCACCACAGGTCGGGTTGGTGACACAAAAACCGGCATCCATAAAAATCTGGATAATCCCTTCTGCCAAAGCATCACGGAAAATCTTCGGCGTTGCCGGAGAAACAATACCACGAACCGTATCAGCAATACGGCGTCCTTTGAGAATCGCGGCAGCTTCGCGCAAGTCCTCGATGCGACCGTTGGTGCAGGTACCGATATAAATCTGGTCCACCGGAGTACCGACCATTTCAGATACCGGCTTGACACAGTCCGGCTTATAACCGTAAGTGACATAAGGCTCCAACGTTGAAACGTTGAAATCCAGTACTTGGTCATAAGAGGCATCAGCATCAGAATGCCATTTTTTGTAATCCGCAACAGCAGCAGCCTTATCCGTATAGTCATCCTGAATAAAGGGCCACAGGTAATCCACAGTCACGTCATCCGGCATACAAATACCGCAGGTACCGCCAGCCTCGATGGCCATATTGCACAGAGTCATACGGGACTCCATACTCATAGCGTCAACAACGGGGCCAGCGAATTCAATCACCCGATCCGTCGCACCATTCACGCCCAGCTGACCGATGACATACAGGATCACGTCTTTGGCAAACACACCTTCAGCCAGAGCACCATTGAGGTTCACACGAATCGTGGCAGGTTCGCGAAACGCGCAAACCCCTTTAAGAATACCGACTTCCAGGTCAGTCGTGCCAACTCCGGCGGCAAACGCACCAAATGCACCATGTGTACAGGTATGGCTATCACCCATAATAGCTGTAAAACCGGGACGGATATAACCTTTCTCCGGAAACAGTGCATGACAGACACCATTATGACCGACATCGAAAAAGTCAGTAATCTCATGGCGACGCGCCCAGTCACGCAGCATTTTAGCCTGAATAGCCGTCTTCGTATCTTTAGACGGAGTGACATGATCAATCACCGCCTTGATTTTGTCCTTGTCGAACACACGGTCTTTGCCACGCCATTCCAGATCAGCAATGGCAACCGGCGTGGTAATTTCATGACACAACACGCGGTCAAGATCGAGGACCTTGGTCCCGGCAAACGGCTCATCGCGCAGATGGCTCGCAAAGATTTTTTCTGCAATCGTCTTTCCCATAATCTCTCCTTCACTCTATAAATCGTGTCAGCACGCGGCTGCCATGCCAACAAATCACTCAAACACCCGTAAACGGCAACGCACACCATACAGCAAAACGGGACGCCTGAACAGCGCCCCGTAATGCTGATCGATATTTTACCTCTTTTTACAGGTCGACCAATGTGCGTTTTTGCAACGAGGCAATTTTGTTCAAAGCATTAATATAAGCTTTAGCAGCAGCAACAATAATATCCGGATGGGCTCCCTGTCCCAGCTGCTCACGCCCTTTTTCTTCCAAACGAACAGTGCACTCGCCCTGAGCATCGGTTCCTCCGGTGATGGCACCAACGGAAAAATGCAGCAAATGAACATCACACCCGGAAAGCTCCTTGATCGCTTTAAAGGTTGCATCGACAGGGCCATCACCAATGACAGCCGTCTTTTTCACTTCACCATTGACTTCCATTTGCACAGTCGCTGTAGGTGCGGCAAAAGAGCCGGAAGAAACATTCATCTGCAACAGCTTGTAGCGCTCGGGAACGCGAATGATTTCATCAGCGACAATCGCATCGAGGTCTTCATCAAAGATCTCTTTCTTAACATCCGCCAACGCCTTAAAACGCACAAAAGCTTTCTCAATTTCATCCTTGGATAAGGAGTAACCGAGGCTTTCCAGACGCTGAATAAAGGCATGGCGACCGGAGTGTTTACCGAGGACCAGCTTATTCTGATTCAAACCGATCGACTCCGGTGTCATAATCTCATAAGTTGATTTTTCCATCAAAACACCATGTTGATGGATACCAGCCTCATGGGCAAACGCATTGGAGCCAACAATCGCCTTGTTTGGCTGTACAACAATTCCGGTAATCGTGGTCAGCAATCGGCTGGTCGCATAGATATGCTCAGTAACCACATCGGTCTTGTAAGGCATAATATCCTGACGTGTCTTCAGCCCCATAACCACTTCTTCGAGTGAACAGTTACCGGCACGCTCACCAATTCCGTTAATGGTACACTCAACCTGACCTGCGCCAGCGCGAATCGCTGCCAGAGAATTGGCCACAGACAAGCCAAGATCGTTATGGCAGTGAACCGATATGACCGCTTTTTCAATATTCGGCACATTCTCTTTGAGATAGCGGATAATATCGTAATATTCGTTGGGCATGGTGTAGCCGACCGTGTCGGGGATATTCACCGTTGTTGCCCCGGCATCAATGACCGCCTCAATCACGCGGGCAAGAAACGGCAAACGGGTCCGCACAGCATCCTCTGCCGAAAACTCAACATTGGGCGTATAACCAGCGGCTCTTTTAACAGCGTTCACCGCCGTTTCAACCACTTCATCCTCAGTCATTTTCAGCTTGTGCTTCATATGAATATCACTAGTAGCGATAAACGTATGAATACGGCCGCGATCACCGGCATATTTCAAAGCTTCCCAGGCACGGTCAATGTCCTTATCATTCGCTCTGGATAAACCAGCGATCTGGGGGCCTTTAATGGTTTGAGCTATTTTTTTAACGGCTTCAAAATCACCTTCAGATGCAATGGGGAATCCAGCCTCCATTACATCGACATTCATTTTCGCAAGCTGGTGGGCAATACGAAGTTTCTCCTCAATGGTCATACTCGCACCAGGAGATTGCTCACCATCACGTAATGTTGTATCAAAAATCAAAATCTTTTTGGGTTCAGACATGTTGTCCTCCTGACATAACGCCCCGGCTATGACATACAGGGGCCTGTGTAGAATAAGGGTAAAGTTTAGCAAAACAATTTTGACTGACTAGTTCACCTAGGTCCGATTCCACACAACCACCCCCTTTCTTGTATTTTTTAAAGTATTCAGCAAAGCCCTAAACACAAAAAAGGCTTCCACCCCTGTAAAAAACTCAGGGGCGAAAGCCTATAACTTTCGCGGTACCACCCTGTTTCGGTCCCTAAAGACCCTTCATTACCTTTTACGCAGGCTCACGATCACGGCTTACCATATGGTTTTACCGCAACAGCTCCAAGGCGAGTTCACTCTTATCCTGTACTGACTTGCACCAACCGTCAGCTCTCTGAGACAGGCATCGGAGTTACTACTCCTCTTCAATGCTTTTCGAATTACGTTTACACACTAAATCATAGTTGCCCCGACCAAGTCAAACAAACTCCCCCAGGAAAAATCACCTGCCTGTCGTTTTTCAACCGGGTGAGATTTAGTTTAGCCCTGTGAAACTTTCTCTTCCCGACGACGGCGCAAGTAGGCCATCAAGGCTATAATCGGGCTGAACATCGTATAACTTAAAAAGATGATAAAGAACATCACTGCAGGTTGGGCCACAATGACAATAATCAAGACAATCGCCAGCACCAGAATGCCAAATGGTCTGCGTTTATACAATTCCGGATCTTTAAACGAATAATAGGGAACATTGCTGACCATCAAGATCGCCAAGCCGTAAATAAGCACCATGACAGACACCATGCGGATCGTTCCGGTGCCGCCAAGGTGATAAAACAACAGAACACAGGCGGCAACCATACTCGCTGCGGCGGGAATCGGCAAGCCAACGAAATTCTTTGATTCAACCGTGCTCGCCTGGACATTAAACCGCGCCAGACGAAGAGCACCGCAGACCACATAAAGAAATGCAGCCAGCCATCCCAGTTTGCCGAACGGTTGCAATGCCCAGGTGTACATCAAGACACCGGGAGCCACACCAAAGGCGACCAGATCCGACAAGGAATCATATTCGACTCCGAACTGACTTGTCGTATTGGTCAGGCGGGCAATCTTGCCATCCAGGGCATCAAATACAGCAGATACCAGAATAAACCAGGCTGCGACATCATATTTATGATTCATACTGGCGACAATGCCATAGAATCCAGCAAACAAACTGCCTGTCGTCACCAGATTAGGCAAAATATACACGCCACGGCGCACAGTTTCCCGCCGCTCGCTAAATGATTTTTTCATTGTAATTGTCCTATGACGGTTTCACCACCAACACAAACATCACCGATTCGCAGCTCGCTTACCGTCTCTTTGGGGAGATAAACATCCAAGCGTGATCCAAAGCGAATAAGTCCATAGCGCTGGCCAGATTCAAGCGTATCGCCAACGGTCGGATAAGTCACAATCCTGCGCGCAACCAGCCCGGCGATCTGCACAGAAAGCACTTTTTTACCCTGAGTTGTTTCGATCAACATTCCAGCCTGTTCATTCTCTAGGCTAGCTTTGTCCAGAGAAGCATTGAAAAATTGCCCCTTATTGTAAAACTGATCAACGACCTTACCTGAACAGGGAACACGGTTGACATGAACATCAAATAACGACATGAAGATACTGATTTTAAGAACCTCATCCTTAAAATAGCGTTCTTCACGCACTAGATCAGCAAAGACAACTTTACCGTCAGCTGGTGCCACAACAAGATTGTCGCCCTGAGGAACCGTGCGATCCGGATTTCTGAAAAAATACACGGCAAACAGGGTCACGGCAAGGCAACACACCGTGATTAAACTCCAATCAAGTAACGCGACAACCAGAGTGACGAAAGCAAACAAGCCGATAAACGGATACCCTTCAACAGCAATCGGTTGATTTTGATTGCGCATGATCCTACCTCAAACAAAAGCGGGGGCGAAAATTCGCCCCCGTCAACAGATTCATTCCTGTTGTGATGCTTTGTCACCTGACAAAGACACTCACCGATGAGCCTGTTTCATATACCATAAAAGTGCGCCGAACAAAACCATTGTTCTACGCTGCTAATTTCTCACCTGAATTATTCAGCGCTTTTCCAGCCTTTAGAGCCACGGCCAAGAACAATTGGGCCTGAACGCACCAACTCTTTAAGCCCAAGAGGACGCAACAGCTCAATCAACGCGTTAATTTTCTGAGGTGTTCCTGTCGCCTCAAGCGAATAAGCTTTAGGCGTCACATCAACGACATTGGCACGAAAGATATCGGCAATTCGCAAAACTTCAGCACGTGTCTCAGCTTCAGCGGTTACCTTGACCAACAGCATTTCACGCTCAACGAAATCCTGATCGGTAAAATCAATCACCTTAATGACATCAATCAGCTTATTGAGCTGTTTGGTAATCTGCTCAAGAATACGATCATCGCCAGTAGTGACGATGGTCATACGAGAAATGCTCTCATCAATTGTCGGTGCGACAGACAAACTGTCGATGTTAAAACCGCGCCCGGAAAAAAGTCCGGCAACTCGCGGCAAAACGCCAAATTCATTTTCAACTAAAACGGATATAGTGTGCTTCATGCAGCATCTCCCTGGTTGCGATCTGATTTCAGTACCGCAACGATCAAGAATAGATATCGATTCAATCAGACCACGTAGATCAGGAGGCCAGAACCATTTCGTTCAGACCTGCACCAGCCGGAACCATGGGCAGAACGTTCTCCTCACGAGAAACCTTGAACTCCATAATAACCGGCCCAGGTGTTTCCAGGGCCTTTTTGATCACATCGCCAACCTCCTCCACTTTAGTGGCACGCAGGCCGGTGGCACCATAGGCTTCTGCCAATTTAATAAAATCAATGGGAAGCTCCATGCAGGTTTGGCTGTAGCGCTTATCAAAAAACAGCTGCTGCCATTGACGGACCATGCCGAGGAAGTTGTTGTTGAGAATCACAATCTTGACTGGCAGACGATATTGAACCAGAGTTGCCAGCTCCTGAGAGTTCATCTGGAATGAACCATCACCCGAGATATCAATGACCTGACGCTCAGGAAAAGCCGCCTGAGCACCCAGAGCAGCAGGCAAACCAAAACCCATGGTGCCTAAACCACCGGAAGTGACAAAAGTACGCGGCTGCGAGAAGTCAAAGAACTGGGCTGTCCACATTTGATGCTGGCCGACTTCTGTGGTGATGATCGCATCATCGTTGGTCAACTCACGCAGCTTTTCAATGACGTATTGCGGCTTAATCGTCGACTTTGTCTGCTTGTATGACATCGGCTGCTGCTCTTTCCACTCATCAATCTGCGTACGCCACGCAGAAGTCGCTTCAATGGCTTCTTTGAGCTCATCCTTATCCCGTTTAACCTTCTCGGTCAAACGTGGCAACACATCGTCCAGCATACCGACGATGGGCAGATCAACGCGGACATTCTTTTTGATGGACGTCGGGTCAACATCGACATGAATAATTTTTGCATGGGGCGCAAAGGTGGCAATTTTACCGGTCACCCGGTCATCAAAACGAGCCCCCAGGGCGATCAGCAAATCAGAATTGGTGACTGCCATGTTGGCATAAAACGTACCATGCATGCCCAACATGCCCACAGAAAGCGCATGTGTTTTCGGGAAACTGGCCATACCCATCAGTGTCGTTGTTACCGGCGCCTGGATGGTTTCGGCAAATTTCAACAGATCATCGGACACATCAGAAAGAGTTGCCCCTCCACCGACATAAATGACCGGTTTACGGGCGGCAAGAATCATCTTTGCAGCTTTTTCCAGCTGTCGTGGATTGGCATTGACGGTCGGCTTGTAGCCGCGCAGTTCAACCGTATCAGGATATTCAAAGGTCGTGGAATCGACCTGAACATCCTTGGGGAGATCGATCAAAACAGGACCAGGACGTCCGGTGCGGGCAATATAGAAGGCCTGCTTAACAATGCGCGCGAGGTCTTTTACATCACGGACCAGATAGTTATGTTTGGTAATCGGACGGGTAATACCGATCATGTCCGCTTCCTGAAAGGCATCATTACCAATCAGCGGCGTCGGAACCTGACCGGAGATAATAACCATTGGGATGGAATCCATATAGGCGGTAGCAATTCCGGTAATAGTATTGGTCGCACCGGGTCCGCTGGTAGCAATCGCCACACCGACCTTGCCGGTAACACGTGCATAGGCATCGGCGGCATGAACTGCGGCCTGTTCATGCCGGTTAAGGATATGTTTAATGGGGGAATCCATCAAATCATCGTAAATATTGATGACTGTGCCACCCGGATAACCGAAAACCGTGTCAACCCCTTCAAGGCGCAGACACTCCAATAATATTTGAGATCCTGTTTTTTTCACTGTGTATCCTCCTCCTGCGGCTTATGCCGTTTCAAATCGCCCTCAATAAAACACATCCCGTGTCATTCAGTTATTTTTTCAATTGCTCCAGGTCACGAACCGCACCGCGTGCAGCACTGGTTGTCGTTGCCGCATAGTTCTGCAGCGCCCGACTCACTTCACGCTGACGTTCTTTGGGTTGCCAGGCCTTGTCTCCAAGAGCTTCCATGGTCTGACGACGTTGAGCAAGCGCTTCATCACTCACTTCAGCACGGATGATCCGTTTGGGAATATCAATGGTAATCTGGTCCCCATTTTCGATCAGTCCCATGGGACCTCCTTCAGCCGACTCCGGCGAAACATGGCCGATAGACAGCCCGGAAGTCCCTCCTGAAAAGCGTCCATCGGTCACCAGCGCACAGGCTTTGCCGAGACCTTTAGATTTCAGGTAACTGGTCGGGTAAAGCATTTCCTGCATCCCGGGGCCCCCTTTAGGGCCTTCGTAACGGATGAGCACCACATCACCCGCCTTGACCTTATCGCCGAGAATGCCATCAATCGCCTCTTCCTGGCTTTCGAAAATACAGGCCGGGCCTGCGAACGTCAGATTGGATTCATCAACACCGGCTGTTTTGACAATGCAGCCTTCCGGCGCCAAATTCCCGTAAAGAACGGCCAGGCCGCCATCAGCACTGTAAGCATGATCAATAGAACGAATACAGCCTTTTTCCCGATCAAGATCGGCAGATTCCCATAAGGTTTCCTGTGCAAACGGTTCCAGGCAACGCTTACGCCCCGGAGCAGCCAGATAGCGCCGCTTGGTTTCAGGATCATCCGATGTTGCTAGATCCCATTTTTGCAGAGCTTCTCCCATGGAGTTACAGTGAACAGTACCCACATCACGATGAACCAGTCCTGCCCTATCCAGCTCGGCGAGAATACCAAAAACTCCACCGGCTCGATGAACATCTTCCATGTGGTAATACTGCACTGCCGGCGCCACCTTACACAGGTTCGGAGTGTTCAATGACAGGCGGTTGATATCCTCCATGGTAAAATCCACTTCGGCCTCACGGGCAACACCCAGCAGGTGCAGCACGGTATTGGTGGAACCGCCCATGGCAATATCTAATCGCATGGCGTTCTCAAACGCCTTCTTGGTTGCAATTGAACGCGGCAAAACGCTGGCATCGTCGTTTTCATACCACGCCTTAGCCAGTTCAACGATACGCTCTGCGGCTTCAACAAACAGCTCTTTCCGATAGGCATGAGTGGCCAGAAGACTGCCATTCCCAGGCAGACTCATGCCCAGAGCTTCTGTCAGACAGTTCATTGAGTTCGCCGTAAACATCCCCGAACAGGAGCCACAGGTCGGGCATGAGTTACCTTCATAAGCGGCGACCTCTTCATCGCTCTTCGTTGGATCAGCAGCAACAACCATGGCATCGACAAGATCAAGAGCCACATCCTTACCACCAACCCGGGCCTGCCCTGCTTCCATCGGGCCACCGGTCACGAAGATGGTCGGAATATTGAGGCGCATAGAAGCCATCAACATACCAGGCGTGACCTTGTCACAGTTGGAAATGCACACCAATGCATCCACGCAGTGGGCATTAGCCATATATTCAACGGTATCCGCGATCAGTTCACGAGACGGCAGACTATAAAGCATACCGTTATGTCCCATAGCAATCCCATCACAGATCGCCATGGTGTTCATCTCTTTTGCGATGCCACCGTTCTTCTCAATTTCCTGTACCACGAGCTGACCGAGATCCTTGAGATGCACATGGCCCGGCACAAACTGGGTAAATGAATTCACCACAGCAATGATCGGCTTACCGAAATCTTCAGATTGTACTCCTGTTGCCTGCCACAAGGCACGGGCGCCGGCCATGTTTCTTCCCTGAACGGATTTTGCGGAACGATACTCGGGCATGATTTTTCTCTTATCCTCTGATAGGGTCTGACATGAGTCGATAGACCATCCATCGACCCGATACATTTTCAACAAACAAAAGTTTTTTACTGATAAACTTCTCCAAGATGCACAAAAAGGGCTTGAGATCACCTCAAACCCTTTCTGAATTTATTCGCTCATCAGATCAATTGATCTACGGGTTGGTCGCTTTGATAATCTGCTCCATTTCATCTTTGCCGGCCAGTTTCATTTTCTGAATTTTTTTACGTTCCATCTCCTGTTCATCGGAGAGGAATGACATACTGTCGAGCTGTTGCAACTGTTTTTCAAAAAGTTGATGTTCCTCGTACAGTTTGCGGAATCGGGGATCTCCGGCAAACAGTTCACCGATCACTTCCTGGTCTAGATTCATAGAGCACCTCCTGTAAAGGGTCACAAAGTATCCACCTTGTAGTTTACATTAACCAATGGCAGTGCCCTTGTCAACAGACTGACCGTCGGAAACGAACAGTGTTAAACCACAGGTGCAGCAGCGTGCAACTCAGCGTCGGAAGGACGAATATAAACCGGATGAAGGTGAAATGGATCGACGGATTGAGCCTCTTGTCCTTTGCGATGAACCAGCACCCCGGCCGCACCAGCCTTAGGAACCAGATTTACGTCAGGACAGGTCTGTATCATATCATTCTCTTGGCTGCAAAAACAGTTGGAATACACGGCAGTACCATTACCGACAAACATCGTTTTCTCTGAGATCTGCGCCACAAGAATGTCGGGAGAAAGCACCCGCTCGACGCCCTGTGGACGCGGCAACCCGTTTTGCCAGCGATAGCAGCCGGCATAAACCTCTTTTTTGCGGGCATCGATCACCGCCACAACGGGCAACTCCGAGGGTCCATTGGCAAACGCCACAACTTCCAAAGATGACACGGGGTAAACTGGCAGCTTCAATGCCAATGCCAGCCCTTGAACAGTGGCCAGACCGACCCTTAATCCGGTAAAAGAACCAGGTCCAGAAACCACAACCAGTCCATCAATGTCCTTGAGTTGGTTGTGTGTTTCCTGCAGCAAAAAATGACTATACCGCAGCAGATAATCCGAATGGGTCTTTTTGGAAACATCAAGCGTTATTTCAGCAAGAACACGGTCATCCTGGCAAACAGCGACACTGCCACAGGGTGTCGAGCTATCCAAACATAAAAACAGGGCCATTAGCTATTTCCCTGCATAAAAAGCCGAACAATGTCGTTGTAAAAAGCCAAAACCATCAGCATAAGCAACAATCCGAGCCCAATTTGCTGCATCACTTCGCGTGCCCGTAACGACAGAGGCCGTCTCCAGATCAACTCAACCAAATTGAAGAAAAGGTGGCCACCATCCAGCACCGGAATGGGCAACAGGTTAAGAATGCCGAGTTGAATACTCAAAAAAGACAATACTGTCAAAATCGTGCTGAAGTCGGTTTGTGCGGCCTGCCCCGCTATTTGCATAACCATAATCGGTCCACCGATATTATTGGCAGGCACATGGCCGGCAACAAGCTTACGGAGAAAAACCAGTGTCAAATCAATCAGTTCACCGGTTCGATCCACACCGATTTGGACAGCCTCTGTAAATCCGTATTTGCGCTCTTCCATCATCTGTAACGGGGTAATCCCGATCAACCAGATGTCATTATCAGTTTTCTGCGGGGCAATTACAAATTCCATGGGTAACTCGGAGCGTTTTACAACGAAGCGGGCCTCTTCACCGTTCAACTTTTGAATCACATTGTGCAGTTGATACCAGGAATCAATCGGCTGGTCGTTGATCTGAATAATCCGATCCCCGACCTGCAGTCCCGCCTGCTGTGCCGGCATCTGATCACTGACGCTGCCGATCACAGCATCACGCATCGGCATCAGTCCCAACGATTGAAGACCTTCAAGACTTCCATTTTCAGCCGGGAGCCGGAGTTCAACAAGCTGATCTTGCCGCTTGACCTGAAAATTCAGCGATGCACCTACCAGCGGGATCAATGCCTTATCGGTCTCAGTCCAGGTAGAGACAACATGATCGTTTACAGAAACAATGCAGTCACCTTCCTGAAATCCAGCGCCAGCAGCATCAGAGGAGTCAACAACATAACCGATGCAAGGTGGATCATTGAGAAACGTCGGCACATTGACACCGACCATGTAGGCCAATGGAAGCAAAAGCAACGGGAGCAATAAATTCATCACCGGTCCGGCGGCAACAATTGCCATCCGTCGCGAAACCGGTTTTTCCGCAAAGGAGTGCTTCTTTTCCTCATCACTAAGCGGCTCATCTTCAGACTCAACGCCTTCACCGAGCATTTGAACATAGCCTCCCAGTGGTATAAGGCTAATCAGGTATTCGGTCTCTCCCCACGTCCTGCTGACCAGTCGCGGTCCAAATCCGAGTGAAAACTTCAGGACTTTGACTCCGGCCAATTTTGCGATACAAAAATGCCCCAGTTCGTGGATGAAGACTAGAACGCCCAGCATCAAAATGCCAGCTACAACGGTAATCATAAATCCTCCTGTCAGCTTCGCTGTTCGATCTGTTGCCGTGCAAGCCTGCGGGCCTGCGCATCATGATGCAACACGTCATCGACACAGTGAATCGGCTCAATAGTTTGCCGATCCAGAACCTGACCGATTACGGATGAAATATCCAGATAATGAATCTTTTCTTGCAAAAAACTTTCAACAGCCACCTCGTTCGCGGCATTGAGAACAATAGGAGCCGAGTCGCCACGATCGAGAGCATCATAGGCCAATTTCAGGCAGGGGAACATCTGCAGATCGGGCTGAAAAAAGCTCAGATCTCCCATGCGGCAGAGATCCAGTGGCGGCAGAGACAATGGCAACCGTCCCGGCCAGGCGAGAGCATAAGCGATCGGAGTTTTCATGTCAGGAACTCCGAGTTGAGCCACCACTGAGCCGTCAATGTATTCAACCATTGAATGAACAATGCTTTGCGGGTGAATATGAACCGCGATCTTATTGGCAGGAATCGAGAACAGCCAATAGGCTTCTATCACTTCCAGCCCTTTATTCATCATCGTGGCTGAATCGATGGTAATCTTTGCCCCCATAGACCAGTTCGGATGATCAAGAGCCTGCTTCAACGTAACATGCTGCAGTTGTTCCCTACTAAATGAGCGAAAAGGTCCTCCTGACGCAGTTAATATCAGTCGACGAATATCCTCATGTTGGTGTCCGGAAAGGGACTGAAAAATAGCAGAGTGCTCACTGTCCACCGGCAACAGATTCACCTCATGCTGTTTGACAGCCTCCATAACCAACGCACCAGCAGTAACCAGAGTTTCCTTATTTGCCAGGGCGATATCTTTACCTGCCTTAATGGCCGCCATGGTCGGAACGAGTCCAGCGGCTCCGACAATCGCTGATACGACCATTTCTGCAGCGGAGTGTGTTGCGCATGCGACAACCCCTTCCCCCCCGACAACAATTTCAACACGGCAGTCGGCGAGTAATTCCTGTAAACGTGGTCGGTCGGCTGGATCGGCAATGGAGACAATTTGTGGTTTGAATCGCCGAACCTGTTCAGCGAGCAACTCAATTCGACGACCGGCACTCAACGCAACAACCCTGAATCGATCCGGAAACGCAGCGACGACGTCAAGAGTGCTGACGCCTATGGAACCGGTAGATCCAAGCACACTGATTGATTTCATGACAGGGTCACCTTACTGCCACAACAGATAAAAATAAACACAGGGGAAGGCAAATAACAGACTATCCAGACGATCAAGCATACCACCATGCCCCGGAAATAGTGTTCCAGAATCTTTTATTTCGGCACTGCGTTTCACCATAGATTCAAACAGGTCACCCAATTGTCCAAAAACACCAACCAGAGCTCCTGCGCCTGCAGCACTCAGCGCCGAGACCTCCGGGATCAACCAGGGGACCACAATCAGGGCACTTAAAACGCTCCCGGCAAAACCACCAAGCGCACCTTCAATACTCTTTTTGGGACTGATCTGAGGGTACAGACGGTGTTTTCCGAAAGCCGTGCCAACAAAATAGGCGCACGAGTCGCACAACATCGTCATCATCAAGACCATTAGAACCCAGAGACGACCATGTTCAAGACCGTGCAAGGCCGCAAAATAAGAGATTAATAAGGGGAGATAAAACCAGCCGAGAACAACCTGTCCCAATTCGAGAATGACACGAAACAAGTTCTGGTAGCGCGCCAGAAAAACCAGAGAAAAGAGCAGAAAGAAACCACTGAGAACATGAACTATGGCACCAGGGAAAAAGTTGCTCGTCCCAAGCAACAAAACACCGGCAGATGTTGCGCCGATCTGCTCAACGAAACGGCTCTCGTCCAGAACCATACTGTAGAATTCCCACAAGGCAATGGCACAGACAACACACAACGCCAAAGTGAACCAGGCTGTGTTTATCGCCAACGTCAACAGTAAGACAACCGGCAAAGCAATCAGAGCAGTGATGATACGCTGTTTAATGGGTTTACTCCTCTAAGAGAAAATTCAATTCGGGTCAACACTGCCAAAACGACGGCTGCGCGACTCAAAATCAGCTAAGGCGGACTTAAGATCATCGATGGAAAAATCAGGCCATAATGACGGACAAAAATAAAGCTCCGTATAGGCGAGCTGCCACAAAAGAAAATTACTGATCCTCATCTCACCACTGGTTCGAATAAGCAAATCCGGATCCGGAATTCCATTGGTATCGAGATAGGTAGAAAAAAGGCCTTCATCAATTTCGGCATCAGATATTTTACCCGTAGCAACATCATGAGCAACATGTCTGATTGCCCGCAAAATTTCATCACGGGAACCATATGAAAGCGCCAAAGTCAATGTGAGGCCTTGATTACCATTCGTCTTTTCAATGGTCTCTTGTAGGGAGTGATGAATCTCCTCAGGGAGACGGCTCAGATCTCCAATCACCTGAAAACGGATACGCTGCTCAATAAGCAACGGCAACTCCGTCGTTAAATAGCGGCCGAGTAACGCCATTAAAGACTGAACTTCATCATTTGGGCGTGACCAGTTTTCCGAACTGAACGCATAAAGAGTCAAATAACCAATACCCAGTCGGGAACACTCCTCAACAACTGAACGCACAGTTGAAACTCCCTGCTGGTGGCCGGCGACTCGTGGCAATCCACGTCGTTGAGCCCAACGACCATTCCCGTCCATAATAATAGCAATATGTTCAGGCAGAGCCATGATGCCTTCTTCCTTAACGTTTATTTCAGCCCAACAGACGGCGCAACGCTTCCGTCTCGGAAAATTGGAGAGCATGAAAATTTATCATGAACATCCATTGGGGGCAATAGACAGGACGTTTTGCAGGGAAAAAACCAAAAAGAACAAAGGGGACCCATCAAGAGTCCCCTCAGATATTTTTATGTGATTGTGTCAGACTAAACTTCCATCAACTCTTTTTCTTTTTCGACAACAATCTCATCGCAGGTATGAACATATTTGTCCGTCAGCTCCTGCATTTCCTTTTCAGAACGCTTCAGATCGTCTTCAGTAATTTCTTTCTCTTTTTCCAGCTTTTTCAAAGCCTCGTTACCATCACGACGACTACCGCGAATACTGATTTTGGCATCTTCACTTTTCGCCTTGACCAGTTTAACCATCTCTTTACGACGCTCTTCCGTCAGAGGAGGAATTGAAATACGGATCAAATCACCGTCCGAAGAAGGCGTCAGCCCAAGATCAGACTTAAAAATGGCTTTTTCAATTTCAGGCAGAAGATTTTTTTCCCACGGTTGAATCGTGATCAGGCGTGCCTCAGGAACCGCCAGAGTACCAACCTGATTCAACGGTGTTGGCGTTCCATAATAGTCAACACGAACTTCATCCAGCAATGAGACGGAAGCACGGCCAGTTCGAACCTTTGCCAGCTCGCGTTTAAATGCTTCAACCGCACCGTCCATCGACTTTCGTGCTTTTGACATAACGTCTTTAATCATCTTTACTCTCCTTTGACGATAGTGCCGATCGCTTCACCAAGCACAACCTTCTTAATATTGCCAGATTGTGTCAGATTAAATACCAAAATCGGCAGGTCGTTATCCATACACAGAGAGGTTGCTGTGGCATCCATCACCTGAAGCCCCTTCTGAAGCACATCCAAATAGGAAAGTGAATCAAACTTTGTAGCAGTAGGATCTTTTGCCGGATCCGCATTAAAAACACCATCGACCTTTGTGGCTTTGAGAATGACCTCAGCGCCTATCTCCATCGCACGCAAGCTGGCCGCCGTATCCGTGGTAAAATAGGGATTACCCGTTCCTGCTGCGAAGATGACAACACGCCCTTTTTCCAGATGGCGCACAGCACGTCTGCGGATATAAGGTTCTGCGATTTCTCTCATTTCAATCGCAGACTGAACCCGCGTGATAACACCGACCTTTTCAAGCGCATCCTGCAATGCGAGGCTGTTCATGACAGTCGCCAGCATCCCCATATAGTCCGCACTTGCGCGATCCATACCAGCGGATGATGCCGCCAACCCACGAAAAATATTACCACCACCGATCACCAGGGCAACCTCAACACCAAGATCAACGACTTCTCGAATCTCTCCAGCAATGCCACTGATAATTTCTGGATCAATCCCATAACCGTTACCACCGGCCAGGGCCTCACCACTGAGCTTGAGCAATATCTTTTTAAACTTCGGGGTCATATCGGACATCAATCCACCTTTATGTATTATGGAATTATTTGGTCAGAGCAGCAACCTCAGCCGCAAAATCATCGGCACGTTTTTCGATACCCTCACCAAGCTGGTAACGCTCGTAACTGGCAAGAGTAACCTCTGCACCAATCTGCTTACCCAGTGCCTCGACAACTTTATTGATTTTCTGATCGGGATCAATAACAAACGCCTGCTCAATGAGGCAGATTTCGCCGTAAAACTTGTTGATCTGGCCGACAATGATTTTTTCGATAATGTTGTCAGGCTTACCACTTTCTTTCGCCTTAACACGCATGATCTCTTTTTCTTTCTCGACGACTTCTTCGGGCACATCTTCGCGGCACAGGTATTGAGGGCTGGCAGCAGCAACATGCATAGCAATTTGACGGGCAGTCGCTGTAACAGCGGGATCATCCGCTTTTTCCGTTTGCAACTCGACCAGAACACCGATTTTACCACCAGCGTGGATATAGGATTCGACCACACCGGCAGCTGTTTCACAACGTGCAAAACGGCGAATATTAAGATTTTCACCGATGGTGGCAATCTGATGTGTCAACTCCTCACCAACATTACGCCCGGTGCCAGGAAAGGGCAGAGCTTTCAGGGCCTCAAGGTCAGCCGGGGCCGACTCAGCGACAACGTTCGCAATAGCGGAAGAGAAATTACAGAAGGCATCATTTTTTGCAACAAAGTCGGTCTCAGCATTAACTTCAACCAGAACGCCAACTTTGCCTTCACCGGCAGCCACAATGGCGCCTTCAGCAGCAACGCGGCCAGATTTCTTGGCAGCAGCAGACAATCCTTTCTTACGCAGAAAGTCAATGGCCTCTTCAAGGTTTCCATCAGTTTCATTGAGTGCTTTTTTACAATCCATCATGCCGGCGCCAGTTTTTGCACGCAGCTCAGCTACCATTGATGCAGTAATTTTCGCCATAATTCGCCTCCGGTTCCACAGTGTGTGGGAATATTTTTAGTATAAATCGTCGATAAAATCTAAACGACACGTCAAAGACGTGAAAAAAGCGACCAGACATCTGGTCGCTTCAAGGACTACCTGATGCGTGGGGACTAAGCTTCTTTGGCTTCGCTGTCCGCAGCGTCTACCGCTTTTTCAGGAGCAGCACCCTCATTGTCAGAGCAAAGTGACGCTTCACGCACTTGAGCCCCTTCGATGCTGGCATCGGCCATGCTGGATACAAACAGGCGAATAGCACGGATCGCATCATCGTTACCAGGAATAATATAATCAATTTCGTCAGGATCACAGTTGGTGTCAACGACAGCGACAACGGGAATACCGAGCTTCTTCGCTTCACCGACAGCAATGGCTTCTTTCTTGGGATCAATAACAAACATGGCTCCGGGCAGCTTCGTCATGCCCTTGATACCACCAAGGTTTTTCTCCAATTTAATCCGCTCACGCTCCAGCTGCAGGCATTCCTTTTTAGTCAGCAACTCAAACGTGCCGTCTTCAGCCATAGTTTCGATCTTCTTCAGACGATCAATACTGCCTTTGATGGTGGCAAAGTTGGTCAGCATACCACCGAGCCAGCGATGATTGACATAATATTGTCCAGCCCGATCCGCTTCTTCACGGATTGAATCCTGGGCTTGCTTTTTAGTGCCGACAAAAAGAACGCTGTCACCATTTTCCACGACGCTTTTTACAAAGCTGTACGCAGTACGGAAATAACGAACCGTACGTTGCAGGTCAATGATGTAAATTCCGTTACGAGCGCCAAAGATATACGGCTTCATTTTCGGATTCCAACGTTTGGTTTGGTGACCGAAATGAACACCCGCTTCCAGCAGTTGCTTCATTGTGACTTTAGACATGTTGTTTTCCTCTCATTTCACGTGGTTTAACCTCCGCCTTCATGAAAGCTCGCTCGTCATTTACCCCACTGGTAAACACCACGCTTTGTAGCCATGAAGACGTGCGTCGTTGAATGTACCGCGCTTAAATAACATAGCGTCTGTTCCATCGCAAGGAAAAACAGCCTTGAAAAGACGCAGAAGTTTACAATTTTTCGCAACTGTACTACCATCCAGCGGTTATGTCCTCATTACGATTGCAAACATATATATCACGCGAAATTATCGCCCCTTTTTGTCTCAGCCTGGTGCTCTTCACTTTTGTTTTACTGATGAGCCGCCTGCTCAAGCTGATTGAAATGGTGATCGACAAAGGCGTTGCGGTCAGTGAAATTCTCTATTTATTCGCTTGCCTGTTACCCTCTTTTTTTGTCATTACCGTCCCCCTGTCATTTCTTCTTGCTGTCATGCTGGCCTTCGGACGTCTCTCAGCAGACAGTGAAATTGTGGCCATGAAATCAGCGGGGATCAGCCTCTATCGTCAATCTCTCCCCGTAGTGCTTTTGTCGATAGTCATGTGTCTTTTCACCGCTTATCTGACACTGGTGGCCGAACCAGCCGGGCGCGTCAAACTCCAAAAACGCCTGATCGAAATCGCCTACAGTAAGGCTGCAGTTGCTTTGCAGCCACAGGTTTTCAATGAAGAATTTGATGGTCTGGTCATGTACGCAAATGCCGTCGACAACGACAGCAATACAATGACCGGAGTGTTTATCAGCGATGAAAGAATGGGCAACACGCCCTCCATCATTATTGCCCAACGAGGGGAAATCCGTTCAGACCGAAGCACTGGCAGCCTGCTGATGCACCTGCGCGAAGGATCAATTCATCGCCCGGTTGTTCGCTCAGGAAAGAGTTCCTATCAGGTGGTTGATTTTCAAAGCTATGATGTCAATCTCACCTTCAATACCGCAGACAATAAGGAGAAGACTCTGAGTCTGAAACCTAAAGACATGTCAACCGCAGCATTAATGCAAAGAAATCCCGCGCTGCCGGAAAAGAAGCAGCGGGAACAGTATATTGAACTGATGGAGCGACTGATCCTACCCATTTCTCCCCTGATTTTTGCGCTGCTGGCCGTACCACTGGGAATCCGTTCGCACCGCTCTCCCAAAGGGGGAGGTTTTGCGGTAGCCTTGTGTGTCTTCTTACTTTACTACCTGTGTCTGTCCATCACGAAAACAATGGTTCAGGAAAACAACTGGCCGTTGATGGTCAGCATGTGGAGCCCCACGGTCATATTCATCACGGCGGGCATCCTTTTTCATGTTCGTGCGGCAAAAGAGCAACCTCTTCCTGGCGTTGGTTTGGCCGCAGCATTTTATCATGGTCTCTCAGCGTTGTTTTACCGCAAAAAGGAGATGCTGTGACTCTCATACAGCGCTATCTGCTGACAACATGTGCCAAAATTACCGGTCTGGCCCTCGCTGCGTTTGTCGGCATTTATCTACTGGTTGATTTTTTCGAAAAAGTCGATGACTTTTTAGAGAATCAGGCCAGCGCCGATTTGTATTTCAGCTATTTCGCATGGAAAACACCGCTGATCATTTCCCAGATGTTGCCACTAACCATTCTTATGGGAACATTCCTGACACTGGGCGGTTTTACAAAAACCAATGAACTGACCGCTATGCGCGCCGGAGGTATCGGCCTGCAACGGATCGTCGTCCCCTTTCTGGCGGCAGCCATGGTGTTGACCGGAATTAATTTTGCTCTGAATGAGTTTCTGGTTCCGATTGGAAGCCAGCGCGCCAATTACATTTTTCGCACAGAAGTCCGTGGCAAAGCGCAAATGATGGCCAAACGCGACAACCTATGGTTTCGTGAATCGAACACGCTGTACCATATTCAGCTGGCTCTGCCCGAAAACAAGCAACTGCTCGGCCTCTCACTGTATCAGGTGGATGATCAGTTAAACCTTCTTTCCCGTGTCGAGGCACCTGCCGCAGCGTTCAATGAAGATCATTGGCAGGCGGAACAGGTTGTTATCCGCGAATTCGACCCGGCAAGTCGCCACCTAACTGGCCAAAGTCAGGTGAAATCCTGGACTTTGCCATTACAAAAAACGCCGGATGATTTTGGCAGTTTATCAGGCAAAAACGAGGAACTCAGCTTTTCTCAACTTTCCAAAATCAGTCGCCAGATGCAGCGTGAAGGCCTGGATGCCACACGATACCGAGTAGACATGTACTCGCGACTGTCGACCCCCTTTGCCTGTATCATCATGGCTTTTTTAGCCATTCCTTTTGCGTTGCAGAAAAGTCGTAATGTCAATCTGTCTTTGGGGATATCCATCAGTATCCTCATCGGTATCGCTTTTTTCATTGTCCAGTCGACATTGATTGCCCTGGGTTATTCCAATGTGTTGCCGCCGATCGTTTCCGCTTGGGCAGCCAACGTCATTTTCGCGTTGATCGGACTCTTTCTGCTCGTGTCCACGCGCGACTAACCTCACTTTTTCCATTTTCCTGTGCCACAGATAAAAACGGGGTACGACTCATGTCGTACCCCGTTATCATTGAAACAGTCTTTTTACAGCTTAATAGCGGTAATGGTCCGGCTTATAGGGACCATCAACAGTAATATCAAGATAGTCTGCCTGCTTCTGAGTCAGCGTCGTCAGTTTTGCTCCCAACTTACCAAGATGCAGTCGGGCCACTTTCTCATCAAGAATTTTCGGCAGGACGTAGACCTGTTTTTCATATTGGTCATTGTTTTGCCACAATTCTATTTGAGCCAGTACCTGATTGGCAAAACTGTTGCTCATAACAAAGCTGGGATGCCCTGTGGCACAACCAAGATTCACCAGACGTCCTTTGGCCAGCAACGTGATGCGCTTGCCATCAGGCCACTCAATCTGATCGACTTGCGGTTTGATTTCATGGACGGATAAGGAACTGTCACTAAACAGAGATTCAACCTGGATTTCCGAATCAAAGTGACCAATATTGCAGACAATCGCCTGGTCTTTCATCTGATCCATATGCTGTCTGGTAATCACATCAACATTACCGGTCGTGGTGACAAAAATATCTCCCCAGCGACAGGCTTCATCCATGTCCACGACGTTGAAGCCTTCCATACAAGCCTGCAAGGCACAGATCGGATCAATTTCCGTGACTGAAACCATGGCTCCCATACCTCGGAAAGCCTGAGCGCAGCCCTTGCCAACATCGCCATAGCCCAAGACAACACATTGCTTGCCGGCAACCATAACATCCGTCGCCCGCTTGATACCGTCAATCAGAGATTCGCGGCATCCATAGAGATTGTCAAACTTGCTTTTGGTAACCGAGTCATTGACATTGAAAGCAGGGAACATCAGAGTGTTGTCCCGTGCCATTTGATAGAGACGATGAACACCTGTTGTGGTTTCTTCGCTGACACCAATCAGGTTTGCAGAAAGTTTGCGCCAAAATTCACCATCTTCCTGCAGTGTTTTATTCAACAGGCTATCGACAATACGAATTTCCTCATGGTCCTGACAAATAGCAGGCACAACGCCTGTTTGTTCATATTCTTTTTCGCGCGCAACGCCACGATGAACCAGAAGTGTCGCATCGCCACCGTCATCAAGGATCATTGTGGGCCCTTCAGGGAACGAGAGTGTTTTTTTCGTAAACTCCCAATATTCCTCCAAAGACTCCCCTTTAAAGGCAAATACCGGCACACCGGTTTCTGCAATGGCAGCGGCTGCATGATCCTGGGTCGAGAAAATGTTGCAACTGGCCCAGCGTACGTCCGCCCCAAGAGCCACCAGAGTCTCTATCAGCACAGCGGTCTGAATCGTCATATGTAAAGATCCGGAGATCCGCGCCCCTTTAAGTGGCTTTTGTGCCTGATACTCTTGGCGCACAGCCATCAGGCCGGGCATTTCCGTCTCAGCGATAGTAATTTCTTTACGCCCCCAGTCAGCCAGGGCCAAATCTTTAACAACTGATTCTTCAGAGATCAAACTCATCAATTTCTCCTCTTGCAGATGATAAACGATGATGGAAAACCTTGCCTGCCCACCAAGGCATACTTAGTACAACCATCAGATAAAAAAGCAGTATCAGAAAAAAAGCAGCAACAGTATGCCAGAAACGATTATCAACTCTCGTGAGAACAATCACGTTCCACTGTTCAACCAGCTGCCTGCCTGTATTGGAGCAACGCCCCAAAGACCAATAGATACGAAACGGGATGACCCAAAGATAACGCATCAGACCTGATCCGCAACCATACCAGAAACACAACCAGGCGGACAGCGTCAATTGTGAGAGCTGTCGTGCTAACGTCAGAACAGAACGGGTAAAACCATGTTGCTCACCATAACTGCCCATCACACAGGATAATAAGTCCCATTGCCCTGAAGCGAAAATCAGCAACAAGATCGCATTAAATATCTGACGTGACACAATGCCGTCTTGCTCATAGCGCCGACTGGAAGTCTCAAGCGTCAATGGCAACAGCTCGATTCTCCCCAAGTGGCTAATACGCTGTGTCAGTTCCACATCTTCGAGAACAGGAAGGTTCTCCAGATAGCCACCCATATGGTGCCAGAACGAACGAGTGACCAGAAGCCCCTGGTCACCGAAAAAAGTACCGGGAAGATTTAATGCCGATTTTTCAGCAAGGTAACGGTAAAAACGGGGCCGTTTGTGCCGACCGCTGAACTGTAGATAAAAATGTCCGGCCACCCTGTCACCATTTTGGCAACGATATTCTTCCATTTTTTCGATTGCACGAAGAAACAGATCGGATGCCCCCCATTGAGAGTCCGCATGAAGAAACAGCAGCCAGAACCCATTCGCCTGTCGAGCCCCAAGGTTCAACTGACGACTGCGCCCTTGTGGGCCTTGCACCAGGACAACCCGGTGACGCGATTGCTTTTGATAGTCCAATATCAGTGAACACGTAGCATCGTTAGAACCACCATCACTGAAAACAAGTTCCAATGTCAGACCAACCTGTGATTCCAGTGCTGAAAACAGATCAGGAAGAACGGCCTGTTCATTGAAGACAGGGAGGATAACAGAAAGGTCAGGAGAGTTTGCGCAGTTTGGCTGCGCAGTTTGGCAGGACACTATTTTCTGCGTAGACATAGAAAAAGGCCAGGCTCATTACTGAACCTGGCCCTTACAAGCTTAGAGGCCGGCGCGGCTGCGCAGTGAGTCAATACGGTCGGTTTTTTCCCAGGTGAAATTGGGCAATTCACGGCCGAAGTGACCATAAGCGGCAGTGGGACGATAAATAGGACGCAGCAGGTCGAGCGTCTCAATGATCCCAGCTGGGCGAAGATCAAACTCCTCCCGGACGATGCGGGCAATCTGGTCGGAAGCAATCACACCAGTACCAAATGCATTGATCATCACGCTGACCGGCTCAGCAACACCAATCGCGTAAGCAATCTGAACCTCACATTTTTCGGCTAAGCCGGCAGCAACAACATTCTTGGCAACATAACGTGCCATGTAAGAAGCGCTGCGGTCTACTTTGGAGGGATCCTTACCGGAGAATGCGCCACCGCCATGAGAACCCTGGCCACCATAAGTATCAACAATAATTTTGCGACCAGTCAAGCCGCAGTCTCCCATGGGGCCACCCACGACAAAACGACCGGTCGGATTAATATAATACTTTGTTTTGACATCGAGGAGATCAGCCGGGAGGACCTTTTTAACAACTTCCTCCATTACCGCTTCTTCAATTCGGGCCAATGTGACATCGGGATGATGTTGGGTTGAAATAACCACGGCATCGATACGAGTCGGTTTATCATCAACATACTCAATCGAAACCTGGGATTTGCTGTCAGGACGCAGGAAGTCCAGCACCTTTTCCTTACGAACACTCGCCAGACGTTGAGTCAGGTTATGTGCAAAGACAATCGGCATCGGCATCAGTTGCGGCGTATCGTTGCAGGCAAAGCCAAACATCAGGCCTTGATCACCGGCACCCTGCTCTTTATGCAGGCCTTCACCTTCCGTAACCCCTTGGGAGATATCCGGTGACTGACGATCCAGCGACGTCATCACGGCACAGGTATCGGCATCAAAACCGATATCACAGCCGACATAACCAATTTCACGAATGGTCTGACGGACGATATCCGCATAATCAATACGGGCATGAGTGGTAATTTCACCAGCCAGCATGGCCATTCCCGTGGTCACCAATGTCTCACACGCGACACGGGCACGGGGGTCTTGAGCCAGAATGGCATCGAGAATGGCATCCGAAATTTGATCGGCCATTTTATCAGGATGACCTTCGCTGACGGATTCCGAAGTAAACATAAAGTCTGTCATGGGCATGGGAAAAAATCCTTTCACTCTTAAATTCGGACTGAGAGTATATGTCATTCTCAATGGACCAGCAAATCAATAATACATTGCTTGGCCGGTGTAAAATCATTTTTTACACCATGAGATTTTTGCGCAATTCGATCAAAGATTTTTGCGCGCAGAATTTTGAGACCTATGTCTTTCAAAATCTCGCAAAATTAACTGGTTGGCAACAGACTCCGCCATTGCACTCCCCCTTTTCCTCCCCATAAGCCATTAATAAAAACCTCACAGGGTCAAATTTCCCATTCCTGCATATCATCCGGGAAATAACGCAACACGGTTTCTCGCAGGTCCGCAGCAATTTCTTTGGCCGTGGATCGCGACAAGATACGATCAAGAAGAATCCGACCGTCCTGCGTATCCCATTGTCGCAAAATTTTCTTCACCCGGGACAATCCACAGCTGTTCATCGACATCTCGGTATATCCCATGGCGAGCAGCACCAGACTATACATAGGCTCAGCAGCCATTTCGCCACAAATACTGGCAGAAATCCCCTGCTGTTTGGCCGCATCACAGATCAGCTTCAGTGCTCTAAGTATGGCAGGATGACAAGGTTCATACATAAATGCGACATGCTCATTACTGCGGTCCACGGCCAGACAATACTGAATCAGGTCATTGGTGCCAACGGAAAAAAAATCGACTTCTCGAGCTAAAAGATCTGCCAGAAAAACAGCTGATGGCGTCTCTACCATGATCCCGACAGGTATTTTTTCATCATAGGCAATCTGTTCGCGCCGCAGTTCTCGCTGAACATCCTCAAGAATCTCTCGGCAGGCACGGACTTCACTGACGCCTGAAATCATGGGAAACATCAGACGCACGGCACCATAAGCCGACGCCCGCAAAATTGCACGAAGCTGGATACGAAAAAGGTATTTTTCGTGCAAAGACAAGCGAATAGAGCGCATTCCCATGGCTGGGTTGGCTTCATCCTGCAGGCTCAAATCCTGAACGAATTTATCCCCTCCGACATCAAGCGTACGAATTGTTACTGGAGACGGCTGAACTTTTTCTACGAGAGATTTATACGCCAGGAACTGCTCTTCCTCCGAGGGAGGCGTTTCTCCTGCCATGTACATAAATTCCGTACGTAACAGGCCGATCCCGGTTGCGCCATTTTTCATGGCGATCGCCGCCTCATCCGGAAGTTCTATATTGGCCTGCAACGTCACCTTGACGCCATCGGCAGTACAGGCGGGCAGTTCACAAAAGGTTTGCAAATCTTGCTGGTAAAACTCGTAGCGCCTTTTTTTCTCAAGGTAGTACTGAAGAGTTGCGGCATCAGGGTTAAGGATCACATCGCCATGGCTACCATCAATAATAATCGCCGTACCAGTGGAGACCTGAGAGGTCATCGTTTCTAAACCAACCACGGCAGGCAAACCTAGTGAGCGTGCGAGTATCGCCGTATGAGAGGTCCTTCCGCCAAGATCTGTTACGAATCCTATGACCTGTTTTTTATCCATCTGCAATGTATCAACAGGAGAAAGATCATGGGCGACAACAATCGACTTTCGCTCAAGGCTCTGAATTTTAGCCTGACTCTTGCCACGGATATTGCGCAGAATCCTTTCGCCCACCAACTCGATATCAGAACCGCGTTCACGCAGATATTCATCCTCAATACAATCAAAGGTTTCCCTGAATTGTTTAAGAACTCTCTTTAAGGCTGCTGATGCATTTACCTGTTTTTCCTTGATTAATCTTATTGTTCCATTAAGTAGCATTTCATCATCAAGAATCATCAACTGGGTATCGATAATATAGAAATGCTCGGACTGGGTATGATGGGAAAGTTGCTGCTGAATTTCTCGAAGCTGCTGACGGGATTTACTGACGGCACTGTTGAAGATATCAATCTCTACAGGGATCTGATCAGCAGAAATATCGTATTCGACGACAGTAATTCGCTGACGGTCAAGAAGATAGACCTCGCCTATCGCAATACCCGGTGAGGCAGCAACCGCGTGATAATGTTCCGTCAGTCTAGTCTTCTCCGAATTTATCATGAATCAATTTCTCCAGACCAGCCATGGCTTCTTCAGCATCATCGCCTTCGGCTCGGATTTCAATCATCGTTCCCTTGGGTGCAGCCAGCATCAGAATTCCCATAATGCTTTTCCCATTTACTTCAAAACCATCTTTATCGACAAACACTTCAGAAGCATATTGACCGGCAACTTGAACAAATTGAGCTGCAGCCCGAGCATGGAGTCCCAGACGATTGGTAATTTCTATGGTTTTTTTTACTTGCATGAAAAATTTATCCTATAAAAAAAAATGGTCAATCACACTGACACCGGCCAGCAGTGAAAAAAGAACAAGATAAAGGGGCAGGCCCTTTCTAAAAAGAAGCGTACACGTCAACACACACAATAAGGCGACAGGAACGACAAATCCTCCAGCCAGAGAGTCAAATCCGGTTTTATGGCACAAAACAGCCATAAGTGCTCCCAAAATGACGATGGTTATCCGTTTCAGCACCAGAGCCACATCGGCAATACGACAGGTCTGGAGCAACTGGACGACCATAACACCCTGCTGATAGCCAAGCCAGGGGCCGACAATGCGAAAGAAGAAAACCGGAACATTGAACAGGACAAGGAACAGCACCGGCGACCACCAATAGCCAAGATAACCGACAGAAACAGCGGTCACACAACATAATGGACGCAGCCCGCCCCAAAAAAAAGCGTCGCCAGCAGCGGCAAAAGGCGCCATCACGGCTTCAGAAAAAGCCTGAGGCGACATGGGGACCGGCTCCTCAAGGCGCTGTTTCCGTTCAAGGGATAACACAGCAGCTGCAATTGTCGGGATCAGGAAGACATTGCTGTTAAAGTAACCCAGATAACGTTGCACAATAGGACGCAAAACACGGTCCGGGTAAAGTCGGCGCAACTCAGGCAAAAGAACATAAACCCAACCAAGCCCTTGAAACTGTTTAAAGTTCCACGAGCACTGCACCAATAAGCAGCGGAAGCTCAGAACACATAAACGGACTTTCGTCACCGACTCGACAACCATTGTTTATAGATCCATCAACTGCAGAAAACCATAGGTGATCAGAAACCCGCCAAGAAACAATGGAAGAGTTTTGCGAACTTGAAGTACGGCCATCATCGCGGCAATACCGACAAGTGGAAAAACAAGGGTCAAAAGAAACGAATTATCGGCAGAAAGAGGAGTCAGCCAGGGTAACACAAGTTTTAACAGCACATAGCCCACCCCAACCACCATCGCAACCGCTGCAAGAGTCGTGACAGCGAAAGCCACTGCGCAAGACAAGTGGTTTTGCCCCAAAACGCGCCAATGATGATCAGAAAGATGACTGACAGCGTTTTGAAAACGCCTTTCGTTGGCATGACGGGTTCGGATATCAAGGACCTTGCCAATTTCCGCTGTCGCCACGGCGATCACGGCAACAGCGACCAGCATCACAAGATCTTCAGAGGAGTTGCCACTGGTAAACAGAAAGAGCAAGACCACACCACCGAGCGTTGATGAGGTATCATCTGGAGCGACGGCTGCCCCGACAGGGATACGCATCAGCCAGAGCAACTCCATCATCAAGCCCAACTGAAAAGCCAGCGGGAAGACGCCGAGACACCACCCCGACAGTGAAGAGCAGACAATGGGTCGATTTAATTGAAACTGACCGGCAGCTGTGCGGTCCAAACCGCATAAAAGAACGATCCCGATAACACCAATCCAAGCAACAATCAAAATTTACCCCTTGAGTTCCTCGTATTGGCAATCCCATTTCAGGGCGCGATCTGTAGGAATACATTGAGCAGAGATCACGACACCGTGTTCACATAAGGTATTGAGATATTCCTGATCATGGCTGTCGACAAACAATGTACGAGAAATACATCGTTTCCCTTCACAGGCATGCATATTACCGAGATTCAAACTGGCAAAATGCAACCCTTCCTGATAAGCCAACAAGGCATCCTGGGGTGTTGCAAACAACAGAATAACGTTACGTGACTCGACCAGATGGCCATGGCACAACTGTTCAACCTCAGAGTGGGAACAGACTTCCACAGTGAGTTCCCCCGGCACTACAGCAATCATCAGTTGTTTCCGAAAGGGATCCTGAGAGACGGTATCATCAACAACAATCAGACAATCCGCCTGAACATAAGGAACCCAGGCTTCCAGAACCTGACCATGAATCAGACGGTTATCGACACGTGCCAACACAATCGACATCAGGAGGGTCCCCCAAGAATTTCCCGGGAAACGACGACGCTTTTACGCGCATAATCCCGCAAGAACACAGTCAACTCTGACAATCTCATATCCTGTCGGCTGCTGGAAAATTTCAGCAGCATGGGCAAATTCACACCACTAATCACTTCGATATTGCTTTGAGACAAAAATCGGGCAGCAATGTTTGCCGGAGTTCCGCCAAACATATCTGTCATAATCAAGACACCATCACCATCCAGACCAACTTCATCAATCATCTGTCGCATCTGCCTGAACAGGTGTTCCGGATCACATTGGTGATCCATGCACATCGTGCGAACACAGTTGACCGGCCCTACAATACCTTGCGCGGCGTCCAATAAATGCGCAGCAAGTCCGGCATGTGTTGCAATGACCAATCCAATCATCCCTCCTCCTTTGTCAGGTCACGATGAGTGATGGTAACATCTTGTGATTCTTTGAGACAATCCCGTAATGCTTCAACAATGGCCACACTGCGATGATGCCCGCCAGTACAGCCGATGGAGATCGTCAAATAGCGCTTGCCTTCCTGACGGTAGCGAGGGATCAGGAAATCAAGCCAGGACTGAGTTCTCTGCAAAAACTCACAACACTCAGGCTGTTCAAGGACAAAATCCCGAACGGGCTTATCACAGCCGGTTAGTGGCCGTAACGACTCAACATAATGTGGATTGGGAAGAAAGCGGACGTCGATCACCAAATCTGAATCCAGTGGGACGCCATAACGGAAGCCGAAGGACTGCATTCGAACACTCATCGGCACTCCGGCATCTGGAGACCCATGTAATGTCCTTAAAACTGCAGCTTTCAACTGATGGACAGACAATAACGTTGAATCAAACACCACCGAAGCAATGTTTCGCAGTGGTTGCAACAAACTGCGTTCTTGGGCAATAGCTCCAGAAACCGTGCT
Organism: uncultured Desulfuromonas sp.; assembly: GCF_963666745.1. Classification (NCBI taxonomy): domain Bacteria; kingdom Pseudomonadati; phylum Thermodesulfobacteriota; class Desulfuromonadia; order Desulfuromonadales; family Desulfuromonadaceae; genus Desulfuromonas; species uncultured Desulfuromonas sp. Next base: position 996,803 of record NZ_OY762961.1, on the reverse strand, counting down.
GTAATTTGACAATGGATGACGACGGCGAGTCGTTGAAAAACGGCGAATCAATTCGTCGTCAGCGGCATCAAAAAAGAAGATCTCAGCCTCATGACCGGCTTTACTCACAGCATCAAGAACTGGCTCATATCCTGTCACAAAGTGGGGATTACGCACATCCATAACAATGGCCACCCCGACGGAATCAACAATATCTCCCCCACCCTGCTCAAGAAAAGTCGGCAGCAGAGTCAAAGGGAAATTATCAATGACATAGAACCCTTCATCTTCAAGGACTTTTGCAGCTGTTGACTTACCAGAACCGGACAGGCCGGTGACAATAATAAACCGCACTGTGGCTTACTCCAGATTGTCGCCGATAATGACATGAGAATGCAGCTGGGCCACTTCGGCCATGCGCTTTTCGAGGCGATCCTGAAACTCGCGGGCGGAATTATAACCCATTTCTTTAAGCAGCTGATTCCGGGCACCGACTTCTATGATGGTAGAGATATTTCGTCCCGGACAAACAGGTATCCGCAACAAAGGGACTTTAATCCCCAACAACTCATAATACTGTTCATCGAGACCCAAACGGTCATAAGTGGCTTCATCGTTCCATTCCAAAAGTTCCATGGCCACATCGATTTTTTTCCGTTCCCGAATCGCGGCCACACCGAACAAGTGCTTGATATTGATAATCCCAAGCCCTCGGATCTCCATATGATAATGCAGCAGATCGCTTCCCTCTCCAAACAGCACGGCTGGTAATTTAGTACGCACTTTGACAACATCATCGGCGACCAGACGATGACCACGCAAAACCAGGTCAAGCGCACATTCACTTTTACCAATGCCACTTTTCCCCATCAACAGAACGCCAACACCAAAAACATCGACCAGAACGCCATGTACTGAGGTTGAAGGCAATAAACGCTCTTCAAGAAATTTAGAGATCAGCGAAATAAATGCCGAACTTTTCATCTGGGTACGCAACAACGGAATGGCATGGTCTTCCGTTTTGTCCAGAAGAACTTTCGGTGGGACCTGCCCTTTGGTGATGATCAAACAGGCAAACCCCAGAGAACAGAGCTGTTCAACATTTTCAGCAGCTGTTTCCGGGGCAAGTTTTTCAAGATAACTCAGCTCGGTTGAACCAAGAATCTGCAGTCGATTTGGATGAAGATAACTCAGGTGCCCGGCAAGAGCCAAACCGGGCTTTTGAATGCGATGCGACTCAATACATTTGTGAAGACCATCGGCGCCAGCCAGCACTTCGAGTTCCAATCCGGTGTCTTGTTCCTCCAGCAACTCACGAACACTCAACTGCGCCATATCTTCACCTATCGTATTAGGTTGTCTCTTCTACACGGATGATTTCGTAAATCTCCTCGGCACTTTTGGCGACCAATAATTGATCACGAACATCCGTATCCTTGAGCAATTTGGAGATTCGGGCCAGTGTTTTCAGGTGGACACTGATCGATTCTTCCGGAGCCAGCAGCAGGAAGAAAAGGTGCGCCGGCTTACCGTCCATAGAATCAAAATCAACCCCTTTACGGCTGCGTCCAAATGCGAGTATCAGCTGATCAATGTTTTTAAGTTTACCATGAGGAATGGCAACACCTTCCCCAATACCGGTACTTCCAAGTTTTTCTCGTTCCTGAAGCACGGACAGAACATCATCGCGATTGAGTTGCTGAGAAGAACGCAACAGAACGTCTGTCATCTCAGCTAAAACCTCATTTTTGGACACGGACTGAATATCAGCTTCGACCGCAGCAGGATCTAAAAGTTCAACAATTTTCATAATCACGCAATAAAAGAGAACAGCGCGGGGAGCAAGCTCCCCGCGCCGGTTAATTAGCTTTTCGGGACAATCAAACCGTAGTTACCATCTTTACGACGGTAAATCACGTTGACCTCTTCCGTGTTGTCGTCAGTAAAGACCAGAAATTCTTTCTGCAGCAGGTCCATTTGCATGACCGCTTCATCGACCGACATCGGCTTGATGGAAAAACTGTGGCTGCGAATCACTTTGGGCTCGGGATGCCCTTCATCGACACTGGCAGCCTCAAAAATGGTTTTGGTCAGATCGCGTTCTTTACCTTTACGGCTCGCATGACGCTTGAGTTTTTCCTTGTAACGCTTGAGCTGACGCTCAAGCTTGTCGACAACGGCATCAATCGCCGCATACATGTCATCGGTTACTTCAGCAGAGGCCTTGATGGTGATCCCTTTAGCGACCAGGGCCACTTCAGCATTGTGACGAATTTTTTTCTCAACGGTCAAAACGACCTGTGCATCAATAGGTTCCTCAATATACTTATTTACACGAACCAGTTTCTCTTCAACATAATTACGAACGGGCTCGCTGGTATCCATATGACGGAACGTGACTGCAATTTGCATAAAAAACCTCCTTGTTCTTCTCCATGTATTAAAATAGGCGCTTACGCGCTGTTGAGGAGCCGATTCCCAACATTTCCCGGTACTTGGTAACGGTTCGCCGGGCGATATCAATGCCATCCTCTTTTAACATATTAACAATCTTTTGATCAGAATACGGCTTTTTCTCATCTTCTCCGGAAATTATTTCTTTAATCCGATTTTTAACGCTTTCTGAAGCGACAGCATCTCCCCCGGTGGTACCAATACCACTGTTGAAAAAGAACTTGAGTTCAAAGAGACCTTGGGGGGTCTGCACATATTTGTTGGTTGTTACCCGGCTGATGGTTGACTCATGCATTTCGATATCTTCAGCGACATCACGCAGAACCAATGGCTTCAGGTAGCTGATGCCATGATCGAAAAATTCCCGTTGAAATTTAACAATACTTTTCGTTACCCGGAAGATTGTCCGCTGCCGCTGATGGATGCTTTTGATCAACCAGAGAGCGCCACGCATTTTTTCCTGAATATACTCACTGGTTTCGCTGTCGATCTCTTTACCGGACAAAGCATTTGAGTAGTAGGAGCTGATTTTAAGATTGGCCAAACCGTCATCATTCAGTGAAACAACATATTCGTCGCCCACTTTATAGACGAAAATGTCCGGCGTAATATAATGGATATCCGATTCGCTGTACTGACTTCCGGGGCGGGGATCAAGGCTGGACAAAAAACGGGCGGCCTCCAGGACGTCATCGACACTGACTCGACATTGCTTGGCAATCACCTGATAACGTCGTTCTTCCAACTCCTTGGCGTAATCAGTAATGATCCGTTCAGACAGTGTCCCCTTTAAGCCCAGATAGGCCAATTGCAACTGGAGGCATTCCGGAAGATCACGTGCGGCAACACCTGCAGGGTCAAAACCTTGCACTCGATAAAGGACATCCTCAACCTGATCCAATGTGGACCTTGTCTGATCACAGATCTCTTCCAAAGGTGTCCGTAAGTAACCGGCATCGTCAATATTACCGATAATGGCTGCGGCAATAATTTTGTCATGTCCATCAATACTGGACAAGCTCAACTGCCACATCAGGTGATCGGATAAGGTTGTTTTTGGCGTCAGTAAATTTTCATAGGAGGGATGGTCTTCGTCGTCAAACGATTCGGCCATACTGCCGCCCTGAGAAAACCCCTGCAGATAGGTCTGCCAGTCATCAATCTGAGCCAGCCCATCAGCTTCAACAACTTCCTGTGTTTTCTCCGGATTCGCTTGAGGAACACCTTCATCGGCAGAAACGGCTTCCGCTTCGATTTTGCGGTTTTCATCAACTTCTGAGACTTCTTCGAGAACAGGATTTTCTTCTAGTTCCTGATTGACCACCTCTTCCAGCTCAACACGGGACAGCTGCAACAATTTAATTGCCTGCTGCAGCTGAGGTGTCATTACCAGCTGTTGACTGAGTTTTAATTGTTGACGTAACTCAAGGGCCATTCTGTTTCCTGGTCAAAGTTAGACTTACAGACTCAAAACACTGATTTACAGTGTATTACGTACACGGCTTTTTTTATAGCCGGAAATCCTCCCCGAGATAAATTTCCCGGGCGGTTGAACTTGTCGCAATCTCTTCGGGAGTGCCATGTTCCAGAATTGTTCCGGCATTCAAGATATAAGCACTGTCACAAACGCCTAACGTCTCTCGAACATTGTGGTCGGAGATCAACACGCCGATCCCCCTCTTCTTCAGGTCGAGAATAATATTCTGAATATCAATGACCGCCAGTGGATCAATGCCGGCAAACGGCTCATCAAGCAGGATAAAGCGGGGATCAATGACCAGTGCACGGGCAATTTCCGTTCGTCTTCTCTCCCCTCCGGAGAGTGCGTAGCCTGGTGATTTTGCTACATGTTCCAGCCGAAAATCACTTAATAGAGCGTTAAGACGCTCTCGTCGCTGACCGGCATCCTCAATATGATATTCAAGGATAGCCAACAGATTCTGCTCTACCGTCAATTTTCGAAATACGGAAGATTCCTGTGGCAGATAAGCAACACCTGCCTTGGCACGTTGGTACATCGGCCACTGGCTGATTTCGACATCATCAATATAAACTTGGCCTTGATCAGGCTTCACCAGACCAACCATCATGTAAAAAGACGTTGTCTTGCCTGCCCCGTTGGGACCGAGAAGACCGATCACCTGACCGGAAGTAACCTCAATATCGACACCATTGACAACAGTCCGACGACGGTATGATTTTGTCAATCCGGTTGCTTTTAGAAGATGGCTCACTCGGTCGACTCTCCCGGCACAAAGATCGCCTTCACCCTCCCCTGTTTTCCTCCTTCAACAATACTGCGACTGTCGTTAAGGTAAACAAGGATTTTCTCTCCTTCAACCACATTGTCACCCTGAACCACTCGCGGATTGCCGGTCAGTTCAACACGGCCTTCTTTCTGCCAGAAAACGGCCTTCTGTCCGGTCGCTACACGATTGGTCTGAACAATGCGCACATCATTTTCAGCAACAACACGCTCAACCTGTTTTTTCTGACCATCAACATAATAGACTGTCAGTTGTTGCGCGTAGATCGTCACATCACCCTGTTGGGCCTGAACCTGTCCACTAAAGACAAAATAACCTTCTGCATCGTTGGCCTCAAGTCGCTGCGATGTGACATGAATTGGTTGATCAGCATTATGTGCAACTTCTGTCGCGGCAAAAGCAAAAACCGCCGTGAACCAGATCAGACTGCAAACGAGTAAAAACACGCGCATCATGGTTGCTCCTTTTTAACCTGAGGATAAAATGTCGCTGAAACCGCCTGCTTCAACTGCATGCGCCGACCTTCAATATCCATACTCAATCCAGTACCATGGAGCTCAAGCTGCCCAGAACGAATATCGACCTCCAGAGCAGACTCGATCATACCACCTTGAGAACGGTTGCCGAAATATGTGGCCTGATCTGTCTTCATGGTGTAGCCGTTTTCTGTACGAATCACAACATTTCCAGAGACATCTACCTGTTCTTGGGATAAAAGCGCCATCCCCTGGTCTGCGGTCAGGACAACATCACCGAGATTCTTCTGATCAAACAGTTCCATACGCACCTTGTCAATGCGGGTCTGGTCCTGATTAAAATCGTGTGCTGCCGACTCGCCAGTCAAGGTCCAATGGGCAACACCGTCAACGGTTTCCGTGTAATGGAACGTCTTGAGTTCGACATCCGCATCCATAACCACATCTTCAATCACATCAACAGTGCTCGGGGTCTTGTCGTAGAAAAGGACAAAAACCAACAATACTGTACAGATAGAAAGTAAAGCGACAATCAGGAAGCGGCGTATTTTTTCGCGTTGAATCATCTAGGAAGAATAACACTAATTGATGATAAGGGTAAAGTGAGGGGATTTATTCAAAATAACGATCCGTAACCGAGTCCCACAAACCAGATTGTCGTAACAGCATGTCACACACTTCGCGAACAGCCCCCTGTCCTCCAGGTAATGTCGTAATGTAATCCACATAGGGTTTGATATCAGCAATAGCATCCGCAACCGTAAACGAGCAGCCAACACGACGCAAAATCGGCAGATCAACAAGATCATCACCGACGTAAGCAACCTGATGGTCCGTCAGCTCAAGGTCCTGAAGAATCTTTTCATACGGTTCGAGCTTATTTTTCGCTCCCTGGTAGACAATCTCAATTCCCAGTTCTTCAGCCCGGTGAGCAACGACTTGCGAACTGCGACCGGTAATAATGCCGACTTTAATTCCAGCGCGCTGTAATAATTTAAGGCCATGCCCGTCACGCACGTGGAACGCTTTACTTTCAACACCGTTGTTATCGTAGATGATACGACCATCGGTCAAAACGCCATCAACATCGAGCAACAACAGTCTGATTTTCTCGATGGAATGCTTTTTCATACCACACCTGCTTTCAGCAAGTCATGAAGGTGAATAATTCCAACCGGCTGCAAATCATTCTCCTGCTCAAAAACGAATAACGAAGTAATGGAAAACTCTTCCATCAATTGCAATGCTTTGGCAGCTAGGTTGCTGCGAAGGACCCGTTTCGGATGATGACTCATCACCTGATCCATCACACGCTCAAGCGACAGATCACCTTCCAAACAACGACGTAGATCACCATCGGTAAACACACCAATCAAACCGCCGTGCTCATCGACGACACCGGTAATCCCCAGTTTTTTTGAAGTAATTTCGAACAAGGCCTCTTTAACTGTCGTTGAACGCGACACCAAAGGAATGCTGTCGCCTTGATGCATCAGATCTTCGACGCGCAACAACAGACGTTTTCCGAGTGCTCCACCGGGATGAAAAAGTGCAAAATCTTCGGCACGAAAATCTTTTTCCTGCAACAACGCTACCGCCAAAGCGTCACCCATAGCCAATGTTGCCGTCGTACTTGCCGTGGGCGCGAGGCCAAGGGGGCAAGCTTCTTTATCCACTGAAATATCCAGTGACACATCGCCCGCCCGAGCCAGAGTGCTGGCAGGATTACCACTCATCGAAACCAGCTTCAGACCCAGACGTTTTATTACTGGAAGAATCCGGACAATTTCTTCCGTCTCTCCAGAATTAGAGACGGCAAGAACAACATCGCCTTTCATCAACATGCCGAGATCACCATGAATCCCCTCAGCAGGATGAAGAAAAAACGCGGGTGTTCCGGTTGATGCCATGGTTGCAGCAATTTTCTGACAAATTAGGCCTGATTTTCCCATGCCGGTGATCACCAGACGGCCCTGACAATTGAGAATCAGCTCCACAGCCCGACAAAACTCATCGCCAATCCGATCATGCAGGGCCAGGACAGCATCCGCCTCAATTTTCAGGGTGTTTCTTGCGACATCAATGATGGAGTGCTTATCGGTCATCGATTTTTCACCACAGCATCAAGAGCCAAAAGAGACTCAAGAATAGGTTGAAGGTCTTTGAGATACAGAGAATTCGGTCCATCGCAACGGGCACAATCTGGATCAGGATGGACTTCCCAGAAGAGGCCATCAATGCCAATGGCTACGGCTGCACGGGAAAGAGCAGCAACATATTCACGCTGACCGGCGGAAGCACCATCTGCACCACCTGGAAGCTGGACGGCATGTGTTGCGTCGAAAATAACCGGCTTACCGAGTTCACGCATAATCAGCAAGGAGCGCATATCCACGACCAAGTTATTGTAGCCAAAACTGGCACCACGCTCAGTGAGGAGAATTTGATCGTTTCCCGTAGAAAGGACTTTACCAACAACATGTTTCATGTCCCACGGGGCTTGGAATTGCCCTTTTTTTACGTTGACGACACAACCGCTGTTGCCTGCCGCGACCAACAGGTCTGTCTGACGACATAAAAATGCCGGGATCTGGATAATATCGAGAACCTGAGCGGCAGCAGCCACCTGAGTCACATCGTGTACGTCTGAAACAACCGGCACATTGAATTCAGATTTGATTTTGGCCAGCATCTCCAGACCAGCGTCGATCCCCGGACCACGATATGAAGTCACTGAAGTGCGATTGGCCTTATCATAAGAGGCTTTAAAAACAAAACCGATGCCCAGTTTGTCTGTCAGATTTTTGAGCGATTCAGCGATCTGCCGTGTTGTATCCAAGTCTTCGAGGACACAAGGACCGGACACCAGAACAAACGGATGTTGATCCCCGAATGTGACATCGCCGATTTTAACTTCAGTGACCATTACGCTTCCTTTGCCTGGTGGAGACAGGCTCCGACAAATGATTCAAACAAGGGATGAGGGTCCATTGGACGTGAACGGAACTCGGGATGGAACTGACAGGCCAGGAACCAGGGATGATTGGAGATCTCGATAATTTCGACCAAGTCAGCATCCGGATTGACACCGGAAATTTCCAGACCACAGTCATTCAGAGTGGAACGATAGGCGTTGTTAAATTCATAACGATGACGATGACGCTCTGAAATACGTTTTTGGCCATAGATTCGATGCGCCAGACTGCCTTCCTGCAACTCGCAGCTATAAGCGCCAAGACGCATGGTACCGCCCTTGGAAGCAATTTCCTTTTGCTCTTCCATGATGTGAATCACCGGATTTTTTGCTTCCTCACGAAATTCTGCGGAATAGGCATCAGGCAATTTGCACACATTACGGGCAAATTCGACCACCGCCATTTGCATTCCCAGACAGATCCCGAAAAAAGGCACTTTATTTTCTCGTGCAAAACGGATGGCAGCCGTTTTACCTTCGCTACCTCGCTCGCCAAAACCACCAGGAACAAGAATACCATCGACATCGGCAAAGGTATCACCAAGACCATGGCGTTCAAGAGATTCAGAATCAACATATTTCAGGTTGACCCGGCAGTCGTTGGCAATGCCACCATGGATCAGGGCCTCAGACAACGATTTATAACTTTCGGTGAGTTCAACATATTTACCGACGATGGCGATTGTCGTCTGTGACGCCGGTTCCTTGACACGGCGAACAACATTCTGCCAAGCGGCAAGATCCGGTGCTTTGGTCCAAATTCCCAAACCATCAACAACGCGCTCATCAAGGCCTTGCTCATGGTAAATCACCGGCACTTCATAAATTGAACCGACATCGCGAGCGGTGATCACCGACTCCTCACGCACGTTACAGAACAGGGCAATTTTATTTTTCATGTCACGGGGGATTTCACGGTCACAACGGCACAGCAGGATATCGGGCTGAATACCGATTTCACGCAGTTCCTTAACACTGTGTTGTGTCGGTTTGGTTTTCAATTCCCCTGCTGCGGCTAGATAAGGAACCAATGTCAGGTGAACATACAGCACATTTTCATGGCCGAGATCTGTCCGGAACTGACGAATTGCTTCAAGAAACGGCAGCGATTCGATATCACCAACAGTACCACCTACTTCAACAATTGCCAGATCAACGCCCTTGGCGTTTTCGATGATTTTACTTTTAATTTCGTTGGTAATGTGCGGAATAACCTGAACGGTCCCACCCAGATAGTCACCACGACGCTCCTTGCGGATAACCGCATCGTAAACCTGTCCCGTCGTGAAATTGGATTTCCGTGAAAGGCGTGCCGACGTATAACGCTCGTAATGACCTAGGTCGAGATCTGTTTCCGCACCATCGTCAGTCACGAAAACTTCACCGTGTTGAAATGGGCTCATGGTGCCGGGATCAACATTGATATACGGGTCAAGTTTCTGCATGGAAATGCGTAAGCCACGTGCTTCCATCAATGCTCCGATTGAAGCTGCAGCCAACCCTTTACCCAGAGAAGAGACAACCCCTCCGGTCACAAACAGAAACTTGGTTTTCATCAATTTCGCCTCCACGTTAACACTTTATGTTTTTTCATCTAAAACCGCCATGATGCCGGGCCTGCCCCGGTACAACATCAGGGATATTTTCCACCAAACACAAGTGCGAAACTCTACACTGAACCATGCCAAAAAGAAAGGGAAAATCACCCTATTCCCCCGGCAAACAACCGTTTACAGTTGAGAAAGAAGTTCTCGAACGCGAGCCAGATCTTCAGGGGTATCGACACCTTGAGATTGAAGAGTGGTTTCGACAACTCGAATACGGTAACCGTTTTCCAGGGCTCGAAGTTGTTCGAGCTTTTCAGCCTGCTCAAGAGGTGTTGCTTCAAGCCCCGGATAAGCAAGCAAAAATGCTCGGCGATAGACATAAAGGCCGACATGTTTACAGGCCCGTATCGCGCTGAAATCGCTTTGGGCACTGGCGCTGTGATCACGATACCAGGGAATGGGAGCACGTGAAAAATAGAGCGCATCACCCTCGCGATTGGTGACGACCTTAACCACGTTCGGATTGAGATACTCCTGGCTGTCTGTCAGTGGAACCATAAGAGTTCCCATGTCGATAGCAGGATTATCTTTAAGTGGTGCAATCGCCTGATCAATCATACGCGGATCAATCAACGGTTCATCGCCCTGGACATTGACAACCAGATCGCAATCCAGTTGGGCGGCCACTTCCGCCAGCCGGTCGGTGCCTGTTTCATGCTGATCCGACGTCATGCAGACACGGCCGCCGAACATGTCAACCGCATCAGCGATTCGCTGATCATCTGTGGCGACAATCACGTCATCGACCAGTTCCGCTTTCGATGTCTGTTCATAGACCCGTTGGATCATCGTTTTACCCAAGATGTCCACCAGAGGTTTACCCGGGAAACGGGAGGAGGCATAACGGGCAGGAATAATTGCAGTAATTTTCACAGAGGACTCCACAAACAAATAGCGTTAACCAGCCTGACACGAGGGACACACGCCGTAGAGTTCCAGACGTTGATGTGACAAAGTAAACTCATGGTCAGCGGCAGTCTGCTTGAGCAACGCATCAATTTTGCCATCCTCAAATTCGATAATCCGACCACAGGAATTACAAATCAGATGGTAATGATGATCTTCACTGGTATTCGGTTCATAGCGGGTCTGCCGATCGCCAAAATGGCGTTCACTGGCAATACCGCTCTCCGCCAGAAGCTTCATGGTCCGATAGACCGTTGCGTAGCCGATGTTGGGATGATCTTTACGAAGACGCAGGTACAATTCTTCTGCGGACAGGTGCGAGGGCGAGCTGAGGAAACCCTCCAGAATGACTTCGCGCTGACGGGTCACTTTTAAACCATGCTTAGCCAGATAATCACGAAACAGTTCTTTGACTTTTGCCATCAGGCGGCCCCCCTCTAATTGAAATGAAAATGATGTTCAAATTATCAAAACCCCTGCCAAGCGTCAAGCTCAGTGCGACTGAGAAGGCAACAAACTTCGCAGATAGTTCACAACACGCGGCTCGCTCCAATTCATGCCACCGATCACCTTTTCAACAACCTGCCCCTGCGGATCAATAATGAACGTCTCCGGGTATTTTGCCACACCGTACAAGGAACGGGCCTGACCTGTTTCATCAAGTAATATGGTAAACCCCACAGGATGCGTTTTGACAAAATCTGCCACAGGCTGCCTCCCCTGCGCTTCAATATTGACAGCGAGGAGGATAAATCTGTCTGCTGGCATCAACTCATGTAATCGTTGCATGGACGGCATTTCTTCTCGACACGGGGGACACCAAGTCGCCCAGAAGTTGAGGACAACCAACTTGCCTCTTAATGACGACAGACGAACAGTTTCTCCTGACAAGGAAGTCAGTTCAAAATCTGGCGCTGATGCTGTTTGATTTTTTTGCGTGTCCGGTGTATCACCCTGCTCAGGGCTACAGGAGGCTAAAGCAATGAGAAAGCACACCAGCATGTGAGTCAAAACCATTTTTGCCCGTTGAATCATCTCTTCTCCATTTAAAAAAAGCCGGCTGTCGCAGCCCGCTTAAATAACTGCAGACACGCATCGGGCCTGCATTTTTCCTCATTGAGGCGCATCAACAATTCGCCATCCACGATTGACGCGTAGCGGAACTCGTGAAATACTCGGCGACTCGACACTATCGTATACGATGATTACGCTGAAAGGAACAACCTGTGGGACGTATTTTTTTACCTTTTACCATTGGCCGTTCTTTCCGGATTCTCCCTCAAGGACATCCGGCAATTGAGGATGACCGGATCAACTTATGGATGGCTCCAGGAGCGTTTGGATCGGGAGAACATGAGACCACGGAAAGTTGCCTGGAAATTCTGGAAAAACTTGATGAGGTGTCGGGGGCACGCGTCCTTGACCTTGGCAGCGGCACCGGAATTCTGGCGATTGCCGCCCTCAAGCTGGGGGCAAAGAGTGCCTGCTGTATTGATATTGACCCGGCTGCCGTAGCAACGTGTCGCCTGAATGCTGAATTAAATGGCGTCGCTGACAAAATCAACCATCTGTGTGGCACATTGGAAGATTTTGATTGCGGCAGCTACGATCTGATTCTGGCCAACATTTATGGCGACATTCTTCTCAATGTTGCCAAAAGCCTTGCTCAAAAAGCCCTACCTGGAGCGCCTCTCTTGCTCTCAGGAATTCTTTACGAATACAACTTTGACGTTCGCAACACCTATCAGAAACATGCGTGCCAGGTGACTAAAAACTTTATGCTCAACGAATTCAGTACCGTGTTATTACACAAACAGCCTTAGGTCTGCCGCTCTCACCAGGCTCGGTTCGCCTAGGGTGAATCAAATCTTGCCTCGCATCAGCCAGTAAAAAACTCTGCTGACCGCTATAAATCCCGGCGCTGCATTAAAGCAGTAAAGTCCTCGGCCGGAACAGGCCTGCTGCACAAGAACCCTTGATAATAATCACAGCCCAATTGGGCGAGGTAGTCACGTTGCTCAATCGTTTCAACACCTTCAGCAAGCAATTTAAACCCAAGTCCACGACCCATCTGAATAATCGCGGTGACCATTTTACAGTCATTTTCATCTGTGGGCAGATCATCGACAAAGGATTTATCCACTTTAAGAAGATGAAGAGGAAAATATTTCAGATAGGATAGCGATGAATAGCCGGTTCCGAAATCATCAAGAGCCAAGCGAACACCAAGCTCATGAAGCTCTTCGAGCTGATCAATGGTCTCCTGCTCTTTATGCATCAGGGTTGATTCCGTCATTTCCAGCTCAAGATACGCTGCCGGGAACCCGGTATTTTTTAGTGTTTCTTTAAGACGACTGACAAAATCTTCTTCTGCGAACTGAAGCGGTGACAAATTTACCGCCAAAACGATGGGAGGGTAGCCGGCATCCAACCAGGCTTTCCCCTGATGACAGACCTGAGACAGAATCCAGTCGCCCATTTCACAGATACAGCCAATCTCCTCGGCTAAAGGGATAAAGCGATCCGGTGTTACCGTACCTAACTCTGAACAATGCCAGCGCATCAGGGCCTCTGCCCCAATAATTTCTCCGGTGGATAAATTGACCTGCGGCTGATAACAAACAGCAAGCTCCTGTTTTTCCAATGCCTGCCGCAAATAGAAACTCAACTGCACCCGTTCCTGTGCCTGCTCTGTCATCTCCTCGTTATAATAAGCCAAACGTGTCCGGCCGTATTGCTTGGCACGGTAAAGAGCCGAATCTGCACGCCGCAGCAGTTCCAGGGCATCAAGTCCGTGCTCTGGATAGACAGCGATACCGATACTGGCACTGACGTGAATCTCCAGGTTTGTTTCATCCAGCCGAATGGGTTGTTGTAATAACTGCAAGAGCTCTTCAGCCATCAAGGCCTCACGACCTGAACCATCATCATCTTCAAGCAAGAGGACAAACTCATCGCCCCCCAGACGAGCTAGCATGTCACTCTCACGCAAAAAATCACGCAGACGATCAGCAATTTTTCTCAACAGCGCGTCGCCAACCAAATGACCGAAGCTGTCATTCACATCTTTGAAATGATCCAGGTCAAAACACAAAACAGCCAGATGAGCCTTTTTACGCGCAGCGGATTTGATCGCTTGCGCCAGGTGACTGCAAAAAAGACTGCGGTTAGGTAAATCAGTGAGTGGATCATGCCAGGAGAGATAATCGAGCTTTTGTTGCGACTCTTTGACCTGGCTGATATCGGTAAACACGGCGATATAGTTTCTCACCGTATTTTCGTTGTCATAAACAGCACTGATCGACATCAATTCAGGATAAACCTGCCCATCTTTGCGTCGATTCCACACCTCGCCCTGCCAACTACCATGTTCATTGAGGGTGTGCCACATATTTTGATAGAAATCCCGCCCATGCCGATTGGATTTCAACAGGCGGGGTGTTTTCCCGATCACTTCATCATCACAATAGCCGGTAATGTCAGTAAAGGCCCTGTTGACAGAAAGGATTTTCTCATTTCCGTCAGTGAGCACAATCCCCTCCCGACTGTTATCAAAAACAGTTGCAGCAAGTTGTAATTGCTGCATGGAAAAGGCCTGTTGCTGTTCCTTCTCATGCACATCCAGTGCAAACGCAACATCCTGCACCAATTCGTCAAGGAGGCGTTGTTCGTCCTCCTGTTCTAAAAGTTGTCGATCCTGGGCATACACAACAAGGATTGCCGACTCAGACTCCCGAGGTTGAATAGGAAAACTGGCAACAGCCTGGAAGGCAGATTTTTGATACAAACGATAGCCGATTGGACATAAAACATCCTCGGCAGTTTCAGCCGTAATATTGGTTGTAAGTTTTTTCTCCCCACCATGGCGGTGAATACATTGGCTTGTCTGAATCAGATCATCCAACGTCACTCCAGACGCAACAACAGGGCGACACTGGTTATTCTCATCAGTCACGCCAACCCAAGCCATGGTAAACACGTCATCATCCAAAAGGGTATCGCAAATAAACTGAAACAGGTCATGCGGTTGAGGTTTATGGACAATATATTGGCTGACCGAAGACAAAATACGATACAGACGAGATAATCGCATTGTCTCCTGCTCAAGCTGTTTTTCTCTGGTAACGATACGCGCAGAACCAACGGTCCCGATAAGCTCACCATCGGCATCATAAAAAGGCGCTTTATACACATCCAGGCAAATCAAATTGCCTTTGACGTAACCGATTTCTTGAAAGCGCATTGATTCTCGCGTTTTCAGAACTTCATCATCCGATTGACAACAGAGATCACTAAATTGATAAGCGAGTGCATCATCAGGAAACGTTGCGAGGATTTGGTCGGAAAAAAATTCATGGTTTTTCCCGAGAGCATCGTCTGTGGAATCCACACAAAGTAAAGTGCGACAATTGGCTTTGTTGGTAAAAATAAAATGATGATGGAGATCTTTTGCCCAGATCAGATCCGGAACATTGTCACAAATATGCTGAAGCAGACGCGCTGTTGCCCGATGACTCTCAGATGCGACCTGCAGCTGCATCTCTGCCTGGTGACGTGTTTGCACTTCCAATTCGAGCAGTTCAGTCTGATGACGGAGAGTTTCAATTTTCTCTGCAATTTTAAGGCGTTGCTCGTCAACCACTTCCAGCATGTGGTTGAACCCTTCTTCCAGCTGTTTCACCTCAAAAGATAAGTGTCCCTGCAATGCGATTCTGCGTTGCGAGTCCTGAAGTTGATCAAAACGGCGTAAATGATCTGTCAGTGCCGCCAGCGGTCCGGTAACGCTCCTCAGCCCGACCCAAGTCACGGCCATGACCAATCCACCGAGGACAGTAACAATAACAACCAGAGCCCCAGTGACTCGGCGCGCGGGCACCAGAGCCTCATCCTCCGGATAATTTGACGCGAGAATCCAAGGCACATTTTCCAAGGGCCTGAAACTGGAAAACGTTCTCAACCCACGAGAATTGACAGTAAAACCGGTCCCATGCCAGCCGGAAATCGCTTTATCAAACAAGAGGTTACTGCCAAGAGGAACATCTTGTTTCATGATCCGATCCGGATCAGGGTGTACCAGCATCGTGCGATCTTTGGAATAGAGGAACAGATAACCCGTTTCACCAATGTGATACTTGGCCAGCCCACCAATCAGGTTCTGCCCGTCCAGACGGATCCCTCCACAAAGAAAGCCTAAAAGACGGCCATCGTCTCCACGTATCGGAGCCGAGAACTGAGCGACAGGGTGACAATGTTTGCTGCTGCAAAAACGAGCTTCGACATCGATGTGCGGTCCCGGCTCTTCAACCGCTTTACGGAGAAATGGCGTATCTCTGCCCGCGGAGACACCGCCAAACAATTTGCCTGTTGCGGCGATCCGCTGTCCCTCAACCGTATAAATTTCAAGGCCGAGATCAAAAATCGAACCAATCCCAACCCGGTCCTCCAAGAAAACTTGCGTTTCCCGGCCACCGGACATCACTTCCTGAGGAACGACACCAGCAACTGCGGCTAATTGTCTCAACGCAGAGGCGACCTTGGTATCGATCTCCGTTTGCAAAGCCGTCAACAGTGTTTCCTGTTGAATCGCCAGACTTGAGGAAAGATTCCACCGAAATAAAGGAACCAACAAACCGATGACAGCAATCAAAAAGAAAAAACTGGTAACAAGCATCATGAGTACCAGTTTTTTTCGTATGCCCATTGTCGTCAGGTTCGTCAGCAAAAAATCACCCTTTAAAAGAGACCAAAGCTCTATTTTCAGCACAAATAAAATAAATTAAAATACCAGCAACAAACATAAATCTAACTGGACAATTTTACCTTATCTCTCCCAAACTGACCACGGGGTCTTTAATTTTTTTAAAAAAATAATTAACAGCACAATTTGGCTGAAAAACTTCAATAACATGAGTTGAACTTATCACCCTCACGGAAAAGTAGATTTTTAAAAATAAAATCGGCTGCCGGGACGTGTATCAAACCAATAATCCAACAATCCGATAATACATAAGTTTACTACCAAAAATCAACACAGAAACCCCCAAAAATACCCCTAAGAAATATATTGCTATTTTGTTCAGGGCGTCCCAGAAAGCACGAGTCACACAAGATAAAAGTTTCGCTTGACAAAACGACGCCACTGGTGTTATGGTGCATTAACGTTACACAAATGCCTTCAGCCGTCCGGCTGGTGCTACGGGCATAACCCACACTCTTACAATTTTATATGTTGCCGATTCGCTGATGCGCTGACCGTCTCCGCTTTATTGTGGTGCGTCCGCGTGTTCGTGCGTCCATTGTGTGCGCCGGTATGGACCAACCATGCTACGCATACATAGTTGCATCCGCGTTTCGGCACCCCAACCAGCAAGGGAGAACCTATGCAAGACCAAAGCAAGCCTGCCGGAACAACAACTATTGCCCCTAGCACTGCTGCTCAGAGCGCCAACGAGACCCCCGCACTAAATTGTTTAGTCGATAGATGGCCGTCCGGGCTCGTAGCTCGGCGGGATGTCGGCACCTTTAGCGGCGGACTGCTTAACGCTAAAACGCTGGCCAATCGCGACTCAGCGGGGACCGGCCCTCGTGTGCGCATTACTATCGGTCGTCGCGTCTGCTACCCCGTCGAATCTTTGGTCGAGTGGATGGGCGAAGAGGCCACGGTTACGGTGGCAGCCTGACCACCCTATCCTACCTGCAGCGGGCTCGCTGAGCCCGCTTACACCCACCATAGGGATTACCTTACCTCCTACGGAGCCCCAGTTTAATGGGTTTCCAGCCCCTAAAGAATGTCTATAGGGGTTATGACCGCCCATTCTCTGCTGCTACTCAACCGCAATAGAATGACCATTCGAAAAAGGGGCGTTATCGCGCCCTCCCTCCCAGCTATTTTCGACAACCTTAAAAAAAAGTTCCTTCGCTATTCCGCGCAGTTAGAGTGAAAAATGAGAATTGCCTAAAAATTAAGCAATAAAAAGGCACTCAAATCTACACATAACACGGACGAGGGCGGACATTTGCATCAAGCGGCACCTGTGTTGGAGTCGGGTTCCCGATCAAGCTGCTTGTTTGTACTGCACGTAACCCACGCAGACGATCCCCCTAAAAAACCACATAAAATCAACTATTTACGTTGGGTGTCTCGCATCTCGCAAGACGTACCCGGTGTATCTAAAACACGATAAGAACCCAACCCAATGACGCTACTATCCACCTTCTCAGACAGTACAGAACATCAGCTCTACCAGCAGCACAGAGAGATCCCATGGAGTCACATGCTAACCCTACGAGTTAAGCACGTGAGGGAGACACAAGAAGCTTACGAGATCGTCAATAAGCAGATCCTGAGACCTCTTCGAGCGATTACAGGATCACTCATTGCAGCTTACGGAGTCCTCAACGCCTTACACCCCGGCCGGGAACACGTCCATGTTCTACTCAGAGCAGAGAATCCGGAAGCACTCCGGCACCTCGACACAGCGACACTGACAAGGCTCCTAGCAAAACAAGGACAGTCATTGGCCGCGATCCCCGGCGCAATCCACATCAAGAAAATTTACGCCAACGCTGACGCCGTGCATTACATCCACGAGAACAACCCCCGCCGATCCGGCAAGGGAGGGTTCTTCTTTGGCGGTCAGCGCCTCCTTAAGAAGCTTTACGAGCAATTCCCAACTTCACACTAGAAAGGCATCCCGACATGCAACGAGCACCCCATCAAATCAAGAATCAGAGCCTCGACGAAACTTTTTTCGGAAACCTCCTCGCCTTATGCCCCGGCGCGGTCGAGGTTTTCGCGCCGACGCAGTTACAACCGGAACTCGGGAATATTTTGACCTGCGACGGCGATCAGTTTTTCGTCGTCGGAGCGTCCCCAGGACCGAGAAAACCGGGCATTGCCAAGCGTGACGCGCTGGTGGCAACCACCACTATGAAAATCTATCGAGGCGACTGCAAAGATCCAGTCGCAACGTGCAGAGCACACCACCACGAGTTCACCAACGATCAGCTCTCAAACCTCATCAGTTCGCACGTGCAACCATCAACGCCACTTGGTGGCCAAATCACGCTCCGCGACGATCTTGCCGAAACACTGGACAGGCTGCAAAACTCCGACTCACCCGCCGACATCGCCTTGAGTCAGGGCATTTCAGCTTGGATCGAGATCCATGATTCTCGACATCGTTTCACCGTGCAGGCAGGAACAGACCTCGCCGTCAATGACATCATCGCCACCGACGCGAAAGAGCACTTCGAGGTTTTACAGATCGACCGAGCCAGCCGCCCTGGCCTTTGGTTCCTCACCGCACGCCAGATCGAGAAACCTGGATTCGTCGAGAAGCTGTTCAGCCGCCCAAAGACGAAAGCAAGCGACCGATGAGCTGCCGAGTCGTAGACACAACGAAGTCGCCATACACGCCCAAGCAGCTCGACGACCTCTTGAGGCTCGCAGCGCTCCGGCGCACAATCAAAAAATTACGTGACCGGCTGGAATTCTCCTTAACTCGATAGCCCAGCCGGTCACATTGGCCCAGTGTCCCTTTGATGTGGGGGTAGCACTGGGCCTTTTTTGTGCCTGAGAGCTCCATCTTAGTTCGTCCTCATTCCGTCCTTGACACGACCATCTTGTACCCCGCCGTCTTCGTCGGTGAGCTGACCTATCGGTTCATCCGCTGGCAGCGCGCTAAGTGACCTCGCCTCCCCATAACGCTACCTCCGAGCTCCGCATTTGCCCTGTAAGCCACGATCTCCATTAGAGGCACCTCATAGTACCTTGTTTTTCGCGTAGGTCATTCTATCGCTTCTCTATCTCACCTCACACGTCCACCACGTCCCAATAGACCACGCCCGTGTGAGACACCACGAACTGCTCCATATTGTGTGCCAATAGAATCCCTATTGACTTTTGGGATGCAATGTCTCACAATATCTTTATATCTATTGACACACACTTACATCACAGGGGGAGGTCATTATGTCAGTTGTTGGTTATGCGCGAGTCAGTACCACCGGCCAGTCACTTGAAGCACAGCTACAGGCGTTAGAGGCTGCGGGTGCGGAGAAAATTTATCAAGAGAAGGTTTCCGGGGTTAAACAGGATCGGCCAGAGTTAGCCGCTTTACTCGATTACGTGCGCGAAGGGGATATGGTCGTTGTGTCGCGGCTCGACCGTCTTGCAAGGTCAACCAGACACCTGCTTGAGATCTCGGACGACCTCACGGATAGGGGCGTACAGTTGAAGGTGCTTGGGTCAGACATCGATACTTCCTCGTCGCACGGGCGGTTGGTGTTGTCGATACTCGGTAGCATCGCTCAATTTGAACGAGAGCTGATGCTTGAGCGCCAGCGTGAAGGGATCGCCCTCGCGAAGGAGGCAGGGCGCTACCGGGGCAGAAAGCCGACGGCACGCGCGAAGTCACAGGAGGTTTGGCGTCTGCTCGACGAGGGCGTGTCGAAGAGTGAGACAGCGAAACGGTTAGGGATCGGGCGATCCAGCGTCCACAGGATCGTCTCTGCTGGCCGTCCGAAGTGAGTTGAGGTACGATGCCCCTGCCTTGCCAGTTAGTGCGCTAGAGGGCGAGGTAGGGGCGGCCTCTTCAGGATTTGCGACCTCCTACGCGTTACCCCTTGTTCCGACCCGCGATGAGTAAAATCACCCGACTATATAGCCCTTACAGACCACGGTTATTGCTCCCGCCAGCCCTTATCAAACATTAACTTTGCGTCGGAAGGGAACCACCTTCTCAGCCTTTAAACCATCAAGATAATCAGACCAGCGTTGCATCATACGCTTACGCTCATCGAGGTGTTTTGTCCGGTTGTACGCTCGACCAAGGGCATCTTTAACCCCATGAGCAAGTTGCTGCTCAATTAGCTCAATTCTCTCCATCAACACCTCTTCCAGGATCGTTCTAGCTGTAGCCCGGAAACCATGAGCCGACACCTCTTCTTTTGAGAACCCCATACGACGCAAGCCAGCATTCAGGGTGTTGTCGCTGATCGGTTTAGCCGCAGTACGAATTGAGGGGAATACCAGCTCTCCTACTCCGGTCAACTCACGCAGCGAACTCAGAATCTCTAAAGCCTGACGCGACAAAGGGACAATGTGCTCGGTCTTTGTTTTGGGAACCGTGTAACGCCACTCAGCGGCTTCAAAGTCAATCTCCTCCCACTTCATTGCACGGAGTTCACCGGGCCGCACAAACAACATAGGAGCTAGCTGCAAAGCATGTTTCACAACAACATGCCCATCGTAATCGTCAATAGCACGAAGCAACGGGGCTAACTTAGCTGGTTCAGTAATTGCCGCCATGTGACCACGCTCAACCTTTTTTAAAGCTCCGGTAAGGTCGGCTGTAGGATCACGCTCGACATAGCCACACGCGACCCCGTAACGGAATACCTGAGCCATGATGCTTTTCACTCGGCGAGCCAAGACACCCACATCGCGTAGTTCCATCGGCCTGAGGACCTTATCCAATAGATCCTTCGGCTTAATCTCGGTCAACGGCATATGGCCGATATGAGGGAAGATATCTCTTTCCAGACGACTGAAGTTCAGCTTCTTTGTGGATTCAGCCAAGTGAGTCTGATTTTCAAACCATTCGAGGGCAACCCGCTTAAACGTATTCTCCGATACAGCCTTCTGCTGTTCCCTCTTAGCGACCCTAGCTTGCATTGGATCTATGCCCTTCACAACAAGCTTTCTCGCCTCTGCACGCAATTGCCGAGCTTCGGCTAGGCTAATCTCTGGATAGGGGCCGAAACTCATCAGCTTCTCTTTACCGTCAAGGCGATACTTGAATCGCCACCCCTTTGATCCAGAGGCAGAAACTAGCAAAAACAATCCACCACCATCAAAAAATTTAAGGGACTTACCTTCCGCAGGCTTAACATTGCGAACTTGAGTATCTGTTAGCGGCACAGTTTTTCTCGCCACGACTCCTCCTTTTAGGGGTACTCTAAAACACAAAAAAACAAATACCCCTAAAGACTACCCCTAAAAAACCGTTATGTCAAGGGACGCTCCGGGACATAACGGGTATATATTACGGGACTAAAAAAAGAATTGCCGCTGTCGAAAAAGCAAGTAAATACTCGCAATTTCAGGCACATATATTGAGGCAGGGGACATTGCGGGAAGTCACGGGAAAAAGAAAAAGCCCCTGACGAATCAGAGGCTATTTCTTCTAAATGGTACCCGGGACGAGAATCGAACTCGTACAACCTTACGGTCGAGGGATTTTAAGTCCCTTGCGTCTACCAGTTCCGCCACCCGGGCAAGGTGTGGCTAGTTTTAATGCATTCTCCTGAGGCTGTCAAACAAAATCCCTTTTTAATCGTTTCACGACTCAAGGCCGACAAAGTTCAACTCTGGGAGCTGCTCAAGATAGTCATATTTGAAGCACAGCTCAAAAAAGAGCTTTAGTCCCTTAATATGCTCTTCATTCAGATCATAAGACATGCATTTCCAATACGCCACTAACTGCTCCGGTGACATCCATGGACGGTCCATGACAGATTCGGCGAGAAGGCGTAAATCTCCAAAGGCCCTCTCCTTGGAATGTTGGAGCTGCTGTTGCAATTGATAAAACTCTTTCGTCAATCGCTGATACGCCTGTCTATGAACAATCCACAGGGCGAAAACAAATGGCAACCCGGTATGCTGATACCACAGCTGGGCCAAATCGTACTCCACTCCTTTTTCCGGTCCGACGGTCAGAGAGGCTTTAAGGGCGCGGTCACCAATGAGCAAAACAGGCTTACCCTGATTGAGATAATGTTCTACCGGTTGTGTTGGAACACAGCTTTCAATACGGGTACAACCATAAAATTCGCGTAAAATAACGAACAATAAATGGATAGACGTTGCGGATTCACCGGTCAAATAGATGGGCTCTCCATCGAGAGCATCAAGAGGAACAGCGCTAAAGAAAAGGACACTTTGGACCTGCTCAAAAGCACTGATGGAATGTGATGGAAGTAGACAATAATTGCGAAAATTGCGTCCGTACTCAAATGACGAGGATGGACTAACATCCAGCTCACCGTGAGCCAGCATGCCATTCAGTTGAGCTGGCACACCTTTGACAATGGTTCCGTCAAAACCACATTCTTGCAGATAATGAAAAAAAGGGACGCAGTTGAGATAATCAATATGTCCTAACTTGATGTGCATACATGGACTCTTTCATCAACAACAGAACAGAATCGGATAAAAAGAACTATTCTGCACGCAAAAAGCGGAGAGGCTATCTCCGCTTTTTGCGTTATCAACGAATTCACTTCAGAGCAATATCCAGACCTTAGATTTTAACACGCTCCAAAAATCCAGTGTCAATATTGCCTTCGATAAACTCTTTATTGTTCATAATTCTCTGATGGAAAGGGATGGTTGTTTTGATTCCTTCAATCAGATATTCATCAAGAGCTCTCGACATACGCTTAATTGCTTCTTCGCGCGTTTCTGCATGAACGATCAACTTAGCAATCATAGAATCGTAGTGAGGCAACACCTTATATTGATCATAAACAGCACTGTCAATGCGCACGCCTAATCCTCCCGGAGTGTGGTAACCATTAATCAGTCCAGGGCAAGGCGTAAACTTTTCAGGATCTTCAGCATTGATCCGACACTCGATAGCATGACCATTAATCTTGATATCTTCCTGCTTAAAACGCAGGGGTTCACCAGCTGCCGCTAAAATTTGCTCTTTAATAATATCGATGCCGGTGATCATCTCGGTCACGGGATGTTCTACTTGAACGCGAGTATTCATCTCCATGAAATAAAAATCATTGTTGGCATCGAGCAGGAACTCTATCGTGCCAACACTCGAGTAGTTTACAGCTTTTGCTGCAGCAACGGCACAGTCCCCCATGCGTTGACGCACGTCTTCGGGAAGGATTGCACAGGGAGCTTCCTCAATCAGTTTTTGATGGCGTCGTTGAATCGAGCAGTCACGCTCACCGAGATGGATCACATTACCGTGTTTGTCTGCCATGATCTGAATCTCGACATGGCGAGGTCGTTCACAATATTTTTCGATATAAACTTCAGGATTACCAAAACCAGATTGAGCCTCAGAACGTGCGGCAGCAAACGCATTAGGTAAGGACGCAGGGCTGTGGACGATTTTCATACCTCGGCCACCACCACCGGCTGTGGCCTTAATAATTACCGGATAACCGATCTCACCGGCAATACGCACAGCTTCTTCAACATTAGGAACACCATCTTTAGTGCCGGGAAGAATCGGCACACCAGCAGCCGTTACTGTTTGACGAGCACTGATTTTATCACCCATCAGGCGCATATTTTCAGCAGTCGGACCAATAAAAGTCAGACCACAGTTATTACAGATATCGGCAAATTCAGCATTTTCCGACAAAAAGCCATAACCGGGATGAATGGCATCAGCGTCGGTGACCTCAGCAGCGCTGATGATCGCTTTCATATTCAAATAACTGTCAATACTTGGCGCCGGACCAATGCAGACGCTTTGATCGGCAAGCTTGACATGCAGAGCTTCACTGTCCACATCAGAATGGACCGCAACAGTTTTAATGCCTAATTCCTTACAGGCACGCAAAATACGTAGGGCAATCTCGCCTCGATTAGCTATTACAACCTTATGAATCATAATCTCTCCAGAATTCATCCGTACCGTCAGAGCGACAGCACTTCAGGTAGCGAGTTATACCTTTTCAACCACAAACAAGGCATCTCCATACTCAACAGGCTGAGCATTGGCTTTGGAGATCTCGACAATTTTACATTTGAATTCCGCCTCGATTTCGTTCATCAGCTTCATGGCTTCAACAATACACAAGGTCTGTCCAGCCTCGACGATATCACCCACTTTGACATAAGGATCAGATTCAGGAGAAGGTGCGGCATAAAAGGTTCCAACAATAGGAGAAGGAATCCTTTCATAAGAATCATTGGCTGCCGGTGCAACTTCACCTGCCGGTGCAGTCGATGCAGCAACGGGTGCTGCGACAGGAGCTGCTGCAGGTACCGGAGAATACGCCGGTGCCGCAACTTGAACATATTCCGGCTCACTGCCACGTTTAATGACGATACGCTGCTCGTCATTCTCCATTTCAAACTCGGTGATATCTGTATCTGTAATAACCTTGATCAATGACTTGATATCTTTAATATCCATTTTCATTTTCTCCAAAGAGTGCCCGCGCACTGTACAACTGGCTAAGTACAGGACGAGAAAATCATGCGACCTGACGATATTTTTTGGGGATTTGCGTCAGGCAACGATAACCATCTACTGTCATCAGGACAGTATCTTCAATACGAACTCCGCCGACCCCAGGAACATAAATACCAGGCTCGATGGTAAAAACCATCCCTGAAGTCAAAAAAGCCTCTGAGCGTGGTGATAAGGTCGGAGCCTCATGGATTTCAAGGCCGACTCCATGGCCTAAACCATGGCCGAAGAACTTACCATATCCCCTTTTTTCGATATACTGACGGGCCACCGCATCAATTTCGCTGGCCCTAATTGACGGTGAAAGTGCTGCCAACGCCTGATCATGAGCCTGAAGAACAATATCGTAAATTGTCCTGAGCTCTTCAGAAACGTCTCCAACTGCTACCGTCACGGTCTCATCGGAATGATACCCCTCAAAACGAGTACCAAAATCGATGGTGACCAGATCACCTGACTCAATCTTCTTGTCAGAAGCAACGCCATGAGGTAAAGCCCCACGATCGCCAGAGGCTACGATCAAATCAAAGGCTTTCTCCTCACCTCCTGCCCGGCGAAGAAAACATTCCAATTCCAAGGCAATCTCCTGCTCAGTTACGCCCGGTTTTATCAGGGGCAAAACCGCGTCAAAAGCTTGCTTGTTCAGTTGGGCCGCTTTTTCAAGACAACGAATTTCAGCATCATCTTTGACCTGACGAAATTCTCCCAGTGGCGTATCCAGAGGGATAAGTTCAAACGAAGATGCCTGCTTCAGCAATTTATGGTGAAAAGAGACGGTTACAAAATCAGCCTCAAACCCGATCCGGGTCACCGCACACTCAGACAAGGCCTCTATAACCCCTTCGACCTTCTGAGAATACTGGCGCCGGTACCCGGCCGACACCTGCGCTTCGGCCTGCGCAGTGTATCGCGAATCTGTTAAAAAATAACTCTGTTCGCGGGTCACCAACAAGACACCATCCGTCCCCGTAAAACCGCAAAAATAACGCAAATTCAACGGGTTAAAAAAAACAATGGCATCAACATCTTCACGATGCATCAACTCGCGTAAGCGATCAATCCGATACTCTAACATAATGCTTTTTTGCAGCACACTTAAAAGTTAAGAAGAAGGTTTCAAATGGTCAAACAAAGCCATCAAGGCAAGATGATAGCCCTGAGCACCCAAACCACAGATCTGACCGAGACAAACCGGTGCCAGATATGAATGATGACGAAACGATTCACGGGCGTGGATATTCGACAAATGGACTTCGATAACCGGCAAAGCGACCGCAGATATCGCATCGCGTAATGCAATGCTGGTATGTGTGTAAGCCCCTGGATTGATGACAATACCGGCGACACCTTCACTCAAAGCCGACTGGATGGCATCTACAAGATCGCCTTCATGATTGGATTGATAGCACTCAACTGAGGTCCCCAGTTTATCGCCAGCACAACAAAGATCATGATTGATCGCATCTAAGGTTGCCTTACCGTACACACCAGGCTCACGAATTCCCAGCATATTGAGGTTTGGACCATGAATTATTTTAATTTTCATTGGCATCATTCCAATTATATGGAGAGCTATTCCAATTCCTTCTTGAGTTTATACGCATCGCGACGCAACAAATAACGTCCCTTGCCAATATTGGCATCATCGTCAAACAGCAAGGCAACAAAATATTCCTCACTCAGCATTTCGAGGACAATCGTCAGGTGTTCACACTTGACCATAACTTCCTTCAAGGAACCCGCTGACAATAATTGGGTGGTATGAATCAGCTCCTTGATCACTGCAGCAAATTCTACCGTCACAGCCTGGGTGCGCTCCGCTGGGGTTCCCTGGCGAAAAACAGAATCTACGGCAATACCATCACACCCCATTAAAACGATTGAGGTCGCACCGGGAGTCTGGTCAACAATATCCTGTAAAATCGTTTTAAACATTCGTCCTCCTGCGTTCTATTTTTTCTAACCAACGGTTTAGCGTTTGGTGGTGCTCTTCTATTTTTGGAAGATTTTGTCCAATCACGGAGCAAGATCGTTCGCCATGAATTTGTTGAATGCGATTCTGATAGAGCGTATTTTCCGGTTCATTTTCCAACAGTTTCAGATAGAGAACCAATGCTTTTTCCACCAGACCTTGTCGAAAGTACAAATCAGCCATGGTGGGGGTCACGATCAATGGTTCAGCACTATCAGAAGCGGAAGAATGACTCTTTTCCTGCTCAAGCGTATCATGTAATTCCTGAAGTTCCACAGGATCGCCAAAACGTTGGCGACATGCCAGCAACCGACTTTCGGCCAGATTGAAATTGCCCTGACGGATTTCCAGCTCTATCTCGATCAACATCCGGCTCAACGAGGCCGTAGACTCATCGAATTTCTGCAGAACTGAACGAACTTCGTCATACTGAGCGGCACGAAGATAGACCCGCGCCAGAAGAACCTGTCCATCTTCAGAGTCAGGATTGTTGCTATTCCATGTTCTGGCGACATCTACCGCAGCATCCACGATGCCGTAATTAAGATAGAGATCTACCAGTTCGAACACTGCATTGGAATGGCTATCGGATTCAAGCATCTTCAATAACGTTTGAACTCTTTGCAGATCAGCCATAATCCTAGCCTAAAATTGCGTGAAAAACCTCTTCAGGATTTTCAAGAGTGATGATACGTCCTTGCCCGATTCCAACGTTAGCAACAAACCGCAGCACGCCATTGCGTACTTTTTTATCTCGGCCCATCGCTTCCAGATAAGCCTGCAGAGTGAATTTTGGGACGTCGGAACTAAGGCCAAAGGCATGAATCAATTGAGTCAGACGATCAATGTCTGTACGTTGGCACAATTCCAAGAAACATGAAACTTCAGCAGCAACAACCATTCCGATGGCAACAGCTTCACCATGAAGAACCGTCCCATACCCTGACAGTTGCTCCACGGCATGCCCAAAAGTATGTCCATAGTTCAGAAGTGCCCGCACCGAGGCTTCCCGTTCATCAGCGGCAACAACCTCAGCTTTTAATTCGCAGGATCGCTTGATAGCATAAGCCATTGCCTCGCTATCCAAATCAAGCAGGGCATCAACATGGTCTTCTAACCACGAGAAAAAAGGTTCATCAAACATAACACCATATTTGACAACCTCGGCAAGTCCAGCTAAAACATTTCTCCGGTCAAGAGTAGATAACGTATTGACGTTGATAAACACCGCTTGAGGTTGATAAAAAGCACCAATAAGATTCTTTCCAAGGGGATGATTTATCGCCGTTTTTCCACCGACAGAGCTATCGACCTGAGACAATACAGTCGTAGGAATCTGTACGAAAGGGATACCACGCAAAAACGTTGCGGCAGCATAACCGGCCATATCTCCTATAACGCCGCCACCTAAAGCAATGATTCCAGAATGTCTATCACACCCATATTCAATTAAACGCGTATAAATCGTATTGAGCGTTTCACTATTTTTGTAGCTTTCACCATCTTCAACAACGATCTCTTGGACATCATAACCGCCCTGAGACAAAATTGTTTTCAACGCAGGGCCATAAAGAGGCATTACAGTGGTATTGCTGATGACAACAACCTTGGCTGGGAAAGAGATCCTAGCAAGCTCTTCAATCACGTTTGAATAGTTTTGGTGGTCAATAAAAATCTGATAGCTTCTCTCACCCAAGCCAACTAATAACTGTTCCACACGTCATCCTTACTCAAGCATCAACTTGATTCTCGCAACCACTTGTTGCGGTGTCAATTCATCTACATCAATGACAAAATCAGCTTTACGATAACGATCAAGTCGACTGTCGTAAAGCTCTTTCAGTGTTGCCAAATCATTGTCATTAAACAAAGGTCTCCCATTTGATCCCTTGAGGCGTTCAAGTGTCATAAGCCATGAACAGGATAGATAAATGACCACGCCAAACTCATTCATAATCGCCCAATTGCGATCAGAGCCAATAACACCACCACCTGTTGAAACAACGTGCCCCTTCAGCAGAGAAAGCTCCTGAAGCATTTTCGTTTCATAATCTCGAAACGTCGATTCACCTTGTTGATGAAAAATCTGATTAATTGAGCACTGATAACGTTCAACAATTTTTTCATCCAGATCTATGAAAGGCATCGACAGTTCAGACGACAACAGTGTCCCCACTGTTGACTTCCCTGCCCCCATAAATCCAATCAGATAGATATTTTCTTTATTCACTATCAGTTCCAATCCCTCTCGAAGAAACAGAATAATACCATCGTCTTCAGACAGGGTCATGCTCTTTTGTCTTCAACAAAAAAAGGACAGGAATAACCTGTCCTTTTTTTATTTAACTGTTTCAATTTCTCAATTATTCAACAATATGAGGTGTAATAAAAATCAACAGTTCATTGCGTTCGCGACTGTCACTGTTTGACTCGAACAGCTTCCCAAGATACGGAATATCCTTTAGGAAAGGAGTCCCAGTATTACTGTGATAATTTGCTTCAACATAGATACCACCGATAACTGTCGTTTCACCAGACTTCAGAAGCAATTTTGTTTCAGCTTCCTTCGTATCAATCGCCGGAGCGCTACCAGCGCCAGTGGAAACGGTGGAACCGATACTACTGTTTGATGCCAAAATCTCGAGGATCACAGTGCCGTCCGGATTCACTTCCGGTTTAACTTCCAGAGATAAAGTTGCATCTTCAAACTCGGTTGTTGTTCCGTTATCACTCGTCGACTGATACGGAATAGACGTACCTTGTTCAATTCTCGCCGACTCACCATCCAACGTCAAAACTTTCGGCGAGGAAACAACTTTAGCCTCACCTGAAGTCTCCAGCGCTGAAATTCTTAAATCAAGCACAGTGGAATCCAACCCTGTACGCCCAAAAGTAATAACGCTTCCAAGACCTGCAGTTCCAGCGGCAGCCGATTGCAGGAAGGCCCCTCCTAAACCAAAAGACACCGTGTCTAGAATCTCGTTTCCGATTCCACCTTTATCACCAGTGTTAGTGTGGCTTTCGGTTGTTCCATCAGGATAAGTTTTTGTCTCCGAGATCGAGAGCACGCCATCCGTACGGGAAAACGAAGTATCATATTTAATGCCAGTGTCAGGGTCCGTATATGTTGAAGTTTGCTCGCCAATATCACTCAAAGCATCATTTTGGTAAGTAAGCCCCCAGTTGACACCAAGATCTAACCCTTCCGTATTCCGCATCTCAACGATGCGGGCCTCGATCATAACTTGCTTGACGGGTTCATCAAGTTCAGCAATCAGGGCGCGTATTTCATCAAGTTTTGACGGAATATCATTCACCATAATTTTTTTACTACCATCAATAACCTGAACCTCACCCTGATTACTTAAAACATCCTCAATGACGTCTTCAATCGCTTTTGTATCCTTATAGCTGACAACAAAAACTTCTGTCTGAGTTTCTTCTAGTTTTTTAATATCTTTTACAGCTTTGAGACGCTCGGCTTCCATATTTTTAATCGTTTTCAACGGAAGAACACGTACAACATTTCCAGTCCGAATTGTACCAAGCTGTTTAATATCAAGAATCAAGTCAAGAGCCTGATCCCAAGGAACGTCATGAAGCCGTAGAGAAACTTTACCGGATACATCGTCAGATAAAATAATGTTCAGATCACTAATCTCGGCAATGAGCTGCATCACCTTACGAACATCGGCATCATCCAGCATCAAAGTAACAGGTTCACCTGTATAAATTTTTGGCGAATCCGCATCTGATTTAGCGGCCAGCAATCCCTGTGCAGATTCCCCCTCAATGCGATCAATAACCTGAGCAACATCTCCTGGCTGATTGTCATAACTGGAACTTGGTGTCACGACCGCAGGGCTAGTGGTCGTTGTTGCCTGAACTGTTTCGACAGGAACATACACGCTCTCGACAGGCTGAGCAGAGGTTTCAGCAAAAACGCCATCTACCGTGCTGAATTCGAGGGTATTGCCCATTTTTTTAACTGCATATTCAACAGGGCCTTTCATTTTTGCCGAAAACATGACATTGCGTGTCTCAGCAATAATCGTTGAATATGGTGTAATTTGTAAAATTGAACTCGGGAATACTGACGCATCGACAACGCGACGTAATGAACGAGGAATAACGGCGTCCTTTACACCAAACAAAATGGTATCACCTTCCTGTTGCGTCTCGACCAATTCAAAGGCACCATTAA
The DNA here is from genome assembly GCF_963666745.1 of uncultured Desulfuromonas sp. Lineage (NCBI taxonomy): Bacteria > Pseudomonadati > Thermodesulfobacteriota > Desulfuromonadia > Desulfuromonadales > Desulfuromonadaceae > Desulfuromonas > uncultured Desulfuromonas sp. The sequence continues at coordinate 965,736 of NZ_OY762961.1, read as the reverse complement.
GATCAACGGTAAAAGAAGAAACACCATCTTTGCTATCAAAGTTGATTGCATCAACAGAGACAGGAGCTTCCGAGCGAGGTGCAGGCACAGAAACCTGTGTTTTTCCAGACCAGTCAACCACAATATCACCGTCAACGTTCTTTACCTCAGCCAGCGGCAACTTATCAGAAATACCATCAAAGACAAACCGCGTCTTATCGGCATAAAGCCCAACACGTATGGCCGAAAATCCAGAATCAACGGTAAAACTGCGCTCTTCAAAAGCAGGGAGAACATTCTTTACGTCAACAACAAGACGGGAAGGAGCACCTAAGGTGTAGGAGTCAAACTCAACGGCGCTATCACCGATTTTCAACGTGGCAGATGAATCGGCAACTTCTACGTCTGTTACAGTAGCCATAGCTGCATGAGCGACACTGTTATCTAATCCACCAAGAGAGAAGAACAGAGACAGAACCACAGCAAGATAGCTCATCGTTTTACTTATTGGCTTGATCAACACGGTCATTTTCTATTCCCCTTCTCCTTGAGGAAGTGCAATTTCCTTCAACTCAGTACGTAACGCCCCTGAAAAGTCTCGGTAGCGCTCCTCAATAACGATTTTATCTCCAGTAATTTCTACAACTTGTCCACGGTTACGCCCCACTTTTACACCCGCAACTAGCGTATAAGCCTTTTTATCCGGAGCAACGACCATTGCCCGGGGTTCATTTTGGCCCAAAACAATAGCGATAAGCTTCAGCTCTTTCAGACCAAAACGCTGTAAAGGTGTTTCAGGTTCTTCATCACTCAGTGGCTCACGGATTGTGAGCAAAGAAGCGAATGGATCTCGCCGTCCATCAGGAATATAAGTGAACTTTTTAATAACCTTATCGGGCTCAGGCTCTTTGAGCTCCTTTTTGGCTTTCACTTTATTTGTCACAGCCTTGGGCGTGACTTTTTTTATCTTTGCAGGCGCATCATCGTTACCGCAGCCAGCAAGTCCCCAGCAAAGGGAAACAGTCAAAATTAGAGCAAAAAATCTCATCATTTTTTCTTCCCTTTCTTCGTAGTCTTTTGGGCTGGCGGGTTTTCAACAAAGCGATAAGTCATAACGGTATTTGTTACGGACAGCATTGTTACGCCATCAACAAGCGCAGGTTTACTCAAGTTCAGATTATTGATATTAACGATTCGTGCCAAGTTGGAAACGGCTTCACAGAACAGGGCCATTTCATGGTAATTACCACGAAGTTTTAAAGCGACCGGCACTTCGGCATAAAACCCTTTAGGATTCTCCTTGCCCGGCTTAAATTCCAACACTTCGAGTCCATTGTCCCTCGCCAAACCAGCTACACTGGTCAACAAGCTGGGAATTTCACTCTCGTTGGGCAACTCATTCAGTGCAAGATCAAGCTGTTTTTTCATTTTTTCATATTCAGCCTTGAACCGAGGCAAATTGTTGGCTATGCGCCTTTTCTCCTGCAGTTCAACAAGCACTTTCTGGTTGCTTTTCTGTTGTTTGGCCAGTTCTTCCTTTGCTGGCAGATACAGGAAATAAACGTAACCTCCAACGATAACCCCCAAGAGCACAAACAGCAGCAATACACGCTGATAGAGAGGCATTTTTAAAAGTTTTTCTACACGTGGATCCATAGGATTGATCCTCCCTACTTCTTGGACTTATCAGAAGGTTTCTCAGCCTTACAAACCAGTTCAAAATTCTGCAATCGCAGACCTCTCGCCGCCTTTTGCTTCGTCACTTTTAAACGAACATTTTTATAATACGGCGACGTATCAAGGTTTGTCATAAAATCGGCAACATCGTCTTCACTGAGCCCAACACCTTTTATCGTGATATTTCCACCTTTTTCACTAAAAGAGGTCACCCACAGATTCTCAGGAAGAGCAGAAATAAGATCATCCATAAGATGAACCGGACCGGACTTCGCATCCTTCAATGTCTGCAATACCTCCAGTTTGTTTTTCAACTCTTCCTGCAGAGCCTTAAATTTATTAACCTCGCCAATTTTCTTTTGGAGACTTTTTATTTCTTCTTTATTTTTTGCAATATCCGCTTTGACGGTTTTAATATCGGACTGAATCGTCATTTCAACAAAGAGGCACCCAGCGACAACGATAACGAGCGCCAAAACAGCCACAATGACCTGATTACGAAGTTGTTCTTTTTTCTGTGCAGCTTTTACCGGAAGCAGATTAATACGAATCATAATTTATCTCCCAACTTACGCGTGGCCAAACCAGCGGCAACAGAAAAGAACGGGGTAGCGGATTTGACATAATCAAGATCAAAATCTTTTTCATTGATTGCCATTCGACTGAACGGATCTAGAATGTCAACTGGACTGTCCAAACCTTCAGCGAGAGATGAAATGAGATTCGGAGTTAAAGAAACGCCACCTGTCACATAAACTTTCTCAACTTTTTCATCCGCAAAAGTGGCAGAAAAAAAGTCCAGCGACCGTCGCACTTCCTGAACAAGGTTATCAGAAACCCTCTGCAACGCATCCTGAACTGTTTCAGCATCCAAACTCAGTGCATTAACACCAAGCTTTAACGACTCGGCATCTTCACTGTTAATACCGAACTGCTTCTGCAATTCTTCATTGTAGCTATTGCCTCCGAGTTGAATTTCACGTGTAAAAACGGAGACATTATTTTTTAAGACATTCACCTGAATACCGCTAGCCCCCATGTCAATCAGGGCAACGACGGTCAAAGACTCATTGTCGTAAACGGTACAGTAAATATTCTCAATAGCAAAGCTGTCGACATCGACAATCGTTGGATTCAAACCGCTCTCTTTAAAGACAGCGACATATTCATCAACAAAATCCTTCTTTGCCGCGACGAGGATAACCTCCATCTGCCCCTGATCATTCGGATCAGGTCCAAGAATATGATAATCAAGAAAAACCTCTGACATCTCAAAGGGAATATATTGTTCAGCCTCCCATTGAATGGAATTTTCCAATTCATCTTCCGTCATCAGAGCCAGCGATATCTTGCGGATAATAACTGAATGCCCTGAAACAGACGTAGTCACATCAGATGCTTTGATATGGTTTCTTGCCATCAAATCCCGGATAGCCATGACTACGGCACTGGAGTCCATGATAGAGCTATCGACCACAGCTTCAGGGGGCAAAGGCTCTCGGTCCATTTTTAAAAGCTGAAAACCGGACTTACCTTCATGAAGCTGCACCAGCTTGACAGCACTGGCTCCAATATCAATTCCGACAATATCTTTCTTTGATCCAAACATAAGGCAAGATCCCATCATGAAAGATGCTAGAAGATGCACTTCTGACTGTAGAGCATAAAAACCAAATGTTCTATACAGTTACACTTAGTCGATTATAGGCAAAAACTTACCATCGTCAAGAATAATTAAAAAAAAACAAGTTACCTAGAATGCTTTATTTGAGTGAGAACAAAGAACTAATATCAACGTACAAATAAATTAAAGTACCAGTTCACAAGTGTGCCCCCCCAAAACAGATAAATCAAGGTGCCCAGCACAAGAAAAGGTCCGAATGGCAGCGCCATTCTTGAATCACCTTTCTTAACCATCATCAATGGCACCCCAACCAGAGTTCCGAGCAGTGAACTTATGAAGATTACAGGAAAAATAACGCGCCAACCACAGAAAGCGCCTATCATGGCGAGCAATTTAACGTCACCAAAGCCCATCCCTTCTCTCTTGGTGATGACTTGATAAATAAAAGCAACCAGCCACAGACTGCCGCCACCAACAAGAATCCCCAGCAAAGAGTCCTGCCACGACACCCAGGGAATCGCAAACGAACAGATGAACCCAAGCGGAATTCCCGGATAGGTAATCACATTTGGAATAATCTGATGGTCGAGGTCAATAAAGGTGACCACGATCAGAGCAGAAATAAATAACCAGTAAACCGGCGTCAACAGGGTCAGGCCTGCATAGTAAAAAACAAGCCAATAAAGAACACCTGTCAGCAACTCGACAAAAGGATACCGCCATGAAAACGTCTGGCCACAATAGGCACATCGTCCTCGCAACAGTAACCAGGTAAAAATCGGAATATTGTGGTACCAACGGATTGGTGTCTGGCACGACGGACAATGTGATGCAGGACGGACAACAGAAACACCAGCAGGGATTCGAAAGATACAGACATTCAGAAAAGAACCCACCACTGCCCCTAAAACAAAAGAAGTAATCTGGCACCAGATAAAAAACAAGGGCGGCATAAAAAACCTTCAGTCAAAAAATTAAGCCTTGGGCAACAACGCGCTGTCTATTGCGGCAAGAACCTGTTCACTTTTAATTCCATTCATACAACGACAATCATAAAGGCACGTCGGGATCGTACCATAACGGGCACAGGGTGAACACGGCACAGCGCATTTGACAACATGGTGTCCATTTCCCCTTGGCGCCCACTTTTTATCGTTGGTCGGACCAAAAACAGAAATGGTCTTACCCCCTACCCCTAAGGCAAGATGGAGCAATCCCGAATCCCCAGAAATGACTAATTGTGCTTTTTCAAGAACAGCCGCGGTTTCCATCAAGCTTAAGCATCCAGCAAAATTGACTGCACCTCCCATTGAAGGCAAAATCTGCTCTGCGACATCACGCTCCTGAGGCCCACCAACCAGCACGACACCAAACCCAATATCTCGTACATGCTTGGCAACGGCACGAAACTTATCGACAGCCCAACACTTCTCTACAACGCTCGCACCAGGAAAAAACGCAACAAAGGGTGTTTGCACACCTTCCAGCATATTCCCAACAGCTCGTGTTGCGTCTTGCGAAACCTTTAAAAAGGCTTCAGGAATCTCATTGGGACGTGAGATCGACAACGCATCAAGCAAGTGATAAAAACTGATCGGCTCATAATCATCCTGACGATATTCAGCCGTCACCGAAAACAATCGCCCACGCAAATTCGTTGCAAAACCACACCGGCAGCGCGCTCTTAACATCCGGCCAATAATGGCGGAAAGATAATACCATTGCTCCGTATCGACAATCAGGTCATACTTTTTTAAACAAAATTTTGGCCAATCTCCCGGCAGGTCATAACAATAATTCTTTTCGACCTCAGAACACATACTCCACACCGCACAATTCCGTCTTTCCGACAAGACCTCAACTCGTGCTTGCGGGCAGGCAACCTTCAAGGCCCGAATCGTTGGGATAAGCAATGCTGCGTCACCAATCCCCCCTGGTCGTATAAATAAAACGCTTTTTATCTGGTCAAGTGGCAGTGTCACCGCAGAAGACCGCGGGAAAAGCCGTGCCAGGAGTGGGCCAATGAGTGCATCCAGTTTTTTCAGAAAAACAACGTGATTCAAAAGGACTCTCTCAAGAAAAAACAGTTCGTATTTAAACAACTCCACCAAGGACTAACCGTAGCATCACACGACAGTCGGACACACCCAAGAGTCACATAGCCTGCCAGTCTGAGCACTGACAACTACAACTCAAACAGATCAACTGAACCCGGGTCACGCTACGGTAAAAGCTCACGGAATCAGAATCCGTGTCTCTGGAAAAACACTTTCCAGTTTTCCCCTGAGGGAATCTTTTGCCTCTTCACTGCCGTGAACAAGATATATTTTTTTCGGCGGTCGGCGCATACGCCTGACAAAATCGAGCAGGTTCTTCTGATCACCATGAGCTGAATAGCCACTTAACGTGTGAACTTGAGCGGCAATGGCATAGCGCTTGCCGTCCAAATAGACATAGCCCTGTTGAGGCCCGTATTTCTGAATATCTCTCCCCGGTGTTCCCGACGCCTGATAACCAACAAACACCACATCGGTACGCTCATCACCCAGCAATGCTTTTAGCCAATCCTCTATTCTGCCACCCGCACACATGCCACTGGCTGCAATCACAATACAAGGGCGGGCTTTCCTGCGAATATAGTCCACCGCCTGAAGATGATCCTGATGGCTGTCAATGACAGTAAGCTGATCAAAGGAAAGAGGACGCCGTCCCTGTGTCAGCCGACGACCCGCTTCAGCATCCCAATACTCTTTAAGATGTTTGAATTTTTCTGTAAATCGACTGGCGAGAGGAGAGTCAAGAATGATTTCCAGATCATCCCAGGGCAACTCTGCCGTTACATTCTGAGAGCGGTGCCGATGAATCAAATCTTCAAGTTCATAAAGAAGCTCTTGAGTACGGCCTATACTGAACGCAGGTATTAAAATAGCGCCTCGGTTTGACAACGCGTTTAAGACAACCTCATACAAACTCTTTTGGCGCTCCTTGCGCCCCACATGCAAGCGATCACCATAAGTACTTTCAAGAACCAGTTCATCAGCATAATAAGGGGACCGTGGCGCTGCCAGCAACGGCGCATAAGGAGCCCCGAGGTCACCGGAAAAAACAACACGCCGACCAAGCACATCACATTCGACATAAGCCGAACCGAGGATGTGTCCGGCAGGCTTCAACTTAACTCGCACATGATGACCATCCCCAGAAACGCTCTGCCAAACACCATAGTCAAGAGGAACAAGCTGCTGTTCAAGACGCTGCAAAAACTCCTCGATGAGTTTTGAATCACGAGTAAAATTGATTTTCAGAGCATCTTCAAGAACAAGAGGCAATAAAGCGGCAGAGGCAGCAGAACAATAGATAGGCCCGGAGAATCCAGCAGCCAAAAGATACGGCAAACGACCAACATGGTCGATATGCACATGCGTAACCACGAGAGCGACAACAGATTCAACCGAAAAATCAATTTCCTGAGACTGACCTTCACTCCCTTGAAACAAACCACAATCGATCAACAGGCTGAAAGCATCAGTCACCTGCAGCTCATGGCAAGATCCAGTCACGCCCGAAGTCGCACCATGAAAAATAATGTGAGGAGCTAGATCCATGACGGGACTAAAGGCCACTTTAACAATTGAGCACTTTTGTCAAACCACAACAGACATGGGAAAATAAAAATGCTACGGAAAACGATTTTCACCTGTATGAAGTGAAACAAATGTCGATAATATCGTGTAACAAACAATGACAAAAAGAAAGTAAAAGCCGATCCTCAATCCTAGACCCGCCATATCGAATACTGGCATGACAATGAAAACAAAAGCTGTGTAGTCCGGATATGAAAAAAAAGATTTACAATTTTTATCGAAAAAAGAGCATCTATATTTATTAAAATATAGAAAAAGTGTATTTTCACAAGGCAACGAGGATAAGCTACAGAAACTAAACATGTAACTAATGTAAGATTCCGCCATATGCATGAAGACAAGTGCCAATATCACAGGAGATGAGATCATACTAGATGAATAAGCCAATGATAGCATTATCAACACATCACCAACAAGATCAGAAATATGGTCATAATATCGACCAAATGTCGATGTTTTTCCAGAAACCCTTGCGACAACACCATCAACACCATCTAACATATGGGCAAAATAAAAAAACAAAGAACCACAACAGTGAAAGAAATGGCTATTAGTTAGAAAAGAAACAACAGTTAGGAATCTAAACGAAACGCTTAAAGTGGTTACTGAATTGGGTGAAAGTGGAAAAGTATTTAAAAAGAATAAAGCTACTCGTTTAGAAAGAGGGTCACACAAATAAACTGTCCACCAACTCCTTAGAACAATTTTTTTTTCGATATCACACAATGTATACATATGCTAACAATCTAATCTCGAGACAACATACTCATAAACTCTCTCAGAGTTACAACCATCTGAATATTTATTAAACCTCTTAAACAAGTCTCTCCGCATTTTAGAATAGCCATCATCATAATCGAAGAATTCATCAGATGTGATAAGAGTTATAAGCTCTGACCAACTATAGACCTTTACGCCCGGCGTTATTTCATCATAATTATAATAAAATTGCCTATCATTTAACATATATTGCTCAATATCAATTGGCATAAAAACAATTTTTCTTCCTGTGTGCAAGAAATCAAAGTATACACTAGAATAATCAGTAACTAAACAATCATACTTATACAATTCCTGATACAAATCTTCATTCCCCATAATATTTATATTTGTAAATTCAGAAAAAGAATCATTAATAGAATCAGAAAAAATATTATACGGATGTAGTTTGATTGTTAAAAAAACAGAAGCTTTTCTCAGCAAATCATCAAACTGATAGAGTTCGTCAACATTGACTATATTGAACTCAGAGCCTATCTTACCTCTAAATGTCGGCAAAAAAATTACTCGCTTAACCGTCTTTAAATCAAGTCTATTAAAATTCTGATAAAAGGTGTCATCCCTTGGATTACCGAGAATAGGCAGATTTTCAATGGGTATATTATATGCTCTATGAAATATTTCCTGAACTTCCTTTGATGGCATTACAAAGATATCAGGTGAATGACAATAATTTACGAACTCTAAATATCTTCCAATTTCTTCTCGAAACTTAGAATATAAATTATCTTTTGTACAAAATAATGGATCATCTATTCCAACCTTTTTAATTGGACTACCATGCCACAATTGAACGAGACAAGTTGTTTTTCCCATTGCAAAATAGGGCACATCACCAAACAAACCACCATTTGTCACAAAAACAGCCCCAGCCTGCATCATAGTCATTATTCCCCAAAAGGAATAAAACAAATAACACTCACGGCCCTCTGCACGAACAACACTACGAACAGATAAACTTTTTGTTAACCAAACCGATCGTATATTGGGGTGGTTTTTATTTATATAATCAAACAGATAACGAGAATTACCACCGTATAAAGTCCCACGAGTTGCCCCAAAAACAAATAAGTTTCTTTTCTTTTCAACCCTTAACGATATAAGTTGAAGAAAAAAACCAAAAAAAAGGTAACAAAATAGTTTTATAAATAAAATTACACGCAGTAGAAATTCTTTGTAAATTGATTTATCCATTAGCATCATAAATTTTTGTTATTTATTTTATTAATTGACACAAAGAAACAAAACCCTAAAAGTCTTCTATAAACATCTCAAGATTTAATAGCATCCACAACAACATAGATAAAGAACTGTTTTTGTTTTCCTCAACACTTTTAATCAAAACTTCAATACGGCTTTTTTTAAATATATCGTAATCAACTAAAAGTCCATTCAGAAGACGGGACTCAACATTACGTATAAAATCACTACCAAACCAACGACTTAAAGGCACTGGAAAGCCCACCTTCTTTCGGTAAAGAACATCTGAAGGCAACCTACCTTCAAATGCTTTTTTTAATATATATTTAGGAGTATCATACCTCTCAGATATTTCATGGCCAAGTAAGCTATCAACAAGTGAAGAATCGCAATTCCACTTAAGTTTATATTTATTCGGGATAGTAAAAGCAAACTCAACTAATCGATGATCAACAAAAGGAACTCTTGCTTCAACACTCGCAGCCATTGTAGAAACATCTACTCTTTGCAGGAGGCCTGGAAGATGTAAACGCTCAAACGTAAACATCATTTTACTTAAATAGTCTGAACAATCGAGACTATTGAAAACAGTTCTAAAACCGCTATCTAATTCACAATCAAAGTTTTTATCATTTATATGATCGCAAAAAATATCTTTTTTTTGCTCAACACCTACATATCTGTAAAGAAAAAGAAAATGATCTAATTGATTTTTAAATTTTTTCTTTCCATATTTAGTATGTAATCGAGCTAACAATTCTTTAGAGATGTTTCTACGATTCAATTTTTCATAATCTTCTGAGGACCTAAAAATACGCCCATAACCACCAAAAATTTCGTCAGCGCCCTCACCAGACAGAACAACAGAGACATGGTTTTTCAATTCTTTCGACATCAAATAAAGAGCAACCTCATTTGGAACACCCATTGGTGCATCCTTAAACCGAATCAGCTCCGACATCTTATCGAAATAACCTTCTGCTGTAAGATCTATTTCCATATGATCGACTTTATATTTATCAGCTACAAGTTTTGCATACTCAAACTCGTTATACCCTTTTTCATTGAATCCTATTGTAAAAGTTTTTACTGGGGAAGAAGACATCATGGACATTTCTGCTACTACAGCACTAGAATCAACCCCTCCCGACAGATACGCACCTATTGGCACATCAGAAATCATGCGATACTTAACTGAAGAATTGAAAATTTTTTTCAACTCGGAAAGATAGTACTCTTCACCACGATCTATATCTTGCTCATAGACTTTGTCGCGCAAATCCCAATACTGAACAATTCTAAATGAACCAGATGGTGAAATTTTCATATATGTACCAGGAGGCAGTTGCTCGATACCGTTATAAAAAGTATCATTAAGAATTGGATACCTATATGAAAGATAAGAACTTACAGCTCTTAAATTTAACTCTTTTCTATTCCTGCATATTGCTAATATTGACTTAACTTCTGACGAAAAAACAAATTTTCCATTTCTTTTTGAATAAAATAATGGCTTTATACCAAGCCTGTCACGAGCTAAAAATGTTTCATTATTTTTTTTATTATAAATTGCAAACGAGAACATCCCGTTAAACATTTCCAGTGATTTCTCACCATAGAAATGATAAGCATTTATTAAGACTTCAGTGTCACTATTTGTTTTAAATTTATACCCTTTTTCCTCTAGGTCGTTTCTTATTTCTAAATAGTTATATATTTCTCCGTTGAAAACACCAATAAGGTCTCCACAACCAGCTATCATAGGTTGTTTAGCATTACTGCTTAGATCGATAATACTAAGCCTTCGATGTCCAAGTACAACATTGTCAACTAAACAATAAGACCAATCATCAGGTCCTCTATGAGATTGTTTAGTCAATGCATCAATGAACAAGTTTATATCAACATTACCAATACACCCTAACAGCCCACACATCGAAAACCTCAATCTCAACTATTAGATTAAATTACCCCTAATTTTCAACAATACATCATTTAACAGCGTAGAAGAAATTCCTTTTGTATATGGAAAGTAAACAATTTTAACGCCTACTTCATTGAACTTCTTATCGAGTTCTTTCCATTTCTCAGTTTGATACCAGTCATCACCAACAAACATGATATCATACTTAACCTTATTCCAGACCTCAAACTTATCCATTGTATATTGCGGAATGACTGCATCGACGTATTTAATTGATCTCACAATTTCTATTCGTTCGTGAAAAGGTATTACAGCACGTTTATTTTTATAGCTTACAAGTTCATCAGTTGTAACACCTACTATCAACTTGTCACACATTGATTTAGCATTTCTCAACAAATTCAAATGCCCTATATGGAACAAATCGTAAACACCTGATGTATAACCGATATTCATAAACACTCCTAAAACAATTTACTCAATAAATAGTGACGATGAAATCGTCTCTCCCAACTGACCCACCACAACTCCACCTTTTTTTACAGCAATTGAACCACCCAGCGATATATCATTACCAAAACTTCCTACAGCATTTGACTTATAAATATTTATAAAAAAATCTGCTGAACGAGCAATAGGAATTGCGATATTCTTCAACTTACGAGATATGCTTATTTTCAAAGGATAATAATGCGCGGATAAAATAATAATACTATCAACTTTCTTTTCAATATAATTACTAAAATATGTGATATTCGACTGGTCACGACAGATTAAAACACCAATTTTTTCACCATATAACTCGAATATATATTCTTCTTTTCCAGCACAAAAAAAAGACAACTCATCTTCTGTTAAATCTCTTTTTCTATATATATTTTTTCTCCAGTCTTCCGTACCAAGCATTATTGCACAATTAAACAACTTATTGTCATCACATATCGGTGCACCAACTAACACTAGCTTCTTTTTTTCTAAGCAAATACCATTCAATAAATCAAGGTTATTTTTTATTATATTTTGGAAGCTTAGCTCCTTAAATATTATAAAATTTTTCTTATTATATCCAGACAACGAGCACTCTGGGAACACTAAAAGATCACCACATATTTTTGAAATAATTTGTTTGTGATAAGAAAATGACTTATTTAAATTTTCTGATAGTTTCATTTGAATAATTGATATCAACACTTCACCTTACTATTTACATATCTCTGATATGAGACTGAAGAGCTTAAATTCAGATTAACTCATTCATATTTAAAATAATATCACAACTTTCTACAGATGATTTTCTATGAGTCACAATAATTAGAGTGATTTCTCCCTTAATTTTTATAAGCAAACTACTGATTTCAGAATCAGTTTTCTCATCCAAAGCACTCGTCGCTTCATCGAAAATCAGCACACTAGGATCGCGATAAAGAGCACGCGCAATTGCAACTCTTTGTCTTTGGCCACCTGACAACCTCACACCTCTCTCACCTATCTGTGTCATTGCACCTTGAGGTAATCGATGTAAAAAGTTAATGGAAGCTTTAGCACAACAAATTTTAATTTTTTCCATATCTATTTTTTCAACAGGAATTCCAAAAGCTATATTTTCAGCAAGAGTAGCGTCAAAGATATATGGGCTCTGAGGGACATAACCTAGCAATTTGTGCCATCGTACTACATTACGTTTATTGAGCTGTTGTTTATCAATATAAACATGCCCTTTATCTGGCCACAGTAAACCACACAACAAATCAGTAACTGTACTCTTACCACATCCAGAAGGGCCCATAATTCCAACAGATTGCCCTTTCTTAATAACTAAAGAAAAATCTTTTACGACTTTATCCTCTTCACTATAGCCAAATGAAACTTTATCAAATTTTAACTCTCCAACAAAAGAAATCGGCGAAATGTTATCACTAAATGTTTCTTTACTGTTTAAATCATTGTGCAATTCATCTAGGATTTTCACCACATATGGCCTCGATGTTCTCACAGTGGTTAATGCGGCCAATATACGGTTAAAAGATGGAAGTGTTCTCCATCCTGTAACAGCAAGCAATGCTGTTGTCCCTGTTATATTTAGGGGTGAATAATCTAATACATACATCATAAACAAAATTGCACATGCTATGACAATAAAACCAAATGTTTCCAACACTAACAGTGGAGATTCTCTCCAAAACTGTTGCTTGCCGAATAATTTAGCAAACCTAGATGAATAAAGAGAAAAGCTTGAGATAAAAGAGGGCTCTGTCCCTGTAATTTTAACATCTTTAATCGCATGTATAGCTCTTGTCGCGTATCGACTCATTGCTAGTTCGCTATTGCGACATCCTGTTGCACTCTCATCCAGGCCTTTTTTCAGAAGCCTAAATATTATAAAACCAGCTCCTCCTTGAAAAAAAACAAACAATGTCGAAACAACTGGTTGCGCAACCATAAGGCCAAGCAATAACACGCTAAGCATAACAACTTCACAAACAATCTTAAGATGAGGTGAGACAAAATTTCTTCCTAGATGATTTCTCCAATTAACATATTGGACAAGATCAGCTGTATTTTGTTTTAGGTGCCACATGTAATCCTTTGCCAAGAGAACCTCAAGTAGACGCTGTCCAAAATAGGATTCCATTGAAGCACTACACCGGGCAATGCGGTAAGTTACAAAGCCTCGAAAAACATTCTTAATTGGCAGTACAAGAATAACCGCTAGACTCAACACACTAATAATCGCTTTTGGTGAAGACAGAATGTCAGCAAAAAAAGGTAACTGCTTCAATTTAAGGATTAACGGCAAGCGAGCTGTGGATACAGGATCAGACACGGCCGCAGCATAAAAGGCAATCATGCCCACGACGACTGTTTCAGCGCAGGCCAAAATCAGCATATAAAGGAACAGCCAACTCAACCGTCTCTTTAGACGAGCGGGAATCAGTTTAACGATCTGAAATATGATAAATTTTGAAGCATCAGCCATGTCAACTTCCACATGCTAAGGTAAAGAAATCAAGGGGGCTTTTTGAAGATGTCATTCCTACTCGGTTGAGTACCCATGAGGATTTGAGCACTGCCATCGCCAGATATCACGACACATACGCTCCAAATCTAAAGCAGCCTTCCAACCCAGAATCTTTGAAGCTTTTTCGACATGAGCGAAACAACTCGCGACATCACCTGAGCGCCGCGCCCCCATTTCATACGGTATGATTAAGCTATTCGCCGCTTCAAAGGCTTTAATAACATCTAGAACAGAATACCCTCTGCCGGTACCAAGGTTCACTGTCAAAACGGCTTTCTCTCGAGCCGTATAGTCAAGCCCCCGTTCGAGAGCCGAAACATGTCCTCTGGCAATATCCACCACATGAACGTAGTCACGAAGACAGGTGCCGTCATAAGTGGGGTAATCCCCACCAAAAACCTGTAGTTCATCTCGCCTGCCAACAGCGACCTGAGCGATAAAAGGCAGAAGATTCTCAGGAACACCACGAGGATCTTCACCGATCATTCCCGACTCATGTGCACCAACGGGGTTGAAATAACGCAACAGGACCACTTCCCACGCAGGATCAGACACATGAACATCGCGTAGAATCTGTTCACAGATCAGTTTGCTTTGACCATAAGGGTTGGTTGGGGCGAGAGGAGCATCCTCCAAAATTGGGACACTTTCAGGATCACCATAAACTGTTGCAGAAGAACTGAAGATCAGTTTTTTACAGCCATGGGCGGCCATGGCTGTGCAAAGAGCTATGGTCATACCGACATTATTTGAATAATAGTCAAGAGGCTTCGCGACAGATTCAGACACTGACTTGTATCCGGCAAAATGGATCACTGCATCGATCTGATGAGATTCGAAAATAGCGTCGAGCCGCTGAACATCTCGAACATCGTACGGATAAGAGACGACCTTTTTACCGGTGAGGCTCTCAACACGACGAATTGATTCAGGCGAAGAATTCGCATAGTTATCTATGCAGACCATAGAATGCCCGGCAGTTAGCAATTCGAGAATGGTATGAGATCCAATATATCCAGCACCACCAGTAACTAAGACCTGCATGGAATCACTCTTTCGTATCATACAAAATTGGTGAAACAACTCCGCCTAAATAACCTCTTCCACAGAATACCAGTTTAGTTCTATCTAGTTGTTCGTTGAAAACAAAAACTGAACACGTGGTGCAATCTTATCCATAGAGTGCAAATGTCACCATAACGCCCCAAGCACTTCCAACCAGAAACAGCTGCCAATCTTTCAGCAAAGAGGTTGTCGGGTCACCGTCATTCCCCATCTGAACCCGACGGGAATAGCGGTACAAACCATAGGCACAGAGGGGTATTGAATAAAGGAGTGCATGGTGTGTCACACAATACATGGCATAGGTCAGCAAAACGGTACCACCTGACCATTTCAACATAAGGTTCAACTGATCAACAGTATATTGGCTAAGAACACGACGATGACTGGCGGCAGAGCGACCGAGTTGCAAAACTTCGCTTAATCGCTTACCAACACTCAAAAAAATCGCCAACAGAAAAACACTCAGATACAGCCAAAGAGTAATTTGCACGTGATACACAGCACCACCGGCCTGAAGGCGTAAAAGGAAAAATGAGGCAATCGCCAAAAGGTCCAGCCAGGCAACATGTTTCAAGAAAAATGTATAGAACGAAGAAAGGATAAAATAACCGAACAACCAGGGCCAAAGCAGCGGAACAAAAACCAGACTCAACAACAAAGCGGCTGTTGCCATCAAGAAAGCCAACACCAAGGCACGGCGAATCGACACAACTCCTGAAGCGACAGGACGATGACATTTTTTGGGATGATCACGGTCCGCGTGGACATCTGCAACATCATTAAGGATATAACAGCTGCTGGCAAAAAGAGAAAAACAGAAAAATGGAACAACAAGAGAGGCAACAGAATCTATTTCGAAAAATTTTCCCGCCAGAAATGGTGGAAAAAAAAGCATTAAATTCTTTAACCATTGAGGCAATCGTAATAGGTAGATAAACGTCATATGCGAATAGATTTTACCCGATAAATAAGTCGTATATTTTTATACTGTAAAAACCCTGCATGACAAACAAGCCACTCATCAGTCCCACGAGATCACCCTATATTCAGGTTACCGTTCCTTTTCCAGTTTTTCTACCAGTTTCCGGGCCGCCTCTTTGTAAAAGACGTCATCCTTGGATTTCTGATAAGCCTCTTTGAATAACACCAGAGCCTGGTCCCGATCGCCCTGTTGCAGATATGATTTGCCCTGCTGATACAACCAGAAAGGATCATGCGTCCGTTGATACAGAGCTTGTTGTATCTTTAATTTTTCAGTAACAAACCAAGCCGGTGCCTCGACATCTTCGTGTAATGAAAATTTATCCAGGAGGTCCAGATATTTTTTGAGAATTGCTGCCCTGCCACGATAACTTCTTTCTGCTGCAAGCCAAAACAACTCGCCCGCTTCTTCATACTTGCCTTCACGCCAGAGAACCAAGGCTTTATTCTGCGGTTTATATTCAATAACTCCTAATTCTGATTTCTGCTGGTTCGTCAAATAAATCTCCTGTGCTTCTTCAACCCTGCCAGCTTTAAATAAAGCTCCGGCAAGTTCGTTAAGGACAGGCGGATAATTGGGCGATTTTTTGTTGGTGTCCTGATAAAAAGCCAGATTGTCCTGCCATAACAGACAACGCTCATAGGTCGACCAGGCATAAATACCAATCAGCAGCGAGAGAACTACCGGAGTCAACAAAACAACACCAGACCGTTTCTGCCATAACGTCGTTCCAGCCAACAGACAGGCAACAACAAAATAACCAGTCGCCAGATATGCATATCGTTCTGCCAAAGGGGTCCAGGTGGCATTCATCAAAGGCACCAGCATAGCCGAAGAAACCAGACAGGCCATTGCCAAAAACAGCATATCCTGAAGTTGGTGGCGTTTTAACCACAGCAGAATCAAAAGAATAAACACAACGCCTAAAACAAGATACCAGTCAGACACCTTCAAAATGGCAAAATTCAGCGGCCAGGGAACGATCAGTTTCTTCAGATAAAAACCACCCGCTTTAAAAAACATCGTGAATGAATCAACGATAGAATAATGTTCTCCCGTTGTCGCCTTGACCAGCAGCTTCACACCCATATCACGCGGCTTTGCCGCATAGCGCATCACAAAATAAAGCAGAAGCATGGCCGTCCAGGGGCTGTAATAACGGACAAAGCGTTTACCACCATCACGCCAGAATTTATTCTGCTGTTGATTCCAATGCCAGAAGCAGAAAAATGCCCCCGCAGGAAAAACAAACACAGCCGTCTCTTTAGACAGACAGGCGAATAAAAACAGGACGGCACCAAAGGCACTATAGGGCCACCGGGAACGAGATAAGCCCAGAAGCAAAAAATAAACCGCCGGAAATAAAAATGCGCCGCACAAAAGATCGGATCGCCCGGAAATCCAGCATACAGACTCCGTTGCGATGGGATGAACCGCAAAAAGCAAGCCGGCAGTTAAAGGCAACCAAGGATGACGCTGATTCTGTCCCGATATCTGATTGACGCGAGCAGCGATGCCATAGACCCAAATAGAATTCCACGCATGAAGGAGGATATTCTCCAGATGCATGAAGGATTCATGTAAAAACCACAGGGACATATCAGCATAGTAACTCACCGTTACCATCGGCCGAAAATAGTTGTAACGACTGCCGTGAAAAAATACCCGTGGCCAATTAGACAGATCCTTATTCAACAGACTCTGCATTAAATGCTGGTCATCAAGACTGTTTACCCCGGCAAAAATCGCCGGATAGTACACCGCCAGGGCAACGAAAATGAGAAACAGAATCTGATAGACGGGCTTTATTTTCATGAAAGACGTCCTTTGATCGTATCGAGAAAGAAGGCTTCAAGATCTTTTCGACAGGGTTCTATCAAGTCAATGTGCCCCTGTGCTGCTTCTACCCGGACCAGGAAAGAAACCAGATCCTCTTTGGAAAGAGACTCTTCGCCATTTCCCACCTCAAACTCTTCACCAGTGGCACACCCGGAAAATTTAACGCGATAACCAAGAATCCCTTCATCCATGACATCCTGCACATTCTTTACCACCTGCAAGACACCACCCGCAATGATACCAACCCGGTCACAAACGCGTTCCACATCTGCCGTGACATGCGTACTGAAAAAAACGGTTTTACCCTGCATTTTCAAATCAAGAATAATCTCTTTGACCAGAGCCCGACCAAGAGGGTCCAGTCCACTCATCGGTTCATCGAGGATATAGAGATCAGGATTATGCAACAAGGCTTGTGCCAGCCCTAAGCGCTGAACCATCCCTTTACTGTAACTGCGAATTGGCCGTGACGCTGCTTTTTCAAGATCGAGAAGGTTCAAAACCCTGGCGGTTTCACTTCGACACTCGCTGGTTGTCATTCCGAAAGATCCCCCGACCAGATGTAAATATTCACGAGCTGTTAAAAAAGAGTAAAAAGAGGGGTTTTCTGGCAGATAACCAATATTCTTTCGCGCTTTGATGGATTCAACAGGATGACCGAAAATCTTAGCAACCCCGGCGGTGGGACGAAGCAACGCCATCAATGATTTGATCGTTGTACTCTTACCGGCCCCATTAGGACCGAGAAAACCGAAAACTTCTCCAGGAGCCACTTGAAGAGTCAGACCCGACAACGCCGTAACGGTTTTCATTTTTTTAGTGCGATACTGTTTGGATAACTGATCAATATCAATTGCCGGTTGCATCACGGTTCATTCCTTGTTGATTGTTCTGTGTCTTAGAATCTGGATGTAAAAAACGTAATTTACTGGTAGTTCGAACTTTTCCCGATTCATTGAGAAAGAACGTTCCGCCATACGGATCACTCGGCAACGACTGCAAAAGCCCGACATCAATCAACTGCGACAAACTCTGTAGAGGGTCTGTGTAGTGTTGATGATACTGTGCAACAGCCTGCGACAACAGAGACATCGCTTCAAGAGCCGTTTTACGGGTCTGATACAGGGCACGTATGTGCGGGTCGCGCGTTGAGCGAATCATACCGTCGAGAAATGCCAGCCCCAACGCATCCTGACCGCTTTCATGCAGATAGCGCGCAGCCAGATTGGTAAAAAGCGGCTTTCCAGAAAGAACAGCGGCTTGTTGAAAATACTCAGCTGCGGCAGCATAATCTTTAAGAAAATAGGAGGTATTGAAACCAGCCCAAAACGGCAGTTGCCAATCCCAGGTCCGGTACTTTATGCCGTAATCGAGCATCCGGTTGGTTTCGAGAATGCGTCCGGCATCCCAAGTAAAAATAGCCTGAGTAAAGTAATAGGCATCAAGATTGTACGGATCCAACTTAAGCGCCAACACCAGATTGTTGTACATCTGTCGGTAATCGGGACGAATCTTCTGCTGGTCACGATCGGCCTCTACGAGCGTGCCGAAATAAAATAACGTCTCAACAACTGACCAGTCTGCCAGCACCGTCCGATATTCACCACTGATCATTTTGACCACTTGGCTGTCCGGCCAGCAATTTGCTTTGACCTGCAACGGGCGACTCGATAAGTGCTCAGACACCGACGGTAAGAATAGCGCCAAGCTGACAAGAAAAAAGAGGGTCGCCAGAAAACGCATGGTCAGAATTCTCTTTTTTCAAAGATACGCGCTGACAGAAAAAGAACAAAGCCACCATACAAAACAAAATAGCCAACAGCAAAGGCGAATTGTTTCATGTCAAGGGGTAAGCCATAGCTTGCCTGAACCTTGAAATCAAACAATGCGAAATTGGGAACAATGTAATACAACACCTTCACGGCAGAAGTTGTAAAACCGGGAAGTTGAACGGAAGGACTGAGGATATAGTCATAGACCTGCTGACTGGCGCTGCCGCATAAAAAAAGCGCCATAGATACAAAAAAAGGCAGATAAAACGACGTGGCCACGGTTGAAAAGAAAAGCGCCCAAATGGCTATTAACACACCTTTGAGCATGTCTGCTACCAATGCAACCAGAACGGTCCCCCACTGAACAGGAATTTCCGACGGATATCCCGAGGCGGCAATAGAAACAACGAGAGCGACGGCTCCACTGAGGACACAGCTGGTTACAAACAGAAAGACGGCCAGAACAACAAACTTACTCAACACATATTTCTGCCGCGTCAGTGGCAACGATAATACCGAATGAATACTGCGCGTTTCGATATCACGCCAGACCACTGAACTGCCCAGCAAGATACCCATGATAACCACAAAAAGCGAATGCCCGGAGAGTGCCAGAGTCAGTGAGAGCTCCTGAACCTGCCGCATGGAGAAACTGCTCAACATGGGAACCAGAGCAACTAAAAAAAAAGCCGTTAAGAAAACGGCATAAAAGACTCGATCACGGAACAGACTGCGCAGGTTGAAGTAAACAAAGAGCATTTAATCGTCTCACCGAAGAAAAACAATCGCGCCGGCATATACATACCGGCGCGATCGGTTACATCAACAATCAACTGGTTCTGTTACAGAGAAGACCAACCAGATGTAAACTCGCTGCTGTCACTCGCTGTAGGAGCAGTTGTGTAATCTTCACCAGCAGTTTTTCCACCATTCTTGGTGTAAATGACAGAATCACCGGACGAAGAACCGAAGACTTTAGTCCCGTTCAGGTGAGAAGAAACGGCAGCATAACTTGCAGCTGCAGAAGCACATACCAAGGTAACGTTTTTAGAGGTTTTGTAATCAGCCATTACGCCAGTAGCACTTGAGTTACCAGCCTCGTCAAATTCCAAACTCGCAAAGGCAGATGTGGTCATCGTCAGCGCGGCACACAATACAACCAAAAATACTAATTTTTTCATTATCTCAACTCCTTTTAAGTCGTTACATTGCCTGATATTCAACGTTATCGGAGTAATCTGCTTCCATCGCTGTTTTGAAGTTACGCAAATCACTTTGTGCCGCAGAGTTGAATGCTCTTTCACGATAAGCTGCGAATTGAGGAATGGCGATTGCGGCCAGAATACCGATGATCGCAACAACGATCAGCAATTCGATCAGGGTAAAACCCTTCTCTTTTCCGTTCAGTCTGAACTTGTTCAGCATGAGTTTTTCTCCTTTCTAGAGGAAACTGGTCAGAGCCGAACCACTCGACTCTTTTCTTAAAATAAGTATTCTCAACAATACCTTATTTTTCGTTGACATGAAAATATTTTTTAGAGCCAAAAAACATTAAAGCTTTAACGTCTTTTATCTTATACTTTATATCTACTATATGCAAAGCGGATACCAAAAAAACCAGAGACCGGCAAAGCCTCTTTTTGAGCGTCTATAGACTAATCACTATATTTCCATGCTTTCAAATACTAACAATTTGCGCAGCATGGAGTGACAAAAATTGTCACCCCTCCTTCTCAATAACCAATTCGTTGAGATAGGTTTGAAAACTGTTGCCAATTATTGCATGTTTTAGAGCATATTCAACATTGGCCTGCACATATCCCAGTTTATTTCCACAATCATGTGATTTACCCGTCATGCAGAAAGCATCAACCTCTTCCTGCAGAAGCAGCGCATCCATTGCATCGGTCAGTTGGATTTCACCACCAGCACCGGGCCGCGCGCGCTCCAGCAAAGGCCAAATCGCCTCAGTCAGAACATAACGGCCGACAATCGCCAGATTGGAGGGTGCAGATTGCTGAGCCGGTTTCTCCACCATAGCCTTGATCGGACAGGAGTCACCAGAATTCAGCTGCTGGCCGACACAATCAACAATCCCATAATTAGAAACATCTTCCATAGGAACCGGCTCCACCATCACCTGGCTAATGCCGGTTTCTTCAAACTGACGGACCATGGCCGCAAGATTGTCTTTTTTCTGATTTGCCAGGTAACAATCGATCAGCACATCGGGCAAGACAATGGCAAACGGGGCGTCGCCAATAAGCGGACGGGCACATAAAATGGCGTGGCCCAGCCCTTTTGGCTCACCCTGTCGTGTTTGCATGACTGTGACTCCTTCAGGGCACACAGAGGTCACTTCATCAAGAAGAGCATCTTTCCTCCTACCGGCTAACGTTGTTTCCAATTCGAAGGAGGTGTCAAAGTGATTTTCAATCGCCTGTTTGGAGGGATGGGTGATCAACACAATCTGATGAATACCGGCACTGACACATTCTTCGACGACATATTGGATAATCGGTTTGTCGACAATGGGCAGCATCTCTTTAGGGATCGCTTTGGTTGCCGGCAACATTCTGGTGCCGAATCCAGCAACGGGAATAACGACTTTGGTAATTTTTTTATGCATTCATACTCGCTTTCATAGAAGTGGAATAACAAACTATGAACGGTTATCGCCTTGTTGTGTTAGAGCAGAATTACAAGCCCAGTTTTTCAAGACGATAGCGAAGAGAACGAAAACTAACATGGAGTAGTTCGGCGGCCTTGGTTCGCACCCCCTGACACCGATCCAAGGCTTGTTGAAGGATCTCCCGTTCAATGGATTCCATATACACTTCGAGGTCAAGCCCTTCTTCGGGCAATTGAAAACCCAGACTTCTTGGCAGACTGGTTTCACCAAAGCGTGGCGGTAGCCCACTTCCGGTTAGAACATCGCCCTCTTCTAAAATAAGACAGCGCTCAATGACATTTTCAAGCTCTCGAACGTTACCGGGCCATGGGTAGTCCAGCAAGCGTTGCATCAATTCCGTCGATATCGTTATTTGTCGATTGGGAGCCAATGTTTCGCAAAATGATTTGATCAACAGAGGAATATCATCAATTCGCTCTCGCAACGACGGAAGGTGAAGGTGGATGACATTCAGGCGATAATAGAGGTCCTTGCGGAACTCCCCACCGTTAACGGCGTCTTCAAGTGAAATGTTCGTGGCGGCTACGATTCTGACATCGGTATCGATATCAGAATTACCACCGACCCGCCGAATCTGCTTTTCCTGAAGAGCGCGCAGTAATTTGACTTGCATGGGTTGAGGTAACTCACCCACCTCATCGAGAAAAAGTGTCCCCCCCTCAGCAACTTCAAACAAACCCAGCTTGGTGTTGATTGCACCGGTAAACGCGCCTTTTTCGTGCCCAAACAGCTCGCTTTCCAACAGGTTTTCGGGAATAGCTCCACAGTTAACCGCCACAAAGGGTTCTTCACGACGACGACTGTTGAAATGGATGGACCGAGCAACCAGCTCTTTACCTGTTCCTGATTCGCCGGAGATCAAAACATTGACGGACGACACAGAGACTTTTTCAATCAAACGATAGAGCTGCTGCATCACGTTACTTTTACCGATTAACTGATCAAAGGCATAGCGCCGATCCAGAACCTGACGAAGACGACTATTTTCTTTGCGCAACTGACGATGCTGTAAGGCGTTATGAATAACCAGACGAATTTCATCGTTTTTAAACGGTTTGGTCAGATAGTCATAAGCCCCCTGCTTCATTGCCTCAACCGCTTGCTCCGTCGTGGAAAACGCTGTCATCATAATCACAGTTGTATCGGTGCCCTGCTCTTTGACACGAGCCAAGAGGGATAACCCATCGAGATTGGGCATCCTGATGTCGCTTAAAATCAGGTCATAGATGGTTTTGTCTATCAGTTGACAGGCTTGTTGGCCATCTGAAGCCAGTTCAACCTGATAGCCTTCCCGCGACAACATGATTGAGAGAAACTCCCTCATGCTCTGTTCATCATCAACAACAAGAATTCGCTGTTTTTCTTTCACGAATGCGCCTCTTTTTTTATGCTGTCCGGGTTGAAGTCAATCTCAAAACGCGCCCCACCCAGAGGACTTTCAAGACATTCAACCTTCGCCTGATGGGCGGTCACGATAGCATGAATAATTGCCAGTCCGAGGCCAGTTCCCTCAGCGCGAGATGAATAAAACGGTTCGAAAATTTGTCTCTTTTCATCACCGTGGACCCCAGGGCCGTTATCGTCAACCCAGAGGATGCTTCTTGTCGCATCAAAACCGATGACTATTTTTTTGGGCGGCTTAGCAAATTGCACGGCATTGACAAGTAAATTCCACAATGCCTGATGAATCTGTCCGGAATCAATAAGCAGACTCTTATCTGCCTTAATATCCAGGCTAAGATCAACAGAGGTAAACTTGGGATCTGTCCTGGCAAGGTCATAGATCTCGCCGATCAGGGATTTAACCGAAGAGATTTTTTTTTCCGGTGCCCGCGGCCGGGCAAAAACAAGAAAATCACTCAACAGCCTATTAAGTCGTGATGTCTCGCGATTGACAATCTCCAGAAGATGCTGATCGGAATCGTCAAGAGAACTTTGCTCCGTTAATAATTGAACACTACCACTTAAAGACGCGAGCGGGTTGCGAATTTCATGAGCCAGTCCGGCAGCTAATTTTCCCACAGCGGCAAGCCGTTCACCAAGATGAAGATTCTGTTCCAGGCGTTTGGTTTCGGTCAGGTCCTGAAACGTAATCAACGTACCAACTTCCTGTTGCTGGAAATCGCTAAACGGAAGAGCATTAAATCCCAAAATTCTTTTATCGCCACCTGGTTTTATATATTCAAATTCCCCCCGCTCGATCGGCAACGAAAGTTCTGCTGCCGATAACTGTGGGAAAACCTGCGTAAGTGGCCCACGAAGAACCTTGCTCACCGCAAGACCACAGATAGAAGCAGCCGCAGAATTGAATGAACGGACTATCCCCCCACTGTCAACCACAATCAAACCACTGGGGATATTCTGTAAAATGATCCGGTTTAAGCGTTCCAGTTCAGCATAGTCGTGCCGCTCCTGCTTGAGCATAGACTCGGAATGCCTCATTCGGTTCGCAAGAATTGTCCCGAGAAAGCCCGCCAGAAGAAATGCCGTCACATTAAGAAACAAACGGTAAAAAACATCTGACTGGCTCATCTCCATGGCTCCAGGACTGGTCGGAAGGTAGCCATAAAATTGTAGATCAACCAATCCCCCGTACAACACCACTGACGCCGCTACGGTGACCATGACATCAAGACGGGTTGCCATCAATGCAGAGCTTAAAATGACAAAAATAAATAAAAAAGAAAAAGGGCTGGCCGTACCACCGGTCACATAAACAGTCAGAATACTCAGCAAAAGATCCCAGACCAACTGAAATTGAACAAACTGCCTGAGATGATCCTGCCAACGTAACAGCCACAGTAAAGAAAAGCAGATTTGAAAAAACGTCAGAGATAAAAGAAAAATCAGGCGTAAATCAGGAATAAAAAAAGATTGGATCGATTGGGGGAACTCAAGAAAAACCGTCCCCCCCAAAAACAAGGTGACAATAAAAGCGCGGCCGAGAAGATACCACAATAAGGTACTCACGGAGATGGAGAGGGGCAGACAATCAAAGGTCTTGCCACTGTCAACAGCTGACATGGTCTAATAAAACCAATTTCTTTCCAATGTGATAATCAGTCAAAAGCAACCCGTTTGGAACCTCTTTGTTGTTTTAACCACCAACCGTACCGGCGATTTTGAAAATCGGCAAATACATAGCGATAACAAGACCACCGACGGTCGTACCGAGAAACAGCATCAACAGCGGTTCCATCATCGCGGTCAAATTACTGACGGCATCATCAACTTCATCATCGTAAAAATCGGCAATTTTATTCAACATGGTATCGATGGAACCGGCCTGTTCACCAACGGCGATCATCTGACATACCATGGGTGGGAAAACACCAGACTTTGTCAGCGGCTCAGCAATGGTGTTACCTTCACTGATACTTTGACGCACCTTCATAATCGCTTTTTCAACCGTCCGATTACCAGCTGTTTTTGAGACGATATCCAAACCGTCAAGAATCGGCACACCACTGGACACCATGGTCCCCAAGGTCCGGGTAAATTTCGCAACGGCAACCTTACGGATCAAAACACCGAAAATCGGTGCTTTAAGGGCCCAGTCGTCGATAAAGTCACGACCTTTCTGCGTGGCATAAACCTTTTTAAAACCAAAGATAGCGACAATAATCGCACCGATAATCACCAGAATATAATCCTGTACGAAATTACTCATATTGATAACAATCTGAGTCGGCGTCGGCAGCGCACCGCCAAAATCGGAAAACATTTTTTCAAAAGCCGGAATAACGAAGACAAGGATAACACCAATAACAATGGTCGCGATGGCGACAACCGTCGTCGGGTAGGTCATGGCGCTCTTGACCTGTTTCTTCAGCTTCATGGCCTTTTCGATGTAAGCGGCCAGACGGTTAAGAATCGTATCGAGAATACCACCGACTTCACCAGCAGCGACAAGATTGACAAACAGGTCATCAAACGCTTTGGGATGTTTGCGCAGTGCATCCGCAAAGGTGGAGCCGGATTCGACATCTTCCTTAACACTGAGCAGAATCCTTTTAAAGGTTGAATTTTCCTGCTGAGAGGAGAGAATCTCCAGGCATTGTACCAACGGCAGACCGGCATCAATCATGGTTGCGAATTGACGGGTGAACACAACCAGATCTTTGGTAGTGACTTTCGGCTCGAAACCGGGGATTTTGATGTCCATGTCCATCCCCTTGCCTTTTTCTTTGACCTTGGATGGCATGATCCCCTGACGGCGCAGCTGGGCTCTGACAATGGCCTCACTGGGTGCTTCCATTTCACCCTTTTGCACCTTGCCATCTCTGACTTTACCTTCCCAGGAAAACTTTGCCATGTGTCACCTCTTTACGATAAAAAATTTTATCCGGTTTTTTATCAAATACGTCTGAACGTCGCCTGAACTACGTCATTTTTGTCGGACCACTTTGTGGCCGACGTAATTGTGCTTCAGGGTTGGCAATCATCTGCCTCAACTCATCCCGTTCCGGAGAGCGCGCCAGCGCGTCATCCAGAGAGATCAGTTTGCGATGATACAAACTGAACAGAGACTGATTCATAGTCTGCATGCCGTATTTTTCCTGGCCCATCTGCATCTGCGAATACATCTGATGGACTTTGTCATCACGGATCAATGAGCGAATTGCAATATTCGGCACCATCACTTCAAGCGCAAGCACACGTCCCTTTCCCGAAGCCCTGGGGATCAACGTTTGAGAGAGAACCCCTTCAAGCACAAAAGAGAGCTGGGTGCGAACTTGTGACTGCTGATTGGTTGGAAAAACATCGACAATACGGTTAATGGTCTGGACACAACCGTTGGTATGCAATGTCGCGAAACACAAGTGTCCCGTTTCGGCAATGGTCAACGCCGCTTCAATGGTTTCAAGGTCGCGAAGCTCACCCAGCAGAACAACGTCCGGGTCCTGACGCAAAACGGATTTCAACGCCCTTTTGAACGACTGGGTATCGGAACCAACCTCACGTTGATTCACAATACAGCCTTTATGAGGATGAATATATTCAATAGGATCTTCGATGGTGATGATATGGTCATGTCGTTCGGTGTTAATGGCATCAATCATCGAAGCCAACGTCGTCGACTTGCCACTACCGGTTGGTCCGGTCACGAGCACCAATCCGCGAGGACGCCGTGAAATGTCTTTGATAACGGGAGGCAATCCCAACTGTTCAAAGGACAAAAACTCATAAGGGATGCGTCGAAAGGCACCCGCGACAGCGCCGCGTTGGATATAAACGTTGCCACGAAAACGCGCCAGGCCTTTAACCCCGAAAGAGAGATCAAGTTCATTCTCTTCTTCTAGTTTGCGTTTCTGGGCATCCGTCAAAATGCTGTAGCATAATTTTTTTGTGTCAGCGGGCATCAACACCGGATGATTCAGGGGTTTGATACCACCATCAATGCGAATCTGTGGAGGAGCTCCCGTTGTCACGTGAAGGTCTGAGGCTCCGGAATCCACCATCACCTTGAGAAAATCATGAATTGTTGCCATGTGATCTCCCACTGCGTCCCTGTTAAAAGAGGACGGTTCCAAAATAAAATGAAACGGACACTATTGTGCTGATTATGACAAATTTTTTTAATTTCACAAATTATTTCAGAGATTTTCCTGTATCAGTCGTCGGCGACTGTACATCGAATCACTTCTTCAAACGACGTGATCCCCTCCTTGAGTTTCTGCAGCGCGGACTGACGCATGGTGCGCACCCCTAGTCGCATGGATTCCCTCTTGATTTCCGCCGTATTGGCTCCGGCCAGAACCATTTCACGGATTTCATCAAACATCGGCATCACCTGATAGATACCAACACGCCCTTTGTAGCCACTGTCGTTGCAGTTACTACAACCCTTGCCTTTGTAGCAGACAAACTCATCGACTTCATCCGGTGGCACCCCGGCATCGAGAAGAGCCTGCTTGGAAATGTCATCGACTTCCTTGCATTCGTTGCATAAACGGCGGCCAAGACGTTGAGCAGTGATCAGATTCACTGCAGAGGCAACAAGGAAAGGCTCGATGCCCATATTCAACAGACGGTTGATGGTACTCGGTGCATCATTGGTGTGCAGCGTCGACAACACAAGGTGGCCGGTTAGAGCTGCTTTGACGCCAATCTCAGCCGTCTCAAAATCCCGGATCTCACCAATCATGATGATATCAGGGTCCTGACGGAGAAAAGCACGCAATGCACTGGCAAAGTTCAGGCCAATCTCTTCATGCATCTGGACCTGATTGATTCCGGCAAAGTTAAATTCGACAGGGTCTTCGGCCGTGGAAATATTCTCTGTCGTCTTATTTAGTTCACTCAGGGCGGAATAGAGCGATACGGTTTTACCACTCCCCGTAGGACCGGTAACGAGAACCATCCCGAAAGGCTTACTGATCTCCTGTTTAAACCATTTGAGAGAATCTGCTTCATAACCGAGTTTGGTCATGTCCAGCTGAAGATTCGATTTATCAAGCAGTCGCAGACAGATTTTTTCACCAAAAAGTGTCGGCAGACAGTTCACCCGGTAGTCCATATCTTTACCGCCGGGCAATTTAATCTTGATACGTCCGTCCTGAGGAAGACGTCGTTCAGCAATATCCATCTCCGATAGAATCTTGATCCGCGAAGTGATGGCATTCTTTAATTTCATGGGTGGTTTCATCACCTCATAAAGTACACCGTCTATCCGGTAACGGACGCGAAAGGATTTTTCGTAAGGTTCTATGTGGATATCCGAAGCACCTTTTTTAATGGCGTCGGTCAGAATCAGGTTAACCAGTTTAACAACCGGCGCCTCTTCCGTTGCCATCTGCAGTTCATTGAGGTCAACCTGATCGTCATCATCAATAACCTCCAGGTCGATATCATCAAGATCGCCCATGACATCAGCCAATGACGCTGACTGGTCATAGTAGCGATCAATGGCGTCCTTTATGGCACTTTCCGTGGCCACCACAACTTCAACATTGTGGCCGGTCATGAACTTGATATCGTCAATGGCAAAGATATTGGAGGGGTCGCTCATGGCGACAATCAGGGTGGAGCCTGCCCGGTTAATCGGAACCAGATGGTATTTCTGAACAACATCAGCTGAAATCAGCTTGACGACGTCTGTATCGACCTCAAATTCAGCTAGATTGATCGCTGGCGCACCGTACTGACGCGACAGAAACGATGCAAGGTCATCTTCCTTGATATATTTCAAACGGATCAATGTGGCGACGAACCGTTCTTTATTCATTTTTTGTTCGGTAATGGCTTTACTGACCTGTTCTTCTGTCAATAAGCTATTGCGAACCAGCAATTCACCTAACCGATTAGTTGCCATACAGTTTTTCCATTTATCCGTTCATTTGCGATTGATGATCAATATTAACCACGTAAAGCCTGAACCATACTGAACCCTGGGTCCTGTCCGGTCCATAACTGGAAAGCCGCTTTACCCTGCGCAATTAACATTCCCAACCCGTCGCAGCAGCGAAAGCCGTGCTCGCGGGCCAAGACCACCAGAGGCGTACCCCGTGCGGAATAAATCATGTCGTAAAGACAACATTGAGCCTTCACAAATTGCCATGGTATCACATTAAAGGATTCACCGGAAAGACCTAATGATGTTGAATTGACAATTACGTCGGTTTCAGAGACAACCGGGGCCAGACCATCACAAGTGAGCGAACTCACAATAAATGTCACCTCGGGGAATGACGGCTGATACCGGTCGATGAGCCGCTGGGCACGCTCTGAAGTACGGTTAGCAATGACCAATGTCTTGACACCCTGACGAGCCAGAGCGACTATCGCCGATTTTGCGGCGCCCCCGGCTCCGAGCAGAGTGACATGTTTCCCTTGAACATCAACACCCAAATCTTCCTGGAGCGAATGAATTAAGCCGATGCCATCAGTATTATAACCGACAAGTTCATCGTCATGACGCACCACGGTGTTTACTGCACCGATCAGTGCTGCGTCATCATCAAGGCGATCAAGCAAATGACAGATCGCTTCTTTGTGTGGGACAGTAACATTCACGCCGCAAACCTGCAACGCGCGCAAACCACTGACGGCATGAGACAGCTGATCTGGAACGACATGAAACGGGACATACACCGCATCAAGCCCAACGGACGCAAACGCAGCATTTTGCATTTTCGGAGACAGAGAGTGCTGTATGGGATCACCAAGAATGCCATAAATCTGCGTTGTCCCACAAATAATCGTCACGACAGTTCACCTTCCGGCATCAGATATTCCCGATATTCAATAATACGTGCCTGTTCAAGAGTCTCATGCGCGCGATGGACATCTTGTTCAATGGCTTTGATCAACGCCTCTTTGGTGGCAAAAGTCTTTTGATCTCGAAGTTTTTTAACAAAATATAAACGCATGGTCTGGTCATAGACATCCTGATCAAAATCAAACAAGTGTGCTTCAATCGTCAAAGGATAGTCACCAAAGGTCGTTTTATGACCAATACTGACCACCGCTTTATATTCCGTGTCATCAACCATGGCAATACAAGCATAAACACCATCCGCCGGAATAAGTTCTTTCTCCGTGGTCAGATTGGCCGTTGCAAAGCCCAGATGGTGCCCTCGTCCATCACCATGCACCACCTGACCTTCAAAATTAAAATGGCGACCGAGCAAGGCAACGACGCCTTCAACGTCACCGGACAAAACATGTTGGCGCACACGGGTTGAACTGATCACCTGACCGTTTTTCTGCACAGGCCCAAAGACGTCCACAACAAATCCTTTACGACGCCCCTGTTCACGAAGAAAATCGATCGATCCGCTGCGCCCTTTGCCAAAGGCGTAATCATAACCGACCACCAAGTGTTTCAAGCCGATCCGCTCCAACAATACCTGATCAACAAACTGCTCTGGAGCCAAAGCGGCGAGCTCACGAGAGAATGGAAGAATCAGCAGGACATCAACACAGGATGCGGCAATCAGGCGTTCACGTTCGCAGACCGTATTGATCAGGCGCGGAGCATGATCTGGAGACAACAACTTCAATGGATGTGGTTCAAAGGTACAAACAATCGACGTTCCACCTTCACGCCGGGCACTCTGCAAAACGGAACGAAAAATTTCGCGATGTCCGAGGTGAACACCATCAAAATTGCCCAAGGTCACCACCGCGCGGTCAAACGGTTTCTCAATTTCCGATAAATCGCGGATAATCTTCATAGCATCCCATCAAACCAGTATTCCATGAAATCGACAGTACATTCCTTGTAGTCACCTGCAAATTCGCGCACCCAGGCTAAATGAAGCCGCAATTGTAATCGGATGCCCATGGCCTCTAGGGCCGGCGTTTTCGGCGCTCACCCAGGCGCCGCCGACGTGACGCCCGTAACGATACGTCAAGATCCGGCAGAATAAAGTCAATTTCGCGTGCTGCGGGCTTAACCTGCCAAACCTCAACATCAAGCGTGTCACCAACCTGGAATGTTTTACGCCGTGCCTGCCCGACCAGAGTCATCCGTTCTTCGTCAAAAACATAATAGTCATCACTCAGACTACGGATATGAACAAGGCCTTCGACAAAAAATTCGTCCAGTTCAACAAAAAAACCAAAAGCGCTCACAGACGTTATGTAGCCGCTATAACGAAAACCGATCTTGTCGGACATAAACTGACATTTGCGCAGATCGACAATGTCTCGTTCTGCCTCCATGGCCCTACGCTCAGCGGCTGTCGCGGCTTCGGCAAGGCGCGGTAGGGGCTCATCAGTCTGCCAATCATGCTGGCCATCGAGAATCTTTAGTAGCAACCGATGCACCAGAAGATCCGGATAACGGCGAATCGGCGACGTAAAATGACAATAGGCCTCACTGGCCAAACCAAAATGACCAAGATTTTCAGCATCATATCGTGCCTGCTTCATACTGCGCAACAGAATACGATTAACAGAGAACTCAAGGCTGGTCCCAGCAACTTCGAGAAGCAAACGATGCAGTTCCAGAGGGGAGATCCCCTCTTCGCCCAGAGAGATTCCAAGATTAAGTGTTGCCAGAAACTGTTGAAACGCTTGCATGGAACGCACATCCGGAGCTTCGTGGACACGAAACATCCCATTGTCACGATGAGCAAGGATAAACTCTGCGACAGCTTCATTGGCACACAGCATAAATTCTTCAATCAAGCGATGCGATTCCAGACGAGTTCGTCGGCCAATCCGGGTAGCATGCCCTTTCTCATCCATCTCAATCAGTGCTTCGGGCAGGTCGAAATCAATAGCACCACGGTGCAAACGGCGGTGCCTTAACGCCTGGGCAAGGTGTTGCATCCGAGACAGCATTTCGCGAAGATCCGCCTCAATCGTTGCTTCAGGGTTCTTACCATCCACCAGGTCCTGAACCTGTTCATAGACGAGGCGCTTGCGACTGCGAATTGTTGCCCGATACGCCTTAAAATCGAGCCGTCGCCCTAAATCGTCAAAGGTCATTTCCGCAACAACAGCCAGACGATCTGTTTCCGGTTGCAATGAGCAGATACCGTTACTCAACGCGTGAGGCAACATGGGAAGACAACAACTGGGGAAATAAACACTGGTGCCGCGCGCCCTGGCTTCTTGATCGAGGGCAGAACCCTGCTCGACATAATAACTGACATCGGCAATGGCCACATGCAGCAACCAATGCCCGTCTTCGTGTCGTGACAAGGCCACAGCATCATCAAAATCACGCGCATCGGCACCGTCAATCGTGACAAAAGGCACGGCTCTGAGATCATTACGCTGTGCTGTAACCTCGGCAGAAACTTCTTGGGCGACCTCAGCAGCCTGGCTTTCCACCATCGGAGGAAATTGGGTTGGTATTCCCAATCGATGCGCTGTGCTGAGAACATCGACCTGAGAGTCTCCCACGTCACCGAGAATTTCAGTCACATGGCCAAGACCGTTGTTGCCCAGAGATGGATAACGATCAATCCGTAATACCACCACCTGGCCAACCAAGGTGAACGGGTCCTGCTGTTCGCTATCAATATCAAAAACCAAACCACCCTGTTCACTGCGAAAGACCACCTCGCCGCGACGAGCACTCTTTTCGCAGACCCCGAGCAATGTTTCGCGGCTACGCTCCAGAACCTCGACAATCCAGCCTTCCGGCCGACGACCACGGGTGTCTGGGAGTTCCAACGCCAAAACCCGATCACCATCCATACCGCCGCCAAGGCGAAATGACGCGACATAGAGTTCACGCTCGGTGTCATTTTCGGATAAAACACCATGACCTGAATTCTGCTGTTTTAAGACGCCTTCAACAATTTTCAACGGACGGTTTAACCGGTAGCGTCCTCGTCGCATATGTTTCATCAACCCGGCGACGACCAAAGCATCAAAAAATTGAAGCAGTTTACGCCGTGACTGACGTGGGAGGTTCAGCTCATCAAGCAACTCATTGGGACTGAATGGCTGCCGATCAAAGCGTTGCAACTGATGTAAAATATCGGCTATCTGCAATGACATAATAAAGACGAACCTGCGCCCGCCTCCCTGTTAAAGGTAATCACTGATCCGCTCACCCGGAATAAGGGGATTGATCACCAGACCACTGAGAACACCAGGATAAAAGCACGTGGAATTTTCAGGAATCTTTCCACCTGAATTTGCAATATCTCGAACAGTTGAAACACTCAACGACGGAAGCAAAACCGTCGCGGATGCGCTTTGCCGGTCAACAGCCTCCATCGCCTGTTCAACATAGTGAACATTCTCCAGTCGGTCCTGATTCGGCAGTTGTTTCAGGATCTTATCCAAAACCGCCCGATAGACAATCCCTCCATGTGTCGTGGAAGGCGCATTTGCCAACAAATGGCGAACATTATGACTCTGCGCTTCAAAATCGTTCAAAACCAGCCGATATCGCCTCTCTGGATCGGCATAAAACAACAAAGAGAGATCCTCCAAAGCTGTTGCATTCGCCAACCGGGCCACTTGGTCATGCCAAGAGTGTTCATCGAGTTGAATGACCTGAAATGTAGAACGTGCTAGCTGTAAAAATGTCTCTGGCGCTTCCTGCAAAAGAAGATGACGGGCGACGGTCTGACAACCGGGGTCTTCCATATTAGAAAAATACATGGAGATATAATTAAACGTTTCCTTACCGCTGAATTCGCCAAGTTGTTCCCGTTGCTCATCACGGTAGTTGAGAGCGGTCTCATAGCGATGATGACCATCGGCAATCAGCAGCGGCTTGCCATCCAGAACCTCGGTAATTGTCTTGATCAGCCGGTTATCGTGAATTCGCCAAACCTGATGATGAATGCCCTGATCATCGACAACATCCAGTGCAGGTGGTTGTTTGCGAACCGTTCCGGTCATGGCTTCAATCACGCAACAAGGATCAGAGTAGAGGGAGAAAACCGGACTGAAGTTCGCCTGGCAATGGCGCAACAGCTGCAAGCGATCACGACACCAGTCGAAACGGGTCTGTTCGTGTGGTTTAACCATTCCGGAGGAAAAATCTTCAATACGGGCCAAGGCGATAAAGCCTTTTCTCGAAACGGTCTCAGCGCCGATCTGACCATTTTGGTCGTAGAGATAAATTGCCGGTTGATCATCGCGCAACAGAATCTCTTCAGACTGCCATTGCCGAAACAATTCTGCAGCTTTTCCATAGCATATCTCGCCATCCCCATTATGCGGAAGAGAGTTGCCGAGGATCAGACGAACAATATTATGCGGGCTACGCTCAAGCAGACGCTGCTGCAAGGCGGCGTGAATCGTGTCGTAAGGGGGCGAAACGACCTTATCCAGGCCAGCAACTTTGGAAAGGTTAAAACAAATTCCCCGAAACGGAGCGATTTGAGCCATGAAAACCTCGTAACTATGCAGTGAAAGTAAGGTTTCAGCCGCTGCATTATCTCTCGCAAAAAAGCAAAACTTCCTGTAAAATCAGATATTATTGCTTTGTCCACATATAATCATCGCTGGCCTTTGCATGCAAGTAAAAAGCCTCAGTCAGCTTTCTGTCAGGCCATGGGTCGGGAGCACACATCAAATCTATGATTGATCCCATTGAAATCATAACAGCCTATTATCCCCAGCACACCAAGGCCCATCATATTTTATTGACCCATAGCCGTCTCGTTGCCGACAAGGCTCTCAACATCGGACGCGCATTAGTAGATCGGGGGGAAAAGATAGACCTCGACTTCATTCAGGAAGCGTCGTTATTGCACGACATCGGTATTTTCCGTGTCCACGCACCGGCATTGGGTTGTTTTGGCCAACTGCCTTATTTACACCATGGCGTGGAAGGCGCAAAAATCCTCACCAGGGAGGGGCTGCCAAAACATGCCGGTGTCTGCGAGCGGCATACGGGCGTCGGCCTGACCACGCAGGAAATTGAGCAAAACAAACTCGGACTGCCGCTACGTGACATGACTCCGTTAACCGTTGAAGAACAGATCATTGCCTATGCCGATCTGTTTTTTTCAAAAAATCCACAACATTTGGAGCGTGAACGCAGCGCCGAAAAAGTTCGCAAATCCCTCTGTAAATTCGGAGAAGAAAAAGGTGTCATCTTCGATCACTGGCAACTACGATTTGAAGCGTAGCCGTCTGTTACCTATTCCAAAGAGCGCAGAACGGTTCCGCGCCATAACTTTTCGAGACAATTCGACAGCCCACACAGAGCCTTGGTGGATCAACGCTTCACCTCACAGGTTAAACGTGATAAATATTTGAGCGCATTCAGTTTCTACTCGTGCGGAGAACGCGTGTCATGATTCAGCTTTTCAACATTGGCAAGATCTACCAGAACGGCGCTCCGGCGCTACACGACATCAGCTTGAAAATTCCAGATGGAGATTTTGTCTATGTCACCGGCTCCTCCGGCGCCGGAAAATCAACCCTGCTGAGGCTGCTTTATTGTGCGGAGAAGCCTTCGCGCGGTCAGATTCTCATGGGAGAGAGAAACATTACCCGACTGCGAGCGCGCAATATTTCTTATCTTCGCCGTGACATCGGCTTTGTTTTTCAGGATTTCAAATTACTCAACAGCCGGACCGTGTTTGAGAATGTCGCCCTGCCGTTACAGGTTCAGGGTCTGGCACGCCACGAGATCAGTACCCGTGTCTACCAGATGCTTCAATATGTCGGCCTTGAGTATAAGCTTCAACGCAAGCCCCTTGAACTTTCGGGAGGA
The DNA here is from genome assembly GCF_963666745.1 of uncultured Desulfuromonas sp. Classification (NCBI taxonomy): domain Bacteria; kingdom Pseudomonadati; phylum Thermodesulfobacteriota; class Desulfuromonadia; order Desulfuromonadales; family Desulfuromonadaceae; genus Desulfuromonas; species uncultured Desulfuromonas sp. The sequence goes on along the minus strand of NZ_OY762961.1, from coordinate 929,393 downwards.
GAACAGCAACGTGTTGCCATCGCCAGAGCGATGATAGTCAATCCGCGCCTGTTATTAGCCGATGAACCCACGGGCAACCTGGACCATGAACTGGCCGTAGAGATTATGGAGATGTTTACCCGCATCAATGAAACCGGGACAACCGTGCTTATCGCGACTCACGACAAGGAGATGCTTGAGCTGTTCCCACACCGCACCGTGATATTGCACGCGGGCAATATTGTCTCAGACATCACACCAGAGGGTATCGCATCACCGGTTGAGGCGGAGGAAAACTGATATGGAGCGTCTGAAATATTTCTTTCAAAGAACCATCTTCAGCATGAAGCAAAGCCCCCTGCTCTGTAGTGCCACCATTGGGACGGTGGCCATTGCCCTGATGCTGCTGTCATTTTTCACCCTGATTGTTCTTAACGTTCAAAACCTGACGAAACAATGGAGTCGAGACATCCAGGTCGTTGTGTACCTTGACCGGGTTCCCAGCCAATCAGCTCTTGACCAATGGTTGGAAGAGATCCAGACCTATCCAGCGGTGGAAACCGTCACCTATGTCTCACAACATGAGGCCTTTGAACGATTTCGTGAACGTCTTGGCCAAAACAAAGACCTTCTTGATGGCCTGATGCCGGAAATTCTGCCAGCCTCTCTAGAAATCGGCCTTGAAGAGACGGCCCGATCACGAGAAGGAACGGAAAGTCTCATTGCCCTGTTAAAAGACAATAGTGAGTTTAATAACTTTCGCTATGGTCAGGAATGGCTTGACCGTTATGATGCCTTCATTTTCTTGCTTCAATTGACAGGTTCGTTGGCTGGCGGCTTTCTGATTTTTGCCACCCTGTTTATCATTTCCAATACGATCAAATTGACGATTTACGCCCGCCGCGATGAACTGGAAATCATGGGGCTGATTGGTGCCACACCGCTATTCATCAAAGCACCGTTTATGGCAGAGGGGGCGTTGCAGGGCGTGGTCGGCGCCGTCCTTGCTTTGGGTGGCTGCCATATGCTCTATTACTTTTTTCTGAAAAAAGGTCTGGCGGCGCTACTGACGACGGCGGCAGCGCAAAATATCCATTTTCTACCGATTGAAGTTCAGCTTGCGGTTATTGCAACCGGGCTGTTTTTAGGGTTTGTCGGCAGTCTCTTGCCGTTACGTAAGTTTGTCCGCATCTAACGGCGCATATCACGATGACGATATCCGGGAAAACAATCTCGACAGCAAAAATCTTGCGCTACCCTTTGTGCTTTTCCTCATTGGCTGTGGTGCTCATGCTGTATGTATTTCCAGCCCATGCTGATGAAATTGCTGAGAACAAGGAAACCCTGCAGCAGGTCAAGCAACAGATTTCCCAAACCGCCAGTGAAATCTCCCAGAAAAAAACCAAGGAACAGAGCCTGCTGCAACAACTTGATCACCTTGAGCAGCAGATGGCCAATAGTGATGCCGCCGTCAAAAAAGCCAGCCATGCTCTAGAACAGGCTAAAGAAAATATTGCCGGGCTTGAAGAAAAAATCAGCAACTATGAAAACGTCCTTAAGCGTTCGCAAAAAGATGTGGAGCAACGGCTACGCACGTTGTACACCAGTGGTGATCTCAGTTCTCTGCGACTGATCTTTTCGACAGAAACCCCACTTCAGTTAGCGGAGAATCTCGACTTTCTCAGCCGTATCGCCTCACACGATAAGAAGTTGCTGACCAGCTACCGTCAACAAACACGCCAACTCCAGCGCGCCCGCCTTGACCTGCACAATGAATTAATGTTGCAGGAACAGACATTGACGGAAAAACAGCAGTACAAAAAGCAACTGGCACAAAATAAAAATCAAAAAGCGCAACTGGTCACCCAGATCAAGCAGGACCAACACGCTCTGCAACAACGCCTGCAACAACTTGAGGAACGATCGAAAAACCTCACAGCACTGGTCAGCCAACTTAAAGAACGCAAACTCAATGAAGCGTTTGTACCGAACAATAAACCGTTCACTACGGCTAAAGGCACCATCCCCTGGCCCTCGTCCGGGGCGGTACGCGAGGGGTTTGGTACGCACAGCGACCGTAACTACGGGACGAAATACAAGAGCAACGGCCTTGAAATTGCGGCCGTCCCCGGTACGCCCATCAAAGCAATTTGGCCTGGGAAAGTCGTCTTTTCCGCGCCATTCAAAGGTTACGGTAATTTAATCATTATTGATCACGGTAGCCAGTATTACAGCCTGTATGCCCAGGTGATCAACATCAAGCATCCCGTCGGTACGATCGTCAATGTCGGAGATGTCATTGCAACATCGGGCTACGAACAACGTGACAGTTACCATCTGGAAATTCGCCATCGCGGCACGCCGGTTGACCCAAATGACTGGCTGCAGCCGCGTAAAGGATAAGTGCTATCCGACCCTTTTCGGATTTTGGAAAACAGCTATGTCTTTACGATTAGTCATCTATCTCTCTTTTTCTGTTTTATTCATGGCTCTGGCAACAGGTCCTGTGTTCGCCGAATCCGTTCAGGGAAAGGAAGAACAAGCCCCGGAAGAGATCAGCGCTTATGAGCATTTGGATCAGTTTATCGACGTGCTGACAATTATCCGCAAAAACTACGTGGAACAGGCTCCGATCGATCAACTCATGTCCGGTGCCATCAAGGGGATGCTCAACGAACTCGATCCTCATTCCGCCTACATGCCTCCTGATATGTTTGACGAAATGCAGATCGAAACCATGGGCGAGTTCAACGGACTCGGGGTCGAAATCACCGTAAAAGATCATCTCATCACCATCATTGCGCCCATTGCCGACACACCGGCTGACCGTGCCGGAATCCGCGCCGGTGATATCATTATCGAAATTGATGGCGTTCTTACCAAGGAGATGTCGGTGATGGATGCCGTCAATAAAATGCGCGGCCCCAAAGGCAGTAAGATCTCTCTGGGCATTATGCGCAGTGGAGAATCCGCTCCACTGACATTTACCTTGACGCGGGAAACAATTCGCGTTGACAGCATCAAGCACCGTCTTTATGACCCGGCCATCGGCTATGTCCGCATCAGCCAATTTCAACAACGCACAGCCAGGGAGTTCAAAGCCGCCCTTAAACAACTGCACGAAGAAGCGGAGCTGCAAGGCCTAGTCATTGATCTGCGTAACAATCCCGGCGGCTTACTGGATCAGGCGGTTCAGGTGTGTGATCTTTTTCTCGATTCGGGAAAAATCGTCTCCACACAAGGACGCCGTTCTACCGACAATTTCACCTATAACGCGACAGCCCTCGATACGGAACCCAGTTATCCGATTGTCGTTCTCATCAATGAAGGCAGTGCCAGTGCGTCAGAGATTGTTGCCGGCGCGCTTCAGGACCACAAAAGAGCCGTTATCCTGGGAACCGGCAGTTTTGGAAAGGGGTCAGTCCAAAGTATTATCCCTTTGGCAAATCATTCCGGTCTGCGCTTAACGACGGCCTATTATTACACCCCGAACGGCACGTCCATTCAGGCTCGAGGCATCGTTCCAGATGTCCATGTCGAGCAAGCGGTCTGGCAGCAGACGGTAACAACACAGCAAACCAAAGAGAAGGACCTCGACAACCACCTTGAGACGCCGACTCAAGAAAGTCTGGGCAACGCGACACCTCAACCCGATGAAGAACCTCCATCTGACTTTCAATTACTCAGAGCTCTGGATTTACTTCGCGGCTGGCAGCAAATGAAACATCTTCAACCTTGTTTGACCAACGATGAGGCGGCAACATCATGACCGCAGCGGCAAAGAAAAAATCGACGGCCAAAAAACGTCAAAAAAAGGCAGTGCCACCGCGTAAACATTTTTTATCCTGGTTGAGCCACCCTCTGACAGCCGTCGTATTTCTGAGCATCCTGCTATGCCTTGGCGGCTATATCATCACCCATTGGTCTCTTCCCGATGCAACGCCAGAGCAGCAGCCGGCGGTTGAAGCCTATCCTCTGGAACGGTATCCGGTTGAACCGCCGCCTCCCAGAGAACCTGTCATTGTCCCCGAGGATCACAAAGCCCAGGTTGCAATCATCATGGATGATATCGGAATCAACCGTGATGCCGCGTTACAGGCACTCCAGTTGCCAATGCCGCTGGCTCTGGCCATCATCCCCGGCGAAGCCCATTCCACGGAGATCATGAACCTCGCTCATCGGCAGCGATCCGATATCATGATTCACATTCCCATGGAACCGGTCAGCTACCCTCAAAATGACCCAGGACCTCTTGGACTGTTCAGCAACCAGTCCGAGCAACAGATCCGTCAGAAGATAACGCACATTATCGCGGCATTACCCTACGCGATCGGCGGCAATAATCATATGGGCTCGGAATTTACCCAACACGCCGACAAAATGCGTCCTGTTCTCACCGCGCTCAAAAATTCAGGTCTGTTTTTTGTCGACAGTCTGACAAGTAAAGATTCCGTCGCCTACCAGCAGGCACGTGAACTTGGGCTCTCCTGCGCCATTCGTGATGTTTTTCTCGACAATGTTCGGGAGATGGAGCCGATTCTTGCCCAACTTGACCGACTTGTCTCACGAGCCCACCAACACGGTAGCGCCATTGCTATTTGTCATCCCTATCCACAGACGATCGAGGCTCTGCACTATTTTATAAAAGACCGAGAGCGTTTTGACGTCGAGATTGTTTCGATTACCCAGCTCGTACAGCCGCCGATGGATAAAGAAAACCATCCGCACTGATCATCTTGTGAAGAATAGCGATTAATCGCCTTTGCCAGACTTCTTCCTTTACTTTTAAAGCAACGAAACTGAGAGAATCATGCTAAACCAGGCACCACCTATTTTGACCATCGGACAACTCAATGAGCTGATCCGCGAAACACTTGAGGATAATTTTGTTCACGTCCGGGTTCGTGGCGAAATCTCCAATCTGTCGCGTCCGGGATCCGGCCATTGGTATTTCACTCTCAAAGATGAACAAGGGCAGATTCGTTGCGTCATGTTTCGCAGCGCCAATCGTCAGGTTCCGTTCCAACCCGAACACGGTCAACAGGTGCTCTGCAGTGGACGTCTTTCGTTGTACGAAGCCCGCGGAGATATTCAGCTAATCTGTGAAACCATGGATGCGCAAGGCTATGGCAGCCTGCAACTGGCTTTTGAACAGCTAAAGAAAAAACTCGATCAGGAGGGACTGTTCTCGTTAGCGCACAAGCAGCCTCTCCCCTCCCATCCTCAGTGTATCGGCCTTATTACGTCAGCAACCGGTGCGGCGATCCACGATATTTTCAACATCCTGCAACGGCGTGCTCACGGCCTTCGCGTGGTCTTGCGTCCAGTTCTGGTTCAGGGCGATCAGGCAGCGCAGCAAATCGTTGCCGCCATTAAGGAATTTAACCGCTTTTCCCCCTGTGAGACCATCATCCTCGGCCGAGGTGGAGGCTCCCTCGAAGATCTGCAGGCCTTCAACAGTGAAGAGGTGGCACGGGCGATCTTCACCTCACGCTGTCCAATTATTTCAGCCGTTGGCCACGAGACCGATTTTACCATTGCCGATTTCGTTGCCGATCTGCGCGCACCGACACCCAGTGCCGCCGCAGAGCTGGTTGTCAAAAACCGCCAGGAGCTTGGACAGCATCTCGACCAACTCAGATTACGTCTCAAAACGGCTGCAACGCGTCATCTGATGATCAAGGAGCAACAACTCGCAGGGCTTCGCAAGCGGCTACGCAGCCCACAATCGCGAATCCAGCAGCAACAGCAGCGCTGTGACGAACTTGAACACCGCCTGAATCAGGCCATGGCCCGTCTTGTGGAACGACGAGATCACACGCTACAAGAACTTGCTGGCCGCCTCAATGCGCTAAGTCCGCTCAATACCATGAAACGTGGTTTCAGTGTGGTCACAACACAGACGGTTCCAACGGTCCTGATCCGAAATGCTCAACAACTCGAGCCAGGGCAAGGCATCTCCCTGCAATTTCACCAAGGCTCGGCCACGGCAACCATCGACAGCGTCAACCCTGCGGAACCGGCTTGACTCGCTGCCGGAGAATAGCCATAATCGGGTGTTTAACGTAAAATCTTTTGGAGTATACACGAATGGCTAAAGCGACCTCCTTTGAAGAGGCCATCAACGCTCTTGAATCCTGTGTTGAACATCTTGAACAGGACGATCTGCCGATTGATGAAGCCCTCAAGCACTTTGAGAGCGGCGTCAAAAATATCCAGAAGTGCCAAAAAGCCCTGGAAGGCGCACGATTAAAAATCGAGCAATTGACATCAGATCAGGATCAGCAGCTGACAACAAAGCCGCTGGACCTGTAACGTTTATTGATATGGAATGACGTATGGATTTAAAAGCCTACCTCAGTAATCATCGCCAACGCGTTGAACAGGCGCTGGAGCAGTCTCTCCCTCCCAAGCATCAGCATCCGGCTCAACTGCATGAGGCCATGCATTATTCGGTTTTTGCCGGTGGCAAACGCTTGCGCCCTATTCTCATGATGGCGGCCTGTGAAGCAGTTGGTGGTGCTGTTGACGATGTGCTGCCGGCAGCCTGTGCCATGGAAATGATCCACACCTATTCACTGATTCATGACGACCTACCGGCCATGGATGATGATGACCTGCGCCGAGGTCAACCAACGAACCACAAAGTGTTTGGCGAAGCCACGGCAATCCTGGCCGGAGACGCTCTTTTAACTGAGGCGTTTGTCCTGCTCTCCTCTCCTTCGGAGGCATCACAGATCAATGATCGCACCCGACGGGAAGTCATTCAGCTTCTGGCACGTGCAGCCGGGGCGGCCGGCATGGTTGGCGGCCAGGTGGTCGATATGCAAGCCGAAGGCATGGAACAACCGGACCTGGCGACCATCGACTTTATCCATGCCCACAAGACCGGAGCCTTGATTCTGGCCTCTATTCGTGCCGGAGCATTACTCGGCGGAGCCGACACGGAACAATATGAAGCGCTAAGTCGTTTTGGAAAGCTCGCCGGGCTGGCATTCCAGATTGCCGATGACATCCTCGACATTACTGGGGATCAGGAGCAGCTGGGCAAAGATATCGGCAGTGATCAGGAACGTGGCAAGGCCACTTACCCGGCGGTCCTCGGATTAAGTGAATCCATCCGCCGCGCTGCAGAACTTCACCAACAGGCGCTCAAAGCCCTCGAACCTCTTGGTGATGCCGCAGAACCATTGCGCCAGATTTCCCATTACATCGTCAATCGTTCGTCCTGAACGATTGACAGACCTTACAGAGCATTATGAGCCGTTTACTTGAAAATCTTGAAAGCCCAGCAGATCTGAAGGACTTCTCTCTCAACGAGTTGACTGTCCTTGCTCAGGAACTGCGCGATGAAATTATTAATACGGTTTCCCATACCGGTGGGCACCTGGCCAGTTCACTGGGAATTGTTGAGCTGACGATTGCCCTGCATTACGTCATGAACTCGCCTAAGGATAAAATCATTTGGGATGTCGGTCATCAGGCCTATGCCCATAAGCTGCTCACCGGGCGTTTAAACTCTTTCCATACCCTGCGTCAGCTTGACGGCATCAGTGGCTTCCCCAAACGCAAGGAAAGTCCTCACGATTGTTTTGACGTCGGTCATTCAAGCACCTCAATCTCAGCGGCATTGGGGATGGCCGTCGGCCGTGACTGCAAAGATCTGAACAACAAAGTGGTTGCAGTGATTGGTGATGGCTCCCTGACGGCGGGTCTTGCTTTTGAGGCGCTAAATCATGCCGGTCACCTTGATCGCAACATGATTATCATCCTCAACGATAATGAGATGTCGATCTCCCCCAATGTCGGTGCCCTGTCGTCATTTCTCAGTCGCAAAATGACCTCACGCTTTTTTGTCCGTTTTAAACGGGAAACTGAAATTTTCTTAAACAGTGTTCCACGGTTCGGTAAAGACCTTGTCCAATTGGCCAAACGCACAGAAGACTCATTCAAAGCTTTTGTGACTCCGGGGATGTTGTTTGAAGCATTCGGCATCGAGTATGTCGGCCCCATCGATGGCCATTCCATGGACGAACTGATCGAGACGCTGCAGAATGTCTCCCGCCTTGACGGTCCTTCTCTGATTCATGTGGTGACCCGCAAAGGCAAAGGCTATCAGCCTGCTGAAGAAAACCCAGCCCAGTTTCATGGTGTCGGTCCTTTTGACAAAGAGAGTGGAAAGATAAAATCAACACCCGGCGCCCCGCCCAGCTATACATCAATCTTTGGTGACTTTCTGTGTCAGCTGGCCCAAAAGGACCCACAACTGGTCGCGATTACCGCCGCAATGTGTACAGGAACGGGGCTGGTGCCCTTTGCCGAGCAGTTTCCTGATCGCTTTTTCGATGTCGGCATTGCCGAACAGCATGCTGTGACACTGGCTGCCGGCATGGCCTGCGAAGGATTACGTCCGGTTGTTGCCATCTATTCAACCTTTCTGCAACGCGCTTATGACAATGTCCTGCATGACGTCTGCCTGCAAAACCTGCCGGTCGCTTTTGCTCTTGACCGCGGCGGACTGGTTGGTGCGGACGGTCCGACCCACCATGGGGTGTTCGACCTGTCTTATCTTCGTCACATCCCCAATCTGACCGTCGCTGTGCCGCGTGATGAGCTGGAGCTGAAGCGGGCCATGCTCACAGCAACACAGCATCAGGGGCCATTTGTCTACCGTTATCCGCGTGGCAATGCCTTGGGACTGGCGGACACCGAAGAAATCACGGCAGTAAAAGTCGGCAAAGGGGAAAAATTGCGTGACGGCAAAGCAGCGACTCTGATCAGCATCGGCACCTTTGCCAAGACAGCCATGGACGTAGCTGCTAAACTGTCAGAACGAGGGATTGACATTGCCGTTGTTGATGGGCGTTTTCTCAAACCTCTGGATGAAGAACTTATCACCGCAGAAGCGCGCCGCACTGGCAACATTATCACGCTGGAAGAAAACGTGCTCGCCGGCGGATTTGGCAGTGCCGTTATGGAACTGTTGGAACAGCAACGACTTTATCCGCGCGTTTTACGCCTCGGGCTGCCGGATAAATTCATTCAACAGGGCAGTCAAGACGAGCTGTTAAAGTTGCACGGTCTTGATACAGATGGCATCACTGAAAAAATCGCCGGGTTTCTGACGACGAATTGATACAAACCTATGATTGTAGAATGAGGACTTGAGTAGCTCTTATGAATTGCGCTGTGCTCGACAGTATCCGAAAGATCAAACAACTCCCGCCACCCAGTGGGCTTTGCCGGGAGATTATTCAAATCGTTGCCGATGAGCAGGTTGATTTGATTGATCTGGTCAGTATCATCAATAAAAGTCCCGCAATCACGGCCCGTATTCTGCGTTGCGCCAACTCGGCCTATTATGGACAGCGTGGTGAAATTACCACCGTACGCGAGGCCATCATCCGGGTGTTGGGATTGGCCATTACCCGCAGTCTTTCTTTAGCTATGGCCCTGAGCGGTAATTTTAATGTCCAGCAGAGCCGCCTGTTCAACTGCCATCGCTACTGGTTTAATGCTGTTACCACCGCTGGAATGGCTCAAAGCCTCTCTCATTTTCTGACGGTTCGAGAGAAACCAGCCCCGGCTGTTGCTTACACAGCCGGTCTTCTGCATAACCTGGGATTACAAGCTCTGGTTCATTGCTTCCCGTTGGACATGGAAAGAGTTTTCGCATCCAGTCAAGGCAGCCTGAAGGAGCGTATTCACAACCAGCTCGGCATAAATCATCACGATGCGGCCAATCTTCTCGCCGAAGCCTGGGACCTGCCACAACCCATTACGGAAGCCCTTAACGGTCTCTCCACGCACAGTACACTTGAAGAGGCTTCGCCACTTGCTCAACTCGTCTGGGTCAGCTCACAGCTTTCAGATCAGCTGTTCCATGAAAACACCGACCCGTTTTCCAGCCTGATTATTCCGGAAACAATCATTGCCGTCGATCATGTCCGCAAAGTGTACAGTGATACCCGTGAGCAACTGGAAGGACTCCATGAAATGGCCGAACTCATTACCGGATGTGGAGGCTGTAATGACGAATAAATATCCTTTTTCAGATATTATTCTCAATCTCTCTGACAACTTCGACGACCTGCTTGAGTCGCTATCGACATTGCAACGCCTCGGAGAACTCCCGGCTCACCGACTGACGGAACCGGTTTTACTCGAAAATGCTTTGGAAATTCTCCATCATTCCATCAAGGCCACTCGCTGCAGTATCTACATCTTGCCGCCAAGTGAAACCACGTTGCTCGCCAATGCACCTCTCGGCTCTGTTCTTGCTCTCGAATGCGACGGCGTTCCCAGACGCTGTAATCCAACACGTATTGAGGATCTGTTTATCCGTTCCACCCTTGAAAAAGGAGTGATGCAGGATTGTGATGACAGCACAACTCTCGACCTCAGCATGGATAACAAGGAAAGTGAGTCCTCAATTATCAGCGTTCCCCTGATGGTGACGGAGCAGTTATGCGGTGTTATCACAACCAGCCACAGTGGACGCCAGCATTTCAATGCCTGGGGCTATCGACTGATGGAGCTGTTCGGCACATTTCTCGGCCAACAATTGGCCTTGTGCCGTTGCCAGAACGAAAGACTCTAATCACAGATCCCATGTCAAATAAAGAAGCCGGTGTGGTCTCCCCACACCGGCTTCTTTATTTGACCTTTTGACCAGATACATATCGCGTCAGGCCGATTCCTGTGCGATGAAAGACTCGGCCAGAGCAACATCCTCTTTACAGCCAATGAATACCGGCGAGCAATCGTCAATCCCCTCCGGAACAAGATCAAGAATACTCTTGTGACCATTGGAAGCAGCGCCCCCGGCCTGCTCAATGAGAAACGCCATTGGATTCAGTTCATATAACAGACGCAGCTTTCCATTGGGTTTTCCTTGCAGATGCGGATACATGAAAATTCCGCGCCCTTTCATCAGAATCTGATTGATATCCGGGACAAACCCTCCACTGTAACGCAGTTTATGGCCTTTTTCTTCCAGAGAACGAACAAGCGCTTCGGTACCAGAGGTATAGAGATTGCGTTGCCCCCCCGGCGAATAGATGCCACCGACTTTGTCAATTGTCACGTTTTCCTTGACCAGCGTGTACTCCATCAACTGGTTCATGGCAAATTCATGCACGCCGTCACCAGTCGAATACACCAGCGTGGTCCGCGGACCATAGAGAATATACATGGCCGCCGCCTGATTACGACCGGGCTGAAGGATATCACCGCCCTGATAGATGGATATGATGGTGCCGACGGCAAGATTAACATCCACCAGTGATGAACCATCCAAGGGATCGTAAGCCACGGAATAACAAACTTTATTGGTGCATTCAAAATTGATGATTTCGTTGTTTTCTTCAGAAACAACGTTGGAAACCACACCGGAATTTTTTAAACGTTTCTGTAAAATCCGGTCAGAGAGAACATCAAGTGCCAACTGTTCTTCACCGTAAAGATTTGACGTACCAGCCACACCAAGATCACCGGTCCGAATCGAGTTGATGATGTACTTGGAGGCTTCGGCAATTTCGCAAATCACCTCGCGAAGGCGACGCTCTACTTTTCGTTCCCGTAAATGTCTGCGTAAATCAATTTGAAACTTGGTCGTTCCAGGTGCTCCCATGAAGACTCCTTTAGCGAAGAAAGAACGTTAACTGTCGGACAATTGCACGCCGGAACCATCCAGGCAGCACAGACGTGTCGCAGCGATAACAGCAATCGGAATTGTCACAAACTGAACAAACGGAATCATTAGCATACACATGACCGCCAAGCCAAACCCCACCGAGGCCATGAAATTATTTTTGATAAAACGTCTCTGGTCACTGAAGCCGAGATGCTTGCGGCTGAACACATAACCAGTGTATTCAACCACCAAGAAAAACAGCGTTAACGCCACAGAAAAAACTGCATATACCGGGGGGCCCAACGCTGGAATCATATTAAACAGCAGCAGAAAAATCATCAATGCGACAAAAATAGACATTTTGCGTAATTCATCACCGAGCACCCGCCACATATCAGCCATGAACAATTTGAGAGAAAATGGTTCATCAAGACGATTTCCGGTCAGAATGAGTTCCGTCTTTTCCGATAAGACGTCATTGAACGGTGCCGCAATCAGATTGCCGACAACGGTAAAAGTGAAAAAAACAATCACCGCCGTTAACAAACCAGCGATCACTTTGACAAACACGGCAAGGATTTGCCAATACCAGGCTTCTTGCGTGCCAACATAATGACCGATCATGCCGTTAAACAGATCAACGCCCCAATAAAGAGTGGCGGAAAAAACCAGAAGATTGATCGCAAAAGGAATCGCGACATATTTAAATAAAGAGGGATTGGCACCGAGAAAACGAAACGCGTGCCACAGTGAGAAAAAGCCGGTACTGAACCGGCGAACTCCCGTAAACGGTATGGATTTCATGAATCGATGAATACCTTTTCAGAGAAGAAAACAGAACGTCACATAAAATGAAAACAATCCTAACACGTCGTATGTCGAAAACCAAGGTCAGAGCCACCCTGCAGGCTCTTTACCGTCAAAAGGCAAGCGGGTCTGCAGACATGACTTTAACCTTGCCACAACGATGCTGTTTACCTATACTGTGAGACAGAAAAATTGCTCTCTGCGCGGCAGGTGATATCTAAACGCCCACGCGGAATATTTCTACTTTCGGGGTTCTTTTTCAGTGATGATGTGTGCCAGCCTTCCCTGTGTAGAAGGACGCCTGATTCGTCGCTCAGGAATCCCACCTAATGGCTCTCGTTGTGAGGCCTAAGATTCACGGCATGCGTGGAGAGCTCTTTGTAAAGGCATCAGGATGGTTCCCGATGCCTTTTCTGCTGTCTACTCCTTCGTTTTGGCCATTTATCTTGGTGTGCAGCTCTGACTGTGCTCCTTTATCAATCGAAAACGGTTCTGCCCGGCCTGTTCAAATACCGCGTGCAGATTACATAGAACGGTACGTTTTCCCATGTCTCAATCTTTTTCATTGCCCGATACCCCTTCACCGCAAGCCGTGGTGGAATCCTCAGACATTCATCGCCTGACCCATAACGGCAAAGAGCTCATTCTCATCGGCACGGCCCACATCTCCAGAGAATCGGTCGCCACCGTAACGCGAGCGATAGAACAAGAACAGCCGGACTGCGTGTGTGTCGAACTGGATGAACATCGCTATAAGACGCTTAAAGACCGTAACCGTTGGGAGAAACTCAACATTATTGAAGTGGTTAAAACCGGTCAGGTCCCTTTTCTCATGGCAAACCTCGCTTTGGCTTCGTTCCAGAAACGGATGGGTCTGCAGACGGGTGTCAAACCGGGTGAAGAACTGGCGGCGGCAGCTCAGACAGCAGAGAAACATCACATTCGTGTCGCTCTGGTCGACCGCAACATTCGCACGACGTTACTGCGTGCCTGGCGTAAAACCGGCTTCTGGAAAAAAATGAATCTGGTTGCCACCCTGTTTGCCGGCATGTTTGAAAAACAGGAGCTTGATGAAGAGGAGTTGAGCCAATTGCGCCAGTCGGACAGCCTGTCCTCCATGCTTGAAGAGATGGGGGAACTGCTTCCAGCGGCGAAAGCTATCCTGGTCGATGAACGTGATGCCTGGATGACCTACCATATTCTCGAAGCCGCCGGCGAAAAAACTGTCGCCGTCGTTGGAGCGGCACACGTTCCCGGCATCAAGCGCTGCCTGGAGAATCCCCCTCAGGCATCTGCTATTGAAGAGATGGGGGTGATCCCTGCCAAAAGCTCATTATCCAAAGCCATCCCATGGATCATTCCAGGAATCGTTGCACTGCTTTTTGTCATCGGCTTCTTTTTTGGAGACCGTAGCCGACTCCTGGATGCTGCCGCAGCATGGATTATCGCCAACGGTTCTTTGTCGGCCCTTGGAGCACTGATTGCCCTGGGACATCCGCTGACGGTTCTCTCTGCTTTTATCGCGGCACCGTTAACCTCACTCAATCCTACGGTCGGTGCAGGATTCGTTACCGGCCTGGTACAGGCAATGATGGCCCCGCCAACCGTCGGGGACATGGAAAGTGTCAGCGACGACATTGCTCAGCTGCGCGGCTGGTGGCAAAACCGAGTCACCCGGGTTCTTCTGGTGTTCTTTCTCTCCTCTTTAGGCTCAACTATCGGCACCTTTGTTGCCTTCGGTTGGCTGAAAGACCTTATTTAATTGACAATTACACATTGCATCTGAACGCGATATTGTATACAATCGCGTCGATTTGTTTATGTACCTTACCGTGGAGGGAGTGAGCACATGTCTGAAATAATTGATCTTCAACAAGCCATTAAAGAAGCCATGCAAACCGAAAAGGATGCCATGGATTATTATAAGTTTGCGGCGGAAAAAATGTTCGATGAGAGAGCCAAACGCTCTTTCGAAATCCTCGCTAAAGAGGAAAAGCAACACGCGCACATGTTTTACGCCATCTATAAAGGTGACGATGTCCCCGATTTTGAAGCGTTTATGGCCGCAGAACCGGATACTGAATCAAGTTGGTGGAAAGCTCTTCAGCAAGCCATGATCGGTGACTTCGATGAGCAGAAAGCCGTTGAGCTGGCCATTGATCAAGAGCTTGAGCTTGAGAAGAACCTGCGTGAGATGGCGGAAAAAATTGACGATGAAGAGGTTAAAAAAATCTATCTCGCCAATGCCCGCTCAACACATCATCACTATGAGTTGTGCCTGGAAGAACGTGGCGCGATTCTAGGCCAGTCTAACTAATATTGAGCCCGCCCTTGCTTGGCAAGCGGCGGGCTTTTTTAGGCTCAGATTCACCATATCAGGTAAAAACAACCACCTCCTACAAAAGCGGCTGCATCCTAAAAATCACGTGGTATACTCCTCTCATTAGTCAGCTGAAATCATTCATTTTTCAGCTATCTTGTCATTGACCACTAAAGGGAGAGTCACCGCATGGCCGTCAAGATTATCATCATTCGTCAGGTCCCCCCCGAAAAAGAGCCGGAAATACGGCCCCTGCTTCTCAAAATGCGTTCACTGGCTCATGCCCAGAATGGTTATGTCTCCGGAGAAACGCTGATCAATTTTGACAATCCCAGTGAACGAATCGTCATCAGCACCTGGAAAACCCTCGAAAACTGGAATGACTGGCTGAATAATGACCAGCGAATTTCTCTACAGTCTGAAGTGGATCGCATTCTCGGCCATGAGACGCTCTATCAGATTTACTACAACGGCTAATTTATCGGGCTAGAACTTTTCATTTCGATAAAGTACATGGAGAGACACCATGCAAAACAAAATTGATCAACTGCTGACATTACGTCAGCAAGCTCTACAGGGTGGTGGTCTTGAACGTCAGAAAAAACGTCACAGCAGCGGGCGCTATACTGCCAGAGAGCGCATTGACCTGCTTCTCGATGAAAACAGCTTTGAAGAATTTGACATGTTCAAAACTCATCGCTGCACCCATTTTGACATGGATAAAAATCAGTGGCCGGGTGATGGCGTCATCACCGGCTATGGAACCATCAACGGACGCCTTGTTTATCTCTTCTCCCAGGACTTCACCGTGATCGGCGGTTCCCTCTCTGAAACTCATGCCGAAAAAATCTGCAAAATCATGGATATGGCCCTTAAGAACGGAGCTCCGGTCATCGGACTGAACGATTCCGGCGGTGCACGGATTCAGGAAGGAATTGAAAGTCTGGCCGGTTATGCGGAAATCTTTCAACGCAATGTCATGTGCTCGGGTGTCATTCCCCAGATCTCGGCTATTTTCGGTCCCTGCGCCGGAGGGGCTGTTTATAGCCCGGCATTGACCGATTTCACTTTGATGGTGCGCGATCACAGTTATATGTTTCTCACCGGTCCCAAAGTGGTCAAAAGCGTGACCGGCGAAGAGGTCGATGTTGAACAGCTCGGCGGCGCCCAGGTTCACACCACCCGCAGCGGTGTCGCCCACCTTGCGGTTGAGAATGAATTTATGGCTCTGGATGCCATTAAACAGCTGATCAGCTATCTGCCGCAAAATAATATGGCCTCTGTACCGCTGTCTGACAATGACGATCCGCCCAGCCGCTCCGTTATGGAACTCAACCAGCTGGTGCCTGTTGATGCCAACCAGCCCTATGATATGAAATCCCTGATCGCTCCGTTGGTTGATGAAGACAGCTTTTTTGAAATTCAACCGGATTTTGCGCCCAACCTGATTGTCGGCTTTGCCCGTTTTAACGGACAGAGTGTGGGCCTTGTCGCCAACCAGCCAGCCCATATGGCCGGGGTTCTTGACAATGACGCTTCAATTAAAGGGGCACGTTTTGTGCGCTGTTGCGATGCATTTAACATCCCATTAATCACTTTAGTGGATGTACCGGGATTTATGCCTGGAACGGTTCAGGAATACGGCGGCATCATCCGTAACGGTGCCAAGCTGCTGTATGCCTATGCCGAAGCCACCGTCCCCAAGATCACCATTACGACACGCAAAGCCTATGGCGGTGCCTATTGCGTCATGAGCTCCAAACATCTGCGCGGCGATATCAATTACGCCTGGCCCTCGGCGGAAATTGCCGTCATGGGCGCCAAAGGCGCTGTTGAACTGATTTATGGCCGAAGTTTAAAAGATCAGCCTGAACAACTTGCCCAACGCGAAAACGAATACAGTGAGACATTCGCCAATCCCTACGCGGCAGCAGAACGAGGCTATGTCGATGATGTCATCCTCCCGGAACGGACCCGACTGCGCATCTGTAAAGCTCTGGCCATGCTGGCCGACAAACGGGACAGTAATCCACCGCGCAAACACGGCAATATTCCGCTGTAAACAACAGGAGCAGCCATGATCCACTTTGACCTCAACAACATTTTTCTCGGCGATGGCATTACCACCACCATCATCGGCATGACGATTGTTTTTTGCGGCCTGTTGCTGATCAGCTTGTTTATTCGCCTGCTGCCTAAAGTTCTGTCAGCTCTTGATCGACTCAGCGCACCACGTCAGGAGCTAGCAAAGCAACCGTCGACAGACCGTGTCGCCAGTGAAGAAGAGATCCATGCCGCCATCTCCATGGCCATTCACATGGAGCTTGAACGTTATGGTGGCGACTTGCAGCGTATCACCATTTCCCGTCATTCGGCGCCGGGCTCATTTTGGAACTCAGCCGGAAAAATGAGAAGTCTCTCGGACAGGAGTCCCCATGCGTAAATATCAACTGACCATCAATGACGCCTCAGTGTGCGTCAACATCAAGGAATTGACCGCCGAAGCCGCTGAAGTCGAGGTAAATGGTACAACCTATCAGGTCACGATAGAAAATATCCATCAGGATGAAGAAAACGTGCTTGGCTCCACCAGTCGCAGCCTGACCCGGCCAGCCCCCAATATGGAACCGCACTCCAATCCAACCCAACAGAGCAGCAACGGCGCTGTATGCGCCCCGATCCCCGGTTCGATTATCGCCATTTTAGTTAAGGCCGGTGACGAGGTTCAAGCTGGCCAACCATTGTTCAAAATGGAAGCGATGAAAATGGAAAATGAGATTAACAGTCGGGTCGGTGGTGTCGTCGCAGCCATACATGTCCAGCCGGGAGATAATGTCTCCCAGGGGCAGGAAATCATGCTCATCGAAGTTAAACCACCACGGCGCAGGCAGTCAGATCCGAAAGGCTAGTCTAACCACCTGGGAGGATTTCAAACGAGAAGTGTCTCTTTCTCAGTAGAAGAGATTTTCACTATCGCGTCAAAGGACAACCGTATGGAAATGTTCAGCCAATTCATCGATGGGACCGGCTTTGTCTCTTTAAGCTGGGGCAACTTGATTATGCTGGTCATCGGCATCATTTTTATCGCCCTGGCCATCATCAAGGATTATGAACCGTTACTCCTCGTCCCTATCGGGTTCGGTATCCTCGTCGGCAACATTCCCCCTGTCGCCGGTATGGCGTTAAGTGTCTACGACGACGGCAGTGTGTTGCGTTATATCTATTACGGTGTCAGTGAAGGTATCTACCCTCCTCTGATTTTTCTCGGTATCGGTGCCATGACCGACTTTTCCGCCATGCTCTCCAACCCGAAACTGGTTCTGCTCGGAGCTGCTGCTCAGATTGGCATCTTCCTCACCCTGATGGGTGCCTTGGCTTTGGGTTTTACTCCTCAAGAAGCCGGTGCGATCGGCATTATCGGTGGAGCAGACGGCCCGACAGCCATTTTCCTTTCATCAAAACTCGCGCCGCATCTTCTCGGTTCCATTGCCATTGCCGCGTATTCCTATATGGCGCTGGTGCCGGTGATTCAGCCTCCCATCATGAAACTGCTCACGACTCGTGAAGAACGGCTGATTCGCATGGCAGCACCACGCACCGTTAGCAAACGAGAGCGGATCATCTTTCCGGTAGGCGCCTTTCTCATCTGCGCCATGATCGCTCCCGGTTCGATGGTGTTAATCGGCATGTTGTTTTTCGGCAATCTGCTGAAAGAAAGTCTGGTCACGGATCGCCTGGCCAATACGGCGCGTAATGCCATGATCGACATTGTCACCATTCTGCTCGGCTTTTCCGTCGGTGCCAGCACCAGCGCAAACCACTTCCTCACACCGCAGTCGATCCTCATTTTCGCGCTCGGTGCCCTGTCCTTCTGCATTGCCACCGCCGGAGGCATTCTTTTTGCCAAATTCATGAATCTGTTTTTGAAGGATAAGATCAACCCGCTGGTTGGGGCTGCTGGCGTCTCTGCGGTGCCGGACTCTGCGCGAGTCGTCCACAATATGGGGCAAAAAGAAGATCCCGGAAATTTCCTGCTCATGCACGCCATGGCACCCAATGTCTCAGGCGTCATTGGCTCGGCGATTGGTGCCGGTGTGTTGTGGACAGTTCTGGTCAAATAGGGATAACCCAATAAAAAAGCGGCGTTATGCAAACGCCGCTTTTTTATTGATAGAAACCTGATATCGAAAGGTTAAAGCAGATCGGCAATCTCCGGAGCCATGCCGATGTAACCGCCGGGCGTCAATTGTTGCAGACGCTTTTTATCATCCTCTGGTAAGTCCAGTGAATCGACAAAGTCACGAATGATCTGGGCAGTAATCTGTTGCCCACGGGTCAGCTCTTTCAATTTTTCATATGGGTTTTCAATACCGGCTTTGCGCATGACTGTTTGAATCGGCTCGGCAAGAACCTCCCAGGCCTGATCCAGATCGTTGGCCAGTTTTTCCTCGTTAAGCTTCAGCTTACTCATGCCTTTCAAGGTCGAATGGTAAGCAATCATGCTGTAGCCAAAGCCAACCCCCATATTCCGCAAAACGGTCGAATCAGTCAGGTCGCGTTGCAGACGTGAAATGGGTAGCTTCGCTGACAGGTGACTGAAAATCGCATTGGCCAGTCCACAGTTGCCTTCAGAATTCTCAAAATCAATCGGGTTGACCTTGTGCGGCATCGTTGATGAGCCAATTTCGCCTTTAATCGTCCTTTGA
Organism: uncultured Desulfuromonas sp.; assembly: GCF_963666745.1. Taxonomy (NCBI): domain Bacteria; kingdom Pseudomonadati; phylum Thermodesulfobacteriota; class Desulfuromonadia; order Desulfuromonadales; family Desulfuromonadaceae; genus Desulfuromonas; species uncultured Desulfuromonas sp. The sequence continues at coordinate 909,946 of NZ_OY762961.1, read as the reverse complement.
CCGAAATACCCCATGGAAATATAGGTCCAGATATCGCGATCAAGATCGGTCAGAATGGTATTCCAACGGCACAGGGCATCGAACAGTTCCGCCATGTAGTCATGAGGTTCAATCTGGGTGGTAAACATGTTCTGCGTCAAACCCAGCCCTTCTTCGATCACCCGTTTCGCCAATGCCGGCCAGTCCACATCCGGGTAGGCTGACAGGTGGGCATTAAAGTTACCGACGGCACCGTTGAGCTTACCGAGGAGTTCAACCTGGGCAATACATTGGCTCTGTTTTTTCAAGCGGGCAACAAAGACAGCCAGTTCTTTGCCGATGGTCGTGGGTGAAGCGGTCTGACCATGGGTGCGCGCCAACATCGGGACCGAACGAAATTCGTGCGCCAAACGGGAAACCTCATCCATAATTTCCTGCTGTAACGGCACGACAGCGGCCAGGCCATCTTTGAGCATCAACGCGTGAGACAGGTTATTAATGTCTTCGGAAGTACAGGAAAAATGGATAAATTCAGAAATGTCCTCCAGAGTAGTACCGGTAATCTGTTCCTTTAGGAAGTATTCCACGGCCTTGACATCGTGGTTGGTCACCCGCTCCAGAGCTTTGACTTTTTCCGCTTGCTCCGGGGTAAAGTCAGCAACAAGAGTCAGCAACAGCTGTTGCTCGTCTTCACTCAGAGAACGACATTCTTTAATAGCACTCTCTGCGCAAAGTTCCAGCAGCCACATCACTTCCACTTTGACCCGATTGCGCATCAGGGCATATTCGGAAAAACACTCAGTTAACGGAGTGACTTTCGACGCGTAACGTCCATCAATAGGACTGATTGCAGTAATCATTTTTGATCTCCTCACAGCTCTGGCATGAAATAGATGCGGCACTATAACGCATCACCGAAACACCCGCAAGAGCTTTACCGTGCGGGTAAAGGGCGTTTTACCCCTTTACCCGCAGCATGCGTAAACAGCAGCTATTCTTGATTCGGCCATCGATTTCTCATCTTTGCAAAGGCAATCATTACAAAATGTTACAGCTGATTCCATTTGACATTTGCCTCTCCAGAGTTATGCTCTCTGTTGTGGTCGTTTCATTTTGATCGATCATGATGTGATCAATTGTTTTTATTTCAGGGATAAATGCAGCGAAACACGTGAACACGGGTTCATGCCACTCGCGACAGGTTATCCCGGAAATGTTTAAGGAGGGTCATTATGAAAAAATGGTGTTGGGCCGTTCTAGTGTCTTGTCTGATCCCTGCCAGCCTTATGGCAGCTCAAGCCAATCAGTCATCCCAATCCGGTCGATTCTTCGTTAATCCAATGGTCGGTATCATTGACATGGAAAGCAGCAGCTACGATCCTGAGGCCAATTTCTCCCTTGGTGGTGGCTATAACTATAATGCCAATCTCAGTAGTGAGATTCTCGCGACGTACGCTGAAGACAAAAGCGGTCCTGACAGCGATGTCTACAGCATCTCTATTGGGGCTGTTTACCACCTTATCCCTGAAGAAAGCCTGGTTCCCTACCTGGTGGCAGGGTTGGGTCTGCTGACCGTTGATGAGGAGGGCGACGACAACGACCACCACGGCCAACTCAATTATGGGGCCGGGTTGAAATACTTCCTCAATGACGACTTTGCCTTGAATACTGAAATTCGTCACATGCTGGCAACCAGCGGTGAACCCAACAATCTTCTGGCAAGCGCCGGACTGGTCTATTACTTTGGCGGCGAAAAGCCCCTGCCAGTGCTTTCTGCACCACTGGACGGTGATGGTGACGGCGTGTTTGACGACGATGACCGTTGTCCCGGAACTCCGGCAGGTGTTGCCGTGGATGCCAAAGGCTGTCCTCTTGATACGGATGGTGACGGCGTTTACGACTATCTCGACCAATGCCCAGGCACCGCCAAAGGTGTGGCCGTTGACGCTGTCGGCTGTCATCTTCCGGTGGATAGTGATGGTGACGGTGTTTATGATGATGTTGATCGCTGCCCCAATACGCCAAAAGGTGCCCATGTCGATGAATTCGGCTGCCAGCTGATACTCACCCTGCTGATCGAATTCGACACCGACAAAGCCGCAATACGCCCCCAGCACATGGATGATATGGCCAAAGCTGCAGCCTTCATCAAAAAATATCCGGGCGAACAAATCCTGATTTCCGGCCATACGGACAGTGACGGCAGCGACGCATACAACCAACGCCTGTCTCAAAAACGTGCTGATGCGGTTAAAGCGTATCTGATCAATAACTATGCTCTTGACGGCGTAAACCTGACCAGCAAGGGTTTTGGTGAAAGCCAGCCAATTGCCGACAACGCCACCGCTGCCGGTAAACAAAAAAACCGCCGTGTTGAGTTAAGCCTGTTCAACAACTGATTCGTACTGTTCTCTTCACAGCCGTCCTGTTTCTCGGGACGGCTGTGTTTTTTTAATCGAAAAATAACCCCCGTATCAGCAGATGTTTTCTACAATTTTTTAAGACTTGTCTTACAAGCCCCTGCTTATGGAGTCCACCATGAAAACATTGATCAAACTTGTTGTTGTGCTGTTGATTATCGTTGCCGCAGCTCTGGGAACAACGACCTACTATCTTGACTCGATTGCGAAAAAAGCCGTTGAGTTTGGAGGTGAAAAAGCACTCGGCGTGCCGACGAAAGTCAACAGTCTCCATATTTCACTGCTTGGCGGCAGCAGCGAACTCGGTGGGTTCACCATCAATAATCCCCAAGGTTTTACACAACAGCAATTCATGGTTCTTGATAAAGCCGAGGTCGCCATCAACCTCAAATCACTGTTATCGGATACGATTCGTATTTCCAAAGTGGCCCTTTCCGGCTTTCACATGAGCATTGAACAAAAAGATCAACTCTCCAATGTCCGCTCTCTGCTAAAGAATATCCCTCAGTCTCAAGGTAGCCAGACAACATCTTCTGGTGGTTCCTCAACAACGCAGAGTGGCAAGAAATTTGTCATCGAAAAACTGATTCTTGAAGATATTACGGTGTCAGCCCAACTGAGTGCACTAGGCAATAAAGTCAGCGAAGTGACGTTAACGGTCCCCCCTATCAATATGGCCAATGTGGGTGAAAAAAATGGTGGTATGTCGATGGCACAAATCATCGAGTTCATCGTGCAAACCGTTGTTAAGGCGACAGCCAATAATTCAGGTGGGCTCTCTCCCGCGTTGGCGCAATTGCTCAAAGCCGATATGGCCAGTCTGAACACATTGAAAGGAAATGCCTCTCAAGCCGTCAGTCAAAAAATCGATCAAGTACGTCAGGAAGCCCTTAAAGATGTGGAGTTGCCGGAAGGCACCGATGAACAACTTAAAGGTGCAACGGATAGTTTGCTCAAAGGGCTCCTCAACGAAAAAGAGAAATAACCCTTTCATCGGGACGTGATCGCGATGGTGTCCCGATCCCTCGAACAGGATGACGCATGACCGAAAAATTCACTCTTAATCAACAATTGGCAGAGGATTGCATCGTGCTTGGCTCATTTGGCAACAGCCTGCTCCTTCTGCTCAACAACTCTCTGGTTCCCTGGTTTATTCTGGTGCCACAGACAAAAGCCTGCGAAATCCACGATATGCCGCAGGAGGAACAACAGCAACTGTTTGCTGAAATGATGGCGTTATCACGCTTTGTCGATAATGAATTCAAACCGGACAAAGTCAATACCGGTGCCATCGGAAATCTGGTTCGCCAGCTACACATTCATATTATTGCCCGCTATGAAGATGATTATTGCTGGCCTCAGGTGGTATGGGGACGTGAAGAGAAAAAACTCTATTCCCAAAAGGAGATTGATCGGATCGTGACCCGTCTGACATCGCGATTACAGCAATGGTTTGTCGCTGAAACGACTGCAGACCAGTAATAAACAGGTTGAATAAAAATTGACAACCCATTGAATTTTAAGATAAAAATAAGCGTTCGTCGTGCCGAACTTTTTCGTTTTCGTCACATAAAAAAGCACCGATCAGAAGATCGGTGCTTTTATCTTATCTGCCGGGGACAACTATTTAATCCATACGGTCTGGATATTAACAAACTCCTTGATGCCGTAATGAGATAACTCACGACCAAAACCGGAGATACCAACCCCACCAAAAGGCAAACGCGGATCGCTTTTGGTCATACCGTTGACAAACACGGCCCCGGAACGAATTTCTCCGGCGATTCGCTCACCTTTTTCAATATCGTTCGTCCACACAGAACCGCCCAGACCAAATTCGGTATCATTGGCGACGAATAATGCCTCATCTGCATCTTTAACGCGAATAACAATCGCCACCGGTCCAAAAAATTCTTCACTGTAAGCAGGCATTCCCTTAGACACTTCAGTCAGAATGGTTGGCGGATAAAATGCCGCTTCACCGGGAACACCGCCAAGGGCCACTTTCGCTCCTTTAGCAACGGAAGCTTCTACCTGACCATGAAGTTCACGCATCAAATCCTCACGCGCTTGCGGGCCAATCTGGGTCGAGTCATCACAGGGATCACCCACCTTCAATGCTGCCATATTGGCGGTGAATTTTTCCAGGAACGCATCATACACACCGTCTTCAACAATAAAACGCTTAGCAGCAATGCAGCTCTGTCCCGAGTTGATGCAGCGTGCCGTCGTTGCCACACAGGCAGCCATATCGAGATCCGCGTCGTTCAACACGATGAACGGATCACTACCACCCAACTCCATGACTGATTTTTTCAGCATGGCACCAGATTTCTCAGCCACTTTACGCCCGGCGATATCACTGCCGGTCAGGGTGGTCGCCACCACATAAGGATGCTCGATCACCTGTGCCACCTTACGTGACCCAATCATCAGGGTGCGAAAAACATCTGCCGGAAAGCCCGCCTCGTCAAACACCTGTTCAATGGCCAACGCGCAGCGCGGCACATTGGACGCATGTTTAAGCACCCCTACGTTGCCAGCCATCAAGGCTGGAGCAGCAAAACGGAACACCTGCCAGAAAGGAAAATTCCACGGCATGACCGCCAACACGATTCCCTGCGGTCGAAACGCGACATAAGAACGGCTGGCATCGCTTTCAATAGGCTCAGGAGCCAGCATCTGCTCGGCATTTTCCGCATAATATTCACAGACCACCGCGCACTTCTCAACTTCCCCACGGCCTTCAACCACCGGCTTACCCATCTCAACAGCCATCATGGTAGCAAACTCATCTTTACGTTGACGCAACACATCAGCAGCCTTGAGCATTAGAGGTTTGCGTTCAGCAAACGATGTGGTCCGCCAGTTCAAATAAGCGCTGTGTACCGCTTCAATGGTTGACGTAACCTGCTCATCCGACCACTCTTCAAAGGTTTCCAGCAGTTCTCCAGTTGCCGGATTCAATGATTCCAGTGCCATCAGTTCCCTCCTTCTTCATTCACAAAAGGTTTACCCCTTAAACAGGTCTGTTCATTGAGGACTAGCAGGCTGTTGAAAAACAGACAATGAAACCCATGGACGGGCGACCAAAATCAAGCATGTGTTTTCAAGTACTTGATTTTGTGAGCAAGACGGAAATCGCTTTTTCGGCGTGCGTCGTTGCCCTCCTTGGATGGGACGTTTTCAACATCCTGCCAAACAGTGTATACAACTTCATATATTACCGTTATCAACAAGCACAGATCAACAAAATAACTGTGTTAACTTATTGGTTTTAAAGGCATCTACAACAAAGAAAATCAACGGCTCTTGCCTGAAAAGCCGATTTCTGCAATAGTCACACACATCTGTTTCAGTAAATCTCTTGACTGCAAACCGCTACGGTTTACGGCCAAGATTCTTACAAAAAGCTTTACCGTTTTCTTTTTATTCAACAAGGAGCCCCCCGACGTGGATTGGAAACGTTTTTTCGATGGCCTGGGTATGAACGGAACCCGTTGGCAATGGCGTATCATGAAATGGCAACGCCAGTGGCAACAGGCCAAGCGCGGAGAACGCCTCACCAGCATGGAATTTTCCGTGTCTCAAGTTCTGTTATTGATCAACCTGGTGTTGTTCTGCGTCATGGTGTTGCGAGGGATGACCAGTGGTGCTGGCATTTCAGCACTGTTACACCCCAGCTCTGAGCTGCTGGTCATCTCCGGTGGCCAATGGTGGCCGCTGGTCGTACAAAACGGAGAATGGTGGCGGTGCCTCACTTATGCCTATACCCATGCCGGGATCATCCACATCGGCTTTAACATGATGGTGCTGTATCAGGTGGGCCCGATGCTCGAGCAGGAAATCGGACCTAGCAGTTTTCTCTCCCTTTACACCCTGACCGCACTGGCCGCCACCGGTCTAGGTTATTTCTGGCACCCCATGGCGATTGTTATCGGTGCCTCCGGGGCCCTGTTCGGCATGATCGGTTTTTCGATCACCTATTTTCATCGTATGGGTGGCAACAATGCTCTGGCACGACGCGACTTTATGATCCGCTGGGCTGTTTTTGCCTTCATCTTTGGCTTTGTGGTTGGAGCCGACAACGCCGCCCACCTTGGGGGCGCAGTCAGTGGCGCGATCATCGGTCTGGTTTTCCCCATTGCCGTTCGCACACGTCGCACCCTGGCACCAATCACCAATGCTTTGTCCGCATTCAGCCTTGTGGCGACAGTAGCCAGCCTGGCCTTTCTGGTGTTCAGCTGGTTTTAGCCCCTTTACTCGACAAACGATAGACACATCATGGCAAAATCAAAATATCCAACAACACAGGCCATTCGAGAGCTGAAAAAGCATAAGGTCTCTTACACGCCGCAACTTTACACCTATGAAGAAAAAGGTGGCACACGTGTCTCCGCCAGGGAATTGGGCGTTGATGAACACGCGGTGATCAAAACGTTGGTCATGGAAGATGAACATTTGTCGCCGCTGATCATCCTGATGCACGGCGATTGTGAAGTTTCCACCAAAGAGATGGCGCGTGCACTTCATGTCAAACGGATTACGCCCTGCCATCCGGATATTGCCCATAAACATACTGGCTATCTTGTCGGGGGCACCTCCCCCTTCGGCACACTCAAGCCGTTACCCGTCTATGTAGAAGAAACCATTCTAGAGCTGCCACGAGTGTATATCAATGGCGGTAAACGTGGTTTTCTGGTCAGCCTGGCACCGCAAGTGCTGGTGGATGTTCTGCAGGCAACTGCCGTTCACGTCGCGATCTGATCATGAGAGCTGCAGTCCGCCGCCACTACCATCTGCCACGACTTCAGCAGCTGTTTGCCCTTCTGGCAGTTTTCTACCTGACCATCGGCGTCCATCTGCTCCATCCGCTGTTCCACGACAGCCACAGTCATGAAACCGAGACGGCCCTCTGCTACCACCACAGCGAAGAGCACCATCACGCTCCGTGTCCACTCCACGATTATTGTCAGACCATCCATCATCTGGATCTGTCTGTTCATCCGGAGATCGCCTTTTTACGTTGCGTTGAGCAACAGGCGATTCTGTACGCTAATCAACCCGTTTTACCAAACCACGCGACCGGCTGCCCGGTCCGCGCACCACCTGCATACAACCAGCATTTTTCAATCCCCTGTTAATACCCCGCCATCGTTTAAAACGACCGACGGGACATTTGCGACTTGAATGCTATCAGTGTATCCAGGAGGTAGTAATTATGGCTTCACCTGTGTTGTACAGAAGATGGGGGGCAGTTTGTCTGCTTGCCGCCGTCCTTTTTGTTTCCCCATTTCAAACCGTTTTTGCCGAAAACACCATTGAACTTGACACCATTCTTGTGACGGCTTCAGCGGAAAATGATAACGACCCGGAACAGGTTGACCGGGAAGAGCTCCGCCATGAGCATGTGGTTGATCTGGCGGAACTGCTCAGTCAACAGTCTGCCAGCACCACCCTTATTCGAAAAAGCGGCTACGGTAACGAGATCGCCTTGCGCGGATTCGGCAAAGCCAACCTGCGCGTGTTATACGATAACGCCATGCTTGAAGGGGCCTGCGGTAGCCGCAAAGACCCGGCGTTATCCCATGTCCCTCTGCTTGCAGTACGCCAAGTCAATGTCCAACCCGGTCCGTTTGATGTCACCCGGCAAGGTGGTCTGGGCGGAGCAATCCGTGTTGAAACCGTCGATCCAAGTGCCGAAGAGCAAGCTGAAGTCTGGCTTAAAGCAGGGAGTTTTGACTATGGCAGTGGTGCCGTTCAAGTGACCGGTGGCAACGAAACCATTCAGGCGCTGCTCGGTTTTGCAGCCACCCAAATGGACCCGTATGAAGATGGTGACGGTCGTAAACTGACCGATTTTGCCCCGGCCGGAAGACCTTATTCTCAAAAGGGTGAAGACCAGGAAGCCTTCACCAAGCAGGACGTGTGGGGCAAGGTGCGACTGAACGTCAACGATCATCACAGACTGACGTTGTCACACACCTATGGCAAAGCTGAAGATGTGCTGACGCCACGGGTCGCGGTAGATATTGAAAAAGAACGCACCACCCTGACGCAACTTCATTATGAGGCTTTTGAACTGTGCCCTTACAGCGACCATCTGCAGGTCCGACTCTATCATCACGATGTGCAGCATGAACCTTTTGACGGCTATCGCGATCTGGTCGGCAGCGGGCTACCGTCCTTTCATCGCCGCTTTGAGGCACGTTCAACATTTCGCGGGGCATCGGTCAGCAATACCATGGAACGGAATTGGGGAGACCTCACCCTCGGTTTGGCCCATGATCATCAGGATTGGAATGCCGATGCCTACAATGACGACAACAACACGCTAATCAATGATCAATTTATTCCCGACATCGACCACGATATCTGGGCGGGTTACGCCCAGATCAAGGTTCTCACCGGTCCAATCACCTGGCGCAGTGGCTTGCGCTATGATGATTCCACCATGGAAGCGAACGATACATTGAAATTCAGCCGTACCATGACGAACAGTAACCGTCAGCATGACCGGACGGCAAGCGGTTATCTGTATGCCAGCTGGTATCCCTCGGACTTCAGCCGTATTTTTGCCGGCGTTGGTCGTAGCGTGCGACTGCCGACCGGTGCAGAGCGCTACCTGCAGGGATCATCGACTTTTTACGGCAATCCTGATCTCGATCCAACCGTCAACCATGAGCTTGACCTGGGCGGCACATTGGAAGGTCCATGGGGTCAGTGGACCCTCAAAGGATTTTACTCGGACCTGCAAGATTATATCTACCAACAAGCAGCTCCAGACAAAACCTGGATCAATATTGATGCCCATATCTACGGGTTTGAAAGCCGATGGACGAAAGAGCTCCTTTCCGGCCTGACGATCGATGCGGCTTATGCCTGGCAACGCGGGCGTAAAGATGATCAGCCACAGAACAATGACGATGCAGATCTCAGCGAAATCCCCCCCTGGAAGACCCGCCTCGGGTTTGAATATGAAAAAAATCGGTATTCCATGCGTGCCGAATGGTTGCATTCCGGTAAAGCCAGCCAAGTTGATGAGGAGGCTGGTGAAGTTCATCTGGCAGACTGGGATGTCGTGAATCTCACGGCCAGCTGTCAGTACTCTGAGCATTGGTCTTTTCATCTCGGTGTCGAAAATCTGTTTGATGAAAGCTATGCCGTCGCCAATTCCTATGAATATGATGTTGTCAGTGGTTCGGGGATCACTCCGCCCATTGTTTATGAACCAGGACGCCTGATATACCTTAGCGTCATCAGTCGCTGGTAATCGACATGAGGATTGAATTAATCGGTTTTTGATCCACTCAACCAAGAGATCAAAACTCAAGAAAACACGTCGTTACATCATCTGTTTGACTCTTCCGGCAGGAGCCGCTATCTCCTGCCGGTTTTTTTATAAAAAAGTCGTTATGTGATTTCAATCACATTGCGCAAACAAGATTCTGCTACTTTATTGAAAATGAATTTCAAACTCTTTTAAAGAATAGCTGGCGTGCTTTCAGCGCCTACCACCCAAGACGCTAGGGAGGAGATTATGTCGATCCTGATTGTTGGTGCAGACCGTATCCAGGCAATGGTTCCCAAAATGGAAGCGATGGGTGTCGAACAGATTACCCATTGGGACACCAGACGTTACAAAGCGAGTAAGAATAAAATTCCAGACCATGTGGAGCTGGTTGTATTTTTTACGGATTTTCTCCATCATACGGTTGCCGTTAAACTCAAGGACAAAGTTAAAAGCCTTGGCTTACCAACCATTTACTGCCGCAGGGCCTGGAGCGAAATGGCACCGGAACTACAACGCCAGCTGGATAAAAAAACACAGTAAGGCGATGTAGATCTGTGATGGAGAGATCACATCACCACCTTACGCCACATTCATTCACCCCAACACAAGGAAGAAGGAAAACGTATGAAACTCTCGACAGCCCTGCTCTGCCTTATAATGACCCTGAGCACTGCCACCATCGTAGCGGCACAAAGCCCATCCCCATCCAATGAAGCCCTGCTGGATCGTATTACCCGGCTCGAGGAAAAACTTGCCGCCCAGGAACAGGAAAATCAGTCATCCGGCCTGCTTGATGCCTGGACCGACAAGATTACCTTGAGCGGCTTGATCGAAATTGAAGCAAGTTACGAATCGTTTGACTTTGATGACCCCGCCGAAAACGATGAAGATTCCAGTGATATTGTTCTGGCGACGGTTGAACTCGGTATTGATGTCGAGTTGGTCAAACATGTCAGCGGTCATGTGCTGCTGTTATGGGAAGAAGATGACACTGAACCCATGGATGTCGATGAAGCGTTTATCACTTTGGACGGTGAAGACGTTCTGCCCCTTTACCTGACAGCAGGAAAGATGTATGTCCCGTTCGGTGACTTCACTTCAAACATGATTTCCGACCCATTAACTCTTGAGTTGGGAGAAACCCGTGAGAGTGCTCTTCTAGTCGGGTTTGACATCACCGGTCTCTATGGCAGCGTCTACGCTTTTAACGGTGATATTGAAGAACGTGATGATGACGACAACCATATCGACAATTTTGGGGCAACATTGGGCTATGCGCTTGAAAACGAGCAAATGATCCTCGATGCCGGAGTCTGCTACATCAACAATATCATTGACTCCGATGCACTGGGGGAACTGTTTGAAGATGAAGGCTACGAGCTCAATGACTACGTCGGCGGATTTGGTGCCCACATCGTTCTTGAATTCGGTCAAATAAATCTGATCGGCGAATATCTCGCGGCCATCGATGATTTGGAATACGAGAGCGAAGGCAGCCAAATCAAAGAGGACGCGATCCGCAGCTGGAACCTAGAAGCTGGCTACACATTTGAACTGCTCGGCAAAGAGGCTCTTATCGCCGCTGCCTATCAGGGAACCGACAATGCCGGAGACTTCCTGCCGGAAAGCCGCTACATGGCCTGCATTGGCGCCGGAATTTTCGAGTACACATCCCTTGCCTTGGAAATCGCTCACGACAGTTATGAAAACGATGACGAAGCGGATATTGTCACCGCCCAGTTGGCCATTGAATTTTAGCTGGCCCATTCGCTTTATCGACGTACCATAAAAGGGCCGATGCCATGCTGGCATCGGCCCTTTTATGTGTGAACAATCAATCCACGAAAGTCAATCAACCCAGATGTGTAGCTGAGCTGTCGAAACAACACTCCATACCGTCTGCAATCAACTGAAGACGTTCCTCATCCTCAATTGTGATCAGGCCACGACAGCAGTGGACGAGTCCCAGACGTTCAAACGACGTAAAGGTCCGTGACATGGTTTCTCTGGCCATACCCAGCTCCTGAGCACTCAACGAAATCGGTCGAAGATCGACGGTCTTATCACCACGATGATCACTCTCATATAAATAGAGCAGATAACCTGCCACACGCGCCTGAACATTTGAGCATTGCGACAAACATCTTTTATGGCGCTCCATTTCAACCTGATGCGCCAGATAATTAAGCACATTGACATGAAGCTGGCGATCCGTCTCCATCAGTCGAATAAAAACACGATGGGGCCAGCACATCAGAGTGCATGGCCCCAAGCTTTCGCCATAGCTACCGCAATGCACGCCCGAGACCATTGAAACCAGACAAAAGACATCTCCAGGCCCAAGTCTTTGCTGCAAAGACTCATCGCCCCCGACAGAGGGACGCAACATTTTCATCTGCCCGTCAAGAAGAACATACAACCGCTCAGACAACTCATCGGTACTTAAAATGGCCCCTTTACGAGAGAGTGACCGCTGCTTTGCCGTTTCTAGTACCGCTTGTAATGTTTCGGGTTTTACCCCTTGAAGCAGGGACGAGCAGGCAAAGCCATCAATTAAAACAGACATGAAATCTACCCTGTTGTGACACAACCTGATTGTCAGGCATCCCAAAGAAACTAAATGACAAAATCAATCGTTCAATGCCATCTCAAGCCGCAAAAGACGAAGGCTCTTGAAGCAGTTCGACACTGCTGCGTTTATGAAGACAGAGCTGACGTGCAACCCGTTGGTGATGCTTTTGATAAAGATCCGCCAAAGCATGACTGCGATGTGCATGACCGTAGATCTTCCACAACCGTTGACCACTGACCTCCAATGCCTTATGGCCCATAAATCCTTCAACATCCTTGAGAGGATAGCCAAGAAACCAGCCAATTTCGTGAGGTAATTCGTCTCCACAAAAGCGTTCAGACAATTGCCTGAGGACATCGGAAATATCTTGCGGATTGCGGTAGCCAAGTCGCGTAAGAAACGTGATGGAGGTCAAGCTGTTCAGCCGTTTTTTCAGGAGTTGGGGATGATAGATCAAGAGCAGATAACGATCAGGTTCAGAGCTTAAATTAAACGCGTCCAGAGGCGATGAGGCCATCAGTCGGGGACCATGAGCCTTCCATAAATCTGAAATATTTCGGCCACAAGCATAGGGTTTTCGGCTGATCCTCACCAGATTGGCAGGCTTTACTTGTGCGAGAACCTCCGCCGAGGACAAAACAAGATATGCAGCCAAGCATTCCTCTGTCGAGGGGAACCGCTCAGAAACCTGTTTCCAACTGGTGCGAACGGTTGGAGACCAGAGTCTAGCCTGATTTTGAACGTGCTCTTTGCAGCACGGTTGCGACGATGAACACAAAGGGTCTTTATCGATTTTGAATTTTACTTTCATTACACCTCCGTAAAAAAAGGCTCTCCATCGCGTGGACAAGCCAGACCGTCTGTGAAATTGAAATACATTATCAATATAGCAAAGTCGAAAAAAACTTGCAAGGCAAAGAACGATCACCGTCACATAGAAAAAGTATACAAGACGATTCTTGGCGTATAATTCGTCAATACTCTAGAGCTACCAGCACTAAACTACTGAAAACAAATGATATTTAAAATCCGCATCATGACGACTTGAAAGAAAAGTCACGTGATCGTGCATATTGAAAATATACGGACAGCCCCTCTACCATCATCGCTTCGGCAGAAAACAAAGCCACATAAACTCTATTATTACAAATAGTTGCAAAACTATTTTCTTGAAAAACCTTTTTTTGGGCACATCTTTCGCTATATCAGAAAGACAAGAACAACGCACAACACACTCACTCAAAAGTACAAGCAGCATAGATTGCATAACCATAGGAGGACGTCATGAAAGCCCTGAAAAAAAATCGCCACCAGCCTGATCATTCTTGCTCTCGCAGCCGTTCCGGCCTTTGCCGGTCAACAAGGGGAAAGCAGTGGAATCCTCACCTGGCTGTTCCTCGGCTTTATCGGTCTGATCGTGGTCGGTCAACTCATCCCGGCCCTGGTCATGGGTTTTGGTATGGTCAAGGGCGTTCTTGGACACCACGACGATCACAGCCATAAGCACAACGCTTAAGATGTTAGAAATCTGAGCGTTGTTTACAGTTTTTTGCCATAGAAATAATCGAGTAACTTTTCATATGGCGTCATATTGTCAATGCCCTTATGAGGCTTGACCGTATTATACAAGTTGATGAAGCGTAGCAGGCTTACCTGCCGGTTTTTCCGACTTTCGAAGCTCTCGCGCTGGTGCCACATCTCCATGATTGTGCGTATGACTCGTTCAGCTTTTCCATTGGTCTGCGGCCGAGCGATTCGCGTAAACTTTTGACCGATACCGAGTTCAGTGCATGCTTTAACAAATGCGTGTTCGCTGACTCCTTTGAACTCTTTGCCGTTATCTGAGTAGGCATATTCGATGGTGTAAGGGCACATTCATCAGCAATCTGACGCAAAAAAAGTTCAGAACTGTATTGAGTCTTGTCCGGGAAAATACCTGCGTAGAGTTCCCTAGAAAAATCGTCTATAGCGACGAACAGGTACTCTCTCGGCAGTGTCTGATCTTCGCCCTTGATCAATGGCAGACGTTTACTGTCAAAGTGAACGAGTTCTCCTGGATAAGACTTGTTGTAGCGCCTGGCTTCGCGTTTACGCTTCTCTTCAAGGTCGCGTTCAACTTTGGCCAAACGCTTTAGCCCGTACTTGAGACTTCGAAAACGGTTGTTAACGCTAAGTCTCGGAACGAATTCTTGCTTTCTAGCTCGGGCCAGTATTTTGTAGATCGTTGGCCTTGAGACACGGTAAAGCTCAGCTAGTCGACTGACTTTGTATTCACCTGTTTGCCATAATTGCCAGACTTTCTGGCGATCATGTGGCGTTAATCGGATACGTTTGTGCATGACCATGTTTGCAAAATCCTCCGCTCAATATTATCGGATTCTGTAAACAACGCGTCAAATTCTTACACTTAAGACTTTTTATTTTATTCAATTTTATTTACAGCACAAAAACACGAAAGGAACCCAAACCATGAAAGCACTTAAAAACATCGCTCTGACTGCTCTGTTGACCCTGATCGCTTCCACTGCGGCCTTTGCCGCTACCACGGCCGGCCGTGTGGACAACAGCGGATTTCTGGTCTGGGCGTTTCTCGGCTTCTGCGCCCTGATCGTAGTTGCGCAACTGGTCCCGGCAGTTCTGGTGATGTTCGGCATCGTCAAAGCGGTGGCCAGCCCCAAAGAACAGAGCCAATCGAACTGACAATGGAAGCTGCGTCTCTCTGTTAGGCGTTGCAAAATAATAACCCCGATCACCAAGGTGGTCGGGGTTATTATTTTCAGTGTGCAAAGCCACGAGCTCGTCAATCGGGAGAGTTCTCCCCTCTTTCTGGCGACAGGTCACCAGTCACAGTAAGGGATGCCATTCAAACCAACAAGTTCACTGCCGCTGCTAATATCAAAACATCCCCCCTCAGCAACTTGTCCGTTTTCAGTCGCTTCCGGAGCAATACATTTCCATGTATCATTTTTCCGTGTAAAAGGATCCCGGGGGAGACTACGCAAATAATGGTTTTCCACCAATTGTGGCAAAGAATCAGGATAGGTTGCATGATCAGCATAAAAGGCATCAATAGATTTGCGTATCTGGTAAAGGTCTTCGGCAAGAACAGATTCCCGCGCGCGAATCTGACTCCGCTTATACGATGGTACAGCAATTGTCATCAGGATAGAGAGCACCGACATGACGACAAGTAATTCCATCAACGTGAACCCTTTTGAATTTTTACCAAATAAGTTAAGCATCTGATTTACCAATCACAATACAACGTGCCGTTGAGTGCTGTCTCATCACTTTGACTATAAACATCATACACATCTTTGCCGCTCCATACTTTGGAATCCGGCTCGTCGGAATACGAGCGTTTTCCCCAACCATCGTCATAAATATCAAATGGATCACGGGGGATACGCCGTAAATATTTCTTCCTATAGGGATATAAGCCGCCCCAGTCATCTCCCTCTAACAGCGCCTCGAGATCTTCGGGATAACCGCCTTCCCCAAGGGTCGCAAAAATTTTCTTCTCGTCCACGGCTTTAAGATAATCATCATGGTAGTTATCCAGCGCCGTACGAATGAGCCTCAAAGATCTGCGCAAATCCAGTTCCTTGCTGCGCTTTACTGACATTTCCGCCATAGGAATTACTGCCGATGCCAATATTGCCATTAATGCCATGGCAATAACCAATTCGATCAGGGTAAGCCCTTTTGAATTCTCCCGTTCAGACCGACGGAACAGAATATTATTCCTCAATTTTGACAAAGAGTCCGACAGGCTTGACATTTAAAGGTTCTCCGACTGCATTATGGAACGTTAAACGCGTTAACTGGATAGCTCCGCCCCCGACCTGCCTAGCCCTAAAAGTCACAACAAAAAATTCTTCGCTACCGCCGGATTCCGGCAAGCTGTCGTCCAGTTTAAAATCAACAAAAAGTTGACCTCCGTCCTTGAGGACACTGTGGTTAAATAGAAGAGAGCGAGATTCTCCTTCAAACAGGCTGCCTTTCTCAACAGCAACAAACTCGTACAACGCGTTGTCATAACGGACTGTCAGGGCGGCACTGAAAAGATCCTCAATATCATTGCCACAAACAGTGACGCTAAACACATCACCGGATTTAACAGAGTCGTTCCCTTTGACGACAACAGAAGCCGCCTTTTTTTCCAATAGCTGACCTTTTTCCAAATCGCCTGCGTCATGAGCCGCCGGTTCAGAGATATCCTCCGAATCCATGTTGTTGGTCTCTACCTTAGAAAGGGTCTCTCTCTCTACATCCTCAGTTGCAGTGGCCTTATCCACGGATTGCCTAGATTCGTTTTGTTTATCCTTTTGATGTTCCAGACCCGTGCCATACAAAACATTCTCGTCTTCAACAAGCTCCAGGTCTTCAGCGTACTCCGTCGCAAAAGCACCAAAATTCCGGCCGTATTTGAGAGTGTCTTCACCACCCGACCAAATACTGGCCAGACCTGGTTCGGGCACTTGGACAGTCTTGACGATATGGGGGGTTATTGACAGCAGAATCTCCCTTTTTATGCCCGTTTTATCCGTGCCGTTCAGCAATTTTTCCAAAAAGGGAATTTCACCTAAAAATGGAATTTTATTTTTGGTTGTTGATTTATCTCCCCGGATCAATCCGCCGATGATGGTTTGCTCTCCATCTTTTAACGTTAAAACGGTATTTGCATTTGTCGTTGAAATCGTCAAAACAGCCGTGCCGTTACTTGTTGTTTCCCGTCCGGAAACATTGCTGACCTCCAGCCCGAGGCTGGTAACAATGGTATTGTCCAACTGGACTCGCGGCTCAACGTCTAATTTGACACCGACATCAACATATTGAACGTTCTCCGAGGTCTGGTCACCGTTGATGGTGACAGTAATCACCGGCTCACGGTTCCCGATATGGACTTTGGCTTTTTCTTTATTTCTGACCCGAATCCGCGGATTGGCAAGAACTTCCGAATCTGCCTGAGTTTTCATCAATCTGAATGTTGCCGTCGGAACGGCATAAAAAGGACGAAGAGCTTTAAAACCGTCGGTACCGGCAACCAGCCCGAGAGTACTGTCTCCGCCTTGCAATGCTGACGAGGCGATGACATCTTCACCAGGCAGCCCCAAGCCCGCACCGATGGAATAATTGCTCAGTTTAAGTCCCAATTCTTGATTTTCAGTATGATTGACTTCAATGAGCTCTAGGTCAAAGACGACCTCTGAATCAGAGCGATCATTCGCGGCAAGGATATCAGCAGCAAGTTTTATGACAGTAGGCGTATCTCTAATAATGACTGCGTTCAGCTCTTCATGGACATATATTTTTTTTAATTGCAACATGGTTCGCAATAAGTTAACCGCTTTTTTTGCATCGATATTTGATAAGTAAAATGTTTGTATTATATAATCATCAAACTGTTTTTGTTTTTCTGGATTTTTTGGATAAATTATTATCGTTTTTCTATTTAGTATTTTACTGTCAAGTTTATTTAATGTCAGAATAAGTTCAAGAGCTTGATCAAATGTGGCTTTTTCGAAATGTATCTTAACTTCAGAATCGCGAATATCTGCATCAAAAATAAAATTTATGCCTGTAAGTTTTGTCAGTATTTTGAACAGCTCAGACAATTTAACGTCATTAAAATCAAGCGTGAGAAGTTTATCGCAAGAAAAGTCAAGTTCCATGCCACCGATAACAATAGAATCATTTTGTTCCAACTCGTTCAGCAACAATGTTGCCGGTGAATAATCTGAGACAAGAGTTAATGCCTCATGAAGCCGTTCCTTTGCCTGTTTTTTTTGAGAAGGTATTAAAGCTTTTGCTTCTTCTGTTAATCGTTGCGCTTTCGCATAGCGAATCGCCTGTTGCATCCTTGAGGATGCAACGTAATTGGAACTGTTCATCTCAATTGCATACTGAAATTCCTTTTGGGCATAAACATAATTTTTTTGCTCGAAATATTCATCGCCCAATTCTTTATGAAAACGGGACGCTTTATCTCGAGCATTAATAAGCCTCAAACGATATTCATAATTATCCGGGCGTTTCTCTACAGCCGTTTGAAACTCAGCAACCGCCTGATCATACTGATGGTTTTTCAGTGCAAGGGCGCCATTATTAAATTCTTCGGTTCCGGCCATACAACCACTTATAAACACACTTGCCAAAAGCAGCCCTACAAGTCGTTTTAGCCATGAGATATCAAAAAATTGCATTCCTGTTTGGCTCCTGTTTATTGTTTCAGCTTTTTTATTCAAAACGGTGGTCTTCAGCCACATTTTTCAGATTTTCTTCCCACCTAGTGGGAAAGGTGCTCCAACACGGCAGATGTGGGATTTGGCTTCGGTTGATTTACGCTCCCCTTCCGAGCGGTTCTGACACAGCGTAAATGTCATTCATCCTCGATGGTCAATATCTTTTCACTGTTGTCCCGAAGGTTCCTGATCACAACAGCACCCGAGTCAAGTTTTGCGACAACAAGGTCCCGACCAAACGTCTCACCCTCTTTAACCAAAAACAGGGCGCCGTTGTCTGAAGCAAGAAAAACGGTCATTTGTCCTTTACGTAAAAAACCGACCACCTTCAGCATAGGAATTGATTGCGTTATGACCTGTTCTTCAGGAACAGGATCTGTCGACGGAGGCAGGTCTGGTTCAAGTATATGAGGCAATGGCGACGCCTCCACAGGCACTGATTCTGCAAGAACCATGTCTTGCTCCGCGCAATCATTTTTTGTCGACACATCTTCAAATGGTCGAAACAGATCTCTCAACGGAGGGTGGAAAGAAATTTCACGACAGCCGGTAAAATCCAACGGAACAATGTCATCATGATTGCCTGCTTTGGAGGGAGCCGAGTGACGTTTGGAATGCTCATCCCGCTTAATACTCTCCTGTCGTGGCATTGCCAACCAGGTATAGGCCGAAGAAAGAGATAAAAAGGCCATTATGGCAATTACAATTCTCAGACGCATCGTCAGTCCCCCCCCTGAAACAAGGTGGTCAACGTTATCCTGAGGCTAACAATTTTGGCTTTATGTGATTTTTTTTCGTTGAGCGCAATATGCTCGACAATCAGAATTCGAGGTGAGTTTTCCAGAAGATAAATAAACTTTTTCAGTTGTTCATAGTTACCTTCAACCGAAAAGTTAACCGTATAGAATAGATAGCCATTTTCAGAATCAACTCTCGGTTGGTAATTGATCTGATCAATGTTCAATTCCGCCTGTTGTGAAAGCTCGAAAAGTTCACCGACAAAACCGGAAAAATCTTTTCTGGCAGGGATCATAGCGAGAAATTGATGTAAATCTTTCTCCATTTGTTTTATCGTTGGTAACGTAACCCCTGCAACGCGCAAACGTGTCTCCTGAACACGTTGTTTTTTCTCCAAGGACGCTTTTTCTTCTTCAAGTTGCTTAAGCTCAGAAAAAATAACTGCTTTTTTATAGAAATGCAGTCCCGCTGAAATCACAAAAAACAAGCAACACAGATAAATCCAATAGCGCAAGGGACGCCAGAGAGCCTTATACAGAGAGCTTGAAAGCATCAGAACACCCCTTCAACATCGATAGAAAAAAACAACACGCGTTGTCTGTTTCCATCGACACCCTCTGCATCGCTAAATTCTTGTTTTTTTAAAAAAACCTGACTGAATGGTTCATGATGGAGGAGGTCAAGAAACGTCTGTAAATCTTTCAGCTCGGAGGCCGCACCAGTCAATTTCAAGCTATTTGTTTGAAAATCTGGGCTGAGGCTCCGAATACTAACTTTGGGGGGGAGCAATCGTTCCAGCCGGTCAAAAAGAGCCGTCCAGCGAAAGGCATCTTTTCGTAACAATATACGGGCAACCGCAAGCGCTTCTTTTTGAGCGACAATGTCCTCTTTAGAGATTTGAACCTTATCTCCGGCAGCAACCTCTTGTGCAAACGCCTCAACCTCCAAAGATTTATTTTGTACGGTTCGGCTTAGCTGTAAACAGGTCGCAACCTGATAGAAAACAAAGACCAGTAACAAGAAACTTACGACAGCTCCCGCCCAAAATACTGCACGCTCATTAACATAGCGTCGACTGGCAAAGTTAATCGTTAATTTCATCATACAAACCGTTTAATCATTCTTTCGGCAGCTCCAAAGGCCGCTGAAAATTTTTGTCCCTGATGATCAACATCCCAACACTCAGAAGTCTTACGGCAAGATTCTGAGAATGAAGACAACAATTCGACAGGATGCTCAAAAAAAACTGAAAGAACCTTGATAAGATGGTCAGCAAGGATGTTTGGACAATAAAGGTAGACGTTGGATTGCTCAATAGCAGACCGGTATTTCCGATAGTGGCCTAAAGTACGGTTTAATTCTTTATAAACGCTGTCAGAGTCCCAATCGACCTGCTTGGTGCGAAGAAAATCCAGAGTGCGATCAACAAATGCAAGAAAACACAATTGTTGCTGATCATAGCCGATCAACAAAAAATCTTTGTCACGATCAAGCCTGTTACGAAAGGCGCTATACAGATTCATGCATTGAAAATCAATCAATGCCGGGTTGAATCCGGCGTTATGAAACACATTTTCATATTGGAACAACACCTCACTCGCCATGAGAGAGACCAACATCCGTTGTTTTCCTTTTTTACTGTCGCTGACGGGTTGATAATCAACAACAAGGGCATCCAGGCTTGTCGCAAGAAGAGACTTTAAATGCCAACGCACAATCTCAAGCCCCTCGTGATAATTCTTGAAGTTGCCATCACACTCGATCAAAAATTGCCGGCCTGCTTGATCCGGCAGGGCAACGGCAATTCGTCTTTCCCTTTTACTTAAAGGAGCAAAGACCTCTTGAACTGTTTTAACAAAACGATCTGGATCTTGGATTTGAGGCTCTAAAAAAACGGGCTTGAGACACTCTTTTCCTAAAGTGGCACTATTGACCCCATTGACCACAACATTCCTCCCCCGTCGTTTTATCGAAATTGCCCTCAGCTCATCCCCGGCCACCTCCAGACCAAGATAATTTCTCAACATGGATCAACGTCCTTTAAAGGTAATGCGATCGATTTCACGAAAAGTGGTTTCTCCTTCAAGGACTTTTTCCAGAGCTGCTTCACGCAAAAAAACCGTCCCATTGTCTCGTGCTATTTTTTTAAGTTCGGCCATTGGTGCCTTGGAGATAATCATCTCCCTGAGATCATCATCCATTTCCAGAAGTTCTACGATTGCACTGCGTCCATGATATCCAAGACCATTGCAGGCAGTGCAACCGTTAGCGGTATAAAAAATCGTGCTACGATACTGTTCTGCACTTAGACCATAGCTTCCTAACCACTCTGCATCATATTTCACCTCTTTCTTGCACACTGGGCACAACTTTCTCACGAGCCTTTGAGCCAGAACGCAATTCAGACATGAAACGAAATTATAGGCATCTATCCCCATGTGCAAAAATCGCCCGAGAACATCAAAAACATTGTTGGCGTGCACTGTTGTAAACACCAGATGCCCCGTCAATGCTGACTGGACGGCAATTTGGGCAGTTTCAGGATCCCGGATCTCACCAACCATAATTTTATCCGGGTCATGGCGCAGAACGGAACGGAGTCCACGGGCAAAGGTGAGGCCTTTTTTCTCGTTGACCGGAATCTGCACAACCCCTTTCACCTGATATTCAACGGGATCTTCTATGGTTACGATTTTTTCTTCTGACGAATTGATTTCAGAAAGTGCGGCATAAAGTGTTGTTGTTTTACCGCTGCCCGTCGGACCGGTCACAAGAACCATCCCATAAGGTTCACGAATTTTCTTGCGTAACCGTGTGCTCTCACGCAAGGAAAAGCCAAGGGATTCCAGCGTCAGCCCTTTTATTCCGGAGGCAATAGACTCTTTATCCAGAATACGGATAACAGCGTCCTCCCCAAAAGCTGTCGGCATAATTGAAACGCGAAAATCAATCACCTTATTTTCAATCCGCACTTTGAAGCGACCATCCTGAGGAACTCTACGCTCAGAGATATCAAGTTCACTCATGACCTTTATTCTTGAGATAAGAGGCCCCTGAAATCGGGGATCAATCATTTCAGTTGCCTGAGAAAGAACACCGTCGATTCGATATTTGATAAAAACGCCATCAAGGCTTGTTTCAAAATGGATATCACTGGCCCGTTTTTTGAGTGCGTCAAACAGGGTTGAATCAATTAAACGGATGATGGGACTACTGTCTGTCGTCAGTGTATCGATTGAAAGAACCTCTTCTCCTTTTTCAGTTTCTTTCACAAGCTGAAGTTTAAATTCCTCCGAGGCTTTCCTTAGGACCTTTTGCGAGCCCGCACCATTTTCAATGAGTTTTTTGATCTGCTCCTTTGCTGCAACCTTAATATCAAGATCTAAGGCAAGTTGGGTTTCCAAGCGGTCAAAAAAGACCACATCCGTTGGATCACTGACAACAATCGTGAGCTGATCACCCGTTCGTTCAATAGGGACAAAATGATGTTTTAACGGCAGTTCAGAAGGGAAAAGTGACACTAATTCCTCATTGAGAATCCGATCCGACAAATCGATATATTCGTACTGGAACTGAATCGCCAGCGCCTGAGCCAGATCTTCTCCACTGAACAATCCTTCAGCAAGTCCAGCTTCACCAAACAGTTGTCTTTCATATTGAATTTTATCCAATAACAACATTCTTTCTGAAGGCGCCAAAACACCCATATCAACAAGAATCTGGCCAATACGCCGATATTGAAATGCTGTGCTTGTCACGATATCTGATCCTATCCGACAGTTCCGGCAAGTTGAAAAATAGGCACATACATGGCGACAATAATAAAAGCTATCAAGCCGCCCATAACCACCATCAAAATTGGTTCAATCATCGTCGTTAACCTCGACAACCGTTGTTCAACCTCACTTTCGTAAAATTCAGCAACCTCACCAAGCATCTCAGTCAAAGAACCTGAAGATTCCCCGACATTGATCATCCTTAAAGCCAATAGCGGGAAGAAACCGGTTTTCTCCAAGGCCGAGCTCAGCATACCACCCTCTTCAACGGAGCGAATCGCACGTGAGACTTTTTCCTGCAGATAAAGATTATTAACCGTGCCCCGACACATGCCCATGGATTGCACCAAAGGGATTCCGCTATCAACGGTTGTTGCCAAAGTCCGGCAATAGCTCGACAAGGCATAATCCGTGGTAAGGCCGCTGATAAAGGGACAGGAAAGAATAAACCGGTCAAAGACAAAACGGCCTCGGGAAGACATCAACAACTCTTTAAAAGCCAAAAAGATTCCAACAATCAAAGCAAGCCAGACATACCAAAAACCTGTCAAAAGCTTGGAAAACGAGATCAGCATTCGCGTCATTAATGGCAGCTCAACCTGGGCATCAGCATAAATCTGTGTAAAAGTCGGCACAACATACAGCAACAGAAAAACAACCACCAGAACCGCTGCGCTCGTCAGAATAATGGGATAAAAAGAGGCATTTCGAACCTTGACCTTTATCGCTTCAATTCGTTTCCGGTAAGCCATAAACCGTGAGAGTGTTTCAGGAATATCTCCGGTTCTCTCGCCCGCACGAATCGCGGAAACATACAAGGGAGGAAAAAATACCGGAAACTTCTCAAAGGCATCCGAAAGCGTTCCTCCGGCCTTTATCTCGTCCCGAATACTTGAAACGGCATCATAAAAGCTCCCTTGCTCCATTTTTTCGAGAAGAGTATCCAGAACAAGGACAATGGATAAGCCGGATCGCACCAACGTCAGAAATTCTTGGTTAAACGCAAGAAAACAGCGCCCGGTCACCCTCTGTGATGGCTGGATAGAGAAAAGAGGCAAACGTTTTTTTTGAATAGAAAAAACATGAAGCCCTTGCTCTTCGAGATCGCTTTTTAATTGTTCTGCCGAAACTGACTCAAATTCTTTTTCAAGAATACGGCCATCCATCGTGCCGGTCTTACATAAAAAAGTTGCCATTTAGCTCAACATGATTCATTCAGTCTTGTGAATTTACAGTAAAAACAAAATGCCACTCCGAATATTTATTTTTTCCCGCAAAGGCTTTATTCTCTTCGCAAAACCCTTTTTTCTTAAACGGCTCAAGCGAACTGCCACTTTTCACTCCGATAATTTTTCCGGAAGTATTTTTGATGGTTTGCCAGTCTTTTCCTGTCATCGGATCAACATAGAGTCGTCGCAAATGTTTAACACTCGTCACGGATCGCTGATCCCTGATCAGATTGTCCAAACTGGAAGGCAACGACATCTGGCCCTCCTGCTGGGCAAAGGTATAATATGATTCAATAGCGCGACGGTACTGATTTCCTCGCCAGAGCAGTTCTTGTTCTTTTGATTTCTGGGTTTGGGTCTTCCAACTCATTGCGACAATCGTTGACATGAGGCCCAGGACCATCACGGCCATCAGAACGCCCAACAGGACAACACCGTGTTGTTTTCCGCCAACAGACATCCTTAGCCCCTTCATGGCAATCCGCCCCCGGCGGGCGGTTGAAAAACTGCCTGTGGAAACCAAGGGCGGGCGACACAATCAAGGCTAAATTTAAGTGCCTTATTTTGTAAGCACGTCTTAAATTTCATTTTTGGTCTGAGTCGTTGAAAATAAACCGAAAAAGGGAATGAGCGCCTTGGTGCGATGCCGAGGCGATCTCCCATGCTTGTGCCGGTACAAATCGACCCACAGACTACTCTTGGGAAAGACCAAGATCCGGTTCAAACAGATACCTGTCGAAAAAGGCGGTTTCCGTCCCCAACACCAAAGAGAGCTCCGTTTCCTTCTTCCATTCACTGGCAGTGCGGTCAACCTCTACAAAGTAACGATAAACGCCCTCTTCGTTGTCTCCCAGTTGAAAGCGATACTGCAACGACGAGTTCCCCAAATCAAACATCGGGGAAGCAGACAATCCTTCAAGCAGATGGTCAACACCCGTCAGACTGAGTCTCGCACCATGGACTTTAATTCTGCTCTCAAACAATACCGTTGAATGGCCTGAGGATTGAGAGAACTTCGGCAAAAGGTAGTCGGCAACGTCACGCAACATCTCAGTATGCTTGTTTCGATCATCAGAGAAAGCGGAATCGATATAATTGTAGGAGAAATAGACTGTCCGTCCCTCACCGAACTGATTGAGAACAACGGCTGGTGGTTCTTCGTTAAAACCGATTGCATTGACATCCATAACTGTAAATGGATCCAGCACAACCCCTTCCTGTAAATGATCTTCACAGGACGTCGGTATATACACCTGTTCCGTTGCCGTGGATTCCCCATTTGCATGGATAATTTCAACGCTGACATAATAGCCGCTATCAAGACAACCATAAGGGGCGTCAAGGCTGAATTCGAGCTGATCTTCAGAAACCTTGTCGATTGAGACATCTCCCAAAGGATTACCACTCACCCAAAAAAACGGAATTTTCCAAAAAGACTCAATCGAATAGCGCTCTTCTTCAAGAAGGTTGATTTGCCCGTCAGTTTGGGTAAACAGTTTTACAACAACCTCATCGCCAAGACTGAATTGATTGGAATAGCCTAAAGTCACTTTTTTCAAACCGGCGCATAAGGTGTCACTCTCGATCACCCCCGCCAGAATGCCGCCATCCATTTTAACACGCTGAAAATCTCCACTCACATGCAGGTTCTGCTGTGAAAACTCCGCTCCGGGGTAGAAATAAACCTGTTTTTCGCTACCGACGCCGATCAAAGGGAGAATCCCTTGCCCTTTTACTCCCAAAGCGCCTTCAATCAATGGCGACAAGCTATTGTTCCAGCCAGAAACAAGCAGCCCCATGCCATTCTCAACGGCCTCTTTTATATCTCTGTACACACGTGTGGGAGGATTTTTATCCAATGCCAAAATCATAGTAACATTGTAGTTATTGCTGGCTAATTCATTTTCAAAATCATCAAGTTCTGTGACAATTTTGTAAAATGCTTCAGGGACGTTGAATGATTCATTGAGCAGGGATTGAACATCTTCCAGAGAATAATCAGGATCACGATTGAACCACCCATGTCCATCCGGAATCGTTGTCCAGACCAGCACACGGGGAACATCACTGTAAGAACAGGTCACATCAACACCGACAACAACAAAATCAATCGTTTTTTCAATTTCTGAATTACCAAGATTATCCATACTATAAAAACAAAGAGTATGATTCCCGTATTCCAGATCGGAAAGTTTAATTGAATCCGTATAACTAAAGCAGGAAGATTCGTCGTCAAACCGATAGTACGTATTGTCAATTCCGGATAAATCATCCTCGCCAACAAGTTGCAGCTCGGTATTCTTTGTGACTAATTTTTGATCGCCATCTTCAAAACTTTGACTGGAAAATACAATCCCCGTCTGTGGAGAACGGTTGTCCACCTTAAGGACTTTTTCTTGCGGTTCTCCCTGATTGCCCGCCTTGTCGATGGCACGACACGCCAAAAGATGATCACCATCGTCAACATTGTCCAATGTAAACGCCCCGATGTAATTTAACCACGAACCACCATCAAGGGCATATTCAATTGCGGCAACACTCTCCGGACCACCGCCCGGATCCGTTGCCGTTAAAAACAGGGAACTCAAAGAAGAGATCCAGACGCCCTGCTCCGTTTCAAAACAGGGCTGCGCAATCGAAACAACACATTCAGGGGCCGTTTTGTCTATGGCAAACCGGATCGTTTCCTCCGAAATATTGCCCGCGAGATCTTTGACCTTTAAAGACAACAGATAATTTCCTTCATCAATGACCGGCGTACCAACCTGATACGGCTGACCGTTCAAAAGATAAACCGTTTGCTCAGGATCAAGATAGGCATCATCAATCGTTACTTTAGCGACAACATCTTCCGCATAAAAATCACCATCAAGCGGCTGCGTAAAAGAGATCGTCGGTGGCGTACGATCGATGATGAACGTCACCGTCCGGCTATCCTCATTACCGGCACTGTCATTGGCCACTACCGTCAGGACATACTCTCCGTCAGTCTCAAGAAGGCCCGGTTCATATGGAACACCATTCAACAGAATGCTGGACCCGGAAGGATTGTTTTCGATGATTGTAATTTCAGGGGTCACAGTCTGGTTATAATAATGGCCTTCCTGCACGCCTGAGATTTCTATGACGGGTGAAACATCATCGACTGCGACAACAGTGAGACTCGTCCCCTCGCTCTCGTTGCCTGACGCATCATAAACACAAACCCTCAACTGCTGTTCAACGCCATTTTCCATGTTGTCGATTTCAGCACCGTGACTTTGCGGATCAGGAATATCATTGATCTGATCGGAACCTTTATAGACACGATAACCGGCAACATCATCGGAAATGGACGGCAACCAGCTTAAAACCACCTTTCCACTGTCATCCCCTGCCATATCAATCGCCGTCATATCCGTGACTTCAACCGGAGCGGTGTTGATCGCAAGATTCACACTCTGCCCACACTCCCACTCTTCACCGGGAGGTACCGACTGTTGCAAGACAACATCCAGCGCTAAAACACCTTGCGCATTATCAATCTCATAAACCGTCCCGACGGAAAGCCCCTTTTCATTCAAAAGGCTCGTTGCCTCATCGAGAGAAAGTCCCGTTAAATCCGGCACGGATGCCGCGCAACGCAACATGACCGTCGCACCGGAAGAGTATTCAACAGGGTATTCAAGACCGTCTTTCATCAAGAGGACATCCGTCACGCGAAGGTCGAATGAATCAATATCGACATTTTCTCCAATCTTGATCTGGAAACGGGCAACGGTGCCGTTGCCGGAGGAAAGCAACGCACCCATGGTATGGCTATAGGTAAACAGCGCACTGCCATTGGTAAAAGACTCATTATCGATCACCAGAACCCCCTGGCCGCCCTGACCGTTCAGAAACATCGAACCGAGGCCTGAACGTTGTGATGTCGGTTCGGCAACAAGCAAAGGCGCGGAAACGGAGATGTCATCCGCCTGGGCTTGCGACAGATCGCCGACCCCTGAAACATCGACATCGTCAGCGTCGACGGACAAGCGAAACTGGACGGAACTCAAACCATCCATAGGGATCCCTTCGGCCCAGATATCAACGCTCAGGGTTTCGCCGGGTTCCACATTTTCGGTTAATGGTGCAACACGAATTCCGGCGCCCCAGCAATTGACGCCGCTCGCCAAAACAAGGGCAAGAATGAGCCCGGACAGACCAAATAATCCCCCTCTGCAAGGGTCTTTAAAAAAATCCTGCGAAGGCCATAAACGGGCGAAAAAAATCAAGGACAGACTTTCAAGTGCTTGATTTTTTATACAAGACGAAACGCTCGTTTTCGACTTGCGCCATTGTAAAACTCCCGGAAGGAACATTTCCAACATCCTGCCCGTACATCTTCCAACCATGCCCATTTAAAAAATCCCTCTCCGAAACGGCTTTGTAATATTCAAACAAACCCTTGCCGGCATCACTCTGTCAGAAAGAATCATTTCCATACTCAGACGCAAACCGGGCAAAATCACGTGCATCAATCGTGTCTTCAGCCGTCACCTTGTCCTCTTCGGCCACAACCAGATTCATGTCGGGATTGAACTCGGAGTCATTCGCCCCTGCCCGATAATGCTCCTTAAATAACTCAAAATCCGAAGAGTCAACGACACCATCAACGTTGAAATCAGCAAAAAAACCTTTTACCGGAGTTCCGACGGAGCCAGCCCCCGTGTCTACGGGAAATGTCCGATAGTGCAATAACGTGGAGAGCGTCAAACCGCGATAAATCGACAAACGCGCATTTTCACCACCGGATAAATTCAAACTGACCCCCTGTTGATCGAAATAATTACTCAAGTCAAACAAGCCTTCGGGGCTATCAACGCCGTTTCCGGCAATAATACTTAAAGGGGAAACGGCATCGTCCGTTTCGAGAATCAGGAGCGCACCGCGATAATCTTCACCATCACTCGGCCGTAAATAGACGCGAGTGGCAAGCAAGTCATTCGATTCATGCCTTAAGCGCCCATCTTCCTGCACTCTCTCCAGTTGCACGTATGCGGCGGTGGTCACATGATGAAGCGTCGAATAACCGACGGAAGAGACATTTTTCGGATCAATGGTGACGGTACGCACGTAATAATCCGCAGTCGGGGCCAAACCAGACACCCTTACTTTCATGATCCCTTTGTCTCTGGCCTTTTCGGCAATTTCGGCGGAAATATCCGGCATGGCTTCGATACGAAATGAGTTCGTAATATTTTCATTCATGCCGGGGTCGGCATAGAGTTCAACCATCGGTTCCGCCGCAACATCAGTCATCCACACCACACAAAATGACGATGGTGTCACATCGGTAATCCGTACGCTTACCGTTTCCGGCACCGCAAAGACGGAACCGGGCAGTGCAAAGAGAAGAGAAAACAGCAGCACAAACGAACGTCTCATGATTATCCTCTTTCCATAAAACTCATTGAAACCAACAGCACGATTTTCGGACCACTAACAGGCTGTTGACAAACAGCCTATGAAGCCCATGGACAGGCGACAAAAATCAAGAAAAAGTCTTTAAGTGATTGACTTTGTGAGCAAGACGGAAATCGCTTTTTCAGCTTGCTCAATTGAAAAGGCCCTGGACGGGACTTTTTTCAACAACCTGTTAAAAATCACTTTTGATTCATCAACTTCCCGGACATGTGGCACATCCTTTTCCGGACCGGATCATCCCTTTGCTCTGCACGGCATCCCAAGCGGCATAGCCACCTTCAAGAACACGTAAATTATCCTGAAGCCCCCACAGATATTCCATATAAAGATCCCGTGCCGATACAGCTGCGGGAAAAACGACCAGAAGAGTTTTAGAGTGTTCAAGTTGATCCGCCAGGTTCAGTAATCGCTGCCGCTTCTGCAATTGCCGACGCAGGTTCATCAAACGATTTTCCAGGGTCTCACCAGACAGTATGACACTTCCGTTAATCATCCCTTTCATGACTTCATCTTCAGAACGTAAATCGTAAACCTGCAAATCAACTCCCTGCTGTAGCGCTTCGAAAAGCTCTTTCTGAAAAACACGAGCCAGCTCCCAGGGATCATCAACACCCGCCATCGGCAATCCTTCACCGGCCCAACCAGACAGGCCCCCCTTCAACACATAAACATGTTTTTGGCCATTTATTTTCAGTATTTCAAAGGCCTTACGTGATAAAACCTGGCCAGGGGAATTGTCGATGGCAATCAAAATCTTTTCCGCGGGAAAACGCTTGTGCGCGAGTGTCGTCAAAGGGATATTCACGGCGCCTTCCGCGTGGCCTTTCTCGTAAGATTTCTCGCTTCGGACATCGATAAACCAAAGCGCGCTCCCCTCTTTCATCAGATGGTAAACGCGTGACGGCGTCATTTCCTTGTAATCCGCAGCCTGACATACAGCGGAAAAAAACACACAGGCGCACAACAAAAGTAAATATTTCATCATCCTACTGACGTCTTTCCATCGAAGGCTGAAAGAAAAAATTTCAATTTTGAGCCGCATTGCGATCCAGCAAACAGGCTCCGCAACAAAGCCCCGCTTTACTAAGGCGTTAACATCTCTTTTAATCAGATCAGGGACTCCACCCATCCACACGTTGCGCCATGGTCAGAACCAATGCATCACCGGAACTAATCGAAAAATTGTTGCCAACACACTGGGAAACGTCATTCTTCTCACGCACGGCAGCAGTAAGCCAACGCCCATTTTGCTGGTCATAGGAGCGGACACTGACGATATTCTCCATGCCGAGAGATGCAATCAGGTCATAGGCTCGATAGCCCACGGGCACATTAAACAAGCCCACATAATTGACGCCGACCGGCAAGCTGTATGTCATACTCTCTGTGGCACCGGCCACCGGCAAATCAAATTCCGATGTGGCATAAACAACCAGGGTCGAGCCCTTCACCAAAGCAAAATTTCCTGTGCCGGAATCAGCTTCAAAAAACTGCCCATGCAACGAACTATAGGTCAACACACGGTTAATCTTGTTTCCAAACCGACTGGAACTGAACAATTCCGACGCATTAGCATAGCTATCGACCAGAAGCTGCCCAATAGCAATCAGATTGAACCCAGGCTGCAAGTGTTCAGTAACGGGATGATCCTCCAGCGTCAGCTCAGCCA
Source organism: uncultured Desulfuromonas sp. (assembly GCF_963666745.1). Lineage (NCBI taxonomy): Bacteria > Pseudomonadati > Thermodesulfobacteriota > Desulfuromonadia > Desulfuromonadales > Desulfuromonadaceae > Desulfuromonas > uncultured Desulfuromonas sp. Next base: position 878,576 of record NZ_OY762961.1, on the reverse strand, counting down.
TGTAAATTTGCAGCGTTCCATCACGATCATCCTGCCAGGTCACCATATTCTCCCCGGCGGCGGGTTCCTCCTGCCGTGACGGATGCGTCGTCAGCACACTGCCGACCCCGGAGAGGATATCCATGAACCCCAGATTCGGATCGGATATTCCAGCGCTGTAATCGGTATAAACCAGCAAATTATCGGCCAAAGACGCCTGGCTGCGATTGCCGCTTCCATAGGTCAAACGACGGGCATCCGCGCCATTACTGCGATAGATCTCCTGCTGCCCGTCTCGCTGGTCGGTCCACACCAAGACATCCCCGTAAACATCAGGCAAAAACTGATTGGCACCGTCCAGCGTCTGCCGGGTTTCAATGCCGTTCACCAGATCATAGCGATAAATTTCCGCCAAACCGTGGCGATAGTCTTCCCACACCAAAAGCCCGGAACTGATCGCCGGTCGAATCTGGTCCCGCTCATGACTGGTAATCTGCCGCTCTTCCTCGGTGCTGCGATTCCAGGCATAAATATCCCAATGTCCATTACGGTTATCCTGCCATGCGACCCAATCTCCTGAAACGACAGGGGAAACCTGATTTCCAGTGGCTTCACAAATAACAAACTCAACGTCTTCTTGCAGATCATAACCATAAATATTGCTGTCACCATCGCGATCATCCTGCCAGACCACGAAATCACCATCGATATCAGGATGCTCCTGGTTATTGACGTCATCCGTAATGCGCACGGACGGTGCCGAAAGCGCGGAAAGATCTTTCAGATAGATATCATTCTGACCGTAGCGGTTATCCTGCCAGACAACGCGTGTACCGCTCATCGCCGGATAGCACTGGATCGCTCCGGGTACTGGGTCCACGGCGGTCACGGCAAACCATTCCGCGACCGTCACCGTCACCTGCTCCTGCGTCACGTGATCCAGCCCGTCGTCAATGCTTATCAACGCCGTATAGTCGCCACTGGCAACGGGATTTCCGGCCGCATCATCCCCCTCCCAAACAAAATCCATGACCGCGCCGGCAACGATGTTTTTCTCAAACGAACGAACAACATTGCCGGAAGCATCCATAATCTCTAATCGTGCGGTCACCTCCGGCACCGTGTCGTTGGCAACGCAACGCAACGTTGTGCTTTGCTTGAAAGCCGTACTCCCCGGAGCCTGAGGGGCAAAAATTTCCGGGTCAGCGGACAACGGCTCAGTCACAGCAGGCGCCTCGTTATCAACAACTACAATCTTAGACTGAGTACTCTCCACGTTTCCCGCCCGGTCCAGACTGTAATAATCCAACGCATGAGTTCCCTCGGCCAGAGTAAATGGCACTGCCGGAACAAAGGATTCATCCCCAACTCTCCTGAACATCTGCTCGACGCCACTTCCCGCCTCATTATCCTGAGCCGTCAAAACAATCCGTGTTTCAGGCGTCAGATAGACCTGGTCCTTTTCCACGGCCGGACCGTCGTAAACCAGTGTTGTTACTGGTGGGATCAAATCATCCTCGGGTTGTGAAAAGATCAGGGTGTATTTTCCGGGTGCCGCAGCACTGGCACGGTAATCAACAAACTGTAAGGTAAATATTGTGTTGTAATTGGCGTCCAGATTTTCCTCGATCCAGAAATTGTGGGGATCCAGCTGAACACCGTCGGAACGCACGACGCCCTCCAATATCAACAAGCCCTGCGACGGGTCCGAAAGATGGGTATAAATCCATCCGCCCGCATGCGAGGACACATCAAGTGTTGTGGTGACTTCGCGTGCCTGCGGAGTGGGTCGATTCGGCAACACCGTTGGACTAACCACCGTCACTGGAACCACCGCATCGTGACGATCACTGCCACCGGAAGGGATTTCAGATTCAAAAATATTATCCGGCAAATGGGCATTATCGCCGTCCGTATCGGCGAGAAAATCCAGCAGGCCGTCACGTCCGGGCAGATTTACCCGGATGCGATGTGTCAGGTAATGGGCATTTGTTTCCTTGATCAGGGACGTCAACTCACCACCGAGTTCTGAATCATGGGTAAACGAGACATCAAAACCGACAAAACGCCCGGAGAGCGTCGAAATCATCTCCCAATATCCGGTCGCCGCCTCTTTGCTGCCCACATCGCCCATGTCAACGATCAGCGAGGGTGAGACGGCGCTGTCATTAACTGCAGCTCCAAGCAGTTTGAAATCAATCAGCAGTCCCTGCTGATTATCAACAATTTTAGGCTGGGCGGAATCAATCTTCAGGGCATTAGCCGGTCCATAACCATCATTGAGAACACGTACGGCCAAAGGAAACGGTGTCGGGGCTTCCACTTGCGAAGTAAACGGGTTGTCTCCCAGAACACTGTACGGTGTAAAATAATCGAGATATAACTGGGCCGTCGGGCGTACGGTGATCTGATCCGGATTAATCGGCAGGATCTCCTCGTCGCCGTCGATGCTGTAGGTCAAAGTCGCTCCGACCAAATAGAGCACGCCGGTAGCGAGATCGCCGCCGGCTCCGGGAGACGGAATGATCAACCAATGGATTTCAGCGCTGCTGTTGCGTGAAACGGTGCCGTCTCCATCAACGCCGGCAATATTGTCCAGAGAGGACACTTTGACGAAAAACAGGTCATTGCGCAGATTCCCCTGCACATCCTGTATGGAGACATCGACACGAACATTGTCCAGATCCCTGTCCGGCAGATTATTATGGATCACCATCTTGGCGTCAAAGGCCACCCGTTCCAGCGTTAATTCCTGTAGGATTTCAATGGAAACACGCGCACACGAGGTATCGGAAGCGGCGGACAGTTGCGGCAGCAACAGCAAAAAAAGAACAAATATCACCCTTTTGATCATTGAATCCTCTCAGACAAACGCTTCCTTTTGAACAACAACACACCACTGGCTAAAACCAGCGACAACAGTATGATCAAAACGCCGCCCCCATAGGCACAGCGTGCCAACAGATGATCATGGCGTAACCAGCCGAGTTCAGTGAGCAGGTATTCCCAATCATGAAACCCATACGGAGATAGCTGGCCGATGTTGCCGCCCAACAGGGGAAGAACACCGGCTCGCGCGTCATCGATATAGGGCGCAAGATCAAGAAAATTTTCACCGAACCACCAGAGGCAGACCGAGGCGGAAAACAGGTCTTTTCGATTCACGGCAAATACCAGCATGCACACCAGCGGCACAAGAAGCTGGCCAAGCGAACCGCCCAAAGTGCGCAAAAATGCCCCAAAGGGACGAAAAAGCACATGCCCGGCTTCATGAAAAGGCAGATTGACATAATGGAGAAAACTCTCCATGGCAGCCGTATTGCACACACCTGAAAAAATAAGCCGCACGGTAAAAACGATCATGCACGCAAGCAACCCACACCGAGCCCACCACTGAGCTGCAGAAAGTTGCGTGTCTTCCCGCTGTAAACGGCCAATCCAGACAGAAAACAGCAAAAGCCCCATCTGAGTTTTCGCAGGAGGTTGTTGCGCTGACCGGTGCTTCACTTTGGCGAAAATAACGCCACAACGGGCACAACTGTCACTACCACGACAATTAGCGAAACCACATTTCGGACATGCCGTATCAATCTGCGGACTCTGCTCGGACAAAACGACACTTTCAATCGTTGACTGTTTCAATAAAACAACTGTCACGGATTCGAGGCTTTGCTCTTCATCTCACCTGCCGCCCAACTGACACACCGGCAGCTCAAATAGATACAGCTATCGTCCCCTTAAGGTGAGTAAACCGAGACCAACAAGATACGTAAATCTGTAAAGTTACACATCAGACTTTCAAATAAGGCCTACAGATTTAAACTATATAATAAACATTGACAAGGATTAATTGCATGAATATGCTAACAAACTTAAATTAATAAACACAAGGCAACATTTAAAACAAAAATGATACACACTCCACAATAAGACGATAACCCATTGTAATTTAAAAACTTATTCTTGGTCTTTCTCAAACCGGAGGCAAACATGTTCAAGATTCGACCCCTCGTCTGGGCACTGCTGTGCGGCCTGTGTGCCGTGACCTCACCGGCATTTGCCGCCTTTACCAGTGGCAGTACCGGCGCGGACGGTGCTCTTCACGTCACTCAGGATACGCAACTCCCCTTGCCGGACGATGGTGTCTTCAACTTCACCACCATCACCGTCGATGAGGGAGCGACCCTGACCTTTAAAAAGAACGCCCAGAACACTGGCGTCACCCTGCTCGCCACCGGCAATGTCACCATTGCCGGCACTATCAGCGTCAGCGGTCAGCCCGGCAACTACATCATCCCCGGCGAAGGTGGCCCCGGCGGCTTTGACGGTGGCGTAGGTGCGGCGGCCAAGCAGACCGGACGCCGCGGTGAAGGGCCGGGCGGCGGCTACGGCGGTACAGGACGAAGTGACAGGACTACCTATGCAGGCTCAGGCGGCGGTGGTGGCCATGCAGCAAAAGGGAATAATGGTAAAAGTAGCTATTCTGAATTCCCCGGTGGCAGTGGCGGCCCGGCCTACGGCAATGAACGCTTGCTGCCGCTGCTCGGCGGCTCCGGTGGCGGCGGTGGTGGCGGCACCAGCACCTATGTCGCAGGCGCTGGAGGTGGTGGCGGTGGCGCCATGGTTATTGCCTCATCAGGGACCATTAGCGTCACGGGCGCTCTCTATGCCAATGGTGGCAAAGGGGCCAATGGTGAGGACGTACATGCATCTTACGGCTGCAATGGTGGCGGTGGCGGTGGCGGTGGCGGTGGTGCCATCCGACTCATCGCCAACACCATTTCCGGTGACGGTACCATCAGTGCCGCTGGAGGTGGAGGAGTTAAAACCTATTCTAATGTCTACTCCGGCACCGGCTCAGTGGGTCGTATCCGCCTCGAAGCCTCAACCATCACCCGCACGGCCAGCACTACCCCGCCCATGTCGTTGGGCTACCCCTATGCGGTGACGCCGCCGGACATGCCTAGCCTGACCATCAAATCCATTGCCGGGGTCAGCGCCCCTTCGGTTCCGGGCGGCGACTTCGGCGCTCCCGACATCACCCTGCCCTACAATGTCACCAACCCGGTAGCGGTGATTGTTCAGGCCGTCAATATCCCGGTAAACACGACGGTCACGCTTAAAGCCAATCCCGCCGTCGGCAGCACCACCAGCGCCACCGGTGCCCTGACCGGCACTCTGGAAAACTCGGCAACCACCATTGATCTTAATATCTCCACGGCCTATCCGTCGGTGATCACCGCGTTTGTCACCTACGATCTCACCACCGCCCTGCTCGACCCGTTTTACATCAACGGTGAGCGCGTGGTGCAGATGCGGGTCGCGGCCACATTGGGTGAGCACGCCAACGTGACCTATATCACGGAAGGCGGCAAAGAGTTCCCGGCGTCATCCTGATCACGCACAGCCGTGATCTCCGTTGCCGGGTTTCGGGGTTGCTCTCGCCCCCCCCGGCAACCTCTTACGACACTGACCCCGTAGCGGCCTACCGGGCTTGCTGCTGTTATTTTATCGCGATCCATTGCTGACAGGCCTGGAGCATGAACAGATTTCTCATGACACACCCATCCAATATTTCCGCCCCGATTTCGTTCATCCTCAGGCTGCTGTTTTGCTTTGCAGTCGCCCTGTTCCTCGTCACGGCACTCACGGCCGAGCTTCGGGCCGACACTCTTTCAAAACCGCTCAGTGTGGTGATCCCCACCGGCATGGATGGACAGCTCAGCAGCGCTCCGGTCAGCGTCGTCATCCCCACAGGCATGGATGGCCAACTCACCAGTCAGCCGGTCAGCGTGGCTATCCCCGCAGGGCTGGATGGAGAGATCATCAGCCACCCCGTCATCGTCGCCCTGCAACCAGCCAATATCGGCGACAGCGACCAGATCGGCCTGTGGCACATGGATGGCGACTGGGGCGACTCCTCCGGCAGCGCCAATCACGGTTTGGGTCGCAACGGCGTGGCGTTCAGCACCGTCAAAAAAGTCGGTTCCCAAAGCGGTGAATTCGACGGCAGCGATGATTTCGTCTTTATCGAGTCACCCAACGGTTTAGACCAGACGACCCATTTTACCCTGTGCGCCTGGGTCTATGCCCATGAAGCGAAACAGGGTGGATTGGTGAACTGCAGCACCGAATCCGACGGCGTCTGGGAACTCTGGTATGAAGAAGACCAGAGCGTCCGTTATCGCCACAACTGGAGTCGCACCGTTGACAGCGAAGAGTTAAAAACCAACGCGGGTTCCGTGCCGTTGAACACCTGGGTCTTTGTGTCTCTGGTCTATACCGATCATGAGGCCACACTTTATGTGAACGGCCAGGTCGCCGCGTCGACGTCGTTTGAAAACAACCCCCTGTCCGTCACTGGAAGCTATCTCGAATTTGGCTGCAACCATGCCGGGGATAATGAGTTTTACAACGGCCAACTTGATGAAATCGCCCTTTATACACGCGCCCTGACGATTGAAGAGATTACCGGAATTTACAACAGGGTTACCCTGCAGTCCACACCACCGGAACAGCCCGTCGTTAACGCCTATCCCGCCCTGGTCAGCAGCGCAACACTGAGCCTGTCCGGCACCAAAGAAGCGGACACCTCATTGTGGGTCAAAGGAATCAAAAAGATCGATCTCAACAGTGAAACCGACTGGCAACTGGACGTTCCTCTGGAGCCCGGCCCCAACCTGATCAGTTTTACCGCCCGCAATCAATACGGTATCGAAAGTGATCCCGCCATTGTCACCGTCATTCGCGATGAGCAGGCACCAACGCTGGTGTCCTCATTACCCGCAGATGGTGCAATAACCAACCGGGCCGACCTGGTCACCTTTGTTCTGGACGACAACTATGCTGAGATTGATCCAACAGCAACGACGGCCAACGCCACCCTGGTCAACGGAAACGGCGAAGCAATTGCCGGGGCCTGGAGTGCTGACGGTGGGACCTCAATCATATTCACCCCACAAGCCCTTATTGCGGACGGTCACTATATTGCCACTATTTTCCCCACGGACAGTCTCGGCAATCAGTCACTGATCAATATCGGCTTTACCCTCGACAGTATCCCTCCGTCCGCGCCGACCTTTGATCCGGTGGACACCGTCGGCGGCGGCATCACCCTGCAAGGGAATAAAAGCGCCGACACCGTTGCCGTTGTGTTCAGTGCAACCAGCGGCACGGTTTCGACACCCATTTATCCCAGCGAAAAGCGCTGGCAAGCGGATGCCGACAACCTAGAACAGGGAGAAACAACTTTTTCGGTCTATGCACTCGACAACGCCGGAAACATGAGTGAAACGACTCTCCTCACACTTCAGGTCGACATCACCCCACCGGCGCAGCCCGGTATTGAACCGTTTACATCACCGGTGGCAACGGAAACCATCACCCTGTCGGGGAATAAAGAAGCACCATCCCGTTTCTTCATCAACGGCTGGGAATATTCTGAGTTCACATCCACCGCGAACTGGATTGTCGAGCTACCCTTGAGTGAAGGGGAAAACACCTTTTACCTGGTGGCTGCGGATGACGCGGGCAACCTCTGTGAGCCGCTGATCGTCACGGTTATTCGCGACAACTCGGCACCGGTAATCAGCAACTCGGTTCCGGCGATGGATGCCGTTGTCGGCACGCTTGATGACATCAGCGTGACCCTTACCGACCAGTACAGTGCCGTCGACTTTTCCGGCAGTATGGCCACTGCCGTCGTCAAGGATGAAACGGGTTCCCTGATCGAAGGTGCTTGGTCTCACGAGAACGAAACCCTGCATTTTATCCCGGCCAACGAACTGGAACAGGGCCTTTATCGCGTCCAACTCAGTGCAATGGATACGTTCGGCAACAGTGGTCCGGTTCTATTCAGTTTCCGGCTTGATCGTACCGCTTCTTCCGTTTCCGGCATGACAATGACGCCGCCGGCCCCGCACAGAGCCGAAACCGTAACGTTTCAATTCAACTTTAACGAAAAAATGGACACCTCCGTCCATCCGGTGGTCAGCCTGAGCAAATTACGCGTTTTGTTTGACAGCAGTTATTACATTGTCGGCAGTGCGACGCCAATTCCAACCGTCGGCGATGATTTCAGCGGTGACGACGGTGCCCAGCCGCAACAGCAACGATGGCAGGTTCTCAATAGTGAGAACAGCCGGATTCAACTGCAGGACGGCGCGTTGCGCATGACTATCGACCAAAGCACCGGCACAGAATGGCCGCGCCTTGTCGGCAAATGGAAACTGGCCGGAGATTTCGACATCCGAATTGATTACGCGCTTACCGCTCTGGGAGGTGTCTGGGGAGACGGCATCGGTCTGCAACTTAACTTTGATGACGGCTACTTTGTCCGCGTTGCCCGTGGCATCTACTCCGGTGACCAGTTCCGTGGACTGATCCAAAAAGCGGGCTCAATTCTGGCCGATAATCAGATGGCAACGGCCGACACCAGCGGTATTTTGCGGATTACCCGCAACGACACGCTGCTTCAATGCTGGTACGCCTCGTCGGCGGAAGATGATTTTATCGAAATCTGTCAGGGCACGGTTAGCGACGCCAATGCGACTATAGAACTTGCCGGTCGTTGCGGCCAGACCGATTTGCCGTCGAGTCTGGATGCCGTTCTTGACAATTTCGCCCTTGAATCCGGAACGGTTGTCGGCTTAGGCAGCGACGGCAATACCGGTTACTGGATTGATAACGACACCTGGCAGGGAACATTTACGTTCACGGAAGAAACCGGTGACGGCAACTATGAAGTGATTATTGCCGGTGCCCAAGACCAGGCGGGCAATACCATGGCCGAGCAAACACTGGAGACGTTTACTCTCGACACGCTGCCTCCTGAATCGCCTTCAATTTTCGATGTGGCGTCGCCGACACGTCAGGCTACGCAAATTCTTCACGGCAGCAAACCTGCGGACACGGCCATCATGATCAACGGCGTGACGCGCTTCCCCATGGGGCAACTGACCACCTGGGAAGTCAATTATCCGCTGACCGAAGGAGAAAACACTCTGGCGGTCACGGCCGTGGATGCCGCCGACAACCAGTCGTTGCCCATCACGTCGACCATCACTTTGGACACAACACCGCCGACATTCACAATCGACAGTTATCAAATGCAATCGGCGAATGCCAGCCAACTTCTTTCAGGACGCAAAGAACCTGGATGCAGCGTGACTCTGAATGATGAGTTGATTATTGGTGTCGATGATCTCGAATCGACTTGGTCGCATGAAGTAACCTTAAATGCCGGTGTCGTCACCCGCTGTGTCTTCGTGGCCACAGACAGTATCGGCAACAGTACCACACGCTCCGTCGATCTGATTTATGATGAAGATGCGCCATCGGCCCTTGCGTCGGGTGTTTTGCAGGCGGATGGCAACGGACGAGGTACAGAAGTTTACCTCAGCTGGCCAGCCTATATTGAAACACAGGATATTGCCTACTACCGGGTCTATTACAGCACCAGCGAATTCACGACACTCAGTGGACTCACGGCTATCGGTACGGCTGAAAAAGGTGAAAAAGCATTCATGGTCGGCGGCCTGACCGAAGGGATCACGTATTATTTCGCCGTAGAACCCGTCGATACCAGCGGCAACTCGGAGCAAGCTGTTTTCACCACAATGGCAATCCCGGTCGACAGCGCGGCACCGGAAAATGTCCGCGCCCTGACAGCAACAGCCCAGTATGACAGCGTGACAGGAAACTCAATCACACTGACATGGACGGCAAGCATTGATTCCCGCGGCGACTTGGCCGAACAAATTGTCTACATGGACGGCGGCAGCGGTTATGATGCCGGAATCGTTTTGGCCAAAGAGCAAACCTCTTACACGGTAAGCAGCCTGACCGATGCCACCCACTATAAATTCAAGGTCTCCGTACGCGATGGCGCCGGCCATGAAAGCTCCGGGAGTATTGTCGAAGCTGTGACCCGCCTTGACAACCCCACCGGCCTCACCTTAGTGCCCGGCAAAAATATGATCAACCTGACATGGCAGGCTGTGGATTCCACGGCTGTGGCTTATTACAAAATCTACCGTCTTCAGTCCTCGCAGACGCAAACGGATGTCTCCACCATGGTGGCCATTGCCGCGCAGAGCAGCACCTCCTATCTCGACACAGCTCTACTCAATGGAGTGACCTACCAATATGCCGTCACCGTCGTCAACACCTCCGGTGCCGAAAATACGGTGTGCGAGAGTCTCGGCGCAAGTCCACGCGAAGATACCGGTGGGCCGGTAATTAGTCTGTTTAACCTGGTTAACGGACAGATTATTACCACACCAATGACCCTTGAAATCGCTGCTGCGGATGCTGAAAGCGCCCTGCAGATGATCGAACTTTATATTGATGGAGAGCGCGTTGCCGCCAATGGCATGTCTCCGCTCAATTATTTCTGGAATGTTGTTGACGCCAGTGACGGTAATCACACAGTAAAAGTCATCGCCAGCGACAGCCTGGGGAATCTGACCGAAGAAATCCGTTCGGTCATTGTTTCCCTGTCTTCACCGGCCACGCCGTCAATCACCACCCACACCATTGAAAGCACATCACCAGCGACGTTGATCTCTCTGGCAGGTACAGCGCCACTGTTCTCAACCGTCACCTTAAAAGTCAATGGTGCGGTAGTCGGTCAGACTGCGGCCACACAAAACGGTACGTTTAATTTCAACGGCATTGCCATGATCGAAGGCAGAAATCTGCTCACGGTCAAAGCCACCCACCGAGGCGGCGACAGCCCCTACAGTGCCAACTATCCCGTTGTCGTCGATACCGGTGCCCCGCCAGCTCCAATCAATCTTAGCGCCAAAGCTCAAGCAGGTGGCTCAATTCAGCTGAGTTGGCAAAACGGTGCCGGTGAAGTGCCGTCCGGCTATAATATTTACACGGCGTCTCAGTCGTTTGCCTCTACCTCAGAAGCTGGCGTCAGCCGGGTGAATACCAATCCGGTTGGCTACATGTTCTATCAGACCATTCCATCCAGCGATGACGGCTCTTTTTACGCCGTTTCAGCGGTTGATGCCGCCGGTAATGAGAGTCCACTTTCAGTGGTTGTTGAAGCAGAATCAGACCGAACAGCACCGCAAGTCACGGCACTGACGTTCAGTCAAGACGGTCAAACGGTCAATGGATCAACGGCCACCGGTCCCGGCACCTACCTCATTCAATTAACCGTCAGCGAACCGCTGATTGAAAAACCGTTTTTAAGCCTTGAACCCCAAATAGGTTCACCGATTGTTCTCAGTCTGACCGCCAAAGACGAGGTCACCTACACGTCATCAATGCAGATTGACGCGACAAGCCCCAACGGCCCCTTAACCTGGAAGTTTTCCGGCAAAGACCTGATTGGCAATCGCGGCACACAACAAGGTGCCGGGCCATTATTAGATGTGCGCGGCCCTATCGCCACCATCAAAGAACCGCTCCAAATCGCTCAACTTGGTGCGACGGTGGATGTTGACGTTGAATTCAACGAAAATGTCACGAACACGCCGCTGATGCAACTCACAGACAGCGCCGGAAAAGCCGTCTCCGTCACATCAATTCAGCCAAACGGCGACAGTCGACACTGGCAAGGCCGTATTGACCTCTCCTCTCTGGCCGAAGGGGAAGCCACCTTCTCCCTTCTCGATGCACGCGACGGCTTCGGCAATATCGGCACAACGGTTGCTGTCGGCCAGAGCCTGATTCTCTACGAAGACCTGCCACCGGCACCAGAAGTTCCACAAGGGTTAGCCGCCGAAAGCCTGGCCGGTGGTCATATTACGTTGACATGGCAAGGGGTGACCGGCGCACAACACTACCGGCTGTATCGCCAGGACAGTGAAGGCGGCGATTACCTCCTGTTGACTGATCTCACGGAAACGACCTACACCGATCTGCCGTCAGCAGATGGCAACTATTTCTACGTCGTCAGTGCTCTCGGTCTTCTTGACAGCGAAAGTGCTTTGAGTCCGAGTGTCTCCGCAATCTCGGATCGACTGCCTCCCGCTTCTCCGGTCAATCTGGAATTATCTCTTGACGGCAGCGGTGTCCAGGCGACATGGAACGCGGCTGAGGGCAGCGAAGAAGCGGCACATTGTCGTCTTTATCGCAGCAACGAGGTGATCACCTCCATTGCGGGATTAACCCGGGTCGCTGAAGCCACCGGCGTGGAAGGTGTTGACGCTTCGCCGACAACCGCCCAGCGTCACTATGCGGTGACGGCGCTTGACGAAGCAGGCAATGAAAGCCCCCCCTGTGCAAGTGTCGAAATTGAATTTCCCGTGTCTCCGGTGTCGCAACTGGTTCTGACCTATATTGACGGATCAAGCCCGCAACTGACCTGGAATAATGCCGATGGCGGTACGGATATCGTCGGCTACTGGATTTACCGCAATGGTCAGAAAGTCTTTGCAGCTCCAACGCCGGGAACAATCTATACCGATAGTTACTATACCGGTGAAAGTGTCACTTACGGCATCTCTGCCATCGATCAATACAACAACGAAAGTCCGATTCGACAGGCGATACTCCCTCAAGTCTCCCTCTCATTGTCGGAAGAAACCTCTCTACGCCGTGGATTATTGGAAACGGTCTCCCTGGCCATGAGCGCAACCGAAGAAACCACCATCAAGCAACTTCAGCTACAGGTCGGTTCCTCGCCATCTAGCACATTAAACGGACCGTTTTTACTTTCACCACAGACTCCTGTGAGTGTTGAAAAAATCGTCGCCACGGCATTGGACGCACCGGAAACCGTCGCCGTGGTTGCCACGGCGGAACTGCAGTCCGATCCGGGCACAACAGTCCGGTTGACCCAGACGCTCAGTGCCCCGGTTTCCGCATCCGGTTCCGCACTTGAGATCTTCAATGATCCTCTGGTTCGCGGCACATCGGCCTCAGTACGTCTGCAGTTCAACAATCTGGGCACCGCGCGGATGGATATCATCACCAGCCGCAACAACAGCGGCAGTGACGATGTCGTCGTTTACCTCAAAGATCAGGACGGCAATATCCTGGCGCAGGGCAAACTCAATCAACAAACCGGCAATCAGGTGGTCAATTCAGGCAAATACGCTACCGCACGTATTGAACCCGGCGACACATTCCTTACCGAACCGATCACCTTCAAGGTACCCGAAAGTGCGCCCTATGCCGTGGTTCTTGAGGCGGTCATCGCCAACACCTACTACCATTACAACCTCGACGATCAGGTGACCGCGCCGGGAATCAAACAACGTCGTGACGCCACCATCAATGAAGTCTCCTATTCCGCGTCCGCGCACGTGGAAGGTACCGTCTACACTCCCGGTGAAACCGTTCTGATTACCGGACAGGCGGTATCCAACACAACCGGTGAGCTGATGGGCAATGTATCCGTGAATCTGGGCATCTCCGTCAAAGGTTATGATCGCCATATTTCCGTGACGACCGACCCAACCGGAGAATTCACCTATGCATACGACCCAGCCGGGATCACCGGCACATTCAGCATCTGGGCATCTCATCCGGATATTGAAAGCCGCTCCATTCAGGACACCTTTGACGTCATCGGCTTGGCATTGAACCAATCAAAAATCAGCCTCAAGATAACCAAAGGCAGCTATTACGATATACCGTTAAAGCTTTACAACCTCGGCCAAACGACGCTGACCGGGGTTAACATCGCCACGACTGCTTCCAGCGGACTTTCCGCATCGTTCCTCGGCGGAGAAAGCGACAGTCGCGACTTGACCGGCAGTGAAACACGCAGCCTGAAATTGCGCGTCGGGTCAAGTGACACCGCACCGAATACGGGTACAGTCACCGTGGTGATTTCCACGGCACAGGGGCTTTCGGTCAAATGCACGGTCAATGTGGCCCTGGCCACCAGCACACCGGTCATCACAACACGTCCTTCATACATTGATGCCGGGCTGGTACGCGGCACCCAGAAAATAGAAACATTCACCATCAAGAACAGTGGACTCGGCGACTTGCTCAATGCCCGACTCGAAGGACCATCAACGCCATGGATGAAGCTGGCAGTCAACGCAGCCATCGGCAGCCTCGCCGTCGGCCAGCAAACAGATGTCGGCATCCTCTTGACGCCCGACGGCAATGTGCCGCCCGGGATATACAATGATCGCATTGTTATTCGTTCGGACAATCACATGGCCTATACGTTCAATATCCAGGTGACCGTCACCAGCGACGCCGTCGGCAATGTCCAGTTCGACGTCCTCAATGAACTTTATGAAGACGTTTCCGGGGCAACGATCACCCTGCAGCACCAGATCCTGCCGGAGCTTTATTACACACTGAAAACCGCAGGAGATGGGACTGTGTCGATTTTTGACATTCCGGAAGGGCGTTATTCCTACATGGTCAATGCGACCGGCCATAAATCGTACAGCAACAGTCTGGTAGTACAACCTGGTCTGACCATCACCGTCCCTATTGCTCTGGAGGTGACCCTGGTCGAAGTGGAATGGAGTGTCACTGAGATTACCATTGAAGACCGTTACGAAATCAAAGTGGAGCAAACGTTTGAAACCAATGTTCCCACGCCGGTGCTCGTAGTCGACCCGGCTGCCGTCGTCGTACCGAAACTTGATCCGGGGGATGTCTACAACGGCGAAATCCGCCTCACCAACCACGGCCTGATTTCCGCCACATTCGAGAGCCTTGATTTCCCCAAAACAATCGGTGACGACATGGATCTCGAAGTTCTCGCCGTCATGCCCGAGGAACTTCAAGCGGAACAAACCATCGTCATCCCTTACCGCATCACCCGCCGGGAGCAATAGAATAATGACGCACTTAAAAACTCTGACGACCGTCCTGGCGGGCCTGATACTGGCCCTGAGCACCACAACCACGCCGCTGCATGCCGCCATCTGCGACACCGCCGCCATCACCAGCAAATGGAAAGCAACGATCTGCGCTGGAGCGGAAAATGAACGCAGCGTCACAAAAAAAGCCACGCATAACATCGGTGTTTCCGGCGATTGTGGAACGACGGGCAGTTCCACACCTGACAACACGAGTCATACCAGCTCTGGCGGCAGCTCTTACGGTGGCTGGGGAAGTGCGGCTAGCGGCGGCGGCGCCCCTGTCGGCGGGGGTGGCAGTCCCACCCTGATTGAGGAAGAAGAGTGTGTCTTTCCGCCTTGCTCTGGACCGGAATGCGAAGACAGTGGTCGTGAATGCACCGGCAGCAGTGTTCTGATGTCGTTGGGCACCTATGAAACCAGTGACACGGACCTCACTGTGGCATCGCGCGCTATTCCCATCAGCTGGCAGCGCAGCTATCGCTCCAACATTATCTCTTCGATCCCGGATAATATTACGGTTAATGAAATCGGTGGCATCAGTAATCTGGCAAAGCTGTACGATGTGGTCCCAGAGTATTACAGTTACAATAACATTCCCGTCTCCCAGTCCGACGGAGCGATACGCACTTCACAGCAAAGCGCCAGAGTACCGGTCCGTTCTGTGGCCAAAGGCTCAACCATGTCGACTAGTTACAGTATTACGTATGCCCGACATTTTGCGCTACCCAAAGACGGCCCATTAGGGTATGGCTGGCACAGCCCCTACTTTGAACGATTGACGACGAATGTCGATGTTATCAAAAACTGGCTTGGCAACGATGTCCGCCCTCCCGAGTTAATGTTGGTTTTTTTCACCGACGGCTCAGGTCGCCAAATCAGTTTCGGCATGAATTCCAATGGCAATTTCATAAATAAAACAGATCCCAACCTGACCCTTCTTTTAACCAATACTGGTTACGAACTGTGGGAGCGAGGCGGCAGCATCCGCACGTTTGCCAAAGACGGTCGCCTCGTCACCATCTGGGACCGCTACGGCAACCATGTGTCCCTGCGCTATGACGACGAAGGCCGCCTGAGCCGTGTGGAGGATATTGACGGCCGCACGGTGCTGAGCTTTGTCTATCTTGATGATGACCGTCGCATTGACCAGGCCATTGACGCTTACGGGCGGATCGTCAACTACCATTATAATGATTTTGGTGATCTGGTCCGGGTGTTTGATGCGGCGGGCAAGGAAACCTTTTACTCCTACAACAGCCAGCACGGCATGCTGACCAAGACCAATGCCGTGGGTGAAACCTACACCATTGAGTACAAGCATCCGGATCGCGGCGCGGTGGGCAAGGTGATCGATCCGCTGGGCACCGAGGCCTTGCGTCTGGGACTCAGTGCCGAGGATCACACCCAGAGTTTTCTCTACGATTTCAAAGGGCGCACGTTTTACGTCACCAAGGCGGACGGCACCCAGAAAAAAAAGGTCATCAACGATGACGGCCAGCTGATCTCGGAAACCGATGTGACCAACAACGCGGTGATCCGCTCGGTGGAGTATCTTGATGACCGGGTGGAGAAGCATACCGATGCACTGGGCAATACCACTCTGATCCAGCGTGACGAATGGCGCAATGTCATCCGCTATGTCGATGGCGAAGGCAACGAATACCGTTACACTTACAATGACCAGAACAAGCCGCTGACCATCACGGATCCGCTGGGGGTGCAAACCCGTTTCAGCTATGATGTCACCGGCACCTTACTGGTGGAAAAGACCGAGGCCTACGGCACGAATCTGGCCCGCACCACCCGCTATGAAACCAACCGCTACGGTGAGATCACCGAAATCGACGTTGCCGGGGCAACAACATCGTTTGCCTACAACGCCTACGGCCAGCTGATCCGCATCACCAATGCCGAAGGCGATGCGGTGCGCCGCGAATATGACAGTGCCGGCAATCTGAGCGCCATGATTGACGGTGAAGGGCAGCGCACCGAACTCACCTCCGATGTATTCGGCAGGCCGCTAACCATCACCGATGCGCTGAACAATGTCAGCCGTATCCATTACGACGCCGTGGGTCGGCCGGACAAGATCACCGATGCGCTGGGGCGTGAAACCCTGCTGACCATGGACTTCAAAAAACGTCTGGTCCGCCAGACCAATGCCCTGGGTCAGGTCACCGCCTACCGCTACGACGGCAACGGCAATCTGGTCGAAGTGCGCACCAATGCCACCAGTGATACTCCGGCCGTCACCGTCCTTGACTATGATAGCTACAACCGGCTGACCAAGCAGACCGATCCCATGGGCAACACCACTTCGTACGCCTATGCCTCGGCGGGCTGCGGCAGCTGCGGCGGCAGCACGGCCAATCCGCAAAAGATCATTGACGCTTTCGGCCATATCACCCGCAACAGCTTTGATAAAAACGGCGCCATCGCCATGGTGGAAGATCCGTTGGGCAACGCCACGGATCTGACCCGCGATGCCGGTGGGCGGATCTCCAGTCAAACCAACGCCAACGGCAATACCACCCTGTATGACTATGACCTGCTGGGCCGCCTGATCCATCAGACCGATGCCAACCAGGGCCAGACCACGTTTGCCTATGATGCCCGCGACAACCTGCTCAGCCTGACCGACGCCAACGGCAACACCACGGCATTTCGCTATGATCTGGCCGGACGCAAGTTGGAAGAGACCCGGCCCATGGGCCAGACTACCACTTACAGCTACAACCGGAACGGTCTGGTCGCCACCCTGAGCGACGCCAAGAATCAGACCACCACCTACAGCTACGATGCCGCCAACCGGCTGGTCACCGTCCATTACCACGACGGCGCGCAGGACAGCTTCAGCTATGACCCCGTGGGCAATCTCATCGGCTACACCGGCACTGACGCCATCAGCGGCGTGCTGGCCTATGATGCGCTGAACCGCAAAACCGGCGAGATCATCAACTTCGGTACCTTCAGCAAGGAATACAGCTACAGCTACGACGCCTACGGCAATAAAGACAGCTACACCAGCAGCGAAGGGATGATCCACACCTACAGCCACGATCTGGCCGGACGGCTGACCGCATTAAGCGTGGAGAACCAGACCCTCTCCTTCGGTTACGACAAAACCCGTCTGACCCAGATCAGCTATCCCAACGGCGTAACCACCACCTACAGCTACAACAACGCCGACTGGCTGACCAACCTGACCGCCAGCGGTGCCAGCGGCACCCTGCTCAGCCGCGAATACGACTTTGACGCCGTCGGCAACATCACCGGTGCCCTGGGCAGCAAGGGGATCACCAGCTACACCTACGACCCCACGGATCAACTCACCGTGGCCGACCACCCTTCTGCCACGGCCTTGAGCGATGAGCTCTACAGTTACGACGCCGTGGGTAACCGCCTGAGCAGTACCGACATCAGCGGCCTGATCAGCTACAACGCCAACAACGAGCTCATCGGCCACACCACCGTGCAATACCAGTACGACGCCAACGGCAATACCACCGAGAAAACCGCCAACGGCCAGACCACCACCTACGACTACAACAGCCGCAACCGCTTAAGCCGCGTGCACCTGCCCGACGGCCGTCTGGTCAGCTACCGCTACGATCCGTTCGGTCGCCGCATCAGCAAAACCGTGGCCGGAGTCACCACCTGCTACACCTACAGCGACGAAGGCCTGGCCGCCGAATACGACGCTAACGGCACCTGGCAAAAAAGCTACGGCTGGAGACCCGACAGCCTGTGGGGCACCGACCCGGTTTATCAGCGCACCAGCACGGGCATCTACTACTACCACAACGACCACCTCGGCACCCCGCAACGACTCAGCGACGAAAGCGGCGACATTGCCTGGAGTGTCGGGTACACCGCCTTCGGCAATGCCACCGTGGACCCGATTCTCAGCAGCATTGACAACAACCTGCGCTTCCCCGGCCAGTACTTTGACCAGGAGACAGGTCTGCATTATAATTATCAGCGCTTTTATGATCCGGGGACTGGACGCTATACTCAGGTTGATCCTATTGGGTTCTTTGCGGGGGATGTTAACCAATACCGTTACGGGTTTAACACACCGAACTATTGGATCGACCCCACCGGGGAGTTTGTCTTCGTCGGGGCTGCAATGCTGATCTACGGTGCCATAGAATTGGCTCTGTCCATCTATGACGTCTATGATATGTTAAGCACCTTGGCCGACCCCTGTGAGAGCGGAATCTCAAAGGCCAGTGCGGTAGGACTTTTTCTGCTTGGCGCGGTCTTGCCTGGGGGTGGTTATGGGGCTGTTGATGATATCGCTAAAGGAGCGAATAAATTAACAAAAGCCTCAAAGAGTGCTGCGGAAACCTTGCCACGTATGAAAGGGAAGCCTGTGGCAAAAGCAGAAAAAATTTTACAAAAGCATGGATTTGAGCAGACAAATGTCAGCAATAGCGTAGCTAAAAATCAAACATGGAAACACGCCGATGGTTCTGAAGTACGAATTCATCCTTATGGGAATCAGAACACTACACCGTATCGTTCAGCTAATAATGCGCATATCCATAAACAAACACCTGATGGAAACCAATTGTCGGATAGAGGTATTATAAGCACTAATCCCTCTGATACACATATAGGCATTAGAAACCCAAAAGACCTACCAACCGTACGAAATCGACCACATGGAGCCGGAACACTATGAGCATTGAATACTTAGCACAAACCGAGCATTCAATAACGGAAAATCAAATTTCAAAAACAAGAGAGCTTTTAAAAAAAATCACCACTATTGAATTGTTTGATAAGCAGATGGAAAACCAAATAACTTTAAGGTTTACGGATATACCTAAACGGGAAACTTGGCCAGAAGATGTTACGATTACTTTCGAGGATAGTTTAATATGTTTGTCATTTCATTCATCTTCGCAAGATCAAAGAGAAATGCTTGTAAAGGAAATGGCAGAACTATTAGCGAATGTGGGATTAACTTGTGAATTTGATGAAGATTAGTTGGTGAATTCAAATTGCAAGTGCACCACGTGCCGCTGACCAGAACACTTCATCAACGCCCGCAGCAACACCCGCAGGGTCAGGTCTGGGGAAACGAGGGGGAAACGAGGGACATCTCCCCCTATTAAACTAGACGCAAGCTCAAAGAGACCCGGCACCTGGGCCAGCCCACCACCTACAGCTACGATGCCGCAACCGGCTGGTCACCGTCCATTACCACGACGGCGCGCAGGACAGCTTCAGCTATGACCCCGTGGGCAATCTCATCGGCTACACCGGCACTGACGCCATCAGCGGCGTGCTGGCCTATGATGCGCTGAACCGCAAAACCGGCGAGATCATCAACTTCGGTACCTTCAGCAAGGAATACAGCTACAGCTACGACGCCTACGGCAACAAAGACAGCTACACCAGCAGCGAAGGGATGATCCACACCTACAGCCATGATCTGGCCGGACGGCTGACCGCATTAAGCGTGGAGAACCAGACCCTCTCCTTGGGTTACGACAAAACCCGTCTGACCCAGATCAGCTATCCCAACGGCGTAACCACCACCTACAGCTACAACAACGCCGACTGGCTGACCAACCTGACCGCCAGCGGTGCCAGCGGCACCCTGCTCAGCCGCGAATACGACTTTGACGCCGTCGGCAACATCACCGGTGCCCTGGGCAGCAAGGGGATCACCAGCTACACCTACGACCCCACGGATCAACTCACCGTGGCCGACCACCCTTCTGCCACGGCCTTGAGCGATGAGCTCTACAGTTACGACGCCGTGGGTAACCGCCTGAGCAGTACCGACATCAGCGGCCTGATCAGCTACAACGCCAACAACGAGCTCATCGGCCACACCACCGTGCAATACCAGTACGACGCCAACGGCAATACCACCGAGAAAACCGCCAACGGCCAGACCACCACCTACGACTACAACAGCCGCAACCGCTTAAGCCGCGTGCACCTGCCCGACGGCCGTCTGGTCAGCTACCGCTACGATCCGTTCGGTCGCCGCATCAGCAAAACCGTGGCCGGAGTCACCACCTGCTACACCTACAGCGACGAAGGCCTGGCCGCCGAATACGACGGCAACGGCACCTGGCAGAAAAGCTACGGCTGGAAACCCGACAGCCTGTGGGGCACCGACCCGGTCTACCAGCGCACCGCCACCGGCCTCTACTACTACCACAATGACCACCTCGGTACGCCGCAGCGCCTCAGCGACGAAAGCGGCGACATCGCCTGGAGTGCCGGGTACACCGCCTTCGGCAATGCTACCGTGGACCCAATCCTCAGCAGCATCGACAACAACCTGCGCTTTCCCGGCCAGTACTTTGACCAGGAAACCGGTCTGCATTATAATTATCAGCGCTTTTATGATCCGGGGACCGGACGCTATACACAGGTTGATCCTATTGGGTTTTTATCTGGGAATGCCAATCATTATCGGTATGTGGGGAATATACCGGTGAATTGGATTGACCCTGAGGGGCTAACTCGCCAATGCCCTGCGAGAAAAGAATTGATTAATGCGGATGCTAAACACTGGAGGCCCTATCCTGGGAATCCAGTACGATACCATTGTGGATTTGATGGATACTTAGAGGTGAGAGAAAAAAAATGTGACGATAGTCCTATTGCTGAATGTTTTTATGACCATTCTGGGAATCTAGTCGATGAAACACATCAGTACAAAGGCTGTAGAGGAACAGCTGACGAATACCCTGTTCCCTCTGATTGGTGGAACCATTTAGATATTCTGTGGAACCATTTTGTAAATGACAAAGGTGGCCCAAATGGCCCAAGTGAATATGCAGACAATCTTGGAGAAGAGGCATATCAGGAGTCCAGAAAATATTTCAGAGAAAATCCTACCTACAGAACTTATCCAAGCGGTAGAGGAAAAGCGAGAAGAGCGAGAACGAGATGAAGATAAAAACAAATTTAATTCTACCAATATTAAAAGGCTGGACGTTATCTACAGCACTATCAACAGCTTTGACAGTATTGTTTTTAAAAATAAATAACAACACGGACATGGAAATAATTAATATATTTATGCTACAGTTATTATTAGCAACTAACCCAATAACATCTATAAGACACTACAACGATATAATACTAATAATATCGTTATATTTTCTCACAATATTTGTTTTACATAAAAAATTTTTATTGCTCGAAAAAGCAAGGTATACTTTTTTACTTTTTACAGGTTGGAATATCATCGGTTTATTCACATTACTACGGAAAATGACCGATTTCTAACTATATCTCCGGGAGTTCCGGGGACATCCATGAATGGCGCTAGATTAAGGAGAAGGTGCAGCAAAAACGGAACGGTTGGTGAATTCAAATTGCAAGTGCACCACGTGCCGCAGACCAGAACACTTCATTAGGCGTTCGGTATCCAAGGCATTTGCGTGGTCGATTATTTAACTTTCTTACGGCCTCAGTGACTGCGATTTCATCTGTTTTGCGAAAATCTATTCCTTTTGGAAAATATTGTCTCAACAAGCCGTTGGTATTTTCATTCGCACCGCGTTGCCATGCGGCATACGGATCAGCAAAGTAAATGCTCAATCTTGTCTTTTTCTCAAGCTCTTTGAAGTTTGCAAATTCAGAACCGTTATCCAACGTCAAGGATTGGCGCATCCTGCGGGGGATGGGGCCAAATGCTTTGACGCACCTCTGTGTCAATGTGGCGGATTTTTTGTTGTCAAGTTTAACCACAACGAGGTAGCGACTTTTGCGCTCAACCATGGTTGCTACGCAGCCAGTTCCTGGTTTTCCTTGGACCGTATCACCTTCCCAGTCACCAAACCGGCTGCGATTTGCAACGATTCCTGGACGCTGATCAATGCTTATGCGATCTGCTCTAAAGCGATATCCCGCACCATACCGGCGATGTTTTCGCCGTTTTTTATGTTTTCGGCGCAAGCGTTGATAAAGAACGCCACCAACACTGCCCTCAAGGCGCCCATAGGGGACATTCTATTTTACCCCTCCTGGTGGATTTGTAGGCGGTGCTGTTGCGAAGGCAAAGACACGGTAAAAACATGTTTAAAGGAACACTAGGAGGCTTTCTTGGTAGTTTAGCAGAAGTGGGTGTTAGTTATCTTTTGAAGGAGATTCAAGACTGTGGTGAAGGAGTTTGCGAAAGGTAAATTTATTGTATTGTTTATTTTTCTAGTTTATTCATTATCGATAATTGGCATCTCAGAATTCATTGCCAAATTGCATGAAGCTTCTGGAAAGGAGGTCCCTAAGGCAGTAGGCTATATTATGATTTTTGTTCTTTTTTGTGGGTTTGCTTTCGCTGTTTCCTCTTATCAGAAAAAAGGAAAATCAAGGTAAAAAAAGGAACATTGTTGCTTGATTGCTTTTAGAACTAAATCCATGTTTTCACCTCTATATTCTACGAGGAACACTTGCCTATTACCTCTAGACGGGGAGATCAAAGGGGACTTCTATTTTACCCCGCTCAAAAAATCAGCCCCTAGAGCATCGACTCAACCTGAAAATTACGCATCAATTGGTAATCACACCCGGTGATAATCGTGCTGTCTTGCGCGTTGACAACTCGGGCGGAGATGTAGATGCTTTTTTCGGCTATGGCATAAATTCCCACCACGACCATCTCTCCATTTTGTGTGGTACTGATCTCCTGCAACTGTCTTGAGAGGAGAAACTCCCCTTCCCCTTCCTTGACATAAACCGAGTGCTGGCGAAGTTTCATCTCCAACACCCGAAATCCGTTCTGGGCCATTCGTGAAGATATCTGTTCGGAGATCATCCGCCCCAAGGTTGAAGACTTTTCCAGATCATCAACATTTACGAACGAGGCACTCAATAACGTGGCATCAATATCGATATCTCTCGCCTCAAGTTGCTTGGTCAGCGTGTCGGCAGCGTAATAACTTGCGTGCAGAATATCTTCAAAGATCAGCGACTGTTCTTCGGCAGCCTCTACTCGATCATCGCCGCTCCCGCCGGTAATAGCGGTTGTCAACTTGCGAACACCGGAGCAACCTGATAACAGCAGAGTCAAAACCATGATCACAATCACGAGATATGAACACTGTCTAGTTGACCACATTGTAGCTCCTTCCACTCATCGGGTTTTTCTCTTCAAGCGTATAATGGCCGACATCAGGATCGTTAATGTAGTAAATATCCGACTGATGAAAACACAGGGACTCGTTGAGACTTAAGGTGGTCGTAATGATTACCTCATTACGGGAGGGGTCGCCGGCATAGTGACTCATGGCAACATCGGTCAAAACCGCCGTAGGGACAGCAAATCCCAGCATTCGATTGAGATCAAAATCTCTTGCGACAGCCACACCGGCAGCCAATGCCGTGTACTTCATGGGAAACATCACGGCCTCTCGATGGTGGTGCTCCAGGATCTGGGTACTGTATTCAAGAATGAGGGACTGTTCTTTTTTTTGAGAAACAGCCAAACCTCGTTCCATAAGTTGACTAATCAGCAAACCATGAAAAATCTCATCAAAGGGTGTATTTCCTTTGAGAGTGACATAAACAGGCCGCCAGTTGAGTTCCTCACGTTCAGCCAGAAAAGTCTGTATTTTAACGGCCAAATCAGCGGCAAGGATCTCCCAATGTCGTGCGGCCTGCATTTTATTCTGCGTCTCCCAGCTGTGGTTGGTTGCCACAGGCACAGGTGAACCACAACCAGCACAGACAAGAATCAAAGCGATCAGTGGTAACCATTTTCGAATCATATTAGCCTCTTTTCCAAACGGAATGGGTTCCGATCAAGGTCGTTGTGGATCCATGGAAAGCATTCTGTCCAGTAATCGTGCAAATTTTCCAGCATTTCTTTCCATCAGGAGGGTTGCAGAAGGAGCTGGAGCGCTTCGTCCTGACACGAGATAATAGTCTCTTTCGGATAAAGGAGAGACGGACTCCACGG
Source organism: uncultured Desulfuromonas sp. (assembly GCF_963666745.1). NCBI lineage: Bacteria > Pseudomonadati > Thermodesulfobacteriota > Desulfuromonadia > Desulfuromonadales > Desulfuromonadaceae > Desulfuromonas > uncultured Desulfuromonas sp. Next base: position 853,868 of record NZ_OY762961.1, on the reverse strand, counting down.
CCTTCGCATAGCCGACCACCTGAAGCTGATGACCGGAGACACTGTACATTTTCATCTCCTGCTCAACTTTGGAAGTCATTCTGTTGCCGCCATCCAAAAAGTAGAGAATGTCGCCTGTGACAACATAGTCGTATTTATTTTCCCAGGCAAATTGGACAAGGCCTTCGGGAGATAAAATATTGACGGTTTCGGCTAAAACGACATTGGCTCTGGGGCCACATTTAAGCATTTCTGAACAAAGCTGCTCTGAGGCCTGTCTGCCAACCTCGTCAGGATATCCCGCCGCACGGAACGATAACACAACAATATCCGGTTTGTACTGCTTGCCAAGAGGAACGCTGATGTAAACTTCTTCCGGCAACTCTACCGTGTTTAAAGAGTGCTGACGCTGGTAGGTGCATCCTGACAAAAATATCATCATCACAATAAGACATCGTACTATCCATCTTGATGTTCGCATCCTTGATTTTTTCATCGCCCTATTGTGCTCCTTAATCATCCAGGATGAGCTTCCTCACTCCAAGAAGAAAACCTACGGTTGCAACAGCAAAAGATCATTTAATCTTGGACTTTTGACACTTCTTTGACCTTTTCGCCAATGTTGTATCAAAAATTCATTATCATAGTTATAGCGATGTCATGCGCAAAACTCAATACAGCTTAAAAAATCAACTGACGAGGGGAGATCTTTGGCAGAATTTTTCAAAAGTCGAGGATCTAACCGTATTTCCAGAATCAGACAAAAAAACAAAAAAGCCCAATCACCGTGTGATTGGGCTTTTTATATTTAATTGTCCCGTCCTGAAATAAGTTTACACATTGGAGACTTATTTATGGACAAAGTAGAGAGCAAGCGGAGTCGGCGGACTCAACGAGATTACACAATGGGCTTTAAATTGCAGGTTGTTGATGCCGTAGAAAAAGGCGATATGACCTACAAGCAGGCCCAGAAGATCTATGGCATCCAGGGTCGCTCAACCGTGTTAACATGGTTAAGAAAGCACGGAAAGTTAGATTGGACCCAGCCAGTGAGGCTCGCTATGCCCAAAACTCCCAAAGCCAAAGAGACCCCTGCCCAGAAGATAAAGCGACTTGAGCGCGAACTTGAAGATGAACGTCTTCGCAATCTGCTTTTGAATGAAGTTGTTGATATCCTGGATTCTGAGCACGGAATGAGTTTGAGAAAAAAGTATATTGCCAAGGAGCGAGACGCATTCAAAAATACAAAGGGCTAAGTTTAAGCCGCGCTTGCAAGCTTCTTGGCATCAGTCGGCAGGCCGTTTATCAAAGAGAAAGACGCACCCAGCAGCGCAACACAGAGCTGGCTCCCGTCAAAGAGATGGTGATGGAGTTGCGACGGTTCATGCCGAGGTTGGGCGGTCGCAAGCTGTACTCACTGCTGAAACCGAAATTTAATGCTCATAGCATCAAATTAGGTCGGGATGGATTTTTTGATTATTTACGAGAGCATCGGCTGTTGGTTCCACCGGTCAAGCGATTCATCAAGACCACGCAGAGCAGTCACTGGATGAAAAAATATCCGAATCTTCTCACGAGTCAGGATATCAATCGGGCTGAACAAGTCTTTGTCAGTGACATCACGTACGTTGAAACAGATGAAGGGGTTCATTATCTATCGCTGGTTACTGATGCTTATAGCCGCAAAATCATGGGGTATGAGGTCAGTGACAATCTACGTGCAGAAAGTGTTGTCAAGGCATTACGTCAAGCAGCCAGACAACGCCAGACGGATAAATCGTTGCTGCACCATTCCGATAGAGGATTACAGTATTGCTCATCGATCTATCAGGAAGAGCTGAAGCGTCATGATATAACGCCATCCATGACAGATGGTTACGATTGTTATCAAAATGCTTTGGCTGAGAGGGTAAACGGAATTCTGAAGCAAGAGTTTTTGTTGTTTAAGTGCCGTGATTTGCAGGAACTGAAGGACTTGGTTCGCGAATCGGTTGCTATTTACAATCGCCTACGTCCACACCTTAGCTTGAATATGCAAACACCGGAAGAAGTACATAAGAAAGCCACCTCCATGGGGGAGGTGGCTTAGGAATAAACTGTCAACGTATTTTAGGACGTGACAAATGGAGCGGGAAACGAGATTCGAACTCGCGACGTCAACCTTGGCAAAATTGACATCGACATATCAATGTTTTTTGCAACTAGTTAAAAAGTCATTGGAATTCAGATCGTTATCTTATTTTATTGATATCTCAGTTCCACTTGAGCCCACCTGAAATACCCTTTAAAACACCCAATTTTCATTTGAGTTTGTCACATTTTTTCCAAAAGGTAAAAGACAATTTTTGAAATCAACATTGGCGAGAAACAACCACAATGGATCAAATCCAAACAGGTTTGGTGTAGCTATTTGAATTGGTAATGAATGTAAATAAGGAAGTAGAACATCAGGGCAAAAGAAGGGGCCATTTCTCTTTGCGGCAATGCATATTCAGTAAGAACTCTCCAGAATAAAGCATACGATACGTCCCATCATAGATGGCGGTCGAAATCCATCCGCTGGTGCAAAATACGAATCACATCGATTCCATCCACTGTCGTTTTAAAAAATACGACGTGGCAGCCTGAGCGTACTTTTCGATATCCTTTTCTCACGTCGCTCACATCAGTCGCTGTTGATCCATCAAGAGCTTGTGTTTGGATGATCGCCCACAGTTCACGGACATAGTTTTCAGCTTGCTCAACGCCCCATTGCTCAAGAGTGTAATCCCAGATTTCACTTAGATCGGACTTTGCCTTTGGGGAAAGAACAACCTGACTCATAGTGACAAGGTTTTCTTTTTATCGGCAATGAACGTATCAATATCAAAGCGAGTGGAAGGGCCGGACTGCTCCCCTTCAATCAAAGCCTGGCGCAGTTCTTCGAGTTTCAGATGGTCTCTGCGGATCAGATCCCGAACATAGTCCGATGTATTGGCGTAACGGCCACTTTGAACACACTGTTCGACCCAGTTCTTCATTTGATCCGGCAATGAAATATTCATCGTTGCCATAGGACTCTCCTTCTAAAAATTCTTAGACTTATGCTATGGCAAACTTTGTCAATTGTCAAGCTTTGCCATCTCATTCAATCACTGAAAGAAACACATTTACACTTGGGAAAGACTGATATTTAGACGGAAAAAGACTGACAGGAAAAAGTTCGGCACGCCGAACTTTTAAACACACACGACCGTAAAGCTTTCTTTGACTACTTCAACAGATAACGATCAATCTCGCTAAAGCGTTCGATATCGCCCTGGATGATCCCAAACTTTTTAAATTGCTCTCTCCAATGACTGATGGCATCAAAGACTTGGTCAACAATCACATGATACTGGGGAATGCGCCAGCTTTTACCGAGTCCTTCCAGAGCTTTGCGACCGGGATAAACAGGATCGATATCGAAGAACAAAACATGTTCTCCGCGCTGAGCGACATCGGGAATCAGATCAAAGGCAGGCGACAGGCGCCAACCCTGGTAGAGATCACAGGTCATCCAGAAGTTTTTCAGATGATCGTCGGTATTGTGGATGACGGCATTGAACACCATCTGGCGATACAGAGCCTGAAGGTCCGTGGCCGGCTCAGCGCTGTACTGACGCAGAACCTGAATCAGATCAGCATAACGGCACTGATAATAACCTCCGGCCTTAAGCAGGGTCTGGAAGCTGATCATGTGGCGATGACCATCGGGGACAATATCAAAGCGTTTTACCAGCAACACCGGCTTTTCTGCGCATTCAACGATACGGCAGTCGGGGACGGTCAATCCTGCCTTTTGAGCCAGACTCATGGTTGCAGCTTCTATTCGCACCACATCAACCTGATCTTTGATGCTGGGGAATTTGGCAATCAGCTGTTCGTTGGTCTCTTCATCATAAATAAGGGCTTTGGGCCGTGCGCCTCCGGGCGAACTACCGGCACCGAGCAGTAAGGAGATGGTGCTATCGTCCTGTTCGCCCTGTTCAAAGGCTTGCGCACCTTCGAGAAGTTGTTGCAGATAGAGATCAGAAACCGGTGTTGAGCAGACGGGGATTTCGCCACTGCGATGAAATGACAATGCGCCCAATCCATTTGAACCAAGAGCCAGCAGTAGATTGGGAAGCGTTTGCTGGTGGCGAGTCAAATGATGCTTACGAATCAATAAACGACGACCCCAGTCATCAGGAAGACTGTCTTCAAAGACGCCAAACACGCCGGGAGCTTCGATGGTAAACGAACCCGGATTCAACGGTAAAGAGACAGGATCAAGGGCAAAGGCTTGCGGATGCTGGAGGTAGTCGTGGAAATACCGAAATGCCCCGCGTGGCCCCACTGCTGACAATTCACACACCATCTCTCCAGCAATCAGAGATTCTTTGCCGAGATGGATCGTCACTTCAATGTGCTCAATCATTTGGAACTCTTTCGTGAGGCACGTTGACGTTGATGCTTTTGTTGATCATAACGAATAAACAGATCTTCTTCAGGAGCCAGAAGCTGATCCAAATCCTCTTCATGTCCCAGAACAGACAATGCGACCACCCAGTGACCAAACTGCACTCGGTGATCACCGCTCTCCATTTTGTGAAGGGTCGGCACACTGACACCTAGCCTGGTTGCAAATGCTTGCTGTGATTCATCGCGCTTCAAACGCTCATTGCGCAGGCGCTCACCGAGCAAAAGAAGTTTTTGTGTCATGTAATCAGAGATCATAAACCACCAAAAAATGAAAAGAATAATTTGTACTATATGGACATTAACCATACAAAACAAACTATTATTTTATTTAAGCAAGAGAAACAGACAGATATTGTCAGAAGATTCGGCATACCGAACAAGGAAATGATGGCTTTTTGACAGCTACTGTCGCCGAGCTAAAGCACCACCACCTTGCATACATTGATCTATTTCCTGCTCAGAGATGAATGTCGCTTTGGTTTTAAGGTTTTGACAAAACTGCGAATAGGTTGAGGCCTCGGCCAGATAAATCTGATAGCACTCCGGGGTAAGCGAGTCCTGGTCGTCGCCTAATGTCGAGGTATTGCGAGCACAGGCACCGCACATCAGCATAAAATGTACGAGATGCCAGTAACTGGTACTTTTGTTGTCATGGAGATATTCCATGGAGCGGTTAAGCAGTGTGGGAATGGTATCTACGTCATCCTTCTCACAACGCTGTTTAAGGATGGCCTCCACACCACGATCATAAAAATGCGAAACCCAACCCAGTTCAGCAATAAGCTTTTCGGCCATAGACTCACCTTTTCTTGTTGTGGCGTTCTACGAGCTCATCGTGGATGATAACGACAACTGCAAAGAGGATATAACATCCGGCTAAAGCTATCGCATATTCCATAGTCCCCTCCTCTTCTCTCGAATCAGAATACTTCGATACGAAAAGTTTGTCGAGCTTACCCCTTCTTCTTGCCGCAATTGAATTATTCCCACCAAAAACAAAAAAAATCTAAAAAAAGACCACCCCCCTGGACATACCCAATAAAAGCGATGGAGCTGTGTCCAAATGAATCAGTCAACAATTCAAATACCAATTAATGCAATACGGCAGCATAAAGGCTACCAGCCGTACAGCAAGACTCTTGCACAACTGGGGCATCTACTGAGCGATCCAACCTTCTTCACAAAAGAAGGTCTCGAATACCTCTGTTTGGTGAGTCCCGTAATTGTCATCAAAAATGGACGCTACTACCACTACGTCTCAGGGTACCGGACCTACACCTTTGCAGCACAGTTACTCTGCCCCGAAAAAGCAATATCGGTTCAACTCCTCAAAGGCCTTCCAAACGAAAAACTCAATCATTTGATTTGCGGCGACATCTTTTTGAGTCCTTTAGCAAATTTCCATCAGATTTCTGATTTTGGCCACATTTTCAAAATGATCTCGAACCAAGCCCCCGAGCTTCTACAACAACTTATTACTCCATCAACGCAAAAAGAACTTTGCGCAGCACTCGATTGCGCTTACGGCACGTTATTCAACAGCAAAACCATCAAGAAAGGACCGAACAAATGAAACAGAAAGAATTACAAGACTATTTGATCAGTAAAGGATTCGAAAAAAGGGGCGTTCTGAGCTTCTTGAGGCTGTTTGATTTTCCCTCGGGCGAGCTCGGCTTAGGCCTTATACAGCACCATCTACCAGCAATTATGCAAAGCATTGCAGCGATTGCCTACCATTATCCGGGAAATAAAATCAAACAAGAATATAACTCACTGGCGCAGATTATCGCAGATCTTGAGCTGCCAGGACATGTCGATGAAAACAGAACATCCAAATTGCCACCACATTGGGGCGACTACGAAAAGCATCCTGTCTTCATTGCTATTTTGCATTGTCCTGCAGGAAAAGGACAAGAACCTTACCTGTCCTTGTTGAGCCACATTATCCTGGCGAGCGAGCGGATCCGTACCAAAGTCATCGATAACCCGGAGTACCGCAATGTCCTGGTTACCGCTCCAACCTGCCTTCGCAAAATGGCTCAGCCTCCCTACTTAGGCGTTCTTAGCACCGTAAAAACACGCTGCTCCTCTCTGCAACTCAGCAAGAACATCCAAGACTCAGTGCTCGTCGAAGAGCTACAACCCATCCGCACATTACTTGGTTATGTTGCGGGAAAATCCGCGCCATCACGTACCGGGATCAAAGGCTACACCACCCAACAAACCAAGCCAGAGCTATCGCTCCTGCCAGATCAACGGGATGCAACCAACACAGACACACCGCAAATCGCGCTCATTGAGCAAAAGCTGGCGAGTAGAGATCAAGAGGAAACCATGCTGGCAACACATGAGATCTCCCACGCACCAGATTTAATCATGCTTACAGAGGCAGAAGCGACAAATAATCTGCAGACCAAAGTTCAGGGTGCACTCCGATCACAAAGAGCCGCCCGGACGGCTCTAAGCAAGCACAACCAATGTCTGCCTTACAGCTGGGAGCAACTCTCCCTTTTTGAAGTCAGAGAGTTATATAAAGAAATTTGTTGTCTGGATTTCTCAGATCCGATCTGCGCTCGCATTCTGTTGCTGATGCTGACCACCGGACAAACGCTGGGGACAATTTTGAATTTTGAGGTTTATAAGGCAGAGGCCCTTCCCGCTAACCCCAAAATCGGCTTGTGGCACCATAAAGGCAGATGGTCATGGATCAATCGGCCATCTACCGCAAACGTTGCCAGACCAGAGGCCTGTTTACAGGTGATTCAAACAGCCGAATATCTGTGCCTCGATTTACCAGCTGTGATGCAGGACATGCTCAATAGTCACGCCACAGTGAGTTTTGAGGAGGATTACGGCGACCTTCCTGAAAGAATCCAAAACCACCTCACGCGCATTAACGCATCGAATCAGATCCGTTTGACCACAGGCAGAATCAGTCATTATCTCGGCGCAGCCATCCAACATGAGATTGGGGCCGACATCACAACCGCCATGTACATCACGGGTCAACCAGACTATTTGGGCACGGTTGTCGGCCATTATTCGGGACAAAAAGTCAGACTCCTCCAAGAGGTTTATACAAATTTTTGGCGCAAAACCTTGCAGTACACCCATGATTACGAATCAGATACACCACAGGAGGGGCTTGTCGGGTCAACTCGCATCCCACAACTTAGGGCACTACAAAATTTGATCCCTCAACTCTATGAGCGGGTGGCAAGTCGTTATCACGCCTTACAGCAAACACAATCCATTGAGAAGATTATCCGTTACCACAATGCCTATACCAGCTTTGTCGCCATGATGGTGGCCTACGCAACCGGAGTACGTGCCGTTACCAGCCCAATGCCGCATTATTCTGAAATCGATATGGAGACGGGATTTTATGTTTTGCGCGACAAAGACAGTACCGACGGCTATCACACGCGACTGATGTGGCTGCCACCGATCTGCGTCGCACAACTGTGTCTTTACTGGGATCACGCCAAGAAGATGGTTAACCAACTGTCGGTGCTGCAATCGGATTTTTTCACACACGTCAAAACAAAACGCACACGAAAAATTGAAAACGAAATTTTTTATTTAACGATGGCAGGTGAGCCGAAAGAGATCACTCCGAGTACGCTGCATGATTTTTCGGATCTACCCTGCCCCGTATTTCTGCCAGGCAATGCCCACCGACACTTTTTGCGTTCCGCTTTACTCGCACGTAACTGTCCGAGTGAAATCATCAACGCATTTATGGGCCATTGGTTTCTTGGCGAAGAACCTTGGGGACGCTATTCCGGGCTTAGCCCAGTCGTCTATCGACAAACCTTATCTGAGCATATTCCGGCTTTGTTGGAACAGTTGGGGTTTCAGATTTTCGACCAAAATGACTTAACCAACAAATAGACAGGAGGATGATATGCAAACGGATGTCAGCAAATGGCTCGACCTTCTCAACTATCAAACCGGTAGCGAAAAAATCGACAATGTAAGAATTTCCACTCTTGAACTGATTGGACAACACTATCCGGGAATGCTCAAAGCATCTCCAAACCAAACACTGTCGCTGGAAGAATCGACCCTTTTTTGTCTAGCATTGGCAGATAAAGTCTCAACGCACGAATTTTTACAAAGCCTTTCTGTCTTTATTGACCTGCTCTATTTTGGCCGGGACAATCTTGATTGGGAGGTCTTTATTCCGAGCCATCCCGCTTTGACACGGCGGGAAAAGAATCGCTTTATCGCTGGGGATTTTGCCGTCGATCAAGCTAACGCTGCTGCCAGACTTTTGATTGATGACTTGAAAAATCCAATTCCAGCAACCCTGTTACAGAGATATGGCCAGATATTGCTCAGCGCTGTTCTGTTTGGAGGACTGACATCTCCTGGCGATCATTATCACTTTTTGTCTGCTCTGACCGATATGTCTCATTTAGCCACCGGCACTTTGGTTGTGCCGCTAGAAAAGCATCTGTGGTTTGCGGATCCCATCACACAGGGATTACTCCTGCGCTGGCATAAGTCCCACCAACAGGACCACCAATTCGTTGCTGAGACTTTATATACTGATAGAGCGATTCAAGCCTACCTCGCCTCACACAACTTTTCGTTCTCAATTTCAGTCGCCGCATTACGCAAACAATGCACTCAGCGGCTGTCATTGCGGCTCCCTCCAGTACTGATAGATTATGCCAGCGGCAAAAATATCTCGTACAGTCTTCCCCAGCCGACCTGGCACCGTCTCTATTCCGGTCAAGCTCTGGCCATCAGTAACCAGAACAATATAGCGGAAGAAACTTTGCCGAAAGCGGACGAGAGTTATAGCTCTCATCCCAGCGTCATTGATCTCCGGGAGCAAATGACCCTTTTCAAGGATCTGACAAAAAAAGTGGCAAAGTGGGTAATAAACACGCTGTTTATCGTCAGGTATTCGAAGATTTTCTGCGCGAAAATAAAAACGCCCTCTCTCCAGTACTCTATTATCTCATTTGTTGGGGCATCGAGCTGGTGACCTATATCCCACCCGAAGAATTGACCTATTACCAAGGTCGTGATAAGCACAAGCTGCGCCCGGGAAGCGCGCGGACGTATCTGGGCCACGTAGCCAGATTTTTGCTCACCGAAGCAGCAGCAGAAGATCTGGCGGAATTGGAAAGCGGCGAATTGCATGATCTCTACGCCCGCACCATCCAATTAGCCCCAACGGGCAAAGAGGATAACCACGGCAAAAACGCTGCGACACGATGTGCAGAGACTCTCTACCGCTTTCATGCATTTTTACAAAAGCGCCATGGCGCACCATGGGTTGATTTTTCTGACATGGTCGCCCACGCATCACTCTCTGTAACAGTGGATGCTAACCTTGTCAGCGTTGTCGAGTACCAACGAATTTTACAGGTGCTCGGCAGCGAGGTAACGCGTCCAACGGATCTGCAAATGATGCAAATCTTGGTGACGATACTAGGCTGGGAGTTGGGGCTTCGACGCGGTGAATGCTTGCGTCTACAGCTATGTGATCTGCAGTTTTGTCACGATGATGCGATCCTTTTGGTACGTAACAACGGCTACGGCCGAGCAAAATCGCTCTCATCCATCCGTAAGTTACCTCTGACGGTATTACTCAGCGGTGAATCATTGCAACGGTTGGAGAGCTGGCATAAAAAGCGCTGTCTGGAGGTTGGTAGTAAAAACATATCAGCGCCACTGTTTTGCCAAAGCGACAACCTGAGCCCAATTCAACCCGATATCCTCTTTCGGCCAATTCGGTCTGCGCTGCACCAGGTCACAGGAGACTGTTCTTTACGATTTCATCACTTGCGGCACTCATTTGCGAACTGGACCTTCCTGCGCCTGATACGGCACACTTACCCCGAGCTTAAAGTCCCCTTTCTTGACGATGTGCGGTTCAATTTAAACTCCTGCGATCTGTTGCGTCAGGGCCTGCTAAAAAACAATATATCCGGCAGAAAAGCTCTCTACGAACTGGCTCGCCTTCTAGGACATGAATCCCCACAGACCTCTTTACAAAGCTATGTGCATTTGTTCGATTGGCTATTGGCACAATCCTGTGCACAATCTCACTGCGAACCGGTTTTAAATGTTGAGAAAATCGCATCCTTGACCGGCCTATCCATCGATCAAGTCTATTATTTCAGAAAAAAAACACCTCAAAACCAGCGAGGCAGAGAATGGCGCTTGTCCTCTTACTTGAAACACCTGCCCCTGATAGCACCAAAAACAGTATCTCCCATGGTGGCACCGAACCTGAGCGTGCTGCCCACAAGGCAAGATGTTGATGAGGAGAAATTTTTGAACTTACAACGTCAGATCCCCCGAGCCCTTGAAGCCCTGTCAAAAGGAAAAGATCCTCTAATCGTCGCGCGGAGTCTGAACGTTGAAGAAGAAACCGTGAAAAGATGGCAGGAAAATGCTAATTGGATACGCAGCCTGCAAACAAAACGCAAGGTACCGCGCCACCTGAACGTCAGCCAGGTCAAAAAGGGAATTGAGTACTTTCCGTTGCCACTGAACCGAGCCCACGAAAAATCACTTTATCATCGAATTTTTCGAGCAGTGGTTGCCCAAGAGAATCAAGAATATGACAAGTTGAAAAAGTTTCTTCATTTTTTCCTCACTCATTTCAGCATTGCAACCAAGGGAATCCCATTTGAATCAGAACAGCACCTCGACCTCTACTGCACCAGATTACGGGATCTGGGGATTTTAAAAAACGAGATTTGCCTGATCAGTGAGCTAAGGCAAGCATCAAGGCCTGAATTGTCACAAGAGGAAATGCGGCTTAAAAATAGCTATAAAAATGCCGCAACGTTTGCGGCGACAAGTTATCAGGGCAAAAAGGACAAAAAATATCCGCTGACCCTGCGCGTAATCCACCCGGATGATTCCCGCAATGATCCAGATCATGGGCAATACCGCTCCAATTATGGATTTCGCTACGCGATTTACATTCTGGCGATTGCTCTTTTCGGCTATAGTGACCACTAAACGAGAGATTGCTGTTTATAGAAGTTCCACATAATCAGGATGCTGTAAGAAAAACAAAGGGACCTGAGAGGATTTTCTCAAGTCCCTTTGTTTTGTCTTTCGTGATGGTATTCAGTTTAGCCACAAAACCCGGAATCTGTGATTTGCCAACGAGTTAATCCATCATGATGGACAATCCCGTTACCACCTTCGTCCTCAGCAAAAGCTTGCCGCTCACGATCTTTGGCCGCACTGATGCGATCCGCGCAGCGGACCATCTCGGCCAGTGCCATGGCGGGAATCGCACGATATCCGGAGACATGCCAACTCAGCAAATAGCGTAACGTCAAAGCGCCGGCAGGCCAGTGATTATCGAGAACGGCTAAATGGGGCGCGAGTACTTCAAGGGTCAACAGATCATGGTTCAGCAGTTGGCGCTGCTGGTAGGCCCACTGTCCTCTTCCCTGGGTGCGGACTTTACCGATGTCGTGTAACAAAGCGGCCAGAATTCCCAGTTGTTTTTCCACGCCTGAAAAGCCACTTGTCCCAGCCATCTGTTGAGCGCATTCGAGGCTGTGTTCGAGTAAACCACCGGGGCAGGCGTGGTGATGGCGAACACTGGCGGGGAGTGACAGAAATTTTTGTATCAGAGTGTCGTCAGTACACAGTGACGAGAGAAAGGCCTGCAGTGCAACATTTGTGATCTGCTGCAGGAGCTGTGACAACTGCATGGCATGATCAGGAGCACAAAACCAGCTCAATGGGATCAGATACCATGCCTCAGCGATAGGTGCATTGATGAGCTGAACCGTTTCAAGAATGACTATGGGTGTTTCATCAATGGTGTGTAAATAACCTCTGATCTCGATGAGGTTGCCCAGTTGTAATGGCTGGAGCTGGGAATAATACCCTTGTTGGCACAGCTGTCCTTGGATTCTCTGTTGAGCGTTTTCCAGAGTCGAGATCACACAGCCAGAGGGATGATCGTTGCTGGTCGGTTGAATGTCCATCACCCGGTAGCGGTCCTGAATGCGTTGCTTGGCTTCATGCTTCATAGCGCCTCTCTTTCCGGCTGGCGGGCTGAGACGATCAGGTTCTCAAAGGCAGAGCCGTCATTGCGGGTCAGGTTGGGAACAAAGCGACTGTAGATGGTGAACAGCATCTTGGTGGTGGTATGCCCCATCTGTCGTGCAATCCATTCCGGATTCTCACCGGCTGCCAACCACAGGGTAGCTGCGGTGTGGCGGGTCTGGTAGGGTCGACGTTTTTTCAAGCCCAATCGTTTCAGGGTCGGATACCAGATACGCGCCGCGACATTGCTGTAATTGAGTGGAGTACCGTTTTCGGTGCAGAACACGTAATCACTCGTTTGCTCGGTAACGAGCTTTTGTTGTTTGAGAGCGTCATAGACCGGAACCGACATCTGGATGGTTCTGGCGGAACCGTGGGTTTTGGTGGTTTCCACCTGCCCTTTGACCAGAGTTTCGCGAATCAGGATCTCGCGCCGGTCAAAGTCGACGTAACACCATTTGAGTCCATCGACTTCGGAGGTGCGCATGCCGGTAAAGAAACGCACCAGATAGTAGTTGCGATAGTCCTGGCGCACCTGATCAAGAAACCGCCAGACTTCCTTAAGAGAGAACGGATCGACCTGTGACGGTGCGACGGGCAGTTGTTTCAATCCAGTAAAAGGCGTGGTAAAGTCGTAACGGTCAGCTGCGTCAGCCAGTATCATGCGCAATGGCGTCATGATGTGGTTTATCCGATCGGGCGACAACCTGTTTCCGTCTGTTACTTTGGCGAGTGTCGAACGGAATTTCAGGATCTCGGCTTTTGTGATGCAGCTGACTTTTTTTTCGCCAAACCTTTTGAGCAGATAGTTTCTCAAAATGCCCCGGATATTACCGGCGTAGGATTTTTTCCAGCGCACTTCGTTTTCAAACAACCACTCTTCGACAAAATCTTTAAACAACGGATCATCACGGCTGCCACAGCTTAGCAATCGTTCTTGACGCGCCAGCTTTTCGAGCATCTTTGACTTTGGAAAGTAGCGCCCATAATCAAACTGTCCGAGCATGATCTCGGCATCAATCCGTTTGAGCATCTGCTCTATCTTGCGCTGATTTTCAACGGTGTTGTTCAGGGCAGTCATCTCCCGGCAGCGTAAGCCCTGATACATGAAATCAAAATACAGCTTGCCGGTTTCCTTGCGCACACGCACTTTACCCATGGCAGATTCCTCCGTTTGCGAGTGGGATACTTGGCAAATCATCGTTTTTTAGCGGCTGTTTCATATCCCGCTCAATGGCGGGCCAGACAAATAGCAGACGACGCCCTCCAAAAGGATGGAAGTAATGTTCCCCTTCACGAAAGACACGCTTCATCAGTTTTTCGCGAATATAGCGTGGTTTGTAATGGATACGTTCGGACAACTCTTCGACGGTTAGGTAATGAGTTTCGCTCATAAGCACCTCCTACTCAATAAAACGAACATTGTTCGTATAGAACTTAAAAAATATATCCACACGCAACAATTCTTAAAAAGATTATACACCCATTGTTCGTATAAGCAAGAAAAAAAATTAGCTGAACAACTCTGCACCAAATTCAGCGATGATTTTATCTTTAACTACACGTGACCGCTCAGACCGACTACCATCCAAACGACCATAGACAATATCACGGGCAACACTATGTGAAATCTCTTCACGTCGACACCACTCGCGAAAAGAGATCTCTAAATCAATCAGATGGTGTTTCACCCTTTTTTTTCGTTCCTCTACGTCCATGAAACGTATTATGCTTATAAAAACAGGAATGTCAAACGACATCTTGTCTTCTCATAATCTGAAAAATCAATGCACAATGACAGAATTGATAGTTTTATCTTTTCAGTTGAAAGTTCAGAGTTAAACGACATACCACCTCAGATGGTGATTAGTATGGAAGATTTGGAATCTTTTGAAGAAGTTATTTTACAGGCCACTGAAATTTTTGGTTACAGGAGGACAGGGTTGGTTGCATCAAAAGTCCACGGACTTGGGCAACAAGACACCGTAGTCGCTTCTGAATGATGCCGCAGGGAGAAAACAAGTTCTGGATGAATTGGCCAGATTGGAACATGGGATCGTTTAGGAAAAACGACTTCCTCATGCTCTCAAAGATCGAGTAAAACATGACTCAACTATCCCACGACCATGAAAATTTCAATCTCCACAGCATCGAAACCCGCCGAGACCTTGCCAAGCTGATTACGAAACTGTTTGAACATTGGCAATTGAACAATGAAGATCAGGCCGCTCTGCTGGGCTTGTCACCTAAAAGCACCAATACACTTCGGCGTTATCGACGAGGTGAACCTCTGGCCAACAATATTGATCTTCTGGATCGAGTCGGGCACCTGCTTGGCATTCACAAAAGCTTGCGATTGCTCTACCCGAGAAACAGAAACTTGGCCTATCAATGGATTCGTTTGCCGAACAAAAAATTCGATGACAAATCGCCTCTTGAGATTATGAAGGACAGACGCTTTAGAGGATTGATCTCAATCAGCCGTTATCTTGATTCCATGACCAGCCAATAACACTCTTTATATAGTCAATTTCACTACTGTCCGGTTAAAAAAAGGCTAACGCCGTAAGCTATTGATAATAGTTGCTCTTTGACATAACTGTTTCGTTTTCGATTTGAATTCGCTCCACCAATGTGGGGAGATACCATCCGTTATCGCGGGAGGGTATCAATGAATTCAGGCCAAACTGTTTTTCGGCAACTGCTCCAGTTCCTGCCACGCCACGATTTCAACCTGTGCGTTCGTCGCTATCGCGGCGATTACAGGGCGAAAAAGTTTTCTACGTTCGATCAGTTTCTGTGTCTCGCCTATGCTCAGATGGCTGGCCGCGAAAGCCTGCGTGACATCGAGACTTGTTTGAACTCCCATCGGGAGAAGCTTTATCACATCGGTTTTCGTGGCTCTGTTTCTCGCTCGACCCTGGCTGATGCCAATGAACGCAGAGACTGGCGCATCTTTCAGGATTTTGGTCAGATCCTGATCCGCACGGCCCAGCAGCTTTACTGTGACGAACCGTTTGCTCTGGAACTTGGCCAGCCGCTGTATGCGTTTGACTCTACGACAATCGACCTGTGCTTGAGCTTGTTTCCCTGGGCAGAGTTTCGAACAACCAAAGCGGCCGTCAAAATGCATACGCTGCTCGACCTGCGGGGAACGATCCCGACCTATGTCGCCATAACTACAGGCAAGGTTCATGATGTCCGAATGCTGGACGCTATGCCGGTGACTGAAGATGCCATCTACACTATGGACAAGGCCTATACCGATTTCTCGCGGCTCCATGCATTGCATCGGCAAGGAGCATTCTTCGTTATCAGAGCCAAGGACAACTTGCGCTTCAAGCGCCTGTATTCGGCCGCCAAAGATAAGTCAGCCGGTATCAGGGCGGATCAAACCATTGTCCTGGTGACCTACAAATCGAAAAAGGACTACCCGGAAAAACTTCGTCGGGTCAGTTATGTTGACAAAGAACGAAACAAGCACCTGGTGTTTTGGACCAACAATTTCACGGTTCCGGCACCGACCGTTGCTGAAATTTACAAGCAGCGCTGGCAGGTCGAGTTGTTCTTCAAGTGGGTCAAAGGACACCTGCGGATCAAGTCGTTTTACGGCACATCGATCAATGCTGTGAAGAGCCAGATTTGGATTGCACTGAGCATTTACCTGTTGGTGGTGATCGCCAAGAAAAAGCTCAATATTCCATGTCCGCTCTACACTTTTTTACAGATTCTGGAGGTCAATTTGTTCGAGAAAAAGCCCATTTCATCGCTGGTTGCTGATGCTCTCAAGCAAATTCAAGACCTTCCGGATGATAACCAGTTGAACTTATTCAACTATTAACCGGACAGTAGTGACAGTTTCCTTTGTACTAAAAAATCGCAGCAGCGTCTTGGCCTTGCGTTCAGGACCGCTCCCGAGCAGCCGTCTGGCTCCGGCGTTAACCTGATAGACCAGAGTCAGATACTTGTGCCCCTTGAAAACGGCCACCTCATCAACGCCGATCTCGGTGATGCCCTCAAGACTTCTGTGCGTGAGGCCGTAATCGACAACGAACTTAACGGCCTGAAAAACCTTATCCCAACTGGGTTCTAAGATTCTGGCGGTCTCCTGCTAGGACAGTCGCTTTACCCAGCGCACCAGAAAAACTGATACGAGATTGTCGTGCGTTCTTTACCGTAGGTCCAGGGCAGCGCTTCAACCTTGATACCATGCTCCGGACCTTTCACCCGTCGCGGAGCATAGCGAAAATAGGCCTTGAACGACCAGACCGGCAAGTACTTGAACAACCTTTGCGGCTGTCGATCATAAACCGTGCATCGCTTGCCGCATTCAGGACATAAGGGCTGGCTGTTACGGCACGGAACGATATCAATAACCAGGGCTTCCATGTCCGCAACCAGCATGATGCATACGGAGCTATAAACGAACGACTTGAATCGCTCGACTTTGTTCAGTAAAGTCTTTATCAGCATTGCTTTTCTGTTGTGGAAAGGATTGACTCTCGCAAGTTCATCCTAATCCCACTGGGGGAAGCAATGCTCTATTTTTTACCGTTGCCTACCCACAGATTCTGAGGAGGAGGCCAAACTCCTTTCGTTGCGCGACATTCAGTCCGGCCGACTTAGTTCGACAGGAGAATGACAGAGTGCCGCGACGACTCATTTCCGATCTTCATTTTCGCCAATCTCACGCTCTGCCTTGAGCCAATCCTCAACCGCGTGCCCCCCGCGATGTCCTTGCTGTTCATAGAGTTCATAGGCGCGGCTGGCGATTCGCGGGGTCCCATCGACCGCAGTCTTGGGCAAGAGAAGAGGTGCGGCTGTCGGATCGAAGACCCGGTACGCGAGCAGTTTCACGCGGTCATTGACCAGGAACCACACCAGCGCATAGGCCCAGACGAACAACGCCAAACCCCAGCCCAGGGGTGGCATAAACAACCCATAAACCGCCACCAGAGTCGCCACAATCTGGGTGCCGAGCACTGCTATCCATAAAATTTTCGCTGGCCGTATCGACCAGAATGACTTGCGCGTGCGGGTGAGAAAGATGGTCAGGTGCCCCGCCACCGAAAGCTTCAAATACATCAACGTCTGGATGTGCGCACGGTCGAGATGAAAAACTTGCTCGCCGAGATAGAACAGGCCGAAGGCGGAGACGACCCCGATGACGCCCAGCACCGTGGAAACCCCCAGCACCATGTGCATGTTCCAGGACTCGGGCTGGTCCTGATAGTGAACATTATCATAGGCAATGGACAGGATGGCGCCGTCGTTGAGCAACGCCAGAATCACGATCATGACCGCAGTCACCGGGTAAAAATTGAACACCAGAATCGACACCGTCATGAACAGCAGAACTCGCAAGGTCTCGGTAATGCGATAGATTGCGTAGCTGTTCATTCGCTGGAAGATATTCCGACTCTCCTTGATCGCGTCGATGATCACCGACAGGCCGGATGTCATCAGCACAATGGACGCCGCGGCGCGCGCCGCATCTGTGGCTCCGGAAACGGCGATGCCGCAGTCGGCTTTTTTCAACGCCGGGGCGTCGTTCACTCCATCGCCGGTCATGCCGACAATGTGACCGCGTTGCTGTAGAACATCGACAATGTGAAACTTATGTTCGGGGAAGACCTGAGCGAAACCGTCCGCACTCTCGATCGACTCCGCCAACTGTGACGTCTCATGATGTTGCGTGCCGCCGAAGCCGCCGGCATCGAGGATATTGGTGCCCAATCCCAGTTTCACCGCAGTTTCTCGGGCGATCGCCACTTGATCGCCCGTCACCATCTTGACGTTGACCCCCAGCAGCCGGGCGGCCGCGATAGTCTTTCTGGCTTCATCCCGGGGTGGATCAAACAACGGCAACACGCCGAGCAATTGCCACGGACCTTGTTCGTCCGCCCGAGCCACAGCCAAGGAACGAAAGCCGCGTTCCGCAAATTCGTTGATCGCCTCCTCGACGGCGGGTTTTATCTCGCCGATGTTGTCCGCCAGCGCCAGGATCACCTGCGGTGCACCCTTGGTCACCTTGAACGTCGTTCCGTCCGCGCCCTTGATGCTCGCTTCAGTGCGCTTGTGCACCGGGTCGAAGGGCTGGAAATGCACCACCTGGTAAGCGGATAGGGCCTGATCGTTTGCCAGCCCGCCCAGCACGACCAGATCAATGCTGTCCTTATTGTCAATGCGCGAGGCCAGCGCGGCGTTAAGAATCACCTCATCGGCAGGGATGTCATTTACGCAAAACGGCTCGCCCAGTGTCAACCGGTTCTGGGTGAGGGTGCCGGTTTTGTCTGAGCAGAGCACATCGACGCCCGCCAATTCCTCGATGGCCGCCAGCCGGGTGACAATTGCCTCTTTCCTGGCCAGCAGGCGCGCGCCAACTGCCATGGTCACCGACAGCACCGTGGGCATCGCCACAGGAATCGCGGCCACGGTCAGCACCAGAGCGAACTGCAGGGTGGTCAGAATCGGGTCGCCCCGGAACAGGGCGACGGTAATAATCACCGCCACCAGGGTCGCTGCGAGGATAATCAGGTAATTGCCGATTTTCAGCACCGCACGCTGGAAATGGCTGATGGTGTTTGCCTGCTGAACCAGTTGCGCCGTTTTACCGAAAAAGGTGTTCGCACCCGTGGCATAGATCAGCGCGCCGATTTCGCCCTGGCGAATTATCGTCCCCGAGAACACCGCCTCGCCGGGTTTGCGCGTGGAGGGGAGCGACTCTCCCGTCAGCGCCGACTGATCCACTTCGACCGGGCCTCCTTCCAGCAGCCGCGCATCGGCCGGCACGATATCGCCCAACCGCAGACGGATGACGTCGCCCGGCACCAGCTCGCGCGCCTCCATGGTGACCCACTGGCCCTCGCGTTTCACCCGGGCCTTGATCGCCAGCTTGGCCTTCAGCGCAGCGATGGCATTACCGGCCTGGTGTTCTTCCCAGAAACCGACCACGGCATTGGCAACCAGCAGCAGCAGGATGATGGCAAAATCCGGCCAATGCTTTGCGACCGCCGAAAGGATCACCGCCACTTCGATCATCCACGGAATGGGCCCCCAAAAGTAGGTAAGAAATTTCAGGAGTGGATTGGCCTTCTTTTCTTCAAGCTCGTTCGGCCCGTACCGGGTCAGCCGTTTTTCAGCTTCCGCTTGACTGAGGCCGCCTGGCGACGCCATTAATGCGGTCAGCAACTCCGCCATGGGAATGGATTTCAAATCTTCGGTCCCGACTGATTTCGATCCCGGTTTCGTTTCCTGGCCCTTGGGTTGAGCGACATCGACTTTCATGATGATGGATTCTCCTCCCCTGGTTAGTTTTCAAATCGGAAACCGATTAGCCACTTATGCAGCTTTCCTCGAAAAGCCCCCGGGATAGGAACTGATCGGAAATTCGCCTTAGATTCTTGTAAAGACCGACAGACTCGCAGCTGTAACTTCATCTTGTGGCACTATTTTGCCAATACCTTCGCAAGATCCAACAGACTTAAATCCAGCTGCTTCTCGCTGGCTATGACGTCCGTAAGCGGAGTCGTAGCGATCTGACCCTTGAGAATCCCCACCAGCACCCCATGTTCACTCCTGAGTAACTGCTGACACGCCGCCGCGCCAAGGAGAGTCCCCAACAGGCGGTCAAACGAGATCGGGGCACCACCACGCTGGACATGGCCCAGTTTGGTGACACGTAAATCAAAACCCAACCGCTCCCGGTGAACATGGAAGAAGTCAGCTATTTCCTCGGCATTGTAGCTGGCACCCTCGGCAACAATCACAATGGCGCTTGACTTGCCATTTTCATATGCCGTTCGAAGATCGTCTGCCACGGTCTCCGGATCGATTTCTACCTCGGGAATGACCACCGTTTCGGCACCACCGGAAATTGCGGCCATAAGAGCCAGATAACCACAGTTGCGTCCCATGACCTCAACAAGGAAGGCACGATGATGCGAGGACGCAGTGACCTTGAGTCGGTCAATCGCTTCCAGAGCTACATTCAGGGCAGTATTCACCCCGAGGGTCATGTCGGAGCCAACGAGGTCGTTATCGATAGTCGAAGCGATGCCGACGACGGGGAAACCTCGTAGCGATAGTGCGTTAGCTCCAGTCTGGGAACCATTGCCGCCAATCACAATCAGGCCTTCAATCTTTTTCTGGTGGAGATTGGACAATGCTTGCAATTGTCCCTTTTCGGTTTTGAATTCAAGACACCGGGCACTCCCGAGCATGGTCCCGCCGAGTTGGATAATGCCGCCTACATCTCTCGCTTTTAGGGGAACAAATTCCCCCGAAAGCAGCCCGCTGAAACCGTGCCGAACCCCGAACACTTTCCAGCCATTCTCAAGCCCGGTTCGCACAACAGCCCGGATAGCGGCGTTCATGCCGGGGGCGTCTCCTCCACTCGTCAATACGGCAATTCGTTGCATATTTTCTCCCGCAACTTAACGATCAAGCTCCCTTCGTAGTACTTTTCAAAAGATCTTTGATTTCTCCCCAGATCTGTTCAGCTCCCTCTTTCATGTCTTCCCACTCGTCATCTGTGGTCATCGCGATCCCCTGCAGTTTTTCCGCCGCCTGATCACGCTTCAGTTGCAAGGCGGAAATGATTTTTGCGTATTTAGCCTTCGCCTCATTAGTGGCGTTTTCCGCTTTATCCCTGAGGTGGTCGATCTGGACATCCCATTCGACCATCTGTGCCGAGAGTTTTTCGACGAATTTACTCCTCTTGTCTTTCATGGCATTCTCCGATTCGTTCACTCCAGGGTAAAAAAGAACGTTGCTCCCTTGCCCAAGGCGCTTTCGGCCCAGACTCTTCCGCCATGACGCTGGACGATTCGCTGCACTGTGGCCAAGCCGATTCCATAACCTTCACCTTTCTCCCCAGCAAGACGCTGGAAGGGTTTGAACAACTTCTCCGCATCGGTTTCCGTAAATCCTGGGCCGTTGTCTTTGACAAAACAAACCAATATGCCATCAATTTGGGTTGCACCAAAGTCGATGACGGACTTTTCTTGATCGCCGGTAAATTTCCAGGCATTCCCGATAAGGTTTTCCAGAACCAGGCTGCACAATTCTGGGTCGGCATTGACGCTAATCCCCTCGATACTCTGAAACCTGACATGGCGCCCCGGTGTGGTCAGTTTCAATTCCTTTGCCACAGTTTTCGCCAAAGCACTCAGATCAACTTTTTCCCGGCGCATTTTCTTGTGGTCAGCGCTTGAAAAACTTAGAAGACAATTGATACGTCGACCCATTTGCATGGTGCTTTTCTGAATTTCCTGAAGATATTCCCTGAAACGTCTGTCGAGTTGGTCGTTACACAGATCCTCAAGAATCTGGGCGTAGCAACTGATAAGCGTCAGTGGCTGACGTAGCTCGTGAGAAACCGTAGAGTTGAATGCCTCGAGTGCAACGTTGGCTGCTTCCAACTCGCTCCTGGTTTTGATCAGTTCGACGTTCTGAATTTCCAGTTCAAGCTGGTGCATCTGAAGTTCGTGAAGGAGCTTTAGCGGATTCTCTTTAAGTAAAGAGAAAAGCTTTTGGCTGGCTACCGGCATCATTTGACAACGAGGTCGTTTTGCACCGCGACGACCCCCTCGACACTGCGGGCAATCTCTCCCGCTTTTGTGACACTCTGCACCGAATCGACAAAGCCACTCAACTGAACTTCCCCTTTGAAGGATTCGACATTGATCTGCAGGCTTTTCAGGGTTGGTTCGTTAAAGATGGCTGTTTTCACCTTGGTGGTGACGACTGAGTTGTCGATATACTGGCCAGTACTTTCTTGCTTACTGGTCGACGCACACCCCGTGAAGGCCGCGACCAGAACCAGACCGGCCAGAATGGCCTTAAAGCGATTAATTCTGAACATATCGATCTCCTCCTCTTTCTGTGCTGATGGGGATTGGCTTCTTTCCCGTTACGTGGCATTGGGATTTCCAGACCCTGCGTTGCTATCACCTCCAAGTTACCCGCAGCAACAACGGTGTTGACCCTGATTTCCGGCTCAATCGAGAGCAATTTCATCACTCCGAGCAAAACCTTGAAATGGCCCGACCTAAGTGCAAGAGCTTCATTGATTTTCCACTCCTGCTCGAAGATAACGACCTCTTCCGCCTCGATATCCAGATAGCAATGGCAGGTTACGCAGTCCTTTAAAGAACGGGAATAATATCTGCCGCGTTCTGCAGCTCAAGCACCGCGCACCCGGATAAATCTCATGACCAACACAATGATGGCGACCGGTATGGCATAGATAACTTTCTTTGGCAGATTTACGTTCATAACGTATCTTCCTTTTCGTGCAAGCTGCCATGTCTTTTCCGCAGAGACCTCGTGCCCCGCAGGTACGTGACCGTAGATTTCGGTCATTCCCCCGGTCTTTGGGTGTTCAATTCAGAGAGATCCCTGTTCATCAATTATTTCCTCTCTTCAGCACCTTCTTGCGCTGACCGAATTGAGCCTGGACTTTTCCAGCGCTCTTTTCCGCTCTGCCTATGGACCTTAACCTGCGACTATCGAAAAGAATTCCGGTCATTTCCTTGGCCTTGCCTCTGAAAATATGGAGTGTCCCCTCCATCTTATCCCTGATACTTGATTTCATGATTTTAAAGCCATAAAAGCACGGCCATAAAACTGATCGTCTGCAAAAGCTCATTGACTAAGATCGCAAAGAGCGTGCCGGAGATGAGCCTGCGAAGATGTGCACGCAAGGACCTGTCAGGACATGGAAAATCTAAAGAAGTCCCTAAAAGCTGAAGAAAAAACCGTCACCGGAAACCGTCGTATTTAACGCAACCGTCAGATATGGCAGTTCGGTGTGAAGTCTGGAGGAATAAAGGATCTTCACGGGGAACCCTTAAGGGATTCATTTGACCTTATGTTGCCGGTATCGGGTGCGGAGTAATATGTCCCACAGCGGTGTGGTGACACCGAAATTGCTATCGGGGTGAAAATGATGGATGTGATGTTTGGCAGCCCAACGTCGAGTCAGTCCGCGGCGAAAATGGTGGTGATGGATGATGAAGTGG
Organism: uncultured Desulfuromonas sp.; assembly: GCF_963666745.1. NCBI lineage: Bacteria > Pseudomonadati > Thermodesulfobacteriota > Desulfuromonadia > Desulfuromonadales > Desulfuromonadaceae > Desulfuromonas > uncultured Desulfuromonas sp. The sequence continues at coordinate 830,340 of NZ_OY762961.1, read as the reverse complement.
CTCAGCCCGTAGGTGACATAGCCAAAGGCAATGGCGCCGGTCAACAAAAACGCATAACCGACCGGCATTAGCAAAACACATATCCCGACCAGTCCCAATAGTATCAGCGCCGGCAGAAAGAAGGGAATACTGTCGTAACCCAACGGATTTTCGTGATGGGCGCGGTGCCCCTCCACCATGACCTGAATCGATCCATGAAACATCCAGCGGTGAAAGAAATACTCAAAAAAGCTGAAAACAAACAGGCCCGTCAGGAAAGTGAGTAATGCTAAAACCGGATGATCGTCAAAGGACTGCAATCCAGCGCCAACCAGAAAAATACCAAGCGGAAAATCGAGAACGAATTCACCCCAGTAGTTTGCCGGAGTCCGCGACAGTTTCAAGATACGGACCCGCACGGCTGCAAGCAGACTCCGGTTCATTTGTCCCTGCATAGTCCTTCATCCTTTCTGCACAAACGTTCGTTATTTGGCTTTATTTTTCTGCTCAGCCAAGATGCTATTCCTGCACGCCTCTTTTCATGCCGGTTCAGGCCAAAACCGCGCTCCATCGCCATCAAGGCCCGAGACAACAACAGCGATCAGTCGGCCGTCCCGGTGCTCCGTCAGGGAGCGTAGAAAAACCGTAATCACGTCGGGCCATCCTCTCGGCTTCAATATCGGTTTGAGGCGAAATTTCCCCTCAAAAACGGGCAAACCGCGCTTCTCTGGAATGATGAATACCTGGTCGGGTTTGATGTTCAATCTCTCCGTGATCAATTCCACCGGCATCGTTGTGTGGTGCGGGAGAATCTCGTGCTGCAGGGTAGCTACGGTTCGCAGGCGATTGACGATAGCGACACCCATATTGATCGAAAGATACCCTAGTAACCGGATATCGGCGTCGAGACCACTAGCTGAGCCACCAACGCAAACGACAGGAAAGTTATTTTCTGCGTTTCTGGATTTCATGAGCAACCACTCCAGAGAACAAGAATTTGCTGAAAAGAGTTCGGCAACATCCAAGTCGTGCTGCTCACTTCTTCAGCCTGGTCAGATAACCCGTCCGCCACAAACTGTTGATTTCCCCCTATCGTCCGTCAAACCTTGATCCCAGCCAGCTAGAGTTTCTTGGCCAGAACCCTGGCAGCTGTCACCACCGGATCCCAGACCGGTGAAAACGGGGGAGCATAACCCAGATCAAGATTGATCATCTCTTCCACGGTAAAGCCGGCATGCAGGGCGGTCGCCAGCGTATCGATCCGCTTGGCCGAGCCTTCCATGCCGACGATCTGGCCACCGAGCAGACGACCACTCCCTTTTTCAGCAAGCAGTTTGACGGAAATCTCTCCGGCACCCGGATAGTAGCCTGCTTTGGTGCGGCTCTTGATCACAGCGCTCACATGTTCAAGGCCAAAAGCTGCGACGTCCTTCTCCTGGAGGCCGGTGCGGGCAACTTCGACCTGACAGATTTTTGTCACAGCCGTCCCGACGACTCCGGGAAAAGTGGCGTAACCTCCGCCCAGATTGATGCCGGCCACCCGACCCTGACGGTTGGCGACCGTGCCGAGGGCAATATAGAAGGGTCGACGGCTTACCAGATGGAACGATTCGGCGCAATCACCCGCTGCCCAGATACCGGCAATTCCGGTTTCCATCCGCTCGTTCACCCGGATCGAACCCTTTTCTCCTAGAGGGATACCGGCTGCTGCGGCAAGCGCGGTGTTGGGTTTCACTCCGAGACCGAGGATCACGATGTCAGCCGGTAACGTCCGTTGATCGGTCACAACCCCTGTCACTCGCCCGTCTTTTGTGCCAAAGGAGGTCAACGACTCCTCCAGATACAGGCTGACCCCAAAGTCGCGAAGAGCATTGGAGACCAGTGCTCCCATGTCATCATCAAGGGTTCCCATGACTTGAGGCGACCGGTCAATCAGTGATACCTCAAGACCGTTTTTTACCAGAGCTTCCGCCATCTCCAGGCCGATATAGCCACCGCCAACGACCACCGCTCTTTTTATCCCTCCGCCGTCCAGTCGTTGTCGTATCTCCAGACCACTCTGAAGGGTGTTGACTCCGCAAATCTCCAGGGCGTCTGAGCCGGGCAGATCCGGACAGAGCGGCTGGGCGCCTGTCGCAATCAGCAGTTGATCATACGATTCCCACCAGACCCTGTCGCTCTGCAGATCGCGGACCTGGACTCTCCGTGCAGTCGGATCGCTCCCTTCGACTTCATGGAGAATTCTGACGTCAATTCCATCCCGCTCCCGGAACTTTTCCGGTGTGCGGATAATGAGAGATTCTTTCTTGTCGACAACCCGGCCGACGTAGTAGGGGATCCCGCACGCGGAAAAAGAGGTGTGTGGACTCCGCTCGAAAACGACAATCTCCAGTTCCGGACAATAGCGCTTTGCCTGTGAGGCCGCACTCATTCCCGCAGCATCTCCGCCGATAACGACAAGCCTTGTTCTGTTCATCTGTCTTCCTCCGATAACGGTTATGTGTCATGCGGATCGTTGGTAATATCGTGAGTGCAGCACAAGCCGCGATGCGCTCATGTCTTCACGGTTCAAGGCTTATCGATCCGGGTAATTTTGGTCCCTTCGATACTGAGGCCTGCCATCAATCCCTGCTGGTCAAAAATGAAGGCGTAGGCGTCATCTCGCAATGTTGTTGATGACAAATCCTTGGCAATGCCCTCATCGACCACAACCACAGTCGGTCCGACACCAATTGACCAGCCGTCCGATTTTTCCAGATAGCTCTTGGCCTTGTCGGTCATCAAAAATATGACGTAGGAGTACGACTGGGCGCCGGCCTGCCAACCCCAGGACCCAGAAACGGTATTGTAGTAGCCCTCGACTTCTGCACCTTTCATCAAGACACCTTCACCATAACTTCCGCCGAAGATGAGCCCTGCTTTGATGACGTTAGGGAACACCAGGATTTCCTTTGCATTTTTGGAAATTGTTTCGGCAACAGGATTGTGCTTGTACAAGGTTTGCAGTGCCTGAGCAGCATCCATATTTAAGTCTTCTACGGTTGCAGCATTTGCCTGGCTGCTGGTCGCACTCAGTGAAAAGGTGACGACAGCCAGGAGAAGAAGATGACGTAAAGCGCTTTGTAAGCTATTCATGATTTTTTCCTTTCTTTAAATTGGGTAGAGTTGAAACTGTTATCACTTAGGTCTGTGCCAGTTGGTGTTCTTTTTGGTTGAAGGCAACCTAAACTGGCACCTTTCATCGTGCTGCGTTCCACCTTTGTGTTGACCGCTTCACGCCTGGAAGCGGCGGGCGTTGAAGTTAGCGCAGATCGTCACTCAATCCCAGATTTCGAGATTTACCAGGATGACTGGATAGGACCTAAAGCCTTATATTCGCAACAACCGTGCCGGAGAGTACTGTCTTCCCTGATCGGCCAAAAGTCTGAAATTACAGGAAAAAACAGAAGGAGGAAATCCGAGAGGAGGTATGATGTTCATAGGAATTTGTCATATATGACGGTTTAAGGAGTGTCTTTTCCCCGAGCGCAACAGAAAGGGACTCCAATTGGTTATGCTTTTTCGGGGGCGACTATTTATAGCTCCATCCGTTTCAGTCTCAGCGAATTGGTGATTACGGACACCGAACTGAGGCTCATGGCAATACACGAGTACTTTCATGGGCAAGGCTCCTATTTCCATGGGTTGATGTGCCTAAAAACATCCTATCCAGACCACATCTATTCTTTGGTCACTTCAATCGGCTGTTTCTGCCCTTCAGGCCGATCAGGCTCGGCGGCCAGCTGAAAGTAGCCGACCGCACGGTTTCCCGCTCCTGTTGGCTGGCTGTAGCGAACCAGCAGAACTTCAATGACATAGCTTTTTTCTCCCCCGGCACGCTTATCTCTGCCGCTAAACACGATTTTGTCGGAATCAACTGTCTTCAGCGGAATGGACAGGCAGAAATTGTACTCAGGGTCTTCATGCTGTTCCTTCTTGAGGACAAGATTGCCGTTTAGGAGCTATTTAAGTTGCCAGCAATTATCAGTTTGCCATGATAATGTTGCGTGACGACTGCCCATGTGCCTTGCCAGATTCCTAGATTTTTTAATGCCATCGCTGCCTCCTCTAAAGGGCAGGAACCTTTTTGGGGCAGGAACCTTTTCAAGGCCGACGCCTTACCGCGGCCACAAGAAAAGAGGGATTGCGGCGGCGTGGAGATTAAAAAAACAATTACCAGTTCACCGGGCCCGGCTCTTTTTTCACCAAGAGGATTGAGCAGGGCATTCTACGGGTTATTGCATCCTTCTCGCCGCCGAACAGGGTATGTTCAATCCGCCCCTCTTCATGGGCCAGCATGACGATCAGGTCGATTTTCTCAACCTTGACCACTTTGACAATTTCCTCGACCGGATCTTGACTACTGATCATCACCTTGATCGGGAACCCATCCCGTATTTCTTTTTGGAGCACCTTGTCTAACTCCTCTTTAGCCTCCTGCTGAAGGTTCAGGTAGTTTTTGACGTCCCCCTCTGTAAACAACTCCGGCACATTGATCACCTTCATATCAAAAGGGTTAGAAACAAGATGGAGCACCTGAAGTTTCGCATGGTACTTCCGAGCGAGGGAAAGACCACAGTGAACAGCCGTCCGGCAGTCTGGAGTCATCCTGCTGACGATGAGAATACGGTTGAATATGTTCATCCTTTACCTCCGCTGATGAGTCAGTGTTGCGCCATCATCCGGATATTCCAGGACGACCCGGTAGGCATCCATCGAACGGCTGAGAAATGCCTGGGCCGAGCCCCAGAGATAGAGACGGAAACGCCGATAAAGCTTCTCCCCCCAGCGGCTGACAACGTCCTCCCGGGCAGCTTCCAGATTCTCCGCCCAGGCCTTGCAAGTAAGGTAGTAGTTATGCCGGTCGTTGTGTACTGCCAGCACCTCCAGCGGACTTTTGGCTACTCCGCCCAGAAAAGCGTGCAGGCAGAAATAGGCATGATCGCCCGGGAAAATGTAGCGTGACACGTAGCTGGGTTTGGAATATTTTTCACGAAAAGCGCTGGCATCGAGATAGACTCGGCCACCGGGTTTCAGCAGCCGCTGCAGATGCTTCAACACGGCCGGATAGTCGGGTAGATGCTCCATCACCCCGAGAATAACGATGGCATCGTAAGGATCAGCGGTTGTATGTTCCCAGAAATCCTCGTTCAGCACCTGGCAGGGCAGTTGCTGCCGCGAGATCAGATCGGTCAGAAAGAGTTCGGACTGTTTTGAAATCGTCAAGGAGGTGACCTGGATTCCCCGCTGTCCGGCGCGCTCGGTGAAGCTCCCCCAGCCGCCACCGACATCCAGCACCCGATCGCCCGCTTTGAGGTGACAGGCGTCGATGGCAAAATCAAGTTTACGCTGTTGGGCAGCTTCCAAGGGTTCAGTGTCGTCAGCGAAGATCGCTTGTGAATAGCAGCGGGTCGGATCCATGAAGCTGAGATAAAATTCGTTGCTGAAGTCGTAATGGCCGGCAATCGCCTTTCGGTCGGTCTGCACCCGACCGACAAATAACGGCTTGATCCGTTGCCACAGCGCGTGCAAAGCATGACGATCTTTCAACAGGCCGCGCAAGCTGGCAAACCCCAGCATGTCGCCTTTGACATCCAGACTGCCGGACAGGTAAGCTTCGCAAATTTTCAGTTCATCCAAACGCAGCAATGCCGCCAGCCCCCGACGGTCTTCAACCAGAATCTTGACGGCCGGATCGCCTGTCCCCAAACGATAGACATGGTTCCCCCATAAACGAATTTCGATGGGGAGCGTCAGGCGGTCGGCGATCCTCTGTTGGATCAAGCGGAATATCCTGTCATAACTGGTCGCTGTTGCCGTCTCAATAGATTGTCCCATCACTGATCCTTTCTAAAAAATGATACGTCCGTGGGGAGCAATGGACCTCCCGGTAAATGTATAATTCGCAATGAACATGCCAAGGATGAGCGAACTGAACTCTTCGGCAAGGGACTGAATCCAGTGGGGAATTTCCTGTAAAGGCGGAGCTGATAGCCGGCTGAACAGAGGGAAGGCCGTCATATTTAACGGAAACGTTGTATTTGATGGATTGGTGGCATTGGCCTTGGGCCGTTAAAATTTCAGCTCAAGTCAACCTCAACGTTATGCTCCCGCTGGTCATCCACAAGGGGAATCATGCCGGTGCTCCCTTCGTTGATCATGACACCGTCGAGCGTGACCCGGATCATTTTCTGTGACTTTCCGCTGCTGCACTTGACGGTAATGTGGTAGAAGGTCTCCCGATAACGATAGTGGATTATGTACGAGGACCAATGATCTGGAATACAGGGGGTCAGATGCAGTTGGTCCACCTCCAGGTTCAGGCCGAGCAGGCTTTCCACACTCAGGCGGTACATCCAGCCTGCCGCCCCGGTGTACCAGGTCCAACCGCCTCGGCCGGTGTGGGGGGGCACTGTGTAAATATCCGCGCACATGACGTACGGTTCAACCTGGTAGCGTTCAATCGTTTGCGGCTGACTGCCGTGATGAACCGGGTTGAGCATGGCAAATAATTCCCAGGCCCGCTCCCTGTCACCGAGCATGGCAAAGGCCATTGCGGCCCAGATCGCAGCGTGGGTATATTGGCCGCCATTTTCGCGAACACCAGGCACATATCCCTTGATATAGCCTGGCTCAAGGTCTGATTGATCGAAGGGCGGGTCGAGCAGTTGAATCAGCTGCGCATCGCGGCGAACCAGGCGCTGATCCACCGCCGCCATTGCCTGGCGGGCGCGCCCTGGATCGCCGCCCCTGGAGATGACCGCCCAGCTCTGACTGATCGAGTCGATCCGGCACTCATCATTGGCGGCCGATCCCAGAGGGCTGCCGTCATCGAAATAGGCCCGCCGGTACCATTCCCCGTCCCAGGCATGGGCTTCGATGTTGGTGCGCAGCAGCAACGCCTGTTCCGTGCAGACCTCGGCAAAGGCCTCATCGCCTCGGGCGCGTGCCAGATCGGCGAACAGTTGCAGGTTTTCGTAGAGGAACCACGCCAGCCAAACGCTCTCGCCCCGGCCCTCACGGCCGACCAGGTTCATGCCGTCATTCCAGTCGCCGCATCCCATCAGCGGCAAGTGATGTTCGCCAAAGCGTAAACCATACTTGATGGCACGCATGCAATGGTCATAGAGGCTTGCCGCTTCGGGAGTCCGCTGTGGTTTGTCGTAGTAGGCCTCCTCTTCCGGATTCAACTCGCGCCCTTCCAGAAAATGAATCGATTCGTCCAGAATACCGGTATCGCCGGTTGTCAAAACATACCGGCAAGTGGCATACGGGAGCCACAGATAATCGTCGGAGAACCGGGTGCGCACCCCTTGCCCGTTCGGTGGGTGCCACCAGTGCTGTACGTCACCTTGCAGGAATTGCCTCGAGGCGCAGCGCAGTATCTGTTCGCGGGCCAGCCACGGGGTCGCATGAAGCAGCGCCATGGTGTCCTGCAATTGATCACGAAAACCGTACGCACCGCCGGACTGATAATAGCCGCTGCGCCCCCACAGCCGACACGACAACGTCTGGTAGAGCAGCCAGCCGTTGGTGAGGAGATCCAGAGCCGGATCCGGGGTTTCCACATACACTGTGCCCAAGGTACGGTTCCAGTACTCCCACACCCCTTCCAGGGCTTGCCGGGCACGAGCCGGGGCGCAGAAGCGGTGAATAAACAGCTGCGCTTCGCCGGTATCGCCTGCCGCCCCGAAAACGAATACGATCTCGCGCTCTTCCCCTTCGGCCAGGTCGATCCAGGTTTGGATTGCGGCACAGGGATCGAACCCCGCACCGGTCCGATTGGATAGCCGCTTGCGGCCCATCGCCGCGGGGTGAGCCAGCGAACCGTTGCGGCCGATAAACTCGGAACGATTTCCGGTCACTCTGCGTGCCCCCTCGCTGACCTGTGCAAAGACCACCCGGTTGTTGCACTCGCGGCCATAATTATTGCGGGCCAACAGCGCGCCGCTGTCCAGATCCACCTCGGTCACGATGTGCATCAGATTCGTGTGCCGCCACTCACCGAGGACCAGTTCCCAATACCCGGTCAGGGACAAGCGCCGCGGTCGTTGCGATTGGTTACGCAGTTTGACCACCGCAAACTTCACAGGCGCATCCATGGCAACGTAGGTGTACATTTCCGAGGAGATGCCGGACTGGTCATGTTCAAAGACGCTGTAGCCAAAACCATGCCGGCACACATACCCGGATTGCCCGCGGGCGGGCAACGGCGTCGGCGACCAGAACTCACCCGTTTCCTCGTCGCGAAGGTAAAACGCCTCGCCGCTGCTGTCGCTCAAGGGGTCGTTGTGCCAACTGCTCAGGCGGAATTCGTGAGCATTTTCCACCCAGGTATAGGCGCTGCCGCTCTCGCTGACGACCGTGCCGATGTGGGGGCTGGCGATCACATTAACCCACGGCGCCGGCGTGGTCTGCCCTGGTTCCAGGGTGACGACATATTCGTGCCCGTCCGGCGTAAAACCACCCAGACCGTTACAAAAAATGCGCTCCCGGTCCGGCAGGGGATGGATCTGTTCCGTTGTCGCCTGCCGTGCCGGTTTCAACCGGTCCGATACGCGTTCATCAGAGACGCGGCGTTCCACCTGTTCGATCAGAATGTCTGTGGTGTCGCTGTAAACGATGCGGGCGACGGTTTGGAGCAAGACTCGTTCATCTTCGGAAAGTTCTTCGGCACGCCGCACGAAGACCCCGCCCGGCTTATCAATAACCTGGGTTTCTGGCCCTGCGTTGATCAGCCCCATGATCTGGTCTTGCAGGGTCGCCCGGTAGCCGGAAAAATCCTCGTTGACGATCACCAGATCCGCGGACAACCCTTTCATTCGCCAATAGGCATGGGCTTGCAGGACCTGTTTGACCAGATCGATACGGTTCAGGTCGCCGATGCGCAGTAACACGATGGGGAGATCGCCCGAGATAGCAAAACGCCATAACCCCGCTTGGCGAAGCTGATTGCGGGCAATCACACTGGGGGCTGCACGGCGCCAGGCGTTGCTGTAGACAACCGAAGCGGCAAGTCGGCCATAGACCTGGGCATCGGTTTCGGTGATACCCAGATGGCGCAGCACCTCCTGACTTTGGAACCAGGCCATTTCAAAGGCCCGCTCGACGAAGTGCCGGTCGCAGTATTCCTCCAGCAACGCCAAAGCGGCCGCGCGCGTGGGCGCGACGCCGGTGATGATCTGCACTGTGGCCGACTGGTCGGGTGCCAGGCTGAGGGTGCGGCGGATCGCCACGATGGGATCGAGAACCGGCCCAGCCGTGTTCGACAATGGCGCATGGCTGTTCCAGCTGTCCATGACCTGGGGATTGGCCGCAGAGCGCCCCCGGCCGATAAATTTGCTGCGATCCGTCTCGTAGGAAGGTGCGTCGCTGATTGCGCCCGGGGCCGCCAACAGATGGAACATCCACGGGGGCTGTTCATCCGGGGTACGCCGCCGCCGGGTCGTGAGGACCGCCTGTTGATCGGGCAGGATTTCGGTCTGGACAAAGAGGTTGCTGAACGTGCGGTGGGCCAGGTCGGCATTGAGCGGGGCCAGCACGACCTCCGCGTAACTGGTCACCTCGATATGCCGGGTGCGGGATGACTGGTTGGTGAGGGTGACCCGGCGGATCTCAACATCGTCTTCAGGTGAAACGCTGATCTCGGTGTGTGCTTCAATCCCCTGATCGCGGCGCCGGTATTCCGCGCGTCCCTGGACGAAAATGGCCTCATAGTTATCGGCCTTGCGCAATGTCGGTTGATAGGCGGCTGACCAGAAGTGCCCGCTGTCGCGGTCACGCAGATAGATGAAGGAGCCCCAGCAGTCACAGGTGACGTCCTCTCGCCAGCGGGTGACGGCCAAGTCGCGCCAGCGGCTGTAGCCGCCGCCCGAATTCGACACCATGACGTGGTAGCGGCCGTTGGACAACAGATGAACTTCGGGGAGCGGCGTATTCGGATTGCTGAAGACCCGCATGATTCCACCAGCTTCTTCGGCGGGTGGTTGCGCGGCAGCGTTCACTTCGGCCGCGTGCGGTTGCAATGTCGCGCCCTTCTTCGGCACCCGTTCCTGCAGCAACAACTCCGTCGCCCGCACCAGAGGATCGGACATGAAACGGCGCTGCATCGGCTGATTAAGCAGGACATGGGCGAAGGCAAGCAGGCTCATGCCTTGATGATGCGCCATGAAGCTCCGCACGGTAACGTGTTTTTTTCCCCGCGGCACGCGTGACGGGGTGTAATCAATCGCTTCGTAGAATCCATAATCGCCGAGAAAGCCACCCTCAGCCAGGGTCTGCAGATTGCGGCAGGCGTCTTTCGGCAACACCGTCAGCGCCAGCGCACTGGCGTAGGGAGCGATCACCAGATCGTCGCCCAGGCCGCGTTTGAATCCCAGCCCGGGAACGCCGAACGCCCGGTATTGATAGACCTGATGCAAGTCGGTCGCGTTATAGCAGGACTCGGAAATGCCCCAGGGAACGGCGCGTTGCCGGCCGTATTCAATCTGGCGGGCCACCGCAGCCTTGCAGGTCTGCTCCAACAAGGTGTTGGGGTAACTCGGCATGATCAGCTGCGGCATCAGGTACTCAAACATCGAGCCGCTCCAGGAAATCAGACTGATGGCACCGCCACGGCTGGTCAGCAGGCGGCCGAGGGAGAACCAGTGCGTCTGCGGTACCTGCCCCTTGGCGATCAGCAGAAAGCTGGCCAGGCGTGCTTCCGATGCCAAAAGGTCGTAGCAGGCCGGGTCACGACGGCGTTCGCCGACATCGTAACCGATACAAAGTAGGCCCCGCGAACTCTCGTAGAGAAATGCAAAATCCATCTCCGCCAGTCGGCCGCAACGAGCAATTAAGCTGTCGATGGTGTCGATCCGCTGTAACGCCAGTGCCGAGTTGGGTGTTTCGCCGGCTCCAGCGCCGGCCAGTTCCGCCAGCGTCGGAATCGTACTGAAATGCTGCGGCTCGGCGACCAGATCGCGAAGCTCATCGCGCAGAGTACGTGCCTGTCGGACGAAGGCCTGCACCCAGGAATACAGTTCACCAGCGATACTGCTCTCTGCGGGCAGCCAGACCAGCAGTGCCTCGCCACGGCGGCAAATCTCATCCAGCAACTGATCGGCGGCCGCCGGGGTCTGCCCCCTCCCCTCGGAGGTGCCGGTTCGCAACCTGCTCTGCAGCGAGCTGATTTTAACCGCAAGATCCGGGGCAGAAGACGCGGGCAGATGCTCGGTCAGCACCTGCAGGGTATCCTGAAGCCCCTGAAAGGCGTTGTCGGGCAGCACCGGACGGTCCGGCAACTCGGCCAGCCCCGCCTGCAGCGTGAGCAGACTGCCGAGCAGGTTGCCGCTGTCGACCGAAGAGATATATTGCGGGAGCAGCGGTTGGAGGGTGCGGGTATCGTACCAGTTGTAGAAATTGCCGTGGTAGCGTTCCAGTTTTTCCATGGACGCCAGGGTGTTTTCGGTCAGCCGTAGACATTCACCGACACCAATATAGCCAAAATCGCAGGCGGTCAGATTCGCCAGCAGCGCCATGCCGATGTTGGTTGGCGAGGTCCGCGTGGCGAGGGCCGCTGCTGGATATTCCTGGAAATTGTCGGGAGGCAGCCAGTTATCGGCCGGACCGACAAAGTGCGCGAAGAAGTGCCAGGTTCGCCGGCTCGCCGCGCGCAGGAAGTCCCGTTGGCGCCCGCTCAAATCGGGTGCGGGATCGACTACCGGCAGGCTGATCCACCAGCCGACCAGCGGCGCGACCAGCCAGAGCAGCAACAGGGGGGCCCAGAAGAACCATTCCAGCGGACGGAACTGCCATAATACCAAGGCCAGCAGAATCGCCAGCAGCGGCGCTATCCACATCTCGCAGTAAAAGTCGACCAGCGTCCGCCGAGCGTTGCGCCGGGCATAGGTGGCCAGTTGCCAGAGCAGCAAACCACGCCGGGTGAACATCCTGCGAACTCCTGAGCGCAGGATGGCATCCAGACAAATCAGGGTGTCGTAGGGGAGCAAGACCAGGGTCAGTAAGGCGAGCAGAATGGGCCGTCCGGCAGATTTTCCGGTAACAGCCAGATGCGCCAGGACGGCGCGTTCTTCAGGCTTACGGATCAGCTCGATCGCGGTTCCGATCAGGGGGGGCAAAATGATGACCGCCACAACCAACAGGGTCCAGAATCCTGCCGCTCCCGGGTCCAGCAGCCAGCCGCCGGCCAACAGGGCCAGCAGCGCCGGCGAGACCAAGCTGCGCCGCAAGTTGTCGAAAAGCTTCCACCTCGACAAGGCGCTTAAGGGGTTGGCCCGGCATTGTGCCTGTGGCTCCCCTGGTTTCTCTGTTTTATTGAGCCTGCAGGGGGAAGCGGGCACGCGCGGCAGCAGCCAGCCGGCAAGTTGCCAGTCGCCACGTATCCAACGGTGACGGCGGCTGGCTTCGCCGGCGTAGCTTGAGGGCTGTTCTTCGATCAGGTCAACATCGGTCACCAGCGCCGAACGCGCATAGCCGCCTTCCAGCAGGTCGTGGCTGAGAATGAGATTTTCCGGAAACCGGCCATCGACAGCCAGACGAAAGGCGTCTACATCATAGATCCCCTTGCCGATGAACGACCCCTCGCCGAAGAGATCTTGGTAAACATCCGACACTGCGCGGGTGTAGGGATCGATGCCGGCCTCGCCGGCAAACAGTTTGGCAAACCTCGATCGTCCGGCACTGCTCAGGCTGATCGAAGCGCGGGGCTGCAGAATGGCGTAGCCTTCAGTGATCCGTCCCTTTGCCGCATCGTAACACGGCCGGTTGAGCGGGTGTGCCAGGTTGCCAATCAGGGTCCGTGCCGCGTCACGGGGCAACTGCGTGTCGGTGTCCAGGGTAATGACGTAGCGAATCGAACCGAGGATGGCAAGATTGCCGACCTGTTCCGAAAAGGCGGATTGCGCCTCGCCACGCAGCAAGGCATTGAACTGCTCCAGCTTGCCTCGCTTGCGTTCATATCCCATCCACACCCGTTCGTAGGGATTCCATAGCCGGGGACGATGGAACAGATAAAAAATTCCCGGCCGATCCTCGCGATAGGTTTCATTGAGCGCCAGCACCGCTGCGCGCGCGTAAGCGAGCAAGCCGGCGTCATTGGGTAACGACTGCTCTGGCGCATCAGGAAAATCAGTCAAAAGGGCAAAGAAAAGATTGGGATCGCGATTTCCGAGATAACGGATTTCCAGAGCTTCAAGAAGCTCGTCGATTTCGTTTTTTTTGCTCCAGAGGGTGGGGACTACGACCATGGTGCGGCAGTCATCGGGAATCCCCGTCGAAAAATCGAGCCGCGGCAGGGTGCGCGGTGGGGAGACCAGGGTGACCAGGAGATTGACCAGGGGAACACTCAGTGCGGAGAAGGCGACCAGCCCGCTGCCGGCAAAAAGCCAGCTGCGCCAATCAGACAGCGCAAACCCGTCGAAAAGAACCAGCATCCCCGCGGTTGCCAAAGCGGTCGACAGCAGGATGGGGCCTAGGTAAAGAGCCAGTCCAAAGCGGCGACAACCGCGGCAGGCCCGCAGGCTCCAGGGTTTTCGATAGGCGATCGCATGTTCCAGATCCTGCCGACCACGATCGATCAAATAGTATCCGACATGGGCGCGACGAGTGTTGCTACCGGAGTGACTGGCAGCTCTCTGCGCCAGGTTGAGGGCCTGACGGGCCACATCAAGCTCGCTGTGCGAACTGCCCCGCGCCAGAGTTTCGATCACGTGCCGATAGCGGTCGCGGGTCGTAAAGTCCTGTCCGGCGTAGACCCCCGGCGGATCTTCACTCAGGGCCTGCTCAACGACACTGAGTGCCTCGACGAAATCTCGCCAATCCAGCGCATCGATAAAACGCAAGCTGTAGATACTGTTGGCGATCGATATCTGATTGGCGGCAGCCGTACGACTCGCAGCGGCGGACAACTGCGTTGCCGTCATCCCCTGTTCGAGCAATTTTTGTTCGACCCAGGCCTGAACGAAACCCATCGCCGGTCCCTGGGCCTGGAGTCGGACGTAAAATTCCTCGACAAAGGGCGCGGTCAGCGGAACATCGGCGTCGGCAAATTCGGCCAGCTGCTGAATCAGCTTCTTCGGTTCCAGTTCCGCCGTCGCGAGCATGCGGTCCGCCCATTTTCTGGCTGCGTCCAGGTCCTCGCGACGCTGGGCGATCCGCAAGGCGACGCGACTCAGGTTCTCCAGCAGCGCCAACTGCAGCATGATCGGAAATGCCCACAGTTCCCCCAGACGCAACGGTTCAATACTCTGGTAGGCGGTCAGCATCTGGGTGGTGTTGTCACTGTCGACCCGCCCGTCCATATGCGAGATCAACTGCAATGCCAGATCATAGACACGGGGGAAGCCCGCTGAGGGGCCATCGACCAGGCGGGGCAACTGGCGACTGTACCCACGCGGCAAATTCCGCCGCGCCAGGGCGATCTGTTGTTCGATGAGATAGAAGTTATCGAGCAACCAGGTTTCTGCCGGCAAAATCCGTTTCCCTGGCATGGCGGCGGTAACAATCTGATACGCCGTCAGAAGAACCTTGGTATTATCGGTCAGCCGCGGCAACAGCCGGTCCGGTCCGGGCTGCGCATCAAAGCGATGCTGGTCAGCCAGTTCCAGCACATGGCGCTTGAGTTGCTCAAGGCTGAACAGCTCTGTGTGCAGCAACTCAGTCTCGCGGTCGTGCCGTGGCGCATTCTGGGAGCGGGTCGCAAATTTAAAGAGTTTATGGTCTATGACTATCTCCTGAGTTCTCCTAGCCCCTGTGTCGGTCCTGCAGCCAGGTGAGTTGTTGTTTCTCGGCTTCCCCGGTCATCTTCCTGGCCTGGGTTAGGATCGAGTGAACCTTCCGTGGATTCATGCCGACGATTCTCGCCAACCCCTTTTCTTCTGCAGCGGCCACCTTGACAATGGTCATAGCTGGATTCGACGAGGCGCTGGGAGAGAACTTCCCCGATCCCTCTAAGTTGCCGCAGTTCTTTCAATTGTCTATTCATGACATCCTCCCCAGACAGGAATCTGGCTTCCACGAAAAAAACTCCCGTGTGCAGGTTCGCTATAAAGCACATCGCAACTAACGGGCCAGAAAATGCCTGCCGGTAGCAGGTGTGCAACGGTTTGATTGTACGAAAGAAATGAAGAAAGAAGCGGTGGCGGGAAATGAAAATCAGCGGGACAGCCTGTCAAATGTGGCGGATATTTCAAATATGACGGATTCTGTTGAGCAGAGCGTTCGAGACACCTCCGTCATGTTGGCCGCTATTTGACAATCAAATTGTTCTTCACCGAGGTTACCCCCTCAACGACGCCTGCGACCTCACCAGCCTTTTTAACGTTCTGCACCGAGTTGACAAAACCACTCAACTGAACTTCCCCTTTGAAAGATTCGACATTGATCTGCATGCTTTTCAACGTCGGTTCGTTGAAGATGGCCGCTTTCACCTTGGTGGTGATAACCGAGTTGTCGATATATTGACCTGTACTTTCTTGTTTGCTGGTGGACGCACACCCCGCGAATGCAGCGATCAGAACCAGACACGCCAGAGCTGCCATAAAGCGATTTATCTTGAACATGATGATCTCCTTTTAGATCTGTGACGATTGAAGTTTTGGCCTCTTTTCCGTTTCGTGACGCTTCGATTTGGATCTATCCTTGCTGTACTGCTATCGTCTCCACGCCCTCCGTAGCGACGACTGTGTTAATCCTGATTTCCGGCTCGATTGAAAGCAGTTTCATCGCTCCGAGCAGAACTTTGAAATGGCCGGACTTGAGATGGTTGGCAAGGGCTTCGTTCGTTGTCCATTCCTGCTTGAAGATAACAACATCTTCTTCCTCGACATCCAGATAGCAATGGCAGTTTACACAGTCCTTTTCGCGCCGAATCAAACCCAGCAGATCCTTAATGGTGGTTAAAACCTCATTGCGCTTATCCGCAGACACCTTCATCTTGATAATGACATCGACCATCGGCCTACCCCTCTTGGATAAAGAGTTCGACAGCACTTATCCCCGCCTAAATCCGCCCCATCAGCATCAGAGTGAGAAAAATCAAGAGGATCAAGCCAAGCCCGCTACTCGGTAAGTAACCCCACTGCCGGCTGTGCGGCCAGGCGGGCAAGGCACCCAGCAATAGCAAAACGATGACGACGATCAGGATGGTTCCCAGCATAGTTTTTCTCCTTTGTTTAGTGAGTGCTTCCAGGCTATTAAATCGCAATTTACGTGCCGGAAAAGAATTGTCGCCGCTACGAGTGCAAGCGGCTGATTATATGCGGTAAATCGGATAGGGGGAGTGCCGGGTGAAAGTGAACCGCGAGTGGCAGCCGTCACATTTAACATAACGGTCATATTTGATGGCGTCGCAAAAACTATATGCCATTTACGCAGAACTTTTTCCGACCCTCGCTTAATGGAGTTTTTTATGAGTAAAAAGCCGAATTGTATCGTATGGCGACCCCAGAGCATATCTGCCCCTTTGGCTTGAAAAGCAGGGGTTTATTGGAGCGCAACGATTTCGAAGTCGAGAACAAACTCCTAACCACCCGTGAGGAAACCGATGCGTTCCAAGAAAAACATCAAGTCGAATCAACACCACAAACCTTTATTGATGGTGAACGACATGCAGTAAGGCCTCATCCCGCACAGGCAAGCTGCACCTATTTGTACTGGAAAACTGACTTATAGGAATTTGTTCAGCCTCAAGGGATAAGCTGAGCAGCTGAGGTTGAGGATCCTTTATCATCTCGGGGCTTTATCGACCAGAGCAACCTTTCCGCAGTTTCGCCCAGCCGCTTTGGCCTTGTACAGGGCTGCGTCAGCGGCAACAATCAAAGACGTGGCATCCCAATTGCCCGAACTGTCGCTTGCCGCCCCCCCGATACTGATGGTTATCGCTATCGATTTCGCTCCTATCTCTACTCCTTCCTTACAGAAGCAGAGATGGAGCCGGTCGACAAAATCGACCAATCGTTCTTGTGAACACTCAGGGAGGATGATCATAAATTCGTCTCCACCGTAGCGGCCGATGGAATCATAGGGACGAATCAGAGAATGTAATCTCTCGGCGGTCGAACGGAGTACGGCATCACCCTTATGGTGCCCATATGTATCATTTATCCCCTTGAAATTGTCAATGTCAGCCATGATGACACTGACCGCTATCCCGTTACGCTCTCCCCGCGACAACTCGCGCTGGAGGATCTCTAAAATCTCTGCATGATTCCATAAACCGGTGAGTGAATCCTGACTCGCTTTTTTCTGCAGAGCTTCTTGAACCGCCAACAGCTCATTCTGCAATTCGATAATCCGTTTGCCGGCGTGAAGACGCATCTTTAGTTCGTCGTGTTTGAACGGTTTGGTAAGGAAGTCATCCGCACCAGCTTTCAGGCCGGTAATAAGATCTTTGTCACGTCGTTGTGCGGTCAGCAGGATGATATAGGTGTAAGGCTTTGCCTGCGCTGCCCGGATTTTACGGCAGAGTTCAACTCCGTCCATTTCTGGCATTATCCAGTCGAGAATCGCCAGTCGCGGCGCGTTTTCTGCTTGCAGGACTTGCCAGGCCTCTTTACCGTTCTGCGCGACAAGAACCGAATACCCCCAACTGACAAGGATTTTTTCCAGCAGCATCCGGTAAGGGAAGTTATCTTCAGCAAGCAATATCCGCATAGTTTATTCCTGAGTCAGCAACACCGGCTTCTTCAAAAAAGTTGCATACCAGCTTTTCCGATTTTTACACTATGTCGTGTCGTCCCTTTTCTTCTGCCGGATTGAGAGCAAGCAAATCAGCGGTTCGTTCAATCTGCCAACAGGGTAAAAAAGAAGGGGCTCCCTGCCCCGGTTTGCTCTCAGGCCAGACCTTTCCCCCGTGGCGCTGAATAGCTCTCTGCACCGTAGCTAGACCGATGATACCGTGCCCGCCGACAAGAGTTCCAGAAAGGCTTGAATATTTTTCAGCATCTGCCATGTCGAAGCCGATACCGCAGGCTTAAGCCTCTGGCGACTTATCGTCATTCACTGCACTATTTATTTGCAGGAGCCCGAGAAAGTGTTCCCTGACTTGGCTTGAGCAAATTCCTTCCTGGGTCTGGTACGTTTGCGTATATGGCATATATATTCTCGGTCGTATCTTTATAAATATATTCCCAAAAAAGATTATCTGAATCAGGGCTATTCAAAACCACATTGGACATCATTTATTCGTGCCCACATCAGCCTGAATCTAAGTATATATTTTAGCCAGGCACATGACCTCTCTCTGGAGAGCTTTCTCTTCAGATATCTTCATTCAGCCAACAATCTTGAACGATTTTGGCTGGTCAATCAGACAAGTTTCATCACGGGTGTTACCTGTAAAGTAAATATCTCCCGGCCAAGCCGGGGGGAGGGCCTTACGTACTAAAAGTCATTTTCCCCTTGCATATATCCTTCCCAATCCTCACCCAGCATCCACAAAATATTATGTCTAGTTTTGTTTGGCAAATACTCCCAGAAATTGCTGTGGCGCAAGGCGCGGAAATCTTCATTGTCCTTTTTGCGCAAAATATCTGTATGTCTTTTCTGCACCATATTTATCCTCCTTAGTAAGGTTATTCTTAACTATACGCCTGAATTGACACGTAAATTTTCGACGGCATCCAAGAAATCCCACAGACAAAATGGTATCTGGCTGAAGTCGTCGAGCCACTTATGTGATGAAGCCCTGGATCTTGATCACAGGAAGGTGTTATTGTCCTCTGAGTAGCATATCGCAATTGACTAATTTGGTCAGCATAACCACCAGCAGCACACCGACCACCGGGCAAAATCAGGTCTCTGAAACCGTAAATTATCTATCTATCCGCCTGTGTGATTCATTACTCAACCCCATTTATTGAACTGAAACACCATCTGCCGCGTCCCGAAGCTCATACTCTGCGCCCTTGAATCAAATTGATCACGATCACAACAATGGCGATGACCAGCAATATGTGAATAAAACCTCCGATCGTGGTACTGCTCACCAGCCCCAGCACCCATAGCACCAAGAGAATGACGGCGATTGTCCATAGCATACGCTCCTCCTTTTTGGACCCTTCGGCCCTGAATCATTTTTTTTTGAACCCCACGACCAGCAGCGCAATCCCCCCGACGAGGGCAATCCCGCCGACCATCGGGGTAAGAGGCAGGGTTCTGGTCTTCTCAGCGGTCATGTGCAATGGCCCGAGATCGACAACCTTCTCCCTGGTCGTAAAACTGATCCCTTGATAGGCAAAGGCCGCGATGGCGACCACAATCAGAATGATGCCGATTATCGTGTACGGTTTCATTTTGAGCCTCCTGACGGTTGTCTTTTCCTTTGTTGGTCTCAAGCCATCTTTCCCTGACTGCAACTTACCTGGAGCTCACGCAATTTCAGTCGTAATGGAGCGTCAGCAGACCCACGACAGGCCGAGGATCTGCTGGCTTTTCGGCTGAAGATGCGTAGATTCCTACCTGACCGTCATCTTGTTCTGCACCGACTGAACACCGTTGACGTCGTTGGCGAGTTTGCCGGCCAGCGCGATTTCGGCTTGATTGTCGGCCTTGCCGGACAAGGTAACCACACCATCCTTGGTCGTGACCGAGGTTTTGAAAGCACTGGTCGAGCGATGGCCGAGCAATGTCATCTTGACCATGGTGGTAATGGAGGCATCGTCGATCTTGTCACCGATGGTTTGCTTATCTTGCGAGGACTTGCCCGCGATCATTTCATTCTTGACCTCTTTGACCCCGTCGACATCCGTCGCGTATTCCGTGGTCAATTCTTTTTGGGCCTGATTGTCGGCTGTACCGCGCAGGGTCACGATGCCGTCCTTCACGTCGACATCAGTGGTTGCACTCACGCTACGGTGAAATAAGAGGTTCGTTTTCACTTTGGTCACAAGCCACGCATCGGACATCGCAGAGGGCTGGTTTCCCTTGACGGTCAGTTGGTTGTCGACCGCCTTGACGCCGGGAAGATTCGCAACCGTCTCTCCGGCCATTGCCTGGTGGGATTCCGAGGCGACGCTTCCCGTCAGGGTGACTGCGCCATCTTTGGACTGAACCTTGACATCATCGTCCTTAAGGTAGTTGGTGAAGACGTACGAGGTCTTGGCCGCGGATTCGATGCGGCTGTCGGTGCTCACCGCCTGCACCGGCAGGCTGAAGGTGAGCAGCGTCAGCGCCGCAATAACGACCGGTATGGCATAAATAACCTTCTTTGCCCGTTCTCCTTTTGCTTTCATGACTTTCTAATCCTTTTTCTGTGTATGAGTAACAAACTCCAGCTCTTTTCCGCAGCGGCCTTATGCCCTGCAGAGACGTGGGGGTATCCGATCTTTCGCCTCTGTTCCTCGCGGAAATTACCGGGACCGATTGATATCACCTTCCAGTGCGTCAAGCCGTCTATCGATGTCGCTTCGCTCCTCAGCGGTCGCATACCGGCTGTTTTCCGTCATACGCAGATAATCCTGGCGAATCGCGTCCAGTCGGTATTGAAAGTCGCGCTCGTCGGTCACTGACCAGCGTTGGGCGGTTCGGCCATCATCAATTCTGCTTTGGAGTAAAAGTATCCGGTCTCCGCTTCGAAAACTTTCCATTGTTGCCGGCCGACCTTTGGCCCGGTCGACCTCGGCATTCAGGGCATCCAGGCGGGCATGCAGATCAACCCATTCACGTTGAGCGACCGACTTGTCTCGCAACGCCAGATCGTCGGTGCGGATCCCCTTCAGGGTGGTCAGAAACATCTGGGATTGATCGGCGGAGAGCGTACCGGTTTTCAGCCCATCGCCAACATTCTCCTGGATGACGACGATTTTTTTCTCAGCGCTTCTTTTATAATCCGGCCATGTTTGTGGAGCGAGGCACCCTGCCAAAAAGGCTATCGCCATAACCGCCATTCCGGTCACCATCACGAATTTTTTCATGCCATTCCTCCTGTCGTTGCCGGTGCTATCAGACGACCGCACCGTTGTTTAAGAATCCAAAAGCTTTTCGGCTTTACCGATCTTCTCCTGGACTTTTCCGGCGACCTTTTCGCCTGCGCCTTCGGCTTCCAGCTGTGGGTTTCCGCTTATTTTCCCGGCAATCTCCTTGGCTGAACCCTTCGCCTGGTGAAACAATCCCTTTGCTTGGTCTTTACGACTGATTTTCATTGACTCCTCCGTTATCGGATATCGCCCCGAATTGCGAAAATGTTCGTCCGCAAACATTTTTCTTTCGCTCTATAGAAACGCAACGAACGTGCCGGAAATGAATTAACGCGAAGGGAGAGGCAAGAGGCTGGTCGTACAGGGGAAAACCGGAAAGTGCCGACCGGGCAAAAAGAAATGCCGTCAGCGCAACCCGTCACATGCAACAGAAATGTGTAATATGGTGGAGAGAACGGGCGGCCCCGACGCGGCTGACCGCGACCGATCTTCCGATCACGGCCCAACCATCGGAGCATTTAAAGGAATGAATTTTCCCGGTGACGATCATCCGCTGGAGGTCGTCCTCCTCGCGCACGGATTGCAGCTGACCAGTTTTCAACATAACCCGAATTTTCAGGATACCGATCTCTCGAGAAAAACACTTTCCGGCAAGTTAAAGACAAAGGCTTCACATCCGCATATCGGCTTCCGAGAAGTTGTGGCAAGAAGGAATTTACTGATGGCTTTGAGTGATTGATCGGAGGTCAGTCATTGTCGGCGGATGCCGTATTTGCGCATCCGGGCGC
Source organism: uncultured Desulfuromonas sp. (assembly GCF_963666745.1). Taxonomy (NCBI): domain Bacteria; kingdom Pseudomonadati; phylum Thermodesulfobacteriota; class Desulfuromonadia; order Desulfuromonadales; family Desulfuromonadaceae; genus Desulfuromonas; species uncultured Desulfuromonas sp. The sequence continues at coordinate 808,619 of NZ_OY762961.1, read as the reverse complement.
GCAGGGTACTGGGATTGAGTCCCAAAATAACCGCCGCGCCGTTTTTCCCTTCGATCCGCCAGCCCGATTTTTGGAGCACCTGGAGGATATGCTCCCGTTCCAGTTCGGCAAGGGTTTTAGCGCCTTGTGCGGCTTGCTTGCGGATGCTCTCGAATCGATCCAGCACCTGAAGGGCGTTCCCCTGACTGGTGATGATCGCCCGTTCGATGACGCTTTCGAGCTCCCGCACGTTGCCGGGCCAGTGGTATTCGGTAAGGACCTTCAGGGTTTCCTTGGAGACGGTGGTAATCTTCTTGCCGGTTTTCTTGTTGTATTTGGTGACGAAATGGTTGACCAGAAGCGGGATATCTTCGCTGCGCTGGCACAATGGCGGAATAGTAATGGGGAAAACGTTGAGGCGGTAGAAGAGGTCTTCACGGAAGCGCCCGGCCTTGATCTCTTCCTCCAGGTTGCGGTTGCTGGCCGCGATGATGCGGACATCGACCTTGGTGGTGTGCGGGCTGCCCAAACGCTCAAATTCCCCGTCTTGAAGAACCCTGAGCAGCTTGACTTGCAACTCCAGCGGCATCTCGCCGATCTCGTCGAGAAAGATCGTGCCGCCGTTGGCCAGCTCGAAACGTCCCAGCTGCCGGGCATGCGCGCCGGTAAAGGCTCCCTTTTCGCGACCAAAGAGTTCACTCTCGATCAGATTCGCCGGCAACGCCGTGCAGTTGACGGTGATCATCGGCCGGTCTTTGCGGGGACTGCGGCGATGAATGGCACGGGCGACCATCCCCTTGCCACTGCCGGTCCCACCGAGCAGCAGGACCGTAGTATCCTGAGGTGCGACCTGGTCGATGCGGAAAAAGACATAAGCGATGGCCGGACTCTGGCCGATGATTTCGCCGAAACAGTCCCCCCGCGAAATGACCTGCTGCAGCTCGATGTTCTCAGCCTGAAGTTGTTTAGTCAGCTGCTTGATCTCCGCAAACGCGGCTTTTAGGGTTGCTTCAGCCTTCTTGCGCTCTTCGATCTCTTCAGTGAGCTGCAGGTTGGCGCCGGTCAGTTCTGCGGTACGATCCGTCACAATCGATTCCAACTCCTGCTGGAAGCGGCGCAGTTCTTCATTCTGCATTTCCAGTTCAATCTGGTGGACTTCAAGTTCATGCACGAGCCGCTGCTTCTCGGCTTCCGACAGGTTCGGCTGCTTGCCTGCCGTTTTGGCAAAGTACCGTTGCTCTGCCTGGTGGCGCAGATGGTCATCCTTTATCTCGGGGGGAGGGGGCCGACCGTCGGACTCTCGGCGTTCTTCCTCCACCAGGAGCTGCAGTCCGTCGCCTTTTTGTGGTTTTTTATTCTTGGGCATAGTTTCCTTTCCTTGAGGATACCGGTGGTTGTGCGCCTCCGTCCATTTCCTGGCCGATGGCGATGATGCCGGTGACCTTGCCACCGGCGGCAAAGGCCGGTCGGGTTGACCAGTGCAAGGTGAGCAGGGTCTGGTCGGTTGCCTGGATCCGGGTGGTAAAGCTCTGCGCTGATTCCGCGGTCAATAGCCTCTGCAACTCGGCCGCGACCTGGGATCGGTCCGGCTCGGGGATAAACTGCTCGACAAAATCCCGGCCGACCACCTTCTCCCGCTTGCAGCCGAAACATTTTTCGGCGGCCGGGTTGAACTCCTGGATCTGTCCGTCCGCCGACAGGCCGATAGTGATTGCCGGGATGGTCTGCAGCAGGGCATTGAACATTTCCCCCGAAGCGCGCAACTCTGCTTCCAGGTGTTTCGCTTGAGTCATATCGGAAAAGGTCATGACCACGCCTTCGATCCGGTTATCTGTTGTCCGATAGGGCATGATGCGCACTGTGAACCAGCGTCCATCGTTGGCGGTCACTTGCCTTTCACAGTAAACCAGGGTACGCAGCACCTCCAGGGCATCAGTCGGCAATTCCGGATAACGCAGCTCGCTGGACAGGTCGGTCAGCGGTCGCCCGACATCCCCGGCGATCAGCTTGAAGAGCTTGTTCGCGCCGGGAGTGAAGCGTTTGATTCTGAGCTCGTCATCCAGAAACAGGGTGATGATTTCAGTGCTGTTCAACAGGTTCTGCATATCATTGTTGATTCGCTCCAGGGTGTCCACTTTGGACGCCTGCTCGGCATTGACCGTCTGCAACTCTTCGTTCATCGACTGCATCTCTTCCTTGGAGGTGGTCAGCTCCTCGTTGGTCGATTGCAGCTCCTCGTTGGTCGATTGCAGCTCCTCGTTCATCGATTTGAGCTCTTCCTGCGAACTCTGCATCCCCTCGCGCGTCGACTGCAGCTCCTCCTGGCTCTGTTTTAATTCCTGCTCCAGTTCGGCGATTCTGGCGTTTGCAGCAGACCCCGCTTTGACGCGGCCGGCCTTTTTTGCCGCCGACACGGATTCCACATCCTTAAAAACCACCAATACCATCCCCTGCAGGGCTTCCGGGGAGTTGAGCGGCTGGACACTCAGTTCCAGAAGTTGCGGCTCTTTACTGATAATGTCAACCTTGACCCCTTTGACAGTAACCGCTTCCTGGCTCCGAACCGCCTTCTGAAAGGCGCTGGTCAGTTCAAAACGCAACCCGTCACGGGCCATGGCGAAGATGTTCCAGTTCACCTTGCCTGAGGCCGGCTCCAGGTATTTACCGGTCCGGCCGCTGATGTAAAGGATATCCCCCTGGTCGGTGGTCAACACAGCCGGCGGACAATGGTCCCGCAGCAGCTTCTGCTCCGCAAGGGACTGGAGGTTGGCGGGTTGGGAAAGCATGTTTGTATCCTTAGGGAGAGGCGACATGGTGAGGGACGACATGGCTGGGAAAACCTGGTTTTCCCAGCGCAGGGCTAGTCCCCGCCGCATAAAGAGTCTCGACTTGGCTTGCGCAAAGGCAAACTGGGCCTGTAAATTTCCCACAGCTTCTGCGCTGCCCAAAAATAACAGCCCCTCTGGTTTGAGGCTGTAGTGAAAGAGTTGCAGCAATCTTTTCTGCAGTTCCGGCTCCAGGTAGATGAGCAGGTTACGGCAGAGGAGAATATCCAGTTTGGTGAAGGGTGGATCCATGACAATATTCTGGGTGGCAAAAGTGACCATCTCCCGGAACTTCTTCTTAATCCGGTAGCCGCCCTCTTCCTGAATGAAAAAGTGCTGTAGCCGATCGCTGGAGACCTGCGCGGCGATATTGACCGGATAAAATCCCTGTCGGGCCTGGTTGATGGCGTCCTGATCCAGGTCGGTGGCGAAGATCTGCAGGCTATATTTCGCCTTCGATTTTATTTTGTCCAGCGCCTCGATAAAAATGATGGCCAGGGAATAGGCTTCTTCGCCAGTCGAACAGCCGGCCGACCAGGCGCGGAGGATGCCGCCGTCGGGTTGTGCGCCCAGCAGCTTCGGAAACATTTTGTCGCGCAGCAGATTCCATTCATCTGGATCGCGGAAAAAACTGGTCACGCCGATCAGCAGCTCTCGGAACAGCAGATCGACCTCATTGGGATTCTCCTGCAGATAACGGACGTAGTCGGCAATCCGGTTCAGCTGATGAATCCCCATGCGGCGTTCGATGCGGCGATACAGAGTATTTTTCTTGTACAGGGAAAAATCGTGGCCGGTCCTACCCCGCAGCAGGATGATGACCTTTTCCAGAGCGCTCTGTTCTTTCTCGATTAAGTCCGGTTGTGGACTGACGAGGCGGGGAACATGCCGAAGATAGGCGTCGATCTTGCCGGGCAGGTCCTCGGCCGGGGCAACGATATCGGCCAACCCGGCGGCAATGGCACTGCGCGGCATGCTGTCGAACTTGGCGGAAACCGGATCCTGCACTACCACCAGCCCCCCTTTTTCCTTGATCGCCCGCAACCCCAGGGTGCCGTCGGTGCCCATCCCCGACAGGATGACCCCGATACTGACCTGCTGCTGATCGTCGGCCAGGGAACGGAAGAAAAAATCGATCGGCAGGCGCAGTCCACGCGGTGCCTCCGGCTCGAACAGGTGCAAAACGCCGTGCAGGATCGACATGTCCTTGTTGGGGGGAATAACGTAAACCCGGTTCGGCTGCACCTTCATCCGATCTTCCACCTGGCAAACCTTCATCCCGGTGGTGCGCTGCAGCAGTTCGGGCATAATCCCTTTGTGGGTCGGATCGAGATGCTGAATGATAATGAAGGCGATACCGCAATTCTCCGGCACCTGTCCCAGGAACTGTTCCAGGGCCTCCAGCCCACCAGCCGAAGCGCCGATCCCGGCGATGGGAAAACTTGCCTTCGCGGTTTGCGCAGTGGAGTTTTCTTTGGGCTTATCGGTAGGTTTTTTTCGGCTGTCCGCCCGGGGGGTTGATTTCTTCATAACTCCATTTATATCATTTTTTTAAATATTTACCTGATTATTCGAAATAATGCATGGGGCACGGGCCCCCGTTTAAGACACTCTTTACAAAAATGACTGTTCCTGTCACGGCAAGCCATCGTGCCCTTTCTTTGCTAAAATAAGAGCGAGAAAGAATAAATTTCAAACAGCCGTTCTTTTGACACATAGGCGATGAACCATGGAGCAGCGTTATTACCGTTCGACCAAAATTGCCAACATTGCTTCCCCGGTGTTCGGCTTTATTCTGAGCATTCCCGGACTAGTTGCCCTGATCTTGCGGGCAGTTCGCAATGGGAATGGCCTGCCCCTGCTCACCTTTCTCATTTTCGGCTTAAGTCTGGTCATCTCCTACGCGGTGTTTACCCTGTAAACATATCTTTAAATACCATGCCCGCTGGGGAAAACTGTTCAAAATCCTCGATCACGCGACAATCTATCTGCTTATCGCCGGAACCTACCCCCCCCCTTTACCCTGGTTTTCCCGCGCGGTCGCTGGGGCTGGACCCTGTTTGGGCTCGCCTGGGGAATCGCTGTGCTGGGAATTATTTTCAAAATTTTTTACATCGATCGTTTCAAGCTACTGGGGCCAGTGATCTACCTTGCGATGGGCTGGCTGATTATTTTAGCCGTAAAACCCGCAGTTGAATTGATCCCCTCAACCGGTTTACTGCTGCTGTTGGCGGGCGTGCTGTTTTACAGTTTTGGGCTGATTTTTTATGCCTGGAAGCGGCTGCGCTTTCATCACGCGATCTGGCATCTCTTTGTTCTGGCGGGAAGTTCCTGTCACTTTGCCGCGCTCTATTTTCATGTCATACGCTGATTATGGCGTTTGTGGACGTGAACTTCACATGACCACTCCTTTTGAGACAAATGGAAACCAAGCGGTTCCAGAGAACCGTCACTGAATTCAATACGGCATGGCCGCCATATGCGACAGAAATGTCACATATGACGACCATGCCATAGGGTTTCAACTTACCCCCTCAGCCCCACTATTTATTTACTCTATCCTTCCAGCCACTTGGATGACCAGGCTGGGCGGCTCTCTCTGGCATGCTAATTGCGATTTATCTTTTTGAAAAGGATGTGATGTTGGCTTGCCCTGGTAGTTCAATAGCTTGGAACAAAAATTGACCAGTGGCTATTGGGTCACTGCTTTGAGTCGACTCAGAATTGGCCAAACGCAGAAATGATACAACCGATCAAGGCAATCAGAGCAAGGACCCAAGCACGTACAAAGAGAGGAGCATTCATGCCACAGCAAAACGATAACGACGGCCCGACAGGCCCCAGGGGCCGCGGTAACAACCCCGGCAACGATATTGAGGCTCTGCTCCGGCAGGGCAAGGCTCGTCTGGAGCAAGTCTTGTCCGGTAGTCCACGCGGAGGAACAGTTTTTGCCCTCCTCGTTCTAGCGGGTCTTCTCGCATGGACCGCCTTTTACACTGTGCCGAGCGACTCAGTCGCTGTGGTGCAACGCTTTGGTAAATATCTCAAAGACGTTCCACCGGGGCTGCATTTCAAGCTACCGCTCGGTATTGATGTGGCGACAATCGTTCCGGTCAAACGGCAATTGAAGCAGGAATTCGGCTTCACGACCCCAGGCGCCAGCGATCCCTACCAGAGTCCTCGAGGTGGAATGCAGGAGACAAAACGGGAAACGGAAATGGTGACAGGCGACCTGAACGCAGCATTGGTGGAATGGGTGGTTCAATACCGCATTTCGGCCCCCGTTAAGTTCCTTTTCGAGGTTCGAGAACCGAGTGAAACCCTCCGGTATGTTTCTGAATCGGTCATGCGAGAAGTCGTTGGCGATCGCACCGTGGACGAGGTGATCACCATTGGCCGACAAGAAATCGAAACGGAAGCGCTGACGAAGATGCAGGCACTCTCGACCAAATACGCCATGGGGATCAGCATCGACCAGGTGCAATTGAAAAACATCAATCCGCCCCAGCCAGTGCAGGAGTCGTTCAACGAAGTCAACCAGGCCCAGCAGGAGAAAGAGAAGCTGATCAACGAAGCCCGGCGCGATTATAACAAGGTCATCCCGCTGGCCGAAGGTGAAAAGGACCAGCGCATCCGCGAGGCCGATGGTTATCGTCTCAAAAGAATCAATGAAGCGGAAGGAGATGTTGCTCGGTTCAACGCCCTGCTGGCGGAATACAGCAAGGCCCCGGAGGTCACTCGCCGCCGCATCTATATCGAAACTCTGCAGGACGTGATGCCGCACATACGCTCGAAAATCATTATCGACGAACAGTCGCGCAGCATCCTGCCATTGCTGAATCTCGACTCCCGGAAGGGAGATAAATCGTGAACAACATCAAGCGGATAGCGCTCCTCGCGATTTTGGGCATCGGGGTGTACGTCTCGATAAGTTCGATCTATACGGTGAGCGAAGTCGAGCAGGTCATTATCACGCAGTTCGGCAAGCCAGTCGGTGCTCCCGTGACGTCCGCCGGTCTGAAGTTCAAGGTCCCCTTTATTCAGAACATCAACCCGATCGACAAGCGGGTTCTTGAGTGGGACGGAAGCCCGTCGGATATGCCGACAAAAGACAAGCTCTATATATCGGTTGATCTCTTCGCTCGCTGGCGGATTACCGATCCCCTCCAATACTTTCTGCGGCTTCGCGATGAGCGCAGCGCCCAGTCGCGCCTGGACGATATTCTCGGCAGCGAAACCCGTAACGCTGTCGCCAAGCACGAACTGATCGAAATCATCCGCACCACAAAGGATCGCGTGCCGCTACGCGATGTCCTTTTGACCGGTGCACAACAGGAGTTGGATATCGGCTCACTGGTCCCGATTCAAAAGGGGCGCAAACTGGTCGAACAAGAGATCTTCCTCTCAGCGGCCGAGAAGGTTCAAGTGTTTGGTATCGAATTGCTCGATATCCGCTTCAAACGGATCAACTACAATCAAAGCGTGCGCCCGAAGATCTACGATCGAATGATCAGTGAACGGCGGCAGATCGCGGAGCGCTTTCTGTCGGAAGGAAACGGTGAGGCTGCCAGAATTCGCGGCAATCGGTTGCGTGACCTGAACAAGATCCAGTCTGAAGCCTACCGGAAGGTCGAGGAAATTCGCGGCGTCGCGGATGCGAAAGCGACTGAAATCTACGCGAGTGCTTACAACCAGAGCCCTGAAGCGGTGGAGTTCTATGAGTTTACCCGGACCATGCAGTCCTACAAAGACATCATCACCGAAGACACGACTCTTGTTCTTTCCACCGATAGTGACCTCTTTAAATTTCTGAAGGGGATGACTCCGGATGCTGTTGACGTTTCGAGCCGACGCTCCAGCAACAAATGAGGATAATGCGCACACGTGATATGGCTGAGTTTAAGGCATCCTTTCCGTGTCCGAATCACCATGATCATGTAAAATTTACAGGCGGGTGTATTTTCCGGCATGCTGACATTAACTGCGGCACGGATAATGATTGATCAATTCATCTAGCATCCAGCCGTTTGGAAAGTCGAGGCTGTTCCTATGAGTGAAGATCGTCAGGCGCATACTGACCTCTCTCAATTGCCAAAAGAATTCGTTGATGGACTGACAAAACCATTTGCCCGTTTCTTTCACATTGAAGCCGCAGGTGGAGCCGTTCTTCTTCTGTTCACTGTTGCTGCACTCGTCCTTTCCAACTCCCCTTGGGCACATTCATTTTTAGAGTTTTGGGAAATCCCGGTTGGTCTTCAGTTCGGCTCGTTGGATTTCTCCCGTTCGCTTAAAGAATGGATCAACGATGCGTTGATGACGCTGTTTTTCTTCCTGGTCGCTTTGGAACTTAAACGAGAGTTGGTCTTGGGAGAGTTGAACAACCCACGCATGGCCGCCCTGTCGATTGCGGCGGCGCTGGGTGGTATGGTTGTTCCCGCTACGTTGTATCTATTGATGCAGACGGGACAACCCGGCCAACATGGTTGGGGAACCGTCGTGGCAACCGACACCGCGTTTGTCATCGGCTGTTTGGCGCTGCTGGGATCACGCATTCCCAAAAGCCTGCGGGTGTTCATGTTGTCGCTGGCAATCATTGACGACATCGGTGCAATCCTTGTCGTGGCGATCGGTTACAGCGGTCAAATTGCCTGGGTTGCCCTCATCATGGCTGCATTCGGCATCGTGATCGTGCGTTCAATGGCGCTGCTCGGTATCCGAGGTTTTCCGATTTACTTTCTACTAGGCAGTTTCATCTGGCTTGCGGTGGACGCGTCCGGAATTCACGCAACGGTCTCTGGCGTGATTCTCGGGTTGATGACGCCGGCTCGTAGATGGGTAAGCGATGCGCGTTTGTATTCCATCTTGGCCCAAGTTGTCGCACATCCAGACGGAGACTACGGAAGTGCTGACACGATGGATCGACAAACACTCCAAGTGGCTGAGGTCGCAGCTCGTGAAACATTATCTCCGGTCGAACGCATGCAGTTCGCGCTACTCCCGTGGGTCGGTTTTGTCATCATGCCGCTCTTCGCCTTCGCCAACGCCGGGTTGCCACTTTCTTGGGATAATCTTGGGAATTCGGTAACGCTGGCTGTTTTTGTCAGCTTTGTTTGCGGCAAACCGATTGGTATTTTGACCTTCAGTTGGCTGGCAGTGGGTTCGCGTATTGCGACACGTCCACGGGACTTGAGTTGGCGGTTACTGGCCGGAGGCGGCATGCTCGCTGGAATCGGTTTCACGATGGCACTGTTTATTGCCAACTTGGGCTTCGACAAGGCCCTGATCAATAGCGCCAAAATGGGAATTTTTCTCGCGTCCGTATTTTGCGCACTGACCGGCCTTGCGCTGCTGAGGTGGTTGCCAGGCTGTGGCAAAGGGACCCCTTGTGGTAGTTCAAACCAGGTTTCGCAGGACAAAAACTCCACTAGAAAGGTCTAACTAATAAATGACTGCTATGATTAAAGGAATATACGCTAAATTTGGAATGATCGATCTGGAGAAGGGCTCGCTATGCTGAAAAACCCCTTGCAAAGATTCTTGACGGCGATGGTACTGTTTTTAGTCGCCAATGCCATCTATCTTTATTATTTTCCCCCATCGGGACAGGTAGCGATCGCTCCGATCGCTTACAGCGTCTTCAAAGCGGAACTTCGGCAGGAACATATTGCTGAAGTCACCATCCAGGGAGAAAGTCTGCAAGGACTTTTCCACGAAGAGCTGTCTTTTTCAGCTGATAAACTTGTCTCGGCTTCGTTTGAGGGGATTCGCCCCTTTAAAGAATTTTCGACCACCCTCCCTCCATTCGATGACCCTGAGCTTATCCCGCTTTTAGAGCAGCACCACGTTGAGGTCAAGGTCAAGCCTTTGGCAGGCGAGTCATTTTGGTCATCTCTGCTTATCAGTCTGCTCCCCTGGGTCCTGATCATTGGCGTCTGGGTTTATATCTCTCGTCGGATGAAGAAGTCCGGCGGGGCCTTCGGCAACTCTATGAACCTGTTTGGCAAGTCAGGTGCGCAGCAGTATGCCCCGAAATCCTCGCAGATCACCTTTGCCGATGTAGCCGGTCTCGCCGAAGCCAAACAGGAACTACAGGAGATTATCGCCTACTTGAAGGATCCAGAAAAATTCAGCCGGCTGGGCGGCAAGGTACCACGTGGGGTTTTATTGGTCGGACCACCGGGGACCGGCAAGACATTGATGGCCCGGGCCGTTGCCGGAGAAGCGGAAGTGGCCTTCTTCAACATCTCCGCCTCCCAGTTTATCGAAATGTTTGTCGGCGTCGGTGCCAGCCGGGTCAGAGACCTGTTCAAGGATGCCAAGAAGAATGCTCCGAGCATTATTTTTATCGACGAACTGGATGCCGTCGGCAGAGCACGGGGCACTGGGCTCGGCGGTGGCAATGATGAACGAGAACAGACCTTGAACCAACTGCTTTCCGAACTGGACGGGTTCGATCCGCATGATGAGGTAATCGTTATGGCGGCAACCAATCGACCGGATGTTCTAGATACTGCACTGCTGCGCCCTGGCCGTTTTGACCGGACGGTGGTGGTGGAACGCCCGGACTGGCGCGACCGGGTCAAAATCCTCGCGGTACATACCCGCGACATGCCGCTGGCGACCGATGTTGATCTGGAGCTGATCGCCAAGGGGACGCCGGGGATGGTCGGTGCCGACCTGCAAAGTCTGGTCAACGAAGCGGCCCTGATCGCCGCACGCGACAACGCCGAAACGGTGACTAATCAGCATCTGGACCAAGCCAAGGATCGGCAGTTGATGGGGATGGAGCGTAAACTGTTCCTCTCGGATAATGAAAAGCTTATCACAGCCTTCCATGAAGCGGGACATACGCTGGTTGCCAAGTGCTTGCCATTTACCGATCCGATTCACAAGGTCACAATTATCCCTCGCGGTCAGGCATTGGGAGTCACCCAGCAGCTGCCGGAGGATGATCGCTATCACTATCAACGCAGCTACCTGATGAGCCGACTGGCCGTCATGCTTGGCGGGCGCGTTGCTGAGAAACTGCACTTCGGTGAAATCTCAACCGGGGCACAGAACGACCTCAAGCAGGTGATGGATCTCGCCGAAAAGATGGTCTGCCAATGGGGGATGAGTGATCGGCTGGGCCCGCTCAGTTATCCCCGCGGCCAAGAGCATCCTTTCCTTGGTCGCAAACTCACCACGGAAAAGGTTTTCAGCGAAAGAACCGCCTGGCTCATTGATCAGGAGATCGAAAAACTGATCAGTCAAGCAGAAAACACAGCAACCAGAGCCCTTGAAGCCAATCGAGAGATTTTGAAAACCTTGGCGCAGAACCTGTTTGATGAAGAGACACTAGACAAGGCTCGGCTTGAAGATATATTTCGCGGAGCAGACTTGTCACTATCAGCAGATTATGATGATCGCGAAATGACCACAGTCAGATCCAAGTAGTTGGAGTGGAGCGAATGAGTAGGCCAACTGCAGCATAACGAAAGGAGTTTGCGGGTGGAAATCGGTATTGTGGTGGGGATCGTGCTAATTCTGGTGATTACTAGCAGGATGTTGAAAAAGTCCCATCCGGGGACTTTTCAACGACGCAAGCCGAAAATGCGATTTCCGTCTTGCTTACAAAATCAAATACTTGAAAACCCGTCCTTGATTTTGGTCGCCCGTCCATGGGCTCTACAGTCTGTTTTTCAACAGCCTGCTAGAATATTCAGGAAATGAGGCTCGTCAGCAAAATCTGTGGAAATACATCGGTTCCGGCAAATCGCCAAGTTCATGATATAAGGCGATTTGCAGACATTTCAGGGTTCTGAAACCATAGGCTTTTCTCATAGCGAGTTTTACCTTCAGGTTCATGCCCTCGACCGGGCCTCTGGAAAGTCGGCCTTTGGCCTTGAACCAGTTAAAAATCAGCGGTTTTTGCTTGCGTAACATTCTGGCCACCTTCTTCATCGGTTCCATGTCGGGTTGCAATGTTCGGGTTATCCAGTTTTCGAGGAATTTTTCAGCGAAATCGATACGCTGATATTCCCAGAATTGCTGAAAACCCTCACGCAGCAGATAACCCTTGATCGACGCCAAGTTGAGCTTGAGTAATTCTCCAAACAGCTGGCCATCTGCTTCTCAGAGAGGTTCTCGGGACACTTCAGCAAAAGCCAGCACTTGCGTTCGAGGACGTTATGCGGTCCGTCGGCTTTGATTTGCTTGACTTCGCTGCGCCGGATCTCGTCAATCGCCTCGTTGAACTTGCGCATAATGTGGAAGCGATCAAGGATGTTGAGCGCCTGCGGAGCTTTTTTGACGATGACCTTGAGATATGCGGCCCACATGTCGCTACAGACAAACTGGAGCTTGGCGCTGCGTTGCGGGCCAAACTCTCTAAAAAATCGCAGCAGCGTCTTGGCCTTGCGTTCAGGACCGCTCCCGAGCAGCCGTCTGGCTCCGGCGTTAACCTGATAAACCAGAGTCAGATACTTGTGCCCCTTGAAAACGGCCACCTCATCAACGCCGATCTCGGTGATGCCCTCAAGACTTCTGTGCGTGAGGCCGTAATCGACAACGAACTTAACGGCCTGAAAAACCTCCAACTGGGTTCTAAGATTCTGGCGGTCTCCTGCTAGGGAGCGTTCTCAATTAAACATTTACTTTTTTGTTCCGATAAGGAAGTAACCCTTTCAACGGAGCAAACTAAACGATGGATAGAACAATTTTACGAGATGATCAGTGGGAACGCATCTCCCCATTGCTTCCCGGCAAAAGTAGTGATTGCGGTGTAACCGCAAAAGATAATCGTCTGTTTCTCGAAGCTGTTTTGTGGGTCGCCCGAACCGGAGCTCCCTGGCGTGACCTTCCCAAACGTTACGGGCATTGGCATCGAATTTATGTCCGTTACAACCGCTGGTCGCGTAAAGGTATTTGGCTAAGCATCTTTGAAGCTGTCGCCGATGACCCGGATTTAGAACACCTGATGGTTGATGGAAGCATTGTCCGCGTCCATCAGCATGGTGCTGCGCAAAAAAAACACAGGCCCAACAAGGCCAAGGCCGATCTCGTGGTGGATTAAGTACCAAAATCCATGCGGCCGTTGATGCTTTGGGAAACCCGGTACGCCTTTTTCTGACGCAGGGCCAGGCTTCGGAATATAGCGTGGCCAAGCAGCTTATTTGCGGCTTCAAGGCTGAATATATCCTTGCTGACAAAGGATACGATTCAGATGATTTTGTTCAAACCATCCATGAGAATGGAGCGCTTGCCGTTGTCCCACCTCGTAGCCACCGCAAAAAGAAGCGTGACTACGATAAAAACCTTTACAAAGAACGCAATCTGGTTGAGCGATTCTTCCAGAAAATCAAGAAATATCGAAGAATTGCAACGCGCTATGAGCGCTTGGCAAGGAATTACAACTCTATGCTGGTTTTGGTATCAACCCTTATTTGGTTGGATTGATTGAGAACGCTACCTAGGACAGTCGCTTTACCCAGCGCACCAGAAAAACTGATACGAGATTGTCGTGCGTTCTTTACCGTAGGTCCAGGGTAGCGCTTCAACCTTGATACCATGCTCCGGACCTTTCATCCGTCGCGGAGCATAGCGAAAATAGGCATTGAACGACCAGACCGGCAAGGACTCGAATGTCACAAAAGCGTCGCAAATTTGTCACAGAATTTTTCAGGGAACAGAATAGAAAGAAGCATAAAGAGCTTACAAAAAAAGGAAATGGGAAGCCCCAAGATAACCATCTGATTTAAAAACGAAAAAGGCCTGATCAACAAGATCAGGCCTTTCTATTAAATGGAGCGGGAAACGAGATTCGAACTCGCGACGTCAACCTTGGCAAGGTTGCACTCTACCACTGAGTTATTCCCGCGTGAAGCGAGAATTCTTTTAACAAAAATATCAGGATCAAGTCAAATAAAAAAATGTCGCGAATGCATTTTTTATCTTCATTTTCACATCCAGGCTCAAGCACCTTTTAATCGTCAGAGGTCTGGGTCAAGACACTGTAAAACTTGTAGAGATAATCTGCCCCTGACCACATGGCCATGACAAATGAAACATAGAAAAAGAAACTGCCGACAAATTGCATATCGACATGAAAAATTGACCATTGAACGCCGAAGAACCAGTAGTAATCATAATGAAGCAGTAAGGCAATAATCGCCACCATTTGGAAGATGGTTTTATATTTCCCCAAGTTACTGGCGGCAATCACAATGCCTTCGGATGAGGCAATAGAACGCAACCCGGTTACGGTCACTTCGCGCGCGATGATCAAAAAAACCGCCCAGGCAGGAACCCGACCAAGTGGGATCATCATAATCAATGCCGCCATAACAATCAGTTTATCGGCCAGAGGATCGAGAAATTTTCCCATGACAGTGACAAGTTGCCACTTACGCGCCAGATAACCGTCAAGCCAGTCGGTAATAGATGCAATTGAAAACACCACTGCGGCCCAGAACCCCATCTGACGCGAATCAGACAGCAGTAACAACATAACCAGCGGGACACAGCCAATTCGGCCCAATGTCAGGAGATTGGGAAGATTCAAGGAGGAGGTGTTGAGCTTCATTTATGTATCACTCCGACGGTAGAATTTTTGAAATTGTTTCACTTTTTCCACATAATTTCGGGTTTCTTCATAGGGTGGAATGCCACCATAGCGTTCAACGGTACTCGGCCCGGCATTGTAAGCCGCCAGGGCCAGATCGAGATTGCCCTGAAAGCGGTCAAGCATTTGCCGAAGGTAACGAGTGCCCCCGGAAATATTCTGTAGCGGATCAAATGGATCGGAAAGCTTGAGATCTTTGGCAGTTTCAGGATGGAGCTGCATCAAACCGATCGCCCCTTTGGAAGAAACGGCGTGGATATCGTAATTACTCTCAGCGCGTACAACCGCCCTGACCAGATTGACATCAAGCCGATTAAGCACGGCATAGCGCTTAATCAACTCCGTAACGGAACGGGACAGCGCCTTACCATCATCAGCTTCATGGGCATAAAAGCTGTAGTGGGATTTAACCGGCACATTACTGAAATGGATATGCCCGGATGCATCGACGTATTTATAGATTGCCGCGTGCCCGCTGGCGAGCGGGACAGCACAATACAAAAGGCTCCAAAATACGATATAACGACGCAGACACATGGCTTTCTATCATCCCGATAAGCATTAAACACTTCACTCTAAACGAAAATGACGAATTCCTCAATCCCCACCCGGCCTCAAAGCTCTTGACAGGATCAACTTTCAGCGCCAATAATGCGGAGTTGCTTATGTTTTACGGTTTACAACTCGGTTTAAAGTCTACCACGATCCTGTGTTCACGCGAGGATCTGTCGTTATGCAATGTGTCATTTAATTTTATTCTATCCTCCAGAGGACCGCAATGAAGATCACATCTGACTTTCTCATTATCGGTAGCGGCATTGCCGGGCTTTCCTTTGCCCTGCGTGTTGCAGATCAAGGCACTGTCTCCATCGTCACCAAACGCGAAATTTACGAGACCTCGACTAATTACGCCCAAGGCGGCATCGCAACGGTTTTTTCCGAAGATGATTCGTTTGAAGCCCATGCTGAAGATACTATGGTGGCCGGTGCGTATCTCTCCCATCGCGACATTGTCGATCTTGTTGTCGAAGGGGGCCCCAAAGCGATTCAGGACCTGATCAAATTCGGCACGGCCTTTACTAAAAACAGTGATGGCGAATACGACCTGACCCGCGAAGGTGGTCATAGCCATCGCCGCATTCTCCATGCCTCGGATATCACCGGACGGGAAATTGAACGCGCGCTGGCGGCTGCAGTCGCCAAACATCCCAATATCACCGTTTATGAATTTCACTGCGCCGTCGATCTGATCACCGAAGCCAAAGTCAAGCATCGGCGTGTACCGGGCAATCGCTGTCTGGGCGCCTATGTTCTGGACAGCCAGAACAAAGAGGTCGTCACCTTTGGCGCACAGGTGACCGTGCTGGCCACAGGCGGTGCGGGTAAAGTTTATCTCTATACCTCCAATCCGGACATCGCTTCCGGCGACGGCGTTGCCATGGCTTACCGGGCAGGAGCTGCTGTCTCCAACATGGAATTCATGCAGTTCCACCCCACCACGCTATTTCATCCCCATGCTAAATCCTTCTTGATCTCCGAAGCGGTACGTGGCGAAGGCGCGATTCTTAAACGCGCAGATGGCACGCCGTTTATGGAGAAGTACCATAAACTCAAGGATCTCGCGCCTCGCGATATTGTTGCCCGTGCCATCGACAATGAGATGAAAACTAACGGCGATGACTGCGTCTTCCTCGACATCACGCATAAGGGTGCCGATTACGTTCGCGAACGTTTTCCCAATATTTATGAGACCCTGATGAAATACGGCGTGGACATGTCCAAGCAGCCGATTCCTGTTGTCCCAGCAGCGCATTACCTCTGTGGCGGTGTCAAAGTGGACAGCCACGGTCAAACGGAAATCCGTAATCTGTTCGCCATCGGGGAAGTTTCCTGTACCGGTCTTCATGGCGCCAATCGGCTGGCCAGTAACAGTCTGCTTGAAGGTGCTGTTTTCGGTGAACGCGCTGCAGCCAAAGCCATGGAAGTGGTCCGACAGGAAACGTTTGAATATCCTCCCGTCGAGCCCTGGGATTACGGTAGCGCCACCAACAGTGACGAAGAAGTGGTGGTCAAACACAACTGGGACGAGATCCGCATGAGTATGTGGAACTACGTTGGTATTGTCCGCTCCGACAAGCGTCTGATTCGCGCTCTACGCCGCATTCAGATGATTCAGGAGGAGATCGCCGATTACTATTGGGATTTTTACGTCACCACCGACTTGCTCGAATTACGCAACCTGGCGACAGTTGCCGAGCTGATTATTCGCTGCGCTCTGAAGCGCAAAGAGAGTCGTGGTTTGCATTACACCATTGATTACCCGCAGACGGATGATATCCACTGCAAACATGACACTATTTTGCGAAAGACTTTTTAGGGGGAATTTTGACGATCGATGACATCCGCCAGGAAATCGACCGCCTGGACAAAGAGCTGCTGAAAATCTTCAACCGCCGGGCGGAACTGGCACTGGAGATTGGCCACCTGAAAAAAGAACTTGATCTGCCGGTGTATGATCCGGAACGGGAAAAGCGCATTTTTACGAAAATGACGGAAGCCAATCCTGGACCTCTGGATAATCAGGCGATCAAACGTCTGTTTGAACGGGTCATTGATGAATCCCGAACCCTTGAGCGGATTAAATCGAAAGGACGCTGATCATGCTTGTCGTGATGAAAAAAGATGTCTCGGATGAGGCGTTACAACAGGTCAAACAGTTCCTGATTGATGAAGACTTCGACTTTCACCAGTCAACCGGTGCCAATCGCACGATCCTTGGTGTCATTGGCGACACACGCCAGTTTAGCACTGAAAAACTGGAGAAACTTCCGGGAGTTCATGTCGTGTTCAAGATTCCGCCCGAATCGTGATCTCGACAATACGCAGAATAAAAAAGCCATCACGCCCCCCAGCGATGATGGCTTTTTTCATTGCATCTCATGACATGATTACATCTGACAGACTTCCAGGCTCTTGACCGCATAGTGACAATTTTGCAGTTCATTGGAACATTGAAGATCGTGAGCCTGGGATAACACCACCGCGAACAGTTCTGCCAACTGTTCTACAGCCTGCAATTCACGTTTACCATAACCATTTGCATTGTTGGCCAGGGCGACTTGACCGATAATTCGCTTGCTGTCACAAACCGGAACAGCCATAAAATGGGTAATTTCCTCGCTGATCCCTTCGGCAAGGTTAACAGCGCTGAGTTGTTCTAACGAATTAAAGTAGACACCGTTTTGACGCTTGTAGACAGAATGGAGCAACGACCCGCGTCCATTGGCGGGGGCCGGGATGATCGGATGTCCCTGATGCTTCTGTAAGCCTTCAAACATTGCCGTGTAATCCCACAGCCTCTGGACCCGATCCTGTTCATCAAATTCCGCAACAAAGCCGTGCGTACTGCCAGTCAGATTACGGGCATATTCAAGCACCTCGCAGGCAACTTCACGGACATTTCCGGCATGATGCAAGATGGAATGCGACAATTTTGCCAGCCGGCTGTTGAGTGCCAGTTCCCACTGCAGAGCTTCTTCGGAACGCTTGCGGACGGTAATATCTTCGAAACATTCGATACCACCAACAACCCGGCCGCTGGTGTCCCGCAGAAAATCAGCATTCTTACTGATTGTGAGCACGGATCCGTCTTTATGGCGAATGGTGCATTCGCGCCCCATGATCGGCGTCTCAATGCCTTCATCAAACAGTCCGCAACTCTCCTGACACGGTGTTTGGGCAAAAAGAAAACAGGTACTTCCGACCATTTCATGTGCCGTATAACCGGTAATTTTCTCTGCCCGGGCATTCCAGCTCGTAATGACTTTGTTCGTATCCACCGTAAAAATGGCACTGGGGACAACCCGTTTAATCAAATCGGTTTTCTCTTCTGAAAAAGTGCGGTGGACCCGGCTCTCCTCCAAATCCGTCAATAAATCGTTGAATTCTTCGGCGAGTCCACCCATATCAGAGTCTTGAGATAACGACAGAGGCAACGATACAAGTTTATGACCACGATAATCATGAATCACGTGAGCCAATTCTTTAAACGGCTGCAAAACAAGGCGCCGGACTGTGGCGGCAAAAATAAAGGCCAGAAGCAAAATGCTTAATAAGGCAAGTCCCAAGGAGGACATCATAATATCGCGGGTATGCACATAAAGAGTTCGCGGTAACTTCATCTGAACCATTGCGACCTCGTTCTGGTTCAGATCTCTGAGCTTGGCATACGCATCGAGGGTCGTATTTCCTGAGGCGTGAACGGTTACAGGAGATGTCCGACTGATGCGTTTCAGTTGTTCTTGAATAGACTCAGCGACTTGCCCTAAGGGCGTCACCTGGATGTCAAAACGAAACCTGCGGGAAAGATCATTGATCAAGGTAGAATCAAGCGGACGGGTAAAAACCAGAGTCCCGCGCGCCGGTCCTCGTGCATCGCTGGTCATGATGGAACGTGCCGCGACCATATGTAATCCATCACGTCCGGCGAGCAATCCGGAGGCAGGACGAATCAGACCGCCACCCAAGGCGACCAGAGCTTCATTGTACATGGAATCATCCAGCGGTTGCTCGATACCGGTCGCAAGATCAAGTCGTTTATAGAACAGTAATGTTCCTTTTGCATCAAAAATGGCGGTGCTGCTCAGCCGATTATCAACCAGCATTTCATCAAGAAAGTTACTCTGCAGATAGGTCGTGTCCTTACTGGAGATAAATGCGTAGGTATCATCCCAGAAAGCATAATCCCGCACCAGATGATCGAGATTAATCACTTCACGATCAATGCTGGACAAAACACGCTCCATATGGTGGCGAGCATCTTGTTCTTCAATCGCGGCATAACTGGGAAGAACAAAATAGTAATAGGAAAACAGGGCGATAGACAGGGCGGTCGCAGCAAATCCGGCGTAAGCCAGTAACAGTCGTGATTTAAAATTCAAAGTCATAAAGCAGGGACGCCTCAGGTCTAAAATTGAGTCATTTGCATTTCATGGTCATAACACGCACTACGCGAAACTCATTCGACAGAGAGCATAAGAGCAAAATAGATACCAACTCTGTGACCTATAAGAATTATGATCTCCTTTTCTCACTAAGCCCAAAGAAACACTACTGTCCCCATAAGGAATACTTCAACAAAAACGTATACGCTATATTTTCGATCAGTTTTAGCAATGGGGGAAATCCCCCAGACCAATCCATTAAACCCAACTAAAAGTGGGGCTAAAAACACTCTTGCAATAATGAGCAGATGCCAAAACTCATTTTTTACCGGCCAATGACCTTCACCTTCCAGCCTTGTTGCTGCAACTGAACCATCACTTGCGCACAATGGTCACCCTGGACTTCAACAGCATCCGTTTTAATGGCCCCACCGCTTCCACACACTTTTTTCAACGATTTTACATACTCTTTGAGCTCTGCCCCAACGAGTGGAATACCGCGAATCACGGTAACACCTTTACCTTTACGGCCTTTGGTTTCAAAGCTGACGCGAACAATGCCATCACTGGGCGCCGTTGTCACAGTACGACAACGGCATTGTTTAACCGGTTCGCCACACTGGGGGCATAAACGCCCTGTCTCACTGCTATAGACCGGTCGAAAGTCCTCATCTGACCAACGATTCATCGCTTTTCTTCCTTTCATCGGCATCAATTGACAGGCTGCGGTTAACTGTTAACTATTTAAGTAAGGAAGCTGCGTTGGCACACAGCAACAAGGAGGTACGCCATGACAACACAACAAGGGGTTTGTTACACATTTGAAGCGGCACTCGAAATGGCTCTAACCATGGAGCAACGTTGTTTTCGCGCTTACCTACAAGCCATTCGACTGGTGAAAGATCCTTCAGCGCGACTCCTTTTGAAAGACGCCGCTCTGGATGAAATTGCACAGAAACAGCGGCTTGAAAAAGCGCTTGTCGAGGGAGGAATTGATCCGGAAGAGCATCTGCAACAAAGTATGCCACTGATGCACCTTGATGATCTTCTGAAACAAAACGAACTCAAAGAGGATGCTAATTCCCGCCAGGCTCTGGCTTATGTCATCCATCTGAAAAAAGAGAGTCTCGGCTTTTACGACAAACTGGCCAAGGGATGTACTGGGGCACCGATGGCGCCAATTTTCCAGCAACTGGCCAATGACGAGAGTCTTAATTTACAGAAACTTGAAGATCTCTATGAAACCCATTTTCTGACAGAAAACTGAAGTCAGACAAAAAAGGCCTCAACAGCACGTTGAGGCCTTAATACGATTAACCAATACGGGCAATGGCCTCGTTCAGCCGTTTCAGCGTTTTATCGCGACCAAGAACAAGAATCACCTCATAGATTCCAGGGGCACTGGTACCACCCGACAGGGCGACACGCGTCGGCTGACCAACCTTGCCGAACTTCAATCCGGTTTCCTCCAATACCGCTTTAAACACCGCTTCAATGCCTTCAGCCGTAAATTCACACTGTTCCAGGCCTGCCACCAGCGCTTCAAAAACCGGCTTCGATTCTGCAGTGAGAAATTTAGCGGCGGCATCCTCATCAAATTCGAGTGTGTCGGTGACATAGAACACAGCTTTTTCCGCCATCTCGACCATGGTCTTGCTACGGTCTTGTAGTGTTGTCACCACCTCGGCCAGATTGATCTCGTCAATAGGGGGATGTCCGAGAGTCGTTAAATATTCACCCAGAAGGGCACCAAGGCGTTGCGGGTCACCGGTCTTGATATAGTGCTCATTGAGCCACAGCAATTTATCGGGGTTAAATACCCCGGCAGCACGACCGACATTTCCCAGGCTGAATTTCTCAATCAGATCATCCATGGAGAAAATCTCTTCATCACCAAACGACCACCCCAGTCGGACCAGATAATTAACCATGGCTTCCGGCAGATAGCCCATCTCACGGTAGGCCATGACGGATGTTGCACCGTGCCGTTTTGACAAACGCTTTTTGTCGGAACCAAGAATCATCGGCACGTGGGCAAACTCCGGGACGGCATAGCCCAGAGCTTCATAGATTTGAATTTGGCGCGGCGTGTTGTTGAC
Organism: uncultured Desulfuromonas sp.; assembly: GCF_963666745.1. Lineage (NCBI taxonomy): Bacteria > Pseudomonadati > Thermodesulfobacteriota > Desulfuromonadia > Desulfuromonadales > Desulfuromonadaceae > Desulfuromonas > uncultured Desulfuromonas sp. The sequence continues at coordinate 787,171 of NZ_OY762961.1, read as the reverse complement.
ATGGTCATCACCACGCACGACGAGGGTCAATCCCATCTCGGCATCGTCAACCACGACAACAAAATTATAGGTCGGTGTGCCGTCAGTACGCTGGATGATCATGTCATCCAACTCTTCATTATTAAAACTGATGGTGCCCTTGATCCGATCATTGAAGCTGGTCACCCCGTCTTTTTTGGACTTAAAGCGGATCACATAGGGAGCATCGTCATCGCGCGGTTGCAACTCACGGCAGGTGCCGTCGTACTGGGGTTTATCACCTCGGGCCATGGCGGCCTCGCGCTTGGCATCCAGCTCCTCCTGAGAGCAGTAGCACTTATAGGCCTTGCCTTCATCAAGTAATTGCTGAATTTTGGCTTTATAGAGATCAAAGCGTTCTGTCTGATAAAAGGGACCTTCATCATAGGAAAGACCCAGCCAGTCCATCGCCTGAAGAATGGCGTCCACAGATTCCTGTGTCGAACGCTCCACATCCGTATCCTCAATACGCAAAATGAACGTACCACCCTCCTTACGGGCCAGAAGATAGTTAAACAATGCGGTGCGGGCACCACCGATGTGAAGATAGCCGGTCGGACTCGGTGCAAAACGGACACGTAGATCAGACATGTAAGACTCCTGATGGTTTATTGAACCTGGATTCATGCGCAGCAAACAGCGGATGCCGTTGATGGCAGTAAGTCGCACTTTCAGTTTGAAAGACTAAAGGTCATCACGACCTTGGTTTTATACTGCAACCATCGGAGGGAGACAAGGGATTTATGGTTTTTCAAGGAGGACGGTTCAGTCAATGACAACACCGGCGTAACCAACGACGGCTGAATGGTCTCCCGTCACATCGCCGGAATCGCCATAGCGGATCAAGCTGGCGTGGCGCGCCCCCAGAATGCGTGAAATCAGCACCATCAATACCGCCGCGCAGACACCACACATACTGATGCGTTCACTTTTCACCTGATGATAGAGTGACGCAGCATCGAGGTTCAATAAAGCCTCGAGAGCCAGCTGGTCTTTTTTACGAGCAACCGTAGAGGGTTCATAATGGGTCATATCAGAACTGGCAACGATCAGAATTTTTTTGCCGGAATTTTTGAGAACGGCCCCAATGCCCTCCCCCAACTGCTGCAAGATAGGAAATGAAAGTGGCCCCAGCATTAAAGGAACGATGGATAAACGGGGATTTTTCACCTGAAGAAAAGGCAGCAGAACCTCCAGCGAATGTTCTCCTCGGTGGGCCTGCATCTCCTGAGTCAATTGCGGAACTGCGGTCACTAGCTTTTGGGCGAGCTCTTCGGCAATCGGCACCTCTCCGAGAGGTGTTTTCCAGCTCCCTTCAGAATAAAGTGCACAGGGGTGGCCGACACCGCGATGGTTCGGGCCGAGCAGTAAAACCGTCTCCGGCACCTCAACAGTCGCCAGAGTTTCACCGGCAATCGCTCCCGAATACATATAACCGGCATGAGGCATCATCACCCCGTAGGCCGTCTTTTCAGGCTTATCCGTTGCCAAGAACAGGTCCACCTGTTGTCTCAGTTCATAAGGATCATCAGTATAGAATTGGCCGGAAACGACCGGTTGGCGAATCATAACCCCTCCCATTCACACCCGACGTCATAGCCTGTTTGCGGTTGGCGCCCGGGGAGACTAAATGGCCGTCGCCATGATACGAATCGCCACAACGACAAGCAACACAGCGAATACTTTTACCAGTCTAGCATGGGAAAAAGCACCGGCAAGTCGTACTCCGATTCGAGACCCGACCAATGAGAAAGGCAACACCAGCAGCACCACAGGAACCACAACAAAGCCCACGGCGCCATGAGGAAGATGGGGCATCTGCCAGCCGTTATAAATATACGCCAACGTTCCGGTCAGCGAAGAAACGACAATCAGTGCACTGGAATTTCCAACCGCCAGGTGAATGGGAAAACTCAGGAACAACACCATCAACGGAACGGCAATGACGCCCCCACCAATACCGAAAAAAGCAGAGAACGCACCACTGATTCCGCCAACAGCAAGAAGAGACGCCGGCCGTTCAATCAGAGGCTTCTCCGCCGGAGCCATCCCGCCCAAAACCAGTTTGGCGGCAACCGCCAACTGCATCACCCCAAACAGAATTTTCAAGATCGGCCCGCTGAGCATGGAAGCGCCCCAGGCGCCAACCAATGCGCCAAGTGCTGAACCAATCGCCAGGTAAAACACCTGATGCAGATCGACATGTCCACGGGAATGATGGCCCAATGTATTACTGATGGAGGTGGGAATAATAATGGCCAGACTGGTTGCAAACGCACAATGGACCAGGACTTCAGGATGGACACCGACGAGATGAAAGCACCACAGGAAAAGAGGCACCAGAACGACACCGCCACCAATCCCCAGAAGTCCTGACAGACAACCGGCACAGATGCCGAGAATCGCAAATCCGGCGAGAACCTGTGGGGCCCAGAATGTCATGGCAACCTCCTGAAATGAAAAAAGCCAGCCCGAAAACAGGCTGGCTCAATATGTTGGAGGCCCCGCCCAGATTCGAACTGGGGATAAAGGCTTTGCAGGCCTCTGCCTTACCACTTGGCGACGGGGCCGTGACGTCAGAAATAGCTCCTTGCGTCAAGGCCCGCTAGTGATATCAAATCACTGCGATTACTGTCAAGAAAAAAGTCTTGAAATATTCCTAAATCGATTGCCGCAAATCCTATTCAGCCAGTTGCTCTTGGACGGAACGCATTTTACGTTCCATGGTATGTTCGCGGTCACGCCGATCATCAATTTTGATCAACGTTGAGACCCGTTGAGCACCGGCATTAAATGGTGATTCGTGCATCTTGCGCACCAGTGCAAAGATATCATCCAGTTCCCCTTCGAGAATGGTTCCCATCGGGGTCAATTGATATTTCAAACCGGATTCTTTGACCAGTTGCAGACAACCGGCAACAAATTTTGACAAGCCTCCACTGCCTTCACCAAGCGGAGTACAACTGATTTGAACGACTGCCATCATTTCCTCCTGTCGTACCGAGTCATAAATAACATCTGTCAGTTTAAAAAAGCCTTCGGACGATGTAAACGGGAAAAATCAATACAAACGTCCGTGCTCACCACGATAGTCTTGCAGAAGAGAGATAGCGGCTTGCTGACATACGCCGGTGACAACCTCGATGCCACGTTGGCTCAGTTTGGTCTGCCACGCATCCGGTTTATCTCCCTCGTCAAAGCCAATCGCTCGCGCATCTTCATCGCGTGCCCCACAGACCAGGCGATGAATTCCCGCCCACGGAATCGCTCCAAGACACATGGCACAGGGTTCCGTTGAGCTGACCAGCTCAAAGTGCCGTCCTGCGAGCAGATCAAGTCGATGGCTCCCTAAAAGCTGCTCAGCCCGGATCAGCGCAACGATTTCAGCATGCAATACGGAACAGCCCGCCGGCAGAACCAAGTTCACCCCCGCAGCGATCAGGCGATGGTCGTCAGCATCAAACACGGCAGCGGCAAAAGGACCACCCTGCCCCTCGTGACCAGAGCAACTGTTTTTTCGCCCCAAACTCAACACCCAGTCCATCCGTTCTTCAGTAGACACCAAAGGGTTAACCAGCAGCGACTCTTCGTCAGTTAACCACTGCGGCGGACAGAGTGAGACCATTGAGGAACAGCTTTTTTGCAACATAAGATTTTCTCCTTGCAACGGTTCACGACCACGATAACAAAGATCTGCATACGGCGTTAAAATAAAAAACCCGCCACCTTGCGGTAGCGGGTTATTTTATTTTTGGTGCCGAAGGGGAGACTCGCCCACTCTGTCGTTGCCGTCACGGCAACTCCGGCGTCGGCTCCCCTACACTCGCTGACGCGGCCGTCCTTGGCCGCTTTTCCGACATTCAGTCGGCGCTCGTTTCGCTTCGAGTCTCCAATACTGCTATGCAAATAAAAAAACCCGACGCTTTGCAGCATCGGGTTATTTTTATTTGGTGCCGAAGGGGAGACTCGAACTCCCACGCCCTAACGAGCACATGAACCTGAATCATGCGTGTCTACCAGATTCCACCACTTCGGCTTGAAGTGCTGGATTTATAACAAACCACCACGAGAAATGCAAACATATTTAACGGCCAATTGATTTCTATTTGAATCTTATCTAATTCCGTGGCCCGTTTGACAACACTTGTTGAGCATCTATAGTCGAAGAACGGCCCGGCATTGGCAGAATCCAATACAATCGCACATCCTTCCCCCTACAACGAGAGGAGAGTTCGATGGACCAAAAGATGTTTTGTTATCAATGCGAACAAACGGCGCGTGGCACCGGTTGCACCACAGTGGGTGTGTGTGGCAAGACTCCGGAAGCTGCGGCACTGCAGGATCTCATCATTCACGGTTTGAAAGGAATGGCTTTCTGGGCTCATCAGGCCCGACTCCAGCACCTCAGCGATCCAGACATCGACCTGCACATGATTGAAGCGCTGTTCACAACCGTGACCAATGTTGATTTCGATCCGGAAAATCTGGCGAAGGTGGCGCACAAAACCGTGCAGATGCGTGACCACGCCAGGGCCCTGTTTGAAAAGAGTGGCGCAACTCCGCTCGGAGCCATTCCTCAAGCTGCTGAGAAATGGGCCTTGGCTCAAAATGTTGAAGACATGGTCGAACAGGGTAAACAACATCCGGTGATCGATCCTCAACTCGACCCGGATATCCAGTCTATGCGCGACACGCTACTGTATGGCTGCAAAGGTGTTGCCGCCTATGCTGATCATGCCCACATCCTCGGCAGTGACAATGACGACATCTATGCCTTCTTTCACAAAGCGCTCAATGCCTTGACAGACACGACCTTAAATCTGACCGACTACATCAATCTGGCAATGGAATGCGGTCAGATCAACATCAAAACGGCTGGTCTGCTCAACCAGGCCCATTGCGCGCGTTATCAACCTCCAGTGCCAACGCCGGTCAACATTGGCACTAAAGAAGGTAAGGCTATCCTGGTCTCCGGTCATGACTTGAAAATGCTTGAAGAACTTCTCAAGCAAACCGAAGGCAAAGGGATCAATGTTTACACCCATGTGGAAATGCTGCCCGCCCACGGCTATCCACAATTAAAAAAGTATTCGCACCTGGTGGGTAATTTTGGTGGGGCCTGGCAGGATCAGCAAAAGGAATTCCCCTATTTCCACGGTGCCATCATTTTCAACACCAACTGTATCCAGCGACCAAGCGAAGTTTATAAAGACCGCATTTTTACCTGGGGACGTGTTCATTGGCCGGGAATCAAGCATGTCGAAGGCTGGGATTTTTCCGAAGTCATTGAAACTGCATTAAACTGTGAGGGCTTTCAGGAAAATGAAGACAAGCATATCCTGACCGGCTGTGGTCACCATGCGGTTGTAGGGTTGGCTGATCAGGTGATAGCAGCCGTCAAATCGGGAGCTATCAAGCGCTTTTTCCTGATCGGCGGTTGTGACGGCGCCAAACATGGTCGCGATTATTACACCCAACTGGCGGAAAGCCTGCCCGATGACACGGTGATTCTGACCCTGGCGTGCGGCAAATACCGGTTCAACAAACTTGACTTCGGGGACATCAACGGTATTCCGCGTTTGCTGGATGTCGGCCAGTGTAACGACGCCTACTCCGCTATCCAGATCGCCCTGGCCCTTGCTGAAGCCTTTGAATGTGAGGTCAATGATCTGCCCTTGTCCATCGTCCTCTCCTGGTATGAACAAAAAGCTGTTGCAGTCCTGCTCTCTCTGTTGTCATTGGGATTGAAAGACATGCGTATCGGCCCGTCGCTACCAGCATTCATTTCGCCGAATGTTCTCAACTTCCTGGTTGAGAACTTCAACCTAACCCCTATCGGCAATGCCAGTGAAGACATGGCCACCATGCTAGGTTAAAACCATAAAACGCCCTGTCTTTTGAGACAGGGCGTTTTTTGATCGTGCAACGAATAGGCAATACAGTCGACGGCATTGATGTCACTTCGAGTCTCAATACGAGATGATGCAAAATAAAAAACCCGACGCTTTGCAGCATCGGGTTATTTTTATTTGGTGCCGAAGGGGAGACTCGCCCACTCTGTCGTTGCCGTCACGGCAACTCCGGCGTCGGCTCCCCTACACTCGCTGACGCGGCCGTCCTTGGCCGCTTTTCCGACATTCAGTCGGCGCTCGCTCCGCTTCGAGTCTCAATTACTGCTTTGCAAAATAAAAAACCCGACGCTTTGCAGCATCGGGCTATTTTTATTTGGTGCCGAAGGGGAGACTCGAACTCCCACGCCCTAACGAGCACATGAACCTGAATCATGCGTGTCTACCAGATTCCACCACTTCGGCTTGAAGCGAGAGGTTTTATAACAAACGGCTTGAGTAAATGCAACAAAAAAATTGCAGTAAATTGCAGTGATTTATTCTTCATTCACCTCTTCAGCGGGAGCCACCATCACTGTACGAAATTCATTCACCGTCACTAAGCCAGGAGGCGCATTTTTTACCCGTTTGACATGCTTTCCAGTGGTCACCATCACTTCGACTTTAGCGTTATTTTTCCCTCGACAATAACGGGCGGCAATGGCGGCGGCAAATAACACGTCAGCCTCCTCGACTTCAGCGCCGTCACATTTAAGAACGACGTGACTGCCTGGCATCGCATGGGCATGAAACCACAGATCTTCTGCTTTCAATATCTGTTTGCTCAAATAGTCATTGGTTTTGTTGTTGCGTCCCCAAAAAACCGGCCATCCGGCAGGGGAAACGGCTTTACGCATTAGTGAGGCGGGTGACGTGCGACGCGTCTCCCGATTTAACGCGTTTTGCGGCCGATAAATTCCGGACTCGATCAATTCCTGACGGATCACTTCCTGATCACCGGCAGAATCACTCTCCAGCTGCTCGGCGATCTCTTCAAGCCAGGCAATCTCCTGCTCTGTCTGTTCATGTCGCCGCAGGCAATGATCGAGACCACGCTTGGCCTTGCTGTAGCGCTTGTAGTAGCGGTCAATATTTTCCTGTGGTGTCTTGGCGCAATCCAGTTCCAAACGACAGTTCACTGGTGGGTCCTGATAATAATCCGCCACGTTGACCTCACACATGCCCCGTTTAAGCAGATGACGCTGAGCAGACAGCAGATCGGCCTGCTGGCGAAAAACCTCCGCCTGTTCACACTCCTGCCATTGGGCGTCAATGCTCACCAGACGCTTATGAAGGCGTTTCAGCGCTTTCTTGACAACACGTTGCAGATCATCCTGACCAGTTTCGCCACTGTGCTCACGTGCATAACTACTCAAATCGTCGGCAGCGTCCCCATCCAGCCACATGGTGAGGTGCCCGCCCTGACGATGAGGTTTCAATTGCCCCTGCCGCCATGCCATGACAAAAGCTTTACTCATGGCACATAATGATGATTTCGCACTGTCTTTCTCCAGTAACGTCGCAACGGCACGGCTCATGGGCACAACACGGTCCAGCAAAAAACTGCGAACAGAAACCGGATCACCGTGTTGTTGCAGCCAATGCGCAAGATCCGCCAATGCGATTTTCTCTTGCTCCATTTCCTGAGGAGATCCCTGCGAGGAAGAATTCTGGCGATGAAGGGCATCAATCACGTTTTGTGCATGATCGATGAGACGGATATTTGCATCGCGACCGAAAAAGCTCGCCTCCAGCACATAATCGCGGCCCTCTTTTCCATTGAAATGCAATCGAACAATCCGGTCGTCTGGATCAAGCTGAATTGATGCCAGGCGGTGCAAGCGAGCGCGCAACAATTGACAAAAACGCGGCGGACGCAGCGGATTGCGATAAGTTTGATCCGTCAGATACATGTATGCTGCCGCTGGACCAAGACGCATCAACAACCGCACTTCCTGACGACCATTCCACAGTTTGAAGACCAGCGTGTCCGCCAGGGGTTGGTAAATTTTATTCACTAAAGAGCCCTGCAACTCCGCACGTATCTGCCGAATCAGGGCATCAAGAAAAAAGTAGTCCATATCATTCACTTGTTCATTGTAGATGCACTTGCTTGCTGAACCATTTTCACCGTGGTAGTATCCGGTCGATTCTTTGACCAATAGAGAGCTTATGACAAAAGAAACTGTACAGAACTACATCGAAGCAGCGCCGTTTTTCTTTTTTGTCGGTGTCGCACGGCTACTTCCCCGCCTGTGGGCTCTGAAGCTTGGTCGCCACTTGGGGCGACTCAGTCGCTTTTTTCAACCACAGCGTGTGGCAACAGCGCGAGAAAATCTGAATCGTGCCTATCCGGACAAAGACAAAGCTTGGATCGATACCATGATTCGCAAGGTGTTTGAGCACCTTGGCGTCAGCAGCATGGAGATGTTGCGCCTGAACCACTTTACGACCCGTCGCGATGTTGACGCCCATTTTACCTTCGAAGGGCTGGAGCATCTCGAAGCCCTTAAAAAGAACAATCAAGGAGCCTTTCTTCTCACCGGACATGTCGGCTTCTGGGAGGCAGGCACTTTTTTCATGCCGATTCTCGGCTATCCGGTTGATTTTGTCGCCAAGAAAATCCGCAACCCGTTTGTTGATCGTTTTATCCAGAATCAGCGCGAAGGTGCAGGAGGTCGCTGCCTCGACAGTAAAAACGGCGCCCGTCGCATCATCCGCGCCCTGGCTGATGAGCGCATGGTGTGTCTGCTGCTTGACCAGCACATTTCCAAAAAGCAGGCCGTAGTCGTCAACTTCTTCAACCGACCGGCTTATGCCACACCGATCATTCCTCAGATCGCCCTAAAGAACCAGACCCCCATTGTCCCTGTCTTTGTCTATCGGCAGGAGGATTATAATTACCGGGTTGTCATCCACCCCCCTCTGGTCTTCGACGGACCGGCGACCAAAGAAACGATTCAGTCCTGTACCCAAAAACTCACGGATGTGGTTGAAGAGGCCATCCGTCTGCAACCGGATCAATGGTTCTGGGTGCATCGACGCTGGCGCAAATCTGCAGAACGGCAAGCATCATGATTGAACCTGCGTTTCACATTGTGCTGGTGGAACCGGAGATCCCTCCCAACACCGGCAATATCGCTCGTCTCTGCGCTGCCACTCAGACCCATCTACACCTGGTCGGCAAGCTGGGTTTTTCTCTGGATGATCGCTATCTGAAACGAGCCGGCCTTGATTACTGGCCTCATGTCCCACTACACCGTTGGGACAGTCTCGAAGAATTGGAACAGGCCTATCCAGATGGACGCTGGTGGTACACCTCAAAAACCGCCCGTCTCGTCTACTCACAGGCAACGTTTCAGCCTGGAGATTTTATCGTCTTCGGCAAGGAAACCAAAGGTCTGCCCAAAGACCTGCTTGCCCGCTATCCGGAACGCTGTCTGCGCATTCCCATGAGTTGTGATGCCGTGCGCAGTCTTAATCTCTCGACGACAGCCGGAATTGTTCTTTACGAAGCACTGCGCCAGGCCGACGCTTTCTCAGGATGTTAACTGCGCCGCAATTTGCGTTGCAGGAGAAGCTGTAACTCTTTGAGTTCGGCAATTCTCACGACACGCCCAACGAGCAGATAGCTGATCACCCCACCGCTGACAGCGAGCGTAAGGATGATGGCATTCTCCAAAGACAAACCAGCCGACCAGTGCCCGAAGCCAAGCACCTGATGAACGACCAGAACCATCACACCACAGGCCAATAACGCTTTGAGTGTTGTTATCGCTAATGATTGCAGACCCAAGGCACCGATCTTACGCCGCAACATCACCAGCAGAATCATGCTGTTAACGACAGAAGACATGGTCAGGGCGGCAGCCAGACCGACATGCTGAAACGGTCCCATCAGCAGCAGGCCAAAAGCCACATTAGCCAGTAACGTCCAGAAGGAGATCCATACCGGTGTCCGCGTATCCTGCAACGCGTAAAAGGTCGGCACTATTACCCGGCTGATGCCGACAAACACCAGACCCGGTGCATAAGCGGCAAGAGCCATGGCAGTTTGCTGAACATCGGCAAAGGTAAAAGCCCCCTGCATAAACAACTGACTAAAGATCGGTTCTGCACAAACAATCAGTCCTGCTCCTGCCGGCAAAGTCACCAACACGATCAGACTAAGAGCGTAGCGCAACGAGTGTTTAACATCATCCAGTTGTCCACCAGCTGCCTGACGACTCATGGTCGGCAATACGGCCTGGGCCAATGAAACGATAAAAATGCCTTGCGGGAATTCAAATAGGCGTTGCCCGTAATAAAGATACGAGACACTGCCCTGCTCAAGGAAAGAAGAGAGTAAGCGCGTGACCACCACATTAATCTGGTAAATGGCAACCCCGGCAATGCCCGGCACCATCAACAGCACAATACGTCGCAACGTAGAGTCCCGCCAACTCCACTGCCAACCAAGATGTAATCCATAACGACGTAAGACCGGCAACGTCATAACCAGCTGCAGCACACCACCGACGATAACCCCCCAGGCCAATGCTTCAACGGGAAGGGCAAAATAACGATGAAACAAGAGAGCGCTACTGATCATCGCCACATTGAGCACCAGAGGAGAAATCGCCGGTACAAAGTAGTGCCCGTAGACATTGAGCACGCCGGTTAACAACGCCAGAAGGCTGACAAAAAAGATATAAGGGAACATGATACGCGTCAGGCTGACCGTCAATTCGAGTTTTCCGGCAACGTCACCAAAACCATGCGCGATCATCTGTACTAAAAGCGGTGCCAGAATAATACCGAGCATGGTGACGACCACCATCACAACAACGAGAAGTGACCAGCACAACACCATGATCCGCTGGGCCGCATCCTCACCCTGCTGCTCACGCACCTGGCTGAACGTCGGAACAAAGGCAGCCGTCAAAGAACCTTCGGCAAAAAAGCGCCTTAAGAGATTCGGCAAGGTAAACGCCATGAAAAAAGCATCACTGCCAAATCCGGCACCAAACAGTGTGGCAATAACCATATCGCGTGCCAGACCGGCAAAGCGACTGATCAAAGTAGCCAGACTGAGGATTCCGGCAGCCAGTGTGATTTTTTTTCGATCCGACATAGGCACAATAGGGATTATTTTATTTTAATACAAAATAAAGATAAGGTAACTTACTGAAAAACTGAGATTTCTTATTAAGTGATTAGCTTTTTATAATATTGACACATCCACTCATGCAGTGCTATAACCTCTCATCGTCACAATACAGATAACAACACCAATTGATGGAGAAATTCAATGGCTAATCATAAGTCTGCCCTGAAGCGTAACAAGCAAAGCATCGTTCGTCGTGATCGCAACACTCAAGCGCGTTCCACCATGCGCACACTGGTTAAAAATGTTCGCTTGGCTGTTGCTGAAGAAAACAAAGAAGCTGCGACAACGGCTCTGACCAAGGCTGTACCGTTCATCGACAAAATGGCAACTCGCGGCATCATCCACAAAGCGACTGCCAGCCGTAAGATCAGCCGTCTGACCAAACTGGTTAACACTCTCGCTTAATCGCTTCACCCAGAGTGAGTTTAAAAAGGAGCCCTTCAGGCTCCTTTTTTTTGACTGAGCACCATCAGTCAGCCCGAGCCCAAGGATGGGCGAGCCAAACACAAGGAAAGCCTTTCCACCTTGTGTTTGCACGTGAAGCAAAACCACGCTTTTGCGAAACAAGCTTGTCAACGTTCATGGAGGAACGTTGACATCAAATCATCGAGCCCTTCAGGCTCCTTTTTTTTGACTGAGCACCACCAGTCAGCCCAAGCCCAGGGATGGGCGAGCCAAACACAAGGAAAGCCTTTCCACCTTGTGTTTGCACGTGAAGCAAAACCACGCTTTTGCGCAACGGCTTTGTCAACGTTCATGGAGGAACGTTGACATCAAATCATCACGCCAAACGGACCAAATCCGTCAGCAGTTTCTGCAAAAGCGCCTGAGGATGAGCGCCACTTGACTTCATGGCCAAATCCATCTGCAAAAACAGTTCAAACGCCTTTGGGTAGGTGCCGATCGCAAATTGCCGTGACTGTTGCACAATCCGTTCAACAAAGTAAGGATTGATACGTACTGTCTTGGCAATATCCTGCTGTGAAGCTCCCTGCTCAAGGAGCGAACGTGTTTTCCAGAGCTGTCGGAAATGTCGCGTCAGCATGGCAAGGATCTTTAATGGTGCCTCCCCTTCCAACTGTAAGCGTTCACTCAACATCAAAGCCTGTGAGAGCTTTCGAGCACCAACCACATCAGTCAGATCAAAAATACTGTCAACCCGCGTATCACACACCACGGCAGCAACATCAGCGACATCAATCACCGGAGTATCCCCGACGTAACTGGCCAGCTTTGACAATTCGCCATAAATTTCAGTCAAATTGGTGCCAACCCGTTTACAAAACAGCTGCATGCCATCTTCACTGAACTGCTTGCCGATTTGGCGCGCCTGATCACGCACAAAGGCCGGAATTTTATTGGCAAACAGTGGCTTGAATTCAATCAGCTCACCAGTCTTGCTGAAACGCTGAAAAAACTTCTTACGTTTATCAATGCGATCCGCACAAAAAACCAGACAGCATTCATCACATGGTTCCTGAATATAGGGTAATAACGCTTCAAGGTTGGCGGCAGAAATTTCCTGAGCCTGTTTGATGACGATAACTCGTCGCTCGGCAAAGGCCGGAAAGGTCCGAGCTGTATCCATAACCAGCGTCGGATCAACCTCTTTACCAGACAGCATCAGCAAGTTGAAATCACGTGTTGCCGGATCAACAGCGACATTGAGGAGATGTTTGAGGGATTGCTCCAACAAAAAAGCTTCCTCCCCGAAGAGAAACAACAGAGGAGGAAGCTTGTTGGAGTTAATTGCTTTATGCAGATCGGCCGGAGTCATGGCAGATGTTATCAGAAATTATCGGTAAGACTGTTATAGATTTCCTGAGCCAGACGACGATGCAGATCTTCCTGCGCCAGAGTTTCATTGTAATCCTGTTGCGCACGATCATCGTTGGCATAAAATTCCTCACGCCAACTTACGGTTCCCTGCCAAACCACCTCTTCACCATTGGAGCGAGTCAGAGCCGCATCGACCATCATAGTGACCCGGTATTCAGTAATATCATCATTACGATCATAAGAAACCGTACTGGATTGATAGCTGACTATCGTTCCGGTCAGGATGGCATCGGCCAGGTCAGGACTGGCAACAACATCCAGAGTTCGGCGACGTGAAAATTGGTCGCGAACTTCATTAGTCAACGGCGTCTCAAGAAACGGTTCACGTGTTTTGTTGATAAACGGCTCGATATAAACCGTTTGAATATCTTCCGGCAGGGCATTGCCTCGTCCCGGCACGTGATAACCACAGCCGGACGACAACAGAACACAGCCTAAAAGAAAAATCAGCAAACGCATCATGATGCCACCACATTCACCAGTTTACCAGGAACGACAATCACCTTACGAACAGTGCCGTCACCAATAAAACGTTGAACGGTTTCGTCAGCTAGAGCGGTTTTTTCCACTTCTTCTTTACTGGCAGATGCGGAAACCGTAATTTTAGAACGCACCTTGCCGTTCACCTGGATGACAATGAGTTTTTCATCTTCCACCATGGCAGCCGTATCGTACGCAGGCCACCCGGCGCTCTCGAGGTCTTCTTCGTGGCCAAGATTGCTCCAGAGTTCTTCCGTAATATGTGGAACAAACGGCGCCAACAGACGAACGGTGGTTTCCAGAGCTTCCTTCACCGCGCCAGGATAGTCGGACTTTTTGTCAAAGCCGTAAATCGCATTAACCAGCTCCATCACGGCAGCGATTGCGGTATTAAAATGGAAACGTCCGTCAATATCCTCAGTGACCTTTTTAATGGTGCGATGGGTAATCCGCCGCAAGGTTTTGGCGTCGCCGTCCATCTCGGGCGCTCCAGCGGTTTTGAAGATCTCCTGATTGTCATAGACGGCCCGCCACACCCGGTTAAGGAAACGGTAGCAGCCTTCAACACTCTGATCATTCCACTCCAGATCCTTTTCAGGCGGAGCGGCAAACAGCGAGAACAGGCGAGCGGTATCAGCGCCATAGGTCGCAATGAGCTTGTCGGGGTCAACAACATTCATCTTCGACTTGCTCATTTTCTCGGTGCGGCCAATGGTCACCGGCTTGCCACACTTGGTGCACTTACCGTCTTCCACCTGCTCAGGATACAGCCAGCCATGTTCAGGGCAGGACTGGGTTTCCTTGCACACCATCCCCTGAGTCAGCAAGTTGGTGAACGGTTCATTAACATTCATCAGCCCGAGATCGCGCATCACCTTGGTGAAGAATCGGGCATAGAGCAGATGCATAACCGCGTGTTCAACACCGCCGATGTATTGATCGACGGGCAGCCAATATTCCGCTGCGGCCCGATCAATAGGCCCTGAAGCAAAATCAGGACACGCATAACGCGCAAAATACCAGGAACTTTCAACAAAGGTGTCAAAGGTATCGGTTTCGCGACGTGCGACTTCACCGCATTGCGGACAACTGACGGTATAGAATTCTTTGTGCTTGGCCAGTGGGCTGCCACCTTCACCGGTAAATTCGACATCGGTCGGCAGGACAACCGGCAGGTCTTTTTCCGGTACCGGAACCACACCGCACTGATCACAGTAAATGATCGGAATCGGCGTCCCCCAGTAGCGCTGGCGGGAGACACCCCAATCGCGCAGACGGAAATTAACGGTTTTGTCGCCAATCCCCTCTTTATTCAGGTAGTCGGCAATCTGCTCTTTGGCAGCCTCATTGTCGAGGCCATTGAAACGATCCGAATTGATCATTTTGCCAGGGCCGGTCCAGGCTTCGGTCATGGTTGCCGGATCGAGAGGCTGGTCTTCGGGCTGAATGACCACCACCAGCGGCAGATCGTATTTCTGGGCAAACTCAAAGTCACGCTGGTCATGGGTCGGAACCGCCATAACCGCGCCGGTGCCGTAATCCATCAGCACGAAGTTAGCCAAATAGATCGGCATCTTACGCCGGGTGACCGGGTTGATACAGTAGGAACCGGTAAACACACCCTCTTTCTCAAAATCTTCACTGGTGCGTTTCTTCTTATCCTGCGTGCGCACTTTGGCAATAAATGCCTCCACCGCATCGCGCTGTTCGTCGGTCGTCAAGGCCAGCGCCTTGGGATGCTCAGGTGCCAGACTCATAAAGGTGGCGCCGTAGAGGGTATCCTGGCGGGTGGTAAAGACGTTAATCTTGTCGAGGGTGTTTTCCAACGGAAAGGCGATCTCACAGCCGGTGCTGCGGCCGATCCAGTTGCGCTGCATGGTCAGGACGGAATCGGGCCAGCCGTCCATCTTCTCGATTTCATCGAGCAGCTCCTGGGCATAATTGGTAATTTTAAAGAACCATTGATCGAGTTCTTTGTCCTCAACGACGGTACCACAACGCCAACAACCGTCATCTTCGACCTGCTCATTGGCAAGAACGGTCTGACAGGTCGGACACCAGTTGACCGAGGAACTTTTCTTGTACGCCAGCCCTTTCTCAAACATTTTCAGAAAGATCAGCTGCTCCCACTTGTAGTAATCGACATCGCAGGTGGCAAACTCACGATTCCAGTCGTAGGACAGGCCCATGCGCTTGAGCTGCAGGCGCATGTTGGCAATGTTTTCCACCGTCCATTTGGCCGGGTGGATGCCATGCTGGATCGCCGCATTTTCCGCCGGCATACCAAAAGCATCCCATCCCATGGGATGGAGGACATTGAAACCTTGCAGACGCTTGAAGCGGGCAACCACATCACCAATGGAGTAGTTGCGGACATGGCCCATATGGATTCGACCGGAGGGATAAGGAAACATCTCCAGAAGATAGAATTTTTCCTTGTCCGATTGTTCGGACACAGCAAACTTATTGGCATCGGCCCAGGCTTTTTGCCAGGCCAGTTCAATACCGATCGGTTCGTAACGCTCTTCCATGTTGCCTCCGTGCGCAAGAGCAAGGTCGTTATGCAATGAAAAAAACCGGCTTCGGCCGGCTTTTTCATATATGGATTCAACCGCAGGATATGAACAGAATGTTTAGATCCGGCGACGAATAAGTCTTATTTTTCCCGGTAGGTGATCCGGCCACGTGTCAGATCATAGGGTGACAGCTCAACAGTCACACGGTCACCGGGCAGAATACGGATATAAAATTTGCGCATTTTCCCGGAAATGTGGGCCAGAACAACATGATCATTGTCCAGCTTGACACGAAACATGGCATTGGGCAGTGGCTCAATGACTGTACCTTCTACTTCAATTGCTTCTTCCTTTGCCAAAGGAACCTCCAAACAAGTTGTAAAAAAAAAGAAAAGTCACGCTCTTAGGAGCGTGACTGCATATAACACTTATCTCAAGGAGTTGTCAAGCAAACGACGCGTTACCAACGGCTGAGATCCGCGACGTTTCGCTGTTTATCATCGATCAAAACGCCGTTAAGGAGTTCCCTCGATGAAACGCTCGATGGTCTCAATGACTTTAGCCGATTTGAATGGCTTGGTGACATACCAATCAGCTCCAACTTCATCACCACGTGACATATCCTCATGACTCTTCTTGGCCGTCAACATAATCACCGGCAATTTACGTGTCTCCGGGTTTTCCTTAATACGACGACACACTTCAAAACCGTCGATCTCCGGAAGCATAATATCAAGCAGAACCAGATCGACCTTTTCCTTTTCCAGGACTTCCAACGCCGCTAATCCATTCGGGACACCAATCACTTCATACCCCTTGGAAGTCAGCAGAATACTTTCCAGTTTCAACAGACTTTCTTCATCTTCAACTACAAGTATGGTTCGTTTCGCCACAATGGCCTCCCTGGAAAAGCGTCTTTTTCATGTATTACGAATACACTATCAGGAGTATAGCACAAAACCTCAACCTGTCTCTAACAGACTACGCTAAACCCACCAGAAATGTATCAACGGGCTTCATCCCGAAGATTAATGTTCCCGATCTCGATAGGTAATTCGTATCGGACAACCGGTAAACCCGAATGGCTGGCGGATTTTATTGGCCAGGTAGCGGCGATAAGAAAAATGAACACCTTTTTCCTTATTGACAAAGATGGTAAAGCTCGGAGGACGTACAGCGGTTTGGGTAATATAAAACAGCTTTACCCGCTTACCCTGATACATCGCCGGAGGATGGGCCTCTTCCGCCTCCTTAAGCACCCGGTTAAGCTCGGACGTCGAAATCTTGCGATTAAAGTGCGTGGCCACTTCCTCGACGGTTTCCATAATCTTGGCCACCCGCTGTCCGGTCAGGGCAGAGACAAACATGATTGGCGCAAACGACAAAAACTTGAACTGACCGCGCACCTCTTCGGTAAACTTTTTCATGGTGTGGTTGTCTTTGGTCAGGGTGTCCCATTTGTTGACCACCAGCACCACGGCCCGGCCTCGATCATACGCGTATCCGGCAATGGTCAGATCCTGTTCGGTAATCCCCTCTTCAGCATCAATCACCACCAGCACGACGTGAGCGCGATCCATCCCTTTGAGGGCCTGGATCACAGAGTACTTCTCCAGTTTCTGACTGACCTTCCCTTTACGACGAATGCCGGCCGTATCGATCAACACATAACGTTGACTGTTATACGTAAAGGGAGTATCGACACTGTCGCGCGTTGTTCCCGCTGTCGGATTGGCCACCACCCGCTCATAACCGAGAAGCTTGTTGACCAGCGACGACTTGCCGACATTGGGACGACCGATCACGGCCAGTCGCACTTCCGTACTGTCATCCTCACCGCCTTTGACTTCCGGCAACTCATCGAGAATGGCGGCCATCAGCTCGCCCATACCACGGCCATGCTCAGCAGAAGTGGCAAAGAAATGCTCAATCCCTAGGGCATAGAATTCGGCCGCCTGCTCTTCCTGTTTATCGCCGTCCACCTTATTGACAATAAACAACACCGGCTTGTCGACCCGGCGCAACATCACGGCGACCTCTTCATCCGATGGCGTCAGGCCGTCACGACCATCCATGACAAACAAAATTACATCGGCTTCTTCAATAGCCAATTGCGACTGTTCGCGCATCTGGACCAGCATACGCTCTTCACTGACCGGCTCAAATCCGCCGGTATCGATTAGCGTGAACGGCTTGGCATAGCGGGTGACATCGGCATAATTGCGATCCCGGGTAACGCCGGGGAAATCCTCGACAATGGCTTTTCGTTCACCGAGGATACGATTAAACAAGGTTGATTTACCGACATTGGGGCGGCCGACGATAGCGACGACAGACATAAGGTTTCACCTGTATAAAAATCACGGTTGCTTAAAACCGAGCTTGCAAAGGGCCGCAGACGGCTTTTTGCAAAAAAATTATTCGTAACCGAACTCACGCAGAAAACGATCAGAATCCATCCAGTTTCGTTTCACTTTAACAAAGAGCTCCAGAAACACACGTGCATCGAGAAAATGTTCAATTTCTTTTCGCGCTTCCTGGCCGAGGAGACGGATCATACTCCCACCTTTTCCAACAAGGATCCGTTTATGGGTGTCACGACCAACATAGATGGTTGCCTGGATGGCAATCAGATTTTTACCCGGCCGTTCCTCGAAACTATCGACCTGTACCGCGACCCCATAAGGAACTTCCTGATGGGTTTTACGCAGAATTTTTTCGCGGATCATCTCAGCAACAATAAAGCGCTCCGGCAGGTCGGTCACCATGTCTTCGGGATAATACGGCGGCCCTTCGGGCAACATATCGCGTACGGCCGTGACAAGGCGTTCCACACCATTGCCACTCAGAGCGGACAGCGGAATAATCTCTTTAAAATCAAAGCGCTCCGCATACTGAGCAATCAAAGGCAGCAACTTGTCTTTTTCCACCAGATCCACCTTATTGATCACCAGGACCACGGGAATATCACTCTGGCCAAGGACATCCAGAATAAAATCGTCACCACCACCGACACGATCCGTCGCTTCGACCAGAAACACCACCACATCAACCCCGCGACACGCGGACAGAGCCTGATCGACCATATATTGATTAAGCTTGCCGGTTGCCTTGTGGATGCCGGGTGTATCCAGAAACAACACCTGGGCATTTTCTTCGCTATGGATACCGAGAATCCGGTTGCGTGTTGTCTGCGGTTTATTGGCCGTAATGGCAATCTTCTGGCCGAGAATCTGATTAAGCAGAGTCGATTTACCGACATTGGGGCGGCCGACAATCGACACAAAACCGGATCGATATGCGGGAGTATTGTCTGAATCTGTCACGAAATCACGTCTTCCTTTTAAATCAATCGACAGCGGGCACATCCGTCCCGCAGTCACATTCGTCATCAAGTACCTGCAACGCCTGGCAGGCCGCCTGCTGTTGGGCGGCTTTTTTACTGCCACCGCGCCCTTGCCCTAATTGGCGCCCTTCACATGAAACCACCACCGTATATTCGCGTTGGTGGTCAGGGCCCTCTGTTGCCACGAGCTCATAATCGGGTGCGACACCAAAGCGTGCCTGAGCCAGTTCCTGGAAGCGGGTTTTATAATCCAGCGATTTCCTGCGTGCAACACGCACTGCCGTGCCTTCAAACAGAGAACCCAGAACCTCACAGGCGACATCCCAGCCGGCATCAAGAAAAATAGCGCCAAATACCGCCTCTAAAGCATCGGCCAGCAGGTTATCTTTATCCTGTCCACCACTGCGGCGTTCTCCGCGACCTAATTGCAGACAGGGTCCGAGATCAAGACGCCTTGCCAGTTTGGCCAAAGCCTTTGCACTGACCAATTCAGATCGAATCCGCGACAACTCGCCTTCCGGCAGCTGCGGATACGTACGAAACAGGTAATCCGCCATGACCAGGTCAAGAACCGCATCACCAAGGAATTCCTGTCGCTCGTTACAGGCAGCGGGATCACGCAGTTGCTCATTGGCATAGGATTTATGGATCAATGCCGTCTGTAAATAGCGTCGATCCTCAAACCGATAGCCTAATTGTTCTTCAAACTCAGTCAGCTGTTTATCAAAATCCACCCGTTCAACTCTCCACGATCTCGACCTGCTCTGCAGACAAGCCGAGCATTCTGCCGCCAGATCCTCTTCAATGTCAACTGTTAAACATTTTAAGATACTCAAAAATTCTTCATATGGCAATGGCAAGGCGAGATGCTTTTCTCCTTGCGTCACCGCCAACGCTCTTTATAATGGACCCTTTAAAATAAAACGCATGTGGAGCCATCAAGGCTCATGACAACATAAAAATCAATAACCAACGGTAATCATGGGACGATTCATTACATTTGAAGGCATTGAAGGCTGTGGCAAAACCACCCAGATTCGCCTTCTGGCAGAGACATTGCGTCATCAGGGGCACGATGTTATTGAAACACGTGAGCCGGGAGGCTGCGATATTGCCGACCAGATTCGCGCCGTGTTGCTTGACGCAAAGAATAGCCGCATGACCTGCCCCACTGAGCTACTACTTTACGCTGCGGCCCGAGCGCAACATGTTTCCGAGGTGATTCGCCCGGCGCTTGAGGCCGGTAAAACAGTGCTCTGTGATCGTTTTTGCGATGCCACACTTGCCTATCAGGGCTATGGGCGACAACTGGACATTGCCCAGATCACGACACTCAATGACTATGCCTGTCAGGGCATCTGGCCGGACATGACACTGCTGCTCGACCTGCCCGTAGAAATTGGTCTTGGTCGTGCCCGCCAACGCAATGAACAACATGCCGGCCCCAATGAAGATCGCTTCGAACAGGAATCCCTCGACTTCCATCAGCGTATTCGTGATGCGTATCTGCATCTGGCGGCAGAAGAGCCACAACGATTTCAAACTATTGATGCTTCTGGGAGTCCTCAGATGGTGGCCGAACGGATTGCTTCCACGATGACAACCTCTCTCTCTTCGGACGTTCAGCGATGACGTTTGCCAATATCATCGGCCATGATCGGCAAAAAAAATTGCTGCGGCAGGCGTGGAACAACCAACGCATGGCACACGCCTATTTATTCACTGGAGCAGAGGGAATCGGCAAGCGACTGATGGCCACCGCTCTGGTGCGTCTAATCTTCTGCGAAAACCAGACCGGTTGTGGCACATGCGCCGGATGCCGTCGAATTGACCACAATAACCATCCGGATCTGCACATTCTTGAACCGGAAGGCAGTTTCATCAAGATTGATGCGATTCGTGAACTGCAAAGGGAACTTCAGCATCCCCCGTTGGAAGCACCTCGTCGCATCTGCCTGATTGATGGCGCGGACAAAATGAATCCGGCAGCAGGCAACGCTCTACTGAAAACCCTTGAAGAACCCCGACGGGATGTCATGCTGATCTTGATCAGTGCACATCCTGAAGCGGTTCTTGAAACCATCCGTTCACGCTGCCAGCAACTGCCCTTTTCCCGTCTCGACCAGAGCATGATCTCTCAGGTTCTCAAACAGCAGGGTTTCAGTGAGGATGAATGCCGTATCCTTGCCTCATTATCCGAAGGTAGCCTCAAAAAAGCTCTCGGCAATGATCGTGATTTCTACCTTGAGCAGCGTAAAGTCCTGTTTAAAGCGGTCTGCACCTTGACTCCTGGCAGCATCGTCCCCATGTTGGACCAGGCTGAAAAATGGGCGGCAGAGAAGGAACAGCTGGAAGACCTTGGGACGATTCTTCTCAGTTGCTATCGCGATGTCTTTCTCGTCGTCAGTCAGGGCTCCAACTCTCTTCTCGCCAACAGTGATCTGAAAGAACGCATTGTTCATCAGGCAGCAAAAGAATCGCTGACATCCATTCAACACAAGCTAGAAGCCTTGCTGGAGTTTCAAAATCACCTGCGCCGCAATGTCAACCGACAACTGGCGGTTGAACGTCTGCTGATCCGCCTCAGCCAAACCAAAACTGCCGCATGAAATCGCTTCATTTCTTCTTCGGCTGGCAAATGATTCATCCTGTGGAACTTTCCGGCATTGACACCAACTAAGACATTGCCTGACGCCCCTGAATACGTTAGATTATCCCTTCACCTGAAATCACGCAGAAAAGAATAAAACACCCTCTTTTCTCTTCCTGGCAACATCGTGTTTCAGGACAGTGAAGACGCTTGTTTGAACCTTTCGATAAAGGATTTCGGCACGCCATAGCGTGTGGCCAATCCGGAATCGATCAACATATAAAGTGACCGAATGACACAGAACAACGAGGAACAGCCTCAATCTCAACCAGATGAAACAATTATCGCTACGGTTAAATTCCGTTCGGCTGGAAAACAATACGATTTTGACACCAATGGCCTGGAACTGAATCAGGGGGACAGTGTTGTCGTCGAAACCAACCGAGGTCGCGCTCTTGGCACCATTGCCCGGCCCCCGCAAAGTGTACGCAAAGAGGACCTGCCACAGGATCTGAAAAAAGTCCTGCGTCTAGCCACGGAAGCTGATCACAACATGGCGGGGATCAGTGCCTCCAAAGAAAAAGAAGCGTTCGACCACTGCATGGAGAGAATCCGGCAACGAAACATGCCGATGAAACTGGTTAAATCAGAGTATTTGTTTGACGGTTCCAAGATCATCTTCTATTTCACGGCAGATGGTCGTGTTGATTTTCGGGAATTGGTCAAAGACCTCGCCCACCATTTTCATACCCGCATTGAAATGCGTCAGATCGGTGTACGTGATGAAGCTAAACTGATTGGCGGCATTGGCATTTGTGGCCGCGAACTGTGCTGTGGCACCTTTCTTACTGACTTTCACCCGGTTTCTGTACGGATGGCGAAACAACAGGGTCTTGCCCTCAATCCGACAAAGATTTCCGGACAGTGTGGCCGGCTGTTGTGCTGCCTGGGTTATGAATACGACACCTATTGCAAGATGGCGAAAAAATTGCCCAAGCCGGGTTCCAAAACCTCCCTTGACGGTCAACCCGCTGAAGTGGTCTCCACACAGACGCTAAGCCAATTGGTCACTGTGCGGTGCGAGCACAAAACGGTGACAGTCCCGCTTTCAAGTTTAAATGCGACAAAACCTGTTCAGAAAAGTGACTCGCAAGAAAACAAAAATGAAAGCGACACTGAGGTCAAGGACGAGAGCAAGAACGCTCCAAAAGAGAAAAAAAATAACGCGCAGGGCGGCAAACCTCAGCGTCCGGCTCGCGCTAAAGCCCCTGAAGGTCGGCCTAACAAAAATAAACGCAGTGGAAAACCTGCTCAGGAAAAGCAAAACCGCCCGAAAAAAACAGCTTCGGGACAGCAGACATCATCACCGGAATCCGCAACAGAGGTCAAACAGCGACCACCGCGCAAACAGCGGCCCAACACCAGCGGTCCGGCAAAAGATAAAGCTCCCCAACAGCAGAACACGGGGGACAACACAGACAGCAATCCGGATAAAAAACCCAGTAAACGGCGCAACCGCAACCGACGTCGGCCGCCGCGTAAACCATAGCAGGAGCCACCATGGACAAGACATTTTACATCACCACTCCCATCTACTACGTCAACGACGTGCCCCATATCGGTCACGCCTATACGACGCTGGCCTGCGATGTTCTCGCCCGTTACAAACGGGCACGCGGTTATGAGGTCTTTTTTCTCACCGGCACGGATGAACACGGCCAGAAAGTCGAAAAAGCCGCTATAGCCGGAGGCGAAACGCCATTGGAGCTCGCCGACCGTGTGATGC
This sequence comes from uncultured Desulfuromonas sp., assembly GCF_963666745.1. NCBI lineage: Bacteria > Pseudomonadati > Thermodesulfobacteriota > Desulfuromonadia > Desulfuromonadales > Desulfuromonadaceae > Desulfuromonas > uncultured Desulfuromonas sp. The sequence goes on along the minus strand of NZ_OY762961.1, from coordinate 763,559 downwards.
AACGCTTTGCTGCACTGTGGCAGAAGCTCAACATTGACAACACCGATTTTATCCGCACCACCCAGCAACGCCATAAAGAGGGTGTGCAAAAAATGTTTACCCAGATTCAGGAACAGGGAGATATCTACCTTGGCGCTTATGAGGACTGGTATTGTACGCCCTGTGAGACGTTCTGGACGGAAACTCAACTTCTCGACGGCTGTTGTCCCGACTGTGGCCGCCCGACGGAGAAACTCAAGGAAGAATCCTACTTCTTCCGCATGAGTAAATACCAGCAACAATTGCTTGACCACATTGAAGCCAACCCTGATTTTATTCAGCCACGATCACGTCGCAACGAAGTCCTCAGCTTTGTACGCGAGGGCCTGCGCGACCTGTCGATCTCCCGCACCAGTTTTTCCTGGGGCATCCCGGTACCGGGTGATGACAAGCACGTTATTTATGTCTGGTTTGATGCGCTGAACAACTACATTACGGCGTTGGGCTACCCGGAAGACAAACAGGGCAATTTTGAAAAATTCTGGCCGTGTAGTGTCCACGTTATCGGTAAGGATATTTTGCGCTTTCACACCGTTTACTGGCCGACCTTCCTCATGGCTGCCGGCCTGCCTCTGCCGGAAAAAGTGTTTGCTCACGGCTGGTGGACTGTCGAAGGCAAAAAGATGAGCAAGAGTCTGCAGAACGTTGTTGAACCCAACATGCTTGTGGATACCTACGGCATCGATCCGATCCGTTACTTTCTGCTGCGCGAAGTGCCATTCGGCCTGGATGGTGACTTCTCCCACACCGCACTGATCCACCGCATCAACTCGGATTTGGCCAACGACCTCGGCAACTTGGTGAGTCGCTCCACCGCCATGCTCAGCAAATATTTCGGCGGTACCCTGCCCGCTCCCACGGCCGTGACCGAGATGGATCAGCCGTTTATCGACCAGTTCCCAGCCAAGATGGCCCTGATCGACCAGCAGATGAACGATCTGGCGTTTAACAAAGCCCTGCTCAGTATCTGGGAGCTGATCAGCAGCGCCAACAAATATATTGACGATACCGCGCCTTGGGCTCTGGCTAAAGATGAAGCCCAGAAAGAGCGTCTCGGCACCGTCATGTACAACCTGCTCGAAGCCGTGCGACTCGTCGGTCTGATGGTGGCACCGTTCATGCCGGACACCGGCAAGCGGATCCTTGAGATCCTCGGTCAGGACAGCAGTAACCTGATGCTCAACAGCCAGGATCAGTGGGGCGGTCTGCAGGCGGGTACAATCATTGAGAAAGCTCCGCCGATGTTCCCGCGTATTGAGGAAAACTGATCCGCGTGATCTAAACACTTTCAAGGGCGCATTTGCGCCCTTTTTTACTGGAGAGCTCATGTCGCACCCTGCTCTGGTTGATACCCACGCCCATCTGGACGGCAGTCGTTTTGCTGAAGACCTGGAACAGGTCATTCAACGTGCTGATGATCAGGGGGTCCACTCCATCATCACCGTCGGCTGTGATCTCGACAGCTCACGCGCCAGTGTCGAACTGGCCCAACGTTTTTCCGGCATCTATGCCACGGTCGGCATTCATCCCCACGATGCTGCCACGGTAACACCAGACGTCCTCAATGAACTGGCGCAACTGGCCACGGCAGACAAGGTGGTTGCCATCGGCGAAATCGGCCTTGACTACTATCGCAATCACTGTCCGCATGATCAGCAACAACGGGCTTTTCGTCAACAGATCGCCTTGGCACGTCGCTGCAAATTACCCGTGGTGATTCATGACCGCGATGCCCACGAAGATGTGCTGGCCATTTTACGCGAGGAAAAAGCTGATGAAGTCGGTGGTGTTCTGCACTGCTTCAGTGGTGATGCTGACATGGCCAGAGCCTGTCTTGATCTCGGTTTTTACCTGTCCTTTACCGGCACCATCACCTATCCGAAAAACGACGCGCTTCGTGAGGTGCTAAGCCAGGTGCCAACCGAGCGCATTCTGGTCGAAACCGACTGCCCTTACCTGGCAGCCCAGCCCTGGCGCGGTAAACGCAATGAACCTTCCTATGTGGTTAAAACCGCAGAGATGGTCGCTGAGGTGAAAGGTTTGACGTACACAGACATTGCCCGCATCACCAGTCTTAATGCCTTTACTCTGTTTGGTGTCGGTGAAGTGGACCAGGCGAGCAAAATTGCCTACCGTATCCGCAATTCCTTGTATCTCAACATCACCAATCGCTGCAGCAACCGCTGTACATTCTGCGCCAAATTTCGCGATTTCAACGTGAAAGGCCATCAGCTCAAACTCGATCACGAGCCTGACTTTGATGAGGTCATCTCCGCAATTGGCGACCCCGAGGGCTATGAAGAGGTGGTATTTTGCGGTTATGGCGAACCTCTGCTGCGCCTCGACTTGGTAAAACAGGTGGCAACCTGGCTCAAAGAGCGCGGCATCACGGTGCGTATTAACAGTGACGGCCAAGCCAACCTGGTCCATCAACGCAATATTTTGCCGGAGCTGGAAGGTCTGATCGACGAGCTGAGCATTTCGCTCAATGCCCCAAATACGACAGACTATCAGCGTATCTGCCAGTCCTGCTTTGGTGATGAAGGTTATACGTCGGTCAAAGAGTTCATCCGTCAGGCACCGAGCTATATTCCTAAAGTGATTGCCTCGGCGGTCACAGTACCCGGCATTGATATCGATGCCTGTGAACAACTGGCAAAAGAACTGGGTGTGGAGTTTCGCACCCGCATTTACAATGAAGTCGGTTGATGTATTTGCAAAAAGCCGTCCGTTGCTTTTTGCACGCACGGTTTTGAAAATGTAATTTTCTAAACCTTACAAAACAGTCGAATGGTAAACGAATACGACCATTTTGGTCGCCCATCCATGGGCTCCATAAGCCTTTTAGCATAAGGCTTAACTTTTTATCCTTTATTCAGGAGGACCCCGAATGTCTCAAAGTCCCTGGGAACCCAAGCAGGATCCATTGGAACAAGCTCTGAGAATGGCGGCCAAGAAAATCAAGACCAGCGGCGGCCCCCCCAAGAAAGTCATCATCGGTGTGATCATCGTTTTTCTGGTTGTCGTCGGCGGCCAGAGTGCTTTTTACAAAGTTGATACCGAACAAACCGGTGTGTTGTTGCGACTAGGAAAAACAATTGGTACGGCACCTCCCGGATTGCACATGAAACTGCCATTTGGCATTGACCAAGTGTATCGGGTCAAAACCGGGCGGGTTCTGAAAGAAGAATTTGGCTTTCGCACCGATCAAGCAGGCGTACGTACTACTTACAGTAATCGTGATTTCAGTGAAGAATCCTTGACCCTGACCGGTGACCTTAATATCAGCGATGTTGAATGGATTGTTCAGTATCAAATTATTGATCCAGTCAAATTTCTGTTCAACATTGCTGACCCGCGAGCCACGATCCGCGATCTGTCTGAGGCTATGGTACGACGCATTATCGGTAACTCTAACGTTACGCAAGTACTGACTACAGAGCGTGCAGATCTCGCCAAGGCAGTTGAAAAAGAGCTGCAAGAGATTCTGAATAGCTACAATATCGGTATCCGTGTGGTTACAGTCAAATTTCAGGACGTTAACCCACCGGACCAAGTCAAGGCCGCCTTTAACGAGGTTAACGAAGCTGAGCAGCAAAAAGAAAGTCTGATTTTCCAAGCACGCGAGCAATATAACCGTGAGGTTCCTAAAGCCCGAGGGGTAGCACGTAGCCGCATCCTCGAAGCAGAAGGTTATGCTCTGGAGCGCATTAACCGCGCAAAAGGTGAAGCCGAACGTTTTAACGTACTCGTTGCAGAATACCGCAAGGCACCCAAGGTTACAAAACAGCGCCTATTTCTAGAAACTATGGATAAAGTTCTCCCAAAAGTAGAAGAAATTTATGTCGTTGATGATAAAAGTGGCGGTGTTCTTCCTTTACTGCCGCTGGGTAAGCAGACCTTGAACGGAGGTGGCCAGTGAAACGTCTATTCATCCCTGTCACTTTTCTTGTTGTTATTGTCGCGCTGAGTGCTTTTTTTGTTGTTAATGAAGGAGAACAAGCCCTAGTCACTGAATTCGGCAAACCGGTGGGTGAAGTACGAAATGCCGGCATACATTTTAAAATCCCGGTCATTCAGGAAGTACATCGCTTTTCCAAACGAATTCTGAACTGGGACGGTCATCCCAACCAGATTACTACCAGCGATAAAAAATATATCTGGGTGGATACCACAGCTCGGTGGCGTATTGTTGATCCTTTGCTTTTTTTTACCACTGTAGCGACAGAAAATGGAGCCCAAAGCCGCCTTGATGACATTATTGACTCCGTTGTTCGAGATGCCGTTTCCAGTCACCTACTCGTGGAACTGGTGCGTGGTGATGACTATCAGCCGCCAGAAGATATGACAGATACCATCATCGAAGAGGCCTCAATGAATCGAGAACTAGTAGGACGTGAAATGATTCTCGACCATATTCTTGAACAGGCTAAATTAAGTACTCCTGAATACGGAATTGCCCTGATTGATGTCCAAATTAAACGAATCAAGTATGTCGACCAAGTCAGTAAACGGGTGTATGAACGGATGATCTCGGAACGAAAAAAGGTCGCCGCCCAATACCGCTCTGAAGGAGAAGGGGAAAAAGCCGATATTCTTGGCCAGATGGAAAAAGAGCTGAAAAAAATCAGTTCAGAATCCTATCGTCAAGCGGTGGAGATCCGCGGTAATGCTGATGCACAGGCTACGGCTATTTACGCTGCCGCCTATAATCAGGAACCGGATTTTTATCGTTTTCTGCGTACTCTGGAGTCCTATCAGAAAACCGTCAACGAAAACAATCGTCTGATCCTGTCCACCGACAGTGACTATTACAAGTTGCTCAATCAACAACGTTAAAATTGTCGGAGCGTCGCCAGGCGGCGCTCCGCAACTTATTTATCGGTATGGAGAAATCCCATGCGTAACCTGATCACACTGCCCTCACTGCTGTTTTTCATCTTAATCCTCAGCGGTTGCTCGTCTCTACCCACGGATGCGGAAATTCAGATTCAGGTGGCGAAACACGTGTTAAGCGACAACAACGCCAAAATCTTCAGCCTGGAAAACTTTCACAAGGTGAACGGTCTCAGCGTTGACAAACAAACCTACATTGCCGAGGTGGAATACGATCTGGTCTTTCGTAAAGGGTTGGAAGAACTCTCGGAGGAACTCAATCGCACCAGTAGCGACAATCCTCTGGCAGCGTTCGGCTCCGGCATGGAACTGTTGGCTCAGCTGATGAAATATGGGCAGTTCAAGGCCGGTGACCGCATCCCGCACCATGAAAAGTATAAGCTGATCAAAACGGAACAAGGTTGGCGCATGGCCAACGATTTCAATCTGTGAGAATCACTGTGAACCGTTATACACGACGTTTGCTATGCCTGTTCATGCTCTGTCTGTGCTGTCCGGCATTCGCTGAAGAGACTGTGTGGGATCAGGCACGCTGGGCGACAACAGCCAGTTTCGGCAACAGTTATTCTCCAGGGAATGAACTTCGCTTCGGCCAGCTGGGGTTAAGTGCACAGTGGGACTACGATCAGATCTGGGCCCATCGTGCGCCGGAGAATTTAAAATTCAAGGTGGAAGGGTCCGCCGGTTTCGCGTCAACGCCCCACACTCGTGCCATCATCAGCGCCAACATCCTGGCGGTCTACCCTTTTGACTCTCTGACCTGTTGTGGATTACGTCCATTTATCGAAGCGGGTATTGGCCTGATTTACACCGACTATCAGGTTAAAGATCAGGGGCTGCGTATCAACTTCAATCCCCTGCTTGGTTTTGGTGGCGAATTTGCTTCCCTCAATGGTCAACGCTGGTTCGTCACAGCAAGGCTGCACCATATCTCCAATGGTGAATTACATCGGGACAACCAGGGCATTAATTCCGCAGTCCTTCAAATCGGCCGACATTTTTGACATAACTGGCATCCATCGAAAAATCGGCTATGCTGTAAGTTATGATGATCACACTGGAAAGCTCGACATTGCATCTTCTGGAGACCTATCTGCTGGCCCTGCTGCTCGGTGCACTCATGGGACTGGAGCGCGAACGCAGTGACAGTGGTTTCGCAGGTCTGCGTACCTTTATCCTGGTCACTCTGTTTGGCAGTCTGTGCGGGACGATTTCGCAGGAGTCCACCACGGAATGGATCATGGTCGTGGGCCTGGCAACAATTGCGGCTCAGGGGCTCATGGGCCATGTCGTCCGCCTCAAACAGCACGGTTCCTCGGGCATGACAACAGCAATCGCCCTGCTCATCGCCTATCTGGTCGGTATCCTGCTGACCCTGGGACAAACGGTCACTTCAATCAGCTTGAGTTTGACGACCACGCTGATTCTTTATTTCAAGCCTCAGATGCATGCGTTTTCACGTCGTTTACAACAACGCGACCTCTACGCCATTTTCCAATTTATCCTTGTTGCGTTTATCATTCTGCCGGTGCTACCGAACCGCAATTTCGGTCCTTATGACGCACTCAATCCGTACAATATCTGGTTGATGGTCGTGCTGATCAGCGCCATTAATTTGGTCGGCTACATCACCCTGAAGTTTGTCGGCCAACGTTGGGGAAGTCCGGTTCTCGGCATCCTTGGTGGCATTGTCTCCAGTACAGCAACCACACTGACCTTCAGTCGACAATCGTCCTCCATCGACAACATTGCCCGGACCGCCACCGTGGTGGTGGCTTTGGCCTCCACCGTTGTTCTTGTTCGTATCAGTGCGTTTATCGCCCTGATCAATCCAGAACTGATGCGTCACCTGTGGCTGCCAATGGGCGGCATGTTTATCGGCGGGTTATTACCCATCGTTTTTTACTGGAGTTGTACACGTCGAGAGGAAGCCCCGCACATGGAAAGCCGCAACCCTGCGGAACTCTCACAGGCGCTTTTATTTGGTCTTCTTTACGCCGCTGTGCTGTTAGCCGTATCGTTTGCCAAACATCATCTGGGGACTCAGGGGGTTTATCTGGTCGCATTTATCTCAGGTTTTACCGATGTGGACGCGATCACCCTGACCAATGCTCGACTCTCGGTGATCGGAGATCTGGGCCAGGTCCAGGCGGCAAACAGCATTTTGATCGCCATGTTGGCCAATCTGATGTTTAAACTGGGGATGGTCGCGGCTCTGGGAACACGGCAGATGTTGCGGGGGACGGCATTATGCTTTTTCTGTCTTGCCCTGCCTGCCCTGCTGGTTTTTATCTAGGTTACAAAACAACCAACGCTTCCGGACAACGGGTCAAAACCTCCACGCTATCACTTGTCACGACATAGGTGTTTTCAATCCCGAGTGCGCCAAGATCAGGAAAAACCAGTTTCGGTTCAAAAGCAAAGGTCATGTTTTCTTCCAACAGGTCGTCATTGAATCCTTTGGCGATGAACGGGAACTCGTCGATCTCAGTACCGATACCGTGACCGATAAAACCAACCTGAGAATTTTTCAACCCCATAAAGGCATCTTTATAGCCCATTTCACACGCCAGTGCATGACAGGAGTCATAGATTTTTCCCCACGCAACACCGGGTTTGGCAATCTTTTCCATATGCCACAGAATCTCGACCAGATCCTCGTAGGCCTGGGCCATTTCATCCGTCAAACCACCAATGCACAGAGTCCTCGTCTGGTCACACAGGTAGCCATGATACGCCCCGAGAAAATCGATGATAACCGGTTCATGGGACTGAATTCTCCGCAAACCCGCCCCCTGGGCAACTGCCGGTGTCAGACCGGTTCCGCCGAGTGGAGCATCGCAGAATGTTGGCCGGGCAGCAGCCGCTCCGGACAACACATGACCACCGAAAAACTCACCGTTGAAAGCCCTCATCCTTGTCATGCCCTGATGCCCAGCCAAACGGGCGACCTGTTCCAGGTGTGCGGAAAGCTCCAGTTCACTGATCCCTTCACGCAACGTCTCCTTGGCAGCATCATAGACAAGGGCCAACTGATCAGCGGCTCGGCGCATCCGCTCCAACTCAAAGGGAGATTTGATCATTCGGACTCGACGGAGCAGCGGTGTGACATCTTTGACCGGACGCTCTCCAAAAGGACGCCTTAATCGCTCATAAAAACTGACCGGCAGGATGTCCAGTTCCATCCCCAGAAAAGACGGTGACAAGCCAAACTGTTCTCGAACAAAGTCTGCAAGGTGTCGCGGGCTCGGTGCATCAACCACCTGCGACAATGCCGACTCATAACGGGCTCTTTCCAGATCACGGCGCACACAATAAACCGGTTCCCCCGAACAGGGGACAAGTAACATCCCCTGTTGAACAGAACCGGTCAGGTAAAACAGGTCGGCATTTTGAACAATGACCGCAAGATCAATCTGCGCTTCGACCAGTAAGTACTGGAACGCCTTAACTCGCCGCAACAATTCCTCTTGCGGAGTTTTCCAGTCGTCAGAGTACATCAAGCCGTCTCAACACTTTCAGCATCTTCGAGATGCAGATCCTTAATGGCCATCTCGCGGAGTTTGAATTTTTGAATTTTGCCGCTGGCGGTCATCGGATATTCATCAACAAACTTGATATAACGGGGAATTTTATAGTTGGCAATCCGGCCGGTGCAAAAGGTTTTGACGTCCTCTTCGGTCAGAGACACCCCTTCCTTGATTTTGATAGCCGCCATGACCTGTTCGCCGTATTTGCGATCAGGAACACCATAGACCTGGACATCAGAAACGGCCGGATGGGTATAGAGGAACTCTTCAATCTCGCGCGGATAAATATTTTCACCGCCACGAATGATCATATTTTTGATACGCCCGGTAATCTTGCAATAGCCGTTTTCATCCATAACAGCGAGATCGCCGGTATGCAGCCAGTTCTCATCATCAATGGCCTGAGCCGTGGCTTCAGGCATTTTATAGTAGCCTTTCATAACCAGATAGCCACGCGTGCACAGTTCGCCTTGCTTTCCAGGAGGCAACGTGGCACCGGTTTCGATATCAACAATTTTCACCTCAACATCCGGCAAGGCGCGGCCGACCGTGGCAACACGCAATTCAATCGGATCATCGGTGCGGGTCTGGGTGATGACCGGGGACGCCTCAGTCTGGCCGTAGGCAATGGTGATTTCTGACGCGTTCATATCGCGGATGACGCGCTTCATCACTTCAATCGGGCACGGCGAACCCGCCATGATACCACTGCGTAGAGTACTCAGATCATATTTGTCAAAGTTGGGGTGCTCCAGTTCAGCAATAAACATGGTTGGAACACCATGAACAGCCGTACATTTTTCCATCTCAATGGTTTTCAGAACCTGCTCAGGAACAAATGTTTCAACGGGCACCATGGTTGATCCATGGGTCACGCAAGCCATAACAGCAAGGACACAACCAAAACAATGGAAAAAGGGCACCGGAATACACAGGCGATCTTTTTCGCTAAAACGCATACACTCGCCGATATTGAAGCCATTATTGACAATATTGTGGTGGGTCAACATGACACCTTTTGGAAAACCTGTCGTTCCTGAGGTGTATTGCATGTTGATGACTTCATGTTCGTCCAGAGTCGCTTTGATCGCATCAAGCTCCGACTCTGGAACCTGATCTGCTAAATTCTCCAAGCTGCTGAAATTAATCATTCCAGCCGGAGTCTCGTCACCGATAAAAACAACATTTTTCAAAAATGGCAGTTTTTCACTGGTTAATTCGCCGACAGATGAAGTTTTTAACTCGGGAACAACATCATAGGTTGTTTCAACGTAATCGGTATCTTTGAACTCCTTCACCAAAAACAACGTCGTTGAATCGGATTGTTCAAGAATATATTCCAGTTCGGCAGAACGATAACTGGTATTGACCGTGACAAGAACAACACCGATTTTCGCCGAAGCAAACTGCAGAATGACCCATTCGGGGACATTTGTTGCCCAGATGGCTACATGATCACCTTTTTTGATCCCCATGGCCAGCAGGCCACGAGCAACACGGTCACACAGAGCATTAAACTGCTCATAGCTGTAGCGTAAATTGCGATCAGGATAGACCAGAGCATCATTTTGTGGAAAACGACGAGCCATCTCCTCAACGACTCCTCCAACAGTAAAGTGCAGTGCTTCAGACATAAAAACCTTTCCTTCCAGAACGACCTTGTTTCGTCAGGGTAAACAGCAGTTTGCTTTAGACAAATACTGGTAAATTAAGGGGTTTTCCTGAATAACATAGGGGTCTAGTTCAGTCAAACCAAAAAAACGGTCCGTCAAACTCAACCTGAGATGTTTGAGATTTTTCGCGAGTTTTGTGTCTTTCCAACAAGAAAATTAGGAGGAATCATTCGCCTAAGGCCAAAAAAAAAAACATTATAGGCGGGAGAAATCAATGTTTTTTTGCAGCCAGCATTCGCCGACAGCCATTGGAAATTGCCGAAGCAACGTTACGGCTTTTCGCCAGGACACGGATATCTTTTTCCTGCAAGGTCGTTAGTATACGCAAAGCTCTCGCCACCGGCGTGCGCGGATGAGTGACGAGAGCAAGCCGAATGGCATAATTCTTCATCCATTCCCTTTCCAGCAAGATAAGACGGATAATCTCTTCACTGGCACTGCGATTTTGCGCCTGAAACAACACTTCGCCCTCAGTGATTCGTGGGTTTTTCAATACGGCACCGCTGACAAGTTTATTACTGTCTTTAATCAAAATTGTGCGCCACTCCTTGTCTCCAGTCATGGCGTATTTAATTTTCTCAGAGATATCCAGCTCGAGCACCATCTGCTGCTTGGTGATATTTTTCGTTTCTTCAAAATCGTCGCTGAAATCCTCTTCGTCGAGCTCCTCACCATCTGTCAGTTCTTCTACATCGCTGGTGGCTTCGTTATCTTGCGGTAAAGGCTCTCCGGCGTCCGCTACCAGTGCCTTCATCTGAGTACTGGCCTGGGGATTATCGAGAATCGCAGCGCAAACATCCCGGGAAAAGCTGCGTGTCAGCTTATCGTCACAAAAATAATCCAGCACCTCGTAGTTGCAGTTTCTGAACACATACTTCCAGGTTGCATCTTCAACAGCCGTATTAGTCCGCATCAGGATCAGTGTACCAAGATCCTCAATTCTCACCTTGGCGAGAAAATCGAGAACTTTGGGATGCTGATCACGATCTTCAAGCACAGGGCGCAAAGCATTATTGGAGCTGCTTTTCAAGGCTTCCATCGCCGTATGTCTCAGCTCTTCATCGCCTTGTGAATAAAGCAACAGCTGGGCATGAACCTGGTCGACGATCGACAATTGCAGCCCTCCCCGAGCCGCTTTCATTTTAACGCTATGGGGAGTTTCCGGTGCGAGAAGCTGAGCGACCTCTGTTGAAACATGAAGTCGCTCAGCTTTTTGGACGGGTTGTTCAGTCAAAATGGTTCGATCCTTCTATTCGTTATTGCGATCAGCCAGAACTTTGGCGGTCAAATGGGAAGGAACCTCCTCGTAATGGGAGAACTCCATGGTAAACAAGCCCCGGTCAGAGGTCATGGAACGCAGCTCCGGAGCATAACGCAACACTTCAGCCATTGGGACTTGGGCCGTCACACTTTGACTCCCGGCCTGAGGCTCTACGCCAAGAACTTTGCCACGCCGTGAGTTCATGTCGCCAATCACATCACCGACACAATCATCCGGCACCACGACTTCCATCTTCATGACCGGTTCAAGAAGGACCGGCTTGGCTTGCTCCATCCCTTTTTTAAAGCCCATGGAACCGGCAATTTTAAATGCCATCTCCGAGGAATCCACCGAATGGTGAGATCCGTCATACAGAGTCACCTTGACGTCAACCACCGGATAGCCACCGAGAGTCCCCTTGTGCATGGCTTCCTCGACCCCTTTGCTAACCGCTGGAATATACTGACGCGGCACCACGCCACCAACAATCTTGTCAACGAACTCATAGCCGCCACCGGCATGTAAAGGTTCGATCTCCAGCCAGACATCGCCGTATTGACCACGACCGCCGGACTGTTTTTTGTATTTGCTCTGCAGCTTGGTATTGCCTTTAATGGTTTCGCGATAGGGCACCTTAGGCAATTCAAGCTCAACATCAACACCATATTTACGCTTGAGCTTTTCGACCGCCACTTCGATGTGAACCTGACCCATACCGGACAAAATCATTTCATGGGTCTGTTCATCCCGGCTGATCTGTAATGTGGGGTCTTCTTCAATCAGGCGTTGCAGGCCGGTATTGATTTTATCTTCGTCACTTTTACTGCACGCTTTGATGGCAAAAGCAATCACCGGTTTCAGCTGCAACAGGCTTTCATAAACAACCGGCTTATTCTCTTCACACAGCGTATCGCCGGTAGCTGTTGATTTAAGTTTGGCCACGGCGACAATATCACCGGCAACCGCCTGGCTGATTGCCACCTGTTTTTTACCTTCCAGCTCATAGAGTTGGCCAATGCGCTCGGTTTCCCCTTTTGAGGAATTGTATGCTGACGAATCAGAGTTCAGCACCCCGGAATAGACCCGAAACAGGGAGAGCTTACCGGTAAATGGATCGTTAAAGGTTTTGAACACCATGGCGGAGAACGGCTCTTGCTCATTGGGCTGTCGCTCAACGATCTCCTCGCTACCCGGCACGGTGCCCATCTGCACACCTTTGTCCAATGGTGACGGCAGGCAATGTACCACATAATCCAGCAACTGACGGACACCGATGTTGGCCGTAGCACTGCCACATAAGACCGGAGTAAAGACGCCGGTCAGAGTTCCCTCACGCAAGCCTTGGAGAATTTCCTCGGTAGAAAGATCTTCCTCTTCAAGGTATTTTTCCATCAACGTATCGTCAGCATCGGCAACCGCTTCAAGCAGCATTGTGCGCAGGCGTTGAGCTTCGTCGAGATACTCGGCTGGAATCTCCTCTTCGGTGTAGGTTCCTTTTTCATCAAATTGGAAAATGCGTGCCTTCATGGCGACAAGATCAATAATCCCGCGAAAATCGCTTTCCTGACCGATCGGCATATTGACCAGCACACCACGCGAACCGAGCATCTTTTCCATGTCGTCAACCGCGCGTAAAAAGTCGGCGCGTTCACGATCCATTTTATTGACAAAGGCAATGAGTGGAACTTCAAATTCCTGGCTCCAGCCCCAGATTTTCTGTGTTTGCGCTTTCACCCCGGAAATCGCGGAAACAATCAGGATGCCGCCACCAAGAATGCGCAGGCAGTTACGCGTGTCATGAAGAAAGTTGGAATACCCAGGAGTGTCAACAAGATGCAGGCTGTGTTTTTTCCATTCACAATGATGGAGGCTGGAACTGATGGTAATCTGTCGTTTAATTTCCTCTGGCTCAAAATCCATGTTGGAGCTACCGTCATCGACCTTCCCCAATCGATCCGTCATGCCGGTGTTAAACAGCATTGCTTCGACCAGAGAGGTCTTACCCGCACCTCCATGAGCCACAATTCCCAAGTTTCTCAGGTTCGCAGTGTCGTACTTTCCCATGATTACCCCTTTCATGACAATGGTTAGAGGATGACATCACAAAGTCTTCAAGACAGGAACACATTCTTGAGTTTACACGCTTTTTCGGAAATTAAAACGGTCGTTAAACAATTGTAATCGCTCAGTTCGTCTTCACCTCAAGGTTCAAACAGAATTCATGTTTCCAGGTAACACACGATCAGGCCACACCATGGTTTTGGTTTAATTGATAGATCAGCAACAAACCATCGAGAGTCAAGAGACCATCGACTTCGTCAATCGTCTCCGAAGCCTCGGCAATCCGTTCAGCCAGCCCGCCCGTAGCCACAACCAGAGGGTCTCCGCCCACTTCCTGTTTCATCCTGCGGACAATCCCATCGACCAGACCGGCATAACCGAACAACAGCCCGGACTGAATGCTGTTCACCGTATTCTTTGCTACCACCAGTGGCGGCCGGACAATTTCAACCCGTGGCAACTTGCTGGCATGTTCATGCAAGGCATCGGCGGAGATCCCCAAACCGGGCGCAATCGCACCACCCTGATATTCCCCCTTGTCACAGACGTAATCAAAGGTTGTCGCCGTGCCGAAATCAACAACGATCAGACTGCGACCAAACTTCGTATAAGCAGCCACGGCATTGACAATGCGATCTGCTCCAACCTCTTTGGGGTTATCGTATTTAATGGCCATACCGGTTTTCAGTCCCGGTCCGACGACATAGGGTTCGGTGTGGAGATAGCTGCGGCACATCCGGGTCAAAGCATCCAGCATCGGCGGGACAACACAGGAAACAATCACTGCTTTGATCAACGACAATTGCAGGTCTTTAAAGGTCAGCAAATCATTGATCAACATGGCGTATTCATCATCGGTACGCGATTTATCGGTACGAATTCGCCAACTGTGTAGCAACTGCTGCTCCTCGTACAATCCAAGCACCGTATTTGTATTACCAACATCAACCACCAGCAACATGGCTTTTTTCTCCCTGCATCGCCACGTTCTTGTGGCGAAAATAGATCCATTGACAGATTAATCGATGGGGGTCACGTCGCCCGCATAAATCACCTGCTGCCCCCCCTGATCCAAATCCAACAAAAGGGCACCGTCTTCCGCCAATCCGGCGACCATGCCGTTAAAAAGATCGGCACCGCAATCCACCTGAACACGACGCCCCTGCAAATAAAACAGGGCTTCCCACGCCAGCCGGATGGGCGCAAAGCCCTGTTGTTGATAGAGCGGATATAAACCATCCAGCTGCCGATAAAGTTCTTGGGCAAAAGCAATGCGGTTAACACGGTGACCGGTTTCCAGCAAAACCGATGTTGCCGGCCGTCGCAAATCATCGGGAAATTGGTCACGCGCCATATTCAGATTGGCACCAATGCCGAGGACCACATGATGCACGCCCTCTGTTTCGGCACTGAGTTCGTTCAACAACCCGGCAATCTTCTGACCCTGGACCAGGATGTCATTCGGCCACTTGACCTGCACCTCAATACCGGCAGCAGCCTCAAAGGCCCGAGCAGTCGCAACGGCAGAAAGAAAGGTTAACTGCGCCGCCTGAATTGGAGCAATTGCCGGACGCAGGATAATCGAAGTGTAGAGATTGACCCCTGCCGGAGAGGTCCAGCGACGCCCCATACGACCACGGCCGCCATTCTGACAATCGGCAATAACGATCGTCCCCTCTTCGGCACCCTGCTCGGCCAGTTCCATGGCGCGCGCATTGGTCGAATCAGTCTCAGAAAAATACTCGACGCGTTTACCGATACAAACTGTCTCCAGACCGGACTGCACCGCTGCGGGTAACAAGAGATCCGCCTGCGACAGCAGGCGATATCCGCGTGACGGCACGGCATCAATCTGATAGCCCAACGTACGCAGTTGACGAATATGTTTCCAGACAGCCGCCCGGCTCACGCCAAGGCGCTGGCTGAGATCTTCCCCGGACAAGACAATGTCGGGATCAGCGAGAAACAACTCCAGAATCTGCTGACGCATGGTGTGTTCGGCCACAACGACGTCCTATTGAAACAACATGGAAATGTCAACGGCTCGACTGGAGTGCGTCAAAGCACCAACAGAGATCAGATTGACGCCGGTTTTGGCAATTTCCGTCACCGTATCAAGATTGACACCACCTGACGCCTCTGTCACCGCACGATCACCGATCAAATCAACGGCCTCACGCAACATATCAAGACTCATATTATCGAGCATGATAATATCGACACCGGCATCAAGCGCTTCCTGAACGTCCTGCAGCGACTCTGTTTCCACTTCAATTTTCAGGGTATGAGGTGCGCGACCACGAGCGCCCTGAATTGCTGCGGTGATGCCTCCGGCAGCGGCAATATGATTTTCCTTGATCAGTACGCCATCATACAAAGAGGTACGGTGATTCTGGCCACCGCCCATTCGCACCGAATATTTGTCCAGCACGCGTAATCCCGGCATAGTTTTACGGGTATCGACGATAATGGCCCCGCTACCCTCAACCGCTGCAACAAAAGCCGCTGTGTGAGTGGCAATACCGCTCATGCGTTGCATCAGATTCAGGGCCACGCGTTCGCCCTGCAACAACGTGTGGGCGTCGCCCTTGATCCACGCCAGCACCTCACCACGAGCGATCTGCTCGCCATCCTGCTTCAGCGCTTCAAATGCGACATTCGTGTCCAGCAGAGTAAAAACTCGCTCGACGACGTCCATGCCGGCCAGCACAAAATCTTCCTTGGCGACCAATTGCGCGCGGCTGGGTGTTCCTTTGGGAACCGTGGACAGGGTGGTGATGTCGCCGGAGCCAATATCTTCCGACAGGGCCATTTGAATGATACGATCAATTTCGAACACAGAAATTCTCCATAACTTATTGAAAATTCTATTTTTATATCATGCTTGACAAATAAACCGCAACGACAAATCCCGGCGGCAAAAACCGCAAAAAGGGTGATTGAATAGTCAGAATATGATAAATGTAAGCGGATTGCTAAACAAAACAACAGCGGAGGACCATCGTGAAAGCCAAAACCTTGAGACCCGTACCTTTTTTAGCCCTGTTTTGCCTGCTATCCCTTCTGACAACCAGTGGTTGCGTTTCAAAAGGCACCTATCAGCAACAACTGGATCAGAATCAGGCGCTACAGAACGATCTGTACGGCACCACGGAAAAACTGAACAATTTGCAGGCCCGTTACAACATTGTCGAGCAGCAACTCGAAGATGCTATGGCTCAAAACAAGGCTCTGAACGATCAAAACATTGCGGCCATGGCCGAAATCGACCGTCTGAAAAATATCTTTCAGGCACGGAGCCAAAAACAACAGGAGCAGCTGAGCGAACTGGAGCAGCAACAAAAAGCACTTGAAGCGCAACAGGAACAACAGCAACAGCGCTATGAGCAACTTCTTGACAACAAGCAGCAACTTGAACAGGAACTTGAGCGCGAGCGCATTGCCCGCGAAGCACGCTTGGCCAAAATGGCCAATACCTACAACACTCTGGTGGCCAATCTTGAGCAGGAGATCGAGCGCGGCGAGATTACCATCAACAAACTCAAAGACAAGCTGACGGTTAACCTGGTGGAAAAAATTCTTTTCCCATCCGGCTCTGCAGACCTGACCCCGGCTGGAATCAAGGTAATTCGCCAAGTGGGGGACATTCTCAAAGAGGTGGATGACAAAGATATCCGCGTTGAGGGACATACCGACAACCTTGGCATCAGCAAGGCCCTGCAAGCCAAGTTTCCCAGCAACTGGGAACTCTCTGCCGCCCGCGCTGCGAATGTGGTGCGTGTGTTGCAACGTGAAGTCGGCATCCCCGGCGAGAAACTGGAGATCGGTGCCTACGGCCCCTTCCACCCCGTTGCCGACAATGGGACACCGGAAGGCCGTGCTCAAAATCGGCGTATTCAGATCGTTCTGATACCGCCAGCCGCTCAATAAGTTTTTCTTTTAAAAAGCCCCTGATGATCAACATCTCAGGGGCTTTTCTTTTTTTCCAATTTTCTTCCTTGCTTGCACGCGATATCACACCAGTTCCGATCAAAACTAAAAAAACTCCTTATTTCCTGTTATCCTCAAGCTATGAATTGTAATTTTCTAAAAAAGAGGAGCGGAAAATGAGACAGCATTTTTCCATAGTTTGCGGTTTTCTACTGCTATGCGTGATTGCAGATACATCGATGGTGGCAGGCATCGAACTGAAGGGACAGATTTCCCAGGTCTCGGAAAATGCCATCCACATCACCCTTGAAAAAAAGCTTCTGCCGCAGATCGGTGATGACGTGACCATTTTTGAATCCATTCCCGGGGTTGGTCTGATCCCTCTGGAAGGGGATTGGGAGATTGCCACCGCAACATCCAGCCAGATCATTGCCATTGGTGATCCGGCCAGCAGTCCTTTTGTCGGCCAATCGGTGTCTGTCAACTCCCCTGATCCTCAACATGAACATCCTGCCAACCTCAAAGCACAACAGCTGTACCAACAAGGCTTAAATTACTATCATGGCAGAGAAGATCTCCCTCAGGACTTAGGCAAAGCTTTTGACTTTTTTTCCCAGGCGGCGCAAGCAGGTCATGCCAAGGCCCAGTTCAAAGTCGGTTATTGTTATTCACGCGGGGAATATGTGGCCAAAGATCCTGTTAAAGCGGCACAGTGGTACCGTAAAGCGGCCGAACAGGGTTATGCCCCGGCCCAGGCCAACCTTGGCACCATCTACGCCAATGGAATCGGCGTCCCGGTCGATACCACATTGGCATTTCAATGGTACCAAAAAGCGGCAATGCAAGGTCATGCTGGCGGACAAAATGGCTTAGGGCATC
Source organism: uncultured Desulfuromonas sp. (assembly GCF_963666745.1). NCBI lineage: Bacteria > Pseudomonadati > Thermodesulfobacteriota > Desulfuromonadia > Desulfuromonadales > Desulfuromonadaceae > Desulfuromonas > uncultured Desulfuromonas sp. Next base: position 745,290 of record NZ_OY762961.1, on the reverse strand, counting down.
TGTATCAGGTCGGCCAAGGGGTCGAGAAAAACCTTGAAGAAGCGTTTCACTGGATTCGCAAGGCCGCGTTACAAAATCACAGGACGGCGCAATACAATTTAGGCCTCTTCTACTATTCCGGCTGGGGCATCGAGAAAGACCTGACCGAGGGGACCAAGTGGTATCGTAAGGCCGCTCAACTGGGCGATGTCAAAGGAATGCGGAAAATGGGTGCCGCCTATTATTGGGGGCATGGTGTTGAGCAGGACTATCAACAGGCGATCTCATGGTATCGTAAGGCTGCGGAGAAAAACGATCTGCCGTCCCTGCATGCCATGGGTCGGATTCATGATCAGGGTAAAGGCGTCCCCCGCGATCCTGTCGTCGCCTATGACTGGTACCGAAAAGCCGCCGAGCAAGGCGATGCCGACAGTCAGTTTAACGTTGCTTCGGCATTGTATAACGGTGATGGGGTCGCAAAAGATCGTCATCAAGCGTATGGCTGGTATCAAAAAGCCGCTAACCAAGGTAACAGTTACGCTCAGTTTGCCCTCGGTCTCTACTCGGAAACCGGTGAAGGCGGTATCACCCAAAACCGCCAGGAAGCGCTCAAGTGGTATCGCAAAGCGGCCGCCAAAGGGCATAAACTGGCGCAAAAAAACATTGAAAAGCTTACCAGCACGGGATCTGATAAAACCGTAGCCAGCAATATCCCTGCAGGAGCAAAAGGTTATTTAGAACAATTGCAATCATCCGATGGCCGCACTCAGCAAAAAGCCGCCAAAGAACTCTACCGCTCCGCGTATAAAAACAATCGCGCCGTCCTTAATCAGGTCGCAGATCTGCTGTTATCAGGCTGCACCACCAATTTGCGTGATGCCCATCACATTGATGCCATGGCCTGGTTATGCAATATTCTCGGCACATCAGGCGAGCAGCGCTATCGTGCCACACTGCTTGATGTATTGGCAAAAAACACCCACAAGAAAATCAAAAAATATGCTCAGAGTAATGCTAGCAAACTAGGGAGCTAACAGGCTCCTTTTCTGGGTCGACTCTCTATTCCATTTTTTTACACTTCAAGGGCTCAATCTTTCTTGAAGGTATCTGCCGCAGCCTTATAGGTATCAGAGGAATATTTAATGCCTTTCGAAGATGTTGAAGAATTTTTGCTGGGTTTCCCCGTCGACAAGTTCTCCAAATAGTGAGGTTCAGAATAACTGCCGGAGTTTTTTTGCGAATCCCTCCCTTGACTCAATGCACTGTGAATTGCGGATCCAAAAATCTGGGCAATGCCCTGATGAAACCGATCATGTGACTTGGATTGATTGCGTTCCACCCGTTTTTCGGCCTCAGCCGCCATAGCCAGATATTCGTTGTAAAACGAGCAACTTTTTGACTGTGCCAGCACACCTTTAAAACGGTCCCAATTATAGGCGCGCAGAGCACTGTCCATCGACGCCAGTTGTTCCTGACAAAAATCACTTTGCTGCTCACGGTTCTCAAGCTGATTCAATGCGGCCAGTTCGCTGCCATGAAACGCACAATCTTGTGATTGTTCGAGAATAGAACGACAACGATCATACTTTTTAGCCTGATAGGCCGCATAAAATGCGCGTTGATTGGCTTTGCAGCGATCACTCTTTTCACAGGAACCCAAAAGAGTCAGCACGACATCGCCGCCTTTAGCAGGAACCGGGTCTCCGACGGTTAAACTCTGACTTTGGACGGTTTTTACTTTATCCGTCGTCGCGGCGGCTTCACCAGGTATCGTACTCACCCGTAGACCGGCAGCCTCCATCTGTAAGGTCGCCTCAAGTTTTCCTAACCCCACGACTGACGGCACGGTTTTACCCGCATAACGTCCGTAAAGAGATAAGGAAACCGTCTGTCCTGCATGCACCGGCTTCGTTGGCTCGGGTTGCTGCGCAAACACCTTATACTCACTGTCGGGATCAGGAGCATTTTTGGCCACACGAATCGCGCCTGTAGCGGGAACCGTCAAACCGGCGGATTCAAGAATCCCACGCGCCTTTGTCACGTTTAAACCGATCACGCCAGGCATTTCAAAGGTGATATCAGCATAGACCAGCGCAATCACCGTCATAAACGAGCCAACGGGATAGATGCTGTTCGCACTGGGCATCTGGCTGTACACCTTGCCAACCAATTCTTTACGCGGTGCACTCTGTTCTTCAACAACATTGGCGGCAAATCCGGCGGCACGAATCAGTCCTTCAGCCTCCTTCTTTGTTTTACCCTCCACATTCGGCACCATCAACATCCCATTGACAGAGTTAACCTCTGCGAACATCTCTTGTTCTGCATTTTTGATCCGTTGCGCGTGGCTCTGCTCACGAATTTTTTGTGCCTGGGCATGCAATTCATCGGTATCAATATAGCCGGTAGCTGATAGATAGCCCCGATCATAAACAAGATATAAATCTGTGCGAATCCGACGAACTCTGTCTTCGTTTTGCTCTTGAAGGCTGTGATATTGATTTGAAAGGGAATCGCCAACTGTCTCGACATTCGGGGCCACATATTCGTTATAGGCAACAGAACTCGCGACGGCACCAGCGACGGCAAAGGTCACTGCTCCGACACCAGCCCCGACGGGACCACCGATCATGGCACCGACAGCCGCACCGAGTTCGGCACTGACCGCCGCCGTTCCAGTCGCCAATCCACCGGACACGGCGGCATGGGTCACAGCTTCAGTGGCACCAACAATGTCACCTCCCGACAACGCACCGAGAACGGATGCCAATGTGCCGGCTTTATCCAGTCCATCCAGTTTTTCGGCAACGGCCGTGAAATTTTTGCCGCTTTTTTGCAAGATCTCAACAGCACCTTTTTTGTCGGTTTTAAATATCTCCTTGATGATTTTTATCTGCCTTCCACGGTTGGCCTTACTCAGTTCTTTTAACAGGGCCTCTTTAACACCACCCGCAGAATTGGTAATTGGGCCACTGACCGCATTGAAGGTTTCTACATCTTGTGCACGAGCCGCTGCTTTTTCATTGACCATCTGCTCATAAACAGCTTGACCATGGCGTTTCTCAATCTCGACCTCCAACAAACCACGAGAGGGAATCTCCTGCGGATGCTGACTGATCGCCATAAAGTCATGGCTGTAGCTGAATCCATGTGCAGGCAGAAGCAGCGAGATAAAAACGATGGCAAGGAGTGACCGCAGCAAGAGAAGAGTTCTCATCACACACCTCCCTGTTGTGCTTTAATCCGGCTGTATTCCTCATAAAAAAACTGGTAATCAACCAGATCAACCCGCCGTAGGCGCAAACGTTCATCCTGCCCTTGAAATGAGAAAACAAGACAATTGGCGCCAGACTCGGGTGAGGTCAAATACACCTGACAGCCTGAATCCGTCTGCAGGTAATAACTGGTTTGTAATCCGCGATACCACTGTGACGGCACGGATTCAAGCCGCCGGAGCGTGTTGGGCAACGTGAGATCGGCATAGGGAAGAAGCCGGGTCAGACGACCTTCTTCTGCTGCTGACAACAGCTCTGCAGTCAGCTTATTGCAGGTTTGCACGGTGAGGTTATCGTCGGCTGGTGAGTTGAACTCAAGAGCATTCAGGAAGTGATCGTTCAACATCATGGTCACACTATGATAGTTGAGCTGTTTGTCGAAGGCAGGATTGAGGACCGGCAGCGCTGATCGCCAGGATGTCATCGCTGTGTTTGAAAAAACATGTTCAAAAGCGCAGATGGTTTCCGCCACACTCAAGCCAAGCATCGTCGGCAGAAAAGCCTTGTGCCTTAACCATTTGGGCGCCAGGTCAAATTCAGATGTTGCCGTTCGCAACCAATCACCCATCAACAATTCGGCACCAACAATGTGAAACAGGTCGTCGTTTTTTTGTTTTTGCCAGGCCGTCAGCAATATGGTGTCATCAAAGGGATTGTAAAAACCAACTACGGAGCATTGTGCCGTCGGAGGCACTTGTAACTGAACTGCCCCCGCCCAAAAAAGAGCCCAACCGGGAATGGACTGCTCAGGGCTCCACAAGGTCTGATCGATCTCATGTAATTCCGCCAGAGCTCGCGTGTCCGCAAAGGTCATGATCGCCAAAGGAAAATCCTGTTGTGCCAGGGTTTTGAAGCGATTTGCCGCAAACATCAGCGACGTCATGTCTTTAGACTGTTTTTGCGTCAGAACAATCTTATTCTGGTCGCTATTTGCCGCCCAACAGGAGGAAACCGGCGCTGCATTGATCGCCAGACACAACAAACTGCCCAAAACCAGCATTCTTTTGCGTTGCCATCGCACAAAAAGACTTTGCCAAAAAACAACCATTATCACCCTCCTCTTCCAATCAAATCATCGTATTGCATTTTAACAGTCTGTTAAGCCCATGGACGGGCGAGAAAAATCAAGGACTGGTTTTTAAGTGCCTGATTTGGTGTGCAAGACGGAAATCACATTTCGGCCTGCATCTTTGAAAATCCCCCGCATGGGTCGTTTTCAACATCCTGCTAAAGACAGTAAGTTGACGCTTAAAAATCGACAGCCATGCACCTATCATGACGGAACAGGGGTTATTTGCAACCAACGATCATGAAAGAACATACATGGACCGGCAAAAAAAAACGTTGAAGCCAAACGACATCAACGTTTTTTAAATCAAACAAAGCGATTATTCTGTTATTACAGATTCATTTCGCGCCAAATATGCAACCAGGTTTTTTCCAGGTTCAGGCCGGCCAAAAGCTGGTTTTCTTTAGACGGCTCCGAAAAACGAATCACGTCCAGTTGGCACCCGTCTAGAGCGGCAACAGATTGACTGAGATCGGCCTGAAAACTCAATTCCGACTGCCCTTCGTGAAAGAAGCCCAACTCCTCACCTTCGTAATAAAAAATCATTGCCGCCTGCGACTTGGCTTTCAGCCGCAACGCACCACTGAGTTTTTCATTGTCAACGAAGCGCATCAGGCGCTCGACATCAATCAGTGTCATGGCCTGTGCTTCAAAGATTTTCTCCCCTTCACAGGCTTTATGGACCAACGACGCCAAACGGCCATCTAATCGATAGATATCGAGATGACATTTATGGTCACCAAGAATCATCCGAAACATCTGTTCCAGCGCTGGAACACCGATTAGTCGGTGTTCAACACCGTCACATAGACCAGCGACAATTTTTCCCGCTTCGTAACATAATATGGCGACATGATCTTCGCAGCCGAGGGATAAATAACCGCTGAAGCCATTGGAACACATCTTAATCAGGGCATCAGGCATTTTCAGCCGTTTTGGATCCAACCCTTCTTTGACCACCCGTCCGCGGGGAAGCACGAGCATAGTCTCACCTCTGAAAATAACGTATTGAATTTAGACAGAATCCATTACTCAGTCAGGGATGTCAAGTCATGTTGAAGTTTCTCCCACTGCTGATACATCTCTTCCAGAGATTCAGTCTGATCGCGATGCAGGTCAGACAGCTTTGAAAATTGCTGCTGATCTTGATACAGCTCCGGATCAGCCAGCTGCTGTTCCAGATCAGCCTGTTGCGCTTCTGCGATTTCGATATCCGCTTCAAGCTGTTGAAGTTGCTTCTCAAGTTTTCGCTGCTGCTTTTGGACCTCTTTACGCTGGGCATGTTCCTGTTTGCGCTGCTCCTTGGTCGCTGATGGCGTCTCAGATGTTACAGCGGCTTGCAGATGTTCTACACGCTGCTCGGAATGCTCGTCGCACCCTTGCGCCTGGCGTGCAGCGAGGAAATCCGCATAATTTCCAGGATGTGAGCTAATGCCGCCACCGGAAACATCAATAATTCTCGTCGCCAGCTGATCGACGAAATAGCGATCATGGGAAACAAACACCAAGGTACCGTTATAGCTTTTCAGCGCTTCGAGCAGGACTTCTTTAGATTGCAGATCAAGATGGTTGGTCGGCTCATCGAGCAACATTAAATTGGCCGGACGCAACAGCAAAATAGCCAAGGCAAGCCGGTTGCGTTCTCCCCCGGAAAGCACCTTGACCCGCTTATGAACGTCGTCACCACTGAACAGAAACGTACCGAGCACATCGCGCAAACGCGGCACCATATCCACCGGAGAAGACGCGGTAATCTCTTCCAGGACGGTTTTCTCCGGCGTGAGAACAGCCGCTTGATCCTGGGCAAAATAGGCCAGTTCCAAATTGTGACCTTTAATACGCTTCCCTTCGCTGGGCTCCTCGCTACCGGACAACAGGCGCATCAGAGTCGACTTACCGGCACCGTTCGCGCCAACCAGGGCGACACGCTCACCACGCGTCACGGTAAGATCGACATTCTTAAGCACCTGATGGTCGCCATAGCGCTGCCCGGCCCGCTCCAAAACAAGAAGATCCTTGCCGCCACGTGACGGCTGGGGAAATTTGAAAGCAATCTGCTTGCGTTGTGGCGGAATCTGGATGCGTTCAATCTTTTCCAGCTGACGGATACGACTTTGCACCTGACTGGCTTTATTCGCCTGATACCGGAAGCGATTGATAAATGCTTCAATGCGCTCAATTTCTTCATCCTGGCGCTGCTTCTGCTCACGCAGAGCTGCGACACGGCGATCACGTTCGACCAGATAAAGCGAATAATTGCCGGGATATTCGGTCAACGCACCATTCCATACTTCGACAATGCGCTCCACCACCTGATCCATAAAAAAGCGGTCATGCGAAACCAGCACCACGGAAAACGGATACTGAGAAAGATAGGTTTCCAGCCAGTTACGCGCTGGCAGGTCGAGATGGTTGGTCGGTTCGTCGAGGAGAAGCAGATTGGGGCGTTGTAGCAGCAGACGCGCCAGGGCGATACGCATCTGCCAGCCTCCGGAAAATTGTTCACAGGGTTTCTGCCAATCGTCTTCAGAAAAACCAAGACCGTTGAGCACCTTGGCAATGTCGGTTTCTAAAGTGAAACCACCGCGCTGGCTGTAGAGGTCTTGCAGATGAGCGTAACGTTCGAGCGATTTTTCGTCGGCGTCCCGAGAGATTTGAGTCTCCAGTCGAGTGATCTCTTCGGCCATCTCCAGCAGGTCGGCACAGGCGCTGCGGACTTCTTCAAACAGACTTTTCCCTTTGTAACTCAGGCCATCCTGAGGCAGATAACCAAAGGTCGTGCCTTTGGCGATAATGACATCGCCTTTATCACAGTGGTTGATGCCACATAACAGCTTTAACAGGGTCGATTTCCCGGCACCGTTTTCACCACACAGGCCAATACGTGCTCCGGGGCGAATATGCCAGTTGACACCGGCAAAAATTTTGCGGCCGGAAAAATCGACTTCAACGTCTTTGAGTTGCAACATGCTCGATTAATCTTTCTTGGTCGTCATGAACGGGGGATAAAGTCCTCACGGGTTATACCGTGCTGTTTCGAGAACATCAAGGGGGAAGCGCTTGCTGTCGTGTTTCAACCCGTTATGAGACAGACGCAGGAGACTCGAAGCCATGACCCGAGCACAGGGATCAGAGAATCTTTTGCAGAACACGCCGACAATGGGCTTTTTCAGGAAAGGTCAACTTTCCCGCGCAATTGTTTGATGGAACTGCGGTGTTTTTTCCCCTCAACCCGTTTGCGTCTGGCTGCCGTACTGGGTTTGGTCGGTCGGCGTTTCTTCACCGTGCGACCGGCTTCTTCGAGAAGCTCCTCCAAACGCTGCAACGCCTCCTGGCGGTTACGCTCCTGACTGCGTGAATTCTGTGCTTTGATGGTCAGCACGCCATCCTGATCAATGCGACGGTCACGTCGAGCCAGAAGTCGTTCGACCATCTCAGGCGACAATCCACAATGATGTAAATCAACACTCAACACCATGGCCGTTGAAGTTTTATTGACATGTTGGCCACCAGCTCCTTGAGAGCGAACAGCTTTAAAATGAAGATATTTTTCGTCAATTTCCATGACGGCAGGGTCCCTCTAACACCTTATTAGCCTCTAAAAATCACCCTGGATGCGTAATGCAACCTGCTGAAATCACACAAATCAAACCCGACATCGACCCGAATTTGCCGCGATGTCGAATGAAAAGTGTTTTAGGCCGCGCTAGGCTTGACTCAAAAGCGAAACACACAAAATGAAGGATGCAGGCAATTCACTCACATCACCCCAAAAGGAGGAAATTATGCGACGCACCGTACTGATTCTCATGGCCCTGTCTTTGACCTTAATGGCATCAACAAGTTTTGCCAAACAATCTCGTGACGACGATTCCCACAAACGTTCCCATGTTGTTCAGCAGGATAGATCATACGACAGCCATTATGGCACGTATGACCGCGGCAATGAGAAACATCGCCAGTATCCGGGGAAACACGCGGTCAAAATCTCACGCCACGACAACAGAAAACACCATTACAATGTGGCTGAGTATCACCATCGACAACCGAATTGTAACAGTTATAAACCGAACCATCGTGACCAACGCACCACGATCGTTCTGCCAGCACCACCGATTCCCCGCGTTGTCGTTTACTTCCCCTGGTAAATCCAGCACCTTTGGGGCGGAACACCATCTCCGCCCCAAAACCTTGCTCTCTTCACGTTAATCAGCAGTACACAGACAGCGGCGGCTCATTCAGAGCCGCCAGTTGTTCACGCAATTGCAACACATGTTCGCCCCAATAATGCATGGTGTTAAACCAGGGGAAATGCGCCGGAAACGTCGGATCATGCCAACGCTCTGCCAGCCATGAGGCGTAATGGATCATACGCAGACTGCGTAGAGCTTCGATAGCTGGCAACTGAGCCACAGGGAACGGATAAAAAAGATCGTAGCCCTCCATCAACGCCTGCAATTGTTGCTGTTGACGTATCCGGTCACCGCTGAGCATCATCCAGATATCCTGAATGGCGGGAGCCATGCGCGTATCATCAAAATCGACAAAATGAGGGCGGTTATCACGCCACAGGATATTGCCGGCATGACAATCACCATGCGTACGAATCATCGTCAAAGACAGACGCTTGAAAACAGCTTCTACCCCGTGCAGGAGTTCTTTGGTAACGGTCTCATAGGTGGCTTTATATTCCCTGGGCATAAACTGTTCAGAAATCAGGGCAACACGACTATAGCCAAAGGTATAACTGTCGAGAGCGGGACGCGTGGAAAAAGGGATTTTACTGCCAACGGCATGCATCCGTCCCAGAAAACGGCCCAGGATCATTAGATTATCGACATCATCAAATTCAGGGGCATGACCACCACGACGTTCAAAGACGGCCAGACGATGACCCTGATAAAAAAACAGGCTCTGCCCGTTAACATCACGCCACGGTGCCACAACGGGGAGTTCCTGTTCGACCAGTTCAAAACAGAATTGATGTTCCTCAAGGATTTGCGCGTCACTCCAGCGCTGCGGTCGGTAAAATTTGACAACAAGAGGTTGACGGTCTTCAATGCCGACCTGATAGACCCGGTTTTCATAGCTGTTCAAGGCAAACACCCGGCAATCGCAGACAAATCCGAGCGATTCCACGGCATCCATGACAACGTCAGGGGTCAGTCCATCAAAAGGTTGGTTCTTTTCCAGCGAGCTTTTTTCGTCCATACTTCTCCATCATTATGCGATCATCAGTCGGTAGACATCCTAACATAAATGAGCGGAATCTGTAGAAGACTTGTCAACGATTAACATTTGACGCGTGAGTTAGTGACCTTTTATGATAAGAGAAGTTTTCGAATCATTATTCTTTTAATCTCTGGAGGGGAACATGGATTTTTCTCAGTTTTTGGATATGAAGCATTTGGGCCCACGCATTCTGGATATGCTGTTTCAGTATGGGCCAAGAATCATTGCCGCAGTTGTCATTTTCATTCTCGGCCGGATTTTTGCGCGTCTCATCTGCAATGCCGTGCGTCGGGTTCTCAAACGCAGCAAAGTTGATGACCTGCTGGTTTCCTTTGTCGGCAGCCTGACCTATATGGGCGTCCTCGCTTTTGTCATCATTGCCGCCCTCAACCAACTGGGCATCCAAACCACGTCCTTTGTTGCCATTCTTGGTGCTGCAGGTCTGGCCATTGGCCTAGCCCTGCAGGGATCACTCTCCAACTTCGCCGCCGGTGTTCTGATGATTATTTTCCGCCCGTTCAAAAACGGTGATTATATTGAAGGGGCGGGAGTTGCTGGCCTGGTGGAACAAATCCAGATTTTCACAACGGAGTTACGCACGCCGGACAACAAATTGGTGATCATCCCCAACGCCAATCTGATGAGCGGCAACATCGTCAACTATTCCGCCAACAAAACACGGCGTATCGACATGGTGTTCGGCATCGGCTATGACGACGATATTCGCAAGGCAAAAACAATCTTGCAGGAAATTATAGCCACTGAGCCGAGGATTCTCAAAGAGCCCGCACCAGTCATTGCCGTCTCGGAATTGGGTGATAGCAGCGTAAACTTTGTCGTCCGGCCATGGGCAGCGACCAAAGACTATTGGGATCTCTACTTTCATCTGACGGAAACCGTCAAAATCCGCTTTGATGAAGAGGGCATCACCATCCCTTATCCGCAGCGGGATGTGCATATCTTTACAGAAGGAAAAGACGCTTAACAGGCTGTTGAAAACAGCCTGTTAAATCTTGGGACTGTAGTGACGCTTGAGCCAGCGACTCAAACCATCAAGGCCGGGGAACAAAACCCGCTCGGTGATGTTGGCCTGATCAAGCTTATCGCGAATTTCCCACTTCAATTCAGCGGGAATAATAATTTTCTGCCACAGCTCAGGATGATTGCACAGCCAGTCATTAACCAGCATGGTGGAATCCGGCATGACCGTAAACATACTGTACTGATTAATAATCCGATCATCTATCGAGGGCGGCTCGACAAAAATAAGGTAGTCGCCCTCGCCTATTTTCGGCAATTCATTGAGGCTGCTGACACACTGGCTGAGCATCTCCATGGTAAAAACATTCGCCCCTTCTTCTTCGAGCTTCAGGCGAAAACGCTCCGGTAATTTCTGATGCGCCAACAGATAGTTCACCGACCAGATCACCCCATTGCAATCGGACCGCTCCAGATTGGCCGTCGCAAAATGCAATGCGATGTACGGTGAATAGGTCCAGTCCATCAGTCGTGTCGGCAAACCATGATGTTGGGCAAGAGCCAGCCAATGCCAGACGGAATCGCGCTCAACCATGCTGCGGTGCGCATATTTCTTAAAATTACGCAACAGATGGCGTTCAAGAACATGATAGTCGCCACCGAGCCGCATCAACGTGGTAGCCAGTTCATAGTTCTCATCAGAGAGCCCCCGAAAAGCCAGTCGCGACCGAAAACGGCCGATCTCTTCATCCCAGGACTCGGCAAACAACATCTCATGCAACTGTGACCAGCTACGTGCATACACTTCCGACATATCCCCCCCTAGATCATTTCACAGTGGCAAATTATAACACCTCAGCTCATCTAAGCTTATAATTTAAGCATGTTAGGCCATCATGTTAGATAAAAAAAGCCGCAATCCGAAGATTGCGGCTGAAAGAAAACAAGGTGTGTCAGAATAAACGCTATTATTATTGAGCACTTTGCTGTTGCTGGAGCAGATAGCGCCCTACCCAGTTTTTAGCAAACTGGAACGCAGTGCGGCCGCAACGCTTACTCTTATCATGCGACCATTGGATGGCGTCCATTTCGAGAGACTTACTCCACGGGATATCAATATGGCGCTCGCGACCAAAGCGCTCCACGCATAAACGTACCGCATCGAGATAACGATCCTGAGTAAAAACATGGAACGCAATCCACAGACCGAAGCGATCCGACAAGGAAACCTTCTCTTCCATCGCTTCACTTTGCTGCAACTCCCCTTTGACATATTTGCCACCGAGGTGGTCGCCTTCATATTCAGGCAACAGGTGCCGACGGTTGGAAGTGACATAGATCAACACATTCTCCGGGGCGGAATACACTGAGCCATCCAAAGCACTTTTGAGCATTTTGTAACTCAATTCACCAACCTCAAAAGTCAGGTCATCGCACAACAGGATAAAGCGGTACGGCTCATTTTCAACGGCTGCGAAAATCTCTGACAAATAGATCAAGTCTTCCTTCTCGACCTGAATAACACGCAGGCCTTTGGCGGAGAATTCGTTGAGAAGAGCTTTTACCAGTGAAGATTTACCGGTACCGCGGGATCCCCACAACAGAGCATTATTCGCAGGAAGACCGGCAATAAACTGACGGGTGTTATTCACCAGGATCTCTTTTTGCTCTTCAACACCCAGCAACTCCTCCAGCCGAGTGGTATCCGTCACCTTAACCGGTTCGAGGAAACCGGAAAACGAGTGGCGACGCCAGTTGGCAGCGGGACAATTGGCCCAATCAACAGAGCGGACCGGTTTGGGGAGAAGTTGTTCAACTGAGCTGAGGACCCGTTCGAGTTGATCAATCATTTCAGGTTTCAAATTCATGGTAAGACCTTTTTTATTGGACAGGGTTTTATTGTGCAATGATCACAGCATGACATGCAGCGAAGCATATTATTGGTCGTCTTGTATACGTGAGTGAAGAAAAAGTGTCAAATTTTTCTACACGCATCAAACATGGTTTGAGCAAATAAAGTCGGCGAAAGGAGACGAGCAAGAAAGGTAAATGAAACGAAATGGAGGGAAGTCTTAAAAAATGGGCGGCGCAAAACTTCCGCGCCGCCCAGGGGAAATCAATCAAGAAGATTGAGTTTTTTAAGTACGATTTCTGAGGCAATCAGGGAGCCGATAACAACGGCAAACCATCCGGCAATCAAAAGGAACGTCATAATTTTCTCCTTAGTATTTTTCGTCGCTACCTTCTACGAACAGATCCGCTTCCGTCAGCTTGCGCTTGTCGAGCAGGCTCCAGACATACCAGACGTAAGCCAGGACAAACGGAATCGCCAGAGCAATGTAGCTCATTGCGGTCAAGGTATAATGACTGCTTGATGCATTGGCAATAGTCAGACTGCTTTGCAGATCAAATTTAGACGGATAAAACGATGTATTGTTGTAACCGGCAATGGAAAAGACCGCCAGGACCACCAACACGGTGCCAAGACCGGCAAACCAGATTCCTTTACGGCTGGCCATGAAACGGGTGGCAACAACGCCCCAGACAACCAGAACCAGGCCGACCAGCAAAAAGCCAAGACCATTAATCGGCATCGCGAGGAGATTATTCAGATACTTACCCTTCTCAAGATAAACAGCGCCGGTTGCAGGATCTACAGCATAGCCTTCCATGACCAGCAACTGAATCAGGACATAAAGAAGGAAAGGCAGCAACAGCAACAGGTTGTTAAACGCTGCTTTACGCGTCCGCTCAATCAAGACCTCATGTTCAATATTGTTATTCAGATAAAGCGCACCAAGAACACGCGCCAGGAACACCATAAAGATGCCAAAGCTGAGGTTAAACAGGCTGAAGGCTGCTTCAATACCTCGTCCCGGATGTTGCCAGGTCACAAAGTTATACTCGCTGAGGCTAAAATTTGACCCAGTGAAAAATGTACCGACGGCAGCGCCGATCAACAGAACACCGACAGTTCCGTTGATAAACAGGAACACTTCATAGGTTTTGGCTCCGAGGAAGTTGTCAGGTTTACGGCGATACTCATAACTGACTGCCTGCACAATAAAGGTAAACAGAATGAGAATCCACACCCAGTACGCCCCACCGAAGCTGGTCGAGTAGAACAGGGGGAAGGCTGCAAAAAAGGCGCCACCGAACAAAACGAGCGTTGTAAAAGTCAGCTCCCATTTTTTGCCAAGAGAGTTAACAACCAGAGATTTTTCCGTGTCAGTACGGGCAATGGTCAGCAACAGGCCTTGACCACCCTGAACAAAGGTCAGGAAAACAAACAGTGCACCGACGACAGATACCAGCAACCACCACAGGTGTTGCAATTGTGAAAGATCGAGACTACCCATTTTATTCTCCCTCCGGTCCGTTTTGGATCTGTCTGGTCATAATCCGCACCTCAGCAATCAGCAACGTGGTGAAGATGATCAGGAACATGAAAAAAGTCATCTGTACAGTGGTTGTGGTCAGGTTGGTACGGGCGATGGAAACAGGCAACAAGCCTTGAATCGCCCAAGGTTGACGACCAACCTCAGCAACAATCCAACCCGCTTGAGAGGCGAGATAACCGAGAAAGACCGAGAGAACACCGAGGCGCAGGAACAACGTCTGCTCAGTGAGATTCTTTTTGTAGAGGAAGAACAGTACCGCAGCAAACAACAGCGGAAACAGGGTGCCGAGGACGACCATCACATGGAAGCTGTAGAATACCAAAGGCACATTGGGAACCGCCTCTTCCGCACTGTTCAGATAGCCGTAACCAAGATGCTCCTGATTTTTGCTGAATTCTTCCAGAGCAGCGGCAGCAGCAACGTCATTACCAACTTCTTTGGCTTTTTTATACAGAGCCAGCTGGTGAATCGCCTGCTTGCCGAGAACAATTTTTTCATCCGTGCCCATCACACCGTGCTCTGCATTGCCATAAACAAGGTCATTGACACCGGGAACGAAACTTCCCAGCTCACGATTGGCGAGAAGAGAGAGCAGATAAGGAATCTTGATTTCAATCTGGAAAGCATCCTGATCATCACCAGGCTTCTTGGCCGGATTAACAATCCCCAGAGCGACCAGATCGGCATTGACGTCGCCATCCCACAAACCTTCCATGGCGGCAAGCTTCATCGGTTGAACCTGAGCGGCGACAAAAGCAGACTCATCACCGGTAAAGGCAACAAATGCTGAAGAGATGACACCAAAAGTACAGGCAACAGCCAAACTCTTCTTGGCCATTTCCACATGGCGTCCCTTAAGCAGATACCAGCTACAGATAGTGACAACAAACAGACAGGACAGCAAAAAGCCTGAACTTGTTGTATGAACGAAATGGCTCATGGCCACGGGTGAAAACAGGATATCCCAGAAATTCTGCATCTCAAAACGGGCGTTGTCCGGATTGAACGCCATACCAACCGGATGCTGCATCCAGCCATTGGCCACCAGAATCCACAGCGCCGAGAGATTGGAGCCGATGGCAACCAGCCAGGTGGAAAGTAAGTGAAATTTCTTGGAAACACGATTCCAACCAAAAAACATAATGGCGAAGAATGTCGTCTCAAGGAAAAAGGCAAAAATACCTTCGGCCGCCAGCGGTGCACCAAAGATATCACCGACCATCCAGGAATAATTCGACCAGTTGGTGCCGAATTCAAACTCCATGATGATACCGGTCGCAACACCGATAGCAAAGTTGATTCCGAACAGCTTCATCCAGAACTTGGTAACATTCTTCCACTGTTCATTACCGGTTTTGACATACAGGGTTTCAAAGAAAGCCAGCAGGAAGGACAGTCCCAGAGTCAGGGGGACAAAGATCCAGTGATACATGGCTGTCAGGGCGAATTGTGCCCTGGCCCAATTTAATTGTGACACATCAAGTTGTTCTAGCACAGACAACCTCCTTTGAGCGTTAGCGTCCCGTGGCAGGGATCACAGCGATATGGTTTAAAACATGATCAGCACGCTGCTGGTCTGTTTCAAAATTCGTTTTCAGATAATTGGGAAAGAAGAGGTTCAAAACAGTCAAAAAGACAAGGAGCTTGAGGAGAATGATCTTCCACAGTGTCTTGCCTAGCGTCATGGAACGGAACCCTTCAACATAAAAATTCAGGACCGAACGGACAGAACCCATCGAATATCTCCATCAAAATCAAACTGTTTGAGGTGTATTTAAAGATAGCCTAGCGCAATTTTTAACATTTACAGCATCTTGCTGTCGTTTTTTTGCCGCCGTGGCAAAGAGGACAAATTTCGTCTTATTTTACAAATCCCCCTCATCCTGTCAAGATAAATATTACCAAAAAAGTCTTTTATTCACCGATTAATAACCATATATAAATAAAGCAATCATATGAGACATTATTTATACTACTGAAAAATAAGCGGTTTTTTCCTAGGCTTTATGAAATCCTCACGTATAATGAACTAGAATTGGCACTTATTTTTGAAAGGCATATTGTGAGACGCACCTGTTTTTTTGGCTTTCTCAGTATTATTCTGACTCTGTCATTTATCGGCAGCAATATCTATTCAGCACGAAAAGTAGCCATTCGCGAAGCATATGCCGATACCACAGGTCTGGTACGTTTTCTCGCGATGGATCTCGAAAGAATGTATTACGGTGTTGAGCAGATGTTTGTCGGACTGGACAACCTGCTGGCCAATAACCATGGAGACCACCATGATGAAATCCGCAACGTACTGATCGACCTGAAAAAGAAAAACAGCTACCTGATGGACCTTTTGATTCTCTCCCCCTCAGGAAACATTCTCGATTGGAGCGGGCCCGGCACTCCGCCGGATGTCTCCGACCGTGACTACCTGCGCTACCATCTTGATCATCACAAAAGCACTTATTTTATTGGCAAGCCACAACTTTCAAAAGTTCATGAAAACCAGTGGTTTTTCGGGTTCAGTAAAGCGGAACGTGACCAACGTGGCAAATTGCAACGTATCCTGGTTGCCGTCATTGACATCAATCATCTCTATGAACGCTACCAACGGCTCGAGTTACCGGAAAATATGATCATTACCGTCGCGTCGCAAGACGGCGAAATGTACACACGGATTCCTGGCCATTTGCAGGTTGTGGGCAAGAAGTTCTCCGGCGTTGCAAAACTGCTGTGCAACCTGGAAAAGAGCAAAATTTTTCATGGCATCTCACCAGTAGACGGATCCGCTTTAATTGCCAGCATAGCGCGTGTTGGTGAAACCTCTATGGTTGCAGCCGTGTCTGTCAACGAAGAAGATTTTTTTGCCGACTGGCGCGAACACAGTCTGATCATGGGGAGCTTCGGTATTGTGGTCGCCGCCATCCTGTTCACACTGTCCATTCTCACGGTCCGCTCTCAGCGAGAGCAGTTCAACATTCAGCAGCAGCTTCAGGAGCAGGCAACAACCGATCCGTTAACCGGGCTGGCCAATCGTCGCTATGCGATGGAGCAGGCGGCTTTGGAGATCAAAAAGAATCAACGAGCCGGAACGGCTCTGACCGTTATAATGATGGATATTGATCACTTCAAAAAAGTCAATGACACATATGGACACCATGTCGGCGACGAGGTCCTGATCGAGGTCGCCCAAACCTGTCTCAACCTTTGCCGAGAATCCGATCTGGTGTGTCGTTTTGGAGGCGAGGAATTCCTTTTTCTTCTGCCGTCAACGCCTCTTCACGGTGCAGAAACCCACGCCCAGAAGATGCGCGAGGCCATTGCCAACCTGTCGTTTTCAGCCGAGGATAAAAAATTCACTGTCACTGCAAGTTTTGGCATCAGCCAATGGCGGGGTGAGGATCGAATCGACAAAGTCCTGTCGCGAGCAGACACAGCACTCTACCAAGCAAAACACGATGGCCGTAACTGTGTCCGCCTTCACTAGTGCTCTGACAACACTAAATTTTCGGGTCTGGCTTCGCCTCGCAACATTCTCACTGCGTTGCAAAATCTTGAAGTGGAGTGGCCACTTCGGCGATTTCGCGCCTTGTGAGAACGGCACGATGCTGTGCCATACACTCGAATTTTTAGCATTGACAGAGCACTAGATCAGTATGAAGGCTGCGGGGTCTGCTGAGTCGAAGGTGGCAGTAGCGGCAAAGTGATCTGTGGGATCTCCCCAGTCAGACTGGCCATAAAAGCTTCTAAATCATCACCATCCTGCTCTGACAGACGTCTATCAAGTTGGGTCCAGGCCATCACCTCAATCGCCTCGTCAATCGTCCAGGCACTTCCAGAATGAAAATAAGGGGCCGTCAGCAGCACGTTTCTCAAGGTCGGCACCTTGAAAACATAGTCTTGTGAAAAACTCTCTCTTAACTGGCTGCGACCATGATCATTTGCGGGGCGATAACGCTCTTCCGGGTCATGTTTGACACCGAACTGGTAATAACCATTCCCGCCCAGGTTGGTGCTCATATGACACTGCACGCAACCAAGGTCAATAAAACGGCGGAGTCCCTGCTTCTGCTTTTCACTCAACGCCTGCTGATCGCCCTTCAGATAGCGATCAAAAGGGGCATCCGGCGTCAGCAAGGTTGAAACAAAGGCGGCCAACGCATGACGGGTCGTCGCGAAGCAAATCGGATTCTCCCGTTCAGGAAACGCCTGGGTAAACCAGTCCACATAGTCAGGAATACTGGACAAGACCGAACAGATCAGAGGGTCACTGCTGGCCATTTCAACCGGACTGGTCATAGGCGAGCCAGCTTGTTCAACGAGATCACGTGCCCGACCATCCCAGAACTGGGCGATCTGCAACCCGGCGTTGAAAATCGTCGGACTGTTGCGTGGTCCGGTTTGCCAGGCATGGCCCACCGAAACAGAGCGGCCGTCATCTCCCCCCATGGACAGATTATGACAGCTGACCGTTTGACTCAACGACAAGCGAGGATCAAAAAAAAGTCGCTTGCCCAACAACACTTTTTCATCAAAATGCGTGATCAGTTCTTTGCGCGGCACCTGGTGAGGAATCGGATCAAAATAAAAGCGTGCCTGCTCATAGTCTGTCAAAACAGGTTCACTTTGAGCCCAAACCGGCATGGCGAAGAACAACGAGGAGCATAGTGAAAAGAGCAGCACAAGACGTGCACAGCGTTTAATAACGGGCATCACTCGGTTTCCCTCCTTCAGGCCAGTCATGAACTTTGGCGGGATAATCTTCGCGCGGCTGATGAATGACAAAATCAGCTACGTCGTAAGCCTGCTGAATCGTGAGTATTCCCCCTGAAGAAAACGGCATATTGCGCTGAATAAAAGCGGCCGCTTTGTGTAAACGCGCCATACCGGCGGCTATGTTGAAAGAAGATTTCCCCCACAGTGGAGGGAATCCGTAAGGATAGCGCTGCGGGCTCTCATCAAGACGCCCCTGCCCGTCTTTACCGTGACACACGGCACATCGATCCAAGAACAACTGCTCACCACGCTGACGATCCGGAGGTGGATTTTCCGGCAAGCGGGGGAATCCCCACCCTTCGAGACGATAGCCTTCGCTGATCCCCTGCGACAACCACGCCATATAGGCAACAATCGCCTGCATCGGTTCACTATCGTCCGCCGGTGCCTCGCTGTTGAGACTGCGGCGAAAACAACCTTGAATCCGTTGCGGTAAAGAAACATCACTGGCGGAGCGACGACTGTAACGGGGATATCGGCTGGTCACTCCGACCCAGGGCGCTGCATAGGCCACAGTACCGGCCTTGAGATGACAATTACTGCAGCGCAGACGACTGTGGACGTATTCGGGAAGTTGTTGGGGAGTCTCGGTAAGAATCAGGTAGCCACGACGAATCAGATCCCCTTCTACACCGGCAGGAATGGCCGATTCATCCGGAGCGGAGAATGGGATGCGTTCGGATTCGGCCCACCCCGGCGATAGAGACGCGAAAAGCAGGCAACAGAGCAGAAGAAGGACACGCGGCATAGGCAGGTGCTCCACTTAAAAAGAGAAAAGAACGTCCTTTCAGTGTAGCGATTTACGATGCAAAATCAACCCGTTTGAAGCGATCAACCGCCATAGGCACCTGGTCAAGACGCACATTGCCGAACGCCAGACGCAGATACCCTTCCAATCCGGGGCCAAAGACTTCACCGGGCAAGCAGGCAACATGCGCCTCCTCGACCAAGCGGCGTGCGACCTGACGACCGGTCAGATGCGTCCAGGGATGTCGCACCCAGGCAAAGAACGCTCCACTGGCACACAATTCAAAGACCTTCTGTTCGGTAAATAAGCGACAAAAGAGATCATGACGCTGTTGCATCATTCGGTTGTTTTCCGCGACCCAGTCATCCAGATGGTCGCAGCCATAAGCCACGGCATACTGGGTGATCCGCGGCTGACACACCACCATGCTGTCCTGTACCTTGAGGGCCTGACGGATCAACGTTTCATCGGCCACCAGACAACCGGCCCGATAACCGGTCAGGGCAAACGTTTTGCCGAACGAGGCAAAATGGATCAGATTTTTCGGCCAGTCCGGACGTGAAAAAAGCGGATGTGGCGCAGTGCCGGAAGGAACAAAAGCATGGTAGGTTTCGTCGAGGACCAAAGCGATATCCTGCTGCCGGGCCAGTTCATATAGGGCCTCAATTTTTTCCGGACTTAAAATCGCCCCGGTGGGATTACTCGGCGTCACCATGAGAATCGCTCGCGTGCGCGGGTTAACCTCAGCAGCAAACGCCTCCACCGGCGCATCAAAAGGCACATAACGCGGCACAATTCCCAGCGCCTCCATGCCCATGGGATGATCAAAATAGGCCGGCAATTGGACAATCACCTCATCACCGGCCTGACACAGCAGCAACAGAGTCAACCAGAAGGCCTGGCTGGCACCAATAGTCAGACAGATTTGCGCCGGATTGGGTCCATCCCCATAACGGCGCTGATACCAGCGACTGACACTGTCACGCACCTCTGTCAACCCTTCATCCGGCGAATACACCGCACAATCCGCGGCAGTCATGCGTTGCTGGATATGGGCAATGAGATCGGGATGTGGGGCATAATCGGGAATCGCCTGACACAGATCCACCAAGGGTTTATCCGCCGGGAAATGGCGACCGGCCAGCCACCCTTTCACCTCGCTGATCGGCGGAAACGTGACATGATCAAGGCGCGCAGAGCGTTTCATTGCGCCTCCGCCATATCCTGAATAAAGGCCAGTACCAATGTCGCCACCTGCACCAGATCATCCACCAGCACAAACTCATTGACCGAATGCACCTTCTGCATACCACTGGCCAGATTGACGGTCTGAATCCCATATTGATTCAGCAGGTTAGCATCACTGCCGCCGCCGGATCGTCCGACATTAAGCGGCTGACCAAGACGTTCGGCAGCAGCGCACAGGCGTTGTAATACCGGAGCGTCCAGAGGCACGTTCATCAATGGATAATCGCCCAGAACTTCCGTCGTCAATTGGGCCTGGGTCGGTTCACCGTGAATCTCAACGACCATCGCATCGGCAGCCTGACGCAGACAATCGATCATATGTTCGGTTTGCTGTTGCAAGGCCTGTTCATCAAAACTGCGCGCTTCACCGAGCAATTGAACATGACGGGGCACAATATTGGTCGCCTGGCCACCATGAATGATGCCGATATTGGCCGTCGTCTGCTCGTCAATCCGGCCCAGGTTCATGGTGGCAATCGCTTTGGCCGCGACCTGGATGGCCGAAATACCGTGCTCGGGGTCTAGCCCGGCATGCGACTCAACCCCCTCAATCAGGAAACGAAGTTTATTGGCACAGGGGGCCATATGGGCCACGCTACCGACACCGGACGTATCCAGCACCAGACCGTAGCGGGCCGACAGAGAGGACACATCCAGGTGCTTGGCACCCAGCAGCCCAACCTCCTCGCACACGGTAATCACCACTTCCAATGGTGGATGAGGAAGATTGTTCTCTTTGAGGACACAGATCGCTTCAATAATTTCGGCGATTCCCGATTTATCATCCGCACCGAGAATGGTTTCACCGGCACTACGGAACACACCATTTTCCAGTACCGGCTGGACACCTTCGGCGGGAGAGACGGTGTCCATGTGGGCCGACAACAACAGGCTTGGCGCTGACGAGTGCTGTCCGGAAAATCGCGCGATCAGATTGCCCGACTCGCCGCCAATCGCAGATGCGGTATCGTCAATGTCAACCTGGGCACCCAGTTCACGGAAGCGTTGGACAAGATAATCGGCCATCTCCCCTTCGTGATACGATGGGCTACTGATGGAGGCGAGGCGAAAAAATTCATCGCTGATGCGTTGACGGTTGATCATAAGACTCTCTCAAAAAAGATGCCGCCGGGATTAAACAAACGGCAAGATTAATCCTGGATTTCGAAAACACTGTCATTTCCATGTGATAATCCTCATGGACAACTTCTGGACACCGGTTGTTCAAAACTGATATGTTTAGCCGATTTATAAATCGCTAACATTTCATTGACCAACAGGATGGATCTCTATACCCATGTCGCGTCATCATCGCAGATCATTCCGATCCATGGCAACGACCAGACGTCAGAGCAAGCAGAATACGACGTTGCTTCTGCTTCTGGCAAGCGCTGTCTTGGTCGTTTTCATCTTATTGAAAATCAATAGCCCTTCCCCCACAGACAGCAGCGAAGAGACGATTACAACGGCACCGGCCGCTTTTCAGGAACCAGCTCCCGAGCAGATCATTCAGATTCAGAGGGAAACGATCTGCCAATCGGTTCAACCCGGCGATACCATCACGGCCATCCTTGGTCATTATTTTTCCCCTCAGGAAATCCTGGTTATTGCCCGTCAAAGTGAAGACGTCTTTCCGCTCAGCCAGCTCTGTGCCGGTCACCCGTACCGCATCGAAGTGGAAAATGAAAGCTTCGTCAGCTTCTACTATGACATCAATCGCGATGACCAGTTGATCATCCGTCAGGAAGATGGTGAGTTTTTTATCGAGCGCAAGCCCATTCCCTATGTGGTTGAAGTGGAACAGGTCGGTGGGGTCATCCACTCCAGTTTGTTTGAAACGGTGGGCCAGGTGGGAGAAACCTCGGAGCTTGCCGCTGAACTGATGAATATCTTTGCTTGGGATGTCGACTTTATCCGCGACATTCGCGAAGGCGATTACTTCACTGCACTGGTGGAAAAGCGTTACCGTGACGGCAATCTTGCCGGATATGGAGACCTGCTGTCTGCTGAATTCAATAATCAGGGTCAGAGTTTTTACGCCTTCTATTACAACCACGGCGACGACAGCGGTTATTACAATGAACAGGGCAAGAGCCTGCGCAAAGCGTTTCTCAAAGCACCTTTGTCTTACACCCGCATCTCCTCCGGCTTCACAAAGAACCGTTTCCATCCCGTGCTCAACAAATGGAAACCTCATTTGGCTGTCGATTATGCCGCTCCGACTGGCACCCCGATTAAAGCCGTGGCTGACGGCACCATTACCCAGAAAAGTTATGACCGCAACAACGGCAATAAAATCCGTATTCGTCACCCGAATGATTATGAAACGACCTATATCCACATGAGCCGTTTTGCCAAAGGGATGAAAAAAGGGAAACGGGTGCGTCAGGGTGAAGTGATCGGCTATGTCGGAAGTACCGGCATTGCCACTGGTCCACATCTGGACTTCCGCGTATTCCATCACGGAACACCAATCAACCCGCTTAAAATCAAGTCGGAACCGGCCAAACCGATTTCAACCGCCAACCGGGCTGACTTCGATCAGTTGACGGCCAGACTGATGCAGAAACTGATTGAGGCAAAAGACCAACTGGCTCTGCTTTCCGATGAGGAAAAAATGGCAAATGAGGCTGAAGACGCATTGTGAACTACCTGCTCCACGCCTTGCTCAGTGATGACGATGACCTGGTGAGAGCAGGAAATATGCTGGGGGATTTTGTCAAAGGGCGTCTGGTTGAAGGGCGCTTTCCACCCCGCTTGCTGCAGGGACTGCAACAACATCGCCAGATCGACTCGTTCTCGCACGGCCACGAAATCTTCTGCCGCAGCCAGCAGCGTCTGGCCGACACGTTCGGTCGCTACCGCGGCATCATGATCGATCTGTTTTATGACCACTTTACGGCAGTGGACTGGGAAACTTATCACCCCGTTCCGTTGAAATGTTTTGCCGCTTCCCTCTATCAGACACTGCAGCAGCATCAGGCCGTTCTACCGCCATCCTTCCTCCCCTTATTACCTCGTATGATCAAAAACGACTGGTTGACCAGCTACCGGGATAAAACCGTCATGCAGCGTGCGTTACAACACGTTTCTGATAAGATGCGACATGCGAATCCGTTGGCTGACGGCTATCGTGAGCTGGAAAAGAATTATGAAGAATTACGCGAAGACTGCCGCATCTTTATCCAGAGCACACGGCAGCATTTTTGGCCTCAACAACTCACAATGGACGATGAAAAGGTACGATAACGACACTCTTCCAAGGGTGCACTACCACCAAGTCCACCTGTAACCACACTACATCCCGACAACAAGAGCAAGACAAGATAGAGAATAAAGGTAATTACTTTCATGTTCCCTCCTGAGGTGAGTTCAACAGTCTGTTTAGAAACAGCTTGATGAAATCCACGATCCATTTTATTCCGGCATTGAGCCGCATAGCCTTGCCGTCACAGTTAAAAGGCTAAGTCGAGCACACGCGGCGATTCAAAATGGTGCCGTTTGTTTGTCACCGGATCGGTAAACGCAATCTCTTTGGCCAACAGCTGAAGCGGCGCAGAAAAATCATCCGCCTGCTCCGGCAACAATTGCGGATAGTAGCGATCATGGACCAATCCAAAACCCAGCCCACTCATGTGCAGACGGAGCTGATGGGTTTTACCCGTAATCGGTTGCAGGGAAAAAAGGCCATAACCATGGCGATAATCCTTCAACGTGATACGCGAACGGGCATTAACCTCACCGGGAACCACTTGCCAACAAAACCAAGGGTTTCCCTGTTCAATCCGGTTTTCCACCTGCCAGGAGTTTTGCTCCGGCTCCTGACGACAATGCGCTACAGCGTCATAACGTTTTGTTACTTTCCCCTGACTGAAAAGAGCATTATAGCGTGCCCGATCTTCAGCCCGCTGGGCAAACAACACCAACCCGGCAGTAAAGCGATCAATGCGATGCACCGGAGCCAGCTGATCGTTACCGGTCGCCTGACGCAACCGATGAACCAGGTTTTCCGTGACATAACGCCCACCGGGATGCACCGGCAAAAAATGGGGCTTACAGGCCACCAGTAGCGCGTCATCCTGGTAGAGGATACTTTCAAAAAACGGAATAACCGGCTGTTCTTCCACCTCACGGTAGTAATAAATCACCTGTTGCGGTTGGTAACCGTGGCGATCTAAAGGTTGCTCATGTTTATCGAGCACCTTGCCGTCAGAAACCCGTTTGGCCCATTCCTGCGCTGAGACATGAGGAAAATAGTCAGCCAGAAAATCGACCAGATCCGGATAAGGTGGCCGGGCATGAGGAAGAACCAGCTTTGAACAATAACGGGAAATCGCCATAGTCTTATTTCAGGAAAAAGCCGCTCGCCGTCTGATGAAGCACAGCGAGCGGCCGAGGGGTTATTCAATCATCAGGCCGTGACGGTCAGGGCCTGTTTCAGGTCGGCCAGAATATCTTCGATATGCTCCACGCCGATCGACAGGCGAATCAACTCCGGTGTAATGCCGCCAGCAGCCTGCTGCTCCGTGGTGAGCTGGGCATGAGTGGTCGATGTCGGATGGATGGCCAGGCTCCGCGCATCACCAACATTAGCCAGGTGAGAAAACAACTGCAGCCGTTCAATAAAGTCTTGTCCAGCCTTTTCGCCGCCTTTAATCCCAAAGACCACCATCGCGCCGGAGCCATTTTTCAGATATTTCTGCGCCTTGGCGTAAGACGAATCACCTTCCAGACCGGGATAACTCACCCAATCCACCTGCGGATGATCCTTGAGAAAACGCGCGACCTTCAGCGCATTTTCACTGTGTCGCTCCATGCGCAACGGCAAGGTTTCAATCCCCTGCAGGAAGAACCACGAGTTATCCGGCGAGATACAGGCACCGAGGTTGCGCAGTGGCACCAATCTCATGCGCAGGATATAGGCCAGTGGATTAAGATCACCGAGATCCGTCGCATAACGGATACCATGATAACTGGGGTCAGGCTCACTGAGCAACGGATGCTTACCGGTTGTCCAGTCAAAGCGACCGGCATCGACGACAATGCCACCGATTCCGGCACCATGGCCACCGAGCCACTTGGTCAGCGAGTGGATCACAATATCCGCACCATGATCAATCGGCCGCAACAGATAAGGCGTGGCAAAGGTGCTGTCAACAATCAACGGCAGACCGTGGTCATGGGCAATGGTCGCCAAGGCTTCGATATCCGCCACATCCAGCTTGGGATTGCCGATCACCTCGGTAAACACGGCCTTGGTCTTGTCTGTGATGGCCTCGGCAAAATTTTGCGGGTCAGACGGATCAACAAACACCACCTTAATGCCCAACTGCGGCAGGATATCATTGAACTGGGTGTAGCTGCCGCCGTAAAGGTGGCTGGAAGCAACAATCTCGTCACCGGCCTGAGCCAGATTAATGATGCTGTAGAAAATCGCGCTGGTGCCCGATGCCAAGGCCAGAGCTCCGGCGCCCCCTTCAAGAGCGGCAACACGCTGCTCCAGCACATCGGTGGTCGGATTCATCAACCGGGTGTAGATATTGCCCAATTCTTTCAGGCCAAACAAGTTGGCGGCATGCTCGGTATCGCGAAATTGATAGGAACTGGTGCGATAAACGGGGACCGCTCGGCTGCCGGTAGTCGGATCCGCCTGATAGCCTGCGTGAAGAACCTGGGTTTCAATGTGTGTGCTCATGATGTTTCCTCTCTTTTAAGGGTTGAAAATGTTGCGAGAGAGGCGACGCGAGAGATGACGGGAGTACAACTGTACGGTAGGTCAACTTTCCCCTTGCGGGGCGCATCGCTGTTTTACAAACACCTTGTTCGCAAAACATGCTGGCACCTTGGTTGTCAGGTTGCCGGGCGCTTGGCTCATGCCGCCACGCCTCTCTTAATGCATGGGTCAAGAATAAACACCTGAGTGTTTTTGTCAAGATTATTTTTCAAAAAAAGTCCGCCAAAACCTGTTGTTCCAGCGGACTTTTTTTATAATCAGCAGAAATTACTTCTGATTTTCACACGATAAAAAGAAAAAATCAGCAGCACTCCCGCTCTATTTTTTTCAAAAGCTCCATGGCCACATCATCCTCATGATCCTCGAAAAACTCCTGCAGATTATTGATGTAGGCATGAATCAGAAACAGCTCGTCGATCAAAATACCATTGACGGTTTCACCGCGCTCAGCCTTACCAAGTTTATCCGTAAACATATCCCAGAAGGCATTGTTCTTCGCCGGATCTTCCAAATGCTTTTTCAACATGCACATCAACAGCTTCGAGTTTCCTTCGCAATCAATCCCTTTGTAGGACACATAACGGTCCGGTTCCTCAGTCAGACTCATTTCACACATCCTTTTTTTAAAGCGTCTTCGTCACGGTGGCGCACATGGAGGACACGCCACTCTTCCGCCAGATTCGCCGCTTCGCACAAAAAGTACGCGCCCCCTTCGTACAGCACGTCAAACTTCAGCGCATTACCCACCTGCTCCCAGTTGGGCATACCGCGTAACATCAATCCTTTTCCGGCATGATGGATCAGACGTTCGGCATGAAAATTACTTAGCACCATGTCGGTCTTTTCCAACGCCGCCTCGACATCTTCCAGATCGCCAACCACCACTTTATCCGCCTTGATCTTGTCAAGAATCGGCGAATCCGTGCTGACCACGCACAGTGGGATACGACCTCCGGCATCATGAAGCGATTGCGACAACGCCGCCATCTGATCCGGTTCACCAGCCAGAATGAAACGGGTCTGTCCCAGAGAGAAATGGCTGTCGAGCATGGCATCCTGCAAGCGCTTGCGCCAGCGGATAATCAGCTCCGGTGGACGTTGCATACCGGTAATCTTCAACAAGTGAGCCGCAAACGCGTCCGTCGCATCCAGACCGTTGACATGGGAAAAGTGCTCATGCTGCACGGCCGGATTTTTTTTCTGTAGCGCTTTGGCCACATCACGCATCGAATCACCGATGGTCACCACGTGACCAGCATCCGCAAGACTACGGATCGTCTCGACCGACACCCCACCCTTGCTCAAAGCCGCCTGACCGTCACCAAGATGACCGTCCAGCGAAGTGGACAAATCCGGCACTGCCACCACGTCCAAGCCAAAAGCAGTCATAAACAGCTGCACCTTCTCAACTTCCAACGGGGTCATGCTAACATGCGGCAACAGCACCACCTTGCGTTCGTTGACAGCAGTCTGCTCTTCGGTCAATTGGTCGATCAACGCCTTGGTGGTCAACGCCCAACCACTTTCCATACCCCCTTCGTAGTCCGGGGTGTTCACATACACCAGGGGAAAATCGATCATCTTCGACACACCGCGGATATCATCGCCCTTGGTTTCCGGCAAACCGGTGGTGTGAAGCCCGACCAAAGCCGGAGAGATTTTTTTGGTAATGTTCTTCACCGCTTCACTGATGCTGTAATCACCACCATCCAACACGGCTACGGCATCACTGACCGCAGTGGTCTGGATGGCAATCGGCTCACAGAAGTGACGGGTCATGAACACTTTGACAAACGACGTACAGCCCTGCGCGCCGTGCATCAACGGCATACATTGATCAACACCGAGAAAAGCGAGCGCCGCACCCATCGGTTGCGTCAGACGAAACGGGTTGACCTGTAACGGCTTGGTATTTTTATGGATTATTTCTCCCATGGGGCCTCCTTACGCACGCAACGGAACACCGGATTTTCCAGGGCGTTTTTCACGTCCTCAGCCAGGCTGAGCAGACCATTGTAAGCGCCGTAACTTTTCTTCTTTTCCTGATTGACGTCGATGAACGAAATTCCCTTTTTGATCGCTGTGTAGAGACTACGACCACCAGCCAACAGCAGATCAGCCTTAAACTGATCGATCATTTTGGCCTGTTCCGCACCAGGGTTGGTCATCAGCACGCCGTTTTCGCCCAGGTATTCACGCGCTTTCTGTTTATCCTCTTCGGTGGCCTTGCGTACCGAGGTGGCCACCACCTCGATGCCAAGATCCTGCAAAGCCGAGGCGATCGACCACGATTTGTTTCCACCGGTATTGAGCACGGCTTTTTTGCCTTTGAACAATTCGCGATAAGGTTTCAGCTGTTCTTCCAACCGTTGCTCCTCGCGCGCCAACACCTTACGGGTGTGTTCAATCAGTTTGGGGTCACCCAGCCCTTCGGCAATCGCCATAATGGCATTGGTGGTATCACGCTGACCATAAAACGACACCGAAACAAATGGAATCCCGTAACGCTCCTTCATCTTGCGGGTAAAGGTGACCAGAGATTTGGCGCAGACAATGACGTTGAGCTTGGCGCGGTGAGCCGTACAGATCTCGTCGATTCGCCCGTCGCCACTCAAGGTGGAGAGGATGCGGATACCCAGCTCGTCAAGAATCGGCTTGTACTGCCACATATCACCGGTGACGTTGTAATCACCAACCAGATTGATCGCGTGAGTCACATCCCCTTCCGGCTCTTTGCGGCCAATGAGGTTTTTCAGTACTGCCTCACCTGCCAGACGACTGCCAAGGTTCTTGCCGCCGACAAAGCCCGGTGCATGCACCGGCACAATCGGAATCTCAAATTTCTTTTCAGCATGGCGACACACGGCATCAATATCATCACCGATCATGGCCGTCACGCAGGTGGAATAGACGAAAATCGCTTTGGGGGCATAATGTTCGACCAGGTAAATGATGGCATCGTACAGCTTATCCTCGCCGCCGAAAATGACATCATTGGTGGTCACCGCCGTGGAAAATCCCATCTGGGTCAGATCACGGCCCTCATAGCTGGTCGGGGTGGCCCGGGTTTCCCACGAAGCGCTCAAACAGGTCAACGGTCCATGCACCAAGTGAGCAGCATCCGCATAGGGAAACAGCGAAATCTGTGCACCCTCGAAGGCACAACCGCCGCTGGTGGCACCCGGCGTCGTTGTATTGCAGGCTTTCTTTTTGGTCGTGTTATGCTCGCAGGCACTTTCATCGAGCAAATCTTTGATCTTTGGTTTATCAGACACAGCATTTCCTTTCACAAGAGTCGTTAAACCTCTTGCCGAGAAACGCGCCGTTGGGTCTCTCAACCAGGGGAAGGTTGCATTGCGCAGGCTGTCTGTTGACAGAGTTTCTGAGGGGATGCTGTCAACAAAACAGGGCCGCCAGGCCGTATCGGCAACAGGCGACCTGAATCACAGCTTATAAGAGCTGCAAAAGGCTGGCCAGTTTTCTCAAGAGCCTGAAAAAACGGCATTTCAAATCCAGATTGACAAAAAAACCTGCCCAAAGGCTGACCATTTTTATCATTATATGGCAAAAATCGCTTAAAGTTTGAGCAAAAAACGGATCAGGGCTCTCTTAAAATGACCACGCTATCCCCAAAAAATCCCTGTCGGGTCATCAGTCACACAATCCAACAACCGCTCAATGTCGCGATCCTCCGGATGAGGATGATAAGGAAGCCAGTTCTCATTACGGTCTGCACTAAACAAACGCCAGAGATGCAACGGTTGATCTTTCACAAATCGAGCGATGGCCGTCGAATACCACAAATCGGTCTTCTCATGATGATGGCGGGATTCATACAGGGTGATGTGATTATTTCGAATACGGTAATCAAGGCGCAATGTCTCTCTGACTTCGTGAGGAATCCGCATATCACAATACGCATCAAACATTCGTCGTAAACGAATCATTTCAAACTCACTCAAGCTCATTTTAATCTATCCCCATACTGATAAAATCAACATTGAACTCACGAAATCTGTTGCGGTGATTTTCACTGGTCAGTGTAGCAGGTGTAAGAGCAAGGGTGAAATGAAAACAGAGTTGTTAAACCGAGGAAAAATATGTTAAAAACAGATAAATAGCCACTCTAATGAGCTCAATCCTGTTCAGGAGACTACCTGTGTCGTCATCGGCTGAAAAAGCATTCGCACCTCTCGAAGGCTCCCCTAACCCAGCGCGTAAAATGTGTGAGAAGTGTGTTGAGTTGCAGGAAATGACAACAGCTTTGGAAGACTATATTGGCCGTACCAACGAACAACTCCTGAAATCAGAAATGTCCGACATGGAATTGGAGCAAATCTTCTCAGCTTGCGTCGATCCCATGATTGTCATTCGTGATGACGGTATTATCGTCCGCGCCAATCGACGGATGATGGAACACCTCGACCGGTGCTGTGAAGAGGTTATCGGAGTTTCTTGCACCAAACTTCTCAGCGAACAGGAATGTAGCCTGGCGCTCTCCCGCAAAAAAAATGGCCAAACGGATATCGAAATTATCGGTGACGATGGTGAAGTCAAAAATTTTATCATGACCACCTCTCATTTGATTACCCTGGATGGCACACCCGGCACACTGGCTCAATACACAGATATTACGGACCGCAAAAAGGCAGAACAAGCTCTGGAAAAAGCCCATGCGGCATTGGAGCGTATTGCCCGCATCGACGGTCTGACCCAGATTCCCAACCGTCGCACCTTTGATGAAAGCTTCATGGAGCAATGGCAGAAAAGCCTCTCAGATCAATCTCCTCTTTCAATTATTCTGTGCGACATCGACTTTTTCAAACGCTACAATGATACGTACGGTCATCAGGAGGGAGACACCTGCCTATCCAGTGTCGCTCAAGCGCTTGAACAAAGTCTGTCGGGTAACAGCAGTGGTTTGGTTGCCCGTTATGGTGGTGAAGAATTCATCTTTTTATTGCCGGACGTCTCTGCCGACGAGGCCGTCGCGCAGGCGGAAACAGCACGCCGCCACGTAGAGCAGCTCGCGCTTGAGCACCAAGCTTCTGACGTTGCTGAACATGTCACCCTCAGCCTCGGTGTCTCCACGACTGTTCCTCAGGATGGTATTCAGGCGCAGCATCTGATCCGTACGGCGGATGAGGCGTTGTATCAATCCAAAGAAGCGGGTCGCAATCGAGTCACGGCTGTGGCCTTTTCTGGTTAGTCTTTCTTTTTATTCCTTCGCGAAAAGCTAAGATCACGTTCTAGATCAAGAACCTAAACGAGAACCTAAACGAGGGACACTCCCCCTATTAAATCCAGCATTACAGCAGACAAACTTCACATCAACGTCAAGGTCGCCGGGAAGCGCCCCGGCTGGCGCCCTACTTTTGGCTAGCCGCCCAAAAGTAGGCAAAAACCGGCTTAACTTCTCCTGAACCTAGCTTAACCGACACTGTGCCTGTTTCCGTTTTACTTCACCGATTCGGCTCGCCTCCCTTTAGCTCGGCAAATCGTGCAACTCATCATTTTTGGCGTAAAACGTTGATAACAATATGATGTCGCGCTCTATCTCTGGTGTGGCACCGATCAAACGGGTGGGACGGTGCCCACCCTTCAGTCATAGGTTATTTTGCACTTCCGCCCTCCCGTTCAGCAGCGCCGAACGTAGGGAGCTGGAGTCGTGATGCTTGTCGGCAAATGTTTGAGGGCTGTTGAAAACAGACCGAGTTCTTGCCGACATCACGGCGCAAGTGAGTGGAGGGAGAGAACCCACAGGGCGCATGGGGTTGTTATTGATCAAGTGAGCGAGAAGTGTTGCTTGAGATTTTTTGCGTCAGCAAGGCAGAGGAAGGAGCCATAGTCATTCTATGGCGACGACTGATAACGCCGCAGACGTGAAAAAGATCTGCAACAGCGCCGTGAACCTGATTGATGACAACCCCTTGGGAGTCGTTTTTCGGTTCCTTTTGACGACGCAAAAGGAACCCGACGTGTGGGCGCGGAAGCCCACCAACGCACCCAGCTCCAAAACACGAAAGAAAAAAACAGGCAGAGCGGAATCTTCCACCCTGCCTGCCCCTTCCTCTATTTCAACAATCCCCTACTCCACCAAACTCTCCCGCAATGACCGATAATCGGTCTTGCCGGTGCCAAGCACCGGAATCTCCGCCACTAACCGAATCTGGCGGATATTGTGCAGTGGCGACAATCCGGCCTCGCGAATGGCCTTGTTCACCTGCTCGCGGTCGAGTTCGACCCGAGTGAACAGCACCAGTTCGGGATGGGTGTCGGCATTCAGGGCTTCCACGGCAAGCAACGGTCCCTCGCCCTGCTGGGCACTCTGCTTCACCAGCGGTGAGGCGGCCACGGCGTCCTCCACAGCGGGCAGCGACACCATTTCGCCGCCAAGTTTGACAAAGCGCTTGAGCCGCCCGCAGAAGGTCAGGCCGCCCTGTTCGTTGCGCCGAACCAGGTCGCCGGTGTTGTACCAGGCCAAGCCGTCGAGCACGATAAACGGCGACTTCACCTGATCTTCGAGATAGCCGTTAAATACGTTGGGGCCACGCACCACCAGGATGCCGGTGTTTTCCTGTTCGGCCTGCAACTGCAAGGTGTCGGGATGTACCAGACGATAGTCCATGGACGGCATCACCCGGCCAATGGTGCCCGGCACCGGCTGGCGCGGATCATTAACGCTGACCAGCGGTGAACATTCGGTGACGCCGTAGCCCTCGCACACCGTGGCCTGGGCACAGCGCTCGGCCAGCAGCTGGTAGGTGGCATCCGGGCATTTCTCGGCGCCGGTGAAAATCATGCGCAGGCTCTGCAGCTGATCGGTATGAGCTGAACCGGCGATGGCCGCCAGAAAGGTCGGCGTGCCGACCACCACGGAACAACCGTAGGCCGCCACGTGCTGGGCGAGAATCGCCCCATCCGTGGGGTTGGGATAATAGACGGTGCGCAGGCCCAGGCACAGCGGCATGACGATGGTGCCGGACAGTCCCAGCGAATGAAACGGCGGCAGCATACCGAGCAGGCGGTCGCTCTCGCGCAACGGAATCACCTTGGTCAGATCGTCCATGTTGCTGAGGATATTGCGATGGCTGAGCGGTACCGATTTGGGCAACGCTTCGGAGCCGCTGGTAAACAGCACGGCCGCCGAGTCATGCACCTGTTTGGCCGACAGAAACAGGCTGAAAAACTGCCCTTTGACGCGGGCCAGCACCTTGTCCAGCAGTGACATACCGCCGACCAGGGTTTCCAGCGCCAGCCATTCGGCGTCCACCTGGCGCACATCCACGCCGCGCAGCTTCAGCTTGTCCATCAGCCGCGCCGAGGTCAGCACCTGGCGGGCTCCGGTCTGGGCCAGGGCATGGCTCATGTTGCGCTCGCCCGTGGTCCAGTTGAGCAGCACCGGCCGCTTGCCGCTAAACACCACGGCCAGCCAGATCAGGCTGGCGGCCACCGAGGACGGCAGCATGATGGCCACCGAATCCTCCTTGATGGCACGCAGCGTCGGCTGCAGGGCCAGCACGCCGTTCATCAGCTGACGCCAGGTGCGGGTACCGCCCTGCTGGTCAGCGACAATCACCTGATCCGGGTTGGTTTTAGCCTGATAGAGAATCAATTCCGCCAGGTTGTCGGCCTGACGAAAAGCCAGGGTCGCATCGGAGCGCTGGTCAAACCAGCCATCCGCCACCGGCTTGAGCGATTCCGCGGCAAAGCCCAGCCCCTCGCCACGGGCAGCCAGCAGACAATCGGCCACCCGCTGCAGGGCGTCGAGGTTTTCCACATCGACGCTGAATTCCTCATTCATCCAGCTGACCAGTTCCATTACTGCCAGACTGTCCAGCCCCAGTTCATCGGCCAGAGTCATGTCGTCGGCCAGGGTGGTATGGCCGCTGAGTTCTTTGATTTTATCCTCAACCAGTTGGCGGGTGGCTGCCGGTATATGCTCGGCACTGCCGCTGAATTGCGCCTGCTCCGGTTCGGGTAAGGCCAGCGGCTGCGCGCCCTGCCAGAAATAATCGGGAATGGTAAAGGCCGGTTGCGCGGTTTCGTTGTAGAACTGCTCCAGATAACGATTGATTTCGCGGCGTTCGGCCTTACGCGGAAAATCCGTGTCTTCAAAAAACTCAATGGTCACCCGGCGGCGCGGCATCAGCACCAGGGCGTTGACCAGCAGCGCCGGAATCATTTTGAGCAAGGTCTTAAACAGATGGGGTTTGTCGCCACGGGCGCGGCTGAAACGGCTGCCCCACAGCCCGGTGGTCCGCACCAGCACAATTCGCGCCTCGGGTACGGCTTTGACCAGCCGGTCCACGGCACTGCTGCCGCTGACCACTTCATTGGCGCTGCGATAAATGCGCCCGGCCGGGTAAATCAGCAGCGCATCGCCCTGATGCAGACTCGCTTCCATGGTGGCCAAGGCCTCATCCACGGCTTCACGCCCGCCCTGATTGCTCTGGCGGCTCAGATCGGGAATCAGCAACGCCTGCACCTTATCGAGAAAAAACCGGGTGACGGCATGTTCCGCCTGCCCTTCATCCACCAGCGGGCGCACGGCAAAGCGCTGCTGCAACACGACATTGACCAGTAAAGGATCAATCAATGCCGGATGGTTGGGCAGAATCAGCATGCCCTTGCCCGCATCGTTGCGCAGCCGTTCCAGCCCTTTGACTTCCACCCGATAACGCAGCCCCAACAGCTGACGTAAAATCCATAACATCACGTTTCTAAACACGCCATTGCTCCTTGGTCAAGAGTTGACGAAAGGCCAGCCCGGCCACCAGGGCCAGTCCGCCGCACACCACCATGGCCCAGGACGGGGTCATGGTCAGATCGAGCAGGGTAAACAGCTGACCCGATAACAGAATGCCGCTGAAGGCGCCGAAGTTGGACACGGAAATGACCCGGCCACGCTCATGATCGGCAGGCCGAACCTGGATAAAACTGGATTGGGGGATGATAAAAATCCCGCCGCAACAGCCGCTGACGATAAACGAGAGGAACAGCAGCGGCAACTGGATCACCGGAGGGAGCAGTGGAGTCAGGCCGCTGACGATCAACCCCGCGCCCAGGCCCAGCGCCGACGGCGCCACCACATGGGTCCAGCGGTCGACCCGGGTCAGACGCGCCGCCAGAAACGAGCCGACGCAAATCCCGATCATCAGCGCCACCACCAGCAGACTGGTGAGGGTCGAACTGTAACCGAGCTGTTGCACGCCGAGGGTATTGATCACCAGCACCACCAGCGAGGCCATGAAGTAGAAGAACGTATCGCCCATGATCGCCAGAAACAGGGGCCGATCCTGACGCAGTCGCCACAGGTCACAGGCCGAATGCCACGGTCCCAACCAGGGGAACGGGGTCTTGGTGCCTTGGGCCGGACGCTTGACCACACCAAAGCTGGTGATCACGCCGATCAGCGACACCAGCACCACACCGCCGCCGACCACCAGCCGTCCGGCATAGTAATGATCTTCGGGGATTCCCCGGTCCAGCGCAATCCCGGCAAGGGCGATACCCATGAGAATCGCCAGGGTGGTCACCAGCTTGAGAACCGCGTTCGCCTTGGTGACATAGGCGCTGGGGTAGAGTTCCGGGATGGAGCCGTTAATCGCTGGACCAAACAGCGTCGACTGCAACGACATAATGAATACCATGGCTAGAATCCCGTTCCAGTGCAGGGTGATCACGCCCCAGGCGCCGATCAGCATGGCCAGCAGTTCGAGAAATTTGACACCAATCACCACATGTTTTTTACTGTAGCGGTCCGCCAGCCAACCGGCCCCGGCGGAAAACAGGATGAACGGCAGGGCAAACAAGGTGGTGGCCGTGCCCTGCAACTGGGTCATGGCCGTGCTGACTGCCAGCAGCAGCGCGGCCTGTTTGAAGAAGTTATCATTGAAAGCACCGAGAAAATAGGTGGCCGCCATGGCCACGAATTTGTTGCGCCCCTGGCGAATCTGTTCCTGAACCTGCGGATCATACGACATGCGTCCCTCCGAGTAATTGCCAGCCGATCCACAACAGGGCAACATCGGCAATCAGGTGGCTGACATAACAGTCAACCAGTGACACCCCACGGCTGCGCATCCAGCTCCACAGAGCCCCGGCAACCATGGTGGCGAATGTGAAAAATAACGTAATCGGTAAAGAGAAATAAACAATTAAAGTGAAATAATGGTGTAAACCAAAGCCGATGCCGCCGAGCAGCACCACCCACACCGCCGCCAACCGGCGTTGCCGCAGGCGCTCAAACACGAAACCGCGCCAGTACCATTCCTCCAGCAGGCTGTTGACCATGGCGATGAACAACGCCACGCTCCAGTAATGATCAATCAGATTGAGGGAGGTCAGCTTGGCGGCTATGCCATCGTCATTAATCTGGCCTTGAAACAGCCCCTGCCAGGCGGCAAAGATAACGGCACCCAGCACCGCCCCGCTGATCAGCCCCCAAAGGCCACGGGTCGCGTTGATGCCCGCCTGACGTGATGCCTCTTTTACGCAACGGATGCGCCACACCACAAAAGGCGCAACAACCAGTACCACCTTGGACAGCGGATAAAGCACCTGCGGCCACCACTGCAAGGTAAATGAAGTCCAGGTCGCCAGGGCCGGAAACACCAGCCACAGCACCAGCCACGCCCAGGCTTTCACATCAGTCCGCATCATTCACCTCCAGCAGGCGACACACCGCCCGGCTTACTTCGGTGACAATCGCCTCGCTGATCAGCGGAAGGCGTCCATAACGGTGCATCACCAGCGGCTGCATGACCGCGCCCATGACCATGGCCGCCATCAAAACCGCATCGCCTGGCTTCTCGCCGTGCAGCTCTTCAATGAAGCGGATAATCACATCATTGGGGTTGGTCTGCGCTTCGAGATCTTCCTCGGGAAAGCCGTGCTGGGTGAGCAGGATAAAGGTAAAGCGGGTCGGAGATTGCTGGTAGTAGTCGTAGGTGTAATGAATCGCCTTCACCAGCCGTTGTGCCGCGGGAATCTCCTCGGCCAGCAGTTCGGCAAACGGCGCGGTGAAACGATCAATCTCGCGCTGAAACAAGGCCCAGGCCATGGCGTCTTTGCTGGGATAGTGCTTATACAGTGCCCCTTCCGTCACCCCGGCTTCATGGGCAATATCGCGAATCACCGTCCGCGCCAGCCCTTTGGTGGCAAACAAGCGGATGGCCGCTTCCTCGATCACTTCTTTTTTTAAATTGGGTCGTCCCATAGCGTTCTCCATTTAGTAAGTAAACATTTACTTACTAAATAAATCAGGACCCGTCAACACAAAAAAGCCGGGACAGGAAATTCCTGCTCCGGCTTTTTTGTGGTTATTTAAATTTTCTCGTAGGCTTAAGCTTAAAGCCAAAGACTTTATTTAGCCTCACGATAAGGTCCTCGATAACTTCGGATGAAACCTAAAGCCCGAATCCACAAAAAAAAATCCAAAGAATTAAAGGATTTGGGGGTTATCAGGGACCTTATCAGATTTGATCGCGAAGTCATCGTGAAGCTATTAGGAACGCTTGGTCACCTCAATCAGGTGATAACCAAACTGGGTCTTGACCGGACCGAGCACTTTGCCCACTTCGCCGCTGAACACCACTTCGTCAAACTCCTTGACCATCTGACCAGGAGCGAACTGACCGAGATCACCACCGTTGCGGCCGGACGGGCACTGGGAAAACTTCTTGGCGGCTTTGGCAAAATCGGTGGCACCGGCTTCGATCTGTGATTTGATTTCAAGGCATTTTTCTTCGGTCGGAACAAGAATGTGACGGGCGCTGGCAATAGCCATGATGGACTCCTTTTTTATGTGATGAGGATGGTTAACAGCGTTCAAAGAGGCGCCAGTGTAACGGCAGTTGCTTGTGTCGCCAAGAAAAAACGCAATGAGACTGCGTGTTAGCGCTCCGGCCGCTTTTTGACACCGCGCTGCGCCGGAGCCTGCAACGGATCATCCGGCCACGGATGTTTGGGGTAGCGCCCTTTGAGTTCCTTTTTGACTTCGTCATAGGTGGTCGCCCAGAAGTTGGCCAGATCCATGGTGGTCTGCATAGGACGTTGCGCGGGTGACAGCAGGTGCAGCATGACCGGCACCCGACCGCCGCCAACACGTGGCGTCTGCTGCCAGCCGAACAGTTCCTGTAATTTCGCCGCCAATACCGGCTGCTGCGGATCGCTGTAGTCGAGAGCAATATTGGAACCACTCGGCACCGTCAGCCGCTCCGGCGCCAGTTCATCCAATTGTTGCCGCTGTGGCCAACTCAACAGGCTGGAGAGAGGTTCCAGCAGGTTCAGCTTGGTCACCTGTTCCAGACGACTCATCCCGTTCAGCCACGGAGCTAACCAGATATTGAGCGTGTCCAGCAAAGCCGCATCATCCAGCTGAGGCCAATCAGCGACCAGTTGATGGTGTTGAACAAACGCCATCCGCTGTCTTAACCGGAGCGACTCCTTGGACCAGTTCAAGCGTTCCAAACCAGTAAGGCGGATCTGCTCCAGCACAATCGGCAGAGCCTGTTCCGCATTTAGCGCATGTGGACGT
Source organism: uncultured Desulfuromonas sp. (assembly GCF_963666745.1). Classification (NCBI taxonomy): domain Bacteria; kingdom Pseudomonadati; phylum Thermodesulfobacteriota; class Desulfuromonadia; order Desulfuromonadales; family Desulfuromonadaceae; genus Desulfuromonas; species uncultured Desulfuromonas sp. Next base: position 706,315 of record NZ_OY762961.1, on the reverse strand, counting down.
GACGAGAGGATTAACGCCCCCCAGCGCCGCACTTCGCGCGTCATAACCCGCTGCCCGGCGTCATCCCAAACTGTTTCCATCTGCCAGGTCACCGGGTGCGGCCACACCGCATCCAGCTGACGCTCATCCAGCGCTGAAGCACTATGGATCAACGCTTCTCCCGAGGGGGAGAATTCGACATCTACCGCCACCAGCCAGCGATGCTGACGTACCTGACAACGCGGCGACAGGCGAGCACCACGGCCATTGCTGAGCAGGAACTGATCCTGGCTGCCATCCCGTTTCTGAGCAACCCGATCGGGATACGCGGCAATCAAGAATTTCCCCAGCGCTGCCCCATCCCGGCTCGGCGCGGTGGTTGACGAGCAGCCCAACCGACGACACAGTTGGCGATAGCTTTGATCGGCCAAGAGTGGAATACGCAGTGAGGATTTCTTACCATGCGGCTGCCACTGTTCCAGATGGTCGAGCAGATCACTGTCACTCACCGTATCGCCCTGCCCGGCTCGAAACCATTGCGGCGTTTCCAACACCACGGTCAGCTGGCAGGCCAAAACCTGCTCGCTTTCATCTTCAGCCGCCACCAGCATTCGCGCCAACCGTGGATGCAACGGCAAACGGGTCATGGCCCGGCCAATCGTGGTCAGGCGGCGTTGCTCGTCAATCGCATCCAACTGCTGCAGCAGACTGAAGGCGGCATTGAGATGGGCCGCAGGCGGTGCATCCACCCATGGCAAAGCGTCGGCCTCGGTCACGCCCCAGGCGATCAGCTCCAAAGCCAAGGCGGTCAAGTCACTGCGCATGATCTCCGGCGCCACATAGTCGATCATGGCCGCTTCGGTCTGCGCCGACCACAGCCGATAACAGGCTCCCGGTTCCGTACGCCCGGCACGGCCACTGCGCTGGCGCACGCTGGCCTGCGAAATACGCCGCGTCACCAGCCGATTCATGCCGGTGCGCGGTTCAAAGGTCATCAGCCGTTCCAGACCGCTGTCGATCACCACCCGCACGCCTTCAATGGTCAAACTGGTTTCGGCGATGTTGGTGGCCAGCACCACCTTGCGCTGCGCTGTCGGCTGAATGGCCTGCTGTTGCTGCTCAAACGGCAAGGCACCGTACAACGGCAACACTAAGGTAGCGCCACCCAGCCGTCCGGCCAACGCATCACAACACCGTTGAATCTCCCGCGCCCCCGGCAGAAACACCAGCACATCACCCGGTTGTTCCGCCACGGCCTTATGCACCGCCCGGCTGACTTGATTCTCCAATCGGTCGCCATCATCGCCGAGATGAAACACCTCCACCGGATAGCTACGCCCGCCACTCGACACCATCGGGCAGCCGCCGAAGTAATCCGCCAACGCCGCGCCATCGAGCGTCGCCGACATCACCAGCACTTTCAGATCATCACGTAACGCCGCGCGCACGTCACCGACCAAGGCCATGCCGAGATCAGCCTGCAACGCCCGCTCGTGAAATTCATCGAAAATGATCAGCCCCACGCCGTCGAGAGTCGGGTCGTTTTGCAAGCGCCGGGTCAACACCCCTTCGGTCACCACCTCAATGCGCGTCTGTTGGCTTACCGCCTGCTGATGGCGAATGGTGTAACCCACGGTCTGCCCCGGCTCCTCACCGAGCTGGCGGCTCATATAGCGTGCGGCGTGCACCGCAGCCAGACGGCGCGGTTCCAGCATGATAATGCGCTGTCCCTGCAACCATGCAGCATCGAGCAACGCCAACGGCACCCGCGTGGTCTTACCCGCGCCCGGTTCGGCCTGCAGAACAACGCTGTCGTGCGTTTGCAGCTCGCTCAGTAATTGCGGCAGGATATGGTCTATGGGAAGAGACATACAATTCGTCGTTTCATCAAAGGTTAACGACGGCGAGTATAACGAAGTTGAACAGGTTTCGCGACAGACATATCCCCGACTCAACTTCAGGACACATGCTCTGCCTATGTCCGAAAACTTTCACAGGTTGCGTAATCGCGTCAACGATGGTACACATGATGGACATAACAATGGACATTTTTTTGTCGAAAAAACCAATAACAACTTGATATAAAACAATTTTACATGGACAAAACAAATGACAAAACAGCAGACATTTATCCCGGATAAAAATGGGACCTTAAGGGTTGAAACCCATCGTTCCGGAATTTTTGTCTTTCAAATCGGCCTCGATTTCAATGCGCTTGAACTACCCTATATTCGCGCCCAAGAGGCGTATGCACGTTTCGCCAGCATGCCCAAAGTCGGTGATATCGCAAACGAGCTGGAACGTCTGACCTTGGTCACCTCGGTCCACAGCACCAACAGCATCGAAGGCGGTGAGCTGGATGAAATCCAAACCCAAGTTGCCATCGATCTAAAGCCTGAAGACGTCAAAACCGAAGCCCAAAGGCGGGTAACTAATCTCAAAGGGGCTTATGAGCTTGCCGCTCAATTTGCAGACTTTTCTTTCAATAACTTTCTGGATGAAAATCAGCAGGAAGAAGGTCAAGTTCAGGGAATATTGAAAATTGCGATATCCGAAGAAATGATTACAGATCTCCATCAGTGTATAACTGCTGGTCTGACCCATGAAGACAACACACCGGGAACTTATCGCAACAATCCCAAAACCAGAAAAACCCAGGTTGGCGATGCACAGCATGGCGGTGTGTACACGCCACCAAAATGCGTTGAAGATATCGCCCTCATTATGCAGGCCTTTGTCGCCTGGGCCAATAGCGATGCGGTCATGGAACTGCCCCCGTTGTTACGTGCTCCTCTACTCCATTACTATCTCGAACTGATCCATCCCTTTTGGGACGGAAATGGCCGTACCGGCAGAGTCATTGAGGCGCTCACGCTACAATGTGCGCGCTACCAATATGCACCGTACGCGATTTCCCGCTATTATCTCGACCATCTCGACGAATACTTTGCCTTATTCAACCACTGTCGCAAGCTGGCAAAAGAAAAGGAAGAGTATCCCAATACGGAGTTCGTCCGTTTTCATCTCAATGGTTTTCTCAGTACCATCAACAGACTTCATGACCGAGCGAATAACATCATTTCCATGCTGTTATACAAGTTTCAGATCAATCAACTCCATGAGTCAAAAGAGATCAATTCAAGACAGTTCACGATTCTGAGTCAGCTCGAAGCCACTGCCAAACGGTTCAGATATGAGGAACTAAAAGCAGAACCCTGGTACCGTTCGCTCTATCTCAAACTGACCAATCGGACGATGAAACGGGATCTGGAGAAGTTGACCGACCTGGGCATGATCAGGATTAGCTCGGAGGGAAAAATAGAAATTCAATATGCCGTTTCACCGATAACACTTTCTGAATATCCAGTGACGGCGGTTTAAAATTAATCATCAATGGCAGCTGTTCTGGTAGTCAGCCGCCCTTCCCACCATTTCGTCCAAAAAGGAATACGCCATGAGCAATGTCATCTATGAAAAGAAAGATCGAATTGCCACCATCACGCTGAATCGCCCTGAAGCCCTCAACGCTCTGGATGATGCTCTCAATGATGAATTGTGGACGATCTGGAACGACTTCAACACAGATCCAGCCGTTGACGTTGCCATCGTCACCGGCTCAGGCAAGTCTTTTTGCGCCGGTGCCGACCTCAAGACCTTTATCCCGAAATGGGAAAAAGCCTCGATGCTGGCGCCACGAGACAATGTCGCCAAAGGAATTGCCGGTGGCATTACCAGAGGGCAGCATCGCATCTATAAGCCGATTATTGCCGCGATCAATGGACACGCCATTGGCGGTGGCTTTGAATTGGCCTTAGCTTGCGATATTCGCATTGCCTCACAACGGGCCAAATTCGGTGTCTTTGAAGTGCGCTATGGTTTGCATCAGGGCGATGGCGGACTGGTGCGGCTCGTGTCCATCGCGGGTATGGCGACGGCTCTGGAACTGACTTTGACCGGGCGTGAGGTTTCAGCGGATGAAGCGCTGCGTTTAGGGTTGGTGAGCACGGTTGTGGCGCCGGAAGAGTTGATGGCCACCGCGCAATCTTATGCCGAAATGATTTTGAAAAACAGCCAGCAAGCGGTTCGCTCCGCCAAAGAAACGATTTTTGATATTGTCGGTCGCTCTCTGGATGATGCGCTGCGCTTAGAAACAATCAATGGCTATTCGAATCTGGGAGATTTCAGCGAGGCGCGAGAACGGCTGGCTGCCTTCTACGAAAAGAAATCGATATAGCATCAGCTTCGGCTAAAGGGCCTTTCCGTCTAGGGGAAAGGCCCTGCCCCGCTAAATATCCTAGACAAAAATAGTTCCCTCGCTCAACGCCTCATCATTCGTCAAATAAAAAACCGCTTAAGTATCCTTACTGGAATGGCACCTAAAACAGCCCTCATTGCTGTCCCCACCACCCGCCGTCATGCCGACGTAATTCCACCGCAGCATATCGGGATATTGGCTCCCATGAGCACGATGACAGGACAGGCACATGACCATGGCATCATTGCGTGCCGGGCTGGTCGGATTCAACCAGCCAACCGGGACTGTCGCATCGTAATCCGTCTCGGGATTGTAATCGGCAAATTCTCCGGTCGTCGGCAAACGTATCATCGTTGGATGGCGTATCCATACGTTAGTGGTTGTATCTTCTGTTCGAAAATGGGCCGCATAATGGCAACCCAGGCAAAAACTGCTCATAGACTGGGTATTCATCAGGAAGGTATAGTCGTTTGTTCCTCTGAGAACCTCATAATAGCGGTTGTGCCCAGAATCCGGATTCTGCTCCCAATCGGCATCCTCAATCCCGGCCACATAGGCCGTGGGCCAAACATCAGGGCCACCATAGCGGGCATCATGGCCACCGAGAAAACGATACCAGCCACTTCCCTCTGTCTCCATAGCACCATCAGCCAGCGTGTCACCATGATGCTTATACTTTTGATGACATCCCTGGCAGCCATTAAAATTGTATCCAGGCATACTGCTTTTAGGAATCGCCAGTGAATTATGACAGGCATTCGTGCAGCCCGCTCCCCACATGTCCATCGGCGCATGGCCCAGCTCATTGTCGACATGACTGATCCCATAAACGTTATGACCATGGCTGTCATGATTGCCCCCCGCTGCTGCCACATCATAGAAATTGCCCCCAGCCAAGGGTTTTTCAGGATAGCCTGTCGTATTAAAAACAATCGGCACCCGTGTCGGTCCTAAATCAATGATCGTTTCAGGTCCTGCAGACGTGTGACAACCCACGCACGATGAAACCAGTAGTGTCTCATTGACGCTACCACTGAGCGGTGTTCCATTCTGCGTATTGTGCATCGTATGACAATTGGAACAGGGACCGGTTACGGAAGCTCTGACAGGAAAAGAGAACAACAGGCTCAGCAGGATATTCATTGCCAGTGCAACGGATAGATATGATTTCATCCAGGGAAAACAAGTCAATTTCACGTGGTTCTCCTCACCTGAAAATTATCCAGGCCATGATGAGCAGGGGCACAAATGGCTTATTACGCTGAAAACACAGGACAAGAAGAGACCTTCGTTTTAACAATCGTTGACTCGGCCTACTCAGATCGCAAAAGAAAGAATGTTTTTTCTCTTCTTTTAAGCCCGGTAAAACATTCTTCGGATTTAAACATGAATTGTGCCAATAAAAGCTCAAGCAGAAAATAAAGGACCCATGTAACGAAAATCATATATGATTATAATTGTCAAATTATTTACACATCGATAAAAATAGATTCCAATCATTATATTAAACAACAAAAAATGTGATATACCCCACACAAAGGGCGAAATAACCCAGTCAAATAGTTCAAAGAAACTACTGTAAATATGAAGATTTCTACAATTTATCGGCTCAAAAAAGACAAACAACGCATTAACATGTACGCATACTGAAGTAAAAATAAATTACACAATTATTAATAATTGCAAACAGAAAAAACTGCGTGAAAATTAATGCGATCAAACACAATATCCCATCGTTATTCGCCAAACACGTATAAGAAAAGGATAGGAATCTACATCCAGAATCATTTGAGAAAAAACATTGAAACCGGCGCGCCAATAAAAAGAGCGTTCAGCAGCTAGAAAAGTTTTCTCAAGGCTCTGTACAATAAAAATAGCCTGATAAACTGGAAGAGAAGATCAGAAGCTTGCATCAAACACATAATGCTAAAATTGGAACGAAGTGATTCTTGCTAGCGCTCAAGAAAACAGCCATTTTAGTTGCTGGCATTAGACGTTTGAATTTTCATTCTTTTAATCGTTCTTTTTTCTCCCTATACTATTCATTAGAAGCAGAGGCCATTGTGCCTTTGCTACAGAGGGAGGCCATTAATTGAACCAAACATATAAAATAAGAACGAGAATTGCCGGACAATTAGGCATTTTCTTTATTATCATATTTGTGATTTTAGGTTACTTCACAACATCTTTTTTATATCAAGAATATTTAAAACGCTTTAAGACGGACTTCTTCAACCGAGTTTCCAACTATGCCATGAATATTGATGGCAAGCTCCTTTCCGCCCATCAAACACTTATTTCGGTTTCTGCAGTATTACCTCAGCACGCTCTTTCCAATCCCGAAAAGTTACAACAGTGGCTTAATGACCGTCGCGGTCTTTTGAGTACGTTTGACAAAGGGCTCTTTATTTTCGATGCAGAGGGCGTACTAATCGTCGAATCCCCTTTTAAACCGCAACGCAGAGGTCGCGATTACAGTTTCCGCGACTATTACCAACAGACCATCAAAAGTCGGCAGCCTTTCATCTCCAACCCCTATTCTTCGTCACAAAAGGACAATCATCCGTCCATCATGATGACGGTTCCAATTTTTGATGAAGAAAACAATCTTGTCGCCATTTTCAGTGGCGCATTAGATCTGTTGCGCAATAACTTTTTAGGCAAGCTGCCTAAACAAAAGCTAGGGAAAGATGGATATTTTTTCCTGGCGAGCATGAATAGGACAATTATCGTTCACCCTGACAGCTCGCGCATTATGCAGGATGATGTGCCCATAGGTGTAAATCTGTTATTCGATCACGCGATGGAAGGAAAAGACAGTTGCGAGGTCAACACCAACTCGCGGGGATTAAAAGCCGTTTCCGCCTTCAAGAGGCTAGACTCAATAGATTGGGTTTTGGGAGCAAACTATCCATTATCCGAACTCGAGGAACCCCTGAACGCTTCTCGTCGCCTTATCTGGCTTTTTATGGGAGGAGCGCTTCTAGCTGTATTTATCTTCACAGTCTTCACCTTGCAACTCATCTTTAAGCCACTGTTTTCATTTACTGATCACTTGGCATCACTCCCGTCTAAAAAGGGCAAAGAGCGTCTTTTTGCCGCCAGGAGCAGTGGAGAACTCTCTATCATGACGCGAACCTTCAACCGCATGATTAAAAAACTGGATGAGAGCCACCGCGATCTCGACCATGCCCAAGAGATGGCTCATTTAGGCAGTTGGAGCTGGGATGCCCAAAGCAATGAACTCACATGGTCAGATGAGGTATTCAGAATCATGGGAGATACGCCCAACGCCCACCAACCGACCCTGAAATATTTTATTGATAAAATTCATCCGGAAGATCGTGAATCCGTCAATACCGCGATCAATACCGCCATGGAACAATTGACGGCCTACGAAACAGAGCATCGCATTATCGATTCGCAAGGACAGACCAAATATGTCCGCGAACAGGGTGAGATCCGCCAAGACAAACAGGGGCTTGCCATCGGCATGGTCGGCACGATTCAGGACATCACCAACATGATTCTGCTACAGCAGAAACTGGAGCGGCTTGCCACCACCGACGAACTCACCGGAGCCACCAACAGGCGACAGCTATTTGCTCACGCCGAGCAACTCTGTCACCTGGCCAAAAGATACCAGACACCCTTCAGTGTCATCTTTTACGACCTGGATCACTTTAAGGCGGTGAACGATACTTATGGACATGCGGCAGGTGACGAGGTCCTGAGGCAAACGACAGAAAAAGCCAAGACCATGCTGCGCGACACCGACATTCTCGCTCGCTACGGCGGAGAAGAATTTTGCGTCCTCCTGCCTGAGACGAACTGCGAAAACGCTTTTCACCTTGCTGAACGGATCAGAACAGGAATAAAAGAAAATGAAATCAACCTCAGTAGCGGTGAATCTCTGAAAGTAACACTCAGCATTGGCGTCGCTGAATATCGCAAAAATGAACAGCCGTCTGCCCTTATTGACAGAGCCGACCAAGGGGTCTATGTCGCAAAAGAAAAAGGTCGCGACTGTGTGGTCATCAGCAACGAATAACGCAACGTGCTAATCGATCTGTTCGTTTAAAGAAGTAAAACAGTAAAGACTTATCCTCGTGAATTTACTTTTTATTTTCAGGGAGAGCGCTTTCCTAGGGCAATCTTTTATTTTCTTTTTATCATAAAAAATCTCTATGGTAAGGTATGGGCTCCATGGAAAGGAATAACCAATGAGAGCCCTGATATTGCGCTGCGCTACAACCATCTTTTTTTTGCTGGGTGTTTTATCCGTATCCTGCCCTGCCTTTGATGTCACCTTTGACAACGTCACCAAAAAAGAAACAAAGCAGATCGATTACTACCAGCTAAAAGTCGGCAAAAAAAATCGCTACGGGCTGTATCGGGAAACAAAATACACCTTCAAGGACAAACTCGATTCCAAACAGCGCAACGCCTTGTTACAGCAAAACATCCTCACAACACTTCAAGACCCATCCGTGCAGTTTGACCGTTTCGGAGTTATTGAATTCGAACACGAAGGCGATGAATACACCGTGCAGCTGGCCAGCTATGCCAATAGCGCAACACTGAAAGAACTCGTAGCCACAGCCTACACACCGTTTATCACGCTGGACGCCCGCCAATGGCCTTTAAACAAAAAGCTGGCCCTGAAAGGCACGGACGCTCCCCTGATGCCGTTGACACCTCTGATACAGGGCGCTGCGATCAAACGCCTGGTCTACAAAAACTACGACGAACAAATCTTCCGCGTCGCCAAAAAGACATTTCCCGCTCAAGGGCGCTACTGGCGAATTGAATACGGTCTCGATAAATACACAAAAAACAACAGCCTACGTTTCCGAGCCACCCACAACTACCGTGACCTGCTTAAAAACCGCGGAGCAACCATCCATTCCGATGACGACGGTAACGGCTTTGTCTTCGAGTTAGACCTGAACGGCAAACAGTATGTCGGCCTGGCGACGGGCTACGATAATTCATTCAATCTTGATGTCGTTGAAAGCGAAGCCTTCCAGCAGACCCTGATCCTGTCTCCAGACAAATTAAAAGCAGAACTCGACGCCAAAGGCAAAGTGACTCTCGAAGGGATCTATTTCGATACCGACAAGGCAACCCTCAAGCCTCAGTCAGATCGGGCCATCACGGCGGCAGCCTCACTGCTGCGCCATTATGATGACCTGGTTCTGGAAGTTCAGGGCCATACAGACAATCAGGGGGATGATGGCTACAATCACGACTTGTCACAAAGACGTGCGCAATCTGTCGTCGAGGCTCTGATCAACGAAGGAACGGCTCCGCAGCAGCTCAAAGCACGTGGATTCGGTGAAGAACGTCCCGTCGCCGACAACAACACAGAACAAGGCCGCGCGCAAAACCGGCGTGTCGAATTACATCGCCTCAGTGGTGGCGATGCCATGACAATGATTGATATCGACTTCATCAAACCACTGCCGGGCGCACAGATCAGTCAAAGGTATCATTACGACACAGCGGATTTTGTACTGATGCAGACTCCTCCCTACAACGATAAGAAGTCACAGGAAAAAATCACGGGGTATGAAGCGGTCGTCTACCACTACAAGATCATCAAAAATGATAAACGCGACACCAGTTTCGGTCGTGTCGAAATCATGAAAAACTACACCAACATTCTTCCTCTTCAGAGCGCAGAACTTTTGGGAGCAGACAACAGCCATCTTCATTTCACCTTTAAAGATCGCGGAGAGGGCCGCTGCCTCTATGGCATCATCAAAGCCTATGATGGGGCCTATGAACTATGGGTGTACATCCAGCCCGCCCAGCCACAAGAGCAACCGGCAGAAACACACCTTGCGCCTCAAAGCGTTACCGAGTCCGCCTTTCTCGGCATCTGGCACCATCAAGCAGATCGCGCAGCCACCATCACGCTCAGCCAAGATGGACGTGTCCTCTCCGATGCCAATGGCACGCAGGAAAACGGCGTCTGGAATCCCCTCGACTCCGCCAATGCCACCATGGAAATGAACAACTCCCAGATCGCATTACATCTGAACAGCGATGGCAAAATAAAAGCCACGATGCTGATGGGCGACAAAACATACGAATGGTATTATGAAAAATAGCCCGACCCGAGTCTGAAAAAATAAAGAACGGAAGGTTTCATCATGACGGACAAAACATCAAAAGAGATGAGTCGCGATCAGTACAGTCAGGTGGGTGACGCTTACGTGCGTAGCCAAACCCACGCCACAGGCGTTGACCTCACTTATCTGCTCGACATGGTGCAACCGCAAAAAGACTGGAAGGTGCTGGATGTCGCGACTGGCGGCGGCCATACGGCCTTAACGCTGGCTCCGCATGTTCAACAGGTCATTGCCGTCGATTTGACGCCCAATATGGTGGAAACGGCGCGGAAGTTTGTCTGCGACGAAAAAGGCCGGTCCAATGTCACCTTTCAACTGGCGGACGCTGAAAACCTGCCCTTTGAGGATGACAGCGTCGATCTCGTCACCTGCCGGATCGCGGCGCATCATTTTCCCGATTGTCAAAAGTTTATCGCCGAAAGTGTCCGGGTGTTAAAAAAAGGCGGGGTGTTGGCAGTGCAGGATCATGTGCTGCCGAAAGAGGAAAACCACGCGCTTTACGTGGACCAGTTTGAGCGCCTGCGCGACCCCTCCCACTTTCGCGCCTATTCAGAGCAGCAATGGCGGCAGATGTTTCAGCAAGGCGGGCTGCAGGTCGAGCAAACCCGACAATTGACCAAACGGCATAACTTTATCGACTGGGCCAAACGGATGAACTGCTCCCAAGAGACGCTTGAGGAATTGGTGGCCATGATGAAAAACGCCCCTGATGCCGTTATCACTTGGCTGGAGCCGTTACCGGATGCCGATCATTTCGGGAAAGCGGATACGAGCTTTGTCAATCACCACATTATTGTTGTCGGACGCAAAGGTTGATCCATAGCCAATAAAGGCAAGTCAAACGGTGACTTTTCCCATGTGACGCTAAATATCAAAATATCAACGACGCCCCCCCCTATCTACCTGTCTACCTATCTAACGAAGATGAGGATACTGCCCAAGGAGTTCTGCGTCACCCGGCAGTGGCATAGTATTTTTATTGCTTTCACGTTGCGCACATCTTAAAAGTTATTGTTATGGCTGCAAAAATGAAACTTTCTGATATCGACATTCTCAAACTGTTTTCAACTCCTGATTTTGCTGAGCTGCTCTCAGGATTCAGCAAGCGAGAATATGCCAGGAAGGAACTGATCAGTTCACCTTATGACGATAAAGATTCGATTTTTATTGTCCAGTCCGGACGACTGCGCGTTTACCTCTGCTACGAAGATCGTGAGTTCACTCTGGCCCTTCTGGAAGCCGGAGATATCTTCAGTACCCATGCCCCAACCTATGCGGAAGCAATGGAAAATTCCGTCATCCTTGCTGCGGACACCCGATCGTTTCAACAAAAAATTATCGAACACCCTGAAATAACAGGAACTGTTGTTAAAGTGCTGGGCGAACTCCTGAATAATTCAATCAACATTATAGAAGGACTGGTTTTCAAGGATGTCAAACAGCGCCTGTATGATTTTCTGCTCAACGCGGTGGCCGAGAGAGGGAAAGAACATTCTGATGGGGTTATCATCGAGCTGGGGCTCAGTACAGAAGACATCGCCCTGTTGATCGGGACGACCCGGCAAACCATTTCAATGCTCATGAACGAATTAATCAAGGCAGGTCACATCAGAAGGTTGGACCGTCAGAATATCTTGATCATAAATAGTGAAATACTCAGCTCCTTGCAACAAGGTTCCTAAATTTTATCTCTACTGTCGGCTAGCCGACAGACAGTTCAAAAATAATCGTTTATGATGCCTTCAAACATCACCAAAAGGAGTCATCGCATGGAGCAAGCACAGCTGAAACCAGATCGCTATCTGTCTTTTAAAGGCATCGATGAAGAAAAAAATACGACAGAGTTTATCCGAATGCTCAGAGTCCATATTGACGACCCGGACAAAACCAATGCCTTTTGGGAAAAATACAAATTGATGCTGGCGGACTCGGAGTCTGGAAAATCCGGCAAAGATTACCTATTTTTGATCCATAGCTATCTCAATGTTCTCAGAGATTATCTTGAAGAGATGGAAGACGAAGCTGCTCTTGCACTTTTGGAAAAGATCGAAGTAGAGAGCTGCTAAACGGCGAGGCATGTTCTTCCCCGTTTAACAGCTCTTAAAAACCCCGCTGCCCGATATCGTGCCGGGCCAAGGATCGGGGACATTCTATTTTACCCTGGGCAATAAAAAAATATTTCTCAAGTAAATCAGTCGGTTAAGATTTAAGCCTGTTTTTTCACGCACCTGTCCCATTGTGTTTATACCGACGTTGTCCCACATCTTGGCGAATCTTGAGCTTCATCGTTACAAGTATCCGGCATCCCCTGCCTGCAGTGGGAACAGGGCCGCCTCAGCATTCCTTATCCAAGCTTCAAGATTCCAGTGAGAGGCCCTTGTTTGTCCCGCCCGAGGTCCATGCCTCAACGTTGTTGATCGGGCTCTTCTCGCCGCCGACTGCTTCAGGAGTAATTACGTCCTTGTGAAGCAGTCAGAATCAAATGCCTGGTTCCGTTTCATCAGGGTCCAGGCAATAATCAGCATTTTGGCCGCCAGCTTGACCCGCATCTTTAACTTGATGCCGCGTTCCATTTCCCGTCCTTTGAGCAGGCCGGTAAAGTAGCTGCGGATGGTTGCATCTTTGTAGCTGGCAATTTGTGCCGCCTGCACCAAGGCATAGCGCAATCCGGCTTTGCCTTGTTTGGAGATGACCGGTATCGCGCTGTCGCTCTTCTTGCCGCTTCGCGAGGCGCTGAGATCCAGTCCCGCCAAGCGCAGGACCTGCTTGCGGCTGGTAAAACGATTGGCATCGCCAATAGCCGCCAGGGTCATGGCCGAGACGATTGGACCAAAGCCGGGGATTGTCAGCAGACAGGCGTAGGCCGGGAACGTTTGCGCAACGTCCTTGAGTCGTTTTTCCAAGTCACGCTTGATCTGGCGCACCTGACAGAGCTGCTCGACCAGTGCGCGTCCCTCCCAGGCTGCCGACTCGGGCAAGGCGCAGCCGACGGAAAGCTGACTGGCCTGCCAGATGGCCTCTAACAGGCGTTCTTGAGCCATGGAGCGTTTTTGCATCTGGTAGCCTCGGCGAAAACCTTCAAAGGACATCGCGGCAATACGTGCCGGGTCGAAATCGTTGGCAATGAGATCGAGAATGAGACCATCTTGCCCGCCTTGGGGCATCTGCTTGTCCAATTCCGGGAAATACTGCGCCAGCAAATTGTTGCGGATGCGCATTCGCAAGCCGTGTTCCTGCTTTTTCAACTTGGCCCGATAGGCGAGCAAGCTGCGCAATTCACGGATCTCATCCTCGCCGGGATCATAAAATTGACAGCGCCCCTGACTAACCAGATCAGCAATATTCGCGGCATCCTTGGTGTTGTTTTTGTCCCAGCGGCCATCCAGCAACGTTCTGTTTTTGGCTACGGCAACATTGGAGACATAAACAACCTGCTCGTTGTTGCGAATCAAATATTCAGCCAGTGGTTTGTGATAAGAAGCTGTCGGTTCGACACCATAGACGCATTCTTTCAACGTATGCTTCACCATCAGGCTATCCGCCATGGACTGAAGCTTTTTAAAGTCTTCGATGGTATTGTAAAAGATCAATTTCTTCCAAAGCGTCCTGCCGTTTGCATCGCCGAAGAAAGCATGATGTTTATCTTTGGCAATATCAATCCCGACCACCAGCGTCGTTTTGCAGCCGCGAATGGATTCGCGCAACCGCCTGAACTGTTGCACCCTATCTTGTGCTTGCGTCATAAAATGCCTCCTTTGCGTAAACGTTGCATTCGTTGACCATTACACAAAATGGAGCAGGAAACAGGCTGTTGTTTTACTATGTTTTTTTATAATTTCCGGGGATTTAATTCGCTTACAATGTTAGATATAACGTAGTTGATATTTTGACATTCTCAGTTCTGCTTTATTTATGCCATTATTTCCTTACCCCTGCAGACCTGCCCGCCCTTTTTGTTTAACGACATACATGTTCTGATCTGAGACACGCAAAAGTTCCTCTGCCGTCTCCCCATCCTCCGGGAAAAGGGAAAATCCGACACTGGCCCGACTCTTCACCTCTAAAGAATCGAACTCAAAGGGTGATTGCAGGGCTTTGTCGATTCGGCGAATCAAAGTCTCAACACCCGACAAGCCATCGACTTGGGGCAAGAGGATGACAAACTCGTCACCACCCATCCGCGCCAGAGTATCTGAATCGCGCATCAACTGCTGCACCCGCTCGGCAACGCCTTTGAGAAGTTTATCGCCAACATCATGCCCATAAGTATCATTGACCTGTTTAAAACCGTCCAGATCCATGAAAAGAACAGCCATCGGCTGCCTGGAGCGCCGAGCCTGAGCAAGGGATTGTTCCAGACGCTCCATCAACAAATAGCGGTTGGGAAGACGCGTCAAATTATCGTGAAGAGCCATAAACCGCACGGCAGCTTCTGAAGCTTTGCGTTCACTGATATCGGAAAGGATATTCAGGGTGGCCGGATTGTTCTTCCAATTGATCAACACACCCGTCAGCTCTATCGGATAAATGGTACCGTCACGCTTAAGAAACTGGCTTTCGTATCGGACAGGAGAGGCTTTTCCGGCCAGCCGTTTCAGATGATTAGCCATCATCGTCTCACGTGCTTCGGGGGCAATCAGAGGCAAGAAGCTGTCCAGCGCCAACAAAGCCTCGTAATCATAACCGGTCATTTCACACGCGCGTGGATTTACGAAGACCAATCGCTTATTTTGGACGACAACGATCCCTTCATGGGCATTATCGACCAGACTGCGAAAAGACTCTTCACTCTCCTTTAATCGCATATTGAGGTCTTGGAGTGTCTTGTTAAACCTGTTGACCTTACGATAGCGAGTAAGGAACAGAAGTCCGACAACACCGGTAGCAGCCAGCACTTTCCAGAATAATGAATAGTCAAACTGATGTTCATAGGTAACGGCAATCCATTTGCTGTGTATTTCCTGGACCTTATTACTGCCTATGCTTCTCACCGCCTTATCAAGAATGCGAAGCAGCACAGGATCGTCATTCCTGACGGCAATGCCAAGCTCCCAGTTTCGATTGATCCGTCCAGAAATTTTAATCGACGATGAAAAGTAATGGGTAATTTCATATGAAATGGTTGTCAGGTTGTCGATAAATCCGTAGATCTCATTTTTCTCAAGTGCGGCAAGTCCATCGTAGATCGTATCAAATTCCATAATATCCATTTCAGGATATTCCATTTTCAGGATATCTGTAAAAGCATAGCCTTTCACAAGCCCCATGCGATGATGAAGCACATCCGTCAGATCTGCGATGAAGGGCCTTTCCTTGGTTGTGGCAATAACAAGAGGAATAACGATATAGGGCGTTGTAAAGTTCAGGTATGTTTTTCTTTCCGGCGTTGCCATGGCCAGTGGCAGAATATCGCATTCCCGTGATTTCACCGTCTCAAGTGTTTCCGGCCATGACTCAGTTGGAACCCGCTGAAAGTTGATTCCCAGCTGTTGTGAGACCACATCAAGATAGTCGGCACTCATTCCGACATGTCTGTTATTGGTGACCGCCTCAAAGGGCATCCAGCCAGGATCAACACACACCTTAATCGTCTTTTTTTGTGCCAGATACGCTATTTCCCCATCTGTCAGATTCGGAAAAGATGCAGCATTAGTCAGCGCTTGCTCACTATTGGCAGGGAGTCTGGAAGAATTGTCTATGTTGTTCTGGGCAAACGTCAAAGAGGCTTGGAGGATCACGAATAAAATCACGATATAGATTGGCTTCCGCATCTATGCACATCCTCGAAAAACGTTAAACTCTACCCAAAGAGCAGTTTGGTAAAAATAGAGAAATATAGGTTTCATTCCTCACGCAGTTTAATCAATAAATGCCCCAGTAGCAAACTATAGGGCATCCACATCAAAAGCCTGCTACTTTTGAGGTAACTGGTAGCAAACTGAGCGGGTTTTTAACCAGAATCCCCAAAAAAGGAGGCCGGGTTCATCCTACGATAATCCGGCCTCCTCTTCTTTTATTCTTTTCACCTAATCGGCTATCTTAACCATACACGCCACCTTTTTGGTGCTGTTGGCAGAGATATCCCAGTCAGGTACTTTGTAGAAATGGTGTTTCTCTCTGAAAAGCGCGTCATGGTAGGTTGTGCCGGTAGCACGCTGGACTGGTTGAGTTTGACGCTGTCGCGGTTATTCGGGCTACGTAATACATCAAAACAACCCTATATTGCATTGCAAGACCTGACCCCGCAGGTTTGTCCGGTGCAATGAAGCGCAGTGGAATTGCCATCCGCGTGTAAGGCATGGTTAGATTTTCGGATCGAACATCATAGAGAGCCGCTCTTCATCTTGAGCGTACTCATCTTCGCAAACACAGCCATCGCGGCATACACGTCGCTCAATGGGAGCATCTATGCCACTGTCGGCCATAGCTAGGCGTAAAGCGCCTACTGCCATGCTGTATAGATCTACCCCATCGTCGTTTTCCCATTGCGGGTCATCAAGGATAATTTTCTTTAGGAACCGGCGAAACGGTAATTGGCCGCCGCAGTGCCGAAAGACAAGCATTTGGTCGAAACGGCCTTTCACAAGGTTCTCCTCAAGGTCTTCCTTATTCTGGAACCACCGCTGCCGGTCATTTTTCCCGGCCCATTTGGTCGGATTCAGCTTTGTAACCCAAATCCGCCCTGTGTAAGAGCGTTCTATTAGCCGAGTATCGAACACAAACAAAACAGGGCCGTACACGTTAGCTTTTCTAGCGCGGTAATGAATATCTACCGAATCGGCAAACACATCAAACCAGATCCCGTATCTCTTATCAATGTCGTCCGAGCTTTGCGGTGTCTGGGGAATCCCCAAACGCTCGACGGTTCCTCTAGACATCAAAGACTTCGAGCGGAGGAATTGGCACGCAGTAATGACACTGTTTGCATGGTGCAGCTCGTTGATGCCTTTATCCATCAGAACTTCAAATACGTGCTTAGACGGAATGTCCATTTTATCCCCATAAATAAATCTAACGCTAAGCGAAGGGGCGCAAATGCGTGGAAAAAAGAACGAAGCGCCCCGCGTGTTTGTGTCCCTGTAGGCCGCCACTGCGGACTACGACTTAAGCGCTTTAGGCCCGTTCCCAAAAAAGTTAAAGGCTAAAAACATAGACTTCCCTACTTAAAGAGGCTATGGCCTTAACTAAATCCATCCTTTGAGTTCTGCGCGATGCCATTGTGCTTTTTGTTTTTTCAAGTACATTCTCGGACCATTCGATTAATCCACTGCTTTCTATTTCAAAATCCCATTCATGAGCAAGCATATTTCTAATGTTATTTAGGTCGTATAGCAAATTAACTACTTCATCATCTTTGCAAATATTACTGAATATGCCCACCTTTCCATGGAAACCATACTTTTCGTTCTTGGTTGCTTCGGAAAGCATAACATCCAATAGTAAATGCCCTTTCAATAAAATGAGTTCTTTGTCTTTAATCCCTACCAGGTGGTTGAAGACAGAAACTTCTATTACTTCCTTTGGAATTGGCATAGCTTATAAGGGCCTAACAGTGTATTAGGCAAAAATTTTTCTGCCTATCACCATATTGATAAATTCTGCCTAAAAAGTTTAATTCAGCCACCCAAAAGCTTTCCTTCTTTGTAATTACAGACTTCTATCCGAACACGCTCTTGCGAACTGTTCGTGATAGACAGAATTGACACATCGACCGACATTACATTTTCATTCGCAAACGACCGATAATCACCTCTCAGAAGCCGTGTACCTTGGGGATATAACATAACGAACTCACATGAAGTAATCCACAATTCTAATCAAGCCCGTTATGAGTGACATCAAAACTAGAGAAGGCCGAGCCATCCTTCGATGTCCGGCCTTCTTTATTCAACTCACTGCTCGATTACCTAGCAATTAATTGGCGATCTTAATCTCTCGCGCGACACTCTCGGTACTGTTGGCCGAAGCATCCCAGACCAGCACTTTGTAGAAATAGCGTTTTCCTTTGAGAACCGCATCACGATAGGTCGAGCCGGTGACGCGACCCCGATTGACTTTAACGTAATCGCGGTCATTCTGGCTGCGCAGCACGTCGAAACCGACTACGTCTTTATCGGCACACTGGACGGTGAGCACGGCTGCAGCGTTGTCACTGGTAACGGTAAAGCTGGTGATCGTTGGCGCGGTGGCGTCGCTGACGGTGACCGTCAACGGTGCTGACGGCGCAGACTCATTTCCGGTGTGATCGACGGCGGTCAGCGTGTAGTTAACCTCTTGACCAACTGGGGCTGTTTGATCAACAAAGGTCGACAGCGGCAGCAGCGTGGCTGTCAGCTTTTGCGCGGTACCACCGTTGCTGCGATAAACGTTGTACCCGGCCAGGTCATAGACCATCACCGGGCGCCAGTTGAGTACCACCTGCTCGTTTTTCACACTGTAGTCACTGAGAATCGGCGCCTGCGGGGCGGTGACGTCGGGAAGTTGGATTTGGACGACCATGGACGGGGCGGACTCGTTGTGATGGGTATCCACGGCCGTAATCCGGTAGTAATAAGGATAACGTGACAGGTTTTTAGACAGAACATCGGTAAATTCAACTGCTGTCACCGGCTCGGGGTTGAGCAGCACCCAGTCGAGGCTTTGTGGTTTCATGGTGCGGTAGATGCGATAGCCCTGCAAGTCCGCGTCGGTAACCGCACTCCAATTCAGCTGCACACGGGCATCAACCACCTTGGCGTCGAGTTGCTTGACCACGGCGGGTGGCGTGGAGTCTTTGGCAAAACCGAGAACGGCCAGCGACGGGATGGATTCAAAGCCGCCATCGTTGATGGCTGTGACATAGTAGAAATAATTGGTATCCACCACGACATTATTATCGGTATACCGGCGTTCGCTGAGTGGTTGAGCGTTGAGTTTCTGGTAGCCGCCCTCATATTTTGGGCTGCGATACAGGTTGTAGGCCACTACCTTCGGATCATCGCTGGCTGGCCAGGAGATGGTAATGGACGTTTCACCAGCATCCAGTTGCGGACGCGGCAACGGGGCCGGTCGCGGATCGACCTTGATCTTCCCTAGCACCTCGATGGAGGCCGGACCTTCATCGCCGAAGAAATCGACACCACGGATCTGATAAACGTACTGCTGATGTTCCTTGATGTCGGTGTCGGTATAGAAATACGGTGCGACACTGACGGTGCCATCTGGATTAACCGACGATTGCACCTGAACCGGCGCGCTGTTGATACGGGTAAACGTTTCTTCCAGCAGGCCGCGGCGGTAGATATTAAACGCGGTGTAGGCCTCGTACCCTTCCCATTTAAGGCCGACGCCCCACTTGAACATGTGGGCTTTAACCTGCCACACCATGGGCAGAGTTTTAGCCTTTTCTAGATTAACGGCGCACATATCGCAGGCAACCAGTTGATCTCCATCATAAACCTCAACCGTATAAACACGCTGAGGACTACCAGACAGGTCGTGATCGACCAGGTACTGGCCCATAGCCTCGGCCACCTGTTTATCCTGGGTAGAGATGAATAACAACATGCCGAGGCGGTTGTCGTCCTGAGCTAGCGACTGGTTGAGCTCAGCGCGGTTCTTTGCCGTCTCAAACGGATACATCAGCTTGAGAGCCACCTCGTTGTCCGCCAGACTCTTTTTCGCAGCGGCGTAGTCGAGCATGGCCAGCTCAGCCACTTTGACCCGTTGCTGCAGGTTGTCGGCAGCAGCCCGCCACACCACGTAATGATAGTCCAGTTTTTTGTCGGAAACCATCCAGCGCAGCTGCACCTGTTGACCGTCAAACTTGCCTTCAATGCCAACCTGAACAGTCTCCTCGGCATGGGTAAAACTGCACAGACTGACCAGCAGGAGCACAACAGCAAGACACCCTTTTTTTATCATGCGCTTCATATCCTATCTCCCCAACAGTTCAGCAGGAGTTAATGCGTTGATCATACCGGTATTGTAAATAATATTGCCACTGGTCAGATCAAATTCACCGGAGTAGCTGTCCAGCTCAGTTTCACTATCCTGTAAGCCCCGTTGTTTAAACACAACACGACCAAACTGAGTCAAATTGGAATCATTGAGCTGATGGAAGCCGACCATCTGCAGCAACCGTTCACCATCAAAGTCATTGTCATTGATGGGTTTCAATTCGAGCACATGGTTTAAACCATCGGGCTGACTGCGGACAAACCATTCGCCGCGCGTGAAATTATGAATGGTCCCAGGTCCAGGATTCATGCTGATTCCCATCAGCCTGATCTGCTTGGTAAACTCCGGATGAACAGTAGCAATCACATCAATCTCGTTCCAGTTGATCGGTGCCGCCGTACGGAAGTTAAACTCCAGCGAACGGAATTCATGGGACGGATGACGCTCAAACGCCGCCTCTTTGTAAGCGTCGAATTGCTGATCAAGCGCTTCAAGTTGCTCATTGAGCGGCGCGCACTGTTCCATGGCCACCCGCCGAACCGCAGCACGAACCGCTGGAGACATGACATCGAAATGTGACCAGTTCGGTGGCGCGTATCCCAGGAACATCGCTACCAGCTCTTCAATCTGATCCGGGGTACGGAACTGACAGGTCTCGGCGACATCGCCATAAATGCTGCCGGTATAGTCCGGCCACAGAGCGTCAATACCGGCATAAACAATATTGGTTTGCCCCTGGGCAACATCGGCCCGGTACGCGTCTTGATCAACGTTAAAGGCGACATTGAAATGAGCATCGGAAATACCGGATTCTAATACATCCTCGGTACTGGTAAACGGCAGCTCGCTACCACCCTGAGGCGGCGTCTCCAGTACGAATTTGCTGGTATACTTCTTCTGCCCCTCGCCGTCAACAATCTGGATCTGATATTCGCCATCCCAGTACCAACGGTAGGTTTCTCGATCTTCATCCATCAGAAACATATTATTTTGCGACACCGATGAGGCTCCCGGTACTCGCGCCGCGCTCGCCGTGTTCTGTACCCCGCTAGGGGTCGTGTTGACTAGAGCCAGTTGTGACGAGCCAAACCGACTGGCCTGGCTGGACTGACTGGTTGACGTAGAAAGCATCGCACCACTGCTGGGAACACGGCTCGCCGACGTCACTTGGCCATTGGCCACCAGGGCTCCCTGATTGGTTGGCGGGACATAGGTGAACGGATTTTGATAGCCATCATCGGTCTTAATGGCCGGTCGTTTGATCCCGGAGGAGCTTTCCACCATGCGTACAGCTTTTAACGGTTGTTCGGGGTTGAAGTTGAGCAGGTAACGACGTGAACCCTCCTGGCCATCAGTGACCATCAGGCGACCTTCCACCTGGCCGGGAATCACCTCTCCGGCGGAATTGACCACTTCAAAGCGCAGGTTTTCCTCCTGAATGGCCCAGTTCCACACGTAGCCGTCAAACACTGCTTTGGTGATCAGGTAAATCTCCGTTTCCGGGTAAACCGGGGTGGTGCTACGCCGTGGATAGACGTCGTAAACCCGCTCGCGGAAACCAATCGGCTGATCCGTGGTGGTAAAAGAGGCCGTCACCTGCTCGCTGTTGACCACACTGCCGATTTCATAATTATCGTAGTGGCGCAACTCAAAGGTTGTGGTGTAGGTGTAGGTCTGCTCCGCTCCGAGCTGCATGAATGGCGTAAAGTTAAGCTCCATGCTGCCCTGCTGACCGCCAACGACGTCTACCGGGCTGTTACCCCGTTTCAGCTGAATGGCCTTGTGGATCGACTCACGCACCTCAGTAAAGTTGACAATATCATTGGCTTCCGCCGGATCTTTCACGCACAGGATATACCAGTGGTTATCGTCGTACTTAAACGGCGTCATGATCGGCATATTGGTGCGCAACGAAATACTTTCCAAACGACCCACTTCAGTGGCGCCATTGGACGGCATCGAATAGGCCAGCAACGGCATGTCCTCAATACCGCTATCGGCCGCCCCCTCAGGTGGATCTTCGGGCATGGTGAAGGTCATCTCCCACGTACCGGACACCAGCCCGCACAGGAACGAATAGCGTGCCGTGCCGTGCAAACCAATATACACCGGCGGTGCCTTGAAGCGGCCACCCAGTTCGGCATAACCGCTGAGGATTTCAAACTTGCGGCCACGGGCCTTGACCCCGGCTTCAAGACCGATCCAGATTTTCCCTTGGGCATCAATATAGAATGGATTGATGCCAGCCTGCAGATCAATCTGCGCTCCGCCGTAAACGCGACCGTAGAAGATCCAGGCACTGCCTTCAAGGTCAAATTCGTAGCGCACGCCCATGGCAATGCCACTGGAATCGAGCTGCACATAACCGGAGCCGGTCAAGAACTCCAGCAGGGTGACATTGAGTTGCTGGTTAGCAGAACCGAAGTAGATGTGCCAGTCACTCTCGGAGAACAGCAGATCGACCTCACCACCGACACCGAGCAGAGTCATGCCGGGAATCTCTTTTTTCAGGTTGGCCTGGGCAATGATATGCAGCATGGCCGGGCTGGCGCCAAGTTCAATGGTAGCACCCAGGTCCGGTACGCCGGAGGCCTCGTCCTTGCCTTTCATGAACCAGGAATCCCCGGTCAGCACAATACGGTAGTTGGTCGGCTCCATGGTCAGACTGAATTTACCGAAATAGGTATAGCCTTCATCCAGGGTACCAAGGTCCACCAGCGCGGTCAGGGCAATGGCGGTATTGATATCCGGTGTAAATACAACGGTATTGCCCTCGCCGACCGACACTGTTTCATGATAGGCGATGCCGCCGCCGATACCGTAAATATACATCGGCAACGGAGCCATGGAGATGCGGGCGTTGGATTTCAACTCCACCCGCCAGTAGCTGAAACTGTTGTTGTCGGCGCTGATGGCAGTGCCCGCTTCGAGGGTGGCGGCCATATTGAGGGTTCCGGCAATGGCCACATCGAGGTCGGCCATGAAACGGCTCTCGGCAATCTCCAGATTGCCGTACAGGGAGAATCCCGGCGTGGTGTAATCCACTTCAATCTGGTTGATGGTATAGCTGAGATCCTGATAGAGCATCACCTCGGCATCGGCACTGACCAGATCACCTAAAGCAATGCCGCCACCGACCGTAAGGGTAAACTGGCCATCGCCCCGTTCGCCATCGTAACCAAGGGCCAAACGGGTCAAGCTGAGATCGACACCGGCCAGGCTGACGGTGGCGTTATCAAAACTGCCGCCCATCTGCGCCGCATCAATATCGATATGATCCGAAAACACCTGTAGACCGGAGAGATTCACATCGTCCGGCAGCGCCGACAGCACCGCCTCGCCCTTCATCTTGACATCGGTGTTCATGGAGAAGAACAGCCCCGAGGTGGAATCATACCCGGCGCCGATGTCGGTCACTTCGAGTTCGGCGAATCCGGCATCGGCTTTAAAGGTCTGATCAGTTTCACCACCCAGCGACCAGGCGCTGACGCCGTCGTTATCCAGAGCCAGGGCCGCTGAAATCTCCAGATCAAGGAACGCCGTCAGGGTCACATCCAGACCGAGATGACCACTGGACAGGGCAAAGCCGTGGAAAGCTAAACCGGCATCGGTGAGCACGGTAGGAAAGCCGAGGCCTTCAATGTCAATCGGATTGGCCAGATCAATAGAGCCATCGATCCCCGAAGCGGAGAAGGTCAGGTTATCGACATCAAACGCCACTGCCGTCTGCTCGTAAGGAATGGAGATCAAACCGCCGAAACCGACGGATTCGGCACCGAAGTCAACCGAACCGGAGAAGCCTTTCAGCGCAATAGCTGTTCCCGGAATGGTGATGGATGACGCCAGATCCGTGGCAAACCCATACGCCCCGGCCGCATAATCCAGCGCCGGAGCCAGGGCCGTGCCATAGCCCGGACCGAACACCACCGAGCCGTCAAGGGTGGTCAGCTGAACCATATCATCAAAGGAGCTCTGGCTTGAATCCATGGTCAGGGAGACGGCGGTCAAATTGGCAGTGATGCCGTAGTTGGCATCCTCAAACACCGGGATATCCTGATCACCGCTCCAGCTCAGCGTGCCGTTGAAGCCGGACGCGGTCAGACCGATATTGGCCAATGACACCCCTTCCAACATGGGCAGGGAACCGGCCTGGGTGAAGGCAATGGAGCCGCCAAGCACCTTGCCGTAAGGTGTTCCACCACTCGCGCCAACCTCAATACCGTTAATCTGGGCGGTAAAGAATGTCGTGACCATTTCGAAAGGCGTGTTGAAAGAGATCGAGCCCGAACTGAGCTTGGGCGCACTCGGATCGGACAGATCGACATTCACATTGTGGATCGTCACCGGCAGTTCGCCCAGCGGGTTCTTCATCGTATCGGGAATCGACGCCATCAACGCTCCCAGATGCAAAGACCCTTCAGCTTCGGTGATGGTGCCGCCAGAGTAATCAAACGAGGTGCGCAGGCTGAAATCACCGATGGCAATGAGCAGGTTGTCGCCTGTCAGCTGGGAAAGAACAAATTCGCCATCGTGATAAAGCTTGGCCGTGGCCGTTAACGATTGATCGTCATAGGTGACACCGCCGGACAGGGCAATCCAGAAGCGGTTGTCGGTGACGCCAAATCCATATTGGTTCAACGACAGTTGCAGATCGCCGTTGAGCATGACGTTGACGGACGTCACATCATGCATGGGCAAGGCAACATCGCCGAGGGACAACCCATCCTTAAACACTTTAAGGTCGGCAAAATCAAAGGTACGCGGCAACTCGCCGATCTGCGAGTTATCCAGGGCCAGCGTGCCATCCAAGGCAATGTAAAAGGCTCCGTCGCTATAACCGCCTTCCACATCACTCAAAGTGACCGCGGCAAAGTTGGACAGGGTGAAACTGCGCTCCAGATTGTCTGTTGCCACACGCAAGTCCTGCACACCGCTGCCGTCAAAGGCCGCATCAACGGCAATGGGCACATTGTCGAAAGCACTGAGCAGAATGGTCCCGGCCACGGAACCGGAGACGGAATTCGAAGAGATTTCCAGGGACAGCCGGGTCAGTTCAGCGCCAAAACCAGCCAGCTGAAAGCCAGACAGGCTGCCGAGATCGATATCCACCGCGCCCTGTGTGGAGAGACCGGAAGTCGACAGCACCAGGCTGTTTTCCTGCCGCAGACTGAATGAGCCACCGCCAAGATCATCAGGCAGCGTGATGCCGCCCCACAGTTTCACCTGACGGTCGGCCAGATACAACCGCCCGGTGAGATTGTTAACGGCAAACGAGGTACCGGGAATGGTAAAGGAGAAACCGGAGCTTAACGCATCTGCCGCATCGCTGGCGGCAGCCTTGACATCAGCGGCCGTTTTCTGCCCCAGAGCGATGGTTTCTTGTCCCAAACGGATGGCCTGACTGGTTTGCTCAACGCCCCAGGTGATGGCGCCGTCAGCCAGCAATCGCAAACTGGTGACGCTGCGGTCCACACCATAACCGGAACCCAGTTCAATGGAACCATCGAGGTCTGTGAGCTGCACCATCTTCACCACTGACGGCAGGCTGGTATCGAGAGCGAGCTCGACACTGGTCAACTTCAGGGTCAAGCCATACTCGCCGGGAATCACCGGAATCTCCAGTGCCTCGCCCGATGTTGTCCCGGAAGGGATACCACGTTTAAGTGTGGTCAAACGGGCGCTTCCGCCCGAAGCAGCGGACCAGCTCAGAGTGCCCTTGAAGCCACGCGGCTTCAGCGCCAGATTGGCAACATTCACATCCGACAAACTCTCAGGCAGAGCGATTCCACCCACGGAACTCAAGGCAATATCGCCATCCACCGAGGCACCGGACGTGCCAAAGCTGATGGAGCGCAACTCGGCCTGTACGGCGGGCAGCGTGACGCTCATGCCGCGCGGGAAATTAACGGTTACGGTACCTGAGGTTACGGTTTTAGCATCCAGATCCACACCGAGATTGCTGAAGCTGACCCGCAATTCACCCGTCAGCGGGTCTTTCATGGCGGCGGGGATAAAATCACTCAGGAAACCGGCGTTGATAAACCCTTCACCGCTCATGACACCGTTGCGCAACTGGGCGGCGGTGCGCAGGGAGAACTCACCCAGGCTGAGGGTCAGGCCATCAAAGTCGAAATCGCTGATTTCGTAATGTTTGTCCTGAAAAATACGTGCAGTGAGATCAAAGCTGTTGTTCTGATAGCTGGCCTGCCCTTTCAAGCCAAACCACAGTAAACCGTTCTCAACCCCGAGGCCGTATTGGCGCAAGGCCAGTTCGGCGCTGTTGATTTCGATCACGCCCCCTTTAATGCTTTTCCAGCCATCCATCGCACTGACAAAAGCAATTGAATCTTTAAACAGGCGTAGCCCACTGAACGTCACTTTTCTGCTGTAATCAGAAAACAGGCTGTGGGTCGCTTGCAGCCCACCGGCAATCTGCACATAAAAGCGATGATCGTAGTAGCCACAGGTCACGTTATCCAGAGTGAGGGTCGCAAAGCCCTCAAGATCAAAGGTACGGGAGAGTGCACCGCTGTCGATTGCCAGTTCCGCAAGGCCGGTGCTGTTAATCGCCGCAGCGACGGCAATGCGCAAACCGCCAAACTGGTTAAAAATCAAATCACCGTCAAGGGAGCCACTGACAACACCCTGATCAATACTCAGTCGCAAAGCGGTCAATTCTGAATCGATATGCGACAGAGAAATCTCCGGCAAATCCGCCACCGGAAAGTTCAGTTCCCCCGCTGAAGACAGACCATGAGCTGCCGAAAGAACCAATGGGCGCTCCGCCGGTAGAGACACAACAGCTGAGCCCAGTTCCGGCGGCAGGATCAGATCACCACTGAGAGTTAACTGCTTATCCACCAGATTAATCGTTCCGCCCAGATCGGTCACACTGAACAGATTACCGGGAAGAATCAATCGCTGCCCGGCAGAGGTGATACCGGCAGCAAGATTTTTCCCCCAGTGAATGGATTGATCAGCCATCAGTCTTAAATCAGGAATCGTCAGGGAACCAAACCCGGAACCAAAAAGAACCGAACCGTCAAAGGCAGAGAGACGCACCATGGATTGCGGCGCATTGCGGGTATCGACGGCCACCCTCAACGTCGTCAGGTGCAGACCGAAACCGTAGTCACCACTTAGAATATCCACCAGCAGAGGTGACGAAGGCTGTACCAGATCGATTTCACCGTTGAAACCCAACGTACCAAGATGTAAAGCGCTGAATGGCAGGTTTACCTCGGGAAGCCCCAGAGCATCGAGCATCACCCTCCCGTCGATGGTTGCGCTGGATGGGGTCAGCGTCAGCGAGGACAATTGCATAGCAACTGGTCCCAGTGAAAAATCGATGGGACTGGAAGGCGTCACGGTGACTGAGCCGGCAAGAACCTGATGTCTGGAGAGATCGACTTTAATCTGATGTAATTCAACCGGCAGGGCATTTTGCCCTGACAACAGACTGGAAAATTTATCGCAAAAAACATCGGGCAGCCCCTTGACCATCCCCTGTCCCTGCTGGATCAGGCCACTGTCGTCAATTTCGCCTTCGACCAGTTCAAGAGCAAAGTCACCAAAGGCAAACATCAGCTGTTGCTGTACTTCATCCGCGCTTTGAGCCTGGACCACCCGGATGGCAAAATAGTACGTTTTGTTCAGATCAGGAGAAAAATGGTACTCCCAACGGGCATGCCCTTTTGCCGACTGCCAGGTTGAGCCACCATCCATGGTGACCTGAACCTGCAAATCATCAACTGAAAGGGCTTTTTGTTCCTGCTCCATCAAACCACGAATGACAATTTCACCATCGATCAAATCTTCGGCGTAGAAAACCAACGGCCGGTTATCGAATTCATTGTATTCTTCGCCATTCAAGGTCACAGCATCGAGGTAACCCAACGCATCGCCCTCGTATGAAGCTTGGGCAGACAATGCTGTTACGAACAAAAGACAGATAAGCACACAGCTACGGAGTAACGCCTTCACCATATGGAGACTCCTGAAAAAACAGCCCCTGATCAGTTAAGACCGGGGCCGCTGTTCGATTTAAAAAGAAACAAGATAGGCAAGCTTTAACAGATGTTCCTGATAATCCTGATCAGTATCGGAATCATCTGAATCGTATTCGCGTCGTTCAGCAGTCAAACGAACTGCTTTTGAGCGATCTGAATGGGGATGATAGTTGGCGCGCAACTGATAGCTGATATAACTGTTATCGGCGGCCTCATCGTTGTAGGTATCTTTGGTTGATGCCGTAAAATCGACGGACCACAAATTACCGGCATCGTATCCCAGATCAACGCTGCCGCCGAGGCTTTGCTGGTCACCACTGTCTTTGTCAATAAAGTGACCATCAACCCGCAACGTGCTGCGAAACATATGATCGTTGTCAAAGCGCTTTTTCCAGCCAAAGGTTCCCCGGACCGTATTGATATGCTGGTCTTCGTTGGTCGCGACATGCTCATCGATATTGGTAAAAATCCAGCCGAGTCCATAACGCCAGCCCCCCGTTGGACGCCAGCTGAAATTCGCTTCACAGATCTGTAGATCCTGATCGGCACCATTACCGACATTACGCTTAAATTGACTCCTGAAATCCAAATCACAGCGTTTCAACCAATCAAGTCGATAGGTGAGATAAAGAACGCCGTCACGAGTGACAAGGGTATCTTC
This sequence comes from uncultured Desulfuromonas sp., assembly GCF_963666745.1. Classification (NCBI taxonomy): domain Bacteria; kingdom Pseudomonadati; phylum Thermodesulfobacteriota; class Desulfuromonadia; order Desulfuromonadales; family Desulfuromonadaceae; genus Desulfuromonas; species uncultured Desulfuromonas sp. The sequence continues at coordinate 677,335 of NZ_OY762961.1, read as the reverse complement.
TTTCGAACCATCGAGATTATCGTGACTGTGTTTCAGGGTGACCCGAAGTTTGACCTGCCGACTGATCAACCACTCCGTATCGTTCTCAAAACGCTCCCGGTCAGAAGAAGCGCTGGCAATAATCGGTTTGAATTCGCTATCAAGACGCTCATAAAAAAACGTGCTGCGAACCGAGCGTGGAATGGGTTTGGTCAACACCTTTAAACGGACAGCACCGGCGTCATGATTGGTCAGATCGTCATCACTATGGGTGATGGCGGTTTCCCCTCGCACGGTCAGATAGCGATTAAACCGCCAGTTCCATTCAATCCCGGCGGTTTGTGCTTCAACCGGGGTCACAGACAGTTCCTCAGGTATGGTGGTTCTGTCATCTTTGACGTATGAGAGGGTCGCAGCCATCTCCTGAGCAGGGGCATACTGCCAACGGCTGTTAAAACCGGCAATATAGCGATCCGCTGACTCATCGGTCTTATAATCATAAAGTTCTTCCCACGACGGTTTTTGCACACCGCCAATCAAGGTGTGCTCCCAGCCATGATCGTTGTCACCAGTCTGATAGGCGGCTTTTACCCCTTTAACACTACTGCTGAACACCAGAGGATTATAGGTTCCGGCGACATCGCCTAACTCAACGTTCCATTGTTGATTCTGCCAATAGCCGTGAAAATACAACAGACGGGCATCACGGCTATCCACCTGCTGATTGTTTGTCGCACGACCGCGTAAATCAAGCCCCAGACGACCATTTTCCAAGCGTCGGCTCAGATTAACACTCAACTCCTGTCTCCAGGTCGTTCCTTCATCAATGGTGCTATCCGATTTGCCGTTGACATCCTGCCAGGCAATTTCACTTTCGGAGCGCCCGCGAAGTTTCCAGGCATTCTCAGATGAAGACGTGGCGCCGACGGAAAGCATCGGCAGCAGCACAACAAAGCTAACCACGGATAAACACTTAAAGTATGACATCGTTATCGTCCTTTATGTTAACCGTTAGTTACCAAGTTGAACGGCTCGGACGTTGTTGTCTTCGTTACTTTCAACAACAACATCCTGATAGTCGATCACCACATGATCAGCGGGATATCCACCGGGGCAGCTATCACTCGTGACACTCAGCTCAGCAGTATAGAACTGACCTGACGACAGACTTGGGATGCTTTCATAATAGACATCTTTGTAGATAACAATCTCGAGCTGACAGGACCCGCTTGAGGCCGTGCCGTAATTGCGTACGGTATAGCGCAGAGAGGTCGAACCACTGCAGAACAACAGTGCCTGATCAACAACCAGGTCGGGCTGCGGTTGCGGATCGTAATGACAGCTGTTGTCATACCAGTAGCCGCCATTCTTACGACAACTTGCTAAATTGATACATAAATCTAAATGCTGTGAATCGCAAACAGGCAGAGGCTCTCGATTACAAGTATTGTTATACCAATAGCCGCCACCGACGGACTCGCAGTTTGATGCATCGCACAAATACAGATGCTGCGGGTCACAAACCAGTTGAGGATCGGCGTTACAGGTATTGTCATACCAATAGCCGCCACCGACGGACTCACAGTTTGACGCGTCGCACAAATAGAGATGCTGCGGGTCACAAACCTGCTGAGGATCAGCGTTACAAGTATTGTTATACCAGTAGCCGCCACCAACATTTTCGCAATTTGTGGCATCGCATAAGTTCAGATGTTGCGGATCACACACTTCGTTTTGTTCAGAATGACAACTGTTGTCATACCAATAACCACCACCTTGTGATACGCAATTTGATGCGTCACAGAGATAAAGGTGTTGCGGATCACACACCGGCTGGGGATCAGAGTTACAGGAGTTGTTGTACCAGTAACCTCCCTGTATTTCGCAGTTAGAGGCATCACACAGATAAAGGTGTTGAGCATCACAGACTTCGCCTTGTTCGGCATGGCAGCTACCGTCGTACCAATAGCCACCATATTCAACACAGTTTGTAACATCACACAGATATAAGTGATCTTTGTCACAGACATCGTCAGCTTGAGGATTGTCAGCAGGACGGGAGATCATTTCTTGTCCTGAAATCGGCGGAACTTCATCGCGCCACTCTTTCAAGCTGGAGCCGAACAGATTGTTGCCAGCAAGCTCTACCAACAGATAGTCGCCTTCAACGTCATCAAACAAAAAGCGGGAAAAACCACGCGTTGTCAGCTGGCGCCCATCATCCAGATCTTCATAACGTTTTTCCCAGCGAACATATAAAAACCGTTTCACATGATCCGGCACGATTCGATCAATCCAGTAATCCACATGATGGATTTCGTAATTTCGAAAATCCGTATAAAGCGCGTCTGTAAAGGTAATGTAATCCTGGCGGAAACGCTCATCGGAAACCAGATCCAGAAACCCTTGAGCATCTTCATCTTCGTAGGCTGTCATCAACTCCTTAAAAACAGACTGAACCCGATCAGAGCGTTGCTCATCTTTTACCAGCAACTCACGGTCATAACTGTTATCTGCTCCAGCAGAAGCGACAAAGCAACACAACCACACCATGAAAAGCAGAATCGGCTTTGACACAACCTTCATAGACTTCTCCTAATAAATAGTTTTTCGCATTATTATAAAGTGCCGACTCTACAAAAAATTACATATTGATGCAATATAATTTTATAAACACACATTAAACGAACAGTCTACACTCTAACCTTAAATCGCCAATGCAACTACTTGTTATATTGATATTTTTTGAAACATTAAATAAACAAGCTGCACAGACCAGCTATCCACACCAACTGAAGAAGCATCATGAAGGATAGGAGAAAACTATTAAACCCATCGCAACTTTCCAACAAAGCGAACAAGTCATTCGTAAATTGTAAAATCTCATAATCATGAGACAACTAATTAGTGAGCGTGAGAGGATTTTTTTACAGTGGAAAAGATCGCTTTCACCACATTGTGTCCGGAGGACAAACGAGATGAAAACATTCACAGGATTTCAGAATCAAAGGGAAAAGATATAATCTTTCACGTCACATCCCGGCAGCATATAAAGCTACAGGTTGACCGTGCCTGAAAGAGATTTTTCAAACCGGTATTTTCATTGCCACGTCGCTCTGCTTGCTAACAACATTCATTGGACGGTTAAGCAACCTTGGCTTATCTGCGAGAGTACCATACTTACTTTGCACTAATACCAAACTCAACCCGACTGGCCACACCCGATTGAGGTGCCATATAAATTTCAGAATTCATCAGAAACAGGCGAGGTTTCAACTCGGGATTGATGGCCAAGATGCCGTCACGCACAGACAGGGCTCGCGCTTTAGCCAGCGCGACCATCTCTTCATCGCCTGCGCGGATATTCGCCAGTAAGAGTTTTTCCATCTCTTCAGGCGGCAAGGATTTGAGGAAACCAAGCACGTTACGTGGCCGGGGAAATTCGGCATCTTTGTAGACATGCTTCAGCATATCCGGATATTCCTCGTCGGTGATTTGTACATCGCCAACCGTCATGTCTTGACGCTGCTTATCGTTCATATCGTCCCACTTGGCTGCCTGGAGCATTTCCGTGAGTTGTTGGCGACGATAGGCTTCCGGATCATTGTTCTGATCGGCATAGGGGCTGATTTCGAGAATCAGCGATGGCCGCTTGGTGAGGACTTCGGCCAGGCTATCGAGAACATGCGTCTGATCGGCACTGATATCCGAGCGCCCCAGAGTGAAGCTGATGCTACTGACATCTTCACCTTCTGGAATCAGCGAGGACAACAAAGCAAACGGCGATGTGGCCGCTTTCACCAGCAGATTGCGCAAGACGGTGAAGATGGTGCTGGCAAGGCTGAAATCAGGATCGTTGAGATTGCCGGAAATGGGAATATCGAGATGAATCTCGTCGTTGCGGTCTTTGAGCAGCGAGATAGCAAAGGCAACCGGCAGCGAGGTGGCTTGTTCGCTGTCGATGGAGTCGCCAAAGGTGAACTGGTCGATCATCACTTTGTTATCAGCCTCAATCTGCTGATGCTCGATGGTGTAGTTGAGGTCGAGATACAGCTTGCCCTTATCGATGGCATAGCCGAGATAGGTGCCTGAATACGGCGTCATCGGCGACAGGTCAATATCCTTAAAGCTGATGGTCAGATCAGCGAACAGATCCTGGCTGAGCGGATTGAGCTTGCCGGTGATGGTCAACGGCGAATTGTTTTCCAACTGACCGCGCAAATCAACATCGGCCTGCATCTCTTCATCCGAAGCCAACCCGGAGATACGCCCACCCAGATCGTACATGATGGTAGCAAAGGTGCTGGGCAGATGGCGGTCGGTGAAGGATACCGTGCCTCCTTGCAGGGTGACGGCATCAATGCGGATATCTGCCGGTGGCTCGGTGGATTCCGGTTGCGTTGCTTCGGCAACAGCCACCTCTTCCGGCTCAGGCTCAGCAGCCTCTTCCTCTTCGGTTGCAACCGCTTCACTGGCCTGAACACTCGTCAGGTTGACCTGACCGTCAGCAGCCACTTCAATATTGGCCTGATAATCGTTGAGCGCGACTTCTTTGATGTGCAGGGCAAACGGTGCGACATCGCCCTGAATGCCGGACAGGTTAAGGCCATCCCAGCGCACCATTTCGCCGCCGAAACCATCGAGCAGATTAAAGCGGTGGACGGCGACATCGCCGGAGAATGTTCCCTTTAATCCATCACGCTGCTGATTGAGGCGCACGTTCATGGTAGAGAACAATTGGCCGTCTTTGACTTTGAGTTTCAGGTCGGCAGGGATAAAGTCGTTGAAACCATCGAGTGGGAAGGCTTTGATGCGCGAGGTGGCCACGACATTCAATGGCGTATGCACGACAGAACCATCGACACGCACCTCACCTTTTTTGCCAATGTTTGCCGACACCTTAAACGGACTCTTTGTCGCCTTGGGATAACTGAGGTTCTCAACATGGACCCCAATCTGCTTGACGATAAGAACAGGCTTTTTGTCGCTGGCTTCATCACGGAATTGCAGTTTAAAGGGGCCGAGGTCAAAGCTGGCGAGGTTGATACTCCACGGCTTTGAATCCTGCTGTGTCTTAGTCGTTTGCGAGGTTTGCTGTTGCGTCGGGCGCAACAGTTTTTCAGGTGATAACGATCCATCGGCCAGCCGGGTGGCTTTGATATCCCCCTGGGTCAGGTTGAGCTGTCCCAGATTGACCTGCTGGGCGTTGACATCCACCGTGGTGCCGCTCAACTGCATTTGCTTGAGGGTAAAACGGTCCTCACCGGAAAACGGCACCACCAGATCACTGAGCGTCACAGCGCCATCATGCACCAGGGTGTTGCCATCGGCATAAACAAGCTGAGCGGCGGCATCGACCTGACCGGAAATCGGCGCGGTGAGCAGCTGTTCCAGGTAGGGATAATAAGGTTCAAGCTGCAAGCCGTTGGCACTGAAAGCCAGATCGGCCTGAGCAGGCACCGCACTAAGTTGACCAGTAACGGCAACATCCAGTTGATGATCCGTCTGCAGGTGCAAATCAAGCGTCGCTTGTTGGTCGGGATGGGTGGAAAAGTTGTCTACCGTCAGATTGACACCATGAATCCGTTCGGCAATGGGGGTTTTGAGTGACTGGTCGTTGAAGGAGAGTTGCCCGTCATGCAGTGCCAGTGAACGGATCAGCACCAGGGGAATGCTCGCCTCGCCCTCTTCTCCTTCTTCTTCCGCCGCCGGAGGCTCTTCACTTTGCGGCTCGGAGGACGCAAACAACCGCGTCAGGTTCAATTGCGCCTGTTCATCGCGGCTGAGCCACAGATGGGGCTCAAACAGGGCAATCTGGGACAAGGTAACATCCTGCTGGAAGACGTCGGCCTGTTCAACGTCGAGCAACAGGGTCGGCATGGCAAACAGTGGCTTGCCATCCGGCTCATTGACCGCCAGATCGCTGAGGGCAAAGTCGCCGTTAACCAGTAGCTTGGGTAATTCATCCTGTGTCACCAGATAGGTGAGATTGATCTCGCAATCAAGGATGCCGCTCTGCACATCCACGGGCAGCGCCACCGGGGCATTCTGGGCATAAAACGCCAGATCGGTATTGAAAAACGCCAGCGACAGGTTGGTTTCCAGAGAGTTGTCAAACGGCTTGGATTGGCCCTCGGCATGAATATCCGCCCCGTTGAGCAGCATGGCCAGCTCCGGCGTGACATACTCATCGGCCAGATATTCCACATTGCCGATCACCGGCACACTTAAGGCCAGTTGACGGATTTCGTGGTGAGAACTTTGCGGCGACGCTTGATCGTTAAAGTCAATCTCGCCATTGCTGATGACGATGTTATTAAACGAAAACAGGAACGGGCCGGACTCTTCTTCGACAGGTGGTTCAACCGGAGGAGGCGCATCGTCGCCCAGGTGCATAAAATCGGAGAAGTTAAACTCCTGCGCACCAAGCATGTCGATCTTGACATAGGGATGATCAATCTCGATGCGACGTAGAATCAACGCCTGATCAATGATCGAGCGCAGACTGACGGCCACCATAAGGCGGTCCCACGACACAAACGGCTGATCGCTTGCCGGTTCGGTCAGGGTAACCCCGGAGAGTTGCAATTTCAATGTAAAGGGATTGAAGTAAGCCTTGTCGATGGTCAGGGTCCGCTCGGTATTTTCGGCAATCCAGCCACTGCCTTGCTTCTTGACTTGCCAAGGCACAATCAGCATCGACAGCAACATCAGCCCGACGATAACACCAAAAGTAATCAGCGATCTTTTCATCCAACGTGACATAAGCGTTCCTCCCAGAACCTCAAGTTTACCACAGGGCCCTTTGCCAAACAGTGACAAACAGGTAAAATTGTCATTAAATACAAAACGTTACAAAGCAGATGTTTGGAATAGTGACAAGAGACAGCGAATTACGCCATAAAATAGACACACTCAGACCTCAGTGAGGATGATGACAATTCAAGCGGTTAACATTGCCGACCATTTCGAAGTGCGCTTTATCGATCAGGCGCGCGGTTGTGAGCGTCCACACAGCCACAAGTCACTGGTGATCACAGCAGTGACGGCTGGCGCCCTGACGTTACAGATCAACGACAGCACTCTTGATGTAACTCCAAATCAGGTGATTGCCGTGGGTCCGCAGGTGGTGCATTGCGTGAAAGCATTTTCAGAGGATTTTGCCGGGGTGTATGTGCTGGAAGTGTTTGCGCAACCACAAGGCTGTACGGAGATCACGGCCGCACAATGGCAGATTTTTGGCCGACGGCAGCTAACAACACCACAGGAGTACGCCAGCTTTACAGCCTTGTGCCATCGTCTGCTGCAACATGGAAGCGATGAGGATAAAATTGCGCGCTTAACGGATTGGCTGTGCCCGATGCTCAGCCAACATTACACCAGCTATCCGTTTTGTATCGCCGGCAGTCCCCACCCTGATCCGATTGCCGTCACCATTCGCGAACGTCTCGACCAGTGCGATGCGGAGACTCCGCCTTATGATGAGATTGCCGCCCAGTGCGGTTACAGTAAAGAGCACTGCAATCGGCTGTTTCGCCGCAGCTACCATCTGACCATGCAGAGCTATTTTCTCAACCGTAAAGCCAACAAAGCCAAAGCGCTCATCGACTCGGGCATGGATCTGGCGCAGATCACGCTGGAGTGCGGATTTTACGATCAGAGCCATTTCAGCCGGGTGTTCAGGGAAATCTTTCAGATCAGCCCGGCCAGCTATCGCAAGAGCCTGTTGGAGTCCCGTCAGTCTCATACAAGATAAGCGTTGAAAGATGCGTCACACTGCCCTTATTGAATTAACGCATCAAGGAGGGCACCATGACCAATGCACCGCACGACCATCACGACACCATTGTCGACCAGTTTACCCGCCAGGCCATCCCGTTCACTCAATTACCCGGCCATCTCGACGCCATTGAAATGCTCGTTGCCATGAGCAACGTCACCAACACGGATCATGTGCTGGATGTTGCCTGCGGACCGGGGCTGGTAGCCTGCGAATTTGCCAGGACCGCCCATCACGTCACCGGCATTGACCTAACTCAGGCGATGATTGATCAGGCCCGAGTTCATCAACAGGAACTCGGCTTGACCAACCTCAGCTGGCAGGTCGGCACGGCCCTGCCCCTGCCCTATGCGGATAACAGCTTCTCCATCGTGGTAACCCGCTACAGCTTCCACCACTTTCTCGACCCACACGCAGCGCTGGATGAAATGATCCGCGTCTGCCAGCCGGGTGGCCGGATCGTGATTGCGGATGCCGCACCACCGAAAGCAAACGTCGATGCCTACAATCGGCTGGAAAAACTGCGCGATCCGTCTCATACTCGTGCCCTGGCCCAGGAAGAGTGGCAGCAACTACTCGGCCAGCCCGGCCTGAAAGACCTCAAACGCGGTCATTACACGGTGGAGATGGAACTGGAGAAACAGCTGCAGGCGTCATTTCCCAATCCGGGGGATGAGGAAAAGATCCGCGCCCTGTTCCGTGATGACGTGGGGAAAAATCAGCTCGGGATGGAGACCAGACAGATCGGTAATGAGATCCATTTTTCCTACCCGATTGCCATCTTTGCTGGACAGAAGGCTTGAAAACTCAGGGCGACAGTGACTTAATAGGGACAAGGTGAACCGCCGCAACTGTGTCTTGGCGGGTCACCTTGCCCTCCTCCAACAACGAGTTGCCCATGAAAAAATGCCCCTTTTGTGCTGAGCTGATTCAGGACGAAGCGATCAAATGCAAGCATTGCGGCGAGTTTCTCGATGGTCGCAACCGCAATTTTCAGTTCGCACCGCCGACAAACAGTGTGCCGTGGTACTTTCGCACCTCGTCAATCTGGGTGGCGCTGGCCTGTGTCGGCCCATTGGCCCTGCCGATGATCTGGTGGCATCCCACCATGGCACGCAAGTGGAAGGTTCTCTCGACGGTTGCCATTATCGTTGTCAGCTGGTTGCTCTATAAGATGACGGTGCAGTCAATCCACAATCTCGAAGCGTATTACGAGCTGCTGGAAGAGATCCGGTAATTTGCCACTATTACCAAACAAAAAAATCCCCCGAAACAGTGTTGCCTGTTTCGGGGGATTCTTGTTTTTGCCGATAGCCGTTAGATCACAGCGTCAAATCGACCTCACTGCCATACAGCTGCCCGCGCAGGGCATTGACATCGGCACTTTCCAGATAGTCGTCAAAACTCATCACCCGGTCAATCACACCACCCGGCGTCAATTCGATAATCCGGTTGGCCACAGTCGAGACAAATTTGTGGTCATGCGAGGTAAACAGAAGGACTTCCGGAAACTGAATCAGGCTGTTGTTGAGCGCAGTGATCGATTCAAGGTCGAGGTGGTTGGTCGGCTCGTCAAACAGCAACACATTGGCACTGCTGAGCATCATGCGCGACAACATGCAGCGTACCTTTTCGCCACCGCTGAGCACCGTAGTCATCTTGGTCGCTTCATCACCTGAGAACAGCATACGACCGAGAAAACCGCGGGCAAAGCTCTCCCCTTCGTGAGGCGGGAACTGACACAGCCAGTCAATCAGGCTCATCTCTTTTTCAAAGTAAGCGCTGTTCTCTTTGGGGAAATAGGCATTGGTAATGGTCACCCCCCAACGGAAGCTGCCGCTGTCGGGCTTCAGCTCTCCGGCGAGAATTTTCAGCAGTGTGGTCTTGGCCAGGCCATCACCGCCGACAAATGCAATCTTGTCGTTTTTGTTGACCACAAAGCTGACATTATCCAGCACCTTGACGCCGTCAATGCTCTTGGTCAGGCCATCCACCTCAAGAATGATATCGCCGCAGGGACGCTCCGGTTTGAACACGACAAACGGATATTTGCGCGACGACACCGGCAACTCTTCGATATCGAGCTTATCGAGCAGCTTTTTACGCGCTGTGGCCTGCTTGGCCTTGGAGGCGTTGGAACTGAACCGGGCGATAAACGTTTTGAGCTCGTTGGCTTTGTCGGTGGCTTTTTTATTGGCATCCTGCTTTTGCTTCAACACCAGCTGACTGGCTTCGTACCAGAAATCGTAGTTACCCACATAGGTGCGGATGGTGCTGAAATCAATATCGGCGATATGGGTACACACCTGATTGAGAAAATGCCGGTCGTGCGACACGACAATGACGGTATTCTGAAAGCGGCCGAGAAACTCTTCGAGCCACTGAATCGATTTGAGGTCGAGGTGGTTGGTTGGCTCGTCGAGCAGCAGGATATCAGGGTTGCCAAACAGCGCCTGAGCGAGCAATACACGCACTTTCTCGCCGCCCTCAAGCTCTTTCATCTTTTTATGACGCAGCTCTTCACCGATGCCGAGGCCATTGAGCAGCACGGCGGCTTCAGATTCGGCCTCGTAGCCGTTCATTTCAGCAAATTCGGCTTCCAGTTCCCCGGAGCGAATACCGTCTTCCTCGGTAAATTCCCCTTTGGAATAGATCGCCTCTCGTTCGGCCATCACCTTGTACAGCCGCTCGTGACCCATGATGACGGTGTTGAAGACCGTCTCTTCGTCAAAAGCAAACTGGTCCTGGCGCAACACGGCCAAACGCATCTCTTTATCAATAACCACCTCGCCTTTGTCAGCATCAGCATCACCGGCGAGAATTTTCAGAAAGGTGGATTTCCCCGCGCCATTAGCACCGATAAGGCCATAGCAGTTGCCGGGAGTGAACTTGATATTGACGTTTTTAAAAATGGTGCGTTTGCCGTAGGCAAGACAAATATTACTGGCGCTGATCATAACAACAACTTTCCAAACACTAGAAGCAAAAGAACGAAGGGAAATCTCGGGTTCAAGGTACATTAATACTGCGCCTCTATAGCACTTATCGCGCTCAGTCGCAATGTTTTAAGCCCGTCTTTATACCGGGAAAAAGGGATCTCACCATCGCACGACTTGCCGAGCACCAGAGGACACCGTATACTGTCCGTTCATCTTTTCACCTTTTTGCCGAAAGCCGCCCTATGATCCTTCTTGACCGCCCTTATGTTTCTTCGTTTTTGTTGCAGAGCCTTCAACAGCATCATATTGTTGCAATCGACACTCCAGCCCTGCAAACATTACAATTGCCGGAACAACCAGAAACCATTTCGTCTGCCGAAGCGGTGAAACGTTTTGCTGAAAATCCGGCAAGCCGGCTGTTGTGCAATTCAGAAAATGCCATTGACTGGATCAGTGAGAACCTCGGTCACACGTCGCTACCTGACAAAATTCGCCTGTTCAAAGACAAGTGCGCATTTCGCGCCATGCTCAAAGACTCATTTCCCGACTTCTTTTATACCGAAATCGCAGCCGATCAGCTTTCTGAAGCCGACACCACATCCTGGCCGTGGCCAATCATTGTCAAACCGGCAATTGGATTTTTCAGCATGGCGGTTCATCGTGTGGAAAATGCCGATCAGTGGCTTGCCATCGTCGAGAAAATTCGTCAGGAGATTGAAGTTTTTCGTACGGAATACCCACAACAGGTTCTGGATGCCAGTCGTTTTATCATTGAACAATGTATCGAAGGTGAAGAATACGCCGTTGATGCCTATTACAATGATCAGGGTGAACCGGTGGTTCTCAACATCCTTCATCACCGCTTTACCGGCGGGGATGACGTCAGTGATCGTATCTACACCACCTCAGCAACCATGGTGTTTGAGCTTCATGATCCGATCAAAGAACTCCTGTGTGTGATGGGCATGTCAGCTGAATTAAGAACTTTTCCTGTTCATCTGGAAGTGCGTATCACCCCTGAAGGTCAGGTTGTGCCGATAGAACTGAACCCGATGCGCTTTGCCGGCTGGTGTACAACAGACATCGCTTACCACGCCCACGGTATTAATCCCTATTTCTACTATTATGATAATCAACAGCCAGACTGGGAGCAGATTGCGGCGCTGAGTGGTGAGCGTCTGACGAGCTTTGTTATCTTGGATCGACCGGCGGATGTGCCCGTTGAGAAGATCAAAGGTTTTGACTACGTTGCCGTACTTGAGGAACTTGGACAGCCGGTAGAGCTTCGCAAAGTGAACTACCTGAATTACCCTGTATTTGGCATTGTTTTCACACACACGCTCCCCGGTGAAGAGGACGAGTTGGATCATTTATTACGAGCGGACATGCACGATTTTATAGAGTTGGCATAACAGGCTGTTGGGAAACGGTCTGTGGAGCCCATGGACGGGCGACCAAAATCAAAAACTGATCCTCAACTACTTGACTTTATAAGCAAGACGGAAATCATATTTTCAACATCCCGTTAAATAACAAGGGGCGGTTTAAAAAACCGCCCCTTCTTGTTAATTACGTTTCCACAATTTACTTATGTTGAATTTGCTACCCAAAGACTTTTTCATCCCTTTCTTAAGCAGGAAAGGGCTGTATTTCTTATCTTCAACCATAATATGGTTGGTAATCCATTTGCGCAAAAAGAACAACAACTCCGGATTGATCAGACGTTCTCCACTTTGGACTTTGAGATTAATCTCATACACCTGGTTACGGAGGTCTTCATGCATATCGCAATGTTTCTCGTAGTCAGGATATTCAAAAATACGGAACAGGCACTCCTCAACCGCAAAATGAATAATCGTGTACTGCACCAGTTCATTGAGCACTTCTTTGGCCACAGTAGTTTTATCTTCCCCAAGAGCCATGGCATCATATAACCGGTTGATCAAAGCAACCAGTTTCATATGCTGTTCGTCAATCTCCTGAATACCAACACTAATGCTGTCCGACCATTCAATAAAATCTGCCACGGGCACTGACTCCTCTGGAAAATAAAAATTAACAGACACAAATGAACAAACCGGTAAAGTTTAACATGCCTCCTTTTTTCAGGTCAAGAATAAGCACGATAACGCATTGATATCACATAAAACAATAACAAACAGGGCATGGATAACTTAAAACATTGATCAGAGAATAAACTCAAAATTCTTAATAAAATCAATGATGACACCAGCTGAAGTTCGTGAAAAAACTGTCTAATCTACTATAGACATTATCCTTTTCTATCTTTATTGGCTTGATAACGTCAACCAACAGGCACGTGTTAGTTTCACAACAAGTAAGGCAGGTTTTTATCTATCACGCACGAAGAGCTTCAAACTCATCATCATAACGGCCAACCATGGACTGCCAATCATAGCCAATCACTTCGGAGCGGTAGAGTTCAGTACGTGTTGAGTTCTCGTTGAAGTCACAACAAAAACGTGTCAGCTTTTGAAGCAAATCGTCTTCATCACGATAGAAACATTCAGGATACGCCTGCGCTGAAAGATGTTCCGGATACGCCAGCCGCTCCGGCAACAAAGGCGCACAACCACAATAGAGCGCTTCAACCACACTGATGCCGAAAAAATCGTGAATCGATGTGACCGGCAGCACATCCGAGCGCCACAACCATCCGACATAATCGGAAAAATGTTCCGCATAGCCCCAATGAACAATGCGTGACGCCAAGCGCTTTTGTGCCTCGGAAAAAATTGCTGGTTTCTTGCGGTAGGACTCCCCCAACACAGCCAGCGCGAAATCAATCCCCCGCTCGTGCAAAGTAAATAAGGCGTTAAAAAAGGCCTCTGGATTTTTATCGTATTCCCAGCGGTGGTTCCACAGAATCACAGGCCCTCTACCGAGCCCCTGAAGACTCTCAGTATCCGGTTTGAAACGATCAAACCGTTTAAGGTCGAGCCCCAATGGCAAAGTTCGGCTCTTTTGGGCAATGATGTGGACAGAGTCCGCTTCATGATGGTCCGGAAATGAGGTCAAAAACGTGGGAAGCTCCGCCAGAAAATCCCGGCGATGATACTCAGAGTTGAAATAGACACGGTCAGCACTCAACGCCGAGGTAAAGTTGATGAAGCAGTAATGGGCATCCCGCTGCAACGCAGGATCAGCATCCTCCGGCGACCAGGGGTAGCTCAGTTGGTTTTCATGGCAATACAGAGCACAGGGAAGAGTGGCGGTCACAGACCGGGTCAACGAAAGGAAGGTACTCACATCAAGCATATCCGTGGCTAGAATCAGGTCAGGACGCAACCCTTGATCGAGAAATTGTCGCGCCAGAGTCACAGCGCCGCCATGCATCCGCCACTTCCAGTAGCGCCCCTCCAGACCAAGGATCGTCACCTTATGGCGGCTATGAGCTGCAAACTGGTTTGCCCAGGCCGCGTGTGACCCGGTCATGAAAGGTTCAATCAAGACGATATGCATATTGACACTCCCGAATGGTGCTAGTTTAAGCAATTTTGTAGTAAACTCGGGACTGTCCCAAGCCCTATCTGGGGCTGTCCCAGATGTTTACGGGCCATGGAACGGTGGCGGTTTGCACCGCAAAAGCCTGGGACAGCCCCCGTGCGGGGACAGTCCCGTTTTTGCTACTCTGTCACTGCTAAAAATTCGTGGTCATTTGCAAACATGCACGTTTCCGGGGAGGGGTAACCCCTCCCCGGCCCCCACCCCACCAGAAACCAGAAGCCCAAAATCTTTACCGGGAGCGACCACAATACGAAACCCGAGGAAGTCGAGCCTGAACTCTGCATCGCTCCTGTAGCGCGCGCCGCAACGCAAATTCACTGCATCATTGAAGGAACCGCCGCCGCGCAAAACCCGGTCGCGATCTTTTGCAGACTCCACATGCTCTCTCTCCTCTTCAAAGTCCCGATACGGATAAGGGTACGGACTACGGCTTTCATCTTCGTACAGGCTTAAAGTCCACTCCCAGACATTGCCGGCCATATCCAACGCTTGGCAGGGGCTTTTTCCCTTTGGAAAGCAACCGACCGGTGAGGTCCCACGGATACCGGTATCATCGCAATTAGCATGTTCCGCCGTGAACTCGACATCGGCCCAGGGATAGGGGCGCTGGTCAAGATGACCTGTTGCCGCAGGCAACGGCTGCAATACCTTGATCGCGCACGGTTCCAGATAGCGCTGATCAATGCTTCCGCCACGCGCCGCCTTTTCCCATTCTGCCTCGCTCGGCAGTCGCACTTCGTAGCCCTCGGGCAGCCTGGTTTGCCATTGTTCCTGCAACCAGCCACAAAAATAGCGCGCATCCCTTATTGAAACCAAAACAACCGGATGGTTAGCGATGCCTGCAAGGCTATCCCTTTCTTGCGGCTGATAGCCGGAGGCCTGACAAAACGCCCGGAACTGCTCCACGGTGATGGGGTATTGACCGATCCAGTAGGGCTTTTCAATGGTATGCTCATGGCGTTTGAAGTCGCCGTCAGCAACATCGCCCATCAGGAACGGCCCTTGCGGCACCGAGCAAAAACGGATATCCGGCAGGCCACTGTCGTCACAACCGACTCCGGGGCGGGTGTCACCCAGTGCGGCAAGTGCGTTCCCAGCGGCAACGCGCTGCTTAGCAGCGTACCCTTTTTCGCCTGCTGACACAGCTTTCAGCCAATCTTCAACCCGCAGCAAAACGGCCTGCAAACTTGTCGGTTGGCTCTGATTTAATCCCGTCGTGTGCAGCACTTCAGTGGCAAGAATTGTCCTCTCCAGCAATTCACCGCTATCCGTTGTTTTTAAGATAAACTCTATACAATCCGCAACAATCCCCGGCTCTTTTTCAAAGTCTTCGACCGCAAGCGCCCAGACTTCGCGCCAATGGCCGAACTGTCCTTTTAAAGTCTGGCCCAAGCCTTCATGGACCGGACGCTTTTGTCTCAGATATAGTCCCGCCCAGTACTCTTGGAATAAACGATGATAAAAACTGAAATATCCCGGCTTACTTTCCGACAGAAGGCCAGCCCTTTTTGCCAGATAGTCCAAGGCCATATCCAGAGTCTCTGGAGCCATTTTTTCTTTTTTATTGAAATAGGTTCTTATCGAATACGACAACAATCTTCTGTCAATGTCAGCAGCCTGATTACTTTCCCCCTTTTGCCCCCCTTGTTGCTTATGCACATCAAATGTCACTTGCGGAAGAACTTCGTTGAGCCCCTCAGCAGTCAGTTTAATGATACGCTGCCATTTTTCGACATCATTGCCGGCATCTTCGATATCCATAAGAATCTTCCTCTCCCAACCACTGAGGAGAAGTTCACTGGCTCTTTCAATCAGTTTTGCACGCGTATGCGGAAGGCGGTCCTGACCGTTGTAGAGACTGCACATCAGAGTCAGAAGCAAAGGGGTCTCGGCCAGTTCTCTACGGTGTTTATCTTCCTCAATATTTGCACGTAGACCCGCAATCTCATTGTCAAGAGCCTGCCCAGAACATCGGTAAGGATGAAGTTTTGGATAATAGGCTTGGATAAATTCACGCCGCAGCGCTTCATCCAGGGCTGCAAGCGCCACAACAACAAAGCCGCCTTTTTTGAATACGGATTCCCCTTTTCCATGAAAGGCTTGAGGCCTTGACGTCACGACAATACGACAGTCAGGCAATGCATTGAGGGCCTGGAGAATGTTCAGAATATGATTCCATTTATCCTTATCAGCATAGGCCACTTCATCCAAACCATCGATCAGAATGCAGGCGCCATGCTGTGTTATGCAACCTTTGACGGCATGAAATGCCTCTCGACAGCCGAGTCTGCGCCCCAGTAGTTCGTTTTCCAGATAGTCCCAGAATTCACCAAGCCCGCCACTGTTTATTTTAGGAGCAAAATGACGCAGGGTAACAGGTATCGGCAAACGCCCTTTTGCGGGCCAACCGGCAATAATTTCATTCGCAACGTTCTCACCTTGCATTAACCGGGCAAGTTGCGTTGTCATATAGAAAACAAGTGTGCTCTTCCCATATCCCGGTTTGCCGAGCAGGACCAACTTGTCAATCTCCGCAGCAGCCTCTAATGCACTGACAGGATAAGACTTGTATGAAAACCGATCACTGTCAGAGTCACCATCGCCGTCTCGGATGGCTGAGAGGATACTTAAACCTTTGCGTCTGCGCAGGCCATCCAGATGCATGGAAGTGAACACTTCGGAAACGCCAATCAATTTCTCATGCGCGCTCTTATCAATTGCGTCAAGATGCTTTAATGGGTCATATTCCCGCACAAGGCATTGGAGGTAGTATTCCAGATCCGTTTTCTGCTTCGTTTCTGGATCAAACTGGCGTAAAAGTTCCGCCATTTGTCGAACGGACTCAATCAATTCATCCTGCCATTTTATACCGCTTGCCTCCAAATCTTCCTTGAAGGATTCCGTTTTAGCCGTTGATTCGGGTTTGTTTTCCAGTTGGCGCAGAGAAGTTCCCAACTCTTCACGGTTTTTCGCTGTACCGAGAAGCTTATCCTTCACAACATCCAACTGCATTTTGATTTTGTCTTTTGCATAGTCTTTCAGAGAGTCCGTCCCCACCTCTTTTGCTATGGAGAATGTCTCCTTAAGAACTTTCACGACAAACTCAATCGTTTCCTGATCCATACAGCCCCCTCTCGGCTACCATTCTATAATGGCCTCAGCACTTCAGTCTGAAGTTATTTTCCTTGGTGCACACGTCACAACATAAATTCATCTGTCATTTAAAAACAGCCAAGCCCTCCCCCGATGACTTTTCTCAAAAAGCTTTATTGCTTGTTTCCCTCAGCAAGGGGACTGGAAAAACCAAATTTTAATCAGCATTAAATTTAAACATCTTAAATAACTTTGCTCCAACAAAAAAAGGCCGCTTCCGAAGAAGCGGCCTTCTGTTTTAGCAATGGTGCGAGAGGCTTAGATGTCGCAACGCTTGTAAACCGCGTCGAACTCACCCAGCTCGTCAAATTGGAGGTAGTTGTAAACTTCCTCTTTGCACGGAGCAACCTTCTCTTTGTAAACAGCCAGGTACTCAGCAGGAGTCGGCAGTTCACCTTTGAGAGCGGTGACTGCGCCCAGCTCAGCACTACCCAGGTAAACCTGAGCACCGTTACCGATACGGTCATCGAAGTTACGGGTTGAGGTGGAGAACATGTTGACCCCATCAGGAACACGGGCTTGGTTACCCATGCACAGGGAGCAACCCGGAGTTTCGATACGGGCGCCAACCTGGTTGAAGATGGCGAAGTAGGCTTCGTCCTTCAATTTAGCTTGGTCCATACGGGTCGGCGGGCAGATCCAGATACGATCTTCAGGGTTAAACTTGTTGCCTTCCCAAATCTTAGCCGCGGCACGGAAGTGACCGATGTTGGTCATACAGGAGCCGAGGAAGATATCCTGAATCTTGGTGCCTTGAACTTCGGAGAGCAGCTTGACATCATCGGGATCGTTCGGGCAAGCCAGGATCGGCTCGGTGATCTCAGCGAGATCGATCTCGATAACCGCAGCGTACTCAGCGTTGCTGTCAGCTTTGAGCAGTTTAGGATCCTTCAGCCACTCGTTAACTGCGTCGATGCGCTTTTGCAGAGTTGCAGCGTGCTGATAGCCGTCTTTGATCATGCTTTCCATCAAAGAAACATTGGAGCGCAGATATTTGCAGACAGACTCTTCAGAGAGTTGGATGCAACCGGCCGCAGCAGAACGCTCGGCAGCAGCGTCAGTCAGCTCAAACGCTTGCTCAACGGACAGGTTGGGCAGACCTTCCATCTCCAGGATGCGACCATTGAAGATGTTGACTTTGTTCTTTTTGGGAACCGTCAGCAGACCTTGCTTGATGGCGTAGTAAGGGATGGCGTTAACGGCGTCACGCAGGGTGATACCTTCGTTGAACTCACCTTTGAAGCGCACCAGAACCGACTCAGGCATATCCAGAGCCATGAAGCCCAGAGCAGCGGCAAAAGCGATCAGGCCGGAACCGGCCGGGAAGCTGATGCCGATAGGGAAACGGGTGTGAGAGTCACCACCGGTACCTACGGTATCAGGCAGGAGCAGACGGTTCAGCCAGCTGTGGATAACACCGTCGCCGGGGTTCAGAGCAACACCTTCACGCTCAGCAATGAATGCCGGCAGGGTGTTGTGCATCTTAACGTCAGCCGGCTTGGGATAAGCCGCGGTATGACAGAAAGACTGCATGACCATCGGAGCTTGGAACTTCAGGCAAGCCAGCTCTTTGATCTCGTCAGCGGTCATCGGGCCAGTGGTGTCCTGAGAACCAACGGTGGTCATCTTCGGCTCACACGCGGTGCCGGGCAGGATACCGTCTACGCCACAAGCTTTACCAACCATTTTTTGTGCCAGGGAGTAGCCTTGGCCAGCTTTGGCAACCGGGTTATTCGGCTTGATGAACATGTCTGGAGCAGGCAGGCCCAGAGCTTCACAAGCACGCTCGGTCAGTTTGCGACCAATAATCAGCGGTGTACGGCCACCAGCACGGAATTCATCGCGAACCGTGCTCGGAGCGATTTCGAAGGAAGCGAGTTCGGAACCGTCAGCACCAGTGACTTTACCAGCAGCAGTGTTAATGGTGATCACGTCGCCATGGTTCAGGTTGGAAACGTCCATGCGCAGGGGCAGAGCACCGGAGTCTTGAGCGGTGTTGAAGAAAATCGGCGCGATAACGCCACCGATGATCACACCAGCACGACGCTTGTTGGGAACAGCGGGAATGTCATCACCGATGTGCCACAGAACCGAGTTACAGGCCGACTTACGGGAAGAACCGGTACCCACAACGTCACCAACGAAAGCAACCTGGCTGCCTTCGGCACGCCATGCAGCAATCTCTTCATTACCACCGGGGAAACGGGTTTTACCCATCGCCAGAGAGTGCAGCGGAATATCCGGGCGGCTCCAGGCATCGCCGGCAGGAGAGAAGTCGTCGGTGTTGATCTCGCCGTCAACTTTAAAAACTTTAACCGTGATGGTCTCTGCCAGCTCAGGCTTAGTGGTGAACCACTCAGCAGCAGCCCAGGATTTAACAACTTTATCCGCTGCAGCGTTGCCGGCTTTGCGCAGGGCGTCAACATCGGCAAATGCATCATAGATCAGAACCATGCCACTCAGAGCGCAAGCAGCTTCGTCAGCCAGCTCGGCGATTTCGAGAGCTTCGATCAGGTATTTGATATTGTAACCACCCATCATGGTGCCGAGAATTTGAACGGCATCAACTTTGCTCACCAGAGGAGAGGAAACCTCACCTTTAATGATCTGGCCGAGGAAGTCGGCTTTTACTTCCGCAGCGGGATCAACGCCCGGAGAGATACGCTCTTTGAGCAGGTTGAGCAAAAATTCTTCTTTGCCTGCCGGGGGATTTACCAGCAGTTCGCAAAGACCTTTGGCTTGAGTGGGATTGAGAGGCAGTGCAGGAATGCCCTGAGCTTGTCTCTCTGCCTCGTGTTGCAGATATGCTTCGATCATTATTGATCCTCCTCGAAAAATTACGATTCCCGTTGAGGGAACCGACGTAAATACAAACGACTCTCTCCAACAACCAGTGACAAAAGACAACCGGCCCATTAAAATGAATCTGTGTACTGTATACGATTTAAAACAAAAATGTCAACCCGGAAACCCGGATTGACATTCATGGTTCAACAGTAGAAAAAAGCTTCGATTTATCCCAAGTTGGAGCCCTTCAACTGCCCTCTTTTTTCTCTTCCAAAACCTCCCAGCGTTCGTAAAGTTCAGTGAGTTGTTCCGAAATCTCAGCGAAACGATGGCCCAGCTTTTCCAATTCCTCGACACTGCGATTGATCGTTTGCGAAAGCGACTGTTCCACCCCGCTCTGCGCCTCTTCGAGCTCCGCGATTTTCGCCTCAACGTCCTCCAACTCAATTTTCTCTTTATAACTGAGACCTTTGCGTTGTTTTTTAACCTCACCTGCCTGTTTTTCGGTGTTTTTCGGCTGAGTTTTTTTCTCTATTACCGGTTCTTGTGGGCACTGTTGCAACAACATATCGGAGTAGTTACCTTCATAGCGTACCACACTGCCCAGGCCATCAAAGACAAACGTCGCCGTGGCAATACGGTCCAACAGATAACGATCATGGGTAACAATGACGACGCAGCCAGTGAAATCGATCAGCGCCTGTTCAAGAACCTGCAACGTCTGAATGTCGAGATCATTGGTCGGCTCGTCCAGTACCAACAGATTGGCCCCCTGCAACATCAGTGATGCCAACAATAATCGGGCACGTTCTCCACCGGACAACGTCGCAACAGGTTTACGCTGTTCTGCATAATCAAACAAAAACTCTTCGAGATATCCGGTTTTATGACGTTTATGCCCGGCAATGGTCACCCAGTCGCCCTCGCCGAGCGATTCGGCAACGGTTTTTTCGGGATCCAGGCCACTCCGGTTTTGATCGATGTAGCCGACCTGGGTTTTTCTCCCCA
The DNA here is from genome assembly GCF_963666745.1 of uncultured Desulfuromonas sp. Classification (NCBI taxonomy): domain Bacteria; kingdom Pseudomonadati; phylum Thermodesulfobacteriota; class Desulfuromonadia; order Desulfuromonadales; family Desulfuromonadaceae; genus Desulfuromonas; species uncultured Desulfuromonas sp. The sequence continues at coordinate 656,161 of NZ_OY762961.1, read as the reverse complement.
CAGTCACTTCACCGCAAACAAGGGGTATTTCTCCAAGAATGGTTTTAAGGAGAGTCGATTTTCCGCACCCATTCGGTCCTAAAATCCCCAGGCGTTCGCCGGGACGAAGAATCAACGACACATCTTTAGCCAATGTCCGATCTGCAACCTGCAACTGGACATGTTCCAATTCAAGGATGGTCCCTCCGAGCTTCTGCTCTGCACTGAATTGCAGACTGACGTCACCACGTCGCGGCCCCTGTTTCTGTTCACGCAGTTTATCCACCCGATCAATGCGGGCTTTCTGCTTGGTTGTTCGAGCTTTGGCGCCACGATGCAACCAGGCCTCCTCACGCCGCAACAGATTGAGCAGGCGACTTTGCTGGCCCTGCGCTTCATCATATTGTTGTTGTTTTTGTTGTAGATAAAGGCTGTAGTTTCCGGTAAATACCTGAAATTTCCCTTCATCGAGTTCAAACATGCGCGTTGCCACACGATCGAGAAAATAACGATCATGAGTCACCAGCATAACCGCACCGGGATAGCGCAACAGCTCTTCTTCCAACCATTGAATGCTGACGGCATCAAGATGGTTGGTCGGTTCATCAAGAAGCAAAAGATCAGGCTGTTGCAAAAGCACACCGGCCAAGGCAACACGCTTCTGCTGTCCGCCGGACATCTGAGCGACCGGCTGGTCCAAATGGGTCACGCCAAGCCGGTTGCACACATCACCGATACGATGATCCACATTCCAGCATTGATGGTGATCAAACCACTCCTGCAACACCTGTTGTTCTGCCAATAACGCGTCCATCTCCTGTGGGCTGGCCTGTTCCAATAAAGACAACACCTGATCGTAACGTTGACGTCTTTCATAAACGGCGGTCAGGGAACGGGAGAGAACCTGATGGGCCGTCAGGGCGTCTTCAAAGACCGGTTGCTGTGGCAGATAAACCACAGTAGAGCCTTTTTTACGGCTGATTGCGCCGCCATCAGCATCATCCAGCCCTTCGAGAATACGTAACAGTGTCGATTTGCCACAGCCGTTACGACCGATTAAGCCGACTTTTTCCGTTTCATCGACGGCAAAAGTCACCTCGGTAAAAATGGTTCGAGCACCATAATGTTTTTCCAGTTCAGTGACATCAATGACATTCATAATGAATCAACAACCTCGTAATTTGTCCGTGCGGAACAAAGCATCCCTGTTCAGGGGCTGGCCAGTCATCGGACAGAAAAAAAACCTCAAATCAGAGGTGAGCGACTAGTCCCCTTAGGCCTTTGGACAGATTGATAAATATGATCTTTTCGTCTTTTGCTATTGACCTTAACAGGAGGGAATCCTAGTATTAAAAAACAATTAATCAAACTTAAATATTTCGGTTTATGCCACCCTGCATGACGCAGGATATCGGGACAGCAGGTCCATAAGCAAACGCAATCTCACGACCCGTTCATTTCAAGGCGATTCATGCCCCACACCGCGACAACAAATATCGGTCAAAAAATTACCACCATCGTCATGTTGACCAGCACAATTGTACTGTTGCTGTCCCTGGCGGCCTCCGTTTATATTCAGGGCACGACATTTCAGGACAGCATGGTGGATAAATTGTCAACCATGGCGCGCATTATCGGTGACAACAGTAAAGAGGCCCTGGCATTACGTAAAAGTTATCTCGCGGAACGTATCATTAACAGCCTCGAACTTGAACCATCCATTCAATTGGCGTATCTGTTTGATCGCGATAATAAAGTGGTCACCCAATACCGCAACAAAAAAGAAAGCAGTCTGGCTGAGGAGCTTAAAAACAGCCCGTTTAAAATCGAACGGATTAAGATGGTCGAGAACAGCGCAGAGATGAAACATTTTTTTGATCTGCGCTACCTGACGATCTACTCACCGATTTTTCACGAGGGAGATTACATTGGCTGTGTTTATCTACAGATGAGTCAGAACCTGATTATCCGCAACCTGTTGCTGTTTGCCATCGCAGCTCTGGGCATGCTGGCAGCTACACTCGGCATTGCCTATCTTCTGACGACGCGCCTGAAACGATTGATCACCCACCCATTGCATCAACTGGTGGATCGCATGAACGAAGTTTCTGCAGAACAGAATTATTCGTGCCAGAGGATGCCGGACATAAACAGTGATATCATCGAAATCAAAACACTTCTCGCCGGATTTTGTCATATGCTCAAACAGATAGAAAAACGCGAGAATGCCCTGCAACAATACAGCCACGACCTTGAAGAACAAGTCCGTGAGCGCACCAAAGATCTGCAGCAAACCAATGACGAATTACATGGCACGATACAGGAGCTGGATGAAGCTAAAATCGCAGCGCAAGAGGCAAGCGCCGCCAAATCCCGTTTTCTGGCCAATATGAGCCATGAAATTCGCACGCCAATGATCGGCGTTCTCGGTATGGCCGAGCAGTTGATGGGGCGTGATCTCGGCGAGCAGGAAGCCGAACTTGTGCGAACCATTTACAGCTCAGGAGAATCACTTCAGGCCATTTTGAACGACCTGCTTGATATTTCAAAAATCGAAGCAGGAAAACTGGAATTGGATCTTTATCAGTTCAATCCCATTGAGACGTTGGATCAGGCGGTAGAGCTGTTGGCCGATAACGCATTCAAGAAAGGGCTTGAACTCACGACGGTGACACACACAACGGTTCCTTCGGCACTGACCGGTGATGCCGGTCGTTTACGACAAATTATTCTCAACCTGTTGTCCAACGCCATTAAATTTACGGAAGAGGGTCACATCGTTGTCGATATGAATTGGCTGTCGAAAAATGAAAGATCCGGCACACTAACCGTGTCGGTCAAAGATACCGGCATCGGCCTCGATGAAGAGGCGAAAAAGAATATCTTTACGGCCTTTACCCAGGCAGACAGCTCCACCAGCCGTAAATATGGTGGTACAGGATTGGGCCTGGCCATCGTCAAACAACTTGTCGGCTTAATGGACGGAACCATTGCTGTTCGCGACAACGACGACCAGGGCTCAATCTTCACCGTCACGATCCCCTTTACACAACTGGCGACTCAAGAACCGCGTGTACCCAAAACGGCCTTGTCAGGACAAAAGAACGCCATCATCAGTAGTGACAACCAGCAACTGCAGCAGATGCTTCGTGAACATCTCGAAGCCCATGGCATCAATGTGATGCTATGCGACAACGCAACGATGACACACCATCGATTAAATGAGGACAGGACGCAGGTCGACTTGTTATTGCTGGATAGCGCGCTACCGGGAGGAGCAATCTCATTGGCCAAGACGCTCCAAACAGCACAGACGGTTCGACCGAAAGTGATCTTTCTCGGGCCGCGAAGTCAAATGTTCAATGCTCAGGAGATGACCCAGCTCGGTATTGACACCTTTCTCCCTAAACCGGTTCAGACGACCCTTTTGTATCACGCACTTAAAGCGTCTTCAAACGTCATCAAGGCAGCACAACACAAAGAGACAACTCCTGCGACATCCCATATGCAGGGTCAATATCGCATCCTGCTGGCGGAAGACAACGAAGTGAACCAACGCCTTGTCCAACTCATCGTCCGCCCTCTGGATTATCACCTGACGATTGTTTCGAATGGGCAGCAAGCGGTTGAGGCAGTAGAAAAAGAAAATTTCTCCCTGATTCTGATGGATTGCCAGATGCCTCTAATGGATGGCTATGAAGCTGCCCAACGTATCAGACAACAAACAGCGACACCGATTATCGCCCTGACGGCCCACGCGGGTGAAGAAGATGTTCTACGCTGTAAAGACGCTGGTATGACAGATTATCTCTGCAAACCCTACCGGCAAATACAGCTTCTTGACATGATCGAAAAACACCTGCTTCCGAAGGTAGACTGATGACAGCAAGAGGACGAAAAAGAGTTTTTTTTTCTTTGTTCTTTGGACTCTATTGCACTGTCTTTGCAAGTCTACTCGTCTGGATCAATGCGCTTTCACCTCAACCGCTGCCACAGATCAATACAGTAAAGCTCCTCTCTGACAACAAGACCCTGCAGATCAAAGGAAATCATTTAGACCAATATGTTGATGCGGTACTGGCACCGTCCATCAATGAAGAGGCATCCATCGTCGCAAAAAAATTCACCTGGGGAGAAGCCTTCGACATTAAAATTGTCAATGGAATCGCCTGGGTGGCCAATCATACTAAAGGCCTGATCGGTTATAACATCGACGACCCCGAACATCCGTATGCCATCAGTTCTTTGGATTTCCCAGGAAAAACACGCGTCTGGTCTTTGGCGCTCTCTGGAAACGTCGCTGTTATTTCCGCAAGTCTTCACGGTATCTATCTGGCAGACCTGAGTGATCCATCACATCCTGAAATTGTTTCACATCTGCCTCTTACTGGCGTCACCCAGTGCATCGCAATAAAGGACCAACTGGCACTCATCGCTTCAGGCACCAAAGGGCTGCATATTGTTGATCTGCAGGACAAGAAAAACCCTAAAATTCTTTCTAACTTAGATCTCGACGGCTACCTTCATTCGGTCACGTGGAAAGGACATCTGGCATTTATCAGTGGCGGGATTCCCAAAGAGGAACAGGGACTCACTTATGTAATCGACATTACGAATCCAGAACAACCCAAAAAACTTAAAGCCTTTTCCCATAAGGGTAAAGTTTGGCACAACCGGGTCGTCGGACATCGACTCCTATGCGGAACGACAGACAATGTTGACGTGATTGATTTAACGCAACCGTTGCAGACACAAGAGCCCTACAGTGTCATTTCCGGTATTTCTGTAACGCGATTGTTTGACTATCAGGATAGGCTTTACGTCATCAGCCGTTATCAGCGGATCTACCAATATGATCTCTCTGACAACTTCTCCCACATCAAAACCTACAATGCGGCTCGCCGGGCCTGCAGAGCTATGGATATTCAGGGACATTATGGTTTTATTGCCAGCGGCGCTTACGGCTTATCCGTCATTGATTTAAATTCTTCAGGAGAGTACAGCAATCCATCGCTTTCAGTTAAAAACCTGTTCCAGCGAAAATCGCCTTTTTATATTAAAGACGATATGATTGTCATCATTGATGAAGATGAACTCAAAATTGGGCATTCCACCACATCAAACTCCACGCACCTTATTGAAAAAACGTTCGCCCTTCCCGGTAAAGTCACTGCTATGCTCGGTAAAGGCAACCGGATTTATCTCTGCATCAAAAACTTTGGCATTTATGCTCTAGATCTAGAACACCACCATGATGATGAAGCGTTAAAAGGCCTGTTTCCTTTAGACGCATCGGTTCGTTCACTGGCGATTCACGAAGGCACGCTTTATATTTGTCAAATAGATGGCCCGATCCTGCAGGTCTCTTTAGAGCACAAACCCTACAAACCTGAACTTTTCATTGATGAAATAGCCCGGTGTCTGCTTTTTGACAATAAAGTGATCTATCTCGCAAAAGATCCCAACGGGTTATCGGTTTATCGCAAAGCAGACAAAACCTCTGCGCCAACCCGCATTGGAGCGATCGATTATCCAGAGCGATTAACCCAAAGCAATCACACAACGGATCTCTTTAAAATAGACAACACCCTGTTTTTCGGCAGCAGCAAGGGCTTAATCTCTATTGATGTTTCACTTCCTGAAGCACCGAGAATTCTCGACTCCATAGAGCTTTCTGAACACTGCCGCACAGTCCAGGTTGTCGACAATCTCGCTTACGTCAGTCACACCCTGGGTGGCATGTCTCTTGTGGACATCAAAGATCCCCATTTTTTAAAAGAGCTCTGTTCATTACCGGAGATTGAAAAATTCTTTGTTGAAAAAAAGCGGATTTACACACTGGACCTGATCGGGAATCTGCACATATCTCAAGTACCGAGACATCTCGACAAAGATCGAATCAAGGACTGTATGCTTAACTTTCATTTGCCGCGACCGGACGCGGAAGGCGACTTTGATCTTTTCTTGTCAGATGTCAATACGACAAAAAGCATTAAAAGGACACTGAGCTATACACGAAAATCCGGCTGGACTCTGAACACAAGCAGTGCGAACAAACAACTGCATTCAGAACAATCTGGTGGCATCTGACTTTCCATCAAAGAATAAAACTAACAGGTTAGGCATCAAAACGTATAAGAGAGCCCAACCCATAACTGCCTGCCCAGCTTATATTCTCCGCTTGTTCCGGTATAAACTTTTCGATTGAAGACATTGTAAACATCACAGGTTACGGTCAACTCTTGCAATTCCGAAACAGCATAGGACCACTCCAGTTTCCAGTCGAAGACAGTCGAACTGGAAAAATCCCGCTTTTCATAGATATCGACTTTAGTACCGTCTTCAAGGACATAATTCTCACCACTGTCAACGATACCTTCATAGCCGCTGCGATAGCGCGTTACATTGGTAAAAGACAGGCCATAACCTAACGTAATTTCGTACAACAGGTTGGCACTCCATTCGCGGTTATAATCCGAACGGGGTAAATCAAGCCGATAAACAAGATGATCTTGATACCAGACTTGATCGTCAAAATCCTCCAGCTCCAACAAATCATTATAATCTTCGTTACTGCTTTCACTATCCTGCCACGTACCATCGATCAATAGAGACTGGTTTTCCCAATCACACGACCAGCTAGCAGTCACTTCCTTGTGGCGACTTTCCCCAAGATTCGTCCATTCCGAATACATATAGCCATATTCATCCTTATCCAAAACCTTGCGCGTTAGTTGGTCTTCGCCATTACGGTCGATATAGCATATGGTGAAACGCCCGCCGAACAAATCCTGTTCAAGGCCGATACTCCACTCATCGACATAGGGAGTCTCTAGATCGCTCAACCGACTTGCGCTAAATGATGAACGTGGATTCAGAGACCACTCCGTCAATGTACCATCAGCATTGAGGCTTCGTGTCAATCGTTCATACTGAGCTTTTTCTTCATTGAGGGCATAAGCTAAAAAGGTCTTGCCATAATAACGACTGGTCCCCGCGCTGAAAATCGTTGTTCCATCGGCAAAAACATCATAAAAAAGAGCCGCTCGACCGGCATAGTCGGTATTTTTCATCAAATCGTTGTAACTGATATGAATCCCGGGACGAAATGCCAGTCTCCACCAACTTAAAGTATCTTCGAGATAAATATCCACAGAACTGATTTCGGCATCCGCATCATCCTCAGGATAAACGATCAAATTATAGGCGTATTGTTCTCCGGGGATACAAAACGGATCATTTTCTTCATCGATCACAATATCACTTGTTTTCCATCCACTGTTCGTCGAATAGCTACGCTGATAATCTGCTTTCGTACGCTCAAAAGTGACACCACTGATCCATTCGTGTTTCACGCCCCAGAGAGTAAAAGGAGTCCAAGTCGCATGGCAGGCTAAAGACAACAAATCTTCGTCTGTTTCGATATCTCCAAAGTTCCCTTCTTGACTCACCTTTTCGCCCCAATCGGCAGAAGGTGTTACTTTGTAATTAAAGTAGTTATCTGGAGCACTACGGCTGTTTTCATTCGCTACATAACCCGCCAGAAATTCAACATTTGCTAAAGAAAAATCATGCTCAAGACTTGAGCTAAGCGACCAGCCACCGCCATCAATGCTGTAATCGCTGTTTTTAACATCATCCAGAAAATAGCGTCCTTCATAAGGCGTTGAAATGAAAGTGACCCGCAGTGTTGTATCATCACTGGGGGTATAAACATATTTGGCAAAGTAATTTTCTAAAACACGATGTTGGCTATGCTCTTCATCAAAGTTGTATAAAGGAATTTGCGAATAACTTTTGGAATAGGCTAAGAGCAAGCCCATTTTCTCGTTAAGAGGGACATCAACACTGGCATTACCGTAATATTTACGGAATTTCGGCTGCATATCGGCTTCTTTAGAAGAATAAAAATCCTCCTCATATTCCGGGTCAACATGGAAGCTGGTCCATTCAGAGCGCGTTGAACGCAGGGACACTTCACCACCGAAAGTTTCACTGGGATCACGGGTTTCAACGTCAATGACACCACCGGTGAAACCACTGTAACGCGCAGAAATATTACTACGATACACCGTGATCGAATCAACAAGGGAGGAATCGAGAAACAGCTGCTGGGAATGTCCCGGTACATCCGTAGAGCTCGCCGGATTATCTGATGTTGGATCCAACAGACTGTTGTTCCCCAATCCGTCAATCAGAAAACTGTTATCGTAAACCCGGCCACCGGAAATAGAGATTTCAGATGGAAGGATCTCGCCGCCCGTCAGTGACGAATTATCGGTTTCACTGAACTGAATACCGGGAAGAACTTTCAGCAAGTTGGTGATGGCACCATCGCCCTGCGGAAGAGCCTGTAGGGTCTCCGCTGAAAGAACCGTCTGGCCGGGAGTAGTCACGGAAGAGGTATCAATGACGGTGATATCCGGCAGGGTCTCCGGATCGTTTGCTGTTTCAGCCCAGGCCGGAAGAGCACAGAACAAGACAAGAGTACACAACCCCCAAGTGATCAAATGGCGCACAACGTCGTCCCCTTCTCCTAAAATTTGTCACGTTTGTTTAACCCGGCCAAACAGGACAACGCATGGTATGGTGGCAGACAGACCATGCGCTGTGTGGTAAATAATGTCCCCCAAAAAAGGGTTCATGAGGTAAAATCATCCCACACGGACCGGGTTCACATGTGAAACACAACGTTACATTAGCACGTTGTATACTCATTTAAAACAGAACAAATCACAAAGAAATGCCGATATTTCATATAATTAGACGATTCAAAGACTCATAATCTGCTTGCAAATTAATGCATATCAGGGCATTGTTATCTTGTAAATTTTCCGATTTAATCAATAATTTCATCTACAAACAAAAACTCCATGGAAAGGTCGACATGAAGGATCTGACGGCTCTTGTCAGCGGATTTCGCCGCTTTCAGGAAAACTTTTTTAGTGAAGACACGCGATTATTTGATCAGCTTAAAAAAGCCCAGCATCCAAAAATTCTTGCCATCGCCTGCTGCGATTCACGCGTTGATCCTTCCCTATTAACGGATTGTGATCCCGGCGATCTGTTTGTTATCCGCAATGTTGCTAACCTCGTCCCACCCTACCAGCCTGATGCGCACTATCACGGGGTCTCCGCAGCAGTTGAATATGCGGTGTGTTTTCTCAATGTCGAACATATCTTGGTCATGGGGCATTCCCAATGTGGCGGCATCCAAAGCTTGATGGAAAAATCAGGGGGATGTGATGACGGCGACAATGAGTTCATCGACAAATGGGTCAGCCTGGCCCAACCCGCCAAAGACACCGTCCTCAAGGAACTGGCTGACAAACCTAAAGAAATTCAAACTCGCGCTTGTGAACAGGCTTCTATTCTGCTCTCTCTGGAAAATCTGTTAACCTTTCCGCAGATCCTCAAGCGCGTTGAAGCAGGCACCCTGTCCTTGCAAGCCTGGTATATCGATATCCAGACCGGTGCATTGTTAAGCTACAATCCGAAGAGTGGGGAATTTGAAGTTCTCGTCAAACGCCCGGAATAAAATACCTCTCAAAACACAAAAAAGCCGCTTCTTAACGAAGCGGCTTTTTTCATGCTCATAAGGGGGACATTGTCAGATGTTAAAATCGGACCTTGCCGCCCAGATAAAAAGATTGCCCGGCGGTCGCATAACTCCAGGCTTCTTCGTAATGTTCGTCAAACAGATTATCAATTCGGGCGTAAAGACTCAGAGTGTCATTCACCTCATAATCTGCTGAGACATTCACCAGAACATACGCATCAAGAACATCAACGACATTGCCGTTTTCATCCATGGCACTACTGATGGCCTCGCGCTCATCGACCCAGTAGCCGTCAACATTGCAACGCAAAGCCCCGAGTGTATAACGCATCCCAGCGTGGACTTTATGCAATGGTCGACGCGTCATACGAGCGCCATCGGGATCTTCTGTATCGTTATAGGTGTAATCCAGGCGACAACTGAACGTTTTCTCTGCAAACAGATGAAGTGAAACTTCTACCCCTTCGGTTTTGCTTTCGCCATCTAACTGCGCATACCCCCCCGGCCAGGACATGCCGGGAACAACGCGCGTGTAATCCCAGTCAATACGATCTTCGAAAGTGGTTTTAAACCAGGTAACGCTGGCAACAATCAAATCACCAAACAGCTCTTGATCGACACCAACTTCCCACGAGCGACTTTTTTCAGGATCAAGATTTTTGTCCCCATAGGAAGAATACAATTCATACAATGAAGGCGTTCTGAACCCTGTGGCATAACTACCACGAACAGTTGTTCCGCTGGCATCAATGCGATACGCCGGTGCAAAACGCCAGGTGGTTTTCCCTCCAAACCGGTCATGGTCATCATAGCGTAGACCGGCAATCAGATCGAGACCGCCAATGGTATATTGATCCTGCAGCCAGAGACTGACCGTCTCCGCGTCTTCTTCATCAGTAGAGGAGCTTTCCGAGCTTTCCAAGAGATATCCAAGCCCGAAGGTCAAACGATTTTCCGGCATCATGAACCAGGTTCCCTGCCAGCTCCAGTCATCTGTTTTGCCAAGATAATCATAGGAATCGTTGCCATCATTATCGTAGGCATCGCGTTCCTGGCGGCTGAACTTGTAATCGAGATCAGAGATCACCTTATCGTCAAACAATAATGCATGGAGATTCAATCGTGTAAACAGACGTCGGGTTTCAAGGGAATTCTCTTTCGTCCCCGCAGGATTCGCCACATAGCCCCACGTCATATAATCGTAATCAAACCGATCACCAGCGTAGCCGCTGCCCCAGTCATCCAGATCCATTTCAGCGTCGGCATAACGCACAACAGCCGACAGCGTCGCAGAGGAACACAACGGAGCGTTTAACTTGCCACTGAACGTGGTATTTTCCCAGGCATCATCTTCCGATGTGTTTCCATTATGGGGGATATCGCTGTTATCCGCATTGGCAATGGAATACCCTTGGGAGGTCAGGCGCGAAACCGCCAAGGAAAAATCACTTTTCCCCAGAGAACCGTTAAGCCCACCAGTAAAGGTCTTGGTGTTATAGGTTCCGGCTTCCACCCCCGCATAACCATGAAGTCCCTGTGATCCGGAGCGGGTAATAATATTGATCACTCCGGCTGTTGCATTACTGCCGTAAAGAACACTCATCGGACCTTTGACAATTTCAATCCGTTCGACGTTTTCCAACAGAATATTGGAAAAATCAGCGCCACGATTAACGTCCGTCGGGTCATTGGCAGCAATACCATCAATCAGCAGCAAGGTATTTTTAGAATCGGCGCCACGAATAAACACCTTACTCGGAGCTCCCATACCGCCATTGTTGGATAACTGCAAGCCTGGAACGGTCTGCAGAACTTCCGTTACGGTTGTCAGATGACGTGCCTCGATGTCTTCAGCAGTAATCACTTCGACAGACGTACCACCAACCATGGCCAGATTACCCGTGGTACGAGTCGCCGTGACAACAACATCGTCCAACGATTGCGTCGCCAACTCAGCCCAGCCGAATTGTGCCCAGAGAGCGAGCATAACGCCCAGCACAAGCCCTTTCTTCATCCATACCTCCTACAGGTTTGTGTCCGGAGCGCAAAAAACCCCGAACCGATACAAAAATCGATCCGGGGTTATCCCATATCTCCCGAAAGTCTGACACATCCCAATCTTCGCCCCGAAAATTGAAACATTTTTGATTCAGGCAGGTCTTCTGGCTTCCAGATCTTCCGTTTCAACACGCCTTCCCGACCTGGCAAGTCAGTGGCCAATTGTGTTGAACGTCCCTGGTTACAGCGGCGGGCCCACTCCCGAATTTCACGGGATTCCCTTTTAAACTTCAGTCCAGTCGCGATCAACCACAAGCGACATCAAGACATAAAAGCACCTGAACCATATAGCGATGCCACCTTAAGAACCTAGCAACAAACTGTCAAGACTTAAATCTCCACCAGATCTCTTCATGGCAATCCGCAGGTAAACACCATCAACAGATGAACGCCCGCCCATGGACTAATGAAAGAAGGTGTTTAAATTTTAAGTTGTATTCTCCTTAATTTTCAGCTAGTTTAACGCCATGTTGCTTTGGGTCAACCAAAGCTTTTTACCCCGTGATGCCCCTCCTTCACGGGGTTTTTTTTAATCTCTCATCAGGAAGTCGCTCCAAGAACCCGCAGCAGATGGGGAATCAGCTGTTTTTTGCGTGACAGAACGCCTCTGAGTTCAAACAAGTCATCGTCCAGTTGCGGATAACCGATCATAAACGCCAACTGGCGATCACCAGCAACAAGCAACTCGCTGTTTCCGGCAACAATATCCGTCACCAGCAAACCAGCCATGCCGAGATCGCGCTTTTCACGGATCTCCTCCAATTTTGCACGAAGCTCCTCTTTAAGGCCGTGGAATTCGTGAAAACTGACCACCTCGACCTGTCCGATCCCGAACTGACAGCTGGTCGCGTTAAAGACTTTGAAATCCGTGGTAATGACCTTTTCGAGGGAGTCATAGGCACTCATCGCACTGCTCGAAGCAAAAATGCGGCGGCCATATTCTTGTGGATCAAGACCTGACAACTGTCCCAGCCATTCGGCAATTTCCCGGTCCACTTCCGTCGTTGTCGGCGATTTCATGACGACGGTATCTGAAAGCAGTCCTGACAACATCAAGCCAGCCGTCGCCGGATCAGGCGTAATACCGGCGTTCTGATACAGTGTCGCCACCAGGGTACAGGTACTGCCGACCGGCTGATTGATAAAACGGATCGGTTTATCGGTTTGAAAACTACCGAGCCGGTGATGATCGACGACTTCAAGAATCTCCACCTTATCGGCACCGGCGACCGCCTGTGACAATTCATTGTGATCGACAAGAATCAGTTTTACATCCGAAGAACGCAGTAAATGACTCTTGGTCGCGACAGCCTCAACCTGACCATGGTCATTGACGATAACGACCCCTGGAACAACACTGTGCGTCAGACTGACGCGCAGTTCATCAACACGATCCTGACCACGCAGCGTAATAAAATCTTTTTCAGCCAGCAATTCAACCGGCGTAGCCAATCGGGTCAGCCAGGTACTGGTGGCACTGTCGAATGAGGTGGAAAGAATCGTCACATTATTTTGCCGCCCCAGTTCCAAAACATCTGCCGGGATATCCAGATCTGCCACCACCACCAGAACACGCACTCCACGCTCAACAGCAATACGCAAGATATCGATACGGTCTCCGGCTATCAGTATCATCTTGCGCATGTCCTGATCGGCCATTTTTTCAGCAAAAGTGGGTTCCGACATGGCGGCAACAAACAGATTGAGCTCTTCAAGAGAATCAAAATCCGCTTCATTAAGCGCTGTCGCTTTCAAACACTGGCAGATCGAACGCGGCGAAGCTGAAACACGTCTTAACTCTTTTTCCTGACTCGGCACCAGAAAGCGTTCAGAGACTTTTTTCAGATAAAGAATCCCCTGCGGACAACGCGCATCATCAACAACAGGCAGAATACGAACATTGTGCAGATGAAACAACTCCAGCGCCCGTGATAACGGTGCCGTCGCTGGAATGGTCACCGGTTGCTGACCACCAATGATATCGCGAATACGCGGCGACACATCAAGCAACAGTTCCGGTTGATGCACGGCGAGTTCTTCGAGAATAAACTCCGTCTGGCGATTGATATTTCCCGCGCGCGCCGGTTGGACACCATCCAAGCCCTGCGCCGCTCTCAGACGGGAATAGGCAATGGCACTGCACACCGAATCGGTATCCGGATTCATATGGCCAATGACATAGACACGTTGTTGTGGCATGAACATCTCCTGCTGGTTATTGTCACATTGATCTTTGAATTTTATCAGCTAACTCATGATGTAAACGACTCTTTTTGAAAAAAAGCCTAAACCCATGAAACGCCTTATATAACATGATCCTCTGGCAGCACTGAGGATTATTTGTCTTTTTCTGCAAGAAAATCTGAAAAACGTTAAAACGCACACATTTCACTCACTGGATAGCACGACAAAACTTTTGCCTGAAGATTTCCGGGTTGGCATCAAGCGTTGACCATGAAGGTTCGCGACTCCTCCCTATCGCTTGCATGTCACCTGAAAATCGATAGGCTATAAAGGTGATTAAGATCAACTTCTGCCGGAGAGGCCCATGTCCCTTGATTATACGATTCAGAAGCAGATAGCCGTGACGGATAAAAGACAGTCCATCGCTCAGGACAAGGCATCGACTCGCGCCACATCAGTCATCTCAGCGAAGCATTTCCTTGTCGTGCTGTTGGCCACCTTGAGTTCTTTATGTTTCCCCCAGGCAGCCCTTGCAACAAAATCGACATACCACGTGGAAACAGCTGCCAGCGGCTTGGTTCATCCCTGGTCTATGGCATTTCTGCCCAATGGAGATGCCCTGATTACGGAACGCCCCGGACGGTTACGATTATGGTCTGCCAAAAATCACCAAACCTCCGCCCCCTTACTTGGCGTTCCCAAAGTCTTTACAGCTGGTCAGGCCGGTTTATTTGCGGTCAGCCTATCACCCGAGTTCGCGACCGATCAGACAATTTTTCTCGCCTACGCCAGCGGTACGATCAATGCCAACCGGCTGACCGTCTCACGGGCGAAACTCACAAACAACAGGCTTGATCAGGTGACTGAAATCTTTCGCTGCTGGCCGGACAAAAAAGGTAAAGCACATTATGGAGGGCGAATGGCCTGGCTGCCCGATGGCACGCTGATTATCAGCCTTGGTGAGGGTTATTCCTATCGAGAGCAAGCACAGGTGTTGTCCAACCATCTTGGTACGATCGTTCGTATTCATCCAGACGGAACCATTCCGACTGACAACCCATTTGTCGGTCAAAAAGAAGCTCAGCCAGAGATTTACAGTTACGGACACCGTAATGTTCAGGGACTGATTTTTGATCCACACAGTCAGCAGTTGATCGCCCATGAACATGGGCCGAAAGGTGGAGATGAAATTAACATCATTCAGCCGGGTAAAAACTATGGCTGGCCGGCCATCACTTACGGTGTTGATTATTCGGGGGCAATCATCTCTCCATTCACTCAACGACCTGGTATGGAACAGCCTCTGCTTCATTGGACGCCTTCCATTGCTCCGTCAGGCATGACACGTTATTCTGGAGCACTTTTTCCGGCATGGAAAGGAAATCTACTGGTTGGCGCTCTGGCAGGACGCAGCGTCCACCGTGTTGTTTTCAACGGCAAAAGCGCTCACGATGTCGAAACCCTTTTTTCAGAACTCAATGAACGGATTCGCGATGTCGTCACAGGACCTGACGGTGCCGTTTATCTTCTCACCGACAATAAAAAGGGGCGTCTGTTGAAAGTGACGCCCCGATAAACACGCTATTTTTTCTGGCGTAAAAAAACCACCAGCGCACCTTCGCCCCCATGTTGCTTTGGCGCCCGGCCCCATTCAGCCACCCACGCCTGAGCTTGGGTTGTCAGATAGCGCTCAACATCCTGGCGTAAAACAGATTCTCCACCGGGAGAACGTTTGCCGCGACCGGTAATAATCAACACCGTCTGCATCCCCTGATCAAAACGATGCTTGAGAAACAGACGCACTTTTTTGCGCGCTTCATCGCGATAGCAGCCATGCAAATCGAGTGTATCCTGAGGACGGAGCTTACCTTGTCTCAGTTGTTTCATACGGCGTGGTTCCGCACGAGGCGTGTCGTCCTCATCGTCAGGAAATTCATCTCTGAACACCGTGTCGATCTCGCCCATGCTGGCGAGAAAAAGGCTCTCATCGTCCATATCGTCAACGATGACAGAAGCGTCCTCATCGTCTAAAAAGGCATCTTCCACAGGGCGCTCAGCCATAAGTCCCTGGGAGGGTAGCCCCTCCACACCAAGCCGTTCCATCGCTGATGCAAAGTCAATATCAGCATCGTCACAAGGTGTCTCAACCGGCTTCTTCACGGGTTTTTGCGGTTTTTTTTTCGGTTCGGAAACACAAAACCCCTTCACAGATTTGAAGGGGTTATTTTTAAACGTGTTTTGCTCGTCTTTGTTTTTCTTGGCCATATCAGACGCGCGGCATTTTGCGCCGCCCCTGTGCTGCTTTGGTTTGCTTCTTGATGATGGCACCGGTTTTTTCCAGATGGAACTGGTACCAAATGTCACCATAATCCTCCATCTTCATACGTTTGCCCTGCTCCAACGCAGTAATGGACGCCTCAAGACGCTCATCACCACCGGTTTTCTTGATCCCTTTTTGCAAGGTGGCAATCGCTTTTTCACGCTGGCCGATCTTATCCTGACAATAGGCATACAGGTTCCAGATAAACGGTTCTTTTCGCGTGGCGGTCGTCGCCTTCTCAAACGTTTCCGCCATCTTTTCCGGCTTGTTGCGCTTCATATAACTGACAGCCAGCATCCCCATGGCAACCCAGTGTTTGACAAAGGATTTTTCAAGATAGGGCATGGCTTTGGCAAAGTCTTTTTTCAGATAAAGCAACGTGCCGATCTGGGCATTAATCTGGCCCTTGACGTAGAACTGCCACGGCGCATATTTGAAGCCTTCATGCAGCGTCGCAATCGCCTTTTCAAAACGATTCGCCTGGACATCACGCTGAGCCGTCTGCATCAGTGCCATGACCTTATTCATGGTCCGCCGCGCCAGCAACAGGTAAACCACGGCAAACAACACCATGGAAATAAGGCCACAATAGATCAGCTGCAGCTGATAAACGATATTCAGAGGAACCACGGCCAGAGTTCCAAAAACAAATGCAATAAGGAAGTTCAACATGAAGTGTTACACCTTTCATAGTGACATCGAAAAAGCACTAGCAGGATGTTGAAAATACATCCGGGGTTTTCAAGGATCATCTGTCCTTGATTTTCGTCGCGCGAGTCTAGCAACCGGCACTGAAAAAGTCAAAGCATTCGACAGTGACTCAGGAACGACGATCACCCTGCACCAGCAAGGTCAATTCATCGCCCGGTTGCAGGATATGATTTTCATCCAGATCATTCCATTGGCGAATGTCGCGGGCCTGCACCGAGAACTGGCGACCAATCCCCCACAACGTATCGCCGGAGCGCACCTGGTAGACCACTTTTCGGACGGTTTTCCCGCTCCGCGACGCGACGGAGGAGGATGGTGCCGACACCAGCAACTTCTGCCCCGGACGAATGACATTACTCCAGCCCAGGCGATTCCACACCCGCAACTGTTTTTCCGTCACATTGCATTTTTTGGCGATACTCCACAAACTGTCGCCCGAGCGCACCGTATAATGACGCCGCTTAGAACGCAGATAATCATCTTCGAGCTCCGCCAAGGGACGATTACTGTAGTCGCGATGCAACGGCAAAATCAGATTTTGACCGATCCGTAAGGCGCGAGGATTACTGATTTTATTCAAGCTGGTAATATCCTCGACTCGGATATGATAGGTTTGCGCCAGTTTGAGCAGAGTATCTCCGGACTTAATCTGATGGCGCTTATAGCGGGCGCGCTCCGAAGAAGGAATCGCCGCATACTTTTCGGAAAAGCCCTCAGCACATCCGCCAGGAACACGCAGGGTATAATGAGTTTCTCCGGGAGGGGTACACCAGCGTTTGAGTTCAGGATTAAGCCGTTTGAGATCATCGTATGTGGCCCCGGTCAGCTCTGAAATCACTTCGAGATCTGTGGCTTCGGACACGGTTACCGTGTCAAAAACCAGGGGTGCTTCATAGTCCAGATCACAAAAACCGTATTTCACCGGCTGCTTGCTGATCAACAGCGCAGCCAGAAGCTTGGGCACGTAATTTTTGGTTTCGTCTTTAAGATAGGAGCCCTTGCTGAGCTCCCAGAAATCTGTGGTGTGATATTTTTTGACCGCGCGGGAGATTTTCCCCGGTCCGGCATTGTAGGAAGCGACAGCAAGATACCAGTTACCGTCAAAACGCTGGTACAGGTCTTTAAGATAACGCGCAGCTGCCAAAGTGGCCTTTTCCATGTCGCGACGTTCATCACGCCACCAGGTATTTTCCAGACCATACATCTGTCCGGTCGACTCAATAAACTGCCAATGACCGACAGCGTTGGCCCAACTGTGGGCATTGCTATTGAAGCCGGATTCGACCATGGCCAGAGTTGCCAGATCCTGAGGAAGCCCTTCGCGCTTGAAGACGTCGCGCATCATCGGCAGATAGCGACTGGAACGTTGCAACCAGCGAGTAAATGTCCGCCGCCCC
The DNA here is from genome assembly GCF_963666745.1 of uncultured Desulfuromonas sp. Taxonomy (NCBI): domain Bacteria; kingdom Pseudomonadati; phylum Thermodesulfobacteriota; class Desulfuromonadia; order Desulfuromonadales; family Desulfuromonadaceae; genus Desulfuromonas; species uncultured Desulfuromonas sp. Next base: position 637,953 of record NZ_OY762961.1, on the reverse strand, counting down.
GGTCCGGTGTAATAGTCAACCAGATAGCGCACCTTGTCATTTTCCACGACGGGAAAGTCGAACAGAGGCTCGGGTTCAAGAACGACCCCTAAATCTTCCGGAGGGGTGAGATTGGCAGTCAGAAGCGCTTCGTCAGCTGAGGTTTCATCACCGCTGTGTGTTTGTGTCTCCTCCGTTATAACGACACAGCCGGATGATTCATCACCGTCCTGAACCGTCATGGGGAGTGCCGATTCATTGTGCAATCGGATCGTCGCAACCTCTGTGGAAGGCGACGCAACGCAACCGGCCAACACGGCACAACAGACTATTGAACACCAGCGAATCATCTGAAAAAAGTTACCTCTCACACCTGCAATCAAGTGACAACACCTTGATTTCTCCCGACAAACTCGGGCCAAGGCTATAGAAAAAGTCATTCACTGTCAAGCTTCTCGGCCATAGCTTCCAAGGGCCAGAAACGCTGCTCTAACGCCTCCAACAACGTCGTAAAGGTTTTACGTTCACGGGCGCAGACGGCAATGGCATCGAAGCGACGGCATAACTGCGCACATTCCTCGGCATCAATTTGATCAATCTTGTTAAACACCAGCAGGCTCGGTATCTGTCCCAAATCCAGGTCTGCCAGAATATGGTCAACGGCGCGAATCTGTTCTTCAAAGCGGGGATTGGAAACATCAACCACATGCATTAACAGGTCAGCATCAGAGAGCTCTTCCAGGGTTGACTTGAACGCGCCCATCAGACTCTCGGGCAATTGGCGAATAAACCCGACGGTATCAGTAATGATCACCTCACGCTCGAGAGGAAAACGCAACCGGCGCGTTGACGTATCCAGCGTGGCAAACAGCAGATCCTCGGTAAACACCTCACTCTGGGTCAAAGCATTGAGTAAGGTGGATTTACCGGCATTGGTATAGCCGACAATAGAGATAATCGGCACCTCGGAACGCATCCGTTTGCTACGTCGCTGCAGACGTCCCTTAGCCATCTCTTTGAGACGTTTTTCCAGTCGACTGATGCGATCTCGAATGCGGCGGCGGTCGATCTCCAGCTTGGTTTCACCGGGACCACGCCCGCCGATACCCCCCATCAGACGCGACAGGGCCGTGCCTTTGCCCATCAGCCGCGGCAAAATGTATTTAAGCTGAGCCAATTCCACCTGGACTTTGCCATCCAGAGTATGGGCACGGCGGGCAAAGATATCGAGAATCACTTGGGAGCGATCAATGACCTTCAAATCCGTCAATGCCGCAATGGAGCGTACCTGCGTCGGGCTGAGATCCTGATCGAAAACCAGCATCGTCGCACGCTGTTGCAACGCCCGAATCACCACATCCTTGATCTTGCCCTCCCCCATCAGATAACGGGGATTGAGACGCTGAGGACGCTGAATCACCTGGTCCAGCACCAAGACATCCGCTGTCCGTGCCAGTTCCTGTAATTCACACAGCGAATCCTCAATTTCCCGGCGGGGTGCCTGACTGACGGAAATCAGAATCGCCCGCTCACGCGGATCAGACAGATCCACCTGCCCACTGTCAACGGTCCGCTCCAGCTCATTTTCCAGAGAACGTAAAAACGCCGACAGATCCAGATTAAGTTGCTCGAAACTGCGCAACTCCAACTGCTCGACCTGCTGCTGGGCAGGATTTTCCGGCAAGAGATGCGCATAATAGACAGAAGCGGGAAATCCACGTGGATTGACACCGAGGGCAACCATCATGTCAAGGCGCAGGAGAGCCAGGTCAGTCAAATCGTCTTCAGAAAGGAATTCATTTTTCAGGTGGGTATGGACACAGCGCAGTCCGCGCAGTCCACTACGCCCCAGGGCATAATCTGACAGGTCGGGCAGCATAATCTCACGATCATCACCCACCATGACATATTTGACGACACCGGAGCGGTCAATCAGCACACCGATCTGGCGGCGAATTTCATGGGACAGGCCGCACATAAAACGGGCCAATTCCGCTGACACCACCTCTTCGGGCCGCATCCGACGTCGGTAAATACGCTCCAGAGCATTGATCTGGGCAGCTTTGAGTCCGGAAATCTGACCGAGAACGTCCACCACTGTCCTTTACACAAAAAGGGCCCATCGGGGCCCTTTTTTAGAAACATCTTGAACATTGTTCAGCATGAGAGCTGGCTTAAGCACTGACAACAAAGTTGAAGCCAGCATCCACCAGGTGCACCTCACCGGTCACACCACTACTGAGATCAGACAGGAAGTAAACGGCCGTTTTACCGACTTCCTCCTGAGTCACCGTGCGACGCAACGGAGCATGATCGTCCATCAGCTTGATTTTGGAACGGAAATTGGCAATACCGGAAGCCGCCAGCGTGCGGATCGGACCAGCGGAAATGGCGTTGACGCGAATCCCTTTCTCACCCAGTTCGGCAGCAAGATAACGAACAGAGGCTTCCAAAGCCGCCTTCGCCACACCCATAACATTGTAATTGGGAACCGCCCGGGTCGAGCCCAGATAGGTCATGGTAACAATACTGCCGCCTTCGGTCATCAGGGGCTCTGCAAAACGGGTGATCGCCACCATGGAATAGGCACTGATATCCATCGCCAGGGCAAAACCCTCGCGGCTGGTTTTGCTATAGGGCTGCTTGAGATCTTCGCGGTCGGCATAGGCAACCGCGTGAACAACGAAGTCCAGAGTCCCCCATTGTTTTTTCACTTCGTCAAAAACGGCTTCAATCTCTTGATCGCTGCTGACGTTGCAGGGCAGAATCATCTCAGCATCCAGGCTTTCGGCCAGCGGGCGTACCCGTTTTTCAAGGGCTTCATTGAGGTAGGTAAACGCCAGCGTGGCGCCCTGTTCCCTGAGTTGCTGGGCAATCCCCCAGGCGATACTCATTTCATTGGCGACACCGAAAATAATTCCCCGTTTTCCTGTCATCAGTCCCATATGGTCCGTTTCTCCTGTAAAAAAATATACTGAAAATTTCGCGGCAATCTAACAGACTTAGCTGGCCTTTGTAACAGATTGGCTGACAGAAATCAAGGCTGGTGTCACGGTCTACTCGTTGGGTAAAAAGCGCGACAGATCCTCAAGGATCTCCTCTGCCGGGCGATCCCCCATCAACATATGCCCGTCTGGAAGAACCATGGTCGGAATCGAGCGGATTTGCCAGCGTTGAGCAAAATCATGGGTTTCATTGAGGGCGTTCGATTCGCAAGTGCTCTCAGGGACAGGCTGATCATTCATTGCTTTTTCCAAAACCTCATCAGAACCTGAACAAATAATGTTTTGAGCCAATTCAGGCTCCGAGAGCATCGCCATCAATTTAAAATAGAAGGCAATCTTCGGTTGTTTTTGGACAACCTTTCTCAACTCTTCGTGCAGCAATCGACAATGAACACATTTTGCATCAGTAAAGACATACACTTTCACCGGGGCATCCGCACGCCCAAGTAGAATCGCGCCATCCGAGCTGATCTCCTTCATATCCACTTGTTGAGAAACTTCCACCCCATCGCTGATGCGTATAACGCGACCGGAAATCAGGTATTGTTTGGAAAAATCGACAAAGACCGTAAACATCCGTCCTCCAGCAGCGCCCTTGACCTCCCAGAGGCCGCCGACATCGGAGAACTCGACGGAATCGACCCGGTCAGCGCCGGACGGCAACAACTTAAAGGCTTCCTCCTCGGTCAAACTATGGCAATCACGGCACTCACCAGCACCACAACCGTCACCGCCAAAAGACCAGCCACTTACAGGGAGAAAAAAAGAGCAGCACAACACGATCATGACATAACGCCACATAGACAACTCCTTGGCTTGGTAGCAAAATAACAATGGAAAATGAATCGTGCCGGCAAACCTGACACGGTGTTGTTTTCCATGAGAAAATCTCTGTGATTTCTCAAGAAAGAACCAGTTCAGCGCCGCTTATCTTAGCAGAGGCACTGGAAAATGGAACCGTTATAGTGTATTTTTCCAATGAGGGTTTTTAACCGTTAACCTGATAGGAATACGGTGTTTGCGGTTTAAAAATCTCATTCCATTGTCTGACTCACATGCTTTTCCCTCGTTTCCCGATAAAGGACTAGATTTTTTATGACTGAACGTAAAAACGGATCCCCCATCCCATCAACATTCTCTCTGGTTGGCCAGACAGAGTTACCGGAACTGAATGCAACGCTGATTCGATTGCGTCACATCACAACCGGAGCGCGACTGGTTCATATTGAATGTGAGGATACCAACAACCTGTTTGGCGTCGCATTCAAGACGCCCCCTTCGGATTCAACGGGAATTGCCCACATCCTCGAGCATACGACCCTGTGCGGTTCAAAAAATTACCCGGTACGTGACCCCTTTTTCACCATGCTTAAACGCAGTCTCAACACGTTTATGAATGCGTTTACCGCCAGCGACTGGACCTGCTACCCATTTTCCAGCCAGAACCATAAAGATTTTTATAATCTGCTCGACATCTATCTGGATGCGGCGTTCTTCCCCATGCTGCGAGAACGTGATTTTGCTCAAGAGGGACATCGTTTGGAATTCGCCCAAAGTGACGATCCGTCATCTGCCCTCACCTTCAAAGGCGTTGTGTTCAATGAGATGAAGGGCGCCATGGCTGATCCGTCATCTCTGCTGTCACGGCGCATGACCCGGCATCTTTATCCGACCACCTGCTACCACCACAACTCCGGTGGTGAGCCTGAAAATATTCCTGATCTGACCTGGCAACAGCTGCGCGATTTTCACGCCGAGTTCTATCATCCCAGCAATGCCTGCTTTTTTACCTACGGCAATTTTCCTCTGGTGGATCACCTTGAAGTCTTTGAACAGAAAGTTCTCAGCCAATTTAACGCGCGCGACGTTCATAGTGAGGTGCCGGAAGAACAACGCTTCAAGGCGCCGGTCAGTGTCCAGGAACCATTTCCCATTGATGCACAGGAAGAACTGACAGACAAAAGCATGGTTCACCTCAGCTGGCTGTGCTGTGATATTTCCGACAGTTTTCAGCGCCTCAGCCTCACCCTGCTCTCCCAGTTGTTACTCGGCAACCCGGCAGCACCGCTTTACAAAGCGTTGCTTGATTCAGGCCTTGGCAGCAATCTGACACCCGGCTGTGGTTACCATGATGATTATCGCTCAACCTGTTTTGCCGTTGGTCTGCAAGGGACCAATGAGGACAAGGCAGAGCAGATCGAAAAACTTGTTCTGGACACCCTGACCGATATTGCGGATACCGGTTTCAGTCGCGAGCGGATCGACGCTGCGATTCACCGCTTGGAGTTGGCCAACCGCGAGGTCAGTGGCGACAGCTATCCGTATGCCATCACCCTCATGCTACGCATTCTCGGCCCCTGGTTGCATTGTGACGATCCGGTTTCTCCCCTGCAATTGGATGACAATCTGTCGCTGTTGCGCAGCAAACTTGATGAAGGGCCCTTTTTCGAAAACCTGATCCGTACCTGGCTGCTCAACAACCCCCACCGGGTCAACCTGTGTCTTTATCCGGATCCTCAGCTGTCCAAAAAAATGGAACAGGAAGAACAACAGAGGTTGGAGCAAATCAATACCACCCTCACTGACACAGACCGTCAACACCTCATTGAACAGGCGCAACTGCTGCAACAAGCCCAAGAGGAGAAAGAGGATCTCAGTTGTCTACCGACACTTGAGCTTGAAGATATTGACCCTCAGGAACCTGAAATTCCCAGTGAAACGCTGCAACTGGGCGACCATAACGTCATGTTTTACCCCCAGCCCACCAATGGGCTGGCCTATTTCAACCTCTATTTTCCGATCAGTGGCCTTGACGCAACGCTGCGCCCCTACCTGCCGCTGTTCTGCAGTCTTCTGACCCAAGTGGGTGCCGGACAGTACAGTTACGTAGAAATGGCTGGCCGTGTCGAGGCCGGTACCGGAGGCATCCGCGCCAGTATTGACATCCTCGACGACCTTACATCACTGGATGCCTATCAGCCGCTGTTACGTCTGCGGGGTAAAGCTCTGGTTCGTAACGTCGATAAGCTGTCCGACATTCTGGCGGATGTCGCCACCAGCGCCGACTTTACCGATCTGGACCGACTGGCCACCGTCATCGGCCAGGTTAAATCGTCCTGGGAGAATGCCATCCCCGGCTCAGGCCACAGCTATGCCGCCCGTGCTGCGGCAGGTCACCTGACACCAGCAGGGCAGTGCCGTGAACAATGGTCCGGATTGACCCAGCTGCGCCAGATCAAAGAAATTGCCAAACTGGCGCCATCACAATTGGACGATCTGTCCCAAAAATTAACCGCAATCGCTGCCCAACTGTTGACGGCAGATTCAGTGCGCGCGGCCTTTACGGCTGAGCCCGGAGATCTCACTGCCGGTCAAGATGCCATGCACCAATTGCTCGACAAACTCCCTGCTCAAAATCGACAACAGACGTTTATTGAAACACCGACGTTTGAGGCAAAGAGCGTTCAACTCGGTTGGGCGACATCCATCCCCGTCTCTTATGTCACACGTGTTTTCCGCACAGTGCCGCTGACTCACCCGGACGCGGCACCCCTGAAAATTCTTGCGGCATTGCTTAAAGCCAACTTCCTTCACCGCGAAATCCGTGAAAAAGGTGGTGCTTACGGCGGTATGGCCAACAGCAGTAGCGAATCAGGATTGTTCTCCATGCTTTCCTATCGTGACCCTCAACTGACACGGACGCTCGACGTCTACGAGCAGGCTGTGCAGTGGGTTCAGCAAGGTGACTTTGATCAGGAGAAAATCAAGGAGGCGGTTCTGGCCGTTTTTAGTGGCATTGACCGCCCATTATCGCCGGGAAGCCTTGGCGCCCATGAGTTTGCCAATTATCTGCAGGGGATGACATTGGAAATCCGCCAGCAATTCCGTGAGCGTCTTTTAGCTGTGACCAAAGAGCAGCTGATTGACGTCGCTCGCACCTATCTGGCCGACAAGCTATCCGAGAGCCCGATTTCGATTCTCTCCAACGAAGAAACTCTCAGTAAAGCCAACGATCGTCTCTCGACACTGGAGATCGTTCGTCTTTAATTTTTGCCGCAAGTTCGCAACGAAAAAAGCCCCGGCATCAATGATGTCGGGGCTTTTTGATCAGAATATTTTATCTGAACGAATCAGCTTTTTTCAATTTGCAGCTGTACCAAAAACTCACCAGAATCCGATTCAAACGGGATCATCACCCAATCCGCCTCGGCAGTACACTCGACATGGTAATCGGCACCATACACATAGGACGGAACCGACAACGTAATATCTTTGCCGGATTCGTCGAGGACCATTTTAATATTACCGGCCAACATATTGGCCAACTCGCCAAAAGCATCGGTCACATCGTCATTGATCTCATCAACGTCCATGCCGAGAAACCGACCGGTGATATCCATGGCCACATCATCCGGTGCATGAATGGCAACCATCCCCTTGCACCCTCCGGCCAAACCGACCATTCCGGAAACAGAATCGGTGAAGTTACTGACCAACACCGGTAGAGCAGGCTGAGGCGTCACTTCCAGCATAATCATCGTTTCAAACACTTCCTGCGTGGAATCAATGGTCATCTGTTCTAAATCCAAGGTCGACTCTCCTTCGGCATAGGCCCGCGGCCGTTTGAATCATTACATATGGCATGGTGATTTGAACGAATTAAAAAATATCACAACATTAGGCGACCAGCCAGTCCCTAAATGAGAATTCTATACGTTTTTAATCATCTGCTGCATTTGATGCCGGTTGCTGAATCAGGCTCATCGCCATGGCAACCTCGTCACAATCAGGAAACTTGGAGCATTTCATACAATCCCCCCAGATTTTATGCGGCAATTCGCTCTTTTCAATCAGACTGAAGCCCAGCCGTGAAAAGAACTCTTCCTGATAGGTCAGGGCAAACAAGCGGCTGAGACCCAGCTGACGTGCTTCGTCGATACAGGACTGGACCAGCTGACGACCACATCCGCGCCCGGAAAGTCGTTCAGAAACAACAAGAGAGCGCACTTCCGCCAGATCCTCCCACCAGATCTGCAGACTGACCGTGCCAAGGACTTCGCCACTTTCCTCCAACACATAGAAGGAACGTATCGCCTGATAAATTTCGGCCAGCGAACGCGACAGCATCGCCCCTTTACTGGCATGTTCCGTCAATAATTTGTGGATCACCGGGGCATCGGCAATACGGGCTTTTCTGATCATAAGATCTCCTCAACCGCGGCAAGGCCACGGCAGACGCTAAAACAGGGATGGACGCCGGCTGCGTTGCAGCATGTCACGCGCATGACTCACGGTCTGTGAACTGAGCTGGGCTCCGCCCAACATGCGCGCTAATTCTTGAACACGCTCCTCTTCGTCAAGACAGACCAGCCGGGTCGAGGTCTGATTATTCTCGACAAGCTTCTCCACCCGATACTGCACGTCGGCATAGGCGGCCACCTGCGGCAGATGAGTGATACACAACACCTGGCGCCCTTCGGCCACAGAGCACAGGCGCTCACCAACAGCCGAGGCGGCGATGCCACCGATACCGGCATCAACCTCATCAAAAATCATCGTGGAAAGGCTATCAGCACGCGGTGCGACTTTACGCAATGCCAACATAATGCGTGACAGTTCACCACCCGATGCCGTTGAGGCCAGAGGACGTGGTTCTTGACCAGGATTGGCGGAAAAATAAAATTCCGCTTTCTCCAGCCCCAGCAAACCGGCTTCTCCCTCGCTCAGACGGACCTCAAAACAGGCATTGGCCATGGCCAGCCCGGCCAGTTCATCCTCCATCGCCTGTTTAAGACGTTGTGCGGCCTGTTGCCGTAGCGTTGAGAGCTTTTGGCCCGTCGCCATCATCTGTTCGTACACTGTGGCAATCTGCTTTTCTAACTGTTCCATGGTTGCCGCACTGTCACGCAGCAATTCCAGCTCTTCGGCAATGTCATCGGCATAGGCGAGAATGCCGTCAATCTCAGTATGATATTTGCGTTGCAAGGTCGCAATCAGAGCCAGGCGTTCTTCCACTTCCGTCTGACGCTGTTCGTCAAACACCACACCATCAGCCAACTGACGGAGTTGCCCGGCAGCGTCCTCCAGACCAAACAAGGCATCACGCACCGCCTCGACAGGACCCAGAAGTTGCGGTTCAACATCGACCAGTCCTTCGAGAACCTGATTCAGGGCGCCGAGTTGTTCACACACCGCGCCTTCATCCGCATAAAGCCGCTCATAGCCCTGCTGACACCCGGCAAAAAGTCGTTCGGCATGTTGAAGACGCAATCGCTCGGCATTCAGCTCCTCATCTTCTCCGGATTGCAAGGCGGCAGCCGTGATCTCCTGATGTTGAAAGCTCAGGAGGTCAATACGGCTTTCGCGGTCCCGTTCAGACTGTTGCAGAGATTCCAACTTCTGTTGCAATGAACGCCACTGGCGATAATGCTGTTGGTAATCACAGAGCAGATCCTGACACTCACCAAAACCATCCAGAAGACGCAGATGGTTCTCAACCCGTTGCAATTGTTGCTGGTCATGTTGACCAAAGATCGCCAGCATTGGTGCCGTCAGTTGTTGCAACTGGGCCAACGTAGCCATGGCTCCGTTGACATAGACGCGATTTTTCCCCTGACGTGACAGGCTGCGCCGGATCACCAGTTCGTCATCGTCGTCAAAGTCCATTTCCTGCAACAAATGACGCACTCCAGGCTGGTCTTTGAGCGAAAACACCGCTTCGACACTGGCCGTCTCTTCCCCTGTGCGCACGAGATCATTGCGCATGCGCTGGCCAAGCAGCAAACCCATAGCGTCAATAATGATGGATTTACCGGCACCGGTTTCACCACTAAGCACATTAAAGCCAGAACCAAAGTTCACCTGCAGCTGCTCAATAACCGCCAGGTTTTTAATGGATAAATCCGTCAGCATACGGGTTAGCGTTCTCCCCAGCGTAATTTAGTGCGCAACACTTCAAAATATTCCTTCTTCGCACTGCGAATCAGGCGGGTGCATTGCTCGGCTTTACAAATTTCAACGATATCCTGCGCCTGCAAGGCCATCCCCACTTGTCCATCCGCTGTAAAAAACACCCGCTCTTCGTTAAAGCGCATGATAATGCGGATCAACGACTGATCCGAGACAATAATCGGACGATTCGTGAGCATATGCGGACAAATGGGGGTGATCACCAGGCAATGCAATCCCGGGTAGATAATCGGGCCGCCGGCAGCGAGATTATAGGCCGTCGAACCGGTTGGTGACGACACGATCAGACCATCGGCTTTGAAGGTGGTCAGATAGCTGTCATCCACCCAGACTTCCATATCAATGATCCGTGCCAGGGCTCCTTTGTTGATCACAACGTCATTAAGCACCTGGTACTCGGCAATCCTCTCACCCTGGCGTTCGATCGCCGCCTGTAACATGATCCGATCAGAGATTTCATAATCGTCATGAAGAACACGTTGCAGTTCATCATAAAGATCATCAAGAGTGATTTCGGTCAGAAAACCCAGGCTACCAAGATTGACACCGAGAATCGGCACGCCGAGGTTGCCCACTTTTCGCGCGACGGAAATCAGCGTACCGTCACCACCAAGGACGACAATGCAATCGACCAGAGGAGGCAGCTCACGACTCGGCACGCCCTCTCCAGCACCCATGTCGGCAGCAAGTTTTCTCTCGACCAGCACCCGGATACCCCGTTCAGCCAACCAGCCTTTGAGTTGTTTGGCGACATGAACGGCATCCGGATTACTTCGTTTGGCATAAATTCCTATAGATTTCATATCATTCCCCATTGCAATGCCTCGAAAATCTACCACAGCACCTTGGCAAAGTCCATCCACAGCGGGACATTGAGGAGATTCTGTCAACTGTGCTACAGTGCCGTGGATGAGGTTCTGAAACATCCTGTTAGATCATCTCGAAACAAATGTCAAACTGAACTTGTTTACGGTGTTGAAGGTGTGTTGAAAAGAGACTCCTGCTTGCCCGTTACAACGAACCTTTACGAGGATTTATGGACCTGTTTTCCAGCACTGTCAGCGACGACCATACCCCACTCGCCGAGCGAATGCGTCCGCAACGTCTTGATGACGTGGTGGGGCAACAGCATTTGCTGGCCGAGGGCTGTCCTCTGCGCCGCATCATTGAGTCCGACCAGCTGAGTTCGCTGATTTTCTGGGGTCCTCCAGGCACCGGGAAAACCACCTTGGCCCAGGTGATTGCCCAGAGCACACGCAGCCGTTTTGTGTTTTTTTCCGCCATCATGAACGGGGTCAAGGATATCCGCCATATTGTCTCGCGGGCCAAAGAGGACCGCGCCATGTACGGCACGCGCACGATCCTGTTCGTGGATGAGATTCACCGTTTCAACAAATCACAGCAGGACGCCTTTCTTCCCGCGCTGGAAAAAGGCGATTTGATTCTCATTGGTGCCACCACGGAAAACCCCTCGTTTGAAGTCAATGCCGCCCTGCTCTCTCGGGCGCGGGTTTTCGTTCTCAAACCACTGCAGCATGACGACATTCTGTTACTACTGCGTCGCGCCCTTGATGACCCGCGCGGTCTGGCTGAGTTGCAGCCGAAAATCTCCGATGACGCGCTCGAACAGCTTGCCCAACTCGCCCAAGGGGATGCGCGCGTCGCGCTTGGCAACCTGCAATTGGTAGTAGAAACCGCCAAAGGGCAGCCGATTGACAGCCCCTTTGTCTCTCACACCCTGCAACAAAAAGCGTTGCGTTACGATAAGGGCGCAGAGGAACATTACAACGTCATCTCCGCCTTTATCAAAAGCGTGCGTGGCTCCAATCCAGACGGTGCCCTCTACTGGCTGGCACGGATGATTGAAGCCGGAGAAGACCCGCTGTTTATTGCCCGCAGACTGGTCATTCTCGCCTCAGAAGATATCGGCAATGCCGACCCACGCGGTCTTCAACTGGCCGTCGCTGCCCAGCAGGCCGTTCATTTTGTCGGCATGCCAGAAGGACGCATCATCCTCGCCCAAGCCACAACCTATCTGGCCTCGGCACCCAAAAGCAACGCCTCCTATATGGGGATTGATTCGGCACTGGCCGAAGTGCGCCGCAGCGGTCCATTGGAGGTTCCTCTCCACCTGCGTAACGCACCAACCAAACTGATGAAAGAACTGGACTACGGTAAAAACTATCAGTATGCCCACAACGACCCGACAGGTTTTATCGCTCAGGATTATCTGCCCGAACAGCTGCACGGCACGGAGTACTATCATCCGGTTGATCGTGGTTATGAAAAGGTGATGGCGGAACGACTGGCCTTCTATCGCCAACAGGCACAGAATTCCGAGGAAGAGAGCTGATGAAGCGCAAGCAAACCACTGTAGCCTTGACTGTTCTGCTCAGCCTGCTGCTGAGCGTCAGCGCCATGGGTAACGAGATCGACTGGCCGGATTGGCCGGATCATGGCAGCACTCGACATGCGGTACAGCATGCGCCACCGACCAATCAGGCTCGGGACACGCTTAACCCATTAGTCCAGGGGGTCCATTTTTTCCAACGCTATATTTCAGTGGTCGACAGTCCCCGCTGTCCCATGTACCCCACCTGCTCGGCCTATGCGCTGCAGGCACTGGACAAACACGGCCCGCTATTAGGCAGTTTTATCACGGTGGACCGTCTGCTCCACGAAACCAATCCCCTTGAACACACCCATCCATTGAGAGGGTTTGACCGGGAACGGTTTTATGATCCTCTCAGCAGAAATGATTTCTGGTTATCAGAATAATGAATCTATGGCAGGTCCAGCTACAGTGTTAAAACCCAGATGAAACCGATGGCTGCCACCAGCGTCGAAGCAACCAGAGAGAAGTAAAACACATCGTGTTTGCGGCGCCGGCGAGTGATATTAATCACCAGCCCCACCAGCCCCGAAAACAGGGCGGCAAACAAAATCCACAACACGTAACTCATCAGCTGATAGTCCCATTCATGTCGCACCGGCACGTTATTGACCCGCTCGAAAAATGTGACCGTCTGGGGCTTGGCGAAACTGATGCCCATCACCGAAGCCACAATCAACACCCAGCCACCTAACGCAAACCAGCGCAATGACTGCACCCAAAGGTCAGGTCCAACACGCCGATCCTGACGGTTCTGACGTCGGTCATTGGCATAGCGGCCATCATCAACACGGCGACGATCTACGGAAGGTCCAGTCATCTGTTACTCCTGTCGATTTATTCCGCCGTCATCCAGCATGACGCCGGATAACGGTGTCCCACAACCGGGACACGTTCCATGAGACAAACGATTGACGGCAACCCTGAAGCCACGACGTTCAATCAATGTCTTTCCACACTGGCGGCAGAGGGTGTCTTCGCCGCGCCCACTGGACAAATTACCAAGATAAATATAATTCAGTCCGGCTTTTTCACCCAGATCCCGTGCCCGCAACAAACTTTCCGCCGGAGTGGGCGGAACCTCTGTCAAATGGTAGGTGGGATAAAAAGCCGTCACATGCCACGGTGTTTCCGCATCCAACTGTTCGGCAATAAAACGGGCAATCCCACTGAGCTGAGCCTCATCATCGTTATAGCCGGGAATCACCAACGTTGTCACCTCCAGCCAGATTCCCAACTCCTTAAACAGTTTGAGGCTTTCTAAAACTGGAGCCAGTTGCGCACCACACACATCCTGATAAAACGATTCGCTGAACCCCTTCAAATCAATGTTGGCCCCATCCAGATAGGGCGCCAGCTGACGGAGAGGTTCCTCAGCAATATACCCATTGCTGACCATCAGATTGAGCACGTTCTCGTCATGTGCCAATCGGGCAGTGTCATACATATACTCGTAAAATACCGTCGGTTCCGTATAGGTGTAAGCAATACTCTGACAGGCTGCCGATAACGCCAGCCCGACAACTTGCTGCGGCGGCAAAGATTCGCCGCGGATCTCACTTTGAGGCCCAAGTTGTGAAATACTCGCATTCTGACAGTGCCGACAGCGAAAATTGCAGCCTAGCGTAGCAATGGAATAGCTGCGTGAACCCGGCATGACATGAAATAACGGTTTTTTCTCAATCGGGTCAATATGGGCGGCAATCGCCAAACCGTCGTTCAGACTGTAAAGAACGCCATCGCGGTTTTCCCGCACGCGACAACGGCCACGGTGCCCCGAACCGATCACACAATGGAAACGACACAGATCACAGCGTACCCGGCCCTGATCTAACGCTGTCCAAAACATGGCTTCACGCATGACACCCTCCACGGTTACTCTTCGCGTCGAATTCTTAACGTAAAAAGTTTAACAAAAAGTTTCTCAGCGCAAAAAAAGAATTGCCTGCTAACAGGATAAACTCGCTTTTTACAGGAAAAAACTTTTCTGACAGATAAGACTTGACCGGCCAGGGGCTTCTCTCTATAATCCCTTCTGCTCGTGCCGAAGTGGTGGAATTGGTAGACACGTCGGTCTCAAAAACCGATGGCTTCTGGCCGTGCCGGTTCGATTCCGGCCTTCGGCACCAACTAAAACAAATAGAGATATCAGTTACTTACTGATGTCTCTTTTTTGTTTTTACGCCTAAACCTTTTCTAGTACTTTTTAAAATCGTGCGTTGTAGACAACTGTGGGCCATCAGAACGTTGAACGTCTCTACGAGCTTACAACAAGCAGCAAGGTACTTTGTCATTAAGGCCTTAGCCAAAAATCATCTATTCTTCTTCACTAACAACTAAATTACGAACTTCAACAAGTGGATCATCTGGCGCGGCTTCTATCCATTTTGCGATAGAGGAATGAGAACAACCTGCTTTTTCCATAGATAGCGATAACTTCACACACAAGTAACGCATCAATGGGATATCAAGCCGTTCTGAACTATTAGAAATAATATCCTTTTGATAACGACAAGTTTCGAAGAGGCAGCTCAAGCCATACTTGAGGCGTTCCGACAATGTTCGAATTGCCACGGTTGGCCACTTCTCAAAAAGTTGTGAACAAAAGCTCAGAGCTGGGGCCAAGGCAGAAGTGCGGCGCAAATAGATAATCATGCCGACTTCTTCAAAGAGATGCTCAGGGGGGAAATCTATAGGACCGGTGTCCACCAAAAAAATCCAATATTCGAGAGCACGAACAGCACTCCTTGCCAGATCACAATCATCTTTTGCCATACCTTCCTTAAGTCCAGCTATTAGACCTTCGGCCGTTTCCGGGAATTGAGATATCATTGGTGGATACAGAGAATAGCAAGGCACTCCCACCTCTTCCAACTTTTCTATGCGCGACATAATTTGTGAGAAAAGGTCATTTTCTATAGAAACAAATGGCAGCAGTTTAGCAACACCCGTCAATGACGGCATCTCACTTTCTAAATTATAATCATCAAAAAGACGTTGCTTCGGTTGAACCTTTTGCATAGACCACTCTGCAATTTTCGTCGCAATGAGTTCAGTCTCTTCCACGGAAAGACTGAAAGACAATCTACGCTCCCTGATAGGACCTAGGATTCTTCCAAGATTTTCTAAATAGCTACCGACAGCTCCCTTCCCCGCTTCTTTTGAGGACAAATACTTTTCTCTAATTGCACGCTCTGCAGCTCCAGCCTCAAATTCAGGCAGCCCAAGAAAAACCCATGGTAAGAGGCCTGTTTGCGCAGGAAGCCCAGACTCTAAAGGGATGTTCCCGGCCCAAAGCACCTTTGCAAAACTGAGCTTTTCCGATTCATCGAGAAGGTTATGATGGTGTAAAAAAGTCAATCGAGAAACAGCTCTCTTGCGGCTTTCTTTTTTTTCTGCATCCGCGAATAAATCGCTAATAACTTCATTCCAAGCATTAGACTGATAATTTCGATGGGCAAGAATCTTATTCTCAGGAATTTCCGAAAAATTTTCCCACCACCATGGTTCTCCACCAAAAAATCTTTCATCGATCCCAGACGTTGGCAGGTTCAGTAACGGTAGAATCAAATTGTGTTGCTTACTTGGTTCGAAACATTCAATAGCTCTTTTTAACAACCGGGAAAGCTCTTCACTTAGCCAGGGATGTGTGAAGACAGCATTATTTTGTACGAGAGAAATAGCAAGATCAAAAACCTGTTGTTTTTGTTCAACTACTGTAATTCTTTGAGATAAACGTGAGAGAAGCTCCATGGCAACGCGAAGCTTCTCAAGCTCGTTTCTATCGGTCTCTATGGATTCAGCGAGAACACTTGCGCCTCGCAGTAAAATTGTTAGAAATTTCTCGACAAAATCATATTTAAGCAACGCAACTATTTCACGTGTAGCAACGTCGTTTAATGTCTCGTCGTTACCTGAAGAACAAGCACGAAGTAAAATACGAATGGCTAGTTCAGAATTGACTATTTTTAGCCATAACGCTGCTCTTCCTAACTCTTTTTCGCTCACTTTTGTACCGATGCTTCCGCTTCTGATAAACGGTGGCATCCCAGCGGCCTCTGCAAAATAAAGCACGTGATAGGTTATAAGAAACTCGTGGTCTGATTTGAAGCGTCGGTTTGTGGAGATTCGCCCCAAATCGAAGCCTCTTTTGCTTGTTACTTCAATGTTCCAAGGCTGTGGGATGGGAGCACCAAGTTGTGCAACAATGCTTTGCCACTCATCACGAATATCGCACCCCTTAGCCAATAAAGTCGTCCATCGAGCCCGCCAATCTGGATTTCTGGTTTGATTACGATCTTGTTGTCCCTCGTCATCTTTCTGCTGAAAACGGCTATTCCACTCTGCAATTTCAATAAGTTGCATCGCGCAAGCTTCACGAGAGAGCGCAGCTACATCATCGAGGTCGCGTCGTATTGACCGTCGTATTGCCGGTAAAGTTGCTGCCAGAAGTTCATAGGCATCATTAAACGCACTAAGTTCAAATAGAAAACCAGCCTTACGAACAGCCCAAATGTGGTCGCTTCCATCAATGCGCCAATCTGCCAATATTTTTCTTGCCCCTGCATAATCCATCTCCTGCAAGGCCAGTAACGACTTTTGATAAGCAAGAACATCCCTGGCACCATTACAGTCAGACAACTTTTCAAGGCGTTGTGCAAGATGCTGAAAATCGTCAACCATTCCTTCAAATCGATAATACCGTAGCAAACTAGACGCTACCTCTCCCCAGGCCCTACGAGCCTCTGCCCAATTCGGATCGATCCATGGAAATGGACTTCCGTCTTTGAAACATTCTCTTTTTACAGGATCGATCTCTTCAAGAACTTGAATTATTGTTTCGGCTAGGTCGTCAACTAGCGGTCGCAAAGAAACATCCAAGCGCCAGACAATTTCACGTAGTATAAAAAGCTTTTCCCATGGACTCATGTGTGGAATGAGCGCAACAACAGGTGAAATCCAACTTGTCGTATATGCCGTGATTTTATTTCTAACCCTTTGGGGAGCAACTACCCATCCTTCATATTGTTCCCGTTCCTCCTCCCAAAGAACTCTTTGAGAACAAATCTCTGCCAACTTTTCTACCTCTTGCCCCTCACCTGATATTTGCGAGTGCATGAGCATTTCTTTTTTTTCGCCACAAAAGGCCCTACGATCAATCTTTAGATATTCTGGCGGAGTCAATGCCCCAGAGTGCGGTTGTTTCAATTTCAACCGCCACTGAAACCACTCTAAAGCATAACGATAGCGGCACTCCTCAGGCCAAGACTCGCTTTGCGGTATACGCGACAGGTCTACAGGAATGACATTGCGATCTTCAAGAACTCGTCGCTGAACCGTTGCGAGGTCTAACCAGCCCACCAAATAAATTTTCGGAGCAGCTTCACCCAAATTATCCCGGACCCAGCCTGCCCAATGCAGGAAATTTGGATCATCACCGGAAAATCCGATCAAACAAAAAATGTTCTCCATCATGGACTGCTGAACCATATTGACAAAGCAGGTGAAGTCAGACGGATATCTTCGATAGTCTTCTTCAGTAAAGATAAACGGATAATTCGAAGGAAAGGACCCGTGAAGCTTTATGATACGGGGCTGCTGAGAAGCGGGGATATCGTCGTGTGTTCTCACTACATCATAGCGCCGATCTACGACCATATCTGTCGCTCGTTCAAGTAAAGTATCCCAATTGGTCGTAAAAACATCTGCCCATGGCAGTTTCAAAAAATTTACGTGCAACTCAGAAGGCGAAAACTCTTCATCTGGAACATAGGTTTTCAACAAACGGTTGAGTTGAGTTCGACCAAACGATGCTTCGTATTCTTGAGCAAGTCGTAAGGCACCGCTTGTAGCAGCAGCCTTTTTCAAGGCATGAGAACGCTGTCTGGAGCATGACGTATCGCCAGGCGGATAAAGACTATCGCAAAGATTTTTACCAAGATCCTCCCATGTCGGCATTCCTCGCCCAGGTGCAGTCACGCTATGGGCATTTCGACTTAATCCTGCACCAACCATAAGTGCTGCTGTTCCTAATGGGGATTTACGCCAGAGAGCCTCTGCGATTCGTTCGACATGTACCTGATCTGGAAATGACATATGGTCACCTTTTGGTCTGTAATTGAATCAAATTCAAACTCTCGCTCAGCAGTTTTTTTAAGGAGTAAAAATCAATTTTTTCTGTTTTTTCCGTTCTCGACATGCCGTACAAATGCTTCTTAAAGATAAGCAGATTCACTTCACAACCTTAACATCGATAAATAAACTACAAAATCTTCGCATAAAATGCGACAGTTCTAATCCTATCCAGAAGGAATCAGACAGGTCTAAAAACACTGGACAGTCTGCAAGATAGTGGTGATTTCTGTTGGCCTTGAAAAAGAACGCTAGTGGGGCAAAAGAATAAATAAAGGATAACGCCAACAAGAAGCTGAGAACCAAAGACATCTATAAAAATTAGTAAATCTAGGGGCGTTGTTGTTTTTTGATATTCTCTCTCAAACTTTACGCATGAACAAACATCTTGTTTGTCACAAATCCATCTCCTCACATAAAAAAAGGCGCTCCCTGTCGGAAGCGCCGTCCATAATCATCACAGCATGTCAGTCAATGAAATAAAAATGGTTTGCCGGGATTGGCTAGTTGGCTCCACAAAACGCCGGTGCCAGTTTTTTCCATAAACTCTTGCCCTGCTTTTCACTGGCTTCGCGAGCACATTCCAAGGCCAGTTGCAATTCGTGGCAGCCCTCTTCGTCATGAGGTTCTATGGCGTGATAGAAAATTCCTGCCGCTCGTGCCTGACGCAAGAAGCCAACTGTGGCGTCGTCAGCTAACAGGATGATTTTCAGTTGCTTGTGCAAATAGCGGAAAATCGGGATGACATCCAATGCACTACTGCCTTCAAAGGTTTTGCCCAGCAGCATGATCGCGGCGTCCTCTTTGCGTAGCACATCAATGGCTTCATTGAGTGTCGTCACAGGCTTGGCAATGCATCCGGCCTGCTCCACGCATTGTTTGAGGGCATCGATTTCAGTGAGAGTCTGATAGGCAATAATGACGGGCAGCATGGTTCTCCCTCCTGCGTGAGAGGCGCTGCCCCGGCTGTGAAAACCGGGGCAGGTAGAGATAAGGTTAATTCGAGATTAGTGCGATTTCTGCTCAGCAACTTCTTTGGGGCTGGCAACCGCTTTGACGATGCCGAACATGACCAGAACAGCCGGAACCAGTTGCGCTACCACGATCAGAGCACAGAAACCGAGAAACGCCCAAACCAGAAATCCGCTGTTGTCGACGCGACCCGCTGTAGAGGCGGCAAACGAAGAGGTAGAAGCGATCAGGGTCAGCAGAGCGGTCAGAGCGATGTTTTAAGTGCTTTCATGGTGTTGGTTCCTTTCGTGATGTGTGTGTAAAAATCAAACGGTTCGATTAAAAAAATTCATTTACGCGTTGTGGTTGTGAGCGTGATCTTCAGAGGATCCAAAAACGCCCTTGACCATACCGAATCCCATGACCAAAGCCGGGATGAGTTGACCGACAACGATCAATCCGATAAAGCCGAGGAATAACCAGGTTAACAAACCACTGTTACTTGCTTCCTGCCCGGCAAAAGCGGGAGAGGCGGCGATGGCGGTAACAATCAGGCTGGTCGCGATGTTTTTCAGTGCTTTCATGATGTCCTCCTATGGTGAGCAAAGTGAGTTGCTTGATACTCGTTATTGTGTGTTGTGCGCTGTTCTTGTCTTCCCGTTGTTCTTGTCTTCCTAATATTGCTAAGGACGTGCCAAGTTTTCAAAAAAGCTCTTCAATCTCCCTAACCCACTGTTATTACACAATTCTCAAGAAGGGAGCCATTTACCACGAGCATCATCAAACGCTCCAAACTGTATACAAATGCTATTCGCTTCACGAGAAGACAGCGGCTGACAACAATGCGCTGAGTCGCTTCAGAGTGATTAATTTCAGGCACTTACCCGCTGCACAGCGAAAACATACATCCTGTCTTATTTTTATATTTTTTATTTATGCGCGATATACAGGCGTCTTGTGGAGGCTCTTGCAAAAAAATCCATGCATCTCTTCAAAAGAATTTGCGGATAAACAGATAAGACGACGGGAGACCCCAGTGCTTTTCACCAGAAAAGTCTCCATAAAAAGCGATATCAGTTCAGAACCGGTATCGCTTTTTTTATGGGCCAGCTTTTTAAGCTAGATATTCTGAAGCAGAAGAATGAGCCCCCTAGTAATTTTCCGGAACATACAGCTCGGGTGGCAACGTTGCGCGTTCGTAGTCGGGATTAAAAATGCGATCCGGCAGATCAATCTCTTCGTGTGGTACAGGCTCATAAGGGATCTGTTGCAATAAATGGTGGATGCAATTGAGCCGAGCACGCTTTTTGTCATTGGCTTTGACGATATACCAGGGAGCTTCGGGGATATTGGTCCGCTTGAACGTCTCCTCCTTCGCCTTGGTATAATCCTCCCAGCGCACCCGTGACTGCAGGTCCATGGGGCTGAGTTTCCATTGTTTGAGCGGGTCGTGTATCCGCATCAAAAAACGCAGTTGCTGCTCTTCATCGGTGACGGAGAACCAGTACTTGATCAAACGGATTCCAGAGCGCACCAGCATCCGTTCGAATTCCGGAACATCGAGAAAGAACTGCTCCAACTGGTCTTTTGTTGCAAAACCCATCACCCGTTCAACGCCGGAGCGGTTGTACCAGGAACGGTCGAATAAAACGATTTCGCCACCGGAGGGCAGATGCGGCACATAGCGCTGAAAATACCACTGCGTAATCTCCTTTTCCGTCGGTTTCGATAAGGCGACCACACGACACACCCTGGGGTTCAGGCGCTGGGTGATCCGTTTGATCACCCCGCCCTTGCCGGCAGCATCGCGACCTTCAAAAATCACGACGACCTTTTCACCGGTGTAGGAAACCCAATCCTGTAATTTGATCAATTCGGCCTGCAACGCCAACAGGGCCTTAAAATAAGACTGACGATCCATGGACGGTGGTCGTTTATGTCGATAGATACGACGTAATGCCAACGAAAGGCCGGGTTCTGAAATTTCCAGTTCATAGCCTTCATCCATTTCATCGGCTAATTCAGAATGCAGCCATTCCATTGCGTCCGAATAGTCGTCGTCAAATACCATGGGTCCTCTCCATTGAATGTTAATTTTACAAGTTAGCTTTTAAGAATATAGCCTGCCTGGGAATTCTTTTTGAGAAATTTGGCAAAACGTACTTTCAATTTGGGGATTTTAAACAGGCTGGTCATCCCTTTTTTATGTGTCTCTTTTGCCAGAGTTGATGGATCAAAAAAGGCTTTGGCATTGTCAATTGACAGCACAAAAGGCGGCTTGCCCTCTTTGGCCAGCATATAACTCATAATGAGAGAACCGGTACGATGGTTCCCCTCGATGTACAGTTGCGGCTGAGACAAAATAAGGATGTAAGTAATCGCCACCTGCCTCCAGATACTGAGATCAGAGTGGCTGTGAAACCAGGCCAGAAGATCCTCAACGTCGCCGCTTTGTCGCTCGTAGAAATGATCGTGGGTGGCACGAATGTGCTGCTGGTTTTCTCTGCGAACCTGTGCGTTGGAGCCACAGAGGACCAGGGCGTTGAGTTCAAGCAACCGGCTGGCATTTCCCGGCTCGTAGAGTTCGATGCCACGACTGAGCAGATCATCAATGAAGGCATAACCCTCCATCATATTGTTTCTGACCATATCGGTCATGGGAGAACGTGGCTCTAACAACGTCGTGTTGATTTTGTGGAAATCATGTTGAACCGTCAGTAACGACTTTTCGATGGCGGCAAGATTTAAATGCACGTTTGTCAATACTCTGAAGTTAAGATTTAAAACATCGCCCGACAACAATGGGTGCAATCTTGTCGTCACGCAAAGGTCCTTCTTGATGGAGAACTACGCCGCCTCACAGGAAACAGAGTTCACCGATGAGGCGGCATCGTGATACGTTTCAGTCCCCAAATTAATGTTACGTTGGGAGTTAGCTGAATTCCCCGGAAATATACTGTTTGGTCAAATTTTCCATGGGATCTTCAAACACCTGTTTGGTCTCTCCCATTTCGACCAGCCGTCCGACCCGCTCCCCTTGAGAGACATCGACACCAAAGAAGGCGGTCGTGTCAGCGACACGCACCGCCTGCATCATGTTGTGCGTAACCAGGGCAACGGTGTAGCTGTCTTTCAACTCCAGCATCAGTTCCTCAACCTGGCGGGTGGCAATCGGGTCAAGAGCTGAGCAGGGTTCATCCATCAACAGCACATCCGGCTCAGTGGCGATAGCCCTGGCAATACACAACCGCTGCTGCTGTCCGCCGGATAACGACAAACCGCTTTTGTTGAGTTTATCCTTGACCTCGTTCCACAAGGCCGCGCGGGTCAGGGCTTTTTCCACACGTTCGTCAGCATCCCCTTTGTATCGGTTGAGCTTGAGGCCAAAGGCGACATTGTCATAAATGCTCATTGAAAACGGGTTCGGCTGCTGAAAGACCATGCCGATATAACGGCGAATAACCACGGGATCGACTTTTTTGGCGTAGATATCCTTGCCGTGATAGTGGACGTGGCCGTCAAAACGAAAACCGGGGATCAGATCGTTCATGCGGTTGAGGCTGCGCAAAACGGTACTCTTGCCGCAACCCGAGGGTCCGATAAAACCGGTGATCTTGCCTTTTTCAATCGGCACATGACTATCACGCACGGCGTTGTAGCTGCCGTAATAAACTTTATCCAGATTGCAATCGATCACAACATCTCCAGCCGGGCTGAAGGCTGCCGCCTCAGTGACTCTTTTTTCTGCGACTGCTGCAAAACTCATCATAACGACCACTCACAAAGTTAAGAATTAATGCCGTGAACGCCCCATCACGCGGGCGACGATATTAAAGACCAGAACAATCAATACCAGCACCAGTGATGCGGCCCAGGCGAGCTGAATCTGGTTCTCAAACGGCATACCGGAAAAGTTGTAAATCAGGATCGACAACGAAGCTGTCGGTTCGATCAACTCGGACATGTAGTAATTGCTGAACAACGCCGTAAACAGCAAGGGGGCTGATTCTCCTGCCGCTCCGGCAATCGCCAGCAACACGCCGGTGAGAATACCGGGCAATCCGGTGGGCAAGACAATTTTCCAGATCACCTGGGTGCGCGTGCAGCCCATACCAAAAGCGGCATCCGTCATTTTGCGCGGCACCTGTTTCATGGCCTCTTCTGCGGCGAGCAAAACCGTCGGCAACATCAGCACCGATAGGGCCACACCACCAGCCATAGCCGAATAACCCAGAGGAATAACCAGAATGGCATAGGTGAACACACCGGCGAGAATCGACGGGAAACCGGTCAGAGTTTTGGCCACAAACCGTGAAACGGTGGCCAATTTACTCTGAGGATCGAGAATCGCCAGGTAGATCGCGGCAAGAATCCCGGTGGGTACACTGAGCAGACTGGCGATTAACACCATCACCATGGTACCGACAATGGCATTACCGAATCCACCGCCGATATCAAAACCAGCTGGCGGCAAAGCCGTCAAGGCTTCCCAATCCAGGCGCGCGCCCCCTTCGATCAACAACATATAGATCACGGAAAAAAGCGGCACACTGCCGACCAGAGCAACCATCCAGGTAAGACCGGTAAGAACGTGATTGAATAAGGCCCGGCGCTCGAACAGTTGCCGTTCAAGACGCGGTGCCTCACTACGGACAACGTCAGCAGTTGTTACTTCAGTCGCACTCATGATTTCCCCTCAAATTTCCGCATGGCAAGTTGCTGAATCAGTAATCCGAGGACATTGACCAAAAACGTAATCAACAGCAGCACCAGCGCCGCATACATCAAGGCCTGTATTTCAACGATACCGGCCTCGGGGAAATTGGACGCTAACAGTGATGCCAGAGTATTGGCGGGTGCAAACAGCGATAAATTGATCTGATTACTGTTACCGATCAGCATGGCCAACGCCATGGTTTCGCCCAGAGCGCGGCCAAAGGCCAAGACCAACGCCGCCAGAATGCCGGAAGATGCCGTTGGCATCATCACTTTTAAAATGGCCTCCCAACGCGTGGTCCCCATGCCGTAGGCCGCTTCCTTGACTTTGTACGGAATCCGTCTGAACGCATCGACGGAGAGAGCGGCAACGGTCGGCAAAATCATAATTGAAAGGACCAGAGCGGCCGGAGCCAGTCCGGGACCGTTAAGGTTGGTGTTAAAAAATGGGATAAAGCCAAGCTGCTCATGGAGCCAGTTGGCGACTGGTCGCATGATGGGGATCAACACGTAAATCCCCCACAGCCCGTACACGACGGAAGGGATTGCTGCCAGCAATTCGACAATGGTGCGAAAAACGCTGGCCAGGCGAGCGCTGATAAAATCCTGGGTGAGAAAAATGGCGATAAAAATGCCGAAAATACCGCCTAAAAACAGCGCGATCATGGAGCTGTAGAGCGTCCCCCAGATTTCAGGTAAAACGCCGAATTCGCCTTTGACGCCATCCCAGGTCGTCCCGGTGAAGAAACCGAGGCCACTGTGGGAAATTGCCGGTATCGCATCAATAAAGAGCTGCCAGAGGATAAAAGCCAACAATAAAATCACAAAGCCGGCAGCGCTTTTGGCAATGACGCGGAACAGTGCATCCCATTGATAATCGCGCTGAGACGGCGGCCTGGAAATCGAACTTTCAGATTCAATTGTATTAAAAAAGTTTTCTGCCATGGAGATTCCCGGAGCTGAACGTTGAAAAGAGCCGGCGACGTAAAGAGAACAGGTCGCCGGCATGATCACGAGTGAGAGCACTATTGAATCAGCTGGGCTGTTTTACGAACGGTTTCAATAATATTTTTCGGCAGAGGGATATAACCGAGAGAATCCGCCGATTTCTGGCCTTCTGTCAGACAGTATTCAACCAGATCGCGGGCTGCCTTGGCTTTTTCAGGGTCCTGTTTTTCAGGGAAAATCATCCAGGTGAAGGTGGCGATCGGATACGATTTTGCCCCGGCAGGATCATAAACCCAGGCACGCAGATCAGGGACATTGGAACCGGGCAGATGACCTTTGGGAAATTCAGCACTGGCCAGAGCGGCTGAACCAGCCTCAGCACCGGCAAGAACAAAATGGCCCTCTTTGTTTTCTAATTTTGCCGTCGGCGATTTAGTCAGCTTGGCATAACCGTACTCGATATAACCGATGGAGCCGGGAGTCTGGCGCACCGTTGCGGTAATACCGTCATTTTTCGGTGCCTTAACGAAACGTGTCGAAGCGGGCCATTGCGGTGCTTTGCCCTGACCGATAGTGGTTTTAAATGTCTCGTTGATGTGGGAGAGATGACCGGTAAAGACATAGGTCGTGCCGGAGGAGTCAGAACGGACAACAACAGTGATGTCACGATCCGGCAGATGCACACCGGGATTGGCAGCGGCAATTTTCGGGTCGTTCCATTTGCTGATGGCGCCGGTAAAAATCAGTGGGTAAACGTCGCGCGGCAGATTGAGTTCTTTCACCCCATCCAGGTTAAAAGTCAGCACAATCTCGCCAGCCGTCATCGGCAACAGAATGACACCGCTTTTTGCTTTGGCAATCTCGCTGTCGTTCATGGCCGCATCACTGCCGGCGAAATCGACGACCTGGCTGATATAATCACGAATGCCGGCGCCACTTCCCTTGGCCTGATAATCCACCCGCACACCATCCGCTGCCTTGCTGTAATCGCGAAACCATTTTGAATAGATCGGAAAAGGAAAACTTGCACCGGAACCTTGCAGTTTGACTTCTGCACAAGCCATGGTTGCGGTAAATAACAGACTGACGCCCAACAGAGCGCTTACGAAAACATGAGCCAATTTCATTTTGATCTCCTTGTTTGTTGATGTATGACGGCTGATGACCATCACTCTTGTTTAACAAACGCCATGAGAACAATTATTGGCTCCGTGTAAGTTGTTAATGAGGATTCAGCGGCTCAGCGCGATCTGTCTCACAAATTATCATCAGTAAATCCGATACATCTATTTTTAAAAATAGTTTTATTTGACTATAAAGAATGAACACTTTATGGTTTAGGAGATATAAAACGAACTCTCTTTCTTCTCTACCTGGTTATAAGTAGGAGAAAAATTCGTTTTAGCCCCCCAGAAAAACGTCTGACAGAACGGAGGACCGCATGACAAGCAAACTTAAATGGACCGTCTATCTTTCGGCAATCTGCTTACTATTGCCTGTGACGGTTTTTGCAAACCCACTGCCTCAGCAAGACCCAGGTGGCAAACATTGTGTCGTGACACAGAAAAAGAATTGCAGCCAATCTCGCAGGCCGCTTGGTGATGAAGCACTATGGTGGCAAAACGGAAACAAGACATTCAAAAAACACTGCATGAACTGCCATCATCGCAATAATGACGTTGGTGCTAAATTTCTCCATGTCGAGGCACGCACCCAGCAAGGCTGGGACATCCTTTTCAGCGAAAGAAAGGTTGAATGTGCTCAAGATGGCACTTGGGGATCTCTGACGGAAAAAGAGCTGCAGGACATCAACGATTATCTCTACCGTTATGCTTACGGCACGTTGGGCGTTTATGAAGCCCGCATGGGCTGATAGCCATTTTTCTCCTGGTCAGGAGAAAACGTTTTTAAGAAATACACAAAACAAGGGCCTGAAAACTTCAAGTTTTCAGGCCCTTGTTTTGCACCCGACAAAGTCCCTATTTGCGACAGACTCCAATCAGGGTATCGACCATTTTCTCCGGGTCAATAACCACCAGCAGTTCTTTGCTGCCGGAATTTGGCTGAGGCTTGATGATGCATTCGATATATTGACCTGTTGCATCAAGGACATTTTTCTTTTTGTCGACCCGATCCATACACACTTCTGGAATCTCTCCCAACGCATCAACCACCAGTCCCACACAATCTTCTCCAGTCTCCATCACGACAATCGGAGCATTGGGATCAAAGGGTTCCTGAGCGAGTTTCAACTGGGTCCGGACATCAATGACATTGATGATATGGCCATCATAGAGGATTTTTCCCACAACAAACGCGTGAGAGCCCGGAACCGTTGTCATCCCTTCAGAGGTAATCGCCTCTTTGACTTTCCGGGCATTGATTCCCAGCCACTTGTTTCCGATATAGAATGTCGCCAGCTCAATACAATCCGGTCCACCATCACGCGTGGTGGCGGCTACACCCATCTCGCGACGACGGTGAACCCGTTTATCCCGCTCTGAAATTTCAGCGAGCGGGACAAAGACCATGGCAATGACATCGTTGAGATAACCGTCATTGGTTTTATATTCACGATACCCGGCACTGGTACGCGCCCCGACAGCGTAATAATAGCCGTTAAATGAAATGATGCGCGAGGTTCCTTCGCCATTGGGCAAGGCAAAAAAAGCCGGATCAATATCCATCACTTCGCCAACGGCAAACCGCTCATCCGTGCTGCTGATAATGCTTCGCTTGCGATCCGCGAACACCCCGAAGCAGCCATCCAGCACGTCGCCCTTTTCACTGCGCGGCAGTGAGTCGCGTAACATTTCACAAAACTGTGGCGTACTGTCGAAGACAATGCCGATACCACCGACACATTGTCCGGGATTGTCCGGATCGGTAATGGCCGCCCCGTAGATATAGGTATGTTGGCTATCATAGAGGTGTGTCGCCGAAAACGACGAGACGCTGTAACATTGTGACTCTTTGAGAGACAGGGTATCGCGCACCCAATCTTCACTCAACACCGTGCCGACAATGCGTGCTTCCGCAGAATTGGATACCGCGAGAATTCGTCCACTAAGGTCATAGACGAACAAATTGGTGTACACGGTATACAGCCCATTGATATAGGCCAGGATTGAGGAAATGGTGTCCATGTCCTCGGTGGAGCGTTCCGGTTGCGCCAGGATACTTCGAAATGCCGAGGTCAAAGCCCACCAACGGCAGTCATTGGCGCGCTCATACAGGTTGCGGTCCATGATATCTACGGCAAGAGCGGCTTGAAACTGCACATCATTGAGAATGCCGCTGACTACCGTCTCATGCAGGTTGCCGATCGACTTTTCAAACACCATCTTGGTGCGCGCACCGGCATCGGAGATATTCCACAACAGCACCTTGCTCTGGGCATCACTTTCCCGCACATTGCCGTTCCATACGGTGCGTTCCAACTCATGCTGAATATGATCGGCCTGCACCGGGATGGAGCGAAGGTCCTCCGAAAACAGGCGCGGATCGTTCATCACCGCATCAAGAATTTCCGGGGCGACGCGCTGGCGCAGATCCGAGGAATTCTTTTTGTCAAAGGCGTGCTCCAGGGGAATCATGACATGGCCATACCAGCCGAGGCCAAAATAGCCCTGATAGCCTTTGGTAGCACAGGTGGTAGCCAGATACTCCCGTCCGGCAAACTGGGTGACCCTGAAATCCGCCTCAGGAGTAATCTCCATTTTCGCCCCCAGAGGGATGTGATACGTATCGCTGCTGGCAATCACCTGGCCGTTTTTATCCAACAAACTGAGCACCGACCAATCGCCTTCACTGCTGAGATTTTTAAAGACCCCTTCCATCTCATTTTCAAAACGAAAGCACAGACACAGCACCCCCAGTGGCGTTGAATCGGCCTCATTGGTCTGCGTTACGCGATAGGCGTAAATCAGCGCTCTCTCCTCAGAGGCCAACAGGTCGGTATGGCGGAACGCTTCAACATACTCGCTATGCGTATTGAGTGCCTGTTTGAGCAATGGATCCGTTGAATGCTCGATGGTATTTTCCTGATCCAACTGCACCAGGACATGGCCATCCGGATCAAGGAGGATGATATTGTAGTAAACGGAGTATTTGGCAACATACTCCTGAAAGCGTTTGACGATCTGCGCTTTTCTTGCCGCCTGGTCCGCACGAATTTCGCTGGCATCGCGTTGTTCTGGGTGCAGCTCATCCTGTTCACGGATGACCGCGATCTGCCGCTCCATTTCCGTCGCACTGTTCAAAAAGGCACGAATGTCATCATCCGTGGCGAGAAAACCAATATCCGCGGTCCGTTCAAAGAGATTGCGGATCACGATATCAACGGCCACCTGCGCCTTACTGCCGATTTCCTGGACCGTGGTTTTCAGCGTTTCCAGTCCCAGTTGGCCGAGCAGTTCAGAGGTCAACCGCTGAAACCCTAAACGGGTATCGGTCATATCCATCCCGGTGCCACTCATCTGGCCCAGAATCGTCAACAGGTCCCACTGATTACCGAGATTACTCAACTCATCGCGGTAGCCTTCGACTGTCGCCATATGGTTAATCAAACCGGTTAACAGTTTGGGCACTTTGACATCTTTGTAATACGCTTCGTCAGACATTGACCCTCTCCTTTTAAAAATACAAACGGCAGAACAGCGCGTCTCCCTGTGCCTAAAACAAACGAAGCCCCTGAG
This sequence comes from uncultured Desulfuromonas sp., assembly GCF_963666745.1. Lineage (NCBI taxonomy): Bacteria > Pseudomonadati > Thermodesulfobacteriota > Desulfuromonadia > Desulfuromonadales > Desulfuromonadaceae > Desulfuromonas > uncultured Desulfuromonas sp. The sequence goes on along the minus strand of NZ_OY762961.1, from coordinate 608,164 downwards.
GACCATGTCCCCAAGGGCTTCGTTGCCGCTGCGTAAACCACATCGTTGTAGCTACGACAGACCAGAGCTAATTAAACAGTACAGGCTAATAAAGCAATTTATATGCCTTAAACAATTAGTACATTAAAAAAAGAGAAGAGCAACAGGACGCGGTAAAAAACATGCTGAAATCACACACGTTATCAAACAAGACCGGTCTATTTTGCCACGCGGCAGAAAAGAGGGAAGATGACCTGAAGAGGTCAAGACATTGGTCATATGGCGTATCGGAGACACAAAAGATCGTAAAAAAACGCACGAAACATGGGCGATAAAATGTTCATTCAAAACGAAGCACGGACATAGCGGCTGATATCAACACCATCAATTTGCTCAGAAGATAAAAAACGTTGTGCGTAGTCGCGATAAACTCCACTGGTCAAGAAAAGTTCAAACACATCGCGATCCACATGTTCATCTTCCACCATAGAATAAAGGATCTCAACGGCAACACTGACGGATTTAGCCTTTTTATAGGGCCGATCCGATGCCGTCAGTGCTTCGAAAATATCTGCTAGGACCATGATTCGTTCAGGGATGGACAGATCCTCGGCCATGAGTCGCCGGGGGTATCCGGTCCCTTTTAAGGTCTCATGATGGGTCGATGCATAGCGCGGAACACGTTCTAATTCCTGAGAAAATGGCAGAGCATCAAGCATGCGGATGGTACTGATAATATGCTCGTTGATTCTAAAGCGGTCTTCTGGTGTTAGCGTCCCACGTTCAACCAGAAGATTATACAACTCTCCCTGATTTGCCCGGTGCTGTGGAATATCCATACGGATCCCCAAGTGTTCAGCATAATGCACCGCGTGATCGCGCGGGATGAGATGCTCCGGCTTGTCAGAGAGAAGTGTTTCCTGACAGGGTAAAGTCGTCTCGTCACCTGCCAGTCGGCTCTCCTCTCCGGGCGACAGTCCCAACCGCTCACTGAAATGTCGGGTCCAACCAACAGCGGCAATCTGTTGCAAGCGCTGCTTCTTTTCCTCATCAAGAAACTCCCCGCCGACATTCATACTGGCAACAAAGGCAAAATCCTCATGCAATTGGCGCCGGGCGGCTTCCAACTCAGCCAGGTATTTCTCTTGGTGTTCGGAATCTTTGTGCAGACATTGCCAGTAACGAATTTCTGCGTCACGCCACAGGACTTCAAAACGTGTTCGAATTTCATGAATACGATTGTAGATAAGTTCCAGCTTGGACCCTTTATCAACAATATGTTCGGGCGTGGTGATTTTGCCGCAATCGTGCAACCAGGCGCCGACCCGAAACTCCCGCCATTGTTCTTCGGTATCAAAAGCAAAATCACAGAATGCCGCAGTCGTACTTGCTTCGGCCTTTTCAGCCAGCATAAACGCCAGTTCAGGTACTCGCTTGCAATGCTCTCCGGTATACGGTGATTTTTCATCAATGGCGTCGGCAATCAGTTGGATAAACGCATCCATCAATGTTTTCTGATTGGCTTCATAATCGCGAATTGAAGTCGCCATGATCTTCATCGCAACGCCGAGATCATGGATTTCCTTAATATGGCTGTCTGGAATGCTCAGATCGTCATAACGACGATGACGAATTTTTTCACTCTCGTGCGCCAGCGCGTTGATCGGTGAGACAATGGGTGAGGCAAAAATCCATGGTGTCGGTAACAGAACCAGCAAAAGGATCGCCGTAAACAAAATTGACCAGGTAACTTTTTCCAACGCTGGAGCCAGAACGGCATCCACCGGCATGACAATTGCCAGATAATCCTGCCACGGTTGATTCTGGGCAAAGGGAACGACATAAACAAAGCTATCTTCTCCGTTCAGGTCAAATCGCTTCAACTGACGCTGTTGCATCGGTTGCTGTGCCAGTGTCACTAATTCTTTATAGGGAACAATGCCCATACCGACTTGAGGTGGTCGATCAAACCACCGTGCAGACAAAGCGGATTTCTGCTCCTGCGTGATTGCAGCAATAGCCTTATTGATCATCGGCAACAGGGCGGCATGACGTTGCGGAACAACAATCCGGAGCTGATGAGGGAAATCCACCGGATCAAAACGGATCTCCTTATGGAAGGATAAACCGGTTAAAAAATATTGCCGCGCCGTGTACTCAAGTATCTGAGCAAAATCGAGCCCGGCATCCGCACTGTGTTTACTCACCGCCTCAAGGACTTCACGACTTGAGGCCACTTCCAGAATGCTGATTTGTGGAAAGTTCTGCCGCAGCACTTCAATAATTGACCAGCCGCGAGGAATGGCGACAATCTTTCCGTTCATCTCCCGAATGTGGTGAATAGTGTTCTTTTCGGGCAGTGTTACCAACGCATAAGGCAAGGTGAGGAACGGCTCGGAGAACAGTCCCAATGATTCTGTCGCCGGCGTAAGAAACGTTGGTTGCAATAGATCAATCTCTTCACGACGAAAACGTTCAACAAGCTCCAGCCAACTGAACCCGTTGACATACTCAAACTGTAACCCCGTCAATTGAGAGACAAGAGAGAGATAATCAATACTATAGCCATAAGGCTCTCCTGAAACCGCAAAGTCGATCGGTGCCCAATCGGTTTCGTTGGTGACTTTCAGGAGTGGATGTCGTGCGATAACAGCTTGCTCATCCTCAGTGAATGCCAGAGGCCTTGCTGCCGGGATTTTTTTCTTATGCTCGTCACGAAGATCTGAGGCGATCAGTTCTCCCTTTTGCTGATAAAGAAAAATATCCCCTGCGCCATTGATATGTTGCGAGGCCAGATAGGTCGATAACGCATTTAAGGTGATGTCGACAGCAATAACCGCCCCACCCTCTTTAAGCCGCATTGAATAGGTCTGGCCGGGCGCTTGAAGAATTTGAAAGAGATAAGGGGCCGTTTTATTGACACCATCCTCCCTCGCCTGGACAAACCAGGGTCGACTGACGGCATTGTAGTCACTCGGTGCCACACGACGAGTGCGTAAGTGGAAGTCACGATCATAATAGGCGTATGTTTTCATACGCTGCCCATCCTGCTGACGAACCGTAACAATCACCCAGCGGTCTTGAGGCAAAGCCTTGAGTTGGCGGCGAACAACAGCACCACTCTCCAAGTTGATCAGCTCAAAAAAGTCGTTGCTATCAAAGCCAAGATAAATGGAATAAAACATCGGATTGGCGTGCATGAACTCTGCAAAAAGGCTCTGCACCTGATCATCAACCCAACCCTGTTCAATCAGTCCCGGATAACTGGCCAGCAGGCGCGTCGCCTGAATGGCCTGCCGGTCAATGCCTTTAAGAAACTCACCGGTACTGGCGGCCAATCCGTCAAAACGGCTGATTGCCGTCGTTGTCACCATGCTGCGACTGAAATAATACTGCAAGCCAACCGCCAAGGCGGCTGTCAACAGAGTCGCCAGGACAAAAATCGTCACAACGGTTAACCGCAGTGTGGGCCGAAACCGCTTGCGGCGGTTGATGGGTTTGGACATCGCCGGGGCTCCGCTTTCTGGGAAACAAATAATAGCAAAGAACAGCAACGACCAAATTCTATCATTTTCTTAATAATAGTCAGGCAATAAAAAGCAAGACACCGTGGCCAGTACTCTTTTCTTAAAAAAAGGGAAACAGACCGCAGCCTGTTTCCCTTTTGAATCTAGGGAGCTATAGACACTTTTAAAGTCGTGCCGTCAGTCCACAATCCAGACTTCAACACGTCGATTTTTCTCGCGTCCGGATGCAGACGCATTATCTGCGACGGGCAATGCTTCGCCGAGACCGTTGACCTCTTTCGCGATCAGCCCACGACTTTGCAAGACACTCGCCACCTGACGGGCACGCTCCAGAGAGAGCGCCTGATTGACCTCGGCATCGCCGACATTGTCCGCAAAACCAAACAGCATCAATGAACGATAACGGTTATGACCCTGATGCATAAAATCGACTAAGCGGTCGAGGTCACGTAACGCACGGTTGTCCAGATCGGTACTCCCGCTTTTAAAACGAAAGGTCACGGAAAGCCGTTGGGCCCCCTTGGTTGCGACAGCATAATCAAGCGGCGCGGATTCCGGTAAAGTCACCGTCTGCTCTTCGATGGTCAGCTTGATAAAGCCGACCTCGTCCACCACTTGCTGGCCCAGGTCACTCAGGGAAAATTCGATAAACTCACGGGTATGATCATTATCCGGCAAGGCCGGTGAATAAAGATAAAGCCGTCGGGCCAGCGGATAATCTTCGGTGGCCACAGTGAATGGTGTCGGATAGACCGCTGCGGTACCCTGTTCTGAAACGGCAATAGCCTTGGCCGGTTTAATGTAAGGCAGGCCGATAAAGCCGATACCGTTCTGTTTTTTCACCACCTGATCCGTCAGAATCCGGCTGTCCTCAATGCGTGTCGCATCGTCTTTTAAGCTGAGTTTGCGCGCTTTGAGAATGAGGTTTTTAAACGTATCCCAGGTCCCAGACTTTTCATCGCGGGCAAAGACTTCAACAGGACCGCTCAAACCGCTGGCGGCGATTTGGCCCCAATCACTGATCTGTCCGGAAAACAAACCAGCCAGCTGTTCCATACTCAGTGCGCTGATCTGGTTGGCCGGATTGACAATCACGGCAATGCCGTCCATGGCCAGAACATGCTCTGACGCCGCCTGGCGCATATCACCAAAGCGTTCAAGCATGACCACCTCTTGATCCTTGATCCGGCGAGACGCCATGCCGATGTCACAGGTTTCGCCTTCCAAGCCCTGGAAGGAGGTCGTCGATCCATGCGCCTGAATAGCAATTTTCAATACATCAACACCATCAACGAGACCGAAGATATCCTGTTCATCGTGCTCACTGCCCGGTTTGGCCCAGATGCGGTTCGCGCCAAGTTTGCGTAGATATTTTTTGGCCAGTTCCGGCGCAAGTTTGGCGCCGATGGTGTTGGAGCCGTGTAAGCTGAGAATGGTTTGCGGTTCAAAAGCCGCCGGATCTTCAAGGACTGCAGCCGTACTTTGTTCAGCAGCCACGACCGATACTGAACGCGTTTCGCTTTCCGAGCCACCCCACCAGGAACCAAAAGCGATGCCGACACACAGCAGCACAGCAACGGCGACCAACATCGGCCAGCGTTTCTTGGCCGCCTGCGGCACCGCCTGTGTGGTGGGGAGCTCATGTTGCGGCTCCTCAGTCTGTTCTTTACGTTGCTGACTTAACACACCGGTCATTAAGGCATCAAAAGCCTCTTTTTCCTGAAGCACGACCTGGCGCGCTTCATCCGGCTTGACATCCGTTTCGCAAAGCAGCAGAACCTCACCTTTGGAAAAATAGTAGATCAGCACCCGATGATCCGCATAGCGAAAGTCACCTGTTTCAACTTTACCAAGAGACGCCACCACCCCGCTACGACTCTGATTCATCACTTTGCCGAGGCGAATCATATCTTTGCGGGTAAAATTATGCGGCAAATCGTGTCCGACCACTTCCCCTTCACGGGTGCACAATACCGCACCACTGACACCGGACGTTTTCAACAACCGTTGTAAAAGCTCAGTGGAACCGTTCTGATCCTCTGTCGTCGTATTTTTTTTTGCCATGGGATTTCCGTTTAATGATCCATGAGAGTTTTACGAACAGCCGCTTCGACACCCTGAGGTTTTTTCTGGCCGCTGATGGTCACCAGAAGTGCCTTGAGATTGGAAATCAGCAGCAACATATGACCACCACGACCGCTAAACATGCCGCTGCGTAACTCACCCAGCCCAAGGATTTTTCCCAATTCAACCCCATTATTGCGCATCAAATCTCCCTGGGCCGCCAAACGCAATCCCGCATTACTGTCGTCTTCATGGGGATGACCGTTTTCATCAAATAACACCGCATACTCGACGCCCTGAATCGGCAACAGTTTTTTCACCAGGCGATTCATTTTTCGCTCGGCGGGTGCATCGTTAAACAACACCTCCCGTTCTTTATCCGTCAATTCATCCAACCAACGGTGTCCTTCGAGCAGGAGATGACTCATACTGGCATTGATCGTCTGCCGCGGCGGTTCAAGACCGGTTTGACATGAAAAATTTCCCTGACCGCGGCCTAGCATGATGTACACCGCTTTCAAACCGCGCCAACGACCGTATTCAGCATGAACAACCTCTCCGTGCTGAAAATAAATGGCTCCCTTGTTTTGCCCTTGCTGAATGGAAAGGGCTCCGGAAAATCCGTTCTGGTTTTGCATCTGCAATAAGTCAGACAACCCCACAGTGGGCAGTTCTCCCGTAAACCCCAATTGCTCAGCAGCATCAGCCATCATCATCCCCTCCTTCTGTCGACGCATTGTTTCCTCGATGGTCCACCCGGACACATCGACTGCCCGGTTATGCCCTCTCTTTGTTAGAGAAAAAATAAAAAGGCAAAAGAAGTTGACTATTCGCCAGCGCGACTATCACCAGAGATCGTTTAAGTCCATGCAGAAAGGGAGAAATTCGCCCTATCCCTCTTATTCACTTTTAAATCGTTGAATTTTGTAAAAGGAGAAAATCACGCGCTGTTGCGCGACCAACCAAAGAGGCTGGTGGAATCCATTGGCTGGTTCGCATTGAAAATGCTAATATAACCACTTAACGTGACAGTTTTTGGATGCGATTACCGTGAAAATTCTCCACATCCTCAGTCAGATCCCCTCATCGACCGGCAGCGGTATCTATCTCCAGGCAACGATGCATCATGCCCATCGTCACGGGTACAGCAACTTTTTGCTTGCCGGAGTGCCACTGGATTTTGATTTTTTCGACCACTGCAGCCACTTACCCTGCAGCGCCCCGGAATTGGTGCGTTTTGGCCATGATATCGATTTGCCGATCATCGGCATGAGCGATGTCATGCCCTATCCGAGTGCCCGCTTCTGTGATCTGAATGAAAGCCAACTGTTACACTATGAAGCGGTTTTCGACCAGCGGCTGCAACAGGCGGTCGAACGTTGGCAACCGGACCTGATTCATGCCCACCATTTGTGGCTGCTGACCTCGCTCACGCGTCAGAGATTTCCTCACATCCCCCTGGTGGCCAGCTGTCATGGTTCGGATCTGCGCCAATTTCACAGTTGCTGCCATTTACAACAGCAGGTGCTGCTTGGCTGTCGCCAGATTGATGCGGTGTGTGCGCTCAATCGGGGGCAAAAAGAGCAAATCGTTGCTGACTATCAGATTGAGCCACAACGGATTCACGTTGTCGGTGCTGGCTTTAATGATGGTTTGTTTCACCCACCTGATCCAGCCCTGAAAAACAGCGAGACCCTCCAGATCATCTACGTCGGAAAACTGAGTCGCGCCAAGGGGGTGCCCTGGCTTCTCAAGGCACTGGATCAGTTACCTGACGAAGACTGGCATTTTCATCTGATCGGCGATGGCAGTGGTCACGAGAAAGAGGAGATTATCGCCCTTGCTGACAGGCTGGGCAATAGAGTGACGCAATATGGCAGTATCCGACCAGATCAACTGGCCGAGCACCTTAAAGCCGGACACCTGTTTGTCCTTCCGTCTTTTTTTGAAGGGGTCCCGTTGGTCGTGCTGGAAGCTCTGGCCTGTGGTTGTCGGGCGATAACCACCAACCTGCCGGGTATTCGTGAAGTGTTTGCCGATCTGACGTGCGACTGGTTACAGCGTCTTGAGTTACCTGAGATGATCAGTATCGACAGCCCGCATCCGGATGGAGAAGAGTTCTTTGTCAGACAATTGAAAGAATCGATTTCCGCCCAGCTCAGTGCCATCCGTTCCGATCGCTGCGCCGAACCACCCGCTGCGGTCAGAGAAGTTCTCCACCATTACGACTGGCGGAATACTTTTCAACGCATAGAGCAAGTCTATCAGTTGGTTTTATCCAGAAAAGAGACAGCAACTGCCGCCATATCATCGTGAGGTTTAAAACGGGGAAAGGTCCGGCAATCCGGATCAGCTTTTTCCTGCTGGCGCACCCAGCGCCCAACACCTTCAAGCCCATGCTGCAGAAAACAGGCGGCAATCGCATCAAAGTCTGGCGACTCGTCAGCTTTTGCCGGAGGGAACAGCCCATCACTAAAAGCAAGAATATGGCTGAAGTCATCATGGGCGATGCGACCATGATGAAAAAAGGACTCCCCTCGTTCATCTCCGGACAGAACACCATAATCTTCATTCATCCGCTTACGAACCTGCTCAATCTGGGGACGCAGACGCTGTAGAACATCCTGATGCGATTCATCCGGCTCCTGGTGCCAAAGCCGGAACGTCTCGGCATCATGGTTGTGATATGGGGTCAATAATCGGCTCTGGCCATCATGGTCAATCGCCATGATCAAACAATCTCCGGCCTGCACCCATTCCAATTCATCCCCCAGCATACGAAAAACGGCGGCACTGGTGCTCCAGCACTGCAATTTATCCTCGACATCGACACCATGCTGTTCCATCTTAGCCCGCAGACGACGGTTGGAGCGACGCGCAAGATTGAGCAGATCATCATCGTTGCAGGCAAACTCCCGGGCCGCGACTTCTGCCGCCCACCAAGCACCACTTTTTTCCTGATAAAGATTTTTAACCAGACTGGACGCACCATCAAACACGCCGAACAGGTTGTTTTCAATCACAACCCGATCTTCGTTAAAGAGACCGGAGCCTTGATGCCATAATGTATCGATGTGCAAATTCACGGGAAGAGACCACCTGAACAGAAGTAGAATCAGATGATCGCATTCTACATAGGCACATGAAATTTGTCACATCAGTAATTCCGATAAGTATCGATTCTATATTCAGATATTCCTATCTAAAAATCTTTTTTAAAAATTAATTCTCTTCTTAACCAATTTCAAAAGAGGTACATCTATACATCCTTGAAAGGGAGCAAGACAGATGTCTTCTTTTATATTCTTAGTCGCAATACGGTAAAGCTTATGTTTTCTACAAAAGCAGTCCTGCTGGCTGTTGTCCTATTGACATTGAATGTATTCGCCCCACGGCCAGCGATATCCGCTGTGTGTAGCTCAAAATTTTCGACATGGCTTGAGGAGCTACGTGTCGAAGCTCAGGCGTCAGGAATCTCGACAACAACCCTGGACAAAGCGCTATCCAGCATTTGCGAGCCTCAAAAGAAAGTGATTCACCATGACCGCAACCAGCCGGAACAAAAGAAATCCCTGGCTCAGTATCTTCAAGGAAAAATCAATCCCACCCGGGTCAAGCACGGACGGAACATGCTCCAACGCTATCCGACTTGGTTGAGCCGTATTGAACAACGCTACGGCGTGCCGCGCCGTTATCTTGTTGCCTTGTGGGGCATTGAGACCCACTACGGAGACTATCCCGGCAATTTTCCGGTCATTCAGTCTTTGGCAACACTGGCTTACGATTCCCGCCGTAGTGCCTATTTTCGCAAGGAACTGTTGAGTGCTCTGAAAATCCTTGATGATGGCCACGTTTCGCTGGCACGAATGAAAGGCTCGTGGGCCGGAGCCATGGGGCAATGTCAATTTATGCCGTCATCATTTTATCATTATGGGGTGGATGGCAATCACGACGGCCGCATCGATATCTGGGCGACCATTCCCGATATTTTCGCTTCTATGGCCAATTATCTGGAGCAGGCACGATGGCAGACAGGAGAATCCTGGGGTCGTCAGGTGACCATCCCTCAGGAACTGGATCAACAACTGGTCGGCCTTAATACACGCTTATCTCTGACGCAATGGAGCCAGTACGGCATACGTCAAATCAACAAAAAGGCACTCCCTTCATCTGAGCTCAAAGCGTCCCTTCTCCTCCCAGACGGCGCAACCGGACCGGCCTATCTGGTCTATGACAACTTTCGTGCGCTATTGAGGTGGAACCGTTCCCACCGCTTTGCCATTGCCGTTGGTACGTTGGCAGACAAACTCGTTGAATAACATATTGATGATCGTGCCTGTCATGCGCTATGACATACGCTTATCGCCACCTATTATAGACAATTATTCGACATATATTATTCAGCACAATAAAAACTAAATAGAGTATGGACAACAAACTCCTGTATATTAATACACTCTTCAATATTCGTATAGCACGCTCTGCTGTAGTAATTGCAACATAGTTTATAAATAGGTATGATCCCCTTTCAAATTTCGTTGAAAGGATTCTTTTCATGGCAGACTTCATCCCACCTCAGGAATTAACGCAATCGCTCATTCCGTGGGGGACCCAGAAAGCACGACGCACGGCTGTCGATCTTCTTGTCCTTGGCTTTCTGGCCGGTGTCTATATCGGTTTTGCCGCCCATCTGGCAACGGTGGTCGCGACAGGTGACTTTGCCTGGGTGGGCATGAAAAAACTGGCCATGGGTGCCGTGTTCAGCGTCGGTCTGATGCTGGTTGTCATTCCCGGATCAGAGTTATGGACCGGTAACACCCTGATGAGTGTGGCCCTGTTTCAGCGACAAATTACCTGGAAGGCCATGTTCCGCAACTGGCTGCTGGTCTATGTCGGCAACCTGATCGGCTCGGTATTTCTCGCCTGGATGATTGCCGGCCAAACCGGGATTCTCGATGGACCGTTCGGCGTGACCGCATTGAAAATCGCCGTCGGAAAAGTCTCTCAACCGATTGCCGGCAGCTCTCATCTCTGGGCCTATTTTTGGCGTGCTGTAGGCTGCAACTGGCTGGTGTGCCTGGCTGTTCTTCTGGCCATGGCGGCCAAAGATATCGGTGGAAAAATTCTCGGTATTTTCTTCCCCATTATGGCGTTCGTTGCGTCCGGGTTTGAGCACGCCATTGCCAATATGTACTTTATTCCTGCTGGAATTTTTTCCCGCCAATGGCCTAACGTTCAGGCCATGGTTGACATGAACTCGGATCACGTAGCCCACTTGAGCTGGACGAGCATGTGGCTGGATAATCTGCTGGTTGTCACGCTGGGAAACTTTGTCGGCGGGTTTATCTTTGTCGGTGGGCTCTACTGGTTCGTTTATATCCGCAGTCATACATCCCAAGACGCACAGTAAGAGGATCAGATACTCGTTTAAACCCACCCCCACAAAGTCTTATCTTTTCAAATTTTCGCCATAATTAACAGCGGGTTATGGACGCACGTTCTTTTTTTCAGATTGACATTAATAAATAGAAAAAGCAAAATGAAAGCTCATTCTACATTAAGATTCCCGATAGTTGTTTAATAACGGTTTGCTTTCACCAGGCTCTTCTTATGTATCGTTCTTTTTTGGCCACCATTGGGCTACTGTTCTTACTGACAAACACGGCCAAGGCTGTAAATCTTGCGGACGACCTCCAATTCCACGGTTTCGCATCTCAGGGCTATATCGACAGCCACAACAACAACTTTCTGGCGCATAGCCGCTCCGGCTCTATCAAAATGAGCGATATCGGCCTGAATCTCAACTGGCAGCCTATACAGTCATTGCGTCTCGGCGCACAGGGATATTATCGCAATCTAGGCGATTACAACGAAAACAGTGTCGTCCTTGATTGGGGTGTTATTGATTACCGGCTCTGCGATTTTCTGGGCATTCGGGCCGGAAAAGTAAAAATGCCACTTGGCCTCTATAATGAAGAACGTGACTCTCCTTTTCTTCTGCCAATGGTCTTCCTTCCCCAAAGCATCTACGATGAGAGTCGCCGCGACAGTAATCTCGCCTATATGGGTGTAGGAGTTTACGGCAACATCTCATGTGGTCAATTTGGCGATCTGGACTATCACCTCTTTACAGGCGAAACAGACTTCCCCGATGAAAGTCAACTGGAGGAAAACAATAAGACCTCAGCCATTGCGGCAATAGATCGTAACAATACCCTGCCAGCGGACAAGAAAAACCCTCTTATACCTGCAACATACGAATCCCTAGAGCGAGAAAGTGATGACCTCTATGGTGGTGCCCTGATCTACAATATGCCCTGTGGAATTCGCCTCAGTGGAACATTGCTGCACAGTAAAGCCAGTATTTTTCTGAATGGCTCATCTCAGGCGGTTGGCAACACGCTCATTCACAAACGCTTTGTCCTCTCAGCTGAATACACTACTGAGCACTGGCTACTTGCCAGCGAGTACAGCGAGACAGACAGGACAACGACCATGTTTGGCAGCACATCCCTGGATGGTCCATCGCAATCTTGGTACCTCATGGCCTGCTATTCTCCTATTCAGAACTGGACATTTTCCGTGCTTTACGATGAGTTTTACAGGATGAAGCACGATAAACATAGCGATGATCACCCCCAGTCAGAACCGTATTCCGGCTGGCGTAAAGACTTGGGTGCAGGCGTTCGCTACGACATTAACGAATGGTGCAATCTGAAAGTTGAATACCATTATATTGATGGCGCTGCCATGCAGCTTACGGTGATCAATGATGATCCCAAACGGTACTGGACGTATTTTGCAGCCAGGCTTTCGGTGGTATTCTGATGAGAAATGTGTTCCTGGCCATTCTTATCTTTTTACTCGGGTTGCCAACACATGCACCCGCGAACGAGGTCGCGTTGAGAGTAGTCGCTTCGACGGCTACATCTCAAGAGGAATTCAGCCTTTCTGACTTGAAGCGTATTTTTCTGGGCAAAACCCGCTCATGGAGAGATGGCGAACAAATTTCTCTGGTCATCAACACGAACGAACTCGCTATGGACCAATTCTGCCGGTCCATTGTCCGTAAAACACCACGCCAATACACGATGTACTGGCGCAAACAACTCTACTCAGGTCACAGTATGCTGCCAGTACAACGAGACAGTGACGAACAGGTCATTGACTACCTGACAGAACATTCCGGTGCCATTGGTTTTATTCTTTCTCCAGTCACCGATCCTCGTATCAAGGAGCTGATGATTTCACAATGAGCTTATGGTTCCGTAGTATCCGGGCAAAAGTCTGGCTGTGTGTTTCCATTGTCCTGATGGGATATTTCGCTGCGACATTGGTTGGATTCTACGTCAATATGTACCAATACAATCGTCTCACCCACCTGCAATCAACGCACATTCCCCTCACAGCCCTGGGCAATGACATTCTCAAACGATTTGAGCAGCAAACAGAAGAATACGAAGATGCATTCCTACTTGCGGAGAGTGAACTTTCTGAACAAGCCGCAGAGATGAACAGTGACATTCTCAGACAACTTGAAAATTTACGCCAAGTCACTGAAACCCATCCAAACAGCCCCGTCAGCTCTGCGAAACTGATACAGATCAAGAAAGACTATGTTCAACTCATCGCCATGGCTCAAAAGCTTCATCAAAAGATCGCCGACAATACATTTTCGACGAGTGGGCAAAAGGAAATTCAGGAGTTTGGCAGAGCCCAAAGAAATTTTCAAAAAGAGCTCCACGACTTAGCTGAAAACCTCAATCAGTCCATGCTTATTGAAGTGGAACAGCATAAAAGCCGTGCACTGAACAGTATTATTCTGCTTGCGATCCTGTTCCTGGTGGTGCTTCTCGTTGTTGCTCTGACCGTTGACCGTGTATCGACGGCATTACTGGTCGCACCACTGAAACACATTCAGGACAATGTCGAACGCTATGAACATGGTCTGAACCTGAAGAAACCGCACATCGACAACAATAGCGACGAGATTGCTCAGCTTTCTGCAGCGTTCTGGAGCATGACCGAAAAACTGGGCAGAACAACCGTTTCCAAAAACTATGTCGACAACATCATCAACAATATGTCTGGAGCGCTGGTCGTGTTACGCCCGGACATGACCATTGATAAAGTCAATCCTCAGGCTCTTGAGCTTTTCGGATTCGTCGAACAGGAGATTATCGGCAAGCCCTTACCGATGCTGATCAACTGCGGTGAAGATAACCAAAATAGCTCACAGCGCATCAAAAAACTGTTCCGAGGTGAGACCGTTCGGAATGCTGAAGTGTGTGCCAAGGCCAAATCCGGCAAAGAAATCCCTCTCCACTTCTCAGGAACTCCGATGTACGACGAAAAAGGGATGCTCACCGCCCTGATTTGCCTGTTTGACGACGTGACCGAGCTAAAACAGGCCGAAGCGCAACTTAAACAGATGGCTCATCATGACCCGTTAACCGGTCTGCCCAATCGCAACCTGTTTTTTGATCGTTTACAACATGCGCTCTTGGATGCCAAACGTCACGGGCGGATTTTTGGCCTGCTCTATCTTGATCTGGATAAATTTAAACCGATCAACGACAATCTTGGCCATGAGTTCGGCGACCAGGCGCTACAGGAAGTCAGTCGACGATTGCAGCAAAACTTGCGTGGGGATGACACGGTCGCCCGTGTCGGTGGCGATGAATTCATCATCATCCTCAATGGGCTGGCGGACATGGAGGCCGCGGCCCCGTTGGCTGAGAAAGTGGTCAAAACCGTACTCAAACCGATTCTGATCGGTTCTCTCTGTCATCAACTGGGGGTCAGTGTCGGAATCAGCATCTTCCCCAGAGATGGCAAAGACATGGATGCCCTGATCTCACATGCCGACAAAGCCATGTATCAGGCTAAAAACAGCGGCGGCAATGGCTACAGCGGTGCCGGCTGTGACTACATCTGCTGCGACGATCCGCAGGAAGAAGCCCTTTAACACGCCATTACTGCTCGGTATAAAAAACCTCGGTTTCTTTTTCGGGCACCAGGTCGCGCATGGGATTACGGCGGTTAAACACAAAATTATGCAAATAGAACACCAGGGTAAATCCCCCCACGGCAAGGTTCAAATCCATCACCAGAGTCACCACAGCGGTGCCGCTGATCATCAAGCCCTCTCGATTGGTCACGTAAATTTCCCGTTCATCACGCCGTGAAAAAAAATCCTTCCACTGATACCAGCGCTTCGTCACCAATTGCTTGAGATATAAGCGTAACGGCATAAAATCGAAGACATCATAGCCCACCTTGATCAACACACCGACAAAAACCGCTTTGGGAATATAATTGATCCACTCCTGAAACAGCATCATTTCAATCAGGACAAATGCGCCGGTCATAATGCCAGCCAAACGCAAATTCGCCTCCTCCTTGAGCATCAAAACCGAGCGAATCGTCGCCTGTGCCCCGGGAATACCACCCACCAGAGCGCACGCGCCGGAGGCGATCCCCTGCGCCATTAACTCCTGATTTTGCCGCGTCACTTCGCCGCTCATTTTGTCAACCACCAATGAGGTTAACAAGGTGTCGAGATAACACAGAACCGTCAGTTGAATCGAAAAAGGCAATGCAGCCTTCACAGTCGTCAGCGACCAGTCCTGTGGCCATTGCTGGCGAACATAATCAAGAAATGCCACACCGTTCAGAGAACCGCCCAGCTGAACCCGCTCGACATCCGGGCACAGCAAAGCACATCCAACAGATACCAGAACAATAGCCAGCAATGTTGACGGCAAAAACCTGGCCCGTCGGCCAACCAGACGACGCATCAGTGGCGCCAGAACAAATATCAGAATCAAGGTCGCCATGACCACAAACAGATTGGCAACCACTCCACCTTTCAATGCCAGTTTGTCTCCCCAGCCAAACACCAGATAAACCTGGTCCTGCCAGATGAGCAAAGCAATGCCACTCATAAAACCTGAAATAACCACATTGGGCACCAGGCGAATAAATCGCCCCAAACGCAGCACCGCCATCATGACCAATAACAGGCCACTGAGCAAAAAAACCAGATTGATAAACTGGTCGGCCTGCTCGGATAACGCCATACGTTCATAGGCAAAAGCGACAACCAGAGCACTGACCGCACTCATTGGTGCTGTCGGACCGGAACACTGGACTCTGGTGCCGCCGAACAACGCAGTGACCAGAGCAATAATGCCCGCTGAAAACATGCCGGAAAAAGCGCCCCGACCGGAAAGAATCCCCAAGGCAGCGCCTAAGCTTAACGCAATAAAGCTGACGGTAAATCCAATGACACAATTACGTAAAATATTTTCCAGGGATAATTTTTCACCATCGTCCATCGCCCCCTCCCAATCATCATTCCCACAACAAATCAGGGCAACCAGCAAGGTGCCTTCGAAAAACAAAAAACATTGTTATATAAATAAGGCTACACACAAAAATAATGACTATCAACACTGCATCAAAAAAATAAAAAGACAGTAAATCAGTATGTTATTTATTAACATATCATTGGAGATAGAATATACTTTCGTTCTGAATTGATATTTTCACCATCGCGAAGAGGTCCTTGAGCGCACAAATAAAAGAGGCGCTTTACACAGTAAAGCGCCTCTTAAGCCATTCAAGATTTGTTCTGGGAATGAAGATGTCCTTATTGGAAAGAGATGCAGCTGAATTATCCCTGCTGAAGAAACAGTCTCTTGATCTTGAACATATCGTAGCTGACCTGAGACGGGTTCTGAAAGGACTGATCACCAAGGGTTTGCGCAAAGAAAACCTCTTCCATTTTATCGACCATGTTCGGGCGATTATTTAACAGGAAGGCCAGCCTCCTTCACGGTTTAAAAGGATGACTTCGTTGTATAGATCGATCCACTGTTGAGTTCAGCATCTGCCAGCATTTCAAGCTCTGACCGCTTAGGTCGGTTGAACAGATTGGCAACGAGTGACACCCCGGCATAGAGAGCCAAAAGTGAGAAACTTTCACCGAGCAGAAACAAAATGAAGCCATAGATGACAGGAACTTCTGCAAGGGCCAGGGAGAAGATCAAGGCCGTCTGAACACGAGATACATAGAGGGGCTGGCTGTCCGCCTGTGTTGCCCCAGCATTACGTTGCAGGCCATCTTGGCGATAACGAGCAATCATGGCAAATCTCAAACGGCACGATGCAGCCAGCATGACAGGAGCAATGATCCAGCCTGCAAGGCGCAATATCGTCACTGTCTCCTCTGATATCGCCACCGCGACACCCTGCGCTCTCACCAGAGAGGCAATCACCAGATAAATGGCAACACTTGATGTCATCGCACTCCAGAGAATCCACTGGAGAAGCATCGAACGACGATGCCGTGTTTCCCGCTCAGATAAAGACATGAACACGCTCCCGCAAAAAATCGGGAGCCCTATCAAAATAGGTCTCCCGATCAAGCTTCTTATCAATCAAATAATCACTAAAACAACCATCCCATTGGATTGGGTGGTGCGGTTTTCTCTTCCAGAGACTTCATCCCTTTGACACAACGTACAACCAGCCATACAAGCCAGAATAACAGCAGCAGATAACCCACCAGTACGATCGAGAGCACACCACCGATGAAAATATACAAGGCACCGATCCAAAATGTACGGATCTGAAAATCGTAATGGCATCTCAACCAGTCCGGAGCATCGCCACGATAGACATACGCCATGATGACACCAATAATGCCAGTAATACCGATGACGATTCCAACCAGATACAGGATGTAAATAATCCGTGCAATCCCTTCACTGGGCTTTTTGATCTGTACCTCTACGTCACTCATCCAGGTTCTCCTTGCTGGTTACGGTTTGCGAAAGGAACCTTGCTATGCTCACCCGTTGACCATAGCCGTTCCACATCACCAAAAGAGTTCTTAAAATAAAGTATCCCCATGAGATTTTCCACAACTATAACAGAAAGAATCGTAAGAACGGATTTTTGCCGCGTAGCATTGATATATCCGATCAAAAAACTTGCAAGTATCGAAACAGCTGCTTATTTTGAAAAAAAGATAGAAAAAGGGAGAGAAACGATGCCGATTTATGAAAATCGTTGTCAAAAATGTGGAAAGATCACGGAAAAACTGGCTCGCTCCAGTGAAAAAGAGATGATCTGTCCAGCCTGTTCAGGGGTTGCAGAACGAATACTTTCTGTCTTTTCCAGCCCCACCACATCACAATCCAGTGGAAACTGCCTGCCCGGCTCCGGGTTTAGCTGAGGATAATTGATCAGCGGCGTGGCCGTTGAAAAAACAGGGGCGCGCATCACGACGAAAGAGCGCCCTTGCTCTCTGGATCTTTTGCTGAAAGCCGTCTTTTAAGGTTTTCGGCCGATGGTTTCTCCTACTTTAACCAGCGTTTCGATCCCCTTACCGCTGTTGTGACGCAAGTCCTCATCAAACAGGATCGCATCTTTTTGAAAGACCAGAACCACTGTTGAACCGCCAAAATCGAAGTAGCCCTTTTCCTGCATACGGGACACACTGTTCCCTGTGTAGGTTTGATGAATTCCAGCGACACCAAAAGCGCCCACCTCCATAAAAGCCATACGACCGAAATGTTCACTGTCTAACAACGTGTAAGAACGCTTGTTGATACAGAAAACACGCGGTTTCGCCTTCAGCGCCATGGGATTGACAGAATGGTATTGCCCAACGATCTTCACCTCATCCACAACAGTGGCAGCACAGGGAAAATGGTAACGGTGGTAGTCCGCGGGACACAATCTGACAACAGCCACCTTCCCGCCAACAAACTCAGGCATGGGACGGCCAAATAACGATTCCAGCCGATCCTCAACCCCTTTCACTGTGATAAGGCTGTCACCCTCAATGTTTTCGTAAACCAGCAATCGCCCATCCGCTGGAGACAAAAACGACAATGGGTCAGCAGAGAAAGGACGGGCTCCTTCCTTGAGTTTACGGGTAAAAAAAGCATTAAAGCTGGAGAATTGCTCGCGGGGAATCGCAAATTCGCTTTCATTAATCTTCAGATCGGCAATCGCTGAAGAAATTTTTCTTTTGGAAAGTGGCGAATCAAAATACCACCCCAGTGCCGTACTAAGCCACGACCGGCCGAACAATAACTGTGAACACCACTGTCCACTCATCGTTTGATACGCCCATTTGATAGCGGCATCCCCCATCACCGTTTCACGGCAAAGCTGACCGGTTTTCCGGTCATAATATTCAATCGTATCCAAATCAATGATCCTTTAACAGGTGCTGAAATGATAATCCTCTTTGATGTCACCGCTTAACCTACTGGAATTGCGCCGGATCGTCATCCATAAAGTCACATTGAAAACTATCCTTACGTTATCAGCAGCTGGTCACAGCTTCCGAAGATCCGTCCACGGGCAAAGAGTGCCAATTTTGCTCCAGACATACCCCTTAAAAAAGGACAATCAAACAAGAGCAACTCAATAAAGATTCAAAAACAACGAAAAAGAGCCAAAATTGGCAAAAAAACAAACATTAATAGATGACATGCGACCTCATTAGTTTATACTAGAATGTACTTTCTATTTCTATTTAATGGGGCTTCCATGAAAATGACAATGAAGTCATCCTTCTGGATTCTTTCTCTGCTGTTGCTGCTCATTCTCCTGGTTGCGTCTCTTTGCAGAACGTCTAATGACACCATAAAAATTGCCATCCACCACTGGATAGGCTATGAATCTTTGACACTCTGCGAGCAGGAACACCTTATAAATCAGAACCTCGTCAGCCTGATACATAGCGCTTCGCTATCGGATTCAGCGGCATTGGTAAGAAAGGATCTGGTCGATGGAGCAGCGCTGACATTTGATGAAGTGTTTCAACTGCGTCAAGAAGGCATTCCCCTCACCGTCATTTTGATTTTTGACATCTCCTCGGGGGCAGACCTTCTGTTGACACGACCGGAGATTCACACCCTTCAAGATCTGAAGCATAAAACAATCGGCATGGAGTCGTCGGTACTCAGTCAGATCCTGCTCAGTGCCATTCTTGAAAAAGCGGGATTAACCACAGCCGATGTCGATCTGCGCTACGGGATTGTTGCCAACCACGAACAACTCTGGCAACAGCCTGATATTGACGCGCTGATCACCTACCTCCCCCTGCCTGAATCAATGGCTAAAAGTTGCAATATCTTGTTCGATTCTCGACAAATACCGGATACGGTTCGTGATGTCCTGGCAATCCGCACTGATCGGCTGGAAAAATTTCGTCCAGCGTTAAAACATATACTGGCCTGCCACTTTGCCATTTTGAACAAATTTACCCAGGAAGACCCGGACACCCTCCACCGGATCGCGGCCCTGCTCGGATTTTCAGTCAAACAGACTGAGGATGTGCTGCGGAAAATACGCTTCCCCTGTCTCGAATGTAATTACACCTATCTGTCTTCTCAGGAAACACAAACCCAACAATCTCTCAATAGACTGATTACAACCATGCAACAGGCGAATATCCTCCCACCCACCGTGGCGATGGAGCACCTGGTTGATCATTCTTTTTTACCGGACCCACGGGAGTAAAAATATGGCGTTACGATCTTCACTACTCGCGATGTGCTTCCTAGTGAGCCTTCTGGCGCCAGTGGCACTTCATGCGATGGAACTCCCGGAAGTCAAAATCGGTATTCTGGCGTTTCAACCCAAAGAGACAGCAGCACAACGTTGGTCCGCTCTGGCGAAACATCTTAAAAAAATTCATCCGGAATTAAGCAAGATTACCATCCTGCCAATGACGGAACATGAACTCGAAGTCGCGATTCGCGACAGTTTAGTCGATTTTGTTTTGACCAATCCCACCCAATATATCCGTTTTCATAGCTGCTATGGGCTTTCGGCCCCTTTGGCAACAGTGATTCGCGGCTCCACCGAAATCCCTCTGTCCGGTTTTGGTGGAACAATCTTTGTCAGAGCGAAAAATAATCGGATCAATACACTGTCCGACCTGGGATCATGCCGCATCGCCGTCCCTTTTGTGCATGCCTTCGGCGCCGCCGAGATGCAGCAATATGAATTATTTTTGCATCACCTGCCCCTGATTGCTGAAAAACAATTCGTTGTCACAGGGATGCCGCATGACACGACGGTAGCTGCTGTCCTCAGTGACAAAGCCGATGTCGGGTTTGCCAGAGCAGGCACTTTGGAACGAATGGAAAAAGAGGGGAAAATCCGCTTATCTCAATTTAAAATCATCCATCAGCAGCCGTTCCATGAGTTTCCGGCTCTGGTCTCCACGCATCTTTATCCGGAATGGCCGATTGCAGCCTTGCGCCATGTGTCGCCGCAGGACCAGGCGATCATGATTTCGGCCCTGATGCAGATGAATCGAACACCGAGAGGAGAACTTCCCTTTAGCATTCGTGGGTTTTATCCCCCGGCTGACTATACCCCGGTGGAAAATCTGATGCGCACCCTGCGAGTTCCCCCTTTTGACATCACACCGGAATATCGACTGGCAGATGTCTGGGCGCAATACAAAACCCAGTTTGTCTTTGTCTTGTCGGCCATGTCGATCATTCTTGTTCTCGCGATTTATCTATTCGTCAGTCGGCATAAACTGTCGATTGCGCAAAAAGAACTGATCCGGCTCAGCGAACAGGACCCATTGACAGGTCTCTACAACCGACGAAAATTCATGAATTACTATGAAACCGAATGGCTGGCAGCCCGACGTGCCGAGTCATCGCTGGCGGTCCTGATGATCGACATCGATCACTTTAAAGACTTTAACGACCATTACGGTCACCTGGCCGGAGATGAAGCGTTGGCAACAGTTGCAGACATCATCAAACAACAGATTTGTCGACCGAGAGATTGTATTGCGCGTTATGGCGGTGAGGAATTTATCTGCCTGCTCCCCGAAACGGATGAAGGAGACGCTGCTCAGGTTGCGGAAAAAATCAGAAAACAGGTGGACAAGCTGGGGCTGCAGCACGCTTTTTCCAGCACGACAGACCATATTACGGTCAGCGTTGGCATCACCAGTCTCCGCAAGCAGGATAGGATCAACAGAATGGAATTAATCAACCTGGCGGACAAAGCACTCTACGAAGCAAAGGCAGCCGGGCGTAACAGCATCAAGGTCGCTTGAGATCAACGCTACCAGCACAGCCATAAAGCGGTCAGCGTCAGCAGTGAACCGAACAGAATTCCTTGCATTTTCTGATGGCGGCTGTTGGCAACGAAGGCAGCCAGGGAGTTACCACCGACAATCCACACCATATTGGTCGACAAGGTCAACATCAGCAGCGCCAGAGCCAGACCAATAATCCGCTGGGCGCTTCCCGGCCCCGGAGTATAAAACTGCGAAAACATAATGGTGGGAACCAGCAAGAATTTGGCGTTTAACAACTCGACAATCACACCATCTTTGAAGGTCAGGGGCTTAAGAATCTGTCCCTCACGACAGGACATTTTAAAGAATTTCACCGCCAGATAGAGCAGAAACAGCACACCGGCATATCTGATACCATCGAGAATGTGCGGTGACACCGAAACGATATAATCGATACAGAAACCGACGGTCAGACTCTGAAACATTCCGGTAATATTTGCCCCCAGCCAAAATGGCACGGTCCCTTTCACGCCAAACGTGCTGCCGGAAGCGGCATAGAGAATATTGGCCGGACCGGGACTGATGACAATGGGCAATAGCGTCACCAACCACAAAAAAAACAGATCAAACGTCATGATAGTCACTCTTCAAGTTCGAAAAGTTCTCCGCAAAAAACAACCGCTGAATCATACGCTCTTTTGCTTTCCCGTGAAATAACTATTCACTCAGGGCACTTTTCATCTTATACCCGCCGGTGATTTCAAAACCATTTTCCTGATAGAACGCCACAGTCCGATTAAATTCGGGAACAGGTGGGGTGCACAGTTCAAGACGTGTCCAGTTTTTTTGCCGAGCCACCTCCCGCAAGGCCTCAATCAACTGCCGCCCCACGCCTTTGCAACGATACGCCGGTTGAACGTAAAACTCCTGAACAATACCAAAAGCCCCTTCCGCATAGAGAGAATGACTTTCACACAGCGCTCCAAAACCGATCACCTCCTCATCCTCCAGAGCAGCAACAACCGTGTAGTCACCATGTTCCAGGTAGTTTTGACACAAGCGCACCGCCTTCGGCACATCGACATCAAAATGCTTAATCCCGGTACGCTCAATAATTTCGTTGGTTAAACAAACAGCCAACCGTGCGATCTCCTCAGCCCGGGAAGCATCAATCACCTTAACAACCATCAGCGAGCCTCCTTAACAGGAGGTTGAAAAAGTCCCCTGCGCGAGCTTGTCAACAACGCAATTCGAAAATGCGATTACCGTCTTGCTCACAAATCAAGCACGTTAAAAAACAATTCTTGTTTTTCGCCGCCCATCCATGGGCTCACAGGCTGTTTTTCAACGGACAGGCAATGCGGTTGAGGAACTTTTTCATCCATCGATGCGACAACAGATCGGCCTATTGTGCAACAGACAATCCATCCTGTAAAAAAATTGACAAATAACAGACTATTAATGTATTCAAAAGGAATAAACTATACATATTAAAGGAAAAGAAGATAGCAACTGTTTAACGCCACCTCGACCATCCCCTATGGAGACAACCATGTCAGAACCTCTCTACAACATCACGTTTCAAGGTAAAATCCTTTACGGCTACGAGCAAGACGAGGTGCGCAAAAATCTGGCCGAACTGACAAAGTTTGACGAAAAGAGGTTAGATCATCTGTTTTCCGATGAAGAAGTGGTCCTTAAAAAGAAACTCGACCTAGCTACGGCACAACGCTATAAGGAGGTTTTGGACAAAACCGGTGCTCGCTGCGAGCTGGTCCGCCACGAAGAGGCCGACCAAAACGAGGAGACGGTCAAAAGCCTGCTACCGGTAGAACCGCAAGGCATCACCTGCCCTAAATGCGGTGCCGCGAACCAGGACGAGGAAAGTTGCACCAAATGCGGCATCCTGTTCAGCAAATACCGTCAGCGCCAGGAAAGAATCAGTGCGGGGCAAGACCCTTCAGCGCAAACCCGACCACATAAAGACAGCTATTTTGATCAACATCAGGAACAGTTATTTATCCTGAAAGCTTTTGCCGTCATCATCGGCATCATCTGCCTGCAATCTTTTCTCAGCAGCTTTATCGGCATGTTCATGCTGTTCTTCCCGGTCATTTTTCTTTTTTATGTCAAAATGCAAGCCGCTGTCGAAGATCGCTCGCCAACCGAAGTACTGGCGGAACACATCACGTTCATGCCCGTCATGTACACAACCGGCGAGAAGAAAAAAGAAGATGTTGCCGCAGTCACCTACAGCCTGATTCTGATCAACATTCTGATTTTCTATTTCTATGAATTGAATGCCGACCCCGAGTTTATGGCCAACAACCTGCTCTTCCTCCCTGTGACGCCGAATCTGTGGAATATCCCAATCAGTCTGCTGACGTCCATGTTTCTTCACGCTAGCAATGCTCACCTGTGGGGTAATATGCTGTTTCTCTGGGCGGTCGGAACGGTTGTCGAAAAAAGAATCGGTTGGAAGCGTTACCTGGCTTTTTATTTGCTAAGCGGCGTCTGTGCCAGCCTGCTCTCCGTCCTTGTCAATGCCCTCTTTCTTGGCAGACCAGCACATGGACTGGGAGCATCCGGTGCCATTGCCGGCATCATGGGGGTTTACGCTGTGCGCTGCTACTTCAAAAGCATGGTCTTCCCCCTGCCTATTTTGGGGATATTCTCGCTGATCCTGCCAGTCAGTCTGAAAGTCCGACTCAACGCACTGGTGATCATTGGTCTGTTTTTTCTTGCAGATTTAAGTGGCGGGATTGGTCAGCTCACCGGACATGATTCCATGATCGGCCATTGGGCGCACATTGGCGGCATGTTGAGTGGCATCGGTCTAGCGGCTTTTTTCAAGCTCAGTCGCGACGCGTTCAAGGAACGCCATCTGGAAATCGGCAGCACCAGCGTCTATGGACAAAAGCTCGGCGTCAACACAGAGACGGGAGAAGACTCGTTGCGCCTGGTCCTCAAAGACAATCCGCACGATACAGAAGCCTTACTCCTTCTCGCTCAACTCAAAAGCAAATACAGTGCAACCGAAGAGGGCGCAAACCTTTACCCAAAAGCGATCCACATGTTGATTCAAGAACAGCGGATGAACGAAGCAGCGACCGCCTTTATCGAGTTCTATCGTATTTACCTTAAAGGTATCGACGCAAAAGATCTCTACCGCCTGGCAGGTTACTTTAATCAGCACAATGAACTCGAACATGCCGGAACCTGCCTCGAATTATTGTGTAAAGATGAGACGACACCACCGTCTCTTCTGGAAAAATCACTGTATCAGTATGGGCGCCTGCTCGACATCATGGGCTTTCCGGAAGCAGCAGCCGAATATTATCAAAAAGTGATCGATCAATTCCCGGATTCGCCGTTCAACGAGAAAATTCACTATCAAAAACAGAACAGCACACTCTAGGCGACGTTCTCACAGCGGAGTATGAGAACGTCCCTGGAAGCAAACGACCCAGTTACCAATTACTTATATACGCACCGATTTTGGTGATAATCATATGCGCCACCGGCATCCAGGCAGCGATCAACAGCGAGCCATTGTTGGCTGTACTGCCACAAAAGAACACCTAAAGCGCACAAAATCAGAAGGTGGAAAACTCTGAAAAAGAGAAAATACGCCGTTCTGCCCTTCATCCAACATCTCCCGGAAGCATCGACTTGGGACTAAAACGTGATGATCTCAAATCCCTTGTCACGGTAACCGGCCATGCCGGGATGACCGGACATATCATCCAGCAAAGGCAGGTTTTGCTCCTCAACTGCGGCCAGGGTGCCAAGTTTGGCGGAGCAGGCTTTACAGACCCCTTCCACCAGACCAGCCTGCAGACATTTCTGCCATAACGGTTTGAGCGGACTGTCCGCTGCAATAAACTGCGGCACCAGTTTAACCGAAGCCCCTTCAAGAATAATCTTGGCGTCATAGCCTTTGTTCTGCAAGTCCAACGCATTGAGCAAAACATGAATAAAACACATCGGTTCACCATTAAAGACAAACAAAGCAATTTTTTTCATCGGTACCCCTCCAAAAGAATGTCATCGGCTGCGGCAGAAACAAGAAACGTCAACAGTAGACAGACCCTGCAACTCGCGTCATCTCACAAAAAACAACCACTGACGATTATACGAAAAGAGCGATCTTTTTTCCTGTTTTTCTCCATAAAAATCTTGTAGAAAGTTTGTACATTTCCGATGCGAGCCATTGTGACTCCGACAGCAATCCGCCCCAAAATTATGATGAGGACATCCATTATGGAAGGCGCACCCTCCGACGACAAACCCTATGCTGACCACCGCAGAACCCCTTTTGACGCCTTGATCGAAGAACGACAGGGTGGAGTTCTCGTTCCATCGGCTTTCTGCCAGTTTTCCTGCCGTTCCAAAGTCAATCAGGCAAAATTATTTCGCGACCATATGATCCCGCACACACGTGTCATCTCCTGTCGCCAGGATCTGCTGGCCGCAGTCATCGCCTATGGCGAACTCGGCATCAGTAAAGTGGTCACCAAAGAGGATCGCGGTAGCGGCGGCGCCAGAATTCATCTATGGAACGACATGGAGTTGCTATATGCTCTCAAACCCTGCAAAGAGCCGTTTGTCCTGCAACCTTTTCTGGAGCACTATTCCGACATTCGCGTGGTGGTGGTTGGCGATTACATCGAAGCCTATGGGCGGGAAAACTTACAGAACTTCCGCAATAATCTCGGCTGTGGCGGCGCCAGTCGTGCATTTCCCCTGACACAGCAGCACATCGACTTTTGCCGTGAAGTGATGACATTGGGCGACTATCCATTTGCCCACCTTGATCTTTTTGTGGTTTCCAACGGCGAGGATGAAAAAATCTATCTGTCTGAAATCGCTCTTGGCGGCGGGCTCAAAGGAGCCAAGATTTCACTCAAAGAGTGTAACCGTCTTAAATGTGAGATCATCGACCACCAAAAGGCCCAGCTTCGTCTGCACGGCGCGGCAAAATGATTCCGGCAAAGACCGGCTCCAGTCGAGACAGCAGATAAGCTCGGCTGGAGAGCTACAACAAGGGTCGCCGCAGTTTGCTGATGAACTCGCAAGACAGGTACACCAGTGCGGCAACGGCTAAACCGTTGAGTGGAGGCAAGCCCGGTAAGAGATGGGCGGCAACGCAACCGAAAATCCACGCCATAACCGCTGCCGCCCTTATTCCGGCCTTGAACCCCGTTGAATGGTGCCAGCGTTTTTTGCCGTGGAAAAAATAATCACTGATAATGATCGCCCCGATGGGTGGCAGGCAGGAACCAAGCACGGTCAGAAAACCGACAAAGTGCTGATAGAGAACAACGGCACACAGTGAGCCCAGAGTTCCATTGACAAGCACCATCTTTTTTTTGGACAACCCCGTGATATTGGCGAAAGCCAGGCCGGATGCGTAAAGAGCGCTGTCGTTTGTTGTCCAGATATTCAAACCCAGCACCAACATGGCCGGGACAATCAGACCCTGGCGCAGCATCACCTCGGAAATATCCGCCTGCTGATAAACCGCTGCACCCACGGCGCCAAAAACAAACATCAACGAGTTCCCGAGAAAAAACGCCAGTACGGTCGTTGACACCGCGACCCGACTGCTGCGTGCAAAACGGGTAAAATCAGCCGTGAGTGTGCCGCCGCTGATAAAAGAACCAACGCAGAGGGTCAGTGCGACAGACAGGCTCAATGGCGCTTCCGGTGTCATGGCGAACAGTGACGCCATCCCACCGGAGGTAGCAACAGCTTCACCAACGGAGAACAGGCCCAACACGGCAATGGCAGGCACTGCAACCAGACTCAAGGCCGTCAACGCACGAATACCGAAATACGCGGTTGTCGTCATCAGAAGACCACCAACAGCAATTAACAGCGGCAGCGAAACACCGGTCACTTTGTGGACCGGCAATGCGAACATAACAACCCCGACGCCAAACCAGCCCACTTGCGTCGCCCCCAACAAGACCGAAGGCAACCAAGAGCCCTGGACACCAAACGACGCATGCGCCAGACGATGCGTGGACAACCCTGTTACAGCGGCAATATGAGCCAGTGTTCCGGTGTAAATGCCGAGAATGAGATTGCCACCCAAGACAGCTAAGATGAACGACGTAGCCGACAGCCCGGTGCCGAGCTTTCCACCCGTCCACATGCTGGCTGAAAAAAAGGTGAACCCCATCATCACAATCAACATCGACCAAAAGCCACGACGCTGAGCACCAGGAACAGGTTGCAACGAAAAGTCACTCTGCGATTGCACGTCCGACTCGTTCATTTATGTTTCTCACAGTCATTTTTCAGCAACAGACAGCCCTTCCCCTTTATGATCAGCACGGCCCCAGAACCCGGCGAGAATCGAACCGGAGATATTGTGCCAGATACTGAACACCGCCCCGGGCAGGGTCGACAACGGTGCAAAATATTGACTGGCCAACGCCACACCCAATCCTGAATTCTGCATGCCAACTTCAATAGCGACAGTTCGGGCCACTTTACTGTCAAAACCGAACAACCATGCAACCGTGTACCCTACGGCAAGACCAAGGCCATTATGAAGAGCTACGGCGACAAAAACCAGTGGCCCGACATGAGTCAGATTCGTGCGATTGAGAGCAACAACAATGGCTATAATCGTGACAATGGCCACCATGGACAAAAAAGGCAGCCAAGGTTCAATCCGTTGACGACGCGCTCCGAGCAGATGGTTAAAAACAAGACCGAAAAAAAGTGGAATCATCACCATTTTGGCGATGCTGATCAACATCGCTGTCGCCGGAACCGGAACCGTCTGTCCGACGTAAAGCAACGTCAGATAAGGGGTCACAACAACCGAAAGCAGTGTAGATAACAGGGTCATGGTGATCGACAGGGCAACATCGCCTTTGGCTAAATAAGTGATGACATTGGATGCCGTCCCCCCGGCCACACTGCCGACCAGCACCATTCCCACCATCAGCTCAGTAGACAGCCCAAGCAACACGGACAACAGATACGCGGCAGCAGGCATAATCACATATTGGGCAACGACACCGAGGAACATGGCTTTAGGGTGAGCCAGAGCACGCACGAAGTCAGCCGGACAAAGCGTCATGCCCATTGAAAACATGATGAATGTCAACAAAGGGACGATATACGGTTTGAGAACGACAAACGCGTCTGGAAAGAAAAAGGCCACAACAGAACAAACAATGGCCCAAAGCGGGAAAAGAAGGATGACATTGGCCAGCATGTAACACCTTTTGTCGTACAGGGGGGCTATTCTGTTTCGACGTAGATCATTTTGCGGGTCATGCCGCCATCGACGACAATATTTTGCCCCGTGATAAAACCGGCGTCTTCAGAGGCCAGAAAACTGACTGTAGCTGCAATATCCTGCGGTTTTCCGACCCGACCCACCGGATGCTGTTCATGGTCTTCACGACTGAGCGGGGCGGCAAACCCACGACTCCCCTTTTTCCAGGCGGAAACATCAATCCATCCGGGACTGATGCAATTCACCCGAATCTGCGGCCCGAGGCTGACGGCCATGGCATGAGTCAGGGCAACAATCCCACCTTTGCTGGCGGCATAGGCTTCGCTATTAGGTTCAGACTGCACCGCGCGTGTCGAGGCGATATGGAGGATGGTGCCACGAGGGCGGCGTAGCAAAGGTGCCGCATATTTACTGCACAAAAACGGTCCGGTCAAATTTACCGCCAGCATCCGTTGCCACTCTGCCACATCCAACGCTTCCAAGGCCGCGCCATGTGCCTGAGCAATCGCCGCATTATTCACCAGCAGGTCCAGACGGCCATAGCGTGTTTCCAGCCAGGCAAACAGGTCTCTGACAGCCGGAGCCTCGGAAACGTCCACCTGTTTACCGACAATGGCTCCCTCCCATGCGGAGACAGCTTCCTGAAGCGCTTCACCATCATGATCCGCAACAACAACCCGCCAGCCCTCGTCACGCAACCGCTCGGCAATCCCGCGGCCAATCCCTTGAGCGCCTCCTGTAATCAGGGCAATTCTGCCTTGCGCCATTGTCACCCCCCCCCCATTACTTTCTACGTTGATGCCGTCCCGGACTTTTACTGCGTCGATAGGCCTGCAGATAAAGCGCATCCTCAGCATAGGTCGTCGGATAGATGGTTGGCACAGGTTGCGGCACCAGCTGGTCATCCACATTGACAAACGTAAACAGACAGGAGTTGGACAAAGCTTCACTGGTGCGATCGCGGCTGATCCGGCGAATATTGGCTTCGACACAGATCGAGGTTTTTCCCGTGTAAACCACACGGCAGGTGTAATGAAGTTTGTCGCCCAGGCGCACGGGATGAAAAAAATTCACCCGATTTACGGCAACAATCACCGGCCGGTTCGGTGCCACCAATTCCGCACAGATGGATGAGAGTTCGTAGGCACGCCGCATCAGGTAACCGCCGAAGATCGTCGTCGGCACATTTTCCTTGGCGGGATACATCCGTTCCCAGGAATCTGCGACCAATTTGCCGGACAACAAGCCATTGAACCCAGGATCTTCCTGAGCTGTATGCAACCGGTTGAGCAATTCATATTCTTCACGGCTGGGTGGTTCCTGAGCGGCATCCTGCTGACTACGGTAATCCTTACGACTGATAATCGCGTTGTCGAAATGCTTCTTTTCCAACTCGTCGACGTATTCCAGAGGTGGGATGGTGACGCTCTCGGCATCAGCCCCAACGCCAAGTCGGGCGACCATGGTGAAGAAACATGACGCAATATAGACACCCGGATCACCGGGATGCTCGACGCGAATTCCCACCTCCATCGAGGTCCGCCCGACATGATTGATTCGGGCATGCAGCACAATATCGCGATTTACATCCGCCGCACCCATAATCATGATTTCATCAATCGCCGCCGTGACCACACGAGCTTCTGGATACGTCTGCCGCACATAGTTCAATGCCGTATCCTCGGCCATTTTATCCAGCGCTTCAAGCAAACGGCCAAAGCGCACATTGCCGACCAGTGGTTCATTCACCACCATGTAGCTGCGGCGTAAATCGGGATCTGAACTTAACGGAATGGTACGGTGAAAGGCTGTATCGAGTGGACGGGGCATGATGTGTTCCTCCTTTTTGAGGAGATGATTGTACCCCTGTATTGTTTTGCTTGGCAATGCCCTCAAGAGAAGAAGCCATTTTGAAGGATATTGTAAGGCACATCTCCACAAAAAAACGTCCAAAAATTCACATCAATAGACATACAGCAAAGCCTGTACGGTATTTTAAAGCATGATCTATACCCGGCACTTTTATAATTGCCAAAAGAAGGTAAGATTGAGCTGTATCACTTTAAAAGAAGGATAATTTCTGCATATTTCAGGAAGAATCTTATGTCCCGAATCCGAGCAGCTTCAATCGGTACTTATTTGGCGGTCTTGACAGTTTTGGCCGTTTTGCCGGCTCTGATTTTGATTATTCATAGCGGATTGCAACAACGTCATGAAGCCATCACCCAGGCCGAACGACAAATGACGATCCTGGTACGCAGCATGGCGGAGCACCAGGAAGGAGAGATCAAAGCGGCACGTCAGACATTGGAGACACTCGTACAAACCAATGCCATACAATCCCAAAATCCGTCGGCCTGCACAGAGCTCTTTCGTAAAGTGCTCGGACAGACATCCAACCTGCTCAACCTGACATTATGCGACAAGAACGGACAGGTCATTGCATCTGCCAGACCACACGGCGGCCTCAACCTGAGCGACCGCAAACACGTTCGCGAAGCGTTAGAAAAAAAAACATTTGCCGCCGGTGAGTTTATTTTTACCCGTATGGGGGCCATGGAGCCCGCCTTTCCCTTTGCTTTTCCGGTCCTCGATCATCAAAACCAAGTCCAAGGGGTTCTCACTGCCGTACTTGGCCTGTCAACCTTTAAAAACCTGCTTGAGCACGCGAGATTACCTAACGGTACCTTCATCGCAGTGACCGATCATCACGGGATCCGCCTGTACTACCATCCGGAAGACACAAAAAACCACCCCATTGGACACCCCATTGGCGTAACGGGTTGGCAGGCCGCACTTCAGACTCAAAAAACAGGACTGATCAGTTCAATCGCTTCTGACGGTCAAACAAAGCGTTTTGCCTTTTACCCTATGTACTTACGTTCCCAGACAACGCCTTACCTTTTCATGTGGGCAGGAATTCCGGAACAACAGATTCTGGCTCCGGCAAACATGGAATGGCAAAGAAACCTTAGTGTGATGGGAGTTGTTATTCTTTTCAGCATTTTTCTGGCGCGACTTTTCGGTCAGCATACCCTGGTCAAGCCCCTCGAAGCTCTGGCTAAAGCGAGTCAGAACTTCGGTCAGGATCAACTTTGGCAATTACCGCACCTTTCTTGCCAGCCATCTGAAATCCGGCAATTGTCTGCGACCTTTACCACCATGACCGAACGCCTTGAAAACAGTCGCGCTATCCAACAGCAATCGGAGCAACGGCTGGAACATCTTGCCACCCACGACGAACTGACTGGCCTCGCCAATCGCACTCTGTTGCTCGACCGTTTGGAACAAGCCATCCGTGAAGGCATTCGCCAACAGCAGGGTGTCGCGGTTCTGCTGATCGACCTGGATCGTTTTCAGGTCATCAACGACAGCCTTGGCCATGATCAGGGAGACCAGTTGCTCTGTCAGATCGGCGAACGTCTCTGCCAGCGTGTCCGGGCCACGGACACCGTCAGCCGTCTCGGCGGGGACGAGTTTGCCCTGGTTCTGGGTACCCTCGACAAAGAGGATAACCTCCTTCCGTTTCTGCAGAAACTGCTCAAAGACATCAGCCGTCCCTGCCACATCGGCAATCATCATATAGTCGTCACGGCGAGTATCGGCATCAGTTTATTCCCCAGTGATGGCCATGACAGTATCACTCTGCTGCGCAATGCGGATCTCGCCATGTACCAGTCAAAACGCCACAAAGGTGATTTTACGTTTTATGCCAGTGACATGAATCGCCATGCGGTAAAAATTCTTGAGCTGGAACGGGATCTCCGTCAAGCATTAGACCGAAGGGAACTGTTACTCCACTACCAACCCAAAGTATCCATTCAAAGCGGCAAAATTGTCGGCTGCGAAGCGTTAATCCGCTGGCAGCACCCCAGCTGCGGCCTCGTCTCTCCTGCTGACTTCATTCCTTTGGCTGAAGAAACCGGCCTGATTGTCCCCATCGGTGCCTGGGTTCTGGAGCAGGCCTGCCTTCAGGCGATGCGTTGGCAACAACAGGGGCTTAGGACCCTCACCATGGCTGTCAATCTCTCGTCAAGGCAGTTCCGCCACGGAGATCTGTGCGAAACGATTGACGCGGTTCTGGAAAAAACATCACTCCAGCCACAGCTTCTGGATCTTGAACTCACCGAAAGTATGATTATGGAAGATCCTGACGGTGCCGCCCAGACCATGAGGGAGCTCAAGGGAAAAGAGGTCCTCCTGAGTCTTGATGACTTTGGCACCGGCTATTCCAGCCTCAACTACCTACGTCGTTTTCCGGTCGATTGCCTGAAAATTGATGCTTCCTTTATTCGTGACGTTGCTCAGGATGCCAGTTCGGCGGCGGTCGCTGCCAGCATCGTCGATATCGCCCACCATCTTGGACTGATCACAGTCGCTGAAGGTGTTGAAACTGTGGACCAATTGAACTTTTTGAAAAAATGTCATTGCGATGTTCTGCAAGGCTACCTTTACAGTCGCCCCCTACCGGCAGAAGATTTCACTGCGCTTTTAAGTAAAGACCATGATTTAAAACAGGCCTTGGGCCCTCAAGAAGACACACCTGGCGACCACTAATAACGCCCCTGAAGTCAGCAGAATAATGATGCGCTGGCAGACAAAAACCTAGAAGTTCAGCCTCTCAGGACGGTATTCGTGCCAAAGACACTGGAAAAAAGAAGACTGTTACAACAAACAGCAGTGGTGCTCATTGCGTTGAATGGGGTGCTTTTAGTCCTACTGTTTCATCTGAGCCAGAAAAACATGATGGAAAACGCCGACCAAACCGTCACCAAGCTGCTGGAATTTCAAACATCCATCAGATCCTACGTCGAAAAAACCGTTCGTCCCGAAGTGTACCGACTGCAAAAAGATCACATTCTGACAGATGAGTATTGTTCCCCTGCATTGATGTCCCGCTCCTTCGTATCACGGGCCATCTTGGAAGATTATCTGGCTCAACAGTCAGAAAATCTCTCCGGATCTGTTTTCCGTTATGCCTCGCGTTCTCCACTGAATCTTCACAACCTGGCAACCGAACACGAAGCCGAGCTTCTTGATTCTTTTGAATCAGGCAGCCTTTCGACTCATCGCGACGAAATTGAAGAGAATGGAAAGAAATACCTGTGTTATGCCATTCCTCTGGGTCGTTTTTCTTCCGGATGCATGAAATGCCACAGCGATCCGAAAATTGCGCCATCCGCTTTGGTTGAACACTATGGCTCAACACATGGTTTTCATCATAAGGTCGGCGAGCTTTCGGGTCTGATGTCTGTAACCATCCCGTTGTCAGATTTCCAGCACCACGCACATAAAACCTTTCTCGTCATTGCCATCTCAACCCTGATCGCCTTTTACAGCATTTACCTGTTCATTCGTCAGCTGATCATCAAAAGAGAAGCACAAGATTTGCTGCTGCGGCAGAAAAACGAAGAGCTTAACCTCTCCCATCAGAAGTTGAATTACGCCCAAAAAATGGCACACTTGGGTAGCTGGCACTGGAATGTTGCCACCAATGAGTTGCTCTGGTCCGATGAAGTGTTCAGAATTATGGGAGACGACATTCAGAGCTATGCGCCGACATTTGACCGTTTTTTGGAAAAGATCCATCCCGAGGACCGTGCTCGTGCGGATCAGGCCATCCAAGCCGCCCTGTCGAACCATACCCCCTACGAAGTGGAACATCGTATTATCCGTAGTGATGAGACAGTACGCCATGTCCGCGAGCAGGGCGAGGTGACGGTCGATGGCAAACAAGAAATTAGCGGGATGGTTGGAACCATTCTGGATATGACCGCCATCATTGAGCTACAGCAGAAACTTGAAAAACTGGCGATCACCGACGAACTCACGGGAGCACTGAATCGTCGACAGCTGTTTCGCGAGGGAGAAAAACTCTGTAAACTTGCATCACGCTACCAAACCCCATTCAGTGTCATTTTTTACGATCTTGATCATTTTAAATCGATCAATGATTCTTACGGACATCTTGTGGGTGATGAAGTTTTGCAACAGATCACCGCTGTCGTTCGTGACTCGCTTCGAGATGCAGACATTCTGGCACGCTATGGCGGCGAAGAATTCTGTATTTTAGCACCGGAAACCGAGGCCCAACAGGCAGAGAATCTGGCTGAAAGAATTCGCAACAACGTCAAACGACACATTATTGCGCCAAGCCACCATCCCACGTTTGTGTTCAACGTGACAATCAGTCTGGGCATTACCGAACATGTAGAAAATGAAACATTTTCATCGGTTATTGACCGGGCGGATCAAGCAGCTTATCAAGCCAAACAAAAGGGTCGTGATTGCTCCGTTGTTGATTAAATGACGAGGGGGCGGCCATCCTCGAACCGGAGAAAACAATGCAGGAAGACAAAACCCTTTACGAGGCCGCGACACGCACCTCGCTATCCCAGTCTAACCAGATGGAAATGTTGACCTTCCGACTCTCCGACGGGCAACTTTATGGTATCAATGTCTTCAAAATCATTGAGATCATCGAATGCCCACACCAACTTAATCGCATTCCATACTCCCATCCTAGCGTCAAAGGCATCGTTGACTTTCGAGGGCAAGCCATTACCGTTATTGACCTTTCCCAGTCAGTTGACCTGCCTGCTGTGGATTTCAAAAAGAATTTGGCCTATCTGGTGATCTGTGAATACAACAAGCAACTCAATGCATTTCTTGTCGCATCCCCTGAGGTTCTGCTGACCCGAAGCTGGTCAGACATCAAAAAACCTGACGCAATCGATGCCCCCAGCCTGGTGGCCATTGCCTATGACGATCACGAAGAGATGATCTTGCTGCTGGATATTGAGGGAATTCTTGCGGAGGTAGTCGGAATGGAGGACAACTATCAGCAACAACAGGGCCAAGACCTGTGTCAGGGAAAGCATGTCATCCTTGTTGACGATTCAAAAGCGGCCTTGTCACTGATGAGAACGACGCTCTCCAGTCTCGGTATGATCATCACCGAATTTGATTCTGCAACAAAGGCTTTGGAGGTTCTTTCAGCGGATCATCAGAGCATTGACCCTCCGGTTGACCTGATCATTTCCGACATAGAAATGCCGGGCATGGATGGATTCACCTTTACCCGGACGCTGCGCGCTGATGCCCGCTATGAAAAGATCCCGATTGTCTTACATAGCTCAATGAGCAATCCAACCAATGAAATCAAAGCACGCGAAGCCGGAGCTGCAGCTTTTATCGCAAAATTTGATGCAAACATTCTGGTCGGATCAATCATCCCACTACTGGAGAAAAACTCCGGGCGATAGCCTGGACAACACGGCTATCAATCCCGCTGGGAATATTGGTGGTCTCTCTTGAAACCGGGACATAACCATCAGAAGATGATCAAAGAAGATTTCGCGTCAATCTGATCCCTCACGACATAACGTAAAAAGGGCTGCTCTTGAAAAAAGAGCAGCCCAAAATCATTATTCCAAGTCTTCATAAAGCATGATCAACATGTTCTGCGCGGCACCACTTTTTGTATAGTGAATAATATAATCAGCATAGTAATCAGGATAGGCTAAGTAATTTGTCTCAACCACGTATGGATTGACCCCACAGTAGCCGGTATGCGTAAATCCGCTCAGCGTGTGATAAAATAAGACACCAACGCCGTCGTCAAGTTTATAACTGCCCTCCGGCACATCTCTAAACGTATAGCGGGCCATTTGAGCTGCAGTGGACCATGATGAAGAGTCGTTGATATACAACGATTTCGGCACCTCAAATAAATTCATCTCCGGTTGCGCCTGATACGTTTTGCCTGTCCCCGTGTTGACAAGGGTGACCACTTTTTCGCTCGCAGCCAAAGAATCAATGCCACACCTATAGAGGGGCTGATACACTTTGTAAGGATCTACATAAAACCGCAGAGTAATGGGTTTATCGTTTTGATACAGAGACAAGGCAAAAACAAGCTCATCCGCTTTTTGCAGGTCTGGCGAAGGAGAATAAGAGCTCGATGCTTTCGCATAAGCCATCTCACCTCGGTAGTAGGTTTCATGGTAACAGTCGTCCCAACAGTATCCGGCAGAACAATGCGTCACGCAAGTTTCTCCCTGATAGCCATAAAGCGTCAGTTCAGGATAAATCGACCAGTTTTCCTTCACCCAGGCAAGGCTCGTGGTCACATCGTAACCTTCCTGATAGGCGGTATTTTGAATTTCACTCTTAATCTTATCTTCGTTGGTTGACGCCTCTCCCGTGAAGTTGATTTTATCAATGGCCAGGTTCTTCTCGACAAGATTCAGGAAAAGCGTTGATTGGTCAGTAAAGCGCTCTTCCTGATTTTCAAGAATTCGGTTCAAATCGACTGATTCATCTTTGAGATGTTTGTATTCACAGAGCAAATTAAGGGCTAAGTTCTGAATGGTTCCCCAATAGGCCATAAATTCAGACATTTTCTGGTAATACTCCTGACCATAATATCCTTTATTGCCGAGTTGCTCATCGTAAATATCCAAAAGGGCCAGGGAAAAGCCCTCTCCAACCAGACTGTTGTGAATTTCGATCAAAAACGGTTCCATCGGAAACTCATTTTTCAACAGCTCATCTTGTTGTTGAGAAGCGTACTTTTCGTAGCTTGCCTGATCATTCAGGGACAAAGCCGTGGTAATTTTTTCGTTCCAGATTTCCAGATATGCAAGTCCTTCTGAAAAATCAGAGATTCTGTTGTCGAGAAGAAGGGAATCAATCTTGTTTTTGAGTTCGACTTGTTGAGACAACACCCGATCAAGATCACTCTTGATTGCTGCCATCTGCGCAACGGAATCGGCTGAACCGGAAAAAACCCATCCGGCCAACTCATTGCCGCTTCGCGTCAATGCTCCAGCGGCTAACTGTTTACCAATAAACGTCAATACTTCACTTGTCGCTGAAGACCCCAGCAGAGTACCGTCATCCGAACAATCCCTCACCATACACAGGTCAAAATCCGCAGAGTTATCGACATAACCGGCGATGCGCTGGAGATAGGCATCAATCCCGCCATTTTCTGACGCATGCTCTGTCAACACCTCTCCCGGCAGGGATTCCGCATAGAAATACAGATCGTTTTCGTCAATACTCTCCGGAATTTCCAGCAATGCGCGCACTTCGGAGATACAATCATCGACAGCCCACTGCGGATGATCAAACGTACAGTGAGAGATAATTGTTGAAAGAGGTCCGACATGTAAGAAAGACGTTATCGGCAGCTCTGATTCTTGAAGAAGATAATAAAGTGTTCCAGCAAACGGTGTCTGATCGTCGGCATTGACGCCGCCTTTTACACGAATAACGATATAGTCGTTCTTGGCAAATAGGCTCTTCCCAAGTTCGAGATGAAAAGCCCCATGCTCGTTGGTCGCCTCGTCAGCCGC
Source organism: uncultured Desulfuromonas sp. (assembly GCF_963666745.1). Classification (NCBI taxonomy): domain Bacteria; kingdom Pseudomonadati; phylum Thermodesulfobacteriota; class Desulfuromonadia; order Desulfuromonadales; family Desulfuromonadaceae; genus Desulfuromonas; species uncultured Desulfuromonas sp. The sequence continues at coordinate 569,893 of NZ_OY762961.1, read as the reverse complement.
CCCTATCAACTGCATCTGCTGATCGAAAACCACCACATCAGCGCCTTCAATGGCATCAGCAAACGAAACAATGCCTTCAATGGAAACATCGTCATTATGGGAGCTATGCCCGTCACATCCTGCAATCAATAAAGCGGCAACGCAGATAAACAATAAAAACAATTGGCTCTGCAGAGATATCTTGCGACGAGTAAAATGGGACAGGCACGCGAATATTGCACCTGACAAGGACTTAAAACGGCTGGATGATGCGCTAAAACCAGATAACGACACGATATCCCCCTCTTTTCCCGAACATTAGAACAATATTATCAATAATACAAATGTGAACTTTAGCACCTATTCACAATAATTAAGTTAACCATAAAAAACTATCTTTTTAATGATTGAGCCGCTTCGTCTTAACATAAAGGCAAAAAGGACGATGTTCCCAATGAACACCGTCCTTTTCATCGTGGCGTTATAGAAAAGTTGCTCACAACTGCTTCAAGAGACTGGACAGCCTCTCTCTTGCCGATCCCCATGACTCGGCGGTGCCGAAACCACCAGGAACTCAAGAGTCTGTTCATTTTGATTACTCAAGGTATGCGGGACACCTGCCGGTACGTGAAAACCTTCATTCGCGTTCAGAGTATAAACAATACCGTCTACTTCCAGTGAGGCGATACCTCGAAGCACATAAAAAAATTGTTCAGCCTGTTATGCAGATGACGCACTTCAGAAGCCCCACTCGGAACGCGCTCCTGAATCACACTGAGTTGCGCAGAGGCAGCAAGGTGCCAGCCGTCACAGCTGCCACCCCAGAGATAATGTTGCGCGGTTTGTTTCGAGATTACCATCATCAGCCATTGATATCATTTAGAGTTGGAGAACTGATCTGAAAAATTGAGAATCAAGAATACCTATGCACGTCCCTGGAAAGTTGCAAGGAGATCTTTCCAACTTTCATAACCATATTGAGGGTCCGATGTCTGCCCTGTCGATTCCAGATAGCTGATCCGATCAGTGATGTACTGCTCATAATTCATCGGAGTATTGTTATGCAGGGCTATCTCTTCAGCGGTCGGTTGAATGTGTTGCCCATTCTCGCCCATCCGACCAAACGTCAGTCCCGTGGCAAGCAGCATGAGATGCTGTTTATTGTCGATCTGGCCAGAATCATAAAGTTCCTGCGAGACTTTCATCATCTGCTTCGGTGTCATGTTCGTAAAATCATAGGAATCAGTGCCAATCCCTTCTTCCGCAGCACGCTCACGTGCTGCCGGGGAAATGGTCACTTTGTCAACACCACCTGTTGTCGAGCCAGCATCATCAACGACAGACGTTTGCCGTTGCTGCAATGAATTGGCGACGGATGGAAAAGCGCTATAAGCACTGAGCGACTGAATCCCCATAGGTATCCTCCCCGCGAGAAATTAATGACATGCTGGCACAATGTACTGCCACAGTTGTCGATTATCTGAGGAATTTCGACACGTATCCGTCTTTTCTTTAGCTAAAAAGGCCGGTGCATCGCAGGAGACACCGGCCCAGTCTCTTGTGGAATCGTTTGAAAACGTTATGATTTTTTCTTGCGTAAACGATCCATTGCCGCTTTCAAACTGACCCGCAGCCGTTCAAGGGCATCCGCAAGTTTCCCCACTTCGTCCGCCGACTCCACCTTAATCTCATCGTCGACCTTGCCGTCAGCCAGATCCAATGCGGCCTGTGTCAACGTCTCAAGCGGTTTAAGCGCATTGCCGACCATGATGACAACAGAAATGATCGATATGACCAAAACGCCCAGCAGAGTCAACATAAGGGACTGTTGCAACATTTCTTTTTGCTGATTCACTTTCTCCAGGGAAAATCCGATACGAAAACCACCCCAATGCTTTCCCTTGACCATAATCGGCGCCGAGATATCCCACATCGTCTCACCGGTGTCCCGTGCATAAACCTGAAGAAATCCCTCTTCGAGATTCCGGGCCGCATTAATGCCGACTGGATCATTGAAAATCCGCTTGGTGCGGTTGCCGGTTCTGTCTTTCTCAACATCGCCGGTAATCGGTTGCTGATACAAGGTATTATGCGTGGGAAGGTAGCCGTTTGTATCGACGGCAACAGCAAAAACAACACTCTCGTCTTTAAGAAATTCATCTTCGATGGCCAATAACGCCTTATCCAGGTAGAAATCATATCGCGTATGATATTTGGCCGGTTCAAATCCAGGGATCTCCTCATATTCAGTATCAAACGCATCCTTGACACTGAAAACCCCATTATCAATCGCCTCTTCGAGAATACGCCCGGTAAAGCGTGCGCCCAGAACGGCCTCGCTTTTCCCTCTTTCCAGCAGCTGCTGTTCCAAATGCTGACTTTGCTGGCGGATGATGAACCACGCCCCGAAGACCATGACGATCAACAGCAGGACATTGACATAGACCGCCACCTTTACACTGATTTTTTTAAACATGAGCCCCCCCCATTTTCATGCGGATTAAATGTATGCTTTATGCACTGAAATCGCGTCAATTGGTTTGATAGCCAATGCGTATGGCACCCCAATGGCGTTTACTGATGGTAATCGGAATGGAAAGATCGGACATTTGTTCGCCGGTATCACGGCTGTAACGCTGTAACAGATAGGGCTGCTGATTCCGTGCCGCTGCCAGACCGGTACGATCATTGAAAATTCGTTTGGTCCGGTTTTTCACGCTGTCAACCTCGGCATCACCGGTCAAAGGCTGAGCAAAGCGAGTATTGTGCGTCGGCAGGTAACCATTGCGGTCCACTGCGATGCAAAACACCAGATGTGAATCTTTCGCCAGATATTTATCAAGGATCGGCCGCAAAATCTCATCACTTAACGTATCGTACTGAGTGCGATATTTCTGCGGATTGGTATTGGGAACAGGAATGTAAAACGTGTCGAAAAGCTGGCCGACGGTCAGCCGCCCGGAAGTGAGCAACAGTTCAAATTGATCGACAACTTCGTCCCGACACTGCTGGGCCCAGAGGTAGGCATTGTGGTCGAGACCCGTCTGCAGCGCGTCCGCCCCGGCAACACCGGGAGCCAAAGTAAGACCCACCAGAGAGAACACCACCAGAATCATGTTTTTGACCTTGGCCCTCCCCCGACCTAGCCTGTCTGTGCCGTGCGACAAAACCACCGAGAATCCCCTTCTATGCCCAGTTTTCAAATCCATTGTCATCCCCTCGCTTCACGGAAAACCTCGTGTCTTGTCCGGTTCGTTCTATCGTCCAAATTCGACCCTTTTTAGCGCTGGCTACGTTCTGTCTTCTTGGCGTGAATGGCGCGCTTCTGTGTCATAGTTAGCCACGCTCCACCGTTTCTTGAATAAGAGCCTCTATTTGCTGAGAAAGCTCCACGTTGGCATTTTCCGCGGATTGCAGAACAACAAGTTGATACTGCCGGATCGGAAAGAGATGGATGAAACGGCCATTTTGCTGAAACGACGCCCCCCTCAGACTCTCATTATTGAGAGCGCTCGATAATGACGCACAACGTTGAATTAAGGCGTGAGCCCAAATCATGTAAGAAGCAGAATCCGTCAGATTATGTGAAAGGATCTGGCCACGTCCCTGAGCCAGCAGATAGCCGTCAACACCCCGCAGACCGCTCAAGACCGAGATGAAATCAGTCACCTTGGCCACGTTGCGGTTCCTTCAGGCGGATGTTTTCCACCGTTTCAGAGCATAACGCCAGAAAACGCTCAAACTTCCCGGCATCATCAAGCTCTCGGGCAAGAGCCTGAAGCAGACCGTCAAAGGAGCTGTCCTCTCCACTCTGCCAGGCGCTGAACGCATCATCAAAGATCAGATCCGCCATCGGCCCGATCACTTTTGCCAGCCGCAGTTTCAAACCAGGAATCTCGGCGCTGAAATCCACAGGCTGAACCGGAGTTTTCTCCGGCGGCTCATCAGTCGCCTTGTCCACCTCATCAATATCTTTTGGTTTGCTGAGCATATTGAGGGAATAGCTCACCAGGCGTCCATTCATGGAGGGTTCACCAAAAACAAGGATGGATTTATCGGCAAAGGTGTGAATAAACAGGGCAACCTCATCGTAATGAAGCGTCATTTCGCCGACATCAGGCAGTTTTTCTCGTGCCAGAGACATGATCTCTTCCATACGCACACCAAGACTGGCCAGAACCTCCTCCGACAAAAAAGGAGGCATGCAGTTCATCCTCACTTTCAGCTCGGCGTCATACACACAGGCCCCTAAAACGCCTGGAAGTTTCTTCAACGTGGCAATTGCCTGCTCCATTGCGCTCTCCTAAAATCGTGTCGCGACTTCGAACTTTGATCTGAACTGCTGCAAAAATTTTTTAACCGACTGTTCACGGCGTAAGCCCACGGTTATGGGAACATTCTTAAAAGTAAAAAACACATGACGCACACCATGGCCTTCATTGACCACCAGATACTGAAAGTTTCCAGCATTCAGTAGATCGGCAATGTCCGTTGATTTCATATGGAGATGGCCGGGATGAATGTGCTTAACCGGCTGTTGCCGTCGTGATTTGAAAAAACGCAGGTTGCTGTCTTGATCATAAAGACAGTATTCAACAATTCCCGGCAATGGTTCGAGCACAGAATCGATCTGCTTTTCGAGTAAAGTCATTGCTTCGACCTGTGTCCGTGAAAGACCTTCACCTGCCGGACCACCCTCCGACGCCGCTGGAGACAACTGCCTCTCATCCTTCAGACGCAACGCTTCCATAAGCAAGGTCATAAAAGGTTCAGAAATGTCCTGCGTGACATTGAAAGGTTTATCCTGAAAATCAATCCGCACCCCGTCCCAACTGATAATGGTGTATGCAGCACCCTTGCCACTCATCGCAGCCGTTTTAGCCGCAATAATTTCCCCATCTCGAATAAAAAGCTCACCCTGTTCAGTGTCTGTCTCAACGGTAAGTACGCAATTTTTGCGCTCGACATTCATCAATTGCAAAACCGATGTCAAACCCAAGCCTTTGAGTTGTCCAACCGCCCCGTTTGTCAACTGCTGGTGAACCTTCTTTGCCACCTCTTCAGCTTTTAACGGTTTGCTAAAACGGCGAGCAACGCGCAAGGCGCTCAATCTCGACTCCAGCTCTAAAGACAACGCAGTGCTGAGCACATCCACCGGCAAATCAGGGAACACGTGATTAATCGATTCAATCAGCTCAAAACAACAGCTTTCCGTACCATCGATATCCGTTATGACAAGGTCGATCGCCAACTGCTGCAACCCGCGGTTGACCTCGTTGCGCTCATTGGCAACAATCACCTCAAGATCACTGTAGCGTTGCAGCGCCTCTAACAGAGCACGTAATGTGACATTGTCTTTGTCAAGAATCAGAATCTTCTTCATGATATGCGTCAACACCCCTGGGTTGATAAAAAAGAGCGGAAATCGCGCATTTACCGCCACTTCCCGACATTCAACAAAAAGAAAAATCTAACAAAATCAACACTGCGTTATGATTTTAAAAACCTCATTTATCAATGATTAACAAATCAGATAGACAGCCAATGTCTACTATTAACAAAACAAGTAAAACATAGTTATATTAATTTTAAAAGCATTTGTTTAAAACGTTTCGAGGCCGAAAGCCCACGGGAAACACGCGCTGTTGATTTGATAAAAGCGGAAAAGACGGGAGGCCATCGGGGAGACACCGCGGAGGCTTGTAACGATTACCTGAATCAGTGAGGTCAGGGTGGACAGGAGCGTGCAAGTACTTGGGCTGAATGAATTTTGAAAAATCTGAGCCGCATCCAAAGTTCCAAGGCGATTTTTTCAGAGTTCGGTAGGCTCTATGGCTTGCGCGACCTGCCGCCAATAGCTTCACTGATTTCAGATTCAACGCAAAAAAGCCAGAGCATCACAATACACAGGCCTTGAAATTTACGGCAACCCTCATGAAGCGTTACGCTTTTTCAGTCTGTGCAATAATAAAAACATCAGGACAACATAAGACTCAGCACCTTTTTTCCGGGACTGAGAAACGAGGCTTCGCGACGAACTTTGTGCCTTGTTGCTATCGGTAATTTACCAACGATTCACCTTGCCTTGCCAGTTCAGGAAGGTACCACTTTGCTTTAAGGTCAGATTGTGTGCTAAATCAACAATCCCTGACGCACTTTCCTCGACAGTGAGATCCGCAGCATCACCGCCCATATCCGTCTTGACCCAGCCTGGATGCACAAGACATACCGTGATGCCTTTTTCCTTTAGCTCCAAAGCGAGCACCTGCATCGCCTTATTCACTGCGGCTTTAGAACTGCGGTACGCATACATCCCCATGCCCTCATCCTGTAACGCGCCCATATCGCTGGAAATCGTAATAATGCGTGGATTTGATGAGTTTTTCATACTTTTCAGAACGGTACGGCTGACCATTAAGGGCGCAATAGTATTCACCGCAAACGTATGTAACCAGTCTTGAGGATCAAGAGCGTCCAGAGACTGATCATCCGCCCCCAGAACACCGGCATTATTGATTAAAATATCGATTGGCGTATCCGCTAATCGGCTTGCCAAAGCATCGATTGACTTGGCGTCAGTCACTTCCAGATCAACAAGAGATAACGCCGTGTTTGAGAGTAATTGTTGAAGGTCAGCAGAGGGCTGGCCTCGATAGGTAGAGATGACCTTATAATCCAGTGCAAGAAATTGCCGGGTCAGCTCCAGCCCAATGCCTCGTGAGGCGCCAGTGATCAAAACTGTTTCCATAACATCAATTCTCCTGCCCGGATCTCCGGATCATCGTATTAAGTCACAAAAGCAAAGATAGTTATCGCGAAGCGCGACATGTACCGCTTCCATAATTCCTGTTTCGACTTCTCTTGGGTAAATGGGGTCAAGTCTGCCTTTGACCAACCTTATGGGTAAATGGGGTCTACCATCAGAATTAGCAGATGGTGGGGTTCCCCTAGTTCGGTTAAACTTATCTCTGACGGGGGTATGGCTCAAAGGGGTAGTAACCTGTTTCTACAGGCTTGCTCGATCTTGAAATGCCGCCCCCGCCTTTTGCATCATCTGATGGATCAACCGGGATGATGCCCTTTTATGTGGCTCTGCGTTGTAGACGTGATCCAAGGATGATGCCTTGAGTCTTGCCTACGAAAGGAGCCTCTCATGTTTTATTGTCCACCTCGTGATATCCGTGTCAGTATCGATGTCGGCTGCAAACATCATCAGGTGGCTGTCGGGCTTTCCGATGGCCAAATCTTGGAAGAATTTACTATCTCTCACGATCCTGAAGGTTTTGCGATCTTTTTCAAAAGGCTCTCGGAGTTGGAGCGTAAGTTCCAAAGCCCGGTTCGTGTGGCGATGGAAGGCTACAATGGTTATGCTCGCCCTCTGGACGCAATGATTTTGGCTCGTGGTTGGCAATTATACAATATTAACAACCTCAAGCTGGCCCGATTTAAAGAGATTTTCCCTGGAGCAGCCAAAACAGACCTTCTTGACGCTCGCAAGGGACTGGAGCTATTCCAGCTTCAAGAACATCTTCCTGTTGCCAAAGACGTTCTGCAAATCGTCACAGAACCTCCGCGTGAAAATCAGATTTTTAAACGCTTAAGCCGACGTCGTAAATGGCTGGTGAATGAACGTGTACGGGTACTGAATCTGCTGCAAAGCAATTTGCAAGCGGTCTGTCCCTCTCTGCTGGCAATTACTCCTGACGCTGGCAGCCTCTGGTTTCTTAATTTTCTAACCAGTACCGCTAATCTTACAGAACTCGCGCGATTACGGCAAAAAACAGTTCAAAAGATCAGTGCAATTGGCAACAAATACACCCGCATTATTCTCTCCTGGCAGAAGCAAGCTCAATTCAGCCATGAAGTCGAATGGGTAGGCGAAATGATTCAACAAGATGCAACGCGTATTTTGGAATTACGCCATCAGATCAAGGACCTTGAGGGCAAAATGGCAGCGCTTATTCCTCAATCAGAGATCGCACGCAGAATTAAATCAATTCCAGGTTTCGGGCTCGTCTCTACGGCTGAATTGGCTGGAGAAATCGGCCATCATGAACGTTTTATTGCCGAGCCATCCTTCGCCCTCTATTTAGGCATGGCTCCTTTGAGCCATGAATCGGGGCAGCACAAAGGAAGCAAAACCCCACGCTAGGTCAATCGACGAGCAAAAGCCGCCATGATGGTTGCAGTAGATCGCCATCGAAAGCAAGTTTCAGCCTCTCAGAAATATTATGAAAAAAAGCGGGCTGAAGGAAAAACGCATAATCAGGCTATTCGAGCTTTGGGACGACAACTATGTCGCGTCATTTGGTAGTGTTCAAAATTCTGTGTCATTTCGGTATTATTGCTAAAAGCAAAGGAATGACACATGACTAAGCCCAACATCCCCTTCGATATGGACGCCGCACTGCAGGCCCTTCGTGAAGGCAAAGACCTTACTGGTAAAGATGGCGTTCTGACTCCATTGATCAAGCAACTCACGAAAGCAGCTATGCAGGCTGAGCTTGACGCGCATTTGGACCAGGAGGTGACGCCAAACCGCAAGAATGGCTCATCTTCCAAAACAGTCAAATCCGTCTCCGGCAGCTTTGAACTGGACACACCCAGGGATCGCGCGAATACATTCGAACCGCAGTTGGTGAAAAAGCATCAAACACAGTTAACCGATGAGTTGGAGCGCAAAATCATCGCGCTGTTTTCTCTCGGCACCAGCTATCAGGACATCCGTAGCCACATTGCCGATATGTACGGTATCTCTGTCTCCAACGGCACCATCAGCGCCGTAACCGATAAGCTGTTACCGGAACTACAGGCATGGCGTGAACGCGATCTGGAGCCGGTTTATCCGATTCTTTGGCTCGACGCTATTCATTACAAAATCAAGGAGAATGGCCGTTATGTCAGCAAGGCCGTCTACACCATTCTGGCTCTGAACATTGAGGGCAAGAAAGAGCTTCTCGGTCTCTATCTTTCCGATCAGAAGGGCGCCCATCACTGGTTGAGCGTCCTGACCGATTTACACAATCGTGGCGTGGAGGACATCTTGATCGCCTGTGTCGATGGTCTCAAAGGCTTTCCCGAAGCCATCGAAACCATCTACCCGCATACGGAAATCCAACACTGCGTGATTCATCAGATCCGCAATTCCATCAAGTACGTGGCATCTAAAAACCAGAAAGCCTTTATGGCGGATTTGAAGTGTGTCTATAAGGCTGCAACCCTCAATGCTGCCGAGATCGCCTTGGATGAACTGGATGCCAAATGGGGAGACAAGTATCCGATGGTGATCAAGTCCTGGCGCAGTAAATGGCCGACGCTGTCCAACTATTTCAAATATCCAGCTGACGTCAGAACCGCGATCTACACGACCAATGCCGTCGAAGCGGTTCACCGGCAGTTTCGCAAACTGACCAAAACCAAAAGCGGATTTGCCAACGAAAACGGTTTACTGAAATTGCTCTATGCGGGCATACTCAAGGCCAGCGAGCGCTGGACGCATCCCATCCAGAACTGGAATCTGACTCTGGCTCAACTGACGATCCACTTTCCAGACCGACTCGAAAAGCACCTCAGCCTATGACGCTGACACAGAATTTTGAACACCCTCCGTCATTTTCAAGATGAATAATGAGGAAAAGAACTTCATACCGCCTCAATAACGTATATTGGGGTTGCAAATATCAGCGGGATGTTCAAGTCTGCCTTTGACCAACCTTAAGTTCTTAACAAATCTTCTTGTACAATTTTCTCGCCTTTGGGTCACTCTCCAACGCTTTTTTCATGCGCTCAATGGCAGAACTGACGGTGCTATAATTCTCACAGCCGATCACGTTGCCAATTTCAGCAAGCGTTTTTTGACTATGTGACCTGAGAGTATAAACAGCCAAGTCTCTTGATAGGTTGGTTGTGCCCCGTCTTGTCGTCTTCAATTCCATTTCGGTGATCTGACATACCTTACATACGGCGTTGCTCACCGCAACAGAATCGACAGATAAAGCATCTCGCCCTGCAATCTCTTTATCCTGAAGGAAGAACTCGTACTTGTTTCTTATCTTCTCAATAAACCCCTCAGAGCCAAAGATCGACGGAAGATTTTTGCGTGAAAAAAATTGCTGCACCTCTTCAGAATTTTGCTGTCTCACAAAAGAGAGATAATCTTTAAAAGCTTTTTTTCTCGTCGATGAAAACATCTTCAACAATGGGGTGCAGTGCAACCACTGCCAGTGTTTCTCGTCAGCAAGATAACCGCGGTGACTGCACCACTTGTACGCATCCAACTCTGGAACGATACACGCCTCAAGAGGGTTGCGGTGAATATAACGTAAGAGTTGCAACAAATGGCTATCCTCTTCGACCAATACAGCTTTGTAGCGGCCACGGAACAATTGGCCGTCAGTGCAGTGTCTGCGATTATAGCGCTGGGTGTAAACACCGTTAAGATGGCGCATACAACGAGAGAGATTACCATCCGGTGTCTGCACCAACAGATGATAATGATTCGACATCAGGCAATAGGCAGACACTTTCAAGTTCCACATCTTTGCGGTATCTTGCAATACATTCAGGAAAAGAAGGAAATCCTCATCGTCCTGGTAAATGTCTTCTCGCCTTCGCCCACGATTCATCACGTGATACCAGGCACCCGGATATTCTATGCGTAATGGTCTCGACATGAAAACAGCCTACCTCGTATTAACCATTAGTCAACGGCAGACTTGACCCCTTTTCTTTTTTCCGAAACATCCTATGTTCATTTTCTATCCATTCCTTCTCGCGATAGATAGACGGAACCAAACTAAATCCCTCGTGGTCCGAATGCCCTCTAAAATAGAATACTGAATCTGAAGGATTGTCGAGATTCAGAGCCTCTAGCCTTTCTATAAAGGTCTTGATACTTCCTATCTTTTGTTGTTCTCGAGTGCCCATAAATTTGACGATCCCCTTTTTAGAGCTAACGCTTCATTAAGAGGCTAAAAATAGTTGGTTAAAATAAGCGCCGTAGGAGCAAAACCAACTGTTTTTTGTCCTCTTGAATGACTTGTTAAAAGGCCACTGAAAACTGCTAAAATTTAACACTTATCGATCAACAACTGTTCAAAAGTAAATCTATTCCATCAGGGTAATAACCACATGAAAACAGATATCTTTTAGCTTGCTCTTTATCCATATAGTTGATTAGATTTACTATCAAATTATCAGGTAAATCCAAGCACTTTTTAAGGAATGGTATTTCTTTATCCGTTGCCTTTCTGACTACCGATTTACCATCTATTAATTTTTCTTGATTAATAGTTACCGTACTTTTTCCATGAGCGATGCAATTTCGATGTTTTATGAGCTCTTTAAGAATTGCATAAGTCTCTTTTCCTTTATCCAATTCATAATTATCTAGAAATATTTTTGGTGTGTTAGTCCACTTATTTAACAGACTATTATATTCAAAATCTTCAAATACTGACTCAATACCTTTATCTATACACGCTTGAGCGATAAAGGTATTGATTAATGCTTCAATTACTGTAGATACTAAAATGCATATCAATATGTAGCTATTATGGTACTTATCATCAAAGGCTCTGATAAATCGACTTTGCTCAGAAAACTGGTTATCAATTAAGAATTCAATATTAACAAAAGCACCTTGTTCTATTAATTTCTCGTAGTGTTCAATCAACTTAATCTTATGATCTTCTTCTTGAGGAGAGAGCGGAGGATTATCGAATCCTTGCATCTCATCGATTAGCTTTTCAAACTCAACCTTTTGCTTTTTTAGAGCCATTTTAGTGAACATCAGGTTACTTGAATACTCAGTTTGCTCTACTTTTCCATTATAACCATCAATGGAGGAAGTCCCCTGAATGCAAGACATTGGGAGATTGAATTTAATCATTATCGCTCTAATTATCCTTAATATGATCGGGCAGCTATCTCAAAGCTAACCTTGGCCGTTTAACTATAAATAGACAGTTCTGTATAAAACCTCAAACACAGAAAGTCCCTGCTATATAAACTCTTCTACTAAACTACTATCATGCGATTTTTAAGATAAGAATCAGCAAGTTACGGGCATGTGATCAATTCTATGCCCGTTTTATACAGACCTGCATAAATCCTCACAGCAGACCGTCCATCGGACTTTGAACCCCTTTTCCACCTTTACCATCGCGAACCAGAAGTTCCCTTCCAGCAAAATCCTAATCCTGCACCCGCAATTGCAGAGATTCCATCAAGCGCAATCCAGAACCATAGGGCAAACAGAAAGACAGAGGGTCAGGTCTTACGTTGCAACATTTATATCCCGAGACTCGGCACTTTCCCATGAAACAACAGAGTTAAGTCTAGCGGTGACTCCCCTAAAAACCGCTATCTAAAAAAGAACCAACGAGAATATGCAAACAAAGCAGAGATATCAATAATTCTAATTATTTCGCTAAACGGAAAGAGGCCGATGCATCTCATGGTGCACCGGCCCCTTTATCATTCAGCTATATGATTAGCGTCTACTTTAACGCCACAATCTTCTCGAGACTTGCCTGAAGCACGGTCAGTTTTTCCTGTGCTGCTGACAGCTTGCCACGGTCTTTTCCCAGAACCGCTGCCGGGGCATTGGCGACAAACTTCTCGTTCGACAGCTTCTTGCTGAACATGTCGACGTCTTTCTGCACCTTGGCGATCTCTTTGGTGAGGCGCTTTTCTTCCTCTTCGACATTGATCAGACCGGCCAGCGGAAGGAGAATTTCGACATCGCCGGACACCTGCTTGGCAACCTGGGCCGGTTGATCGAGAGCGACACCACAGGTCAGCTCTTCGATGCGGGCCAGAGCTTTGATGTACTCTTCACCATCACTCATCACCGCCAGGCTTGCCTCGTTTTTGCAATCGAGCAGTGCGCTGATTTTCTTGGCCGGGGAGACATCCATTTCGCCACGAATGTTACGGATGGCGCGAATGACCTCCATCACCTGCTCCATTTTGGCCGTAGCGTCTTCGTCTTGCAGCAAGCCTTCGCCCTGCGGATAGTCAGCGAGCATGATAGAGGCGACCGGACGGGTGCCGGGTAGCGTTTGCCAGATCTCTTCGGTAATGAACGGCGTGATCGGATGCAGCAGGCGCAACAAACGCTCCAATACCGTGTAAACCACGGTCTGGGCGCTGAGCTTGGCGGCAACATCGTCGCCGTACAGGTCACCTTTGATCAGCTCAATGTACCAGTCGCAGAACTCATGCCAGGTGAAGGTATACAGAGTATTGGCTGCTTCGTTGTAGCGATACTCTTCCAGTGCCTTGTTGGCTTCCTTTTCCACCTCGGTGAGGCGGGTCAAAATCCAGCGGTCGGCCATGGACAGGCTGAGTTCCTGCCAGTTGGGATTTTCAACCGGCTCAAAGCCTTCGAGATTCATCAGAGCAAAACGGCTGGCGTTCCACAGTTTGTTACAGAAGTTGCGATAGCCGCCAATACGCTCGGTGGACAGCTTGATGTCACGGCCTTGAGCGGCAAATGCTGCCAAGGTCAGACGGAAGGCATCGGTGCCGAACTCCTCGATGACGGTCAGAGGGTCGATGACGTTGCCTTTGCTCTTACTCATCTTTTGACCTTGGGCGTCACGGACTAGGGCGTGAATGTAGACGTCCTTGAACGGTACTTCACCCATGAACTTGAGGCCCATCATCATCATGCGCGCCACCCAGAAAAACAGGATGTCGAAACCAGTCACCAAGCAGGAGGTCGGGTAAAATTTGCTCAGAGCATCGGTCTTTTCGGGCCAGCCCATGGTCGAAAACGGCCACAGCCCGGAAGAGAACCAGGTATCGAGCACATCGGTTTCCTGATGAATATTGGTGCTCTGACATTTAGCACAGCAGGTAGCGTCTTCGCGCGACACGGTGATCTCGCCGCAGTCGTCGCAGTACCAGGCCGGGATGCGGTGACCCCACCAGATCTGGCGGCTGATACACCAGTCCTGAATGTTGTACATCCACTCGTAATAGGTCTTTTCCCAGTGCTGGGGCACGATGCGCGTGGCACCGGTCTCCACGGCTTTGATCGCTTCTTTGGCCAACGGCTGAACATCAACATACCATTGCAGGCTCAGGTACGGCTCAATGACGGTTTTGCAGCGATAGCATTCACCGACCGCATTGAGATGCTCTTCCACCTTATCAAGCAGGCCGAGGGCGTCGAGATCGGCCACGACCTTGTCACGCGCGGCATAACGCTCCATGCCTTGATAGTCACCGCCGTTTTCATTGATAAAGCCGGACGGATCAAGGATGTTGATGTTTTCCAGGTTGTGGCGTTTGCCCATCTCAAAGTCATTGAAGTCATGCGCCGGGGTGATCTTGACCGCCCCGCTACCGAACTCTTTGTCAACATAGTCATCGGCAATAACGGGAATCTCACGACCGGTCAACGGCAGCGCAATCATCTTACCCACGAGGTCGGCATAACGCTCATCTTCAGGATGAACCGCGACAGCGGTATCACCGAGCATGGTCTCCGGGCGAGTGGTGGCCACGACCAGATACTGATCGGTACCCTTAATCGGGTAACGCAGGTGCCAGAGGTTGCCTTTTTTGTCATCGTGCTCGACTTCAAGATCAGACAACGCGGTATGGCAGCGCGGGCACCAGTTGATCAGGCGGTTGTCGCGGTAGATCAGACCTTGCTCGTAAAGGCTGACAAAGACTTCGCGCACGGCTTTGCTCAGACCTTCGTCCATGGTGAAGCGTTCACGCTCCCAGTCGCAGGAGGCACCGAGGCGCTTAAGCTGGTTAATAATTTGGCCGCCGGATTCTTCACGCCATTTCCATACCCGCTCGATGAAGGCTTCGCGGCCAACATCGTGACGATCCTTGCCTTCGGCGGCGAGCTGCTTCTCAACGACGTTCTGAGTGGCAATACCAGCATGGTCGGTGCCAGGCATCCACAGTACTTCGTGACCGGTCATGCGCTTCCAGCGGACAAGAATATCCTGCAAGGTATTATTGAGGGCATGGCCCATGTGCAACACACCAGTGACGTTAGGCGGCGGAATGACAATGGAAAACGGCGGTTTCTGCGAATTTTCATCCGCATGAAAATAGCCATTTTCTTCCCAGGTCTGATACCACTTGGTTTCAAAGTCGTGCGGCTCGTAGCCTTTTGCCAGTTCGTCTGCCATGATGTGTCTTTCCTTGAAAAAAAAGAATCGATCCAAGGGACCGAGTCTGGATTTGCATTGATCCTAAATCGAGCGCTACCCACGAAAAAAGGGGATTTTAGCAATCCCCTTTTTATCCGTCAATGCTCAGAATTCAGAATTATCTACGGTCGCATCAGGCGTCCGGCTTGATCTTGTTCATCTCCTCACGGACCATACTTTCAGCCAGATCGGGGACCACTTCCCACACCACTTTTTCAAGGATCGGAGAAGCGAGTTTTTCGATAATCGCACCGGCGACCCGCTCGACAATTTCAGAGAGTTGTTCATCGCTGAGATAAGCGACACGTGTTTCGACGCGTTTGGGAGTCGCGCCATAAGCACCTTCAGCAACAATCGCATCAGCGCCAAGGTCCATAACGGCAGCGGGTGCCGCAGCAGCGACAGGCGCTGGCTCCTCGGCGGGCGCCACCAAAGGTGGCAAATCAGCAACAGGTTCTGCCTCAGGCTCAGAGTGCATTTCTAGAGGCTGCAGGGACTCAAAAGAACTGACCGGTTCCTCAACAGGCTCTTCGACGGTTTCCTCTTCCACCGAAGCCGAGAAATCTTCCAACGGCGGCAAATCTGCAAATGGATCAACAGCAGGCGCTTCAGCAGCAGCGAATGGATCCAATGCATCCAGAGACTCTTCGGAGCTCTCGGCAAGCGGCGCTTCTTCCGCCTCAGGCAGGTCGAAGGCATCGACCGGAACTTCCGCTTCCTGTGTTTGCGCCGGAGGCGTTTCATTGGTTTCAAACGTGAATTCACTCAGGGCCGAGTCATCTTCAGGAGCGGTCTCTTCCTGAGCTTCTTCACCAAAAGGAGCATATTCGTTGGTGGCATCGAAACTGAAGCGGTCGTCTTCTTCAACGGCAGCAGTCTCTTCTACTGCAGTCTGGGCCATATCGAATTCAGGTAACGGTTGGCCAAAGTCTGTAGATTCAATAGCCGGGGCAGGTTCAGCGATCTCTTCCTGAGCAGGGGCCTCAACCTGAGCAGCCTGTTTGGCACTGACTTCCGCAATGGCACCAAGCAAATCACTTTCAACGGGAGTTTGCCCAGGAGTGGCTTTCCACGTCTCTTGAACGGGGGCCTTGGAGAGCATGTCGGCGACTTTATCCACCAGTTCCTGAGAACTGAACGGCTTGGTAATCCAGTCGGTGGCACCAACGGCTTTGGCTTTGGCTTCATCAAACGGCTCAAAAGTGCCCGCCAACAGCAACAGAGGAATAGACGCCAGTTCCGGTATGGCACGAATCGCTTCACATAATTCATAACCATTTTTTCCGGGCATGAACACATCGGCCATAATCAGGTCAGGAAGATACTGTTGGGCCATACTCAGGGCCTGTTCACCGTTATCCGCAATCTGGAGCTGATAATCTTTATCTGCAAATGTAATTTCGATAACTTTCTGGATGGTGACACTGTCATCAGCCAGCAACAACTTTTTGCCCATCTATGCCTCCTCAGCTTTTTGAAAAGCTCGCGACGGTTGTGGAGCTCCCTGATTGCTCTTTTTACCTGAAAAAGTATGCCGATATAAGACTCAACATTTTCTCATTTTCAAGTGCAAAACGCTAGCACAGCGCTCAAATTCTGTCAAGGAAAGGAGCAGCCAAACCACGTCAAGTTATGCGTACTTACAGCGTCGCCCATGGCCGGGGGAGAAAGATCTCCTGATACAGCTTCATGGCGTAACGGTCCGTCATGCCGGCGATGAAGTCAGTAACACTGACCTCCAGCGGATCACCGGGCAGACAGACAGCGCCGTACTGTTGCATGCGTTGCGGGTTTTCTCTAAAGAATTCAAAGAGTTCCTTAATGACGTGTGCCGCTTTGTTGAAATCCTCATGCACGCTGGGTACCCGATAGACATGGTCAAAAAGCCAGTCGCGTAATTGGGTCACCTGTTCAAGCATGGCATCAGACAGACGAATTTCGATCATTCCCTGACCCTGGGAGGCCTCAATCATATCCGACACCATGGCATTGATCCGTTGCGAATGACGGACTCCAAGCTTCTTCAGCAGCGTCTCAGGCACATCGTCTCGGGTGATGACGCCACCACGAAGCGCATCATCAAGATCATGATTGACATAGGCAATGATGTCGGCAAAACGGACAATCTGTCCCTCAAGCGTTTTGGCCCTCCCCCCATCGCAACAGGCCATCACGGGGCCGGTGCCTTTGGAGTGACACAGAATCCCGTCACGGACCTCGGCAGTCAGGTTCAGACCACGCCCGTTTTTCTCCAACGTTTCCACGACCCGTACACTTTGTCGCACATGATGAAAACCGCTCGGCAACAGGGAATTCAACACCCGCTCGCCAGCATGGCCGAAAGGCGTGTGTCCCAGATCGTGGCCTAAGGTAATGGCCTCGGTCAGATCTTCATTGAGCGACAAGGCACGGGCAACAGTACGAGCAATTTGTGAAACTTCAAGGGTATGGGTCAGACGGGTCCGATAATGATCCCCTTCGGGTGATAAAAAAACCTGGGTCTTATGTTTTAAACGGCGAAACGATTTGCAATGTAAGATTCGATCGCGGTCATGCTGAAAACATGTTCGGATCGGACATGCTTTTTCTTCAATCTCACGACCGAGACTATCGACACTGCAACAGGCAAACGGCGACAGCGTATCCTTCTCACGCTGTTCAATCATATGTCGTATATCATTGGATAACATATAAACTCTCAGTCTTTTATCAAGCGCATCAAAAAACAATGATTGTATGATTAACTTTACATAAAAAAGAGCTTTTTGACTCGCATAATGGTCATTACAACATTTTTTTCCTTGATTTTATATGATGATAGCGTAATAGATTATAAAAGATTCTATTCAGTTCACAACATATGGAGAATACAATTATGTCAAAACTTCTGGAAATGGCTGTAGAAATTGTTTCTGCTCACGCATCAACCACCACAATGACGAAAGAAGATCTGGTCGCCGAGCTGGCTGAAATCCACAATACGCTCAAGGCCATGGAGTCAGGTGAAGAGGTTGCCCAACAGGAAGAGCAGGAGCAACAACCAGCGATTTCAATGAAAAAGGCATTCGGCAAGGATAAAGTCTATTGCATGATCTGCGGCAAAGGGATGACGACACTGGGTCGCCACCTGCGCATGGTACACGGCATGACTCCGGCGGAATACCGCAAGCAATTTGCGATCCCCCGCACCCAGCCTCTTGCCGCCAAAGCCTATTCTGAGCAACGCAAGAAGATGGCCATTGAACGCGGCCTTGGCGAAAAGCTTGCTCAAGCACGGGCAGCCAAGAAAAAATAGCGTTGCGCCTCAAGCCAAAACGAACAAAGGAGGGACTGATTTTTCGGTCCCTCCTTTGTTTTGATCTTCACACCGCTAAAAAATTGAAAACGGCACGATAAGAATGGCCTCTCCGTTCTCATCAAAGACTTCAACGCGCCACGCCCCTTTCCACTGAGGCAGAATCTGTTTTGACGACCAGGTGCGCCAGTTCGAAGAGCGGACCGGCAAGCGAACCCGGGCCAGTTCCTGATCTTCACAATACCAGACATGCGTAATCCAGGTATCATCGGTTGCACCGCTGACACGGGTAAAACAATACAGTTCATCGATGCCCGCCGGTACCGTATTCAACGAATCGAGCGGTTCCCGATTGACGATCCGGGTGGTAATGGAGGCATCAACGACCTCCAGAGCCAGACAACCGGTGCCACCAAGCAAGGTCAACATCAGGGCCAGAACAATCGTCTTTATCTTCAACATACCCCCTCCAGGACAACCATATTTTCGGTTAACAAACAGTCGTTCAACGTTCAGTCACAGCTCAGTCACCCGTTAATGCGGACAAAAAGCTGTCACCGACATCCATCGTGATGGAATAATTTTCACCCAGGGTTGCAGCGACATCAGCAAAGGTGCGACGCTCTCCGAGTGACAGCCCCGGCTGCATAGAGGGATGCCACGCCAGCAACGGCACATACTCGCGGGTGTGGTCTGTTCCCGGC
Organism: uncultured Desulfuromonas sp.; assembly: GCF_963666745.1. Taxonomy (NCBI): domain Bacteria; kingdom Pseudomonadati; phylum Thermodesulfobacteriota; class Desulfuromonadia; order Desulfuromonadales; family Desulfuromonadaceae; genus Desulfuromonas; species uncultured Desulfuromonas sp. Next base: position 550,733 of record NZ_OY762961.1, on the reverse strand, counting down.
GTGGTCGGATCACAACCATGATCAGCGGTAATCAGCAGCAGGTCATCGGCCGCCAGCTGAGGAAGAAAGTCCGCCAACCACTGATCAAAGCGCTCCAACGCGCGGGCAAAACCTTCAACGTCACAGCGATGCCCGTAGAGCATATCATAGTCAATCAGATTGGCAAAAATCAGTCCTTGTCTATGATGTTGCATTGCCTCGCCGATCTTGTTCATGCCATCCGCATTATCTTTGCTGGCATAATGGCGGCGGATGCCGCGTCCACAAAAAATATCGAGAATCTTGCCGACAGCAATCACCTCGACATCCCGCTCGGCCAGCCCATCAAGGATCATGGGTGGTGGCTGCATGGAAAAATCATGTCGTCGCTCCGTGCGTTTAAACGTCTCCGCCCGGTCACCGACAAACGGCCGGGCAATCACACGCCCCACCTGCCAGTCATTGAGGACTTCGCGCATGCCGCGACACAGCTCATAGAGTTTTTCCGGCGGCCAGAGGGATTCATGGGCGGCAATCTGAAAGACCGAATCGCTACTGGTATAGACAATGGGCCGCCCCGTACGCAGATGTTCTTCGCCCAGTTCAACGAGGATCTCCGTGCCGCTGGCGATGACATTACCCAGTGGCTCGACGCCGGCGAGCTCAGTAAAAGCCTGGATAATCGCTGGGGGAAACGCCTCGGGGAATATCCTGAACGGCTGCTTCAAAATTGCTCCGGCGATTTCCCAATGACCGGTGGTACTGTCTTTCCCGGCACTCTGCTCGGCCATGCGTCCCCATGCGGCTTCAGGAGAATCCGCCGGAGGGACACCTTTCATTGAAACAATATTCCCCAAGCCGAGGCGTTGCAGCGTCGGTAACGACAACGCTCCATCACAGGCCGCAACATGGGCCAACGTATTGGCCTCATGATCACCATAAGATCCAGCATCAGGCAGGGCGCCACACCCTACACCGTCGAGAACGATCAGCAAAACCCGCTTAAACATGCTCCCCCTGTTACTTTTCCAGACACTTCAACCACTGATCGACAATCGTTGCCGTGGCACTACAACCGATGCGGCTGGCACCGGCATCGACCATGGCTTGAAAGGTCGCATAATCTCGAATACCACCGGCCGCTTTCACGCCGATCTTTCCTTGGACCACCTCGGCGAGCAGCTTAACATCTGCGACCGTTGCACCACTGGGTCCAAATCCCGTTGAGGTTTTTACGTAGGCGGCTCCGCCACCCAATACTGCCTCGGTCAAGCGACGCTTCTGCTCGTCCGTCAGATAGCAACACTCTATAATCACCTTAAGGGTACGCCCTTCACAGGCCCGGTTGATCTCAGCGATCTCCTGTTCAATTCGGCTCAAGTGGCCCTCTTGAGCCCAACCACCATGAATCACCATATCGATTTCCTGCGCGCCAAGGTTACAGGCTTCTGCCGCCTGCATCACTTTACACGCCGTGGTTTCATAGCCGAGAGGAAAACCGATCACGGTGCCGACAGCCACGTCACTTCCATGCAGCAGATCTGCCACCAGTGTCAGACGAGATGGCGGGACACAGACGGAGGCACAGCCGAATTCAACAGCCTCTTCACAGAGCTGTTCGAAAGCGGCGGCACAGGCTGTCGGCGCCAACAAGGTGTGATCAATCAATGCTGCGGGGCTGGGGAATTCCATACTGGCTCCTTGACAGAGAAAGCCCGCCAAGGCGGGCTTTCTGCAACAGAAACTCAAACCGGTTGTCAGAAGTCGATCAAGTCCGATAATCGGCATTGATCTTGACATAATCGTAGGTCAAATCCGAGGTGTAATAATGCGCGCGCCCCTGGCCCAGGTGCAGATCAACCGTCACGCGAAACTCAGGTTTTTTCAGGACCTCTGTCGCCAGAGCTTCCTTTTCAGGTCCGGTGGTCAGACCCTCGGCCACGACCTGAACCTCATCGAAAAAGATGTCGATTTTATCCGGATCAACATCAACGCCCGAATACCCGACAGCAGCAATAATCCGCCCCCAGTTGGCATCTTCACCAAAAAAAGCCGTCTTCACCAGACTGGAGGTCGCCACACTGCGGGCGGCAATCTTGGCTTCGACATCACTGTTGGCACCACAGAGTTCAATATGGACCAGCTTCGTGGCGCCTTCACCATCACGGACGATCATTTTCGCCAGATCCAGCAACACATCGGCAACAGCCTGGGCAAAAAGGTCCGCCTCACGGCTGCCGGGCTGAATCGTTTCATTTCCGGCAACACCATTGGCCAACAGCAGCACCATATCATTGGTCGAGGTATCACCGTCGACGGTAATGGAGTTAAACGAGTTATCTACGGCTTTGGTCAATGTCGGCTGCAATAACTCCAGAGACACAGCGGCATCGGTCATGACAAAACCAAGCATGGTGGCCATATTCGGGTGAATCATGCCGGCACCTTTAGCCAGAGCGACAACCTGACAGGTCATGCCATTCACCTCAAGAGTACGGCACGACGTTTTGCTGAAGCTGTCGGTGGTCATGATCGCTTCGGCTACCGCTGAGGCCTTGTCTGCAGCCAACCCCTGGCATAATGCGGGCACAGCTGCGGTCAAGCGCTCCACCGGCAACGGCACACCAATCACCCCGGTCGAAGAAACCGCCACCAGCGTTTCATCAATGGACAGGGCCTTGGCGACTTCGGCACCACTGGTCCGCGCGACCTGCAAACCGGCTTCACCGGTACAGGCATTGGCATTGCCACTGTTAATCAGCACCGCCTGGCACAGACCATCGGCAATGCGCGGTTTGGTGACGATCAGCGGCGCAGCAATCACTTTGTTACGGGTAAACACTCCGGCACATTGGGCGGGAATGTCGGAAAAAATCAGGGCACAGTCTTTGCGCCCGGGCGCTTTAATCGCTGCCTCGGCAACGGAAAAGCTAAAGCCTTGTACAACGGGAACAGTCATGGTCGATCTCCCAGATACGGGCCTATTAACGCCCGCAGCATTTCTTGTATTTTTGACCGCTGCCGCAGGGGCAGGGATCATTGCGGCCCACCTTGTCTTCATCGCGTTTCACCGGCTGGGCGGGCTTATCCGCCTCATCGCTGCGATTCATGACCACCTTACGCTTCTTCTGCTCCTCTTCCATGCGATCCACATCGTCCTGCTGAACGAGTTGGATCATGAACAGTTTCTGCAGCACTTCCTGACGAATACGACCCATCATCTGCATGAACAGGTTGTAAGCCTCGCGTTTGTATTCCTCTTTGGGGTTTTTCTGGCCGTAACCACGCAGGCCGATCCCCTCTTTAAGGTGGTCAATGGACAACAGGTGGTCTTTCCACTGGCTGTCGATCACCTGCAACAGCAAGACCGTCATGAGATGCTCAAGCACTGCTGGAGTAAACTCATTTTCTTTGTCGATCAGGCGTTTGAACACCTGTTTCTTCAACGACTCCGTCAACTCCTCGGTGTTGGGTTTATCCTCAAGATCAGGCAATTCCGGTTGGAAGTTGAACTGGGAGATGAAATCATCAACCAGATTCGACACATTCCAATCAGAGGGTGACACTTTTTCCGGGCAGAATGTGGCAACAATATCTTCCACCATCTCTTCAATGATGGCGTTATAGGTGCCACGAATATTCTCCCCGGCCAGCACCTCACGGCGTTGTTCGTAAATCACCTCACGCTGACGGTTCATGACGTCATCGTATTCGATCAGATGCTTACGAATATCGAAGTTGTGCCCTTCCACCTTCTTCTGGGCGTTTTCGATGGCCCGTGAAATCATGCCGTGTTCAATGGGTTCGTTTTCAGGGATCTTGAGCTTGTCCATGATAAACGCCACCCGATGGCTACCGAAAATGCGCAGCAGGTCATCTTCAAGACTCAGGTAGAAACGGCTGGCACCCGGATCACCCTGACGACCGGAACGACCACGCAGCTGGTTGTCGATACGGCGTGATTCATGGCGCTCAGTACCGAGAATGTATAGACCACCGGCTTCAAGCACCTTCTGCTTTTCGGCAGCGCACTCCTCAGTAAATTTTTTCAGCAGTTCTTCATAACGCTCGTCCTCAGTGTCACCATTGACCACCGCTTTCGCCAGCATGTCGGCATTACCACCGAGCACGATGTCGGTACCACGACCGGCCATATTGGTAGCAATCGTCACCGAACCGAGGCGTCCGGCCTGGGCCACAATCTCGGCTTCTTTTTCGTGATGCTTGGCATTGAGCACGTTGTGCGGCACTCCGGATTTTTTCAACTGAGCCGCCAAACGCTCGGAATTTTCAATGGAGATAGTACCTACCAGCACCGGCTGGCCACTTTGGTGACAGGCACGGATATCCTCAATAACCGCATTGAATTTTTCCTGTTCCGTCTTATAAATCACATCGGCGTAGTCGGTACGCTGATTGGGACGGTTGGTCGGGATCACCACCACACTGAGTTTGTAGATCTCGTTAAACTCTACCGCTTCCGTGTCAGCGGTACCGGTCATACCGGCCAGCTTGTCATACATGCGGAAGTAGTTCTGGAAGGTGATGGTCGCCAGCGTCTGGTTTTCGCTTTCGATCTTCACCCCTTCCTTGGCTTCCACAGCTTGGTGCAGACCGTCACTCCAGCGCCGTCCCGGCATCAGACGACCGGTGAATTCGTCAACGATCATAACCTCGCCGTCCTTGACGACGTAATCCACTTCGTTCTTGAACAATGCGTGCGCCTTGAGCGCCTGATTGACATGGTGCAGCAACTCAATATGGCGTGGATCATAGAGATTATCGACACCCAGCATTTTTTCAACAGTTGCGACGCCGTCTTCCGTCAAGGCCGCAGTTTTGGCTTTTTCATCTACCGTATAATCACCGGTGAACTCCTTGTGACTCGGGCCGACTTTACCGTCGCGGTGTTCAATCACTTCCCCTTTTTTCAGGCGGGGAATAATCGCGTTCACCCGATAATAAAGCTCACTGGACGCCTCACTCGGGCCGGAGATAATCAACGGTGTCCGCGCTTCGTCAATCAGGATGGAGTCAACCTCGTCGACAATGGCAAAATTAAGTTCACGCTGCACATACTGACTCAGCTCGAACTTCATGTTGTCACGCAGGTAGTCAAAGCCAAATTCGTTGTTGGTGCCGTAGGTGACATCGGAGGCATAAGCCGCCTTGCGCTCCTCATCGGAAATGCCGTGGATGATACAGCCGACAGTCAGACCAAGAAAACGATGGACCTGGCCCATCCAGTCGGAGTCACGTTTGGCCAGATAGTCGTTGACGGTGATCACATGCACGCCTCGACCACTCAGGGCGTTGAGGTAGGTCGGCAGTGTTGCCACCAGGGTTTTACCCTCACCGGTTTTCATTTCAGCAATCTTGCCGCTGTGCAGAACCATGCCACCGATCAACTGGACATCAAAGTGACGCATCCCCAACACCCGCTTGGCCGCTTCACGCACCACGGCAAACGCTTCGGGAAGTAAATCATCCAGGGTTTCACCCTGGCTCAGACGTTGTTTAAATTCATCGGTTTTCGCGCGCAACGCAGCATCGTCCAGCGGTTCAATCTGCTCTTCAAGCGCATTGACCTGCTCGACAATTTTACGCAACCGCTTCAGTTCTCGGTCATTTTGACTGCCAAAAATCTTCTTTGAGAGGGCACGGATCATTCAGGGTCTCCGGTAAGTTTTGAACCTCCTGACAAGCCACACAGCCTGCAGGGGGAGAGGTACGGCACAGGGCATTAAACAGGGTGTTGAAACATTTTGTTCGGAAGCTTTTCAACTCTGCTCTAAAAGACTAGAAAATTTACCACAGTCGCCTCAGAGCGACAAGAGGTATCCCACTGTTGTTTCAAGGATCTTACCGGAGGCTAACATCGTCGGCTGGAAACCACCACCGCGATAAAAAATCTTCATCAGGCAATACTGCGAAACATTTGCCCGTCAGATAAACGGCTGTTAAGGTAATAGAAAAAACAGTGATATTTTTTGAGGAGACACTATGCGCCAAAGACATCAAGGCCTTTGGGAAATCATCGTTTCGTCCCTGGTGATGCTACTCTGCGGCTGTACGTCTCAGCTGTCCAATCCCTCGGTGAAGACGGCACCGTCCTGCACGCAGTTGTGGCAGCAGTTTGATGCGACGGTAGACAAATACAGCGTGCGTGATACGGGCAGCCAGCCCATTGACGGGTTCAGTTATCTACGCAGTGATCGCTTTCTCGCCAACCAGATGCAAACCACGCAGGATATCGCCGCACAGCGCGTTCTGCTGCAACAAATGCGACAACGTGATCTGGCTGCCCGGAACAGGGAACTACTACGCCTGCCTGCCCTTGAGCAACAAGCCTTGAGACTCCTGGCAGACAGTGCAGATACGATGGCGTTTAAAGCACGCCTGGCCACCTGCTCGCTTGAAATGATGCGCAACGATCTTGCCGATGAAAACGTCTGTTCCCGTCTACAACAGAGCATAGAGGTTGATGACGATTATCGATTCTGGCAACGAGCCGTTGGTCTGTATCCGTTGTTTGTTCTGCCGGTCAACTACCTGGCCAACAACGCCCACGAAGAGATCCATCAGCAGGTCAGCGCATTCAGTGAGGCAGAGTTCCCTCCGCAACACCTGCGATGGTACGCGCCTCAAGGGCAACCGTTGCTGTCGGACAAGGCGGTAAAAATCATCCTCCAATCCTCCCGCGAGAATGCTGCCGGACTGCATGACCTCAATGACGACGACAGGCAACGGCTGGCAGCGCGCTTTGCTCCCGTGATCCGTCAGGTTTATGAAAAGGACAGTGATCTCATCGGCCGGATTGAAGTGGCCGACAAAGACCATGAGCCGACGTTCCAAACCAATCCCGAACAGCCTGTCCTTTATTACTATTTCAGCGAAATCCAGTTACAGGGTCTTGCGGCCGTACAGATCAATTACGTCTTCTGGTATCCGGGGCGTTATAACGGTGAGTCCTCGTGGATGGAACGCGGTCATCTGGACGGCATTACCCTGCGTTACACCTTGAATTGTCAAGGACGACTTGTGATGGTCGACCTGATCAACAATTGTGGCTGTTATTATGGCATGGTTCCAGACGCGGGCTATTTTGATCTGAAAAACCTCAAACAGGACGAAAAAAAGGAGCAAATTCTGCAAACGTTGCCGCAGATCACGGAAGGGCAAAGATTGCTCTTTACGTTCAGTCCGCGCCATCTGCTTCTCAATGCTCAGGTCGCCCCCGAGACAACGACAGCCCGCCCCTACCAGCTGAGCCCTTATGAAGAGTTGGAACTGCTCCCGGATGGCCGAGGCGGTTACACCAGCCAGTTTGATCAGCGCGGGATTGTCCCCGGCACACGGCGGGTTGAGGCCGGTCTGTTGTTTTCGATGGGGATTCCCGAAGTCGGCAGCATGCGCCAACGCGGTCACCAACCCATTACCCTGGTCGGTCGGGAACATTTTGACGACCCGCAACTATTTGACAGGCTGTTCCATTACCTTCAGGAACCGGCTGGAGAGGAGCAATCTGTTTGCAACCAGGGAGCGAATTGACGACAGAGCAACACCCAAAAAGCATTATTTCAAGGAGGATAAATTCAACGAACAGGGGAACAAAAAAGAAAAGATCAATGAGTAAGATCGGCTCATTCCATTGAAGCGACGCGTGCGCGACCGGTTAAATTCACCTCGGTCAGTTCCGGCTCGCCGCGATACAGGATTTCTGCAATCCCCGTGGCATGCACACCAAGGCTTTTTTTCACCTGCACCTTGGCAACGGCTGTACCATGGGCTGAGATTGTCGCCTCACAGGCTTCGAGGTCTTGCGCCTCAAGTGTTGAAACGCCAGACAGTTCGGCCTCAAGCAGTGAGGCAAAACCGGACAGACGAACACTGCAGGCCCCGTCCAAAGTCAGGACAAACACCGGACAAAGCACATCGTCGATCTCAATGCGGTGAGCCCCGTCAGCGGTCACGCCGGTCAATTCAGCGACCTCAAGTGAAATCTCCATAGGTTGTTTAAACTGCAAAGCCGTTTTCGGTGCAATCAGTAACTCCCCACCGTCCACCTGGGTCACGACCTGATCAAGCAGGTTTTCATCGCCACTGACGGTACAACGACTGTGTCCTGAAACTTTGACTTTGAGGGTGAAGCCCCCCTGAATAAGGATGTGATCAAATGCGGGCAATATGCGCGGTTGTTGGCCGGGAAGACCGTTGCCCTCCAGACTGGAGTCGGCCCAGCCCAGTACCGGGATCATGACAAGCAGAAGCAACATCAATGAGATGAAACGAAGTCGCAACATAGACAACCTTTATCGTATCAACACTCCGCTTCATTTTGCTTAAGGCGAAGCGGCAAACGTTTTTCAGCCAGGTGATCGTACCAATCAATTCTGTCATTTGTACCATTGTCGGCGCGACGAAGCCAGCAGAGAAATGGTTGTCCATCTCTATCAGGCTGTTGAAAAACAGCCTGTGAAGCCCATGACAGGCGACCAAAATTTTTAATCCCTTGAACTTTGTAAGCAAGGCGGAAAGCGCATTTTCGGCTTGCGTCGTTGAAAAGCCACCCCGGCTGCTATAAAGGCAAAGAGGCCCTGAACTTCAGGACCTCTTTGAACAACATATGTGCGCGCGGATTAGCCGGCAACCTGAGATTTGGTGAAAATCGCGTAAAACGGTACGTTGTTTTCGTCAAAAAACTCTCGGCCACCCTCTTCACGATCAACGAGAGTCACCACGCCAAGGACTTCCAACCCTTCAGCTTGAGCACGCTCAATGGCTTTCATGGAAGAACCACCGGTGGTCACAACATCTTCGACAATGACCACTTTGGAACCGGGTGGAACATTTTTACGCCCCTCCAGCCATTGGCCGGTGCCATGCCCTTTCGGCTCCTTACGAATGATAAATGCCGGGATCGGTGTCCCTTCAAGAGAGCTGATCAGCGACGTGGCCGTGGCAATAGGGTCCGCTCCCATCGTCAGGCCACCAACACCATCGACCTGCGCGCCAAAGTTATCCAGCGCGTTATAAAACGCTTTGCCGACCAGCACCGAGCCACGCGGATGCAGGGTGGTCTGTTTGCCGTCAAAGTAAAAATTGCTTTTACGGCCTGATGCCAGGGTGACTTCGCGCTGCTCGTAGGACAGTTCGCGGATAATCTCCATCAGTTCACTGCGTTCGTTTTCCGTCATTGCTCTCTCCTGGAGTCTGAGTCGATTAGAACAGGCCCAACTGTTTATCCGCCTTGAGGCGGGGGAATTTTACCGGATAATTGCCGCTGAAGCAGGCGGTACAAAACTGCCCTTCACAACTGCCGCCCTCGCAACCGCCAGTGGCTTTATGCAGCCCTTCGACCGACAGATACCCCAGGCTGTCCGAGGTGACATAGCGGTTGATCTCTTCAATGGTGTGCGATGACGCGATCAGCTCGGTACGTGTCGGCGTATCAATGCCGTAGTAGCAGGGATAGCTGGTCGGCGGACTGGAGATGCGCACATGCACCTCTTTGGCACCGGCATTACGGATCATCTTGATAATCTTGCGCGCTGTGGTGCCGCGAACGATAGAGTCGTCAATAACCACGACGCGTTTGCCTTCGATCACTTCGCGTACCGGGTTGAGTTTGATTTTAACACCGAAGTGGCGGATTGACTGTTGTGGTTCGATAAACGTCCGCCCCACATAGTGGTTGCGGATCAGACCCAACTCAAAGGGAATGCCGGACTCTTCGGCATAACCAATGGCTGCGGGCACACCGGAGTCGGGAATCGCCACCACCACGTCGGCATCGACTGGATACTCGCGGGCTAATTGCCGACCATATTCTTTGCGCACACCGTAGACTTCGCGGCCAAAAATCGTACTGTCAGGGCGGGCAAAGTAAATGTATTCGAAGATACAGGGCGACGGTTTGGCTTCTTCCAACGGGTGATAGGAATGGAGACCGTCTTTATCAATGACGATCATCTCGCCGGGATCAAGCTCACGAATAAATTCGGCTTCAATCAGGTCAAGGGCACAGGTTTCCGAGGCCACCACGTAAGCGCCATCGAGCTTGCCGAGGATCAGCGGGCGGAATCCATTGGGATCACGCACCGCCACCATGCGCGTTTCCGTGAGGAACACCAGACTGTAGGCACCACGTACCCGTTTAAGGGCATCAACCACACGATCTGCCAGACTGTCGCTCTGCGCCCGGGCCAGCAGGTGGATGATGACTTCGGTATCGGCGATGGTGGAAAAAATCGAACCAAGCTGCTCCAACTCGTTACGCAACTCCTGGGCGTTGACCAGGTTGCCGTTGTGAGCGATAGCGATGCTGCCGCGCACGTAATCGACCATGATCGGCTGAACGTTTTTAATATCGTTGCCGCCCGCCGTTGAGTAACGCACATGACCAATGGCGCTCTTGCCGGGCAGTTTATCGAACACGGCATTATTTTTAAACGCGTCAGCGACCAGCCCTTTTTTGCGATAGGCTCGCAACGAGATACCGTCAGAAGCAACGATCCCGCAGCTTTCCTGACCGCGGTGTTGCAGGGCATAAAGACCAAGATAGGTCAGATTGGCCGCTTCAGGGTGGCCGTAAATACCAAATACGCCACATTCATCTTCAAACTTGTCAAACATCGGGTAGGATCTCCCTGATAAAATCAGATTCAACTTCGAGCCCTTTGAAAAATGACTCGCGGAGCCCATGGATGGGCGACCAAAATAGTCGGGTGAGTTAATTTCATCTCTATTGGCCCGGCGATTTTGTAAGGTTTTGAAAATCACATTTTTCAAAACCGTGCTTGCAAAAAGCTAAGGACAGCTTTTTTGCAAAAATATCATCTCCAGATCAGAGCAGATTTTCGCGAATAAAAGTGACGGCATTCTGATACAGCCACAGCCCCATGCCCTCTTCCGGCAGCTCCTCACGCGTCCAGCGCGGGTGATGGGTGCGATGCACATAGGCTTCCGGATGCGGCATCAGGCCGAACAGGCGACCACTGGGATCACAGATGCCGGCAATGGCGGAGGTTGATCCATTCGGATTGAGCGGATAATCCATGGTCGGTGCCTGATAGTCGGCATCGCAATACTTGAGGACCGTCAGGTGACGCGACTCAAGCTCATCAAGAATCGCTTGGGATTCCGTAACAAATTTCCCTTCGCCGTGACGTACCGGCAGGTAGATTCCCTTCAGGCCTTTGGTAAATACGCACGGGGAATCAGGGTCCACTTTGAGGTAGGTCCAACGATCTTCAAAACGCCCCCCATCGTTAAACGTCAGCGTGGTAGTCTGGGTTTGGCTGCCATCCAAAGACGGCAACAGGCCCATTTTAACCATCAGCTGAAAACCGTTACACACGCCCATCACCAGCTTGCCCGCTGCGACAAAGGCGCGAATGGAATCAGCCAGAGTCTGGTCGGTGCCGGCGATCACGGCATTGTTGAGACGGTTGGCACCCGCCTTGGCGCTGCCCAAGTCGTCGCCGTCGAGAAAGCCGCCGGCGAAATTAAGAAAATGATAGTCGTTGAGGTCAACCTCACCGGCCAGCAGGCGGGAGATATGGACGATATCGGCGACATCCGCACCACCCAAAAGGCAGGCGTTGGCGACTTCGCGCTCACAGTTGGTTCCGTTTCCGGAAATGACAATTGCCCGAACCTGTTGTGCCATATTACATCTCCCTCAGAGGCGCTTGCCAGGCCTCTTTTAAGACAGCGTTTTCACGATCAATAATCACCGCACCGTCAAGGCCGGTCACTTTCAGACGTGGCTCAGCAGTGACTTCACCGAGCAGGCTGACCTCCTGACCGGCGAACAACTTGTGGAATTCCTCAGCCTTGTCCGGCGCCACGGTCACCAGCAGGCGACTTTGCGATTCGGAATAGAGGATCTCCAGGTCGCTGAGTGTGCCGTTGCAACGCACCTGACTCAGATCGATAGCAAGACCGAAACCACCGGCAAACGCCGCTTCTGCGGCCGCCACGCCGAGACCGCCGTCCGACAGGTCATGACAGGAGGCGATCAGCCCGGCCTGCTGAGCACGGTTCAGCGTGCGATAGCGCAACAATGCCGTATGGGCATCGACGGTCGGCACGCTGTTGCCGACAAAACCCAGCTGGGTATAAAGCTCTGAAGCGCCAAGTTCGGCTTTGGTGATACCGAGCAGGTAGATCTTGTCGCCGGGACGCTTGACGTCCATGGTTACGGTCTTGCGCACATCGTCCACCTTACCGATCACCGAGAACAGCACCGTCGGCGGGATAGAGATCTTGGTATCGCCAATCTGGTAATCGTTCTTCATCGAGTCCTTACCGGAGATCAGCGGCACACCAAAGGCCAGGCAGTACTCGTAGAGGGCTTTGTTGGCGCGTACCAGCTGGGCGGCTTTGTACTCACCGTCCGGGGTGCGCTCACTCTTGACCGGATCGCACCAGCAGAAGTTGTCGAGACCGGCGACGTGGTCAACGTTACCGCCGACAGACACGTAGTTACGCAGTGCCTCGTCAATGGCACAGGCCATCATGTGGTAGGTATCGATGTCGCTGTAGCGTGGGCAAATGCCGTGGGCGGTGGAGATTCCGGCGAAGGAATCAAACAGCGGCCGGACCACCGAACCATCAGCCGGGCCATCGTTATCGACACCGGTCAACGGCTTCTGCACTGTCGCGCCTTGAACTTCGTGATCATAACGACGGACCACGCACTCCTTGGAGCAGACATTGAGGCTGCCGAGCAGAGTTTCCAGCGCCTCGTCGGCTGCCGGCAGGTCCGCAGCGGTCGGTTCGGCGTGTTGCTTCACTTCCCACTTGGCAGGAATCTTCATCTGCGGTGCGCCTTCGTGGAGGAAGGACATCGGCAGATAGGTGGCGGTTTCACCCTGATACAGGCAGTGGTAATAACCGGAATCGGTAAACACGCCAAGATCGGTCGCTTCGACATCCATCTCTTTGGCCAGGGCAATGAAGGCATCCACCTTCTCCGGTGGAACCGCCAGGGTCATACGCTCCTGCGCCTCGGAGATGAGAATCTCCCACGGCTGCAGACCGGCGTATTTCAGCGGACAGCGATCCAGGTGCATTTCAAAGCCGCCGGTATCCTCAGACATCTCACCCACGGACGATGACAGGCCACCTGCGCCATTATCGGTAATGGCGTTGTAAAGGCCTTTGTCCCGCGCGATAAGTAAAAAGTCGAACATACGCCGCTGGGTGATCGGGTCGCCGATCTGAACCGCAGTGACCGGCGAATCTTCGTTGAGCTCTTCAGAAGAGAAGGTCGCACCGTGGATACCGTCCTTACCAACGCGGCCACCGACCATCAGAATGTGGTCACCCACTTCGGCTTTTTTCTCATGACCGGGACGCCCGTGCAGCTCAGTAGGCATCAGCGCAGCGCTGCCACAGTAGACCAGCGGCTTACCGGCAAAGCGGTCGTCGAACACCAGCGAACCGTTAACCGTCGGGATACCACTCTTATTACCACCGTGCTCAACACCCTCAACCACACCTTCAAAAATGCGGCGCGGATGGAGCAGGCGCGGCGGCAGGGGTTGATCGTAAAACGGTGAGGCAAAACAGAACACGTCGGTATTGAAAATCAAACGTGCGCCACGGCCAGTACCAAAGGGATCGCGGTTAACGCCAACAATACCGGTTAGCGCTCCGCCGTAAGGATCGAGGGCACTGGGTGAGTTGTGGGTTTCCACCTTGTAGACCATGCTCCACTCGTCGGTGAACTCAATGACCCCGGCATTGTCCTTAAAGACGGACAGGCAAAAGTCCTTGTCACCTTTTGCCGCGCGAATATCGCGGGTGGCACCCATAATATAGGTTTTGAACAGGGAATTGATGGTCTCGGTGTTGCCCTCGCCATCGTCGTAGCTGATTTCCGCAGAGAAGATCTTGTGCTTGCAGTGCTCACTCCAGGTCTGGGCCAACGCTTCAAGCTCGGCATCAGTGAGCTGGGCGGGTACGCCAGCGGCAGCACGTTGTTTCTGCACCTCGGGGTCGGCAATAAAAGCCTGGATGGTTTTCATCTCTTCGAGGTTGAGTGCCAGCATACCATCACGGCTGATCTGCATCAGAGCTTCGTCGCTGACATTGAGATCCAAGGTACGAATCTGCGGTGTGGCCGTGCTGACCACTTTGGGCGGCTGGACGGTCAGACCGTTGGTCTGGTCGAATTCATCGCGACTGACGATGGTCCAGCGCTGGATCAGGCCGTTGGCGAGAAAGCCGGAAGCGATCTTTTCTGCAGCCTCTTTATCAATCGGGCCGTTGAGCAGATACTGCACCGAGGTGTACACCGCTTCATCGTCAGTAAAACGACGACCGGTCAGGTACTGGATGGCTTCGCGGGAAGTACGACCAACATTGTCGGTAACACCGGGGCGGAAACCGACTTCCACCAGCAGGTCGAAGTCCTTGGCCAGCGGTTGATTGATGGCGACATTCTGAATCACCGGATCGCTGAACGGCCCTTCGGCCGCGGCGGTCAGTTCTTCGTCACTGAGTTCGGCATCGACGGTATAGACATCAATGGTGCGAACCTGATCCAGTTGGATTCCGAGGTGTTCGTGAATTTCACGACGCACCCGCTCACCGCGGGCATCGCGAACGCCATCTTTCAGGGCGACGACAATTCTGCTGGCCATAGAGTCTCCTTGGCAGAAAAAAGGGAGTGACTTTCCCGACCTTTTGAGCCGGGGAGCCTGTTTATCATCTATAAATTATTAACAGCAAAACCGGACACAACAACGTGCCTTGCCGATTTCGGAACAAAGCACGTTTCATTCGGTTTCACACCATTACGTTGTTTCAAAACACGAACTCACCACATGTGGAGCGCCGGTAATCATCTGCGGCCGACAACGGTTTTGCCTGTCCAGCACATGCATCACGGAGTGCTGTGCCAGTTGCGGTGTATTGTTCGTCTCACTTAAATGGGCAAGAAAGACCGCGTCCAACCCTTCCCATAACACCTCTTGCAACAGATTGGCACCATCCCGATTGGACAAATGACCATGATGGCTGCGGATGCGTTGTTTCAGCGGCCAGGGATACGGCCCGTCACGCAGCATCTCTTCATCATGATTGGTTTCCAGCACCAGCACCCGACAGTGTTGCAGGCTCTGCTGCACTAACCGTGTCGCAATCCCCATATCGGTCGCCACACCGATTTTGCCCTCACGGGTCTCTACGATAAAACCGACCGGAGCTGCGGCATCATGGGTGATGGGAAACGGCTGTACCTGAATATCCTGAAGGGTAATCGTTTCGCCAATATCAAAAAAACGTTCTTCCACCTTGCCGAGCTTATCGACAGCCGCATGGGTGTCAGGGTGAAAAAAAATCGGTAAGTTATGTCGCCGGGACAACGGCCCCAGCCCGCGGCAATGATCCGAGTGTTCGTGGGTGACAAACACAGCATCCAGACTGTCCGCATCGACACCGATCTGTTCAAGGCGACGGCTGATCTGTAACGCAGAAAGACCAGCATCAATCAAGATACGGGTCTTTTCACTTTCGATATACAGCGAGTTTCCCTTACTGCCGCTGGCCAGTTGACAGATTCGCACGTCAGGCTCTCCAACCGAAACCGGACCACCGGCCATTCGGCTTTTCTCGTTAAGTCGGACCGCACGATTAAAAGAGTCCGGCTAAAACGTTCACGGGTATACCGGAAATCAGTGTCGGCAGCAAGAAAAAAGCATCGCGATTTCAGTCGCCAGCACCACCATTTTCGCTGAAAATTCGGTCAGGCTCTAAATAGCACAGCTACCATAAAAGGGCAAGGCATCTGCCGGGGCTTTTTAGCTTTATTCGCGAGAAAAAGGGACCGTTTCACTCCGCTTTAGCGCCACCGGATCTCCCCCAAACAGCGCCCAGAGAATGAGCATTTCATTTTATACCGATAAATTCCCTGTTTTCTCGGGCTTAACGCTTGACGAACCCCCAACCCCTTTATATGATTTGCCACGTTGGCGGACAAAGTTCCATCCTGTCTTTTACAATGCGAATCTTTTTTCAATCCTATCTGAAGGAGGGCTGACCATGGCAACAAAAGTCGCCATTAACGGCTTTGGTCGCATCGGCCGCAATGTACTGCGTATCGCTCAGGGACATCCGGATTTTGACATCGTCGCCATTAATGATCTGACGGACGCTGCCACCCTGGCCCACTTGCTCAAATACGACTCCGTTCACGGCACGTTTTCCGGCGACGTCAAAACAGAAGGAGACATCCTTTACGTCAACGGTCAGGCCATCAAAATCACCTGTGAAAAAAACCCGGAAGACCTGCCCTGGCAGGAGATGGGTGTTGAGATTGTTGTTGAATCAACAGGCCGTTTTCGCAAACGGGAAGATGCCGCCAAACACTTAACAGCAGGTGCTAAAAAAGTTCTGATCAGTGCACCCGGAAAAAATTCTGACGTGACCGTCGTTCGCGGCGTCAACTTTGAGCAATACGATCCGGCACAGCACGACATCATCTCCAATGCCTCCTGCACCACCAACTGCCTGGCACCGGTCGCCAAGCTGCTGTTGGATTCCGTGGGTATTGTTCGCGGCAGCATGACGACGATCCACTCGTACACCAATGATCAACGCATTCTCGACCTGCCCCATGAAGACTTGCGTCGTGCGCGAGCAGCATCGCTGTCGATGATCCCGACCACCACCGGCGCAACAAAAGCCGTCGGTCAGGTTCTGCCGGGTCTGCAAGGAAAACTGACCGGGCTATCGGTACGCGTACCGACGCCGAATGTTTCGCTTATTGACCTGGTCATCGAAACCGAGAAGCCCACAAGTGTTGATGCGATCAACGCCCTGATGGCTCAAGCCGCCGAGGGACCGCTCAACGGTGTTCTTGAATACTGTGACGAGCCTCTGGTCTCAATCGACTTTAACGGCCATCCGGCATCCGCCATTTTTGACTCCCTGTCGACAACAGTCATGGACGAGACGTTGGTCAAAGTTCTACTCTGGTACGACAACGAATGGGGTTACTCGGCACGCGTGGTTGACCTGGTCAGCCACATTGCCCGCAGTTAAATAAAACAGACGCAATCAATCCATCAGGAGATGCCATGGCGGCATCTCCTGTTTTTGCATGCACTCAACCAACTCCTCGCCGCTGAGGGGTTCACAGAACCAGCCACAGGAGAACACAGGCACATGCTCAACAAAATTTCTGTCACCGCACTTGAATTAAAAGGCAAGCGGGTTTTCTGCCGCGTCGACTTCAACGTTCCACTCGACAGCGCGCAAACCATTACCGATGACACCAGGATTGTCGCAGCACTGCCTACCATCCGTTATATCATTGAGCACGGTGGCAAGCTGATCCTCGCGTCTCACCTCGGCCGTCCCAAAGGCAGCTTCAAACCGGAATACAGTCTGGCGCCGGTGGCACCCTACTTGGCCAACCTGCTCGGCCAGCCCGTTGTCATGGCCAAGGATTGCGTCGGTGACGACGTCAAAGCTCAAATTGCTGCCATGAACGACGGCGATGTGTTGCTGCTGGAGAACATGCGCTTCTACCCCGGCGAAGAGAAAAACGACCCGGAATTTTGCGCCCAGCTCGCCGAGTTGGCTGACATCTACGTCAACGATGCGTTCGGTACGGCTCACCGCGCCCATGCTTCCACGGAAGGGATCGCCCGCCTGCTACAACCAGCGGCGGCCGGCTTCCTGATGGCCAAAGAGCTCGAATATCTCGGCCAGGCCCTCGACGCGCCCAAGCGTCCGTTTGTCGCTGTGATCGGCGGGGCAAAAGTCAGCGACAAAATCACCGTCATTGACACCCTGCTTGACAAAGTCAACGCCCTGCTCATTGGCGGCGGCATGGCTTATACGTTTCTGAAAGCTCAGGGTCTGGAGATCGGCACTTCGCTGGTGGAACTCGACCAACTTGACCTGGCCCGTCAACTGATGGCCAAGGCGGAGAAAAACGGTGTCGAACTGATGCTGCCCGTTGATCATGTCACCGCTAAAGCCTTTGACAAGGATGCCGTCGCCAGTGTCTACACCAATGAGGCGTTCCCTGACGACGAGATGGGTCTTGATATCGGCCCGCTAACCGCTCAGGCCTATGCCGCCAAAATGACCGAGGCCGCAACCGTCGTCTGGAACGGCCCTATGGGCGTGTTTGAATTTCCGTCCTTTGCCAAAGGCACCCTTGCCGTCGCTGAAGCACTGGCCCAATCAGACGCCATCTCCATCATCGGCGGTGGCGACTCGGTGGCTGCCGTTAACCAGGCCGGCCTCAACGATCAGATGACCCACATCTCCACCGGTGGCGGGGCCTCTCTGGAATTCCTTGAAGGCAAAACCCTGCCCGGCATTGCCGCGCTGACCGATCAATAAACTCATCCAGTCCCACAGGAGAATGTTTCAATGCGTAAACCACTCATTGCCGGAAACTGGAAACTGCACAACACTGTCGATGCGTCCTGCCAGCTGGCCCAGGCCCTGGTCAATGACTTAAGCGATGTCACGGAAACCGAAATCGTGATTGCCCCGGTGTTCACATCCCTTTCTGAGGTTGGAAAAATCTGCGCCGGGACCACCGTTCAGCTGGCCGCGCAAAACTGCCACTGCATGGACGACGGTGCCTATACCGGCGAAGTGTCTGTGCCTCTGCTGGCCGATGTCGGCTGCAGCCATATCATCGTCGGCCATTCCGAGCGCCGTCAGTACTTCGGTGAAACCGACCACTTCGTCAATGTCAAGGCCCGCGCGATTATCAAGCACGGCCTGACGGCCATTATCTGCATCGGCGAAACCCTGGAGCAGCGTGAAAGTGGTGAATTGTTCGAAGTGATCGCGGATCAGGTACGCAGCGCGTTGGAAGAGATCAGCCCCGAGCAGATGGGCCAAGTCATTCTGGCCTATGAGCCGATCTGGGCCATCGGCACCGGCAAAACCGCCAGCTGTGAAGAAGCCGAAGAAGTTCACGCGTACATTCGCGGTTTGCTGCACGGCAGCTACGGTGCAGAGATTGCCTCTCAATGTCGCATTCTCTATGGCGGCAGCGTCAAGCCCGGCAACATCAGCGAACTGATGGCTGAAAGTGACATCGATGGTGCCTTAGTGGGTGGTGCCAGTTTGAACGCTGAAGATTTTTCTGCCATTGTCCGTTATAAAAAAACGTTGAAAATGGCCGGGATGTAAGAGGTATCAGTCCTCAACGCATCATGCACGGCCAGGCTTTTGCGAGGTTCCAACAACAGCAAAAAACATCTCTTGGCAGTCCACCCAAGTTATGTTATGGTGCTTCGCTGTTTGCAAACCGGTGTTCTTTAACACCTTCTTTAACACCCTATTAATGACCCTAACAGGAGATCAAGCTCGCCATGATTCCTTTTTTGCTGACGGTACATGTTCTGGTATGCATCGCTCTTATCGTGATCGTTCTGCTTCAGGCCGGTAAAGGGGCTGAGGCTGGTGCGTCCTTTGGCGCTGGTGCCAGCCAAACCGTTTTCGGTGCTTCCGGTGGTCGCAGCTTCATGAGCAAAATGACCACACTTGCAGCATTTATCTTTATGCTGACCAGCCTGTCTCTGGCTTATCTGTACGGCAAACCCGGCTCTGACAGCCTGATGCCGGATCAGGTTCAACCGGTACAAACCCAGCAACAGCAAAGCGCTGAATAGGTAAAAATTACCAGGCAATTTTGTTGTAAAAAAAAAGTGTTTATCGACCGTATTCTCTATTGACAAAAAGCCGGTCGAATCAGTATAAATACAACCTCGTTAGCGCCGAAGTGGTGGAACTGGTAGACACGCCATCTTGAGGGGGTGGTGGCCAATTGGTCGTGCGAGTTCGAGTCTCGCCTTCGGCACCAAAAAAGATAAAACCCGATACATTCGTGTATCGGGTTTTTTATTGTTCGAACTCAGCGCTTAGACATCCGCAAACAAATTCAGACGTTTTCTCCTCTGCTCATAATCAGGCATCAGCTTTGCCAGTAGACGCCAGAACCTGGGGCCATGGTGCCGTTCCCGCAAATGGCAGAGCTCATGAAAAATGACGTAATCGATGCACTCCGTCGGCGCTTTGATCAGCTCCAGGTTGAGGATGATGCGTCCCTTGGCGGAGCAACTGCCCCAGCGATTCCTCATTCTCTGAATCCGCAGCTGCGGTTCGCGGATGCCCTCCCCGACAGCGCGCCGCAGGCAGATTCGCAAGCGCTCGCGAAATAGAATCCCGGCGCGTTCCCGATACCAGCGTTCAAGTAAACATCGGACTTTTTCCGGAGTGGGTTCGTCACAGAGTGTAACCCGGAAATAACCGCGCAGACATTTAACGCTTTGCGTTGCGCCCTGTTCTGCGCGTAACCGGTACTGGCGTCCCAAATAGCGGTGGGTTTCGCCGTTGACATAACTGCGCGGCGGCTGCTTGGGCAGATACAGTTCAAATTCCCGCCATTGCCGCTGAATCCAGGCGGCCCGTTTCAGAACTTTTTCCCGCACCACCTCCAGTTCGGTATGAAGTGGCGCTTTGACGCTGACCGACAGATCGGGATGCACGGAAATGGCCAGGGTCTTGCGCTCGAAAAACTCAACACTGTAGGAGATGAGGGTGCGCCCCCAGTGCACGCTGTCCTCCTGTATTACCATCATCGGTCCGTCAGTTTTTTAGCAATGGCAAGACAACGCTCGATGATGGCGTCCATCTCTTCCGGGCTGAGTGCAAACCCGAGCTCGGAACGCAGATCAAACAGATAATCGTCAATATCATTCTGCATCTGTTTGAGCACGTCCTCCGTGCGCGACCAGTCGCGAATCTTGCGTCGGGCAATGATTTTCTCAATATCGACAGCAACACGCGCGGCGATGTCGTTTAACTCCGACCCTTTGCCATAGGCGGCCAGCGTCTCGCCGACCACGCCATAGTAGGACGGCGCTTCAGCATACTCTTTGAGATGTTCCGGCATCTCCGCGTCACGACCGCGCCGAATGGTTTGCAGATAGTCTTCGGAGCGACGCAGGTATTCGGCATCGCTGATGCGCTTGCGGCGATAATCGTCAATTGCCTGTTGGATCAGCTCGGCGAACTTGCGGTAAAAAACCGGATCCTCATCCATGCGCTCGTGGATGGTCCGCAAGGTCCGGCTGGCAATGGTGTCCGCCTTGGCCGCAGGGCCGACCGCCTTTTCCACCTCTTTGTCGAACGACTCCACATCAAACACATCGACCAACTCCGTCACCAGCTCAACATCGGGCGACTGGATATGACTGTCCATGATCTTGCGAATCTGGGTTTCGTACTGGCTGTAATCGATGGTCTCCGAATAGCGCTGCTGCACCGCATGACGCAGGCCGTAGAAAAATTTCAGATCGTCCTTATAGGTCTGAATACGCTTTGCCGGCACATCCTCGTAAAAATGTTCCGTAGCCAGCGCCACGGTTAGGGTCTTCTGAAAATCGCGCAAAGCGGCATAGAACTCCTCCCGCTTGTCCGGTGGCTCGAGATGACGCTCAAACGCCTCCTTGTCCTTCTTGTTGGCGATCTCCTTGAACACCGCCCACACATCCGAATGACGCTGCGGCAGTTTGGCAATTTCCTCACGCGTATCGTTGACCGCACCGCTCAGATCAATATCCTCGGCATCAAACCCACCCAAAGCATCATAAGTATTGAGCGCCTCATTGAGCTTGCCGAGGATGCCCCGATAATCGACGATGTAACCGAAATCTTTGCCGGGGAAGAGCCGATTGACGCGAGCAATCGCCTGCAAAATCGTGTGCTCGCGCAGGGGACGGTCGATATAGAGCACCGTGTTGCGCGGCTCGTCAAAACCGGTCAGCAGCTTTTCCACCACGATCAGAATTTCGACACCGTCGGCCCGCCCGAAGGAGGCGAGAATGCTCTTGACGTAATTCTCTTCCGAACCGAAGCGCTCCATCATTTCGTCCCAGAAACGCGCCACCACGGCCGGATCATCCTCCGCTGCGTCATCACGGCTGACCCGCAGTTCCGGCTGCGACATGACCACTTCGCTTTCGACCATGGCGAATTCCTGCAAAAACCGATGCAACCGGATGGCGCTGGTGCGTGAGTCCGCGGCCAGCTGCGCCTTGAAACCGGTATGCTGGAAATTCTCCACATAATGTTGGCCGATATCAAAAGCGATCATCTTCAGGCGCGATCCCGCCTTGTGAATCGCGTCGTCACTGATCATCTTGCGCTTCAGGTCGGCCTTTTGCGCATCACTTAAACGGGCGGTGACCCGCTCGAACCAGAGCTGCATCGATTCGCGGTTCTGCTCCAGCTGTGCCAGCCGCCCTTCATACATCAGCCGCACCACCGCTTCATCCTCCACCGCCTGGCGCATGGTATAAAAGGGACGGATAAACCCACCGAACTTTTTCGCCGTATCTTTTTCTTTCTTGAGCAACGGCGTGCCGGTAAAGCCGAGATAACAGGCGTTGGGAAACACCCGCCGCATCTGTGCCGCGGTTTCGCCGTAATTGCTGCGGTGGCTTTCGTCGATCAGGACAAAAATGTTGGGATTGTCGATCTTGATGCCGAACTTGCCCTTGACCGTTTTGAACTTGTTGATGATGGTGGTGATGATGCTGACTTTGCTGTCGGTGATCAGGCGCATCAGGTGCTCGCCGGTTTTGGCCTTGGCCGCCGACTTGCCGCAGGCACCGAAAGTTTCCCAGATCTGATCGTCCAGATCGATGCGGTCGGTAACGATAATGACACGCGGATCGACAATGCCCGGATGCAAAGCCAGCGCCTTGGCCAGCATCACCATGGATAGCGACTTGCCGCTACCGGTGGTATGCCAGATCACTCCGCCACGCCGTTGTCCTTCATGCAGCGGCGTCACCCGCTCAATGGTTCGCTTGACGATGAAATACTGCTGATAACGGGCGATCTTGCGCACCCCGGCATCAAAGACCGTGTAGCCGTAAATCAACTCCAGCAACCGCTCGGGCCGCAACAACGCCCATAAGATCCGGTCCTGTTCTGTCGGCAACCGCTCCCCGGCGGCGCGCAACTCGGCGAAATAGGCCCGCGCCTGGGTATAAGCTTCCTGCTGTTTCGGATGGCGGGCGGTAAACAGCTTTTCCTCGGCCGCTGCCGACAACGGTTTGTTGGCGGCAGCTTGCACCTCAGCCTCGACATCCCCCTCTTCGCGCCAGCGGCTCCAAAATTTGCGTACGGTTTTCACCGTGCCGTACAGCACCTCGTTGACGCTGGTTGCCAGCAGCAGCTGGGCATAGACAAACAGTTGGGGGATGTAGTCGTCCTGCTGATTGCGCAGCTGCTGTTTAATCGCCGCGTCGATCTGGCGTTGGCCCTGCTCTTTATGGCCGTCTTTGTCACGCCGTTTGCATTCAATCACCACCAGCGGAATGCCGTTGACGAACAGCACCAGATCGGGACGCGAGGTTTCCCGCGAGCGGTGACGCTCAACCATGAATTCGTCGCACAGGTGGTAGACATTGTTTTGCGGATGCTGCCAGTCGATGTAATGGAGGGAGCGCCCCTTGCGGTCGCCGTCAACGGCTTGATCAAGGCTGGTGCCGAGGGTGAGCAGGTGATAGATTTTTTCGTTGGTGCGCGCCAGCCCGTCAAACGGCTCATCGGTTAAACGGCGCACCGCCTCGACAAGGTTGGCCTCGCTGAACGCATACACTGCACCTTTGCTTTCGATGCGATTGTTTGCTCGCAACCAGTCTTTAAGCACCTCGGTCAGAATCACCCGATCCAGGCGACCGCCACGCAGCTCAAGCGCTTCCTCTCGGCTCAGATAGTTCCAGCCAAGCCCGTGCAGCAGCTCGATAGCCGGAATCTGGGAATCGAGATTTTCGAGGTAGGAGAGTTGCATCATCACACCTTTTCCCAGTGAACAAGACTATGTTTTTACACGGATTTTTCCCGTCAGCAATTGCTGCATCAGTCCTTTTTTCTGCTCGCGCAGGGCGGTGAGTTTTTCATTAAGCAGAGATATTTCTCGACCGGAAATATCTAGCACCCGGACAATTTCATCCTGTTCTGCTTTTTCAGGAAAGGCAATTTTTGAACCAAGAAATGCTTTTGGATTTACCCTCCTGGCCTTTCGCCCACCGTTTGCTAGACCCAGTTGCTGTGAATAATATTCCTTACGCGTGACATAATAGAGGAGCCATTGCTTATTGAGCTTGTCAGAAACATCAAATGCCGGCAAATCGAGTGTGCTTTCGAACCCGTCCAGTTCGTCAGGAACAATCCCGAATGCGCCATTCAAAAAATCAAGCTTGCTGTAAATGAATTGACCTGATTTACGAATAAAGTAAGACGTTGAAGCACTGCCTTGACGAATTTCATTTTTGAGGCGAACCCCCCGGCCATGCAATTGCACGGAAAGTTTTTTTGCATTCTCCCCGTTGCTTCCTGGAATTCGACTTTCGGCTAGAAGGTTACCAATCAACTTAACTTTCCATCCCCCACTAAATCCCGGCAACCTGCGCTTACCGGAAAGCAGCCCCTGCATCAAACCTTTGCGACGTTCTTGTTTTTCGGCAATCAATTGTTCGGTGAGGTTGATGGTGCGCTCCCAGACACCAAGAGTTTTAGCTATTTCTCTTTGCTCGCTCTCTTCAGGAACAAATACCACCTGCTCTGTAATATCTGTTTTATTAATATGTAATAACGAGCTTTTAAATCCGTGAGCTTTTTTCTCTATCCGTGATGTTACTATTTTAAGAGCTAGGAAAAGCCAGTCTTTTCTTATGCCTTTGCTAGGCTCAACTTTGTAAATATGCTGATTCAAAACACCTTTTGGCCCATTCCAAAGAGTCGGACCGAATGAGACTCCTGGCACACCCGCCCATGCAAACAAAAGATCCCCCGGTTCTACAATCCAGGAATCATTGGGTTCTCCTTGGTAATAATTGAAGTTTCGTGAGCCGTTTAAATTTTGAATTCTAATAATAGGCAAGCCAGTCTTGGCCCATTCCTTGGATTTAAATCCATAACCATTTGTAAAATCACACAGTTCTTCAATTAGCTTTTTTTCCCAATCGAAAGGGGATTTCATTTATTACGCCCCTTCTGCTCAATCCCCTTCACCGCCCGCTCAAATTCATCTTCCCCCTGCGCTTCTTCCTCCAATCGCCAGGTGTTGAATTTGTCATACTCGGCCTGAGCCAATTGCCTGGCCACTTCAGCACGCACATGCCCGGCATGGTCGAGAACTTCGCGTTCGTTGAAACTCAAAAACGCATCGAGCTTGGCGGCCCATTCCTCCATGGTCATGGGGCGCTGACGACGAGCTTGGTCTTCGGCGTAATCGAGATACATGGTGACGATGCGGTTGAGGCCGTCCAGCTCTTCGGCGCTCAGATAATTTTTGGCGACCGCGACATCGAGCTTGCGCACCTTGGCACCTTTCCAGCTGGTGAGCCCCATGTTCGGCTTTTCGGCATCGGCGCGGTCGGCGATCAGTTCAGCGGCGGTGTGGCCGGTGACGGCCCAGTGGAGTTTGTTCTGCACAGTCTGGAAAAAGGTCTGTGCCGGTTCGCTATGGGAATCATAGTCAACGGCGGTGGCGTAGATATCAGTGATTTTGCGGTAAAAGCGCTTTTCGGAGGCACGGATATCGCGGATGCGTTCGAGCAGCTCATCGAAATAATCCGCGCCGAACGGGGTGCCGATATTCTTCAACCGCTCGTCGTCCATGACGAAGCCTTTAACCAAATATTCGTTCAGCAATTCGGTAGCCCAGCGCCGAAACTGGGTGCCGCGATGCGAACGCACCCGGTAACCGACCGCGAGAATGGCATCAAGGTTGTAGTGCTTTGTTCGGTAACTTTTACCGTCTGTGGCAGTTGTCAAGTATTCCTTGACAACTGAATCTTTGAACAACTCTCCTTCTGAAAAAATATTCTTCAGATGCAGGCTAATATTCTGCTTGGTTACCTGAAATAGCTCCGACAGAGCGGCTTGCGGCAACCAGACCGTTCCATCCTCGAGACGCACGTCAATCCTGGTCTGCCCGTCTTCGGTCTGATAAATCAGAATATCGGAGCTGGTTTCCGGCAGGTGTTTGTTCATAGGCCAAGCTCCTTCAAACAGGCCGCCATCTCCTCACGCACCTGCGCCAGTTCCTTCTCAATGTCGTCAATCCGTTTCTGAACCGCCTGGATATCGACCTCTTCTTCCTCTTCGAAGGTATCGACATAGCGTGGGATATTCAGGTTGTAGTCGTTGGCGATAATCTCGTCGCGTGAAGCCACGTAGGCGTATTTGTCAACGGTTTCGCGCTTGGCGTAGGTTGCGACGATCTTAGCCACCTCTTCATCCTCGCGGATCAGGTTCTGGTTTTTCCCTTGTTCGAATTCACGGCTGGCATCGATAAACAGCACATCGGTCCGCTCGCCACGATCGCGACGGAAGAGCAGCACGGCGGTCGGAATGCCGGTGCCGAAAAACAGGTTCGGCGGTAGGCCGATGACGGCGTCGAGCAGGTTTTCATCGATCAGGGCCTGACGAATACGCCCTTCGGAGCCGCCGCGAAACAGCACTCCGTGCGGCACAACCACGCCGACCCGGCCGGTGCCTTCGGTGGTGCTTTCGATCATATGGCTGATAAAGGCGTAATCGCCGCGGCTTTTCGGCGGCACGCCGCGATGCCAGCGATCAAAGCGTTTCTGCTCCTCCCCGGCTTTTTCCGCGCCCCATTTATCTAGGGAAAACGGCGGATTGGCAACCACCACCTCAAACTTCATCAGCTTGTCGTTTTCGGTCAGTTTCGGTTCAAGCAGAGTATCGCCCCACTGGATGTTCGAGCTGTTCACGTTGTGCAGAAACATGTTCATCATGCATAATGCCCAGGTACCGCTGATCGACTCCTGCCCGTAGAGAGAAAAGTCATTACCACCGACTTGATTTGCGCACTTGAGCAGCAATGAGCCGGAGCCGCATGCCGGGTCGTAGATACGCTCGCCGGGTTGCGGATCGACAAGCTGAGCGATCAAAGTGGAGACCTCGGGAGGGGTATAGAATTCACCGGCCTTTTTGCCGGACCCGGCGGCGAAACGTCCGATCAGATACTCGTAGGCGTTACCGATAATGTCGAGATTGCCGATCCGCGACGGGCGCAGATCGAGCTTAGGGCTGCCGAAATCCTCGATCATGTGCTTGAGAATCTGGTTGCGCTTTCGCGTGTCACCGAGGCGCGATTCGGAGTTGAAATCGACATTTCGAAACACGTTGGTCAACTTGGTTTTATTGGCGAGTTCAATCTGCTCCAGAGCAATATTGACCAGCTCGCCCAGATTCGGTGCTTCGCGGTTCTCGTAGAGATAGCTAAAAGATCCGTTCGGAGGCAGGACAAAGCGCTCCCGTTCCATGCGCCGCTGAATGCGCAACTCGTCATCACCGTACATTTTGCGGCATTCGTCATAATGATCCTGCCAGACATCGGAAATATATTTCACGAAGAGCATGGTCAGGATGTAGTCTTTGTATTCAATCGGGTCAACCGTGCCACGCATGGAATCGCACGCGCGCCATAGAATCTCGTTGATTTCCCGCTGTTCAATCTTGGTCATGACGTTGTTATCTCTCAGTTTCTCGCCAAGCTCCGCACAATCTGTGTGCCGAGCAATTTCTCTCGATGTTCGGTTTCTTGCTGCAGCTGTCGCAACAGTCGTTTCTCTTTTGCCATCAGATGGCCCAAGTGCGCAATTCCTTTTTGCTGCTCGGGTCGTGGCAGCGGAATGGATAAATCGCAAAATTCCCGACGCGGGATCATAGGGGTACCAGCGCCGGTTCGTATTTCATTGAGTTGCGCCTGAAACGGCTCCTGGTTCAAATACCAGACAAGGTATCCGGGATCAACATCCGATTTTACCGTTAAAATAAAAAAAGTCAGCGTGGCGATGGCCGGAGACGGAAGATCTTCGAGCAGCACGGCATAGTTGCCGACACCGCGCGACATGAACAGAATCTGTCCCGGTTGCAGCAGATATTTATCGACAGCCCTGTCAGGGACAATCCGCAGTTCATCCTCTTTCTGATAGCGGTAACGCTCTCCGGGTCGCAGGTGTCGGGACATGACCACCTGGTGCGTCCCATAAGGATCATGCGTGCTGGCACCGCGTAAAGAAAAACCGGGCTGCACATCCACACAATCGGCTATTTTTTTCTGCTCTCCATGCATCAATACAGCCCGGCTCATGGTCGCTACCCGTTACAGATTGGGTTGTAATTGTCGATCAAATCAGCTTCTTTGAATAAACGACGCTGCTCCGAACCCTCCTGGTGGATACCAATATGGGTTTTGCCATTTCGATCAAAACAATGTTGTTTGTGATGGGCATCAAAACGTTCACTGAAATCACCCGTCTGCCCAACATAAATGACATCATAGTTACCGTTTGGCAACTTTTTGAGCACAAGATAGATGCCACCAAGAGGTTTGAATAAGGTGCCCCAAGGATAAACATTGAATGTGTACTCCTGCCCCGACTTTCCAACGGCTTTGACGCTGTCTTCTTTGGTCATAAGACCTCCGTTAAATGAGGCAGAACTTGACCAATAGCGGCAAACGAAGTACATTAGAGGTTCTCACACCACGCGACTTCGACCACACTATCAGACATTGTCTGCCAGGTTAAGTTGCGAAAAGCCCGTCGCCCCATGCGATGGGCTTTTCATTTTCTGAAGCATACTGGCTCTACTCACATCAGTCAAGGAATAGTTATTATTTTTATCAGAGTACTCGCAATACTCTAAGAGGGGTAAAAGTAGGACTCCATTGAACAAATTCAGAAAATGATGGATCAGTTAGAAATGCTCGCTTGAGGGGAGAAACTGGTCGTGCGAGTTTGAACCTCGCCTTCGGCACCGGAAAAATAAAAAATCTTGTCGCTTTTATTGATTTTGATAAGGTTATCTTTGATCAATTCATTCATCTTCAAACATGGAGGCGACAATGCAACAGTACCGCTGTTCTATCTGTGGATATATCTACGATCCTGAAATCGGCGACGAAACAAACGGAACGCCGCCGCAAACCGCTTTTGAGGATCTCCCTGAGGACTGGGTCTGTCCGCACTGTGGTGTCGATAAATCGCTTTTCGAAGCGGCCTGATCAGCATCGATGTCCGACGACAAATCATTCACATCAGGCCTATGTCGTATCACGTCTGAATCGGTAAACCACCCCGGTACTCAGCGCTACCGGGGCAATTCCGTTCTTATGCGGTCATCATCCGCACTGTAAATAATCTGGAAAATTCATCTTTGGGTAAAGGTTTCGAATAAAGATAGCCCTGTCCATAGCGAAAGCCCATGGCTTTAAGATATTCTCCCTGTATCTCTTCTTCGATCCCCTCGGCGATCAGTTCAAATTCCATTTCCCGTGTAAACGCGACCAGAGATTTAGCCAGAGCGGCATCGCCTTTGCTGTGATGGATATCGGTGACAAACGCGCGGTCGAGTTTAATTTTATCGACTGGAAACCTTTTGAGATAGGCCAGTGACGTATAGCCGGTACCAAAATCGTCCAAGGATAAAGGAACACCGAACGCATGAAGCTCTCCCATCTTCTTGATCGCCAAATCGACATCAGCCAACATCAGACTCTCGGTTAACTCGAGCTCAAGGCTTGAGGCCGGAATTTCATGTTCATCAATGACCTGTTTCACCATTGAAACAAAATCGTCGGTGATAAATTGTTTCACAGAAATATTGACGGCAATCGGCAGCCATTCACCATGCTCGTGACGATGACTACGGATCTGTTTTGCCGCTTGATCCAGAACCCATTTGCCAATGGGTAGAATGATGCCACTTTCTTCCGCCAGGGGAATCATCCGAGCCGGAGAGATCCAGCCGAGCTCATCATTGTGCCAACGGAGAAGCGCTTCAGCAGCGATAATCCGTCTGCTTTCAAGATCAACCTGAGGCTGAAAGAACAATTGCAGTTCCTCTTTTTCAAGAGCTTTATGGAGTAGGTTTGTCAAATGCAGCGCTTCTTCGGCTTGTTCGGAGAACTCCCGCGAAAAATAACAGAAACAGTCACGTCCCTTCTTTTTGGACTGATGCATGGCGTTTTCCGCCTTCTGCATCAGACCAAGATCATCGCTGCTGTCTTTGGGAAACAGCGCGATACCGATGCTTGCCGTCAAGAAAAGTTCAGTCCCATCAATCAGGAAGGGTTGTCGAATCGCTTTGAGAATCTTGTTGGCAACAGCAGAAGCATCAATCGCATCGGCACCGCAATACGTCATCAGAGTAAATTCATCGCCACTGTGGCGGCAGAATGTATCTTCGTCGCGCAGACATTTTTTCAGGCGACTGGCCACTTCGATCAAGATTCTGTCACCGATGGTGTGTCCGAGGCTGTCATTTATTTTTTTAAAATGATCCAATCCCAGAGCATAGACAGCCAAGGTGGATGCATTTCTCTGCACATGTTTGATGGCTTGCTGGAGGCGATCGCGAAACAAAACACGATTGGGCATACCGGTCAATGGATCCGTCTGTGCCAGATGAAGAACTTTTTTCTCCAAAGCCTTTTCAGTGCTTAAATCCGTGAAAATGGCAACATAACGATACGCTTCCCCGGTTTCATCCAGTAACGTACGAATGGTCAACATCTCGGGATAGCGCTCGCCATTTTTATTACGGTTCCAGATCTCGCCCTGCCATTGCCCCTGCTCGGCAAGTTGTGTCCACATGTTTTCGTAAAAAGATGGATCATGGGCTCCCGATTTGAACATACGCGGATTCTCCCCCAAAACCTCCTTTTCCTGATAACCGCTGATCCGGCAGAAAGCCTGATTGACGGCAACAATTTGTCCGGAGATATCCGTCACCAGTACCCCGTCGTTACTGTTTTCAACCACCATCATCAATTGCTTGATCTGTTCCTCATTTTTCAACCGCTCTCGAATATCCCGCACAACACTGAGCACGGCATTCTGTCCTTTGAAAAAAATCAGCGTGCTATTCACCTCAACGGGAATCTCTTCTCCATTTTTCGCTTGCTGCAAACATTGAAAAACAACGGTTCGCCCCTGAAGGATGTCAGAAAAACGGGCGCAGTTCTGATCCTTGCAAATTTTTGTGCAATGTGTGCCAAGCAGCTCATCTTCTTCATACCCCAGTAAAGACAAAAACGACTTATTCGCCATTAACAAGTGGCCATTGATATCGCGCACGACCAAGCCATCAGCAACATTATTAAAAAGATCTTGATAGGTTCTCAGACTGTTCTTCAATTCGTCACTCAAACTTTCCAACTTCTTCTTGTAACGATGGACATCGGAGACATCATGGATCAGCAACTGAATTTTTTGTTGATCTTTGATGGTTATCAGGCTGGCAACCACTTCAAGGTAGAGATCATTTTCCGCGAGATGCACGACATCACTACAGTAGCCCTGACGTTGCGTTTTCTCTAAAAACTGGGTTACGGGAAAAAGACTTTGCGGGGCGTGGAAGGCCTTTATATCCATAGGGAGCTGATCTGCTGGAATCTGAAACAGATTCAACGCTTCAGGATTCATTTTTTCAATCATCCCGGCTTCGGATACGACCACAACGGCTTCTTTACTTTGTTCGAAAAGTGCCTGGTAGGACGAGGCCTGACTTTTGGCTTCAGAATAAAGCGGGTCAAGACCGAGCTTCTTGACGATCAACCAAACTAATGCGGCCAGAAAAAGAAGGGGTAAAACAACAACGCCAAGAAACGTCACATCATTTTTTATCCACCATGCCGACTTAACCTGGTCTTGCTTCCTCAGCTCAAGGATTCCCTCAAACGTGCTGCCAACATGCAATTCTTTTATTTGAAACCGGATCTTCTCTTTGAGATCTGATGAACGACGTGCTGAAAAGATCGTAAAACCGTTGGGAGCGGTCAAGGAGATCGAAAGGTAGGCGGGATGTCCTTCAAAATAATCACCGAGCATGGTGCGCACCTGGACATAATCACTGCGCAGCAAGGATTCACTCAACATGGAGGCAATCAGATTTTGTTCCACGTCAAAACTCTGTTGCAGTGCTTGTTCCAAAGCCTTTTCGCGCGCTGCGGAGGAGAGGATACTGGCAGAAGCGATAAAAAAACAAAAGAGTACGGCCAACATCAATGCAACGCGTCGATACGTCATGATATTTTTGCCTGATGCTTTATCGCTCATTGTTTTTATCCTTTTCCAGCGTGGAGAGACAATCCGTACACAAGCGCAACGGATCATATTCTTCATCAGTAACCGGTCGAATGGCGACAGCATCAGCACGTAATGCGTGGAGGATGTTTCTGCCGGACTCTGTCTGATCAAGATGCAGCAACACATCTTTTATTTTCTCACAGGCTTCCGGTGCCAATTGCGATGACGCCACAAAGGGGTGATCGGCAACAGCAGGCAGTGACACGATCCCCCGCAGCCCTTGTCCAGCGATTTTCTCATAAACTTCTTGTTTAATTGCACCGGCATCAAACTTTCCTGCCAGGACTGAAAAGGCAACATTTTCGTGATTTCCCAAAAATGCATAGCCCCCCAGATCGTGCAATGAAACCCCGGCCTTGTTCAAAGTATAACAGGCCAGTTTAAAACCCATCGTTGACTCCGGGGAGACAAAGGCAACAGACCTTCTTTCAAGATCTGCCGGACGCTTTATCGTGCTGTCAGTTCGAACGACAAGGATTCCCCGAAGAAGAGGAATCTCCCCATTCAACACGCCAAGGAGTTTGATCTCCGGATTAAGCGCCGTAGCGGTAACGTAAACGGCGGGCCCAATAAACGCGATGTCCGTTTGCCCAGAGCACAAATCTGCCACATGACTTTCATAATCTTTAGAGACCCGGAATAAAATCTGATAGCCGGTTTGCAAAGACAGTTCCTCAACGAGAGGCTGAAAACGTTTTTTCAGCTCAATCGAGGAAAGATATGGATGCACGGAGAAAACCAATGCTTTTGCTCCAACCGCATTGGTAAAAAGAAGAAACAGAGACACAACGAATAGTGCTGTCAACAGCGCTCTTCTCATTTCAACCCCTCCATTGTATAGCAGTTAAATAGCAGGAAAGGATAAGCGCACAGATACCAACAATATGAGAAAAAACTTCTCTCTGTCTCGCCTATCCCTCAATAGTATAACAAAAACGTCCTTTCTCTTTAGACTGGTACATGGCTTTATCCGCTCTGCTGAAAAAAAGAGAATGGTCTTCGCCGTCGTGGTAGAGAGCGATGCCGAGACTCGCGGTTACTCGTAGACCATGCGGATAAGTGACTTCAGTCATTTTATCCAGCAATCGCTGGGCAAACAGTCCAAGATCGTAGCGGTTCATACCGACCGTCAAAATCACAAACTCCTCCCCTCCCACTCGTGAAACAAAATCGGTTTTACGACTTTGTTGTTGCAAAAATGCGCCAAAAATTTTCAGCACCTCATCGCCAGTCGAATGGCCGTGGGAGTCATTGATCTCTTTAAAATGATCGATGTCGATAATGAGCATCGCTAAAGGCTCTTCACTGGTCTGTACCTGTGAAATCAGCTGAACGATCTCATGATTGAAACGTAAACGGTTCCAAAGCCCGGTTAAGGGGTCTGTCGTCGATAGACGGTCCAACTCGGCATTCTGCTGTTCGAGCAATAGATCCTGAACATCTTTTTTAGCGAGAAGAACCCGAATCAGAAAAAAGACACCGACAAAGCCAATGGCCGTTAAAACAGCAACGGCAGCGGAGGTTTTTGCGCACTGATCCTTAAAAGACGCCAGCGGGATACTGATCGACATCAGACCGGATAATTCTCCAGGCCGTCGATGAAACCCATGGCTGTCTCCATAGCGTTGAACCAGTGAGGGTGGAGCCAAAGCGGGATCACTGTGGCATCCCATGCAGGAGGAGCCAAAACGATCAAGAGGGACAGCATAAAAAAGGATCTCTTCACCGCCCTGGATGATTTTTTCACAATATTCACTGATTTCGTTTGCCGCAAATCGTTTGAGAAGCTGTTCCTCAAAAGGGGTCGCCAAATTCTTTAGGTTATGGGGTGAAAGAGACGCATAACGAAAGACGGAAGAGGAAAACTCTTTCCCCTGAGAATCGATAAATAATTTGAGGACCTCACGGGAGACGTAGGATCGCGACATCAATTCCGGCGAAAAATACCCCGGCTGAAGAATGCCCTGCTCCTCCAGGCGGTACATCTCCGGACGGATGGTCTCCTTGACATAGGCGCGGATGGCTCGTTGCACCTGTAGCAGGTTATAAACGGCTTCTTCAGCCTTAACCATTTGACCCTGGTGGATAACGGTATGGAAAAGCACGATCAGCGCCATCATGGCAACGGTCAAGAAAACACCCGTGAGCCCTAATATTTTTTTATTCTTCTTTGTTTTAGGCAATCGGCCCTCTCTTTTTCACCACACGCGGTAAAAAAGGAATCAAGAAGGTTCATTCATAAGCTCAGAAACCTGTTCTGCCGGCATCGGCCGGTAGAAATAAAAACCCTGAATAAAATCACAGTGGTTATCTTTTAAAAACGTCAACTGTTCGACGGTTTCCACCCCTTCAGCAATCGTTTGCATACCAAGGCTTTTTGCAATACCGATAATACTCGTTGCAACCGCATCCGCACTGAAATCCCGCGTCACATCATCTATAAAAGAGCGATCAATTTTTAAATAATCCAGAGGCAAGCGGCGTAAGTAATTCAATGAGGAATAACCGGTTCCAAAATCGTCAACGGCAAGACGAATCCCCAATTTTTTCAGATCATCCATGATTCGAATCGACGACAGCGGGTTTTTCATGATCATGCTTTCCGTCAATTCAAACTCAAACCACGCCGAATCAATTTGATAGGATTCCAGAATCTCTTGAACAGATTTCGCAAGATTCGCAGATTGAAACTGCTTTGCAGAAAGATTGACGGCAACGGGGACCATTGAAAAACCCAGGTCACACCATTCTCTTAATTGGCGACAAACCTCCTGGATCACCCACAGCCCGATTTCATGTATCAAATCGGTTTGTTCGGCGAGAGGAATGAACAGGCCCGGCGAGATCATCCCTTTTTCAGGCTGTATCCATCGCAACAACGCCTCAAGCCCGACGATTTTTTCGCTATCGGCATCGACTTTCGGCTGATAGTAAACCTGCAACTCATTATTTGAGATCGCTTGACGCAATTGCGCTTCAAGCTCCAGAGACTCCAGCAAAAATCCATCCATTGAAGGCTCAAAAACACAGGTCTGGCTATGCTCTTCCTTGGCTTTGTACATGGCAACATCAGCATGGCGCAATAATTCCACAGAACTCAAGCCATGCTCAGGATAAAAGCAAACACCGATACTTACAGCCACAGGGAGTTGACGATCCTTGAGTTTAAATGGAGTGGCAAGCTCCTGATGAATCGAATCAGCAACCTTTAAAGCATCATCCAACGTTTCAACATCATTGAGAAGAAGAACAAACTCATCCCCTCCCAAGCGAACAACCGTATCGGCTTCCCGAACCAGAGACAAAAGTCGATCTGCAATAAGCTGGAGAAGCCTGTCACCATTATCGTGACCCATACTGTCATTGATCACTTTGAACCGGTCTACATCCAGTAACATCAAGAACACTGAGGAACGAGTGCGTTTTGCTTTTATGATGGCTTGGTCCAGGCGATCATGCAACAGCAGGCGGTTCGCTAATCCGGTCAAACTATCGTGGGTTGCCAAAAATTCAAAGTGCTGGGCATTTTCTTTCTCTTCAGTAATGTCTTCTCCAATCACAACAAGGTGGGTACATTTTTCCTTGAGATCATAAACAGATGAAATAGAAATACGCTCCCAAGTGACAGCGCCACTGGGAGCATGAAATTCCAGTTCTTCAAACCATGGCTCTACAATGCCATTGCGTTCATACCCGCTACATTCAGAAGGTAAGCGTTGTTGTATGAATTGATAAAACGGGTTGGAAGAATTGGAACAGTCCTCCAGTGAATAACCCGTTTTTTCCTGAAAACACTGATTACAGTAGACTGGCGTTCCATCACAGGTGGTCATCATTATCGAAATAGGACTCTGGTCAATCGCCTGCAAAAGTCGGTGGTTTTGTTGCTCAAACCTATTTCTTTCCGTGACATCCAGAAACATACCAAACTGATATTTCCGATTACCGAAAGTCACGATACCACCCTGAATCTCAACATCTTTGAGTTGTCCATTTTTGGTGATCAACTGAGAACTGAGTACTTTGCCATGAAATTCACCATGATGTTTCAGAAACGTTTGCGTCAACGCAGAGTCTTTGTCTTTTTCAAAGTCCGGGTGGAGTATCCCTTGAGGCTGCCCAATTAACTCTTCCGGCTGTCGACCTACCATTTGAGCCAATTTATTATTACATTCAATGAGTCTGCCTGTTTCAAGGTCAGCAATCCCAATTCCGGTCAAGGAGTCTTTGAACAAAACACGATACTTCTCTTCGGAAAGAGCAATTTCCTTTCGGGCTTCATCTTCACGCTTTAACCGTGTTTGGACCTGGTAACGCAAGCCAAACAATGCCACGACACCAAGAAGCCACAACAAAAACAAATGTGATGCATCGTTCCTGAAAAGTTGCTGCTGTGCCTCGCGATAGGATTTGAGAGGGATCGAAACACTGATGCCACCGCGGACATCTCCGACTTCATAACCCTGAGAGTTATGACATTTCAAACACATGGTTTCCGTGTACATGGGCCGGATAAGGCGCAGATACTCCTGTCCATCAATCAATTGCATCGCAACAATCTCATGTGGATTTTTTTCCATCGTTTCAAGACTGTCTCGCTCCCAGGCATCAGGGGTATTTTCAGGACGAAGCGGGTTTAAGCTGGTGATATGCCCCTTGGCACCATATTGGATGGCACCGAGTTCATGGACCTGGCGTGTCATATAGGCCGGATTAACCAGGGTCAGGTGTTTTCCGTCCGTCGTAACGACGTCACGCTGAGGAACATGGGCAAGAAAGGGATTGGGCGGGGTATAATCACTAACCGAAACATACACCCCGCCCTGTTTGGCTGCCCAGCGCCGATAGACCAAATCTTTGTTAAAACTGCCTTCCGCTTCGGCTTTGGCCAGATCCATAATCAATCGATCTTGACTATGATATTCCGACCAGGCGACATAAAGGACAAGCCCCGACCATAAGACAAACAAGGTCAACCATAACCCTTTTGTCGATGTTCTGTGTGTCATACGCTTCTCCCTGTCAGTTCAACTTCAGCTTAGCACTGAAGACTTTTCACACAATTCTTTCCGGCTTTTTTGGCTTCATACACTCCTTTATCTGCCGCCACGAGCAGAGCTTCCAGCGTTGTCACTTCTTTTGACATAGCCGCAATGCCAATACTGACACTGGCCTGTCGCACATGTTCTCCAAGTGGGAACTGCAACTGGTTAATCTCCTGGAGTAACAACTGCCCGACGTGCATTGCCCCCACAATGTCCGTCTTCGGGCAGATGATGAGGAATTCATCGCCCCCCATTCGGCACACGATATCATCCGTGCGCACTGTCTCTTTGAGTTGTCGGGCCAGCAAGCATAAAACGTGGTCTCCGACATCATGTCCATAGGTATCATTGATCTCTTTAAAGCCGTCGGCATCAACCATGATACAGGCTAAAGGATGTCCTGATGGTCCAGCACTGTCCCACAGTGTTTCAAGAGACATCAGGGCATGACGCCGGTTATAGAGCCCGGTCAAAAAGTCGGTCATGGCAAGCTCGCCCAACTTTTCATTGGCATCGACCAGTTCACGGGTGCGTTCTTCAACCCGCCGCTCAAGGGTCTGGTTGAGTTTTCTCAATTCATGATTACGCGTTAAAACCTGATGAAATAAGCGATTTAAGGCTTCGAGTAACACACTCTTGGCGCCATCAGCCTGAAATTCACACCGCTCAAAGGCCTCCCTGGGAAGACATCCTTTTTCAATCAGATGAATCTGTTCGCCGAGGTTTCGATCCGAACCGAGAATGTGGTAAACAAGCCAGTTCATCAGAAATTCGAACAACGGCTTTCCCGTATCCCGACCTAATTTGCTTTCGCCGTAAAGATGAAGAACACTTTGCAGAAAACTGGCATGCTCATTCTTGTGATAATCGACATGGTGCACGTCCACGCCAACGCTTTCCATCAAACGTTCTTCTTCGGAAAAATGATACTGCGTATACGAAACCAGTTCAGAAAATATTTCTTCCATCTCCCGACACAACGCATTTTTATTAGAGAGAATTTTCCCAAAACGGTTCGTTACTTCGACAAGGTGCCGATGTTGCTGATCTACCTCTTCAAGACCTGTTTCAAAATTTTGATTCCAAACAATGACATCCATACACTCATCCCATAAAATCAATCACCCTGAAAAAAGGTCATCATGTCTCCTTCAATGGCGAAAAATCGCGTTGTCATAACCTCAGCGGCCAGAGACGACAAACAGATCAACAAAACGACCAACTTAAACAAGGTGCAAATTTTCATTTTTTCGAAGAATTTATAATTAATTAAAAGCAAAGAAACACAGCACCACCTTCGACGTAAAGGAGAATTCTAGCACAGCTCTAACACTTTACGAGGAATTTGGCTCAAGGCAAGAATCTTATCCACCCCACCCATTTTAATCGCTTCGTTGGGCATGCCGAACACAACACAGGTTGCTTCGTCCTGGGCAAAATTCACGGCTCCAGCGTCCTTCATCTCTTTCATCCCTCTGGCACCATCATCGCCCATGCCGGTCAAAATCACCCCAATAGCATTTTTGCCGGCATAACGTGCAGTACTACGAAACAACACATCAACGGAGGGTCGATGCCGGGAGACGAGAGGTCCGTCTTTCAATTCGACGTAATAACGTGCCCCGCTACGCTTAAGGAGCATATGGCGATTACCGGGTGCAATCAATACATGTCCTCTGACAACAGAATCACCATTTTCAGCTTCCTTGACACTCATTTGGCACAAAGAATCCAACCTCTGAGCAAAACCACGGGTAAAATTTTCCGGCATGTGCTGAACCACAACAATCCCCGGAGCATCCATAGGGAATTGCTCCAAAAACACTCGCAATGCCTCGGTCCCCCCGGTGGAAGCCCCAACGGCAATAATTTTCTCAGTCGTCTGCACCATCGCTTTCGAACTGGGACGCGACAACACCACATCCGCCGTATGCTTTGGTTCCACCTTGCGTAATCGCACAGGTTTCAGGCTGCCAGCCGTTTTGGCTGCCGCTTTGATGGCATCACAAATTAATACGCGCGATTCCTCGATGAAAGTTTTTGTTCCCAGCGAAGGCTTCTGGATGATATCGACGGCACCATACTCCAAAGCTTTCAGCAGTGTTTCTGACCCCGCTTCTACCAGACTGGAGCACATTACCACCGGAATAGGATGCTGACTCATGATCTTCTGCAGAAATGTCAGGCCATCCATACGCGGCATTTCGACATCGAGGGTAATCACATCTGGGATCTCTTTTTTCAGCCGCTCTGCAGCAACAAACGGATCACTGGCCGTTGCGATCACCTCAATATGAGGGTCACTCTCCAACACGCTCTGCAGGGCCTGACGAACCACTGCGGAATCATCAACGATCAAAACAGTTATTTTTTTCATGACCGATTATTCCCCTGCTGCAAGCTTTTTGACGAAAGCGCGACCAGTGTCGGACAAAAAGATAAGTTTACGGCCTTGTCGGCCTCCGACGTCCTGATTGACGATGTGAATTCCTTCTTGAGCTAAAACTGTCAAAGCGACTTCAGTATTCTGCAGGCCAACAGACGGCTGGATAACGGAAGATGACAACACATCTGCACCACCGAAAATTTTAGCCACAAGAGTTGCCGGGTTGGCACCGGCCTGTTTAAGAGACGTGATCATGTGAGCCAGGCACACATTGACATATCTAAAATCTCCACCGGTGCCGGTGGGCAAAGTGGCATGACACACGGCGCCGATTTGCCGAGCACGGCAATACAAGGTAACCGCGACACACGAGCCCAGTACGGTTTCTATTACTGTCGGAGAGGCCGCAATATAAAGTTCGGCAGGTTTCAGGTAAACACGCTGTGAGTATTCTCGAAGAGACGGGCGATCAGTCAAAACGGTACACCGTCGGTGCCACTTGCGTTAATGGCACATTAAAGCCATGCAACGACTCTGAATGACCAAGAAACAGAAATCCGCCCGGTTGTAATTTTCGACAAAATTTACAGACGAGTCGTTCCTGAGTCTCCTTATCAAAATAAATAATAACATTGCGGCAAAAAATCACATCCATGGGATGAGGAAGACTAAAGTCTGCATCCATGAAGTTCAACCGCCCAAAGCGAATTTTTTTGCGTAATGCCGGAGTGATGCGGACGAGAGGGTTGTTTCGGTCCTTGCTGCGTAACAGATAACGGGAGCGCATCTCAGCAGGAACAGGCTGAATCCGGTCACTGTGATAAACTGCTTGTTTGGCGTGATCCAAAACTTTCGTGGAAATATCTGTCGCAATGATCTCGTAATCAAACGAACCGGCAGATTGCTTGCCCGCATAATCCGCCAGCACCATGGACATGGTGTAAGGTTCCTCACCAGAAGAACACCCTGCACTCCAGATTTTAAACGAACGCCGTTGAGAAAGACTTCTTTGCCAGGAAGGAAGGATATTTTTTGTCAGATAGTCGAAGTGACTGGCTTCGCGAAAAAAATCTGTTTTGTTGGTCGTAATGACATCAAACAGATGAACCCGCTCGAGAGCCTGTCCCTCCGCCGTAAAAAGAAAATCACAGTAATCCGAGATGCTCGCCAGCTTAAGGGCTCTGAGACGTTTTGTCAGACGCCCGGTCAACATGGTTTTCTTACTCTCAGACAGAGTGATGCCTAATTCCTGATAGATATAAGCGCTTAGACGATCAAAATCTCTCTGTGTCAGATCCATGCGACATCCTTCTTAAAACAACGAGAACCTGCCAATCATTGGCATGACCTCTTCCCAACCAATGAATATTTCAGCACGACATCATGACGCCCAAAGGATGCCCCGATGGTCGCTGTCGGCGGGCAAATCGACCATCGGGTGCCCATGAGTGTTCTCATACTGAAGGACTTCAAAGAAAATCTCAATATTCTTCAAATTCATTATCCAGCGAATCTTTTCCTGCCCCCATATCAAGCATCAAACCAGAGCCACCCTTCGCTGGTGCTGCAGCTTTTTTAGGGGACAGGGTTGCCTTTGCCTTAGAAACCGGTGGCGAGTTTTTAGGACGAGGCAAGTGCTTTACAGCGGCAGAGTCAAGCTTGAAGAAGGAAATGGTATCCTGCAGTTGCGCCGCCTGAGCGTTGAGCTCTTCTGAGGTCGAGGCCATCTCCTCGGCAGCTGCGGCATTTTGCTGGATGACCTGATCAAGCTGCTGGATGGCTTTGTTGACCTGATCGGCACCGGTATCCTGCTCTTTGCTTGCTGCAGCGATTTCCTGAACCAATTCTGCTGTACGTTGAATATCAGGAACCATTTTAGCCAACATCTCACCAGCGGTTTCCGCCACTTCCACACTGCTCGATGACAAATCGCTGATCTCTGCGGCAGCACTCTGGCTGCGTTCGGCAAGCTTGCGGACTTCAGAAGCCACAACAGCGAATCCTTTGCCGTGTTCGCCGGCGCGGGCCGCCTCAATAGCAGCATTGAGCGCCAAAAGATTGGTCTGGCGAGCGATTTCCTCGATGATGGAGATCTTCTCGGCGATATCCTTCATCGCCTTGACCGTCTCCGCCACGGCCTTACCGCCGTCCTGAGCATCCTGTGACGACTTCAATGCAATCTTTTCCGTCTGCATGGCGTTGTCGGCATTTTGCTTGATATTGGCGGCCATCTGCTCCATGGAGGAGGAGGCTTCTTCGGCAGAAGCCGCCTGTTCGGTGGCCCCCTGGCTCATCTCTTCGGAACTGGCTGACAATTCCTGACTACCTGAAGCCACATTGTTAGAAGCCGTGCGCACATCACCGACAATGGTCTTAAGCTGTTCAATCATCTCACGCAACGCACTGGCCATCTTGCCTACTTCATCTTTTTGCTCAACATCTATCGTCGCTTCAAGATTACCGTGAGCAATCTGCTGTGCGAAAATGATCCCTTTCTGCAAAGGTCCGATAATT
Organism: uncultured Desulfuromonas sp.; assembly: GCF_963666745.1. NCBI lineage: Bacteria > Pseudomonadati > Thermodesulfobacteriota > Desulfuromonadia > Desulfuromonadales > Desulfuromonadaceae > Desulfuromonas > uncultured Desulfuromonas sp. The sequence continues at coordinate 508,623 of NZ_OY762961.1, read as the reverse complement.
CCACGAGCAATGCCAAACGCAAGGAGAATTGCGATTGGAAAAGCTGCCGCCAAGCTCCAAATCACACCTTGCCTGGTTTTAGACGCAGCATAGAGCATTTCTTCGTCAGTCATAATATGCTCGTCCGTCGTTTCGGAAATATCTCCCAGAATTTTCTGGACATGTTTAAGATTAGGAACAGTTTCCGTTGCATAAATTCTCTTGGCTTCATTCATGGCAACAACGAGTTCATCAGCCCGGTCTTTCATTTTAGAAAGAATGGCTTGCGTCTCTTTCAAGGCCACAAGTGTCTGTTTTTCAAACACTTCTTGAGCCGCTTTTTTAGGTAAGCGCTTAATTTCTTTAGCCGACTCATGCAAACGGGCATGAGGTTCTTTAATCGCTTCGAGCAGATGAGCCAGTTCCGGGTCACTTTTAGCGACCTGTTTGCCTTGCTCGCCATATAAAAATTTTCCCAGACCACACAATTCATGGTTTTCCTGAATATTCAGAGTTTTCTGATCACTGGAAAAATATTTGAGAACAGTATTCGCCCACACCAGATGATCGACCTCTTTTTCCGCCAGAAACTTGGGCAATGTCACGTCAGCCTGATGGAACGTTTCACCAATCCGCTGAGCGGAATGGTGAAGTTCATTGTGGTATTGTTCAATATCCGATAGGAGTGAACGAAGAGCCGGGACTAATTCTTCAGCATGTTTTCGCCCCTCACCATAGTACCATTGCCCAAAAGCACATTTATGAGGGTCGGTCTGAACCGTGAGCTGAGTGACGCTATCATCCGTCAACAGAGCATTGACCTCATTGGCCCAGTTCAGATGATCAACTTCTCTCTGCACCATCTCCCCTTTGAGTTTGTTGCCTGAAATGACTTCATCGGCATTACCGACAATGTCACTGATTCCAGAAATACTCCACAAACCAACGCCCAACATCATCACCAGGACAAGACCAAAGCCGACAAAAAACTTCCCGTTGAGTTTTAGATCCTTCCAGCGCATAAAACCTCCTGCTTCTTAAAGAGCATTTCCAGTGCCCGTTTCTTTTCAAACGTCTTTATCAAAAGTCTGAATCAGCGAAATTTCATCCGCAGAGAACACCCTGTCGACATCCAGGATAATAATGAACTCCTCGTTGTGCTTGCCCATGCCACGGATAAACTCCGTATCAAGCTTGGTGCCGATACGTGGCGGCGGTTCGATCTGGCCGCTATCGATTTCAAGCACTTCCTGCACCGAGTCAACCAGGGCGCCCAAGACACTGGTTTCTCCATCCATAAACACCTCAGTGATAATGATGCAGGTGTTTACCGTCGCTTCCGCTTCACTCATGCTGAACTTCACGCGCATATCCACCACTGGGACAACACTGCCACGCAGGTTGATTACGCCACGCATAAAGATCGGTGTTTGCGGCACCTTGGTAATGTCTGTGAAGTCGAGCACTTCTCGGACTTTTGATATCTCCAGTGCAAAGACCTCTTCATCAAGCTGAAAGGTCAGATACTGGTTTATCTGTTCAAGATCTTCTACAGCCATCCTGTTGACCTCTCCTGTTTAGGTTGTAAAGCTCTTCGTGAAACTCAAACCAACTGAGCCTGTCCTCGCCCCTCTTCAGCCGCCTTCTGCATGAGATAAACAATATCGAGAATCAACGCGACACTACCGTCTCCAAGGATGGTGGCACCGGAAACGCATTGCACATCGCGATACATGGGACCGAGGGATTTAATGACGGTTTGATGTTCACCAATGACATTGTCGACGACAAAGCCGAGCTGCTGGCCGTTGATCTGGGTGATGACGATCTGTTGCACGGCGGGCTGCGGGCTGTCGATGGCAAATTCTTCGCGTAGCGGCACGTAGGGGATCAGGTGCCCTCGCACGCGGGCGAGGTTACGGCCATGGGCGTCGTGGATGTCTTTGGCGGTGAGCTCTATGCATTCTTCAACGGCGGTCAGGGGCAGCACAAAGCATCCGTCACCGATCTGCACCAGCAGGCTTTCGATGATGGCGAGGGTGAGCGGAATGCGCAGGCTGACAACGCTGCCTTGGCCTTTTTCGCTTTCTAAGGTGATGCTGCCGCGTAAGGATTCGATGGCGCGTTTGACAACGTCCATGCCAACGCCTCGCCCGGACAGGCCGGTGACTTTCTGGGCGGTGGAGAAGCCGGGGGCAAAGACGAGGTTGAGCAGATCGGTGTGGCTGAGTTGTTCGTCGGGACCGATGAGCCCTTTGCTGACGGCTTTGTTGCGGATGATTTCGGGGTCCATGCCTTTGCCGTCGTCAGTGATTTTGATGATGACGCTGTCGCCGGAGTGTTCGGCGCTTAAGTGGACTTGGCCACACCGGGGTTTGCCGGCGGCGACGCGGTCGTCGGGCAGCTCGATGCCGTGGTCCATGCTGTTGCGGATGATGTGGACGAGGGGATCGCCGAGTTGTTCGATGACGGTTTTGTCGAGTTCGGTGTCGGCTCCGCTGGTTTTGAGTTCGACTTCTTTGCCGAGATCGGCGCTGATGTCGCGGACCAGGCGTTTGAATTTGCTGAAGGTGCTGCCGATGGGCAGCATGCGGATGGTCAGGGTGCTGTCGCGCAGCTCTTCGGTGAGGCGTTCGACTTCTTCGGCGATGGATTGCAGTTCGGCGTCGTGGAAGCGGTTGGCGATTTGGCTGAGCCGTGACTGGACGGTGACCATTTCGCCGACAAGGTTGACGAGATCGTCGAGTTTGTCGGCGGGCACGCGCAGGCTGCTGGCGCCTTGGGTTTTTTCTTTTTTCTGTTCTTTGAGTTTGCGGATCTCTTGTTGTTCGAGCAGGGCGGAGTCGACCTGGTCGCGGCTGACGAGATTGGCTTCAACGAGTAGATCGCCGATCCGTTTGTTTTTGGCTAAGACTTCATCGATCTGGGCCTGGCTGATATCGCCGCGTTCAACAAGGATGTCGCCGAGGCGTTTTTTCTCCATGTCGTCTTCGTCGTTGCCGAGATCAATGGCTTTGATGATGAGTTCACAGTCGTCTTCGACGAAGATGAAGACGTCACGGATGGCGTCTTCGCCGCAGTCGCTGGTGAGGATGATGTCCCAGCTGGAATAGCAGTTTTCGGGCTCTAATGCTTCAAGGTCGACAATTTTTGTTTTATGGGCAATGGTACGGCTTTGACCGAGTTCTGCGAGTTCGTCGAGCAGTTGGGCAATGGAGGTGCCGTTGTGCATGATGTCGAGTGACGGCCGAAAGCGGATGCGGTAGGTGGTGTGTTCGTCTTTTTTGCCGGTGTTGTTGTCGGCATTGGTGCTGGGTTGTTTGGGGGATGGTGCGGGGGCGCCTCCTCGACTTAAGGCCTGGAACTGGGCGACGAGTTCTGCGCCGGTTTCGGCGTATTGTCCTTGTTCGTCGGCTTCGCTGTCGAGCAGGGACAGGATGTGGTCGCGTGCTTTTAAGGACAGATCGACGAGTTGTTTGCTGACGGGTAGCTCGCCGCTGCGCACAAGATCGAAGACGGTTTCGACTTCGTGGGTGAACTCTGAGATGGTGGTGAAGCCGAACATGGCGCCGGAGCCTTTGATGGTGTGCATGGCTCGGAACACTTTGCTGACGGTTTCATGGTCGTCGGGTTGTTCTTCGAGTTCGAGTAACGAGTCTTCGAGCTCACTGAGCAGTTCGTAGGCTTCTTCCTTAAAAGCGTTTTGCGGTGCATCCTGCATGGGCGTCCTCGTTTTTGCTCGGTGGTTTTAGTTGAGGTTTTCGGGTATCCACAGGCATTTTGTCGGGTCTTCGGCTTCGTTGCAGGCTTGGTCGCGAAAGAAGCCAAGGGATTGGGCCCGGTCGATGAAGGCTTCGGTGCATTGGTTTTTGAGCTGGAAGTGTTTGCCGTGTTTCTGGGCGTATTTGTTGGCGCTGCACAACAGTTGCAGGACGCTGTAGTCGACTTCGGTGACTGAAGCCATGTCGAGAACGACATGGTCGTGGGCCTGCAGGGCGCTGAGCAGATCGTCTTTGAGTTGACCGATGGTGGCAATGCCGAGATCTCCGCGGACAATCAACAGCTGATAGTTGGCTCCGTCACTGTTGTGGATCGCTTTGCTTTCCAGTTCAAACATGGTCCCTCTCTTTTGGCCTGTCTAGCCGGCTGTTGAAAAGTCCCATCCGGGGCCTTTTCAATAACGCAAGCCGAAAATGCGATTTCCGTCTTGCTTACAAAATCAAGGTCTTGAAAACCTGTCCTTGATTTTGGTCGCCCGTCCATGGGCTCCACAGGCTGTTTTTCAACAGCCTGTTTATCCGAGCACTTTTTTGACGACACCGAGCAGTTTTTGCGGATCAAAGGGTTTGACCAGCCAGCCGGTGAGTCCGGCGGCTTTGCCTTTGGCTTTGAAGTCGGCTCCGGCTTCGGTGGTGAGCATGAGCATCGGGGTGAATTTACAGGCTGGAGTGGCACGCAGCTTCTGCACCATGGTTAATCCGTCCATGACCGGCATGTTGAGGTCGGTGAGAACGAGGTCGATCTTCTGGCGCTGGGCAGCGGCTAACCCTTCTTGACCGTTACTGGCTTCAATCACCTGGTAGCCGGCGCCTTTGAGGGTGAAGGACACCATTTGCAATATGGATTTGGAATCGTCTACGGCTAAGATTGTTTTGGCCATTGAAACTCTTCTCCTTTTTTCTTTTAGGCTTTTATTTGTTTCTAGAACAGCTCGATGTCTCCTTCGTCCATGCTCTTTTGTGAGACCGGATTGTGGTGACTTGCCTTGACCAGATCAATGGATTCAACAAAGAAATTCTCAAGTTGAGCGACGGCCGTTTCTGCCATCGCAGTCTGATCAATTTTAATTTTCAAATCATACATAAGACCGTCCAAAGAGCCGAGACGTCTACTGACGGTATCAATGACCTGTGTTGCCATATCCTGAAACTGCAACGAGGTGACGGCTTGCCGCACCTGCTGAGAAACCGCTTCAGCACGCTGGGAGATCTCGCGTGCGTTCTGTTCAACGGCACCATTAAAATCACGGGCCTGATCCATGGCATGGCCGATATGGTCGCGCTCTTCTTCAACCAGCTGATCTGATCGCTGTGCCAGAGTTTTAATTGAACCACTGACACCTTCAAAGGCTTTTGAGATTTGTTGTACCGAGACATCAATCTGCTCACTGAATCGGTTGGAGCGGATCGAAAGATTCCGCACTTCCTCAGCAACAACGGCAAAGCCTTTACCGGCATTTCCGGCCCGGGCCGCTTCTACAGCCGCATTAATAGCGAGAAGATTGGTTTGATCTGCTATTTTTCGTACTTCTCCGAGCATGCCCAGAACTTTTCGAAACTGCTCCTGAGTGGCGTCCATTGAAATCATGAGGTCACCAGTTTGTGTATTGTTTTCAATGGTAGCATCCAGCAGACGTTTCATTACGTCTTCAATTTCCTTAAAAAGGTGCTTAAATGAGACGGTATCGCTGGATTTGTTTTGCTGACCACCTTGAATGAGCCCCAATGCCAAGGTCTTTTGTTCATCGGTAAGATTTTCGAGTTTTGTGAAACTGGCAATTAATTTTTCAATGGCATCAGACAAAATATTCTGGACCTGAAGATTCTCCTGTTGGCTATCAGCACATTGTGCAGACACTTCCTGATGCAGACTGCCTATAAACATTTGTGCGTTTGCGTAAAGCATTTCCGGACTGCAGTTATTGACATCTCTGGTCTCGAATGCGGCAGTGACATTCCTCTTGCTATTCAGAATCCAGAAGAGCAGCCATCCGCTTGCGCAAAGCAGAAGAACAAGACCGATATCAAAACCGCTCCAACGCCCTCCCCCCAGGGCCAGAATGGCCAACTGCACCACGACAACACACACTGTCATCCATTTCAGGTTGATCGACATGAGTTTTTCCTATCCTTTCCCTATTTTATGCTCTTGAGAGGAGTCAGCTTCGTTGTGCTGGAATATCATTTTTTATTGATCATTTATCGTTGTCTGTAACAGGCCTGCAAACAGTCTATTAACCATAGAATAAATCATCCGTTTGTCATCTCTGTAGCCACATAAAACTGGCCAATCCCTCCAGACTAAAAAAAAGATGCCACAGGGCATTTATTTTCCTTAAAACTACAAGATATTTTAAAAATTACAACCAAACAATGAGCATAATAATTAAATTAAACATATTTCACAAGTTAACTATCTTGCTTTTTATAAAATTAAAAGTTACGCCAATAAATAACCGTTTGAAACGAAAAAAATTTACTTTTATAGACAAAGATAACAGACCCTCAACTTGCTGGTATTTTTCATAGAAACCATATCAAATCTGAAAGAGAATCAGCGCAAGACTGGCACCATTCGGCACCACATATGAGAAAAAAAACACCAAGCATGCCGCAATGTCCCAGCCAAGTTCACAGGAACAAGTCAATAATGAGGCGTGAAAGCAATCGGACTCATATTTCATGTTTATTTTTTTAGCGAGACTAAAAAACTGTGTAAAAGGCGGGCATGAGATAAAAAGAAACGGGACGGATTGATTAAAACAGAGCACAATCCTTCTGCGACCCATCAAAAAGACAACATCACGTCGGATCCTGTTCCGTTGAAAGGTCAACATCTTCCCGAGGCTGAAGAGGAAGCTGGATTTGAAACGTTGTCCCCTGCGCCAAGATACTCTCGACAGAAATAGAGCCATGATGTTTGTTGATAATGTCATAGCAAATACTTAACCCCAGACCGGTTCCTTTACCGACCTCTTTCGTCGTATAGAATGGGTCAAAAATACGTTTTTTGACTTCTGGGGTCATACCGCAGCCAGTATCTTGGACAGAGATATAGGCCCATTGGGAATCCGCCCAGGTTTTCAGAGTAATCACTCCTTGCTGTTCAATGGCTTGGGCGGCATTCACAAGCAGATTTAAAATCACTTGATTAAGTTGCTGCGGATTACAGAGAACCTGAGGCAGGTCACCATAGTCTTTTTCGATACGGCTGTTATATTTAATCTCGTTCCAGGCGATACTAAGACTGGCCTCAAGACATTCATTCAAATCAGCCCAGCGCAAACCAGCGTCATCGACCCTGGAAAAACTTTTCAAATTTTGAACAATGATACTGACGCGATTGGTGCCTTCGACGGATTCCTCAATCAACTGCAATGCGTCTTGCGAAATCAAATTCAGTTTTTTCTCCTTGCGACTTCTGTTTACCTGATCAATCAGCTCTTCCTGGCCGGTTTGCTGGAGCAAGTGTTCCAAGGTCTCAATATGTTCATCGAAACGTTGTAGATACTTGCCAAGAGTATTGAGATTACTGCGGATAAATCCCACGGGGTTATTGATCTCATGTGCCACGCCAGCAGCCAACTGGCCGATAGAAGCCATTTTTTCCTGCTGAACCAATTGACTCTGTGCCGCCTTTTGCGACTCATAAGCTTTTTCGAGTTGATCCGTCAACGCTCGCATCTCGGTCACATCGTGTAAAGTAACAACCCTGACATCTCGATTTTCTTCGCTTTGTTTCAAAAATTCAAAAGCTTGCCAGGAAAACGATTTTTCGACCCTCTCATCAAAAAACTCTCCTTGCTCATTATCGAAAAGCTGTGGAACTACGGACTTCGGCAAAAAGGAGTCAACGGAACGGCCAACGAGTTTTTTAACGGAAACATGATAATGACGCTCAACAGCCTGATTGATCCGCTGGATCTGCCCGGCACTATCCATAAGAAAGATAATGTCATCAATGCAATCAAAGCTGAGTTCCCATTCCCGGCTGATTTTTTCAACTTTTGCAAACAGTTGTTGCAGCTGTTCATGCTGTTGTTGCAGCAGTTGCTGGTCGTGTCGCTCGCGGGTCACATCCTGCACAAGAAATAAAATCAGGCTGACCTGATCCATTTCATCAAACACAGGAGTGACAATAAGTTCAACAATCTGCTCACGACCATCGTATCCACAGACTTTTTCTCCTTTCCATGATTCACCTTTACGAAGGAAATCCCACAAATCAGACAACTGGTCTTGATATTCCAGCGTAAACAGATCGAGTTTATTGCCGTGGATCGAGCCGATAATGCTGCACCGTAACGCATGAAAAGCCTCATTGGCATACAGCACATTTCCGTCTGCTCCGGTAACAACAATCCCTGTAGGACTTTGTTCAAGAGCCAAAGCCAACGCCTGGGCTCGATGTTGGACGGCATGGCGCCGACTGATATTCATAAACGTGCCGATCCGTCCACAGTGTTTTCCATGGGCATCAACCAGAGGAAGACAACGGTATTCCATCCATTCCTGCGTGCCGCCCGACGTAACAATCCGCACCTCGATTTCCTCGCGGCCTCGTTTACTATGACGACGCCACAAAGAACGGTCATCTGGATGAATCACCTGTTCGAGGAGCTCTGGACGTTGCATAAACTGAGACATCTCCCAACCAAACAGCGTCAGGCAATTGGGGGAGATATAGCGAATATGATCCCGGTTATCAAACCAGCAAACCACCTCCTGGCCGAAGCGATTCACACTGCGAAAGATCAGATCGCGTTCCTGCTCAGACATTTTTTCCAGTTCACTCAAGAGCAAAGGCAAAAAGGCATTGCCGGGAAGTTCCATAGAGACCCCTCCTAACATTAATTTATACTTACCTAAAAGACGCTGTACAGATGCAGACTCTTTGTTACACTCAGAACTTATAGACATTAAAGCATTAAAATCAACTATTGCAATGCAGCCTGTGCCACTTCTTCTTTCTTGAGAGGATTCCATGACCGATCCTGCTAAAATTCTTTTTGTCGATGATGAAACAAATGTTTTAAGGTCCCTGAATCGCCTCTTTCTCGATGAGGATGGCTATGAAATCCTGACGGCGTCTTCTGGGAATGAAGGCCTGGAGATCATTGAGGAAAACAAAGACATTCTGGTTATCATTTCGGATTACCGCATGCCTGGCATGACCGGCGTCGAGTTTTTGGCTCAAGCGACCCAGCTACTGCCGCATTCCATCCGGATCGTATTATCCGGATACGCTGACACTGCAGCTGTCGTTGAAGCGATCAACATTGGACACATCTACAAATTCATCCCCAAACCATGGGATGATGATCAGTTGCGCATAGATCTTCACAATGCGGTAGAAACAGCCCTGTTGGATCAGAAAAATCGCCAGCTCAACCTTGAACTTGAACAACGTAATGAAGAACTGAAGCAGTTGAATAGCGGCCTGGAAAAAGAGGTGGAAAAAAGAACCCAATCACTGCAGCTGCGCAGCCAGGTGCTGCAACTGGCTCAGGATATTCTTGACAGCTTACCGATTACGGTTCTGGGCATTGACAATGAGGATCAAATTGTCCAGATCAACCAGCAAGGCATTGATCTTTTGAGTGAAAACGGAAACATTTTATTGGGAGCATCGGCTCAAGGGAGTTTGCCGGAATCCCTACTGGCTTTGATTGAACTGATTAAGGCACAGGGTAAAGCTCGGATTGAATTCGACTGCAAAGGGATTGCGGTAACGGGGATTGGTTCGTTTCTGAACAATGACCGGGAACGGGGCATGATTATCTCCCTGACTCCTCGATAAGTGGGCGACATGACTTTAAACGAACAACAACATCTTACCCTCTCATCGATTCTCGACAACTGGGGTCCGCTACCACATCTTCCCGATATTGCCGCAGCCATGTTGCGTCTTCTCAATCAGGAAGAAAACGATACCGAGGATCTGGCGAATATCATTGCGAGTGATCCGGCTCTGGCGGCACGCGTTCTGCGAGTGGCAAACTCCCCTTATTACGGCTTTACACGCCAGATTAAAACCATTCGCGATGCGACCGTTCTGCTTGGTCAGAAAACACTGCGCAATCTTGTTCTCACAGTAGCGCTCAAAGGCTTATATCGGCTCAACAGCCCAATTGAGAAAAAACTCTGGGAAGAATCCATGGCCCATGCCCTCGGCAGCCAGTTTTTAGCGATAACCTTTAAAACCGGTGACCCCGAAGAGGCCTTTCTTGCCGGATTACTGGCCAATATCGGCGAGCTGATCTGTCAACAGCAACGTCCCAGCGATTATCTGCAGCTATTAAACAGCCGAACGCCTTCAGAATGTACTCGTGAGCAGTTATCCGGAAAAAACTTTTCCTGGACGTTCAGTCAGCTTGGAGCCGCCGTTCTCAATCACTGGAAATTTTCGACGGAACTGGTTCTGTCAACGCTTTATTCGTGTCAGCCTCAACATCCGAAAGACATGGAGCCCGAACTCAGCAATCTGGCCCATTTCGTTTTTCTCAGCCGTTGTCTGAGCTGCCTGGTGCACATCGGTGACAATCCACCAGAATGCCGACGGTCGTTTAACGATCAGATCAGGCTCACAACCTTGAATGCCGACGGAATAAACAGTGACGTGCTCAAAGGTGAATTTGAGGTCTATTACGAAAAAAAAATCAAAGCGTTGTTACACGCCTGAGAGAGCACCGCATTCTAGCGCTATTGAGTGTCATCTTTGATCAAAACAAGCACATCCCTCTCCGGAGGATCCATATCATAGTAACGCTTGATTGAATTAATATTTGATTCAGAAAGAACGACCCCTTTTTTGAGCAACAGTAGTCCGGTGCCGCTATAGACATCCCGCAAAATCATCATTCCCGGACGTAGCGCCGACGGTCCACATTCCTGCCTTGAAGCACCATCCAGAATATTCGTCATGGCGTTATAATGAACGTGGGCTGCCTCTGCGAGGACTTTAAATAACGCCGGATCAAACCTTGTGCCAAGGCTTTCTTTGATGTGTTCGAGCACGATTTCCAACGGATCACTTGCCGACTCGGCCATTGATCGATCCAGTGCTTCCGCCAAAGAGAGAATGCGACTCCCCAGGGGAATATCCTCCGCTGCGAGGTGGTCAGGCACCCCACTACCATCATATCGTTCGAGAAGATGGCGAATCAAAACACCTGCCTGCTGCAGCTCGGCAATCGGGATTAAGGCCGTCTGGCTTCGCACCGGAAACTGCTCATAAATCTTTCGCTCTTCATTGTCAAGCTGCTCTTCCCTTTTTCTCAAAACAACATCATCTAAGCCCAGTTTTCCGATACCATGCAAAAGACCCGCCGCCTTCACCTGGCGGACATCATCCGGTTTCATGCGACTCCACTCAGCCATTTTTTCAGCGATTGCAGCGGTATTACGGGCATGATTGCGTAAGTTCTTATCGCGTAACTCAATCATACAGGCGAAGGATTCGAGGACATGGTCAATACTGCCACGTAACGATTTGTTCGTCCTTGCCAGGTCTTCACTTTTTTGACGGATGCGATCAGTCTGTTCAAGGACGCGCTGTTTTAAGCGTTCATTCCAACTTTTCAATTCTTCATTCTGGGCATGAACAACAGCCTGCAGTCGTTCATTCTCTCGTGCTAACCGGTAATGGCGCAATGCATCCCGAACAAGAAGAATCACCTGTTTGTCATCCCAGGGTTTAGTCAGATATCGCCAGATTTCCCCCTTATTGACGGCATTCATGGTGGCCTCAATATCAGAATAACCGGTTAGCATGACGCGCAAAGCGTCCGGCAGCAATTCTTTGGCCTGCTGTAAAAACTCTACGCCGGTCATTTCCGGCATTCTCTGGTCAGAAAAAATTAAAGCGACATGATCGGCCGTATTCAGAAAGGCTAAACCTTCAGCACCGGATGAAGCGACCTCGACATCACACTCTTCATCCATCAAGAGCCGACGTAACGCGCTCAAAATGCTTGTTTCATCATCGACGCACAGGATTGTCGGCCGAACCTCATTCGTCATCTCAGTTTCTTGTGTCGGGTCCATCCCATTCCCTTTATAAGAAAAAACCTCTTCATTATGCTCTGAAAAACAGCAGAGACAGGGTGCAAACGATGCGAAGAGGTCACACGGAAAAGCTCTTTTCCCCTGGAAAAATCGTTTACTCTTTCCGCCAGAGGCATTCTCATTTTGCCCCATATCCCTTTTGCCCACGGCGAGAAGCAATGAGGGCACAAATTTCTTCGGCAAAATCACATTCGCAGAGACCATCCTGGCAGGTTTCTTTCTTTTTATCACTGCAACGACGCTGACAATAGTTTACCAAATCATTCTTTTTTTCAAAGCGCGTACCTCGATACAAATCAAGAAAATCCACAGCTTCAATCGCTAAGGTTGAAAAACACCCCTCCTTTTGGTGGGTAAAAAAGAACAGGCCATACTCCAGCCTTTCAAGATCAGCTTTATAACCATTAAGAACCAACAATGGATCTTCAAGAAAATGATCGCGAGTTTGCCAGTATTGATGACAACTGGGGCATCTTTTAAATGGACCAACCATGACACTCTCCCTTGCAAGTTCCGGGTTGTCTCACTGAGCATTCTCAGTGGCACGAGAGAAATACCTCCTTAACAGCTTACCATAACAAAAGTTAATCTTTTGCCTTTTGGCAGCTTAAACGTGTCACGATGGAGCCCAGCAATCGAATCAAACAACAAGAGCACGAAAAACGGTGCGCGATAAAGGGTTCGCCAGCCTTCAAAGAAGAAACACATAGGGTGTAAATTATCAAAAATGTAAAAAAGGGATACGGAAGGAGGGTGACGCCAGGGGGAAGAGAGAAACTAAGGCGCGCTAGTTTTTAGAGATGGACACCGGCCCAGACAACGCGGCCAACGATATCAAGAATGGCCAGAGATTCATCTCGAACAACTTGATCTTCATAACGGGGGTTATCCGTTTTGACGTGAATGTCACCATTGACCATTTTTTGCAATCTGCGAACAACGATTTTATCATCCTGACGGATGGCAAAAATGGCATCCGCAGCAAGCTCAGCCTGATTCATATCCACCAGTACCAAACTTCCGGCAGCAAAGGTCGGAGCCATGCTGTCACCGGTAACGCGAACGGATAAAAGTTTATCCACTTCAAAACCTTGATCAATCACCCAATTCTGGAAGAAATCCATAAAAGTTTTAAAGGAAGAAAGATCGGCATAATCTCGAACGATACACGTAGGATTGCCGTTGTCACACACTCCGCTAGGACAATCCTTGACAAAAGGCTGGCAAGGTTTTTCCCCACCCATCAGCAACCATTGAGGACAAACCAGCAGTTGCTGGCAGATCCTTGTCAAGAAACCCGCGTCGGGCTGACTGATCCCTTTTTCATAACGTCCAAGCGTACTTTTACTGACACCAAAACGTGTTGCAAAATCAGGAAGCCGCTCTTTGCCGCGCAGAAAGCGCAGTCGTTCTCCAATCGTATTCAAACCACCCTCCATTGTCAAAGCATGATGGACTTAGACATTGCTATTGTCAACCGCTTCGGTCTTATTTCTACTACAATTTTATCGTTTGAATGACAAAGCTCAACATAAGGCGGCATCCAACGATGACAGCCTCACGAGAGTCCAGTTATCAAAAAACCGGCAAGACATGTCTATTATTTTCATAACCGCTGATAATCACCTGAAAAAAACAGATACAAACTAACTCCATAAGGCGAACAGACTCAAGCCCTTAGACATTATAATATAATGATTAAATAGACAGGTCACCTCCCTCTACTGTCACCACATTAGCACACAAGTCGGATTAGAAATCCTTCTAACATAAACAGCAGCCCTTATATCGCCATTTTACATAGGCTTTTCTAATATTAGTCTTGACACAAATCATTTCTGAGCTATCATGAGAACCATGCTTCCAAAAATGAAGCTCATAGTCCATTAATGCCCATTTTTGTCATCTTTCTGTCCTGACCTTTTGTGATGAACGACATTGCTATGACCAAAACACCACTACAAAAACTGCTCTCCTTGCGGCGCATCAGTGCCACACAAATTGCTAAAGACACTGGCCTCGGCTATCATGCTGTGCAAAAAACCATTAAGAATCAGCGTCATAGCTCGCGAATTCGCCAAGCGATCGCCCTCTACCTTAATCTCGATTACGACCATCTGTGGGGAGATCAGTCTGGTGACAACATTAAAGAGCTGATTCGCCATGAGATAGATCGCAAAACGGCGACAACGGCGCATCACCTGGTGCAGAAATTTCTCGATTAATTCGTGGGCCAGGCGTGGCAGTGTCATTGCCGCCGATTTTGACACAAGGCGCAGTATCAATGGTATGATGGGATCCTGTTTCACCATAATGGGGAAAAGGGATGAATCATATCAGCTGTCCGGATTGTGATCTTGTTATCGACTTGCCTGTGTTACGTGATGGCCAACGTGCGTTTTGTCCCCGCTGCAACCATCTCATCACCCATCGCGCTCATCGGGCGCTGGAACGCTCTGCGGCTTTTGCCATGGCGGCACTCATCTTTTTGGTGCTGGCCAATCTTTATCCGTTTCTTTCTTTCGAGGCCAGTGGTCGTGAGCAGGTGATGACCCTGCTGCAAAGTGCTCAGGAACTCTATAAAAACGGCAGTCACGTCCTGAGTTTTTTTGTCCTGGCTTTTATCATTATCTTCCCCGGACTCGTCCTCATCAGTCAACTTCTTGTTCTGATGCCAATTATCCTCAAAAAACGCCCTGTCATTGGCTGCCGTTTGTGGGCACGTTTTATCTTCACTCTCGGACCGTGGAGCATGGCAGAAGTGTTCATCCTCGGGGTGTTGGCCAGCCTGACCAAAATTGCCACAATGGCATATATCGTCCTTGGCCTGTCTTTCTGGGCCTATGTGGCATTTGCACTGTGTTTTCTCATTGCCGTTACCCGCCTTGATCGCTACCAGTTCTGGCGAACGATTTTACCCTACCCGGCACCGAAAGCGATCAGTGGCCGTTCTGCGGCCCGGCAGGGCCTGGCTCATTGCCATATCTGCACATTGACAAGTCCGGAAGAGCTCAACCATTGTCCGCGCTGCGGAGCAACCCTGCATTATCGAATTCCGCAAAGCCTGCAACGCACAGTGGCATTGCTGATTACCGCAGTCGTCCTTTATCTTCCGGCAAATCTTTTACCCATTACCCATACCGATCAGTTTGGCAACAACACGGACAGCACCATCATTGGTGGAGCGGTATTAATGTGGCAGCACGGCAGTTATCCGGTTGCGCTGATTATTTTCATCGCCAGCATTCTTATTCCACTGGCGAAGCTGATTGGCTTATTCTGGCTATGCTGGAGTGTTTCCCGTCCAGACAGCCCTTTGCCGCGACAACGCACATCCCTGTACCGGATTACTGAATTTGTCGGTCGCTGGTCCATGGTGGATGTTTTTGTCGTCGCCATCCTGGTCGCGCTTGTCCAACTGGGAGGGCTGTTGTCTATTCGTCCCGGCCCGGCGGCATTGGCATTTTCCGGGGTTGTCATCATCACCATGTTTGCTGCGGAGTCCTTCGATCCAAGGTTGATTTGGGATAAACTTGAGGAGCCTTTTTGTGACTGAAACTCAGGCAATTGTCTCTCAAAAACGTCGTTTTTCCATGGTCTGGATCATTCCCATCATTGCCATGCTGCTTGGTGGTTGGATGGCCGTCCATAACTATCAGAACCGTGGTCCGCTGGTGACGATCGAGTTCGTCAGTGCCGAAGGCATTGAGGCCGACCAGACACACATCAAGGCTCTGAGTGTTGATATCGGCCTGGTAAAAAGCGTCACCCTGAACAAGCAACGCAATGGTGTTATCGTCACCGCCCAGATCCAGAAACAGAGCAGCGACCTGCTGCGACGCGACAGTCAGTTCTGGGTGGTCCGTCCACGCATTGCCGCCAGTGGGATCTCCGGACTAAACACACTGCTCAGTGGCGCCTATATCGAACTCTCTCCCGGCACAGGGACAACTGGGCAACGACAGTTTGTCGGCTTGAAAGAACCGCCCTTGACTCCAGCCAACACACCGGGACTGCATATAACACTGGTCAGCAGCGGACAAAGTCCTCTCAGTGCCGGCGAGCCAGTCCTTTATCGCGGATTCAAAGTTGGCCAGGTGGAGAAGACCGAATTTGACACCGACAAACGACAGATCCGCTCCTCGTTGTTCATCCACGCCCCCTATGATGATTTGATTACGCAAAATACCCGCTTCTGGAATGCCAGTGGCATCAATCTTAAAATGGATGCCAAAGGGGTCAAGCTCAACAGTGAATCCCTCGAATCCCTTCTGGTTGGCGGAGTCTCTTTTGCCCTGCCCGATCACTTACCGGCAGGAGATCCGGTTGATGATGGTCGGGAATTTCTCCTCTATCCCGACAAAGAGAGCATCAATCACACCAGTTATCAACATACGGCCGATTACCTGTTGCTGTTTGACAGCTCTGTCCGCGGCTTGCTCCCTGGAGCGGTCGTGACCTATCGCGGCCTGGAAATAGGTAAAGTCGTCGGCATCTCTTTCGACTATCTCCCCGACCAGGGCGTGTTTCTCGACGAGGATTACAAACAGGTGCCCGTACTGATCCGACTAACCCCGGCGGCCTTAACCGGTGACGACAGTGACCAGACGATTGCTGCCATGCAACAACGACTTAACGACAGTATTGACAAAGGATTACGCGCAACCTTGAAAACCGGCAGTCTGCTGACTGGCCGACTCTACATCTCTTTGGATTTTATCGACAATCCACCTCCGGCCGGACCACGACAACTTGCCGGTTACCCTGTTCTGCCAACCATGTCTAGCGGTTTTGAGCAGATTCAAAATAAAATCAGCCAGATGCTTGACACGCTCAATGCGCTGCCGCTCAAAGAAACCCTGCATAGCGCTGACCACACACTCAACACCATCAGCACCGCTGCTCAACGTGCTGACCAGGCCCTGTCCAGCCTCGATCAACTGCTCAGTGCCGATGAAACCCGTCAGCTTCCGGACCAGCTGCGCAGTACACTGGAAAGTCTGCGCGAAAATTTACGCGGACTTGTCGGCGATTTTTCCTCGGGGTCACCGTTTTACCGCAAACTCAACACCAATTTGGATCAACTGCAAAAAACACTGCATAGTGTGGACCAGCTCAGCACGCAACTCTCAACTCAGCCCAACGCGCTGATTTTTTCAGATCCATTGCCCGACGATCCCCAAGCAGGAGAACCGTTATGAAAAGCGTCCGCTATCCTGTTTTCTTCCTGATCACGTTCGTACTGCTATCCGCCTGTAGCACGACCAATACCCCTAAAACACGCTATTATCTTATTGCGTCGAAAGAGCAGCCCGTCGCGCCCCTCTCTGTACCACCGGTCATCCACACCGAGTGCGCCCCGTTTCTCAGTCAGGGAGGGCTGGTCATTGAATACCCGGATCAAACCATCCAGACCGCTCATTACCACCGCTGGGCTGAGCCTCTGCCCGCCATGATCGCCCGCTACCTGCAAAGACGCTTACAGATGAGTTTTGAAGCGGATTTTGAGCCACCGGTCATCACCCTTCTGATCGATCGCTTCCATCGCCTGAACACGGGTGAAGTGGTCTTCAGTGGTCAATGGTGGGCCAATAATGATCCACCACAGTCATTCAGCTATAAAATGCGCCCCACAGACAACAGCTACGAGACGACAGTCAGTGACCTACAACGCCTGCTCGACCAGCAGAATGATACGATGGTCCAGACATTATCTCCCCACACTCTGGCTCACACGGAAACGCCATGACCGATCAGACACCAGAACTTCTGCCACGCCTTCTGGCCAGTAATGCCCTACGCGCCAATCTGAGCAAACACATGCAACTTAATCAGATGGCCGATTCCAAGGCGTCGATGATCTTAACGGCGTCATCGCTGATCATCACCATTACCTTGACTCAGTATGACCGTCTCCACCTGTCCACCGTGCTGATCCTGGCCGGTTCTGGTTTACTGGCCATTCTGTTTTCCATCCTCGCCATTATCCCGCCTTTGCACGCCAGTGGCGAAACCAACCTATTCTACTTCCGCTCTTTTTCAGAGCTTGATGAAGAGCAGTTTAAACATCAATTCAAACGGACCATTGCCGACAAAGAAGCCTTATATGATGCTTATATTCATGAAATTTACTACCTCGGCAAACATCGCCTGACCCGAAAATACGGCTTGATCCGTGACGGCTTGTGGTGCCTGCTCGGTGGTCTTATCGGTGCCACACTCAGTGTGCTCATCCACCGCTTTTCCGTATGAGGCTCTAAAAAATTCCTCAGAGAAACAAGCAGTTCCACCAATAAGCGTCTTAGAGCCCCAAAAATTGAAAAAAATGCCCAAAATTTATTGCGATTAGTGCTAGAATGAGTGTCTAGATTTAATGTAATAATTATTTACATTAAAAAAGCGTCGTTCTAATCCCAACCGAGGGGGCCGGGGCCAGAATGGAATCAATCAGCGACCATATCCGAAAAGTGCGCGAAATTTCACCGCCACCGGACGATTTCGGTCAACTTCTGCAGATGATCAGTGATGACCACAGTGATCTGACCGAGCTGGTTGCGCTCCTCGAATGCCATCCATTCATCACCGCCCGTCTTCTGCAATGCGCCAACTCGGCATTTTTCCGTCAGGCTGGCACCATTGATAATGTCCGAGATGCCGTCATCCGTGTACTGGGCCTGTCGCTGACACGCAGTCTCACCTTGGCGTTTCTTGTTTCCGACAGTTTCAACCTCAAAGCCGTGCCGAATTTCGATACTCAGCGCCATTGGTTTATCGCGCTGGTCACCGCAACCATGGCCCGTGAAATGGCGCCGCGCCTCAAACAGCCACTCGACAATGCCTCGGCACTCTATACTGCCGGCATGCTGCACAACCTCGGCGTCGCCGCGCTGACCCACTGTTTCCCGGAGCAGATGAACCAAGCCCTGATGACGGATACCGTGAGTCTGTCGCAAAAGACCCGGCGCCTGTTCAATCTTGACCATTATCAGGCCGGAGCACTCTTAATCCGCAGCTGGAACTTGCCGAAAACCATCATTGAGCCCATTCTCCACCTGCGAAATCCCCATTACCAAGGGTCTTTAACTTCGTCGGTTCAGCTCATCCGCTTATGCAGCACACTGGCAAACCTGCTCTATAAAAAAGAATTTCACAGTTTGCGTAATCATACGGTCCCCCCTGCCTTCATGTCGCGCATTTCCCTGGAGGAAAGTCTTTTCTTCATTGAGGGGCAAGCTCGCACCCTGGATGAAATCAGCCAGATGATGGGACGTTAGGCACATTCCTTTCTCCCGGCCCAACAGCCCCGACTGCCTTCCGACACGCACATTCACTCTCCCAGTATCTTGCTGCAGCTCTGGTGCATTTTGTTATACTGACAACACCAGTGAATTCTGTTAGACCACGCACTTAAGCCTTCAATTTCACGGAGAACTCCATGAACATTGCCGTTGCCAAAGAGATCAAAAATCATGAATACCGCGTCGCCATGACCGCCGAAGGTGCAGCTCGCCTTGTCCGGCTGGGCCATCAGGTCTCTGTTGAGAACAATGCCGGCATAGGTAGCGGTATCAGCAACACCGATTATCTCAACGCCGGAGCGCGCATTGCGTTTGATCGTCACGAACTGTTTGATCAGGCAGACCTGATCGTCAAAGTCAAAGAGCCTCAGCCCGAAGAACTGCCCCTGTTCAAAAAAGGCCAAACCCTTTTCACCTATCTGCACCTGGCAGCACTAGCGGAGCTGACACAGCAGTTGCTTGACATCGGCATCACAGCCATTGGCTATGAAACCGTAACCGCCGCTCACGGCGTGCTGCCGCTGCTCCATCCCATGAGCCTGATTGCTGGACGCATGGCGGTGCAAACAGGTGCAAGTCTGTTGGAAAAAGCCCATGGCGGTCGCGGCATCCTGCTTAGTGGAGCACCCGGAGCCGGACGCGGACGCGTGGTGATTCTCGGCGCCGGAACCGTCGGTGAAAATGCCGTGGACATCGCCGTCGGCATGGGTGCGGAAGTGGTGATCCTCAACCGCACGGCACGACGTCTGGAGAATCTTGAACAACGTTACGGCAACCGCATTACCACCTATATCCTCAGTGACGAGGTTCTGGCGAAACAGACCCGCCAAGCCGACCTGTTGGTCGGCGCGATACTGGTTCCCGGAGCCAAGGCGCCACAACTGGTCAGCCGTGCCATGGTTGCCAACATGAAACCCGGCAGCGTGATTGTCGATGTCGCCATTGATCAAGGCGGCTGCGTCGAAACCATCCGCCCCACCAGTCACGATCAGCCCACCTATATCGAACACGATGTCATCCACTACGCGGTCACCAACATTCCCGGTGCCGTTGCCCGCACCAGTACCCTGGCTCTGACCAGCCGAACGCTGCCCTATATCGAACAACTGGCGACACTTGGTACTCAGGAGGCCTGTCGTCACAATAACCATCTCGCCAATGGGGTTAACGTGCACGAAGGAATGCTGTACAATCGTCAGGTGGCCGAGGCCCATGGTCTGACGTTCGCACCACTGGACGCCTGGCTGGGAACAAACGATTCATGACCGGGAGGAACCCTTCGTGACAATTACATTTTACGGCACGGCCCTGTGCCCACGCTGCTATCTGGCTAAAAAGGCTTTGGAGAAAATTGCCGCAGAAGATGCGGACCTTCAGATTGAAACCATTGAAATCGCCACCCATGCGTTAGATGGATGGCGTAAAGGGATTCGCATGATTCCGGCGTTGAAAATTGACGACGATTTGCTCAGTGGCATCCTGCTTGACGAACAGCGCATCCGCTCTTTCATTGACCGTCATCGACCGGGAGCTTGAACAGGTTACCGTTTAGGATAACCGTTGCCGTCAAACGTCCAATCGCCAAAAGCAAACATAAAAGGATGGTTGCGGGTGCGAAAAAACCATTGGTTCCGTTGGTTGAATCCGATCACCCGACTCATGGTGGAAAAATCGAGCTGCCAGCCATCATCGCCGTGTTCAAAAAAATACGGCGACCACTGTCTTTGATCCGCCGCAAAGCGCACAACAGCTAACGGCTCCTGCACAACAACCTGCGCATGGGGCAGCGCCTGTTCCAACGCGTTGCGCTCATGGTTCTGCTGGCCGTCTGTCACCAGCCAGCTGGCAAAAAACTCACGGGTCGCTGGAGTATATAACCTCAGCTCCGCATCTTTCACATGCTCTTCGAGCACCTGACGATAACATTCCAGCGCCGCCAAAGGCGTTGGTTGCGGCACAAAACGACTGCGTGCCGCTTTCGACATGGGATCGCTGAATTCTGCGGAAAACGGCTTATTAATCGGCACCTGGCTCACGGCACCGGCACCACCGGAATAACGGCTTCCGACACTGTGAGCAAGAGGTTCTTCCTCAGGCTGCTCTGCAACCAGCAGTTCCAGGCTGGCTTCAATGCCATCGCCAACCCGATTCGCCGCAAAAAACGGCACCATCTGCTCCTGCTCAATACGCGCCACAATCACGTCACTGAACACGCCTTCAAGATCATAGCCGATCTCAACACGCACCTGCTCGGCTGTCGGGTCCACCATCAACAACACGCCACGTGCGCCCCCGGCCAGTTCACCCAGCCGGTGTTCCTCCATCCAGCGTAACGCCGCCGCATCCAGATCAGCAGCAGGGTCCTTCAAAATGACCACCTGCAACTGAACCCGATTATGGGCCAGCATTGAATGCGCCAAACTGTCGATCCGCTTGACCGCCTGAGGGG
Organism: uncultured Desulfuromonas sp.; assembly: GCF_963666745.1. Classification (NCBI taxonomy): domain Bacteria; kingdom Pseudomonadati; phylum Thermodesulfobacteriota; class Desulfuromonadia; order Desulfuromonadales; family Desulfuromonadaceae; genus Desulfuromonas; species uncultured Desulfuromonas sp. Next base: position 487,051 of record NZ_OY762961.1, on the reverse strand, counting down.
ATAGCAGCAAGGCCTGATCAACAACCGCAACATCAGACGGCGCGCGCTGACACCCGGACAAAAACGTCAGTCCTGCGAGCAGGCAAAATACCCTAACGTTCTTCAGGAACCTCATCAACATTTTCGGGAGTTGCCTCCTCAACATCTTGATCCGTCATATCCTCTTCGGGCATCATCTCTTCAGCTTCAGTCTCGTCCACATCAGCCGTCATTTCAGCGTCATCCTGAACATCACCGGCGACTTCCTGCGTTTCATCAACCAACGCATTAACATCACCCTCCTGCTCCGTTACCGGCCTGGCATCAGGGTAGGAACGATCCTCGAAATCTTTCACATTGGCCGACTTGCCAGGATGACGGTCACTGTAGTGCACCACCCCGTTTTCATCGATCCATTTATACAACGGTCCAGCCACAAGCATTGCCGGGAACAGACACACCAAACACAGGCAAACCACAAAACGACGCATGGTTTCCTCCACTCTAAAGGTTTATGCCCAAAACAACCGTTAACACGCATACATTCATAAATACATACTCGAAAAAAGACAAAAAAACCAGCCCTGTTATTGATGACCGGAAAACCAATCGCCAGTCATCTCAACAAAGAAACGCCGCTGAAGCATTCAGCGGCGTCATTCTTCAAACCCTGGAGTCTTCAATTACGAAGCGCAGGTTTCCTCTTCTACCTCAGGATACGGCTTCGGGTCGCACAACAGTTCCGGATTCACCGCAACCTTGCGACACTTGCCACAGATATAACGAAGGTTATTGGGAAAGTTTTGGCAATTCTGCGGTGGTTTCAAACTCGGCGTTCCACACCAATCGCGCCGACAGCCTTTGCCCAAAGGTTGGCACAAACGATCCACATCCAATGATACCGCGCCGCAACGAGCACACATAAACGCCTGGGTATCATCCGGAACCGGAATGCATTTCGAAAGATCTTCAAGACGATCATGTTTCTCTTCTGTCATAGATAACTCCTTAAATACTTTGAGATTCAATGTGTTTAATACAAGTTTAACATGTCAGCAGGAGAAACAAGCTAAAGGAGTTTGTTTTTCAAAGCTTGCGCGAAGTAGATACCACAAAAAAAGAGATGCATCCGTGAGAATGCGACCCGGTGCCATTGTTGCCGCCAGCTTCCCGGTATTCGTTTCAATCCACGCACCCGTGAGGGGTGCGACTAAGCCCGCACCTTTTGTTTCTTCCAGATTTTCTGTGTTTCAATCCACGCATCCGTGAGGATGCGACTGCTCCTTGACCACGAAAGCAGATTACGTAACGGGTTTCAATCCACGCATCCGTGAGGATGCGACGACAACCTAGTTCCTGCACGTATCATGACTGTTAATGTTTCAATCTACGCATCCGTGAGGATGCGACGTGGCACAATGTTGTTGTATGGCGCAAACTTGGTGTTTCAATCCACGCATCCGTGAGGATGCGACGTTGAAAATGCACCAGGACCAAACCCGGAAAAAGTTTCAATCCACGCACCCGTGAGGGGTGCGACCGACTTTAACGCCCATCTGTTCCGCCAATTCTTCTGTTTCAATCCACGCACCCGTGAGGGGTGCGACCGAGTTTGCCGAGAGCATTTTGACCGCCACAGTCGTTTCAATCCACGCACCCGTGAGGGGTGCGACGCGCTGCACCGGGGTAAGTTTACCTGCAACAAGTCGTTTCAATCCACGCACCCGTGAGGGGTGCGACGTATTGGATTTGACCTAAGCACTGACAATGAGTGGGTTTCAATCCACGCACCCGTGAGGGGTGCGACTCGGTCTCATCTCTAAACCTCCACTCCTAAATGGTGTTTCAATCCACGCACCCGTGAGGGGTGCGACAATCCTGCACCATTGGTGTCGGCCAGGTGTGCGTCGTTTCAATCCACGCACCCGTGAGGGGTGCGACAATTGGTACGCAAGACATTCAAACGTTCAGCATTGTTTCAATCCACGCACCCGTGAGGGGTGCGACACGACTCATGACGATTTCCTTTTTAGCTTACGGGTGTTTCAATCCACGCACCCGTGAGGGGTGCGACGTTAGCTCTGCCGGAGCCTTAAATGGAAATTCAGGGTTTCAATCCACGCACCCGTGAGGGGTGCGACTTCAAAATCTCATGTGCCAAAAGCTGATAATCAGCGTTTCAATCCACGCACCCGTGAGGGGTGCGACGTGCTGACCCATCAGCCATCCTGCAGCGCGTAGAAGTTTCAATCCACGCACCCGTGAGGGGTGCGACCCATACCCGGCTGCAGGCGATGCCGGGACTGTCAAGTTTCAATCCACGCATCCGTGAGGATGCGACTGACATCGGCGGGGATTTTAAGCCGGGAATGTATGTGTTTCAATCCACGCATCCGTGAGGATGCGACTGCTGCACCATGGCAATGTCGTCCATGCGGATCAGTTTCAATCCACGCATCCGTGAGGATGCGACTCTCGCCACAAAACAGGCAACAGGCATGATTTCAAGTTTCAATCCACGCATCCGTGAGGATGCGACTTTTTCATGTCGCGCTCCAGTTGTTCCTGACGCAACGTTTCAATCCACGCATCCGTGAGGATGCGACCCACAGAATCACTTTTACAGCGTTATTGAGGCAATGTTTCAATCCACGCATCCGTGAGGATGCGACAATGGAAAATTGGGGCCTTTTTTTGATGGTAGAGTTTCAATCCACGCATCCGTGAGGATGCGACAACAAGTGCGCATCGACATCATTTATAGCGAAGCTGTTTCAATCCACGCATCCGTGAGGATGCGACTCTATCTCGAAAAACGGGAAGACGGCTTGTATCTCGTTTCAATCCACGCATCCGTGAGGATGCGACCGAAAATGTCTGTCGTTCAACAGCAGATTCTGTTGTTTCAATCCACGCATCCGTGAGGATGCGACGTGGATCGGCCGCTATTCCTGTGGTCACCAATTGTTTCAATCCACGCATCCGTGAGGATGCGACTCGTTATTTTCTTCGGCCCACGTGGAAAGGGGGGTGTTTCAATCCACGCATCCGTGAGGATGCGACCTGCCGCGTTGTCATCAAAGAGGAGTTTTCCAAGTGGTTTCAATCCACGCATCCGTGAGGATGCGACACGAATCAGTGAAGAGATGGGAGAGGTAAAAGATGTTTCAATCCACGCATCCGTGAGGATGCGACAAAGTTGTTGCCATGAACGGTTCGAACTTATTGTGTTTCAATCCACGCATCCGTGAGGATGCGACGACATGTTGCACCGATTGCGTCTTTCCGACTTCCTGTTTCAATCCACGCATCCGTGAGGATGCGACGTAGTCGCTCATGGTGGGCCGTGTTTACGGTTTTATGTTTCAATCCACGCATCCGTGAGGATGCGACGTGCGCTTGTCGTTGTTGGGTTGGTAGTTTATTTGTTTCAATCCACGCATCCGTGAGGATGCGACAAATAACGCGTTAACCCCTTGAAATGATTGGGGAGTTTCAATCCACGCATCCGTGAGGATGCGACGGGACACAAGCGACGACGTTACGCAGGAAGAAATCGTTTCAATCCACGCATCCGTGAGGATGCGACTCGGACCTCAAAAACAGGGAAAGGGATTTGCTATGTTTCAATCCACGCATCCGTGAGGATGCGACTCGTGTTGTAGTTGATGAGCCGTGCGTTCGGAGTAGTTTCAATCCACGCATCCGTGAGGATGCGACCCGGTTCTTTTCCTAAAAACGGTTCGGGATAATCTGTTTCAATCCACGCATCCGTGAGGATGCGACTCTGCCGAGATCGGGATCGGGATCGGGACGACGCTGTTTCAATCCACGCATCCGTGAGGATGCGACGACAGTAGTATAGTAATACCCGTAGAGCGAAGGAGTTTCAATCCACGCATCCGTGAGGATGCGACCCGTTACCGTCATAAACTGGGTTTAGGTCGGTAATGTTTCAATCCACGCATCCGTGAGGATGCGACAAATGGGAATGGCCATCATATAACGATTCGTTTAGTTTCAATCCACGCATCCGTGAGGATGCGACTTCAGCTATCTGAACCTGTGAAAAACCGCCGTCCTGTTTCAATCCACGCATCCGTGAGGATGCGACGCGCGTCAAGTCACGATTCAGAAGGTCACGCTTTCGTTTCAATCCACGCATCCGTGAGGATGCGACAACAGGTGCGCATCGACATTATTTATACCGAAGCTGTTTCAATCCACGCATCCGTGAGGATGCGACCCCCCGCCGCCTTTCGGTGTTGGAGCCTCCCGGAATGTTTCAATCCACGCATCCGTGAGGATGCGACCCCTTGTTCCAGCTCCGTTCCCTGCATGAGTTCCGTTTCAATCCACGCATCCGTGAGGATGCGACATCGCAGCAGCGGTGATCGTCTGTTGACCTGTGACGTTTCAATCCACGCATCCGTGAGGATGCGACGCGAGTGTATGAATGTACCGTTCCCTATATTGGTGAGTTTCAATCCACGCATCCGTGAGGATGCGACTGCACGCTGATAACAGCGTGATTCTACTTTGTAATTTTCTATCAATTCGCGAAGCATCGGGATCAGTGCAAAAAAATCCCGACAAAAATAACGCCCTGTAAACTTTTATTCTATTTTCAAAGACCTACAGCTGCGCGAACCTCCCAGGGATTTACGTATCACTGGAGGTTCGCTAAATGATTAAGGGCCCTTCCTGGTCGATCCCCTCTTTGGCCCCGACATGCTCGACGCGGTTTCGCCAGTTGGCTCCGAGAAAGTAAAAACGCAGGCTGTCGCGCTCGTCGTCGATGACATCGAGAAGCTGTTGCCGCATCTGGGTCCATTGCGCCGGGTCGACAAGGCATTCAAACACGGAATATTGCACGCGTTGGCCGTGATTCTGGCAGATTTTGGCGACCCGTCGCAGACGCTTGGCTCCGGTGCGGCAGGTTGTGGCGACATCGTAACTGACCAAGACCATCATGGGTCACCTCCATAAAAACGGCGGGTAGTCGTCCAGATCGCCACGCAAATAACGGCTGAGCAGCTGGGCCTGGGCATAGAGGGCCATGCCCAACGGGATTTTTTCTTTCAGAAAGGGATGCTCTATCTCTTCCTGCTTGCGTTTCTGGTAGGCGACCAGCAGGGTCTTGCGCGTCTCGTCACTCATAGTCACGGCCCCGGAGTCGGTGACGGTAAAGCCCTTTGGTTTGACTTGACCGAGATTGATCAGCGACAACGCCAGCCGATCCGCCAGCATGGGGCGAAATTCTTCCATCAAATCCAGGGCCAGGCCGTAGCGCCCCGGTCGATCACGATGAAGAAATCCCACAGCCGGATCAAGGCCGACGCTTTCCAGAGCCGAGCGGGCATCGTGGGCCAGCAACGCATAGATGAAAGAGAGCAGGCAGTTTACCGGATCAAGCGGCGGACGACGGTTACGCCCCGCAAAAGAAAACGTCTCTTTCTGGGCAACAATCAGATGGTCAAACTGATCGAAATAATCCCTGGCGGCGCGCCCTTCTATGCCGCGCACGGTTTCCAGATCGTCCTCAGCCAACAGTCTCCGGCTATAACGGGTCAAGCCCTGGCAGGTCTGTTCAATATCGGTCTCGGCCGTCTTTGGCTGATGGTCACGCAACACGCGTTGCAAACTGGTGCGGCAATTAGCGACTTTGCCGAGAACGAACAGGCGCGCCAGCCGGGCGGAGGCCTTGTCGCAATCGGCCTGGCGATACTGCTCACGCCGCAGCAGCACATTGCCGCTCACCGGCCCCTGCACCCGGCCAAGAAAGCGACCGTATTGCGTCATGAAACTGACCGAGACATCGTTTTCCGCACAGTGCCCGAGCAGAAAAGGGCTACACAGCACGTTGCCGAAACAAACAATGGAACTCAGGGTATGAATGGGCAAGCGCAAACGGGTTTCCCGCTCGACCTGGACCACCACGGTTTCCCCTTCTTTGTGCAGATAGGTCCCCTGCGTGGTCACGTAGAGGGTGTTGAGCATCTTTTTCATCCGGTTCTCCCGATCATGGCCGCCAGATATTTTTTCACGGAACGCTGCTCTTCGCAGCTGCGCGGCAGGCATAAATGCAGCAATGAACACTGATCACATTTTTTGGAATAGATCGCCGGTGGCGTGTGCTGGCGGGCGATGAGATCATGCACCTGTTGGGCGATGGACAGGGTGAGTTCGCGTAACGCGGTATCAAACACCACGGCTTTACGGCGGCGCTTCTGGCCGTAAAACAGCGCACCCTCGGCAATGTCCACCGACAGCATCTCTTCCAGACACAGAGCCTGGGCGCACAGTTGCTCCTCATCACACTGATCCTTCTTGGGACGACCGCGTTTATACTCCACGGGCAGCACCGTACCGTCGGCGTGAAACTCCACCACGTCAGCCTGTCCGCTCAATCCAAGACGGCTGGAACGAATCGGCAGGGTCCGCACGATACGCACCCCGCCGATTTTCGTTTTTTCATGGCTGTCCACCCGTTCATGCAGCACCTGTCCCTCAGCCGTGTAGCGATTTTCCGCCCACAGCTGTTCAACGTGGATCAGGGCGCACTGCCGCGGACAGAACATGTAGTGCTGCAACGCCGACAGCATGATGTAGTCGGATTCGTCGTACATTAGCGCTGCCGTCTCTTTTCCGCCTCTTTGGCGTTGATGGCGCGAATCTCGTCCATCAACGCCTGAGCATCCCGTTGCTGCTGATAGGCGGACTTGGATTGCCGGGTGAGATGGCGGGAACCTTTGATGTCCGATTCCTGCAATGAAAACGCCCAACCTCCCAGTTGTCTCGAAATGCTGCGAGACAACGATTTCAGATCTGAAATTTCAGATTTCAAAGGCTCGAAAGGTTGCATCCTTTCGAGCACATGGCAGATGGAGCGGACTTCCCCGGCGGAGCCTTTGGCATAGTAGAGAAACTGGAGCAGTTCCGGCGTGGTGCCGCGCTCGAAGCCTTCGGCGATATTGTTCGGCACCGACAACGCTGCCCGCTGAATCTGGTTGGCCAAGTCGCCGCGTCCGCGAAACGCCGGATGTTCCGTCACCGCAAAGACATTGACGGTTAGACGGATGCCGTCTTTCCACACCGGCACATCTTCAAAGTTTTCGTATTTCATGCCACCCTCCGGGTGATTTCAAATTTCGACTCGCTTTGCGAAATTTCAAATCTGAAATTTCAAATTACAGCTTTTCGATGATTTCGACTCCAGCCGGAGCCTGGCCGACGGTGACCGTATAATCCTTGAACGAGCGCGCTGGTCCTTCGGAGTAATTTTGAGTTTAAACACCTTCTATAATTTCTGGTTTCAAGCCGTTCAGCTCTGAAATTTCAAATGTGCCATCAGGATTAACGTTAAGCGATCGATGTACTTTAGCTGACGAATACCGGCCAGAAGGTGAATCATGCTGCCACCAGATAACATTTAATACTTCCATGCTGCCTTCAGGACGGGCAGAAGAAACATCGTTAACAAACAGGGAGGTCAAAGCCTTTTTGATTTTTTCGGCATCATCATCTGAAAATCCCGTTTTGGTTGCAAGTTGCGTATTAATGGCACCATATGTTTTATAAATCCCTTTATCAACACGGTGCTTCATCCCCATCGTATCCGAACCCTTTTTATCCGGTTCCTTTTCGTTGGTTTCTAGATTAACGCTTTTGGTAATTTGAATACTATCCGGCGTAATCGGATCAATACTGAAAGCGCTTTGAATAGTTACTGGCCCACGAATTCCTACGGATACCGCATCAGAATTTTCTTCTGAATTTTCAGTATCGTTACCTTTCTTTCCTGATCCTTTCTTTTTGAACGCAAAGACTTGACCAAAGGCCCGTACATCAAACCATTTTTCACACGAATCTTTTCGTTTATCAGAAAGTTTTGCGGCATTAAAACGATCATTCAACGAACGGAATTCATCGCCAGGGCCACGGTTGTCATCCGATTGAACAAAAATGGATTCGCCCATATCTTGGAGACGGTTGCGAATTTTACGTTTGAGGCAAACATCTGAAATTTCTCCATACCCATCATAAGTTTGACGAGGTCGATTACCATTCAGCGGATCACCATTCGGATTCGCCCGGCTTACAGAGATGATGACTGCGAAATCAATTTTGTTCGTAAGTGTTTTATTATCCGACATTACTACCCTCCTGTTTGTCGTGATCAGTTTATTATTTTTTCTTATCAGCAGCGGCCTTGACAAGATCTTCGATGTAAGCGCGCTCATGGTAATACCCGATCAGATACGAACCGTTCAGTGGCGTATCGTTTTCGTAGTCTCCGGGCTCGAACTTCTCCTTGATCTCCTGAATTTCACTAAAAGCAAAGCTGCCCTTTACCTTTTGGATATACGGATTAAGGCAATCGTGTATGGTGTGCCACGTCCGGTATGGACGATGACTAAACACCTGCATATACCGCATAGCGGCTGTATTCTCCCGTGAGTTACCTTGTTTACGGAGCGCATACTCCTCCAGCTTGTCCGCCGCGCCAAGCAATCTGCCGTAAAGGTAATCGCGGTCGTTTCTCTCGAGTTCAATGCTCAATTTGTAATCCTCCTTGTTGCGCTGTTGAAAATCCTTGCGCACCAACGCACAGGCCGTTGATACAATTTGTTCAAAACAATTACGGTCGAATTTGCCGTTCTTTGTAACGCCTAACGGATTGGAGGCCCGTCGGACAGACGCTATCACGTAATCCGCCGGCAGAAAGGCTCCGTCAAAAACACATCTGAGCAACCGTTCCCGTGCCGCTTTTTTGATTTTCGTATAACTATCATCCTTGCCACCCCGTGGTTTACCATGAACCGCCTCGATGATCTTATCCACGGACGGCGCACCGCTGTAGGGGACGTATTTCTCCTCTACGTTGTCCCAAAACTTTTGATGCCACTTACAGGCGTCATGCCAATCGACGATTTTTTCGAGATATTCGCTTTTGTCCAGTTCGCGGTAAAAGGTAATGGACAACCGGCCTGTTGTGGCTGCGTCCAGTGCAATCACCGCCGTCTTGGCATGTTGCTTCAACGTCGAGCCGTGTCCGAAACCACCAAGGGATTTTCTCAAGGCATCGGCATAATCAAAGCCCGTTTCGGCGCGAAGGCTGATCTGTAGATCACTAGCTGTTTTAACCGAGAAATCTTGGATAAATTCCAAAAGATTTTTCTCTTCAACAGGAGGCGGAAGAAGTTTCTCCATGGAGCCAATCGTAAAGGACAAAATCACCTGTTCACCGCAACCGCAACCCCGATCATGGATGAGATAACGTAAAAACTGGTGCGCTTTCTGGGTGGTTTCATAACCGATGGATACGGCTTCTGACGAATCGCTGAATTTCCCTCGAAACGTGTAATTCGCCTTGTCGTTATCTGAAATAAGCTTTGAGTTTCCCGAAGCGTTGGAAATCTTCTTGGGGTGAGAGATTGCTGCGAGCTGTTCCTCTCCCGTAACATAGTCCAATGCAACTTTGTCATTCAGTTCCGAATATTCTCTTAATTTCTTTTTTTCATCCGCCGACAACTTTTTCTTGCTGGCCAACTCATCATCGGCCTGTTTTTTTCTCTCGGACAGCTTTCCTTTTTGGGCCATATAGTATTGATGCCACGAGCTGAAAAGCATGTCGTCTTCCCAAACTTTTGTTTGCTGATGGTCACGAATTTCCACCTGGAAGATGATGTTCGTCTTATCTTTGACGTTTATTGGGTTCTTTGGGGTTTCTTTATTCCAATTCAACAGATCATTAGCGATGGTTCCTTTTGAAACATATTGATAAATCGCTTTAATCTGTTCAGTTGCGAATTCGGAATCAGAAAAATCTTTCAGCTGCGCAAGGTAGGCATCATATTTCTTTCCATCACCCTTCAAATATCCGTATTGGTCAAAAACCGGATTCGGAGAAACACCGCTTGAGCGCCCCAAACTTTTTTCCGTTACCGGAATCGTAATAAACTTTCTATCTATGCCTTTTTTGTTATCCGTCTTCTCAATCTTATAGACACGAACAAAATTGCCGTCTCCGTCAAGAACGATAACGGCAATAATATCGCTATGGTTGGAAATTGATGTCGTCGAAAGCGGATATTTTTTTTTCAGAGCATCAGCATTTCGATCGTAACTGTCCGTTAATTGTTGCCATAATCCCATGATTATTCCTCCTCTAACAAATCCGCCACGGAGGGATTGTCATCGACAAAAGAAAAATTCCGGTCTTTCTCGAATTCTTTTGCCGTCATCTCGCGGATAAAACACCGAAGGCTGGAATCACAATCCTTAGGCATCGGAAACTCGATGACACCGTTTATCATTTTCGGTCGCCACAGACGCACAGCCAGCTCATCTTTCCCAGTCTCATCGGGATAATCGTATCCGTGAAATTGAACGCCGAAATCAAGTTCGCCATATTGGTCGTAATCACTTTTATCTTCACCGAAAATACAGGGTTCGACATATCCTTGGCATTCCCTCGTTCCAAGGAAAACATCTCGACGGCCACCTTTATTAATGCTGCGTTTGGCTATGTTGTGATGCTTGTGTTCGTTGCGGTCATCGGCAAGCTCCTCGCGATGTTCGTTCCATTCAAAATGAGCGAGAACCTGATATTCCACATCCCGCAGATAGGTGTAATAGGAAAGGTCAGAGATCCCTGCCTCTTTCGTTTTCTTGGGATCTTTTTTGCTTGGATAAATTCCATCCATTTGCAGAGTTTTGATTCCCTTGGACTCAGTTTGAATTTTTTTCATCACGCGAACGGCATCGATATACCAGATAAAAGTCGGCTTCCAGTAAACACTTTCAAGAATACCTTTGAGCGCCTGGTAGGTCGGAATCTGATAGGAAAATTTCTCACCCCCAACTCGCGTGACGGGGTCGGCGAACATCGCGTATCGTCCCGTAATCTTGAATTCCACAGAATTGCGTTTTTTGTTCATCTGCCCCCCAATCCTTTATTTACACATTTAATAAAGAAAACATCGCTTCGCGCCTTAACCCCAGTTCTTCGGCGTCGTAGTAATCTGGACTCAATAAGTAAAACGTGCCGTCAATTTTCTCAATTGAGCGTTCCATCTCCTTGAGGTCTTTCAATACATGGGAATAGACGGAAACCGTATATTTCTGTAACTGTTTCAAAATGCGTATTTTGGTCTTCGGTTCATAGCTGCGTTTGAATTCATCTACAAGTTTCAAGGCATCACCGTAGGGAACAACCACGCCGGTCTGGCTCCTGTCAATTACTGAAAATTCATCCGCAGCGGTTCGAAAAGCACAGGGCAGCCCTGCGTAATTCTTGTTGTTGCGATTCCGGTAGGCAACTGATCCCAGGGAATTTTTATCGAGCAAATTGTAAATGGTTGTATTGTCTTCCTTTGTCTTAAAGTCCATCTTGCCGACATTTTCTCCTTTTTGCTGTCCGAAAAAATAGTACTCATAAAACCGAGCAATAACTTCATCACTCAACAAATTACTCCCTTGTTCTTCTCGAAAGACTCTAGACGTAACATCCTTGCCGTCCTTGATTTCCGGAAGCCTTGAAAGTTTTTCATCCTGAACATCGACGACAAAAACCGGCTGAGGTTCAAGATTTTCTTTATTACGGTTACAACGCCCGGCCGCCTGAATAATGCTGTCCATACCCGCTTCCGCCCGAATGACACAGTCAAACGAAACATCCACACCCGCCTCAATCAATTGCGTACTGACGCATAACGTCACTTGCCTTGTTTCGGGATCAAGATTTTTCCGCAATTGCTCAAGAATGTTTAAACGATGTGCAGGACAAAGATCGGTTGTTAAAAACACTTTCTCGCAGGCAATCGACCGACATTCTTCATACAGCTTGTGGGCATCGCCTTTGGTGTTCAGGATAACAAGGGTGCTCTTTTCCTGTTCAATCTGATTTTTCACTAAATCCGCAATTTGTCCGTGATTCATTGCCGGTTGGGTTTTATCTTCGATGAAAACCCGTTCAAAGATTTTCAGCTCTTCTGGAGAGAGGCTGACAATATCCGGTTTTTCAGACAATAGAACCGGACGTTCCGTTTTATGAAGATGCGGCTGGGTGGCCGTACAGAGCAAGACAGTTGATTTTCCAAAAGTTTTTAGAAAATTGACCGCCTCGTTAAACAGATGAACACACTTTATCGGCAAAGCCTGAATTTCGTCAAAAATCAGGACAGATTCAGACATATTGTGAAACTTGCGCAACTTTGACGCTTTATTGCTGTAAATCGTCTCCAGAAACTGGACCATTGTGGTTAAAATGATCGGGCTGTCCCAACGGGAAGTCAGCAAGCGATAGTCCTCTCCTTCATCGTCTCCTTCCGGCGGCTCAATGTTGGAATGATGTTCCAATATCAATTCGTCACCGGACTCCTTGAAAACCTCGTGCATCTTGGCGGCAGTTTGATCAAGAATTGACAGATAGGGAATGACATAAATAATACGTTTAAGCTTATGCTTTTTGGCATGTTCCAAAGCAAACCGTAAACTCGACAATGTCTTTCCGCCGCCCGTTGGAACAGATAACGCATAAATTCCCTGTTGCCGTCTCCCGGCTTGTTGACATTGTTCAGATATACGCTTACGGATTTTGTCAATATCCTGCTTATCCGCAAAAGAACCTAGATAGTCTTCTAATTGTTCAATTAAACTCGCCCAGTCAGGCACGACATTATCAATTTCCAAAGCGGCGCTGTTGCATCTGTCGGCATCGACAAGACAGGAATAAATCGCTTTCGTCAAAAGGTGCAGCATAAAAAAGGGACTTAATTTTTTCGTTTGGCAGCTTTTGCAAAAAACTAGAATTTCCGACTTCAGTTCGGTTTCATTGATAATTGGAGAAAATGTTTTTACAACTTCGGAATAATGAAGACATTCTTCGCTTTTATTGGTTTTGACGGACAAGGTTCTTTCACCATCGGTGATATTGTCAAACAGACCACCGTGATGTGTTGCAATGACATTGCCAATGATGTCCGCAAGAAGGCGATCATCGATTTCATTCTCCACAAACTTCGCTCCTTGCAAGGCATGAATCACTTCACCGCGCGTGACATCCTTACCCCAAAAACTCCTCTCCAGATAGTCCTGAAAAACGTGAGTGTATTTTCCTAAATCGTGCAGCAATCCAGACAAATATGCAGTGTTTCCGCAACCGAACACTCCGGCGAATTCTTTCGCCAGCCTTGCAACCCCTTGCAGGTGTTCTTCCAGCGTCTGCCAGTCGGATTTATCCGGGCATTCCCCAGAATGGGCATAAAATTGCATTTTCAAACCCCGCGTTCCTTTCTCTCCCGCCAATCAATGATGATATAAGAGTGATCCTGGCTGACCCACTGCTGCCCCCCCTCATCACAAAGGGTTACAACAGCAGTCGCCATAATCCCTTTGCCATCCAGACTGGACAGGTCGAAATCAATAACGAGTTCAGCGGATTTCAGTTCCAGGTCAGGCCAGCGGCTTATTGCGCCTGTGAGCGTTCCCTGACACATTCCGGCAAAAATACGATTTCTCTCAACATTGAAAAGTTCTGGAGTAATCTCCAGAGATAGGAGATTTATTTTCGCCTGAGGCTGATCATTCACGACAGCCTGAAAGGCATAATAACTTGTCGAGCAGTTAAACTGATGGGCAACGCCACCGGCAATTCCCTTTAGATTCCTGCGTGATAGAGTCATCCTGTCTAGCCTCTCTCTATGAATCTATCCTTAAACAAACTACGCTCAGCCTCTTTAATCTTCAACGCTTCTAATTTTAGTCTTCCCGCACCCAACACCCCAGCAGCACACCAATCACCAACCAAGTCAGCAGTTGCACGGCGCTCTTATTTTCCGTGCGCTGATACCAGTGGGGCCAGCGGCGTAGCCAGCGGGAGACGGTGGTGTGGTTTTCCAACACGGTGGGTAATTGCCAGCCTTGACTGTCGGCCAGCCAGTAGAGGGGAATTAAAAACAGCCACAGAGCCAAGCCGAGCAGGAACATGGCCAGCACGACCACCAGCCCGTAACTCAGGGCCATGACGCCGCCGAGGGGCAGGCCCAGCAGCAACGCTCCATACACGCCGGACGTGTAGCCACACCAGCCGACACCGGCTACGAGCATCAACAGGACATAACGCGGCAGCCAGGCTTCCAGGGCATCGAAAAAGGCGACCACCTGGGCAAGCAAGGTTTCACAAATCCAACTCAGAGCGGTCAAGGTCACGGGGGCATGGGTGGCAACGGTGGTGTTCATGAGTATTCTCCTGTCGTGGCGTTTGATTTCTTGATCGTTGAAATAAACGATAAACCGCTGCCATGACAAAAGATGTCACCCCAAGGTATTTTTTTTGATGTGATGTGAAAAATTTGGCGGGGAAGGGTTAGAAGGCTGAACCACTGAGGCACTGAGGGAAATAAAAACCTTTTTATTTAGCCTCACGATAAAGGCCTCGATCAATTCGGATAAACCTTAAACCACGAAGACAGTGAAAAACAATTGGCCATGGACAAACCAGACGAGTCAGGACAAAAAAAGATTTTTTGATATCCATCTTGGCTTTTATCAGATTTTATCGTGAGGGCATCGTGAAGCTAAATGGGGTTTGCGTGACCCCGTCGTGAAAGAATTTACCCGTAAACAACGTGCATCCGTTGAATTTCCTCAACCACCAGCTGACGCAGATCAGCGGGCGATACCACTTCCACCTCGGCGCCGTGCTGGAGGATTTTCATGACAATCTCCCGGTAGTCGGCCACGGGAATGGTCAGTTCCATGCGGCCGTCATCAAGTAAAACCTGCTGTTGGCCGTCGCACCAGTGCTGCTCACGCACATAGGGTGCACGCCGGGCGCTGAAACGCAGGGTAACGGGTTGGTGGTGTTGATCCTGAAAGATGCCGCAGGCGCCTTGAATTTTGTGCTGCCAGGTTTGCGGGTCACGATAATCAAAGGGCATATCGGTCAGATGCAGCTGGCTGATGCGCGATAGCTGGAAGGTACGCCAGTCCTGTTGCTCTTCGCACCAACCAACCAGATACCAGCTGCCGCTGTAATGTTGCAGATGGTAGGGATGCACCATGCGGCTGCTTGCTTGCGAGCGGGTCGGACTCTGGTAGCTGAAATGCACCTTGCGCCGGGTCAGGACGGCCTCGCCGAGCTGCTGGAAGACCGTTTCGTCCACCGGGATATAATGGCTCCAGTTAGCGGAAAAGCAGTGGTCGAGATGTTCGCGGTCAATCCCGCATTGTTCCAGATTAGTGAGCATTTTTTCGCACAGGGCATTGAGTTCACCACTGAGCGGCGACGCCCCGCCACTGTCAAGCATGCGCCGCAGAATGAGCATGGCCATGATCTCCTGATGGGAGAAACGTGTCCAAGTCAAGCTGTAACTGGCATCACTGTAGCGATAGCCACGTCGGGTGGCGTTGTATTCCAGCGGCGCGCCGATCTGGTTGGCCAGGGCATCAATATCGCGCTTGGCCGTGCGCTCGCTGATCTCGAATTGTTGCGCCAGCTTGGGGGCGTTGGGATAATTGCCCTGGCGGATCTGATGGTCAAACCAGAAAAAGCGTTCAATACGGGACAGCATGATGCCCTTTCTTTTCGTTGAAGACTTTGGATAAAAACTTCACCACGGAGGCACTGAGACACGGAGAAAACCTAGATCAAAATCTCTTTTTTAGCCACAGATAAAGGCAGATAACTGCGGACAAAAAATTGATCGGTACTGATAAAATCTTTTACCACGGAGGCACCGAGTCACGGAGAAAACCCAGACCAGAACCTATTTTTTTGCCTCACGATAAAAGCCACGATCCCTTCTGATAAAAACTTAAAACAAACTCAAAAGAAAAATTCCTGCTGTTGTCTCTGTCATAAAAAAGAGATTTTGCCCTTCTCCGTGCCTCTGTGTCTCCGTGGTAAAAACATCACCGCGCATCACGCACCAGAGCCACGTTAATCGTCTTCTGCGCCGCACGGCCGTGATCGTCGACCACGCGCAGTGTGATCTCGCCCGGACGCGGCTGCCACAAAAACGGTTCATCACCAGCACAACGCCCCAAATAGCCGTCATCGGCAAACCAGTACAGCGTTTGCACATCACCATCGGTCGTCGCGGTCAGGGCGATGGTTTCGGCGTCGAGGCGGTCACTGCGCAACTGGTAGGTGACACCGGTCAGCGGCGCAGTGATGCGCGGTGCGGCACCGGACTGGGCGACATCCTGCAGGCTGCAACCCGGTTCAAACGGCGGCGGCACGGCCAGAGCTACGCCAGCCAAGCGAAAAATGCGCAAAAGATCCGAGGGCCAGAATTCGTAAATTTTCATTTCGGTGCGCCCCGCTTCGGCACGGCAGGCACGCAGGCCGGTGTTGCGATCAACCGCCACCTGACGGTGCAACTGCGACACCTGAATCGGCGACACGCCGGGGATAAACCAGGTCGGCACGGTGTGCGGTGTTAAGGGATTGGGCAATGCGCCATCTTCGCGACACACGGCGACCTTGCGCAGATTGAGCAGGCCGGGCTTGAGACGCTCTGTCGCGGTCCAGCCCTGACCATGGCCCAGCGCTTCAAACAGATCAAACAACAATGGTCCGGCGGCCAGCCGTCCGATCAGTGCCGGATTGCTGTGGCCGTCGAAATGCCCCAGCCACACGGCAATTACATACGGACCGGACACTCCCACGGCCCAGGCATCGCGAAAGGCGAACGAGGTGCCGGTCTTCCATGCCACTTCAACACCGCCACCCACCTGCCCCAGCAGTTCCGGGCGCTGCGGTGGCGGGTTGTCGCGCAGAATATCCAGCACCAGAAAAGACGCCTCAGGGCTGAGCAGTGTCTTGCCCTCTGCTTGCGGTTGTTCCATCAGGCTGCGTAGCGGCTTCAATTCACCGCCGTTGGCCAGCAGCGCGTACAGGCGCACCAGCTCCACCATGGTCACTTCGGCACCGCCGAGTGACAACGCCAACCCATAATAGTCGGCAGCACGCAACCCTTCAACCCCGGCCTGCTGCAGCCAGCCATGCAGCCCCGGCTCGGCCAGTCGGGCTTGCAGCACCGTGGCCGGCACGTTGCGGCTGAGGATCAGGGCGTCACGGGCAAACACCGGGCCGAGAAATTTCTGATCGTAGTTTTCCGGGCTGAACCCGGCAAAGCGGTGTGGGGAATCCTTGAGCATGGTCAGCGGATGGATCAGCCCTTGATCCATGGCCAGTCCGTAGACAAACGGCTTGAGGGTTGAGCCAGGCGAGCGCTTGGCCGTGGTGCCATTGACCTGCCCTTCAATGCCATCATCCCAGAAATCTGCCGAGCCGAGCATCGCCTCGACAGCCATGGTGGCACTGTTGACCACCAGCACGGCAGCGTTGTCGAGTCCGGCAGGTGCGCGCCGCTCCAGATAGGCGGCGGTCAGCTGTTCGACGGTGTTCTGCACGTCACGATTGAGAGTGGTATTCAGTGCGCCACGACGCAAGGTCGGCAGCTGCAGATCGAGCCAGGTGATGAAATGCGGAGCCGTGAACGTCAACTGCTGTGGCGCACGAAACTGCGGCGGCAAATCGAAAAACACCTGTTGGCTGACGGCGTCGGGATGAAACTGACACCAGCGCTGAAACAGATGGCTGCGCGCCTCCAGCAGTTGAGACAGTCCTTGCGTGGTGGTCGGCGAACGCTTGACCGGGTTTTGCGGGATGACACTGAGGCTCAGCGCCTCGGGCGGGGTCAGGTCTTTGGCGTGCTTGTCGAAATAGATCAGACTGGCCGCTTCCACCCCTTCGATGTTGCCGCCGTAGCTGGCCAGATTGAGGTAGGCCTGGAAAATATCGTCCTTGGAATAATGGCGGGTCAACTGGACGGCGCGGGAAATCTGCACCAACTTGCCCCACAAATCGCGGGTGTCGAGGCGCCAGCGCAGCCGTGCCACCTGCATGGTGATGGTTGATGCCCCCACCCGTCGATCACGGGTCACATAAGTGGTCCAGGCGGCACGCAGCAGCGCCAGCGGATCAATGCCGGGATGCTGGTAATAATCGCGGTCCTCGTAGAGCAAGGTCGCCTGCCGCAGAGCGGGCGACACATCGTCCAGATCGACATGCAACCGGTAGCGGTCATCATCGGCCAGCGTCAGGCGCAGCAATCGCCCCTGACTGTCAAAATAGGCACGCGACTCACTCTGGTAGCGGCTCAATGCCGGTTGCGGCACCAGCGCATAACCCAGAGCTGTGACCAGCAACACACTGGTCACGGCCCATAAAAACCGCTGCCGACTCATGGCGTGGCAACTACCTCAACACGACCCGGCAACGCCGAGGCATGCACGCTGCGATCATACATCGATTCGGCATACAGGGCAGGAACAACAAAGTTTCCGGCCGCCGTCGCTTTGGCGCGATAGGTCAGGGTGCGCACCCGGGTGTCGAAGCGGCCGTAGAACACCAGCCGATCCTCACGCACGTCCACATAGTCGGCCCGCCAGCCGACGGCGGTGCGCGGCACGGAATCGCGCAGCACTTCAAAGCCGCCGGGCAGCAGATCAATCACGGCAATATTGTCGCGGGCGCTACCCAAAGCGCGGATGATCAGCTCAACGCTGACCTCCTGCCCCTGCTGCACGGTGGTAACTTCCTTACCGTCGTTATCGAGCATACGCCGCTGCACCTCAAGCCCTTCGCGAACTACTTGAGTCGGTAAGGCGCTGTCAAAACCGGCCTGCGACAACAACGCAAACAACCGCTGGTTGGAACGCACCAGCACGTCGTGGGCGGTCAGCGGCACATCGGCGGTGGCAAACGGCTTCAAGGCCACATCCAGCGGCTGTTCCTGTTCCGCCTTGGCGACCATCCGAATCTGACCATCTTCCCCCTGCGGATTGGTCAGGGTGGAATAGGTGCCGAGGGCGAGGATGGTGTAGGAGGCGGATAGCGTATTGTAGCGGCCACGGAACACCGGATCGATCAGACGCAGCAGACGGTCGCCGTCGACTTGACGCGCCCGTTGCGGGAAGTGACGACACAGCAAATAGAGATACTGCGCATCACGGGTCAGCGGCGACTGGAAGGTGACGAAATCCTCGGTCTTACCTTCGCTGAGTTGATAGCCGTCGATGAGCTTTTCCGCCTCATCCTGCTTGCGCAGCAATTGATAGGCGGCCGCGACATAGGCGGCGGTAATGTCCTCATGCCAGGCGACTTTTTTCTCATCGAGCGTCGTCTGCACATCCACCAGAGCATTAGTGGTCACCTGACCCATGCGGGTCAGCAGATAGATGGCATAAGCGCGCAACCGCGAATCCGCCAGAGTATCACGGGACTCATAAGCCACCTGGCGCAGATAATCCTCACCACGGGCCAACATATCGCGCGGCACCGTAAAACCGAATTGACCGCCAATTTCTCGAGTCTCGAGGAGAAAGTGCATCACATACAACGACGGGAACGGTGCTGCTTCACGACCACCGGGCCAGAAGGTAAACGCCCCATCGCTGCGCTGCCGTTGACGCAGGCGCGAAATCAGCACATCGATCCGCTTTTGCAACGCACCACGGTCACCGACCAGCTGCGGATAGCCGAGCAGGCCGATGAACGGGAACACCTGACTGACCACCTGCTCGGTGCAGCCATGCGGGAAATGATCGAGATAATGGCTCAGGCCATCCACCAGCACCAGCGGACTGACACTGGCGGCGACCTTCTGCTCGGCCAGCGGCGTCAGCAACGCACGTGTCACCAGCAGATCAATCGTGCCGTCATCGCCACTCTGGCACTGCATGGTCGTACGGTACGGCACGGCCGGACGCAGGCTGATGCCACTGCGTCGGCGACTCAGTTCATCGCCCGCCGTGGCGGTGAAGATCAGTTGTGCCGCCTCGGGCTGGTCACCGGCTTTTACCTTGAAGCGCGCCACCTGCTCGCTGCCTTCGTCGATGGTCAGCGTCTGTGTGGTCTGCCCTTCCACCTGCAACGGGCCGACGCTTTCGACGCTCAACGTCACCGCCAAGCCCTCTCCCGAACCTTCCAGCACATTGGCCACGCCGACACTCACCTCAAAGGTGTCTCCGGGAGCGGCCTGAGTCAACACGCTCGGCGTCAACACAAACGGCCCGCGCACGACGGTATCCTGCTGGGCCACACCCAGAGCCTGTTCGCCGACGGCCACGGCCATCACCCGCAGGTTGCCGGAGAAGCTGTCCGGCAGGTCAAAGTTGACCGTGGTGCCGTCCGGCCCGGCATCGACAATGCCCGACCAGAACACCGCCGCCTTTTCCACCTGACGGGTAAACGGATTGAGATTGGCGGCCAGCGCCTTCATCCGTTGCTCAGCAAAGCCACCGCCGCTGGCCGAGACCTCCTTGACCAGATCGAATTCCGGCAGAATCAAGTCGAGGATCTGCAGAGTTTCCACCTCAAGAGCGCGTTTTTTCAGGAAATGATCCAACGGCTGCGGCGTAGTGTAGCCCGCCACTTGGAGGATGCCCTCATCCACGGCAAACACCACCAGCCGCGACGGCTTGGATACTGTGACTCCCACGGGCATAGCTTTGCCCGGTCGCGCCAGCTCCGGCACCGTGACAGCCACCTGCAACTCACGGCGACTGCGGTCAATGGTGAACGGCTGCACCGCGTAGCTTAACGGGCTGGTGAAGATCTCCTTGGAGGCCGCATCGCGGACAAACGCCACGTTGACATAGGCGTTGCCCTCCAGATCTTTCGGGATCGTGATGGTCTGTAGAGTACTGGTGGTATCGGTTTTAAACCACTTGAAGGCATGAACCTGGTCACTCTCGATGGTGATCAGACCGGCACCACGATAGGGTGCGGTAATGCTCATCTCAATGGTGTCACCGGCACGGTAATCTTTGCGATCCAGCGCCAGTTTCAACTCGGCGTTGCGCTCCAGTTCACCGGTGAGGTTACCGTGGCCAACCACGGTGAACGGCACACGGGCCAGCTTCAACCCGGCCTCATCGACAATTTCAAGAATATAGTCCCCCGGCGTTGCGGTCGGCAGCGGGTAGTTCTGCGTGCCGGCCTGCACCGTCAACGGCGTGGCATCACCGGGTTTCTCCCGCTTCACGCTCTGATACTTAAACGTGCCGTTGGGCTGCTTGACCAGTGTAGACAGGGTTTCCACGGTGATCAGTCGCACCTGAAGATTGTCCACCGCCACCGGGGTCAGTTCGTTGTTGAGGGCGACCAGTTCCAGGCTGCGCGGCTTGTCTTTGTGGATGTAATTCAACGCGCCATCGCTCTTGTAACCCAGCAACGTAGTACAAGGCGAGATCAGGGTGCGATTCTGCGTCGTCACACTGCGCCCGCCCCCCGGCTCAAAGCCTTCCACGGTCAGGGTCAGTTGATAGGTGCCGCGGGCAAAGCGCTCCAACGGCAATTCAAAGCGGGCTACACCGTCGTTATCGGTGGTGACGCTGTCCAGAGCTTCATTCACGGACAACGCCGCCTGCTCCGGGTCATAATAGGGATCGGTAAATACAAAGCCCTTATAGTCGCGGAAATTGAACCGTGTCGGCGTCACCTGCAGGCGTCCGGTCACTTTACGCTGCTGCGCGGCGGTGCCGAACAGATTGCGCAGATGGACCTTGGCGGTCAACTTCTCCACGGTACTCCAGCCTTTATTCGGCACATCGAGCAAGCGACTTTCAATTTTCAGGGTGTCGGGCTGGAACTCCTCAATGCGGAAATTGCCGGAACCGATCATGCGGTCGCGATATTTATCGTCGCGCACCAGATACAGCGCCACCTGATAGGTGCCGGTTTCGGAAGTCGGCTGCGAGTCAAACGCCTGATCAAAAAAACCCATCTGCGGCAGCATCAGCCGCTGCGACCACACCTCGTTGCCGCGCGGCGAGCGTACCGCCACCTCAACGGGAACCCCCTCAACATTATCAAGCTGGTTGTCTTTGACGATAAAACCGAGATGCGCGGTGTCGCCGGGGCGGTAGATGCCACGGTCGGTAAACAGAAACGCATTGAGAGTATCGCGGCGGTGCTGGTTGGAGCGCACCCCGCCGACATTGAACGACGAGTAGTTGAGCTGGCGTTGATAACGGGCAAAGGGGATAAACGACAGATCGCCAGCCGACTCCACCACATAGGCCGTGGGCTGTTGGGACTCTTGAAATCCTTTGGTGCTGGGGAAGCTGACCTTGCCATCGCTGCCAGTCGTACGCTCAAACAGCGGCACCCCGTTCCGGCCGAGCAGACGCACCTTGGCCCCGGCCACCGGCTTGCCCGTGCGGATCGACTGGACAAACAACAGATGACTGTCGTCAGCCTGATCCTTAACCAGCAAACCGAGATCGGTGACCAGAATCACCCGCCGGTCACGAATATGGCCAAGTTCCCGTTTATTGACCGGATCCCAGCCGGTGACGGTGATGAAAAACAGGCCGAACTGATCCTGCCGATCGGGCAGATAGCTGCTGAGATCCACGGCGGCATAATTGGCTTTAGCCGGATGAATCTTCTGCAGCGGCAAAATCTGCTCGTTGAGTGCAGTGATGTTGTTTTCATCAAAATTGTAATTGCTGAAGTAGCCGTCCTTGATATCGCCGCGACTCTGGCTGACCAGATGGTTGATCTGCTGCGGCAGCAGTTTCCCCACATCCACCTTGACCGCTTTGAGGCCTCGGGCCAGCAGACTGAGCTGATGGGCGCCCGAGCGTGACAACATTGCCCCCTCGCCCATGATGCTGATCTCCTGCGGATAATCCGCTGCCCGCAACACGGTATCGTAGAACGAACTGTGGACAAAATCATTGATCGAGGTCAGCCCTTCACCGATGCGCAGATAGAGCTGGCGGTCTTGCTCGACATCGATGACAAAGTTATAGAGCTTGGCGGCCTGACGCGGATTATCGATCATCTCCAGACTCACCGGCGGCAATTCCTTAAGCACAGCAGCGGTCACCTGACGCGGCCCACTCCAATAACGATTGTTGGCGTTCGGCAGGACGAACACTTTCAATTTACCGAGCAGCTCGTCACGTTCGATGTCATCGGTGAACTCCAGAGTGATCACCTGTTGCGGCTCCTGCTGATCGTTACGAACGATCTGACAGCGGGCCTGGGCCACTTTCAGGTAACTGTAGCGATCAGGAATCGCCACCTTGGTCGTAACATCCTCGGCGCTGGCCACCCCGCCGGTGGCTGGCTTGACACCGGCCAGAACCTGCAGCTGCATGGTGTTGGTTTCATCCGGCAACGCCAGAGGGATGGAGTGGAGATAGGCTTCGCGCTGCCGTTTATCAAAGCTGAGTTCAAATTTGACCGGCTGCAATGCGGTTTGCGCCGAAGCCCCCGACGGACGCATACCCAGACGGATATGCTCACGCAGACTCTGTTCATCCACCGGATAGGAAAAACGCAGGGTCGATACCACTTTGCGCACCGATGACTGCTGCGGGTCCTGGTAAAAGGTCATGGAAGCCGGTGTCACGGTAAACGTCGGTGTGGTAAAGGTGGTGCTGCGCTCGGCAAGGCGGGTTTCGGCACTGAAGATCGTCGTATCAAACTGGACGGTCATCTCCGTTCCGGCGGGCCAGGGCTCCTCCGGGGTAAACTCAAGGGTGGCATCACCACGCCACTGCCATTGGCCGCGCAAAGCGGGCGTTAGGCGAATGCCCTCCGCCACCGGCTGATCGACCAGATCAATGCGGGCCACAGAGGGAGTGCCAGCGGGAATCGGCTGAGAAGAGCGCTGCTGATCATCATAGACAAAGTCAATCACCAGTGGATCCGGCGTAGCCAGATCATCATTGGCCATAATACCGGGGCCATCCACCCGCGCCACCACCTGCAGGGGCTGCGGCAGCAGAGCATAATAGACGCTACCGCCAACGACAGCGCCAATCACCAGCAACGCCAACAGCAAACGGAGATAAAAACGGCCCGGTTTCTCCCGGCGCTGCAGATTGAGAATCGTCAACCACGGTGGCGCCTGCCAGCTCACAGTCCCAACAAGCCCTGCCACACAACGTCCCAACAGTCTCAACAATGCTCTCACGCGCCACCTCCATGAGCTATCTTAGCGATATAACTTGATTCCTGAATCCGTAAAGCCATTTTGTACGCTCTTATCCACCATAGATTCACTGATTTAGGACAATTTTAACGTTAAATCATCAGCGTTACATCACCGACAAAGAAACACAAGTTTTTTTAACGTTGCTGCGCCCTGTCCGTAATCAACCATCCTTATCGAAACAATCAAGATATCCAATCACTTCCACAGCATCACCTTTCTGTTAACCAATTGATAAAGACTTTCATTTTCCTGTTGACACAAAACGAAAACACGCCTAGTGTTGAAAACGATTTTCAATATCCTATTCAGACACGATTCGTTTCAGGAGGTCAATCGCTCAATGGAATCATCTCTACGCACCCTCAACGTCAATGAAAAAGCCCGCATCACCCAGTTGTCCGCTTCAGGTGAGATGGCCCGTCGCCTGCGCGACATGGGCCTGGTGCCCGGCACCGAACTGGAAGTCACCGGCCGCGCCCCGTTGAAAGATCCCGTTGCGCTGCGTCTACGCGACTTCACCCTTACCCTGCGCAATAACGAAGCCGACCACATCATGGTCGAACGATTGGAGAACAACTGATGACGCATACTGCCACCATTGCTCTGGCCGGCAACCCCAACTCCGGCAAAACCACCCTGTTCAATGCCATTACCGGTGCCCGTCAGCATGTCGGCAACTATCCCGGCATCACGGTTGACCGTAAAGAAGGCACCCTCAACCTGAACAACACCCGCGTCAATATCGTCGACCTGCCCGGCTGCTACTCGCTGTCCGCTTATTCACAGGAAGAGCTGGTCGCCCGTAAAGTCCTGGTCGATGAACGACCGGACATCGTGGTAGACATCGTCGATGCCACAAAACTGGAGCGCCACCTTTATCTGGCCATTCAGTTTTTTGAATTGGGCATCCCGGTGATGCTGACTCTCAACATGATGGATGAAGCCGCCAAAAAAGGGTTGCGAATCGACACGCAAAGACTCGCCACACTCCTTAAATGCCCGGTGGTGGAAACTATCGCCCGTTCCGGTGAAGGCAAAAAAGAGATGCTGGAAAAAGCGTTGCTGTACGCTGCGGAGCGTGGGGGTTCCTGGCAACCGCTTAAAATTTCCTACGGAGCAGACCTCGATGTGGCGCTGGACGCCATGGTGGAAAAAATTGAAGCGGCGCGCTTCATGACCAATCGCTATCCGGCCCGCTGGGTCGCCCTGAAATATCTCGAAAACGACGATGAGATTGTTACCGCTGGACGCACTCTTGGCAGCGTTGCTTTCGAGCTCGAAGAGATGGTCCGCGAGGTGGATACACATTGCCGTACGACCCTCAACACCACACCGGAAGCCCTCATTGCCGACTACCGTTACGGACTGATCAACTCTATCTTGCGCCAGGGCATCGTTGAACGCCCCCAACAGGAAAACCGCAAAGAGCTGACCGAAAAGCTGGATAATGTGCTCACCAATCGCCTGTTTGGTCCACTGATCATGTTCGGCGTGCTCTACGCCATGTTCCAAATCACCTTTACCCTTGGGGAAGTCCCCATGGGCTGGTTTGAAAGCTTTTTTGGCTGGCTCGGCGAGACGGCCACGGCGCTGATCCCGGAAGGCATGCTGCAATCATTAATTGTCTCCGGTGTCATTGACGGCGTTGGCGGCGTCATGGGCTTTGTGCCGTTGATCGCCATCATGTTCCTGATGATCGCCTTCCTCGAAGATTCCGGCTACATGGCAAGGGTCGCCTACATGCTTGACCGCGTGTTGCGCATGTTTGGTCTGCACGGCTGCTCGGCCATGCCGTTTATCATCTCTGGCGGCATCATGGGTGGTTGCGCCGTACCCGGCGTGATGGCCACTCGCACCCTGCGCAGCCCCAAGGAAAAACTCGCCACCCTGATCACCGCGCCGTTCATGCCGTGCGGCGCCAAGCTGCCGGTGTTCCTGCTGCTCATTGCGGCCTTTTTCAGCGAAAACGAAGCACAAATCATGTTTTCGATCACTCTGGGCGCCTGGGCCATGGCTCTGCTGGTTTCCAAACTGCTGCGTTCCACCATCATCAAGGGCGAACCGACCCCGTTTGTCATGGAGTTGCCGCCCTATCGTCTGCCGACCCTGCGCGGCGTACTAATTCACACCTGGGAGCGGGTCTGGCAATACATTCGCAAAGCCGGTACCGTGATTTTGGCGGTGTCGATTCTGCTGTGGGCGGCCATGACCTTCCCCGGCTTGCCGGACGAGCAGATTGCCGCCTATGACCAACAACGTATTGCCGTCGCCAATCAGATGACAGACATGGAACAACGCAGCGCGCTCATTGACGAGATTAACAACCACGAAGCTCAAGAAACCCTGCGCTATTCCGTCGCCGGGCAGATCGGCAGCTTCTTTGAGCCGGTCAGCCAGTGGGCCGGATTTGACTGGCGCACCAACATTGCGCTGGTCGGTGGTTTTGCCGCTAAAGAGGTCATTGTTTCCACCTTCGGCACCGCGTACTCTCTCGGTGAGATCGATCCCGAAGATGCCGCCCCCTTGTCGCATCAGATTGCCACGGACCCGACATGGAACAAGTACACGGCCATCTCGCTGATCATCTTCGTCTTGCTCTATGCCCCGTGCTTCGTCACCGTGGTCACCATGGCCAAGGAGTCGTCGTGGGGTTGGGCGCTGTTTTCAACGGTGTTTAATACCGCACTGGGCTTCGGTATGGCGGTGGCGGTTTATCAGGTCGGCACCCGATTATTAAGTTAAAGGAGAACGATATGAGTTTAGATCTTTTTCTGACCATTAGCGTTGTTGTCATCGCCGCGTTTTATCTGATTCGGACGTTGCGTCGCCAGAAGAATGGCAGTGGTGGATGTTCATGCGGATCAGGGGGATCGTGTTGCGGTGGTGGACAGGAGTCTGGGGGATGTTGCCAGGGGCAGCACCATTAATTAGAAACACTCAGGGAGAGCTGTGGTTAGCAGTTCTCCCTGGGTGTTTGAAGACCAAGGTCAACGTCAAGGTCGCCGGGTTTCGTCCCGGCAGCCGACATACTTTTGACTGGCCGCTCAAAAGTATGCAAAAACCAGCTGAACTTCTCCTGAACCTAGACTAACCGACACTGCGTCTGTTTCCGTTATGCGTTGCATATCCGGCTCGCCGCCCTTTAGGTCGGCGAATCGTGGGCATCATCAGCTGTGGCGTAAAACGTTGATAACGGTCTTGTGGCGGACTCTATTTTTTCCGTGACACCGATCTAACGGGTGGGACGGTGCCCACCCTGCAGTCGCGTATTATTTAGCTCTCAAGCCCTCCCGTTCAACAGAGCGAAAAACAAGTCAAGTGCATACCCCCCAAATGCAAAAAGGTGGAGCTCGCCAAAGCAAACCCCACCCCAATTTACGAACAAATCAATATTAAACAAACTACTTCTTGGCAATCACCCACACTGCATGCACGATACCGGGAATATAGCCAAACAAAGTCAGCAAAATATTGATCCAAAACGGCCAACCGATGCCGACCTGAAGAAACACTCCCAACGGCGGAAGTAAAATCGCGCATAGAATCCGAATGAGATCCATCCATTTACTCCTTTTTTATTTATGCTCCTGATGTTCTTCGAGAGCTTCTTTTACATCCTCTTTGACCTCGGCAGCACTTTCTTTGACCGTTTCGACAGCATCATCGACCATTTCTCCGGCCTTTTCAAAAACACCTTCCGGGTTGATCGTTTCTTCGACCGCTTCACTGGTCTGCTCGATGGTTTCATCAATTTTTTTGCCCGCCTGTTCAGCCGGTCCTTCCTTTTCACAACCGGTCAGGGCCAGACTAAGGACAGTTACCATGACGACAAAAAAGCCAATGGTCGGGTTCATCATAGAGTATCATCTCCTGAAGTGTGATCGCCTGAATTTACTCTGTCCTGCTAAAACCGGACTCAAAGCTTACATCGCGGCAATCGGTGGTAGACTTATTCATGAACCGACAGAGCATCCCCCTTCGGGAGGCTCTGTTTACAAGATACCATAACAGGTTTGCAGCGGTTCGTGTCAAGAGCAACCTGTTCAGGAGCCCCTATGTCCCAACCCGGCAGTGAACTTTTTTTTGCGGTACGCCCCAAGCTGATCGGCCATTATTTCGGCCAGTTCTGCCTGATCATGGCCGCACTCAACCTGGTCACATTTGGGGTTTCACTGTTCTCAGCGCCAGACGGACACATTTCTCTGAGTTACGCCCTGATCATTGTTGCGTTGCTGCTGGCTTGGCTGGTGCTGAAACGCCTTCATGTTTCCCAGCGCATGCAAATGAATGAAGCGATGGTTCTGGCGTCACTGGTATTTCTGGTGGTGCCGTTTATCATGACCATCCCGTTACTGGTGTCCGGCGTTGCCTTTATGGATGCCCTGTTTGAAACCGTGTCTGCGGTGACCACCACCGGTCTCAGCACCCTGCCCGGCATGGAGGGCAAGCCGTTGATTTTCACCTTTTCCCGTGCCTGGATGCAATGGTACGGCGGATTGGGCATTGTTGTCTTCTCCCTGGCATTGGTGCTACGCCCCGGCCTGTCAGCCCTGCGTCTGGCAGCTATGGATGAGCCGGATGATTTGGTCGGTGGGACCCGCGCACATGCGCGACGGGTGATCATCGTCTATAGCATCTTGACTCTGGTTGGCATCAGCCTGTGGCTGTTGCTCGGCGGGTCGCTACGCGACGGCGTACTGTATATCCTTTCCGCCGTCTCCACCGGCGGCTTCGCCCCCACCTCGGGCAGCTTTGCCGATCTGCCCCATGTCCGTCTGGCATGGGTGGTCACCTTGGCCACGCTGGCCGGTGCTCTGCCGCTGGCGCTGTATCATCAGACCTGGCGCAACGGCTTGCGCCCGTTGCTCGACAATGTGGAGATCCGTTTACTGGCGACCTTGCTGCTGGTGTTCACGGCGTTGGTCACTCTATCGATGTGGAGCACCGGTACGCCTTGGGAAACCGCCCTGCATCATGCGCCACTGATGGTGTGCTCGGCCCAGACCACGGCGGGCTTTTCCAGCCTTGATCCGGGCACACTCGATCCCGGCTCAAAGCTGCTGCTGATCCTGGCCATGCTCATCGGCGGCGGCGTCGGTTCGACGGCCGGTGGCTTTAAACTGCTGCGGCTGCTGGTGGTGCTGACCTTGATCCGCCATTTCGTGCGCACCATGAGCGTGCCGCCCAACACGGTGTTGCGGCAAAAAGTGGGGAAAAAGATTCTCGAAGGTGACGACGTTCAGGATGCGCTGATGATCATCCTGCTGTTCATCGGCGCCGTGGTGCTGTCGTGGCTGCCGTTCGTCGCCTACGGCTACGATCCGCTCAATGCCCTGTTCGACGTGGTCTCCGCCACCGCAACCGTTGGCCTGTCCACCGGCGTCACCGGGCCGGATCTGCCCAATTTCCTTAAAGGGGTGCTGTGCGTCGATATGTTCCTCGGCCGCCTGGAATGCACGGCCTGGCTGATTTTCTTTTATCACCGGACCTGGTTCGGTAGAAAGCGAGATAACTGATGCGTATCGTCTTTGTCGGTGCCGGTGAGCTCACCGTGGAAACCGCGCTGCTGCTCATCGACCGCAAACATGAAGTGGTGATTATCGAAGAGGACAAGGCGCGCATTGAAGCCCTGACCGACACCCTGGACTGCAGCTTTCTCCATGGCGACGGCAGCCGTCCCAATATCCTCAAAGAGGCCGGGCCGGAGCATGCCGACTACCTGTTTTGCTTGACGGAGAACGACCAGTACAACATCATCGCCGCGCTGGTGGGGCGCTCGCTGGGCTACGGGCACGTGGTGGTGCAGATTCACGATGTCGATTACCTCACCATCTGCCGTGAGCTGCGTTTGGAACACACGGTGACGCCCTCCAAGACCATCAGCCGTTATCTGGCCGATACCGTGTCCGGCGTTGATGCCGTCGAGCTGTCGTCGATGATCAAGTATGAAGCGCGTTGCATTATGGTGGAGATTACCGAGCACAACAAAGGCAAGATCGCTGACTTTGCCCTGCCCAAAGAGGCGCGCATCATCGGCATCTACCGCGACGATCAGTTTCTGATTGCCGACCCCGAAATGACGCTCAAAGAAAAGGATGAAGCGCTGATTCTCACCCACAGCAAGCATTTGGCCGAGCTGACCGAACGGTTTACCGAGCAGCCGGAGGAACCGAAAGAGGCGTGATCCTCGCCAGCGCCTCGGGCAAAAGAGCGTTCGACTTTTTCGCTGAGTTTTGGTTGAATCAGGCAAAACACAACACGTCATAAAACACGCTGGAGAAAACGATGCCCGATAAACTGCACCTGTTGTTTTTATGCACCGGCAATTCCTGCCGCAGCCAGATGGCCGAAGGCTGGACCCGCCACCTCAAAGGGGATGTGATTGAGGTCTATTCCGCCGGGATTGAAACCCACGGCCTCAACCCCAATGCCGTCAAAGTGATGGCCGAAGCCGGGGTCGATATTTCCGGTCACCGCTCCCAGCACCTGGATGAATTCAAGGACACACCCATCGATGTCGTCGTCACCGTGTGCGGCCACGCCCACGAAACCTGCCCCTATTTTCCGGCCAATTGCAAAGTGGTGCATGTCGGTTTTGACGATCCGCCGCACCTGGCCCGCGCGCTGGCCGAACAAGGTGCCTCGGAAGAGCAACAGCTCGACTGCTACCGCAAGGTGCGCGATGAGATTAAAGCCTTTGTCGAAACCCTGCCGGAATCCGTCACGGAGTAGCATCGGCCATGCCGGGTGAGCTGCCACAGCGGTTGATCGCCATCGGCGATCTGCATGGCCAACGCGACATGCTGCGCCGCCTGCTCAATGTCGTCCAGCCGACCGCCGCCGACCAGCTGGTGTTCCTCGGTGATTATATTGATCGCGGCCCGGACAGTTGCGGTTTGCTCTCCACCCTCATCGCCCTGCAGCAACGTTTTCCCGACACGGTGTTTCTGCGCGGCAACCATGACCAGATGCTGCTTGATGCCTTGGTCGAAGTTGGCGTGCGTCACGATGCGAGCCTGCGGGACATCTGTCCGCGCTACCGTGACGACGTTGGCAGTTTTTCCGATGTGGATCTTTTTTTCAGCAACGGTGGCCGGGCCACGTTGGCCAGCTATGAAACGAACCGGCTAAAAGACATTCCCCAGGAACATGTGGATTTCTTGGAAGACACCCGGCTGTGGTGGCGCATTGATCCGTTCCTGTTTGTCCACGCCGGGCTTCAACCCGGCATTCCGGTTGAAAAGCAATCGATCTTTACCCTGCTGTGGGCGCGCAATCTGCCGCCAAGTAGCGACGGCATTATCCAGGTGGTTGGCCACAGTCCGACTCCGAACAACTGGCCGACTTTTGAAGGCGGGCGTTATGCGATTGATACCGGGGCTGGGCATAATCGGGTTTTGACGGCTTGTGATGTGTTGACTCGGGAGGTTTGGCAGGTGTCGTAGGGATTGATGTTTTTCCTTTAAGACCTCAAGATCAAAATCAAGGTCGCCGGGATTCGTCCCGGCAGCCGACATACTTTTGACTGGCCGCTCAAAAGTATGCAAAAACCGGCTGAACTTCTCCTGAACCTAGCTTAACCGACAATGCGTCTGTTTCCGTCATGCTTCACTGATCCGGCTCGCCGCCCTTTAGGTCGACGAATCGTGCGTCTCATCACCTTTGGCGTAAAACGTTGATAAGGCGCTTTCGTCTTTCTTTATCTCTGGTGTGACACCAATTAAACGGGCGGGACGGTGCCCACCCTACAGTTGTGTGTTATTCAGCACTCAAGCCCTCCCGTACTTCAGCGCCGAACGAAATGAACGATTGAAATTCCACCACTGATTATTTCCATATAAATCGCTGATTTCTCTGTAATACAAAGCAACATCCCATTTCTCTGTTATTTTTTAAATAACAGTTGCTGCCCACCATCAGAAAGGCTGCCGCCATGGAAGACATTTTCAAATTCTATGATGATCTCGGCCCGACCAAAATTCTTCATATCTATGAACCAGAGCTGAACCTGAAAGCAGTTCTGGTGGTGGATAATGTCGCGGCCGGGCCATCCATTGGTGGACTGCGCATGGCTCCGGATGTCAGTACCGAGGAGTGTTGCCGTCTGGCGCGGGCCATGACGTTAAAAAACGCTGCGGCAGGACTGGCTCACGGCGGCGGGAAAGCCGTACTCTATGGCGATCCGAAAATGCCGCGCGAGCACAAAGAGCAGCTGATTCGCTGTCTGGCCAATGTCTTACGCGATATCAAGGAATATATCGTCGGCCCGGATATGGGCACCGATGAAGAGTGTATGGCCTGGGTGCATGATGAGATTGCTCGCTCTGTCGGTCTACCCCGTGAGTTGGGCGGCATTCCTTTGGATGAAATCGGCGCCACCGGCTGGGGACTGTTTCACGCCACGGAGGTGGCGTTGGAGGAGTGTGACTTTGAACTCTCCGGTGCCCGCGTCGTGGTGCAGGGCTTCGGTGCCGTGGGCAAACATGCGGCCCGCTTTCTCACCGGACAAGGCGCGATTCTGGTGGGCGCGGCGGATTCACAGGGCGCTATCTACAACACGCAGGGTCTCCATCTCAACCAACTGATCGAACTCAAGGCCCGCGGTAAAAACCTCACCGACTATGCCGACGCGCAACACGGCGACCGGGATGCGGTGCTCGACATGGAGTGCGACATCTGGATTCCCGCAGCCCGCCCCGACGTCATCCACGAAGACAATGTCGGCCGCCTTAAAACCCGGCTGGTGGTGGAAGGAGCCAACATCCCCATCACCCATGCGGCGGAGAAGATACTCCACGAGCGGGGCATCCTGTGTATTCCCGACTTTATCGCCAATGCCGGTGGCGTCATCTGCGCCGCCATGGAATACAAAGGCGCTACAGAAGCCGCAGCCCTCGAAGCCATTGAAGAAAAGCTGCGACACAACACCCGCAATGTTTTGGATGGCGTCAAGCACAAGGGGCTGTTACCCCGAGAAGCAGCGGTTGAATTAGCGGTGCAGCGGGTCAAACGGGCTGGCATGTTTCGGCGGTGGAATGTTTTTTAAGCTCTTTTCCTCTCCAGTATTCAGCACTATTTCACGATAAGGCTTCATCCGTTCGCCTTACTTAGTACCCACATGACGCGGGCTTCCGTGCCCGCACCTCGGGCGCCTTTTGCGTCGACAATAGAGGCGTAAAATCGACTCCCGACCATTGCGCCCTGTGGGATCCCTCTCTGCGTTCACCAACACCGCGATGTCGGCAAGAACTCTGCCGGTGTGCCACAGTCCTCAAACAGTTTTCCGACGATCATCGCGGTGACCGTTCTCTTCGTTCGGCGCGGCTAAACGGGAGAGCTTGAGTGCTAAATAATACGCGACTGCAGGGTGGGCACCGTCCCACCCGTTAGATCGGTGTCACGGAAAAAATAGAGTCCGCCACAAGACCGTTATCAACGTTTTACGCCACAGCTGATGATGCCCACGATTCGCCGACCTAAAGGGCGGCGAGCCGGATATGCAACGCATAACGGAAACAGACGCAGTGTCCGTTAGTCTAGGTCCAGGAGAAGTTCAGCTGGTTTTTGCATACTTTTGAGCGGCCAGTCAAAAGTATGTCGCCTGCCGGGACGAAACCCGGCGACCTTGAACTTGATCTTGAGCTTCAGTAGTTCGTCATTCGGAACTGATCGCGCTGGCGAACGGCATCCGTTCGGTACTGCAGTACGTAAGGGCTGGGTTGCTCAACCTAACGAGTGGTGCCACCATAAAAATGGTTGTCAGCTGAGCAATACCCCAGTCTCACTCATAAACGCTGAACACAGCATCGGCATGACATCAGAGTTAAAGCGTGTTAAAACAAATCGTGAAGTTTAAACCACATCAGACCGCCTCCCTTCTGAAAGGACGCCATCATGGTGAAATCCCTGTGCCTCCTGTTTGTTCTACTCCTCCCCACTCTGAGCCTTGGCTACGACATAGACTCCTCCTGCGTGCACTGCCATGGCGATAAAACCCAAATGACGGCCCTCGGCGCGCCGGACCTGTACCTCGATCCGCAAGCCGTGGATGACGAAGTCAACATGGGCGGCACGCCCACCTGCGTCGACTGTCACCAGGGCGACAGCACCATCATGGACAAAGCCGCCGCGCACCAGGGCTTGCTCAAGCCGTTTCTGATGGCCGTTGGAGGCGCGTACAAAGGAGAGGCCATGGATCGCAAGCAGATCGGCATTACCGCACTGGAGCCGCAGGGCAGCGCCTTTGACGCCATGATTCCCAAGCCGGATAAAGCCGCCCTGCAACAGGCTAAAACCGGTAAGATTCTCGGCATCTACTATCACGACCGCGATCCGCAGACCTTTGCCTATGCGCCGGAAGTGGCCCGCGCCACCTGCGGCAAATGTCATGATGACGAGGTCACCGCCTACAACAGCTCCACCAAAGGGCTGCTCAAACATCAACGCGCCTTCCGCACCTTCAGTGAAGACCTGCCCGGCCCGCAGAACTGCGGCCCATGGTTCGGTGATAATTACGAAGCCCTGGCCAGTGAGTGTGCCGTGCCGTTTGATGCCGCGCAAAATAACGCCTCGGCGCGTCAATGCAGCAAATGTCACGCCGGATGCAACGATTGCCATTATCAAGCCTATAAAGGGCAAGGCCGTCACCGCTTTGGCCCGCCCGAAGCACCGTCCTGCTATGGCGGTGGCCGCGCCAGTCTGTGTCATGCCGGGCCGATGGATCGTCGCCGTGGTGCCGGATATATGCGCGGCGAATACGCCTTCCCGTCGGACCTGCCCGTCGGCGTACATGTGCAAAACGGCGTCGACTGCATCGACTGCCATCAGATCGAAAACCACCAGTTCGGCCACCTGGCCAGCGACTCGGCGCGCAACTCCTGCCAACAGTGCCATAAAGAGATCGTCGCTGCCGTCGCCCAATCCAGCCACAGCAATGTCGATTGCAGCGCCTGCCACGTCCAGACCGTCGGCGCGTATCAGTTCACCTTCTGGGGTCCGGGCGTGGTCGCCGGGGTGGAAACGCCCTTCACCAAGCACAAGGAATATTACGGTACCCGCTCTCTGCCGACGCTGATCAAAAACGCCGCCGGACGCTGGATTCCGGTCAAGCCCTACCCCATGGCCGCGCTCAACCAGACCAAAGATGTCGCCCCCACCGGCCTAAAATTCCGCGCCATCCCGCAACGCACCATCAAAGGGGATACGCGCATCGGCGAACCTGAGACCTTCACCATTACCCGCGAGCAGACCGACGTCAACGACGCCTTTATCGTCAACGGCACCCGCAACGACCTGCCGCATAACAACAAGGCCCTGTTGTGGATTCAGATGGACAAAATGAGCCACGCCCTCGGCCAGGCACGCACCTGCGACAGCTGCCACACCAGCCACGCCCAGGTGGCCGAATCCAGCTACACCTACGCCAATAAAAATGATGTACAGCAGCCGTTTACCGGCAGCTACACGATCATTGCTGATGCCGACGGTATGCGCTTTGAAAACATGAAAACCAGCACCATCGTCCCGAGGGCCAAACGACAGATTGCCGACTTTGCACCGTTCACCTTTTTCCCGGAAGGCTGGAATGTCAAAGGGATCGATTTCTCTATTCCGTTCCGTCCGCAGGCAGTGACGATGGCGACTACGGAATTAGAGGAATTTCTTGCTGAGTTGGATCAGGTGAAAGGTCGGGATGTGGGGATGATTCGTGTTGTAGCTTACCACAATTTGGAGATGGCGAGGGAGATGCTGGCTGAGAAAGAGAAATAAGACTCTTTTTCTGGGAATAAAAAAAGCGGGGCTGATGGCAGCTCCGCTTTAGGCTATTGATCCACTATAAATCTTCCGACTCAGTTACGTCTCCGTCGGATTTGCTCCAAAGCATTTTTTGCATCCTCCCATACTTGATCAGGTAAAGAACTAACCTCTTTACAATATGCCGTAGCTTCAAGAGAAGCCTCTTCTTTCTGGCCAGAATCAAGAAGTGCAGAAATTCTATTGAACCTACGCTCGGAAATCCTTTTTGGTGGAAGAAAGACAAGGACTTCTTTCAAAGCTGAAGGCTCTATTTTCAAGACTCCATTACCATAGTGACGTCCCTTTAATTCTAAAGAAAGTTGCGAGATATCAGACAAGATGGATAAAGCAATCCATCTTTTTTTGTTCAATGAGAGCTCCTGAGTAAATCTAACTTCATGCAAAGTATTAGTGCACTGAAAGCCCTCGGGATTAAGCGTAAGGTAGGGAATAGATGAGACCCGATATGTAAAAAAACAATCTGGAGCCGATTCCAGTGTGAGACGAAACCATTGCTCACCGCGACGTACACAATGTGAACGTTTTTGGATATTTGCGTTAAGACCTTCTTGGATATAGACATCATCCGGTGCTCTTCTATTGTCTAGGATTAAAAGCTCCTTCTCCGGCGGATCATGAATTTCTAAAGCTTGCAATTCTCTAACTTTTGTGAAAATCGGCACAGAACTTACGATATCATGCTCACTTCTAGCACGAATAAAAAAGCTATTCGCACCAGTGACAACACCTATTTTGACAGAGGCCACACTTCTCAATTCAAACCAACCACCCTCCATCGCATGTTTTATGATATCAGCATGTTGAATACCAACTGTAGTGATAAGACAGGGACGAAGCCATTCATCATTACTAAGGGATTGGTAAAAGTGATCATCACCGATATCGTCAGAGAAACCAACTTCTATATTTTCAGCTGGCAATCCATAGTTTCCTAGCCAAACCAAAAGCACTCTCTTCTCTGTTGTGCCAAAATGCTTATCTCGTAATACCAAGACACGAATATCTCTGAAATAACTTGCCATCCACTTACGTATATCATGGGAGAATTCAGCCTCAAGAAAAGACCATGGGATTATTGCAGCAAGAGTCCCTCCAAATCGCAGATGGGAAACTGATTTTATAAGAAAATAAACCCATAAGTCGGCTGTTCCTCGAAACAAAACTTCTTTTGAGAATTGACGATGAAGATTTTCACGTTGTTTCTTGTCTAGTCTACCAAACTGAATATATGGGGGATTAGTGAGTACTAAATCATATTGATCATCTAAGGAATAATCGAAAAAGTTTCCATGGTGAAACTGCATTGTTTCTGACCAGTTTTGTACATTCGGAAAAAACAAGTCACAACCGTGGAAAAAGTGATGATTACCAAGCTCATATTCCGCTGCACGCAATAAAGCCCCGTCACCACAGGCGGGATCTAAAACTGAAAGGGAAGGTGTTACGCTAAGATGGTGCTTAGCACCACGAACAAGTTCGAGAGCTACGTCATCCGGAGTGTAATGAATTCCGTTTTTTACAGTAGGACAAATCTCAGATGTAGCACTCGGAATATAGGCGTTCATTGTTGGATATTTTATCGTAACAGCGTTTAAAGTAAGGCTTTAAGACTTCACATTGCGATGCTGTTACAAGGCCTTTCCAATAGGAATCTTTTCGGATTTTTTCAGTACTCTCATCCCGAAATTCCAGGAATGCCTGTTCCAAGATAAGAGCCAAAGACATCGGAGTATAAAACAACCTTGGTTCCGAGAGCCAGC
The DNA here is from genome assembly GCF_963666745.1 of uncultured Desulfuromonas sp. Lineage (NCBI taxonomy): Bacteria > Pseudomonadati > Thermodesulfobacteriota > Desulfuromonadia > Desulfuromonadales > Desulfuromonadaceae > Desulfuromonas > uncultured Desulfuromonas sp. The sequence goes on along the minus strand of NZ_OY762961.1, from coordinate 449,466 downwards.
AATTTAATTCATCAATACCCCGATATCCTTCGTGTTCAGGAAGAGACTCTCCTCCAAACTGTAGATGATAAAGAGGCTTGCTGTTCCCCCTCTCGCATTCACAATCATAATGGTACTTTCGTAGTAAACATTTATCTCGTGAAATACAAAAAACATAGGACACAAATGTAAAGTGACCTTTTCCATCGAGCTCAACAAGTCCAGCAACGGTGAGATCCAAATCACCTGTTTTGCAAGCAGCGACTTTCCATGTTGTAGAAAAATTAAAGCCATGCTTGAGGTCAAAATTATAATAGGCGTCAGTCGCAGCTGATGAGATATTTTTTACCGCTGTTTTCCCCCGTAAATAACCAAGGACTTTTTTTTCCATTTTTATAAAATTATTTGCATCAATATCTAGCTTCTCCACTCCCCACTCCTATTCAAATTAGAATACGCGGCTCCTCAAAAGCCAGAGAAACAAACCTTCTTGGATGGGGAATGCTGCATTCCAGATGTGCTGGGACTAACTCTGCCAAAATAGCCTCATCCGTAAAAGCGAGAACTTCAGGCCAAGGCTCGCCACATTTCGAACAATATGAATAGTGTTGCTCAGATATTTTGAAGCGTTTGCATGCAGCGGCCTGAATCGATTCACGGGGAGAGGTTCTCTCTTCTATTGCAAGATCATAAAGCTTTTTCTTCCACCACCTAGGATCATTGAGATCACCCCATATTCCCGAATAACGAGCAGAATCAAAAGCATCTAAATATAGATTAAAATGATCAATATTTATCCCCATTGTGACCGCAGCCCAGTCTTTGTCATACAAAAAACCAGCATGACCATACAGCATCCGTCGAAACCAACGATAGATAGCATGAGAAAAGTTATCAGTCTCTAACGACCTAAGCTCATCAGGAATACTATGCAAGATACCGATTACTTCATCTTCAGGGGCGATAAGAAGATCCGTAAACATAGAGAGTCGTTCGGGGTCACCTGTAACCATGGGTATTGATGACCTAAACTTGCGATATCCATTAACAACAGATGGGATAAAATCTTCAAGTTGGCTAATATCGTTAAAATCAAATATGTCCTCATAAAAAATAGCCCCACCCTGTTCAATACAATCCTTCTTTGCCGCTGTAACGCCAAAAATAGGTACATTTGCCCATTTATCGCGCAGACAAGGAGTGACATTTTTACCCGTTGGCATTAGCCTTATTGATTCGTGACTTGAATTATCAAGACGATGATCAATAAAAATAATGTCTGGAGCTATTCCAACATCAATATTTTTTATAATATTATCAGTATCTTCATTTTTAAGACCGATAAAATCTATATTAACTAAATTATTTTCTAGCAAGCGGTACCTATTCTCTCGCTCTGGAGCATCATCAAAAACAAGAACCTTTATTTTTTGTTCTTCAATCATTTTATAATTATCTCCAAATTACATGTCCAGCCTTCTGGTGGTACGACAAAACTAGCGCTACCATTATGTGATACGGCAATGTCTCTTACAATTGGCAATCCCAAGCCACTTCCTGCACCAACGATATGCTCATCTTCAGGATTAAGTTTTTCATGTAGCGATGAATAAAGCTGTCCTTTAGGATCTGCAAGAAAAGGCAAAAAAAGATCGTCATTACCAGGTTCAACGCCAAGACCACTGTCTAAAATATTTAATTTGATTCGATTGTCAGATAACTGATCTGCTACGATAGCGATATTTTTCGTCCCAGCCGCAATGACTGATTTAATAGAGTTTGAAATCGTATTCATAAAAATAGATAACAATTCGGCTTCCAACAATGGCCCAACTTTAAGAGCTGTAGGAATACCCGAAAGATCAATTTTCAAATCGTAGTTTTTACAAATCAAACGAAAACATTCGACGGCTTTTCTAGCGCGTACGGAAATAGCCAGCCGCTTAGCGGAATCGCGTTTTGCATCCACAGAAAGTAAAGAAGTCATTTCCAATAAACTGTTAAAATTACTTTTAGTATCATCAAAAGTTTTGCGCATAGCAGCAATATCTTCTATTGCAGAAGCATCAACCATCTTTCTTGACAATTTTTTAAGGCGGATATCAAACTCACCGAGAACACCCAAAAGCGACCTCACTTCATGCTGAAAGACCAGAAACAACGATGATGTAGCTGCAACTAACCGTAAGTGCTGCAACTCATGCTCACGGACCTTTTTGCTCTCTAAAATGAGATCTATAGCTTTACTCGCGCTTTCAAGAACCCTTTTATTTTCTTTCTTAGGGAGCGTTTGCGTGAGGTTTCGAATTTCCTTATCAAGATATTTTGTTGCGGCTACAACAGGTTCTTGCTTAAGTGCTTCCTCTAAATCTTCAGGAGAAGATACGCTGGTAGCAAAATCAAGCTGAGCTCTTTTAAGCGACTCCTGCTCCATTAATCTAAGAAAATAATCTCTATAAACCGTCGCCCAGTCGATTCCAAAGCGAACCACTGTCCGAAGTGTAGAAATAGCCAGATCACCAACAAAACCTTCTCGGCTAGCTTTCATTTCGAAAAGATTATTGGGTGATGAAACGATAACTTCACCAACATGACTCTTGGCTGAAAGCAGATTAAGCAGCTCGCGTCCTTCTGTTACTCCTCTCAACGATTTAGCGAGGCTCTTGATACTAAGATACCTGCTACTTGATTGCCTGAGGCCCCTGTCGCGATCAATTTCAAGCCAATCATCGCCACGCTCTCCATAGGGATAAACACGAATACCTTCCGCTCTCACATAGATGCTTCCCCAATTATTTAATGCCTCTTGAAGGGAAGTTTTTAATATCAAATCAGGATTCCGAAATTGATTTTTCACATCTGGAAGAAAAGCAATATCTGCAGTAGTCCCTGCCAACTCAGGATACCGCTCAGGTTGAATGATCTTCTTTTGCCCAATAGTTTTAGCATCAAGCGACCAACATGCTTCGCCATCTTCTTTCACTTTTAATGTTAATCGTCCCCAGCCCGCATTCATCAAATCTTCTCGTGGGTTAGTGATACTACTTTCTTCAAAGTCTGGGGCAATCAACGAAATGTCAAACCCAGGGTCATCCTTCTTCCCATTAATTGCTCGGTTACCACGATTAATCACCAACAACATTAGCCGACGCTTCAGAACTCCCCAGCCCCCACGGTCCCAACCCTTTTTTGAACCAATGATCTCGAGGCTGGTTCCAGTTTTACCAGCAGATGTACGCGTTGTTTCTCCATCGCATTCTATTTCTGATACGTCAGTTCCGGGTTTATATGCGGCCCAGTTCACATAAAAGCTGGTTGTTTCGTATTTTCCGTTTTTCAATTGAGCAGTTGTATCAAGATAAAGCTCAGGACCTAAGCGGCGACAACTAAAACGGCCAATTCCCTTCGAGCCAGACTTTTTACGTCCATAAACATCTGAAACCCTATTTTCAGCTTTGTTGTTTGTCGCAATTCGCATCCAGTATTTTTTTACATCTTCCAACGACATTCCGACACCATTGTCTTTTACAACGATTTTATATTCGGTTTCACTATAGGAAGAGATCTCGACTGTTGCTTTTGTTGCATCAGCGTCATAGGAATTTTTAACAAGCTCAAGCAGCGCGATATGGACGCTTTCAACAAGTTTCTCCCCGAGCTCAGAAAGAAGAGCACTATCGACAGTGAAAAAAAGCTTTTCATTGCCGGCTCTTGCATCAAGGCTTAAATCTCTTTTTTGCTCTTGAGGATTTAGGGGCATGGCGGGGTTCCTTTAGATCACATTTGAATGATTTTTTTAGTGTTTTTTAAGGTCTTAAAATCCAGACCCCAGAAGGAGAATCCTTTACAGGGAGAATATCTTTTGAAGCACGAAGTTTGTTCGCTGCCCAGCGCATATCATATTGCCAAGTGTAAAAAAGATCTCCTGATTTCCGAAGATCGTGTTCATGATGTATCCAAATTATTTTAGCGACCTCTATTAGATGACCCTGACCGCCAAGCTCCATTAGAGCTTCTTTGATCCAAATCTCAAGATCTCGTTTTATAGCCATCAGACTATCCCAGAGCATCATTCCATAAACATAATTAATATTTTAAAACAATAACAATACCGTCAAATAAAAACAAACATTTAGACCTATTCAAAATATTTATGGCAAAAGGGGGACAGGCTGTTCAGTGAGTTTCAGCAGACTGTCTCCGGTGTAGGTCGTGCAGGCCGAAACGGAAGCAATCACCAAAGCGACTAAGGCGGTGCGAAGGACAAACGACATTTTTCTCCCAGGGATAAGAAAGCATAATTTGTGAAACATTGCTCATCTTATACACTTGGGGATTAATGAACAATCTTGATTCGACGCTAATCACTCGTGCCACAAAAGAGAGGGGCACTTCCCATATCTCTATCGGTAAAAAACAAAAAACCCGGTCACTTCGACCGGGGTTTCTTTTAGAGTACATCTTGTATAAATGCAGGGATCTACCCTGTTTCAACATCCTGCGAGTTAATTCGCCGGAGCACAAACAACTTCTGTCGGGCCAGACTCAACATCAGTCCCCGCAACGGCCATAGGGGTCAGGTCTCGAATTACACCATTTCATCCAGACATTGCTTGAAAAAATGCAAATCTATTCGCCATTCTCAATCTGACTAAATTCTGTCTCCTCACGAAACAGCGGTTTTATCAGAATATTATTAATATGCCCCCACGACGTTTTCCGCTCACGCGTGTTGAATGCATGCACATTTCGCGCATGTGAAATTTCAACTCCCCCTATCGCATAAATCAGGCTGTTTCCGGCATGGCTAATCTTCGTCTTCCCTTTTGAAATAACCAGGCTGCCATTGCCCATGCTGCCATCGTGACTGATATCGACATCGCCACCGCAAACAATGGCATTGTTACCACCATGCGAGATGTGCAGCGCACCGGATGAAATGATGATGGAATTTATTGCGTGAGCAATCGTAACGTTTTGACCGGCAATGACCAGTTGATTCTGAACTCGGGACAGCGTAAGCGGCTCGTTGTCGCGAATCACGCCAACAGGAGAAATCGTCTCAAAAACGGCTTTCCTCTCTTGGGGAATCTTCATACGGTCGAGAATGTCAGCCACACCTTGTTGCGCTTTGGCAATGGTTCTTTGCTGCTCGTAGGTAACAGGCTGCTCGGTCAGTTGCAGCAGACTGTCTCCGGTGTAGGTCGTGCAGGCTGAAACGGAAGTAATCACCAAAGCGACTAAGACGGTGCGAAGGACAAACGACATTTTTCTCCCAGGGATAAAAAAGCAGAATTTGTGAAACCTTGCTCATCTTATACAGTTGAGACTTAATGAACAATCGTGATTCCGCTCAGGTTCGCAATCCTGGCAAGGTAAGAGGATTCGTGTTGTGGCGTATTTGATGTGATGACGACCTGGAAACTATCGGCTGGGGAAACAGGGCTTTGGAAAGCAAAAAAGCGGGGCCATTGGCGTCCCCGCTTCTATTTGATTGATTCAGAGAAGAGGGAAATACGGTCAGGCGTCCTGATCCTGTAGAAACAGCGCACTAAACAGATCATAACTGGTTTGCGCCTGGGTTTGCGTGTAACTCGAACGAAGGGGTTGGGTGGAAAATGTTCCCCCATCAGCAACCTGCTGATCATAATCACCACTTGTCGGGGCTTGTGCACCGTCAAAAGTGATCACTTCGAGGCCCGGATAACGCTCACTCAATTGATCGGCAAGGCGCTGGGTCAGATATTCAGCGGCATCACGACCTGTTAAGCCCAAATTGGTGATGTCGTCCCAGATCGAGCCCGTGTTCATCCCATCGGCATTGCTTTCCATGCGGCTCCAGCCATTTTCCAACACGTTGCCGATAATTTTGCCGTTGACTTGAAACACGGCAAGCAGCTCCATTTGATTCTGGCGGGCGATCTGCGCGGCTATCTCCTCGGCAGTGGGCTCAGCAGGCAATTCAATGTGTGACAAGGTGTCATCAAATGTGATGATGCTGTCAGCATTATTCAACGGGGTCAATCCTGCGACGGAATAGCGCGTGACAGGCTGTGATGTGGCGGCAACGGAAGACATGGCTGACTCCTTCACTGATTCAGGTTGAAATTAATGGTGTCCTGTCTACCTCTCGGCGCTTTGCGCTATTTCCTTTAACAAACACAGAAAAAAATAGACATTAAATCGTTTTTAGCAGATTGTGGAAAAAGTTCCGTCCGGTGCTTTTCAACGACGCAAGTCGAAAATTCGATTGCCGTCTTACTTACAAAATCAATCATTTGAGGACCTCTTCTTGATTTTGTCGCCCGTCCATGGGCTCCGTAGGCTGCATCTCTACAGCCTGTCAGGTCTGGCCAGGCCGTTTGACACCTATCCCCTAAACGCCGATAATAACGCCTCGCAACGCATCACTCTTTCGCCAAGGCCCTGATCCATGACCCAGCCTCGCACCTACGTCACCGATTTTCACATCCACTCCCATTATTCGCGCGCCACCAGCAAGCAACTGACGCCGGAATATCTGGCCTACTGGGCGCGGATCAAAGGGGTGCATGTGGTCGGCACGGGCGACATCAGCCATCCGGGCTGGTTGGGTGAACTGAAGGAGAAGCTGGAACCGGCGGAGGAAGGATTGTTTCGTCTCAAAGCGGAGTACGCCAATGTACCGCAGGCTGGGGACTTCCCGGTACCGGACGGCGAGGTGCGTTTCATGCTCACCGGCGAGATCAGCAACATCTACAAAAAAGCCGGTAAAGTGCGCAAGGTGCACAACGTGATCTGCCTACCGGACTTTGCCAGCGCCGAGATGCTGCAAATCAAGCTGGATAAGATTGGCAACATCACCTCGGACGGGCGACCGATTCTCGGGCTTGATTCCAAAGACTTGTTTGACCTGTGCCTGAATGTGTGCGAACGCACCATGTTCATCCCGGCGCATATCTGGACGCCGTGGTTCTCGGCGCTGGGCGCCAAGTCGGGCTTTGACAATTTGACGGAATGTTACGAGGAGCTGACCCCGCTGCTGGCTGCGGTGGAGATGGGCCTGTCCACGGACCCGGCCATCAACTGGATGTGCTCGTTTCTCGACGACTTCACCCTGCTGGCCAACTCCGACGCCCATTCACCGGAAAAGCTGGGCCGCAACGCCAACCTGCTGGCTACGGACTTGAGTTATACAGCGCTGCGCGAGGCGGTGATCAAAGGGGATGACGGCTTTGTCGGCACCATTTCGTTTTTCCCCCAAGAGGGCAAATACCACTTTGACGGCCACCGCAAGTGCGGCGTGTGTTTCGACCCGGTGGAGACCTTTCGCCACGACGGCCTGTGCCCGGTGTGCGGTAAGCCGCTGACCGTGGGCGTGGCCAACCGGGTGGTGCAGCTTTCCGACCGCAGCGATATTTTGCAGCGGCCGAACCGCAAGCCGTTTCATTCGCTGATCCCGCTCAAGGAATTACTCGGCGATCTGATGGGCGTCGGCCCCGCCAGCAAGAAAGTGGCCGAAGTCTACCGGACGCAGATCCGCCAGTGGGGGCCGGAGCTCTCCATCCTCATGGACCTGCCGCTCGACATCATCGAACAGCAGAGCGACGCCCTGTTTGCCGAGGCGATTCGCCGTATGCGCGCCGGGGAGATTCTCATTGAGGAAGGTTACGACGGCGAATACGGCCGCATCCGCGTGTTCGGCGACGGTGAAAAGGAGCACTTCACCCATCAGGAAAGTTTGTTCGAGACTCTGGCCGCACCGACCAAAGTCGCCAAACGCGCGTTGTTGACGTTTGATCTGGAGGAATACCGCCGTCTGCTGGAAGAGAAAGCGCACGGAGAAGACCGAAGTGAAGAGGCTACGGAGCCAGCGCCAGCGACCACGCACGCCAGCGACACGAACGAGGCAACGCCCCCAGCCAGTCAATTCACCTTCAACGACGCCCAGCGCGCCGCCATCAACCATGATCACGGCCCGGCGCTGATTCTCGCCGGTCCCGGCACCGGCAAGACGCGGGTTCTGGTCAATCGCATCCAGCGCCTCATCGACAGCGGCACCGCATCAGCCGACCGCATCCTCGCCATCACGTTTACCAACAAGGCCGCCCAGGAGATGCGCGAACGGCTGACCGCCCTGATGAGCGACGCGGCGCAACATGTGACTGTGGCCACCTTTCATGCCCTGGGTTTGCAGATCATCCGTGACCAGTTGGAATCCACCGGCCGCTGTGAAAATTTTGCCCTGATTGACGAAGACGAAAAAGCCCTGATCGCCCGCCACCATCTCGGCTGGGAAAAAGATACGATTCGGCAGCGACTTGCTGAGGTCAGCGCCCTCAAGCAGCGCCTGATCGACGACGAGGACGACGCGGAATGGTTTGCCGACTGGCAGCGGGCCTTGCGGGAGTTGAATCTGTTCGACCTCGACGACCTGCTGGCCGTGCCGTTGCAACTTCTGGAAGCGGACCCGCAACTGGCCGCGCACTATCGGCAGAAGTTTTCCTGGCTGCTGGTGGATGAATACCAGGACGTCAACCGCGCCCAGTATGCGCTGATCCGCCTGTTGGCACCGACCAGCGACGCCAACCTGTTTGCCATTGGCGATCCCAATCAGGCCATTTACGGCTTTCGCGGTGCGGACATCCGTTACATCCAGCAGTTCAGCGCCGACTATCCGCAGGCCGCCGTCTTCCAGCTCAACCAGAGCTACCGCTGCCCTGATCCCATCTTGCGCGCCTCCGGCGACGTGCTGCACACGGTGGACAGTCAAGACGCCGGGCTGCTGTGCGGTGTTCCGTCGCAGGTCAAAACCGCCATCAACCACTATCCCAGCGACAAGGCCGAGGCCGAGGGGCTGGCCCGCACCATCGAACAGCTGCTCGGCGGGGTGAGCTTTTTCTCCATCGACTCCGCCGTGACCAGCGGCGAGGCGGTCGACATCGGCGGTCTGGGCGAGATCGCCATCTTGTGTCGCCTCGGCCGTCAGATGGAGGCGATCGGAAAAGCCCTGCGCGATCACCACATCCCCTACCGCATCGTCGGCGAAGTGCCGTTTTTCCGCCGGGAGCCGGTCAAGTCGCTGCTGCTGCAATGCCGTGCCGCACACAATCCGGGCAATCCGTTTTTGCATCAACAGATGCTGGATCAGTTCGCCATCAGCGCCGAGCAATTGCAGCACTGGGCACAGCTAACCACCTCCCACCAACTGGTCGCAGCCGTGGCCGCCCACAACGACGCAGCGCTGACCGACCACCCGGCCCTGCGCCGCCTGCTCGATCTGTGCGACGCATTCCCCGCGCCGCAGGCGTTCCTCGACTATCTGGCCCTGGGCGCGGTGGCCGATGACTACAGTGCCAACAGTGAAGCGGTGGCGCTGATGACCCTGCACGCCTCCAAAGGACTTGAGTTTGATGCCGTGTTTATTCCCGGCTGTGAACAGGGCCTGCTGCCCTATGGCTTATTCGAATCGCAAAGAAGTGATGTGGACGAGGAGCAACGCCTGCTCTATGTCGGCATGACCCGCGCCAAGAAAAGGTTGTTTCTGTCTCACGCCGACCGTCGCTTCCTGCTCGGCAAAGAGTATCAGCTGGCGCGCAGCCTGTTCCTCGATCGCATTGAACGGGAACTGTTGGAGCAGGTGCGCCACGAGGCGAAAAAACGCCCGGCAGCACCGGAGGAGGAGCAGTTGTCGTTTTTATAAAATTTCTTGTCGCCGGAACACAAAGAAAATCATTACGTTGCGAATGATGCCCCTCCCTTCAATGCGAATCCTGCACCTTTCCCCTTATCTTTTCCCCTAAACACGCCGAAGAGAAAAGAACGATAAAACAGAGCGTTAGGGAATCACCTATGAATATCTCCGCTACACAACAGAATAGCCCAACGGCGTTTGCACAACAGCGTCTGTCCGGCAGCCAGTCGTCTGACTTCGCCTCGTTTCTGGATCAGGCACAAGACGCCGCGAACACCCCCACAAGGCCCTGTTGTGAGGAGCCACCATTACGTCAAAACAGCACGGCAGAAACAGTGGTACCGGCTCTAGCTCCCAATGCCAGCGACTGGGCCACCTATCGCGATGAGCAATTGCTCAGTAATCCCGGTGGTAAGGACTATTTTGTTGACGCGACAACGCAAAACGATGAACCCGGAGTCCTTGAAAATATCGCCAAAGACCTGTCCGATGTCGTTGACAATATCGGCAATTTTTTCCAAAACCTGTTGTTTGGTGCTGAAACCCATTATCGTGACGAACAGGGCGACGTGCAAACCAGCCAAAATCGCGGGCTGGTCGGATCTCTGGTCGATCTAGTTTGCGACGTTGGCAGTGCCCTGAGTTTTGGTGCCTGGCGGCCCGATGGTGAGGACGCGCCGCAAGGGTTTCAGGAACGAGCCAGTTTTGTGTTTAACAAACTCAAAGAGGCGGTTAGCGATGATGTGGTGACGGGTGTGGCCAGCAGCGTCAACCATATGGGAGAAGATCTTCTGCTCGCCGGTTGGAACTTGGTTGAAATCATCCCCGATGCAACGATCAGCAATGTGGACATGGCCGAAAAGGTGGTTTCAAACGTATTTGATAATGGCCAGGTGGCCATCGATTACTTGACCGACGTACTGCCCGGAGGAGAAGCTTGGCTAAGGGTCCACGCCACCAACTTCGATGAAGATCAAGTGCCGATTTTCTACAATCTGTCCACCCCGGAAAACTTCACGGGCGACACCCGCTGGGAACAAGTCAGCAATACGCCGCTGCGAAAAGCGTTGGAAACCGTCGGCTCCTTGCTGGCGGATGGTGCCATGTTGATGCTGCTCGGCCAGATTCCATCAAGTTCTCAGGAACACCGCTAATACTAGGGGGCGTTCTCCACACATTTCAGCAGTGCCGACCAACGATTACCTTCGCACAATCCCCAGTTTTTTCATCTTGCTCCTCAACGTGCTCGGGTTGATGCCGAGCAGCTGCGCGGCACCGCCCTCGCCGTTGATGCGGCCGCTGGTATGCTCAAGCACTTGACGCAGGTACGTAGTCAAATGGTCATCCAGAGGTTTGGGTGAAAACGACTCTTCGGCATCAACCGGGAGGACAGGGCTGGAGTCGTCCTGCCCCACCACGCGATCGAATGTCAGCGCCCCCCCTTTGTAGCGCACCAGCTCCCGCTCGATGACATTCTGCAGTTCCCGCACATTGCCGGGCCAGGCGTAACGGGTGAGGCGCTCCAAAGCACCGACAGCGAGTGGCGGAATCGGGTGTAACCCCATCTCACGACTTTTCGACGTCAGCAGTGAGCGGACCAGCGCCGGGATATCCTCTCTACGCTGGCGTAGCGGCGGGATAAAAATCGGAAACACATTGAGGCGAAACCACAGATCTTCGCGAAACTGCTGGGCGGCGACCATCTCTTCGAGATTGCGGTGAGTGGCGGCAATCACGCGGATATCCACAGGAATGGGTGTGGAGCCACCGACCCGCTCCAATTCGTGAGATTGCAGAATCCGCAGCAGCTTGACCTGGGCGGCTAATGGTAGTTCGCCGATTTCGTCGAGAAAAATCGTGCCACCGCTGGAGCGCTCAAAACGACCACGCCGCGTGGTGACAGCACCAGTAAATGCGCCTTTTTCATGGCCAAACAATTCACTGTCAATGAGAGATTCGGGAATCGCCCCGCAGTTGACTTTAATAAACGGCCCGTCCCGGCGTGTGGAACTATAGTGGATGGCGTTGGCAATCACCTCCTTGCCGACACCGGTTTCACCGAGCAGCAGCACAGTATTGTTGCGCGGCGCCACCTGACCGACCATCTCCATGACATTGCGCAACCCGCCGTTACTGCCGATGATTTCGGTGGCCGCGGGCGGGATCAGCTCATTTTGCAGAAAACGGTTATCGTCGAGCAACTGATCGCGGTAGCTCAACAATTCCTGGTGGGCCAGGGCGTTGGCCAGGGCAATGGCAAACGGCTCAGTCAGACTTTTCATCAATTCAATATGGGTGTGATCATAGGCACCAATGCCAACGGCGCGCAAAATCAGGCCACCGATCCGCTTTCCTTCGAGATAGAGAGGAACCGGCATCGTGGTAAAGCCTTCGTTATGGGTCAGCTCGGCCATTTTATTGATCATGGGATCATCGGAATTGGCATCATTGATCACCGGCTCACGCAATGCCCGGCTCCACTCCCAGGCATCTTTGGGCAAAGGGATAATCTCGCCGATTTTGCACTCTTCAGGCTCCCAGGCAATAAAGCGTAACGCGCTGAGAGTTTCGTCATGCACGTTGAGATAAATGCTATGCAACGGCATGATTTGACGCAGATAGTCATAAGTGCGTTTCAGAGCGAGGCGGATATCGAGACTGCTGCACACCCGTAGCGTCATCTCGCGAAAAAATTGTTCGTGATTGATCTCCATGGTTCCCCTTTTCAACGACGCAAACCGAACATCCGATTTTCGTCTTGCTTACAAAATCAATGGTTTGAATCCCTGTCCTTGATTTTGGCCGACCAGCCATAGGCTCTAGAGGCGGTTTCTTAACAACCTGCTCGACGATTCCAGATCGCGAAATATCGCGACTTTACCTTAGATATCGACATTTCACAACCATACCATCGAAATATCGATACCGCATCAACACAAAAAGGCCTAAACCGCCACGACAGGCGCCCCTCACCATTGGCACGAAAAGTGATAATCAAAAAGGGATTCCCCCGTCAAAAGACTAGGAAAAATCCTGTTTTTACCCCAGCAACATACGCACAGCCCGCCATCACATGCAGATGCTGGCGGCCTATGATCGTCAGGGAGCCCCATGAAAAACAATCTCATCACAGTGATCACCGCCCTGGTGCTGGCCGGTGGATTATCTGCCTGTGCCAGCTTCCGCGGCATCGACAGCTCGGCCACCGTTCTCCAGCCTCCGCCAAGCCTTGGCACCAGCCAAATCGCCGTCGGCCCCTGGCCAGACCAGGACTGGTGGCACCTTTTTAACGATCCTCAGCTCGACACACTGATGACCGAGGCCCTGGACAACAGCCCGACACTGAGAGAGGCCCAAGCGCGAATTCGTCGGGCGCTGGCGCTGGCTGGGCAGGTACGCTCCGGCTACGGCCCTCAGGTGGCACTGCACGGGGAATCCATCTACCAGCGTTTTACCGAAAATGGCTCGGTGGGCGCGCAATACGCCGGGGAAACGGACAGCACCAACCAGGTGGGTTTCAATCTCGCCTATGACCTGGATCTGTGGGGACGTAAAGAAGCGGCCTACCGCGCGGCGCTGGGCACGGCCCGAGCGACAGAGGTTGAGGCTCAGGCTGTCAAGCTCACCCTTACCTGCGCCATCGCTGAGACTTATATCCAACTGCGCCGTGTCACGACCCAGAAAGAGTTGTCCGCGCAACGCCTGCAACAGGATGAGCAGATTCAGGAACTGCGTCGCCTGCGCGCGGAGGCCGGTCTTGATCCCCATGACGACACGCATCGTGCGACCAGCAAAAACGCCCTCACCCGGGCGACACTCGCCCTGCTGAGCGAGCAACAGACCCTGCTGCAACACCGTCTCGGCACTCTGGTTGGAGCCGGACCACAGCGCGGACTGACACTCAGCGTGTCTCCCAGCACCACACTGGCACCACCAACTCTGCCCTCGATCATTCCAGCGCAGCTGATTGGTCGTCGCCCGGATGTGGTGGCTCAACTGTGGCACATCGATGCCATGAGCCACAGCATCGCCTCAGCGCAGGCGGCATTTTACCCTGATGTCAACCTGAGCGCCTTTGCCGGCTTCAACGGCATCGGCCTGGAAAACCTGCTCAAAAGCGGCAGCCAGGTGTACGGTGTCGGTCCGGCATTGACCCTGCCACTGTTTACATCCGGACAACTGCAAAATACCCTGGCGGCTGAAAATGCCGCTTACGACAGCGCCGTCGAACATTACAACGCCCTGATCCTGATGGCGGTGCAGGATGTGGCCGACGCGGTGGCCACCTGGCAAGCCAGCACACGTCAGCTCAGTGACCGTGAAGAAGCGCTGCAACAGCTCGTCGCCCTTCGCCACCTGGCTCAGCTTCATTACGCCAACGGCTTGAGTGGGCGCATCCCCGTGCTCGACGCTGAAACCCGGATACTCGAGGAACAAAGCACCCAGGCCGAACTGCGTCAACGCCAGGAACTGGCGATGCTGGCCCTGATCCGGGCGCTCGGCGGCGGATTAACACCGCAACCACCGGCCAGCGCTTGCCAACAAAAACCCACCAAAGAGCCTTTGGCAAAAAGCGAATTTTTTAAAGGATAGACATACGATGGAAACACAACAAAACACAAATGGTTCAATGGTCCGCAAACGGGTCATTATTCTGCTGCGCATGACGGCAGTGTTTGCCCTGATCGGTGCGGCCTACGCCGCTTACTGGCTACTGATCGGCCGCTACCAGGTGTTTACCGACAACGCTTACGTGGCCGGGAATATCGCTCAGATCACGCCGTTGACCAATGGCCGGGTGGAAGCCGTAGAGGTGAATGACACCGACTTTGTCGAAGCGGGCTCAGTTCTGGTACGACTCGACAAAGCCGACGCCGAGCTGGCTCTGGCCAAAGCAAAAGCGGACCTGGCCGAGACCGTGCGTCGCGTTCGCACCCTGTACCACGGTGACGAAGCCCTGCAAGCCGTGGTCGCCCAGCGCCAGACCGACCTCAATACGGCACGTGACGACCTGGCCCGACGCTCCGCACTGAGCGGCACCGGGGCGGTAGCGGAAGAAGAGATCACCCACGCCGCCGATGCTGTAAAAAGCGCCCGCCAGGCCCTTGATTCGGCGCGGCAACAACTGCAGGCTAATCGTGCGCTGGTGGATCAGACCACCCTTGAGGAGCATCCCCAGGTGGCTCAGGCCATGGCCCTGTTGCGCGAACGCTACCTGGCCTGGAAACGGACCGACATCGTCGCCCCCATCTCCGGCTACATTGCCCGGCGCAATGTGCAGGCCGGACAATGGGTGACCAGCGGCGCGCCCCTCATGGCGCTGGTGCCGCTCAATCAGGTGTGGGTGGACGCCAACTTCAAAGAGACTCAATTACGCCAGATGCGTATCGGACAACCGGTGGAGTTGGTCAGTGATCTGCTCGGCAAACAGGTGGTTTACCATGGCCGGGTGGCAGGCTTTTCCGCAGGAACCGGAGCCGTGTTCTCTTTGCTTCCAGCTCAAAACGCCACCGGCAACTGGATCAAGGTGGTGCAGCGGCTGGCGGTGCGCATTGCTCTGGATCCCCAGGAACTGGCCGCCAATCCGCTGCAGATCGGCCTGTCCATGGCGGTCACCGTGGATATCCACACCACCGACGGCGCCCGCCTGAGTGAAGGACGCGCCAATACACGGCCTACGGACAGCGCGGTCCCCAACGTCTGGCGCGATGAAGCTGACACTTTGGCGCAGCGCATCATCGCCGCCAACCGTGCCCCGCAAGCCACGCCCTGAGCCGGAGACAAAAGATGCAGGATAACGCACCCAAAGTGCTGCCGCCGTTAAGCGGAGGCCGCCTGGTTCTGGCTACGGCCTCTTTAAGCCTGGCGACATTCATGAATGTCCTGGATACCACCATTACCAATGTCTCGATTCCGGCGATTTCCGGCAATCTCGGTGTCAGCACCAATCAGGGCACCTGGGTCATTACTTTTTTTGCCGTGGCCAATGCCCTGGCCGTACCGCTGACCGGCTGGCTGACGCGGCGCATCGGTCAGATCCGTCTGTTTATCTCGGCGTTGCTGATGTTTATTCTGGCGTCGTTGTTGTGCGGTCTGGCGTGGAACCTGGAAGCGCTGATCACCTTCCGCATCCTGCAGGGTTTTGCCGTCGGGCCGATCATTCCGTTGTCAATGTCGTTGCTGCTGCAGTGTTATCCGCGCCAGAAAGCCGGTCTGGCCCTGGCGCTGTGGTCGATGACCGTCACGGTGGCACCGATTGCCGGGCCGATTCTCGGTGGCTGGCTGACTGACAATGCGTCGTGGCCGTGGATCTTCTATATCAACCTCCCTATCGGCCTGCTGACAACGGCAGTGATCTGGGCGGTACTTAAAGACCGCGAAACGCCGACGGCCAAGCTGCCGGTGGATAAAACCGGCCTGTTTCTACTCATGCTGTGGGTGGGATGTTTTCAGGTCATGCTCGACAAGGGTCACGAACTGGACTGGTTCGGCTCGCCGTTTGTCGTTGCCCTGGCGGTGATTTCGGTGATTGGATTCTGTTACTTCCTGGTGTGGGAACTGACCGTGCCCCATCCGGTGGTGGATCTGAGTTTGTTCAAAAACCGCAACTTCGCCCTGAGCACCCTGTCGCTGAGCCTCGGCTATGGCGTGTTTTTTATGAACCTGGTGCTGACACCGCTGTGGTTACAGCGCTTCATGGGCTACACCGCCACCTGGGCCGGTCTGGTGACGGCACCATTCGGCATTTTTGCCGTCATTCTCGCCCCGGCGGTCGGTAAAAACCTGCATCGTGTTGATCCGCGGCTGTTTGTCACCGGCGCGTTCAGCTTCTTTTCGCTGGCATTTTATCTGCGCTCGCAATTCACCCCCGATGTCAGCGCCGGGACCATTGCCCTCAACCATCTACTGCAGGGCATCGGCATGGCCGCGTTCATGACACCACTCAACGCCATGGCCGTCTCCCAGTTGCCCCAGGAGCGTATTCCGTCAGCTTCCGGGCTGCTCAACTTCGCCCGCATCATGCTCGGTGCGTTCGCCGCCTCCATCGGCACCACGCTGTGGGAGGACCGCGCCATCCTGCATCACGCCCAGCTCAGCGAACACATCACCGGTTACGCCAACGCCGTGATCATTGCCCGCGACAAGTTGCTCACCATGGGCATGGCCGGGATGAAAAGCCTGGGGTTGATCAATATGGAGCTCACCAAGCAGGCGTACACCCTGTCGGCCATGGAGCTGTACCGCATCTCATCGCTGTTGTTTCTGATTTTGATCAGTGTCATCTGGCTGGCACGACCGGACAAAGAACACCGGCCTTAAGACCGTTCTCAATAAGAGAATTTGCCAGTCAATGTAAATTTTCCATTAAGGGAATTAGCAGTTTAACTGAAAGCAAACCGCGTGGGATACAACAACAGAAAGTGCCCCGGCTCTACGACACGACAATGGACTGAGGCCGGATCCTCAGTCCATTGTCAGAAAATGACATCCAACACAGGCGGATCAGGTTACTCCCCCCAACCAATTTCCAAAGGCGGTTCTGTGGAAGGTGCAGGAGTGAATGTCGAAGGGGAGGATTCCAGGGTAAAACGGCTTAACATCGTGCGCAGTTGCTCGGCCTGACTGCTGAGCTGCTCGGCAGCGGCAGCACTTTGTTCTGCGCTGGCAGTATTCTGCTGAGTGACGGCATCAATCTGGCTCACGCCGATGTTAATTTGCGAAATTCCTTGGGCTTGTTCCT
Source organism: uncultured Desulfuromonas sp. (assembly GCF_963666745.1). Classification (NCBI taxonomy): domain Bacteria; kingdom Pseudomonadati; phylum Thermodesulfobacteriota; class Desulfuromonadia; order Desulfuromonadales; family Desulfuromonadaceae; genus Desulfuromonas; species uncultured Desulfuromonas sp. The sequence goes on along the minus strand of NZ_OY762961.1, from coordinate 432,073 downwards.
GGCTTGCCGTAGCAATCTCACCAACGAGGTCGGAAACTTTGCTGATCTCTTCCACCATCTCCTGTAAAGCCTTTGCTGTTTGGGAAGCGATCTGGGTGCCGTTGGACGTTTTTTCGACACTTCCCTCAATAAGAGCTGCCGTTTCTTGAGCAGCTTTGGCACTGCGCGCTGCAAGGTTGCGCACCTCTTCAGCAACAACGGCAAAGCCTTTACCGTGCTGTCCGGCACGGGCCGCTTCGACGGCAGCATTGAGTGCCAGCAAATTGGTCTGAAAGGCAATTTCATCAATGGTCTTGATGATTTTACCAATCTGTTCACCAGAGGCATTAATGTCATTCATGGCCTGGACCATGTGCTCCATATGTCGACTGCCGGTTTCACCCGCTTTTTTTGCCGAAGTTGTCAGCTGATTCGCCACTGAAGCGTTTTCTGCATTGGCCGTGGTTTGCGCCGAACTTTCGTTGAGCGAGGCGGCAATTTCTTCGAGGCTACTGGCCTGCTCCGTAGCCCCTTGCGACAGGGCCTGGCTGGTATCGGAAATCTGATTACTGCCGGAAGCAATTTGTTCACCAAAAGCCCGGATCTGGGCCATGGTTTCATTCATGGCCGCATTGGCCTGGGCAAGGGGGATAGCGATCACCCCTTGGGCCTTAAAGGTAAAATCACCACTAGCGAGCTTTTCGAATGCGGTGACCACCTCCTGCTGCAGGTTGTCGGCAAATTGATCAACGACCTCGGCCATGTCGCCAATCTCATCTTTTCGTTTGAGATTGAGCCGTTTGTCCAGTTGCCCATTTTGAAGGTCGGTCATCATGGCGGCAGTGAGAATCAGCGGACGACTGACACTGCTGGCCAGCAGGTAACTGCCGACAACGGACAGAATAACCATCAGGCTCGCAATGGAAATAATCCACAGCAATTGGGTTGCCACAGCATCATTTACTAGATTGTGTGATGCGGCAAAATCGTCGGTATAATATCCGGCCACAATGACCCAATCCCACGGAGCGAAATAGGTGATTGCGGCAACCTTACTGCGTGTTTCACTGCTGCCGGCATCTTTCCAGTTATAGTGCTCAAAAGCGACCGGAATCTCTCCCCGACTGTGTGCGGGCAGTGCCAGGGCAGTGTCAATGATCGTGCGGATAATGGAGACACCGTCAGCGTCCTTGACATCAAGGATATTCTCTTTATCCCGTTTGCCGTTTTGGGAGATGATATAGCTCCCTTGCAGGTCGCCCTGCCCACCAAGAACATAGACATAGCCGCTTTGACCAACTTTAATGTCGAGAATACCGTGACGCAGGCTTTGGATATTCTCCTGTTTCACCCCGACATAAAGAATGCCGATAACGGTGGAATGCTGTGGATCCCAGATCGGCTCGTACGCGGTGATGTACCAGTCATCAACAACAAAGGCCCGTCCGCGATAGGTTTCGCCGGCAAGGACTTTGGCAATCACCGGATTACTTTTGCCATCCGGATTGGTGCGAGGGATGAAGGTGCCAACGGCTCTCTGGCCATTTTTTTTCACCACATTAGTGGCAACGCGCAACATATCGCCCTGCTCATTCATCCGCTGAAAAATGGTCACGGTGCCACCAACTAACGTTCGAACTTTGTCAACAACCGGGGTGGCAACATCAACTTTGTTGTTTTGCCCCAGCCAAGTGTCTCCAACCATCATGCGCGGAAGCAATACATCCTGAGGCTGCTTAGTGTATTGATTAACCGCCTGCCACTGCACGCTGTCGGTATCCAAGGCAACGCCGCCGAGAGAGGTCAGGGTTTCGCGGGCGACATTAAGGCTGGTATCCACCATCAGCTGTACAGATTCCTGCGCAGAACGGCACATGAGGTAGACATCCTGCGAAATACATGCCGCCTCTCTGCGCGCCAGACTGTCAATTTCGCCGCTGACACGCTGGCTGAGAATATTGTTCTGATACATGGCGATTCCCAAAACAGAAACGACCGTAACCAGCACCAGAGACAATGACGTTAAAATGATTTTCGTTCTGATTTTCATGCAGCATCCCCTAAAAAAATTAAGACAACCCCACAGCACTCATTAGCAAACAAACAATAAATGTCAAATTCTAATCTATCTCTAAATCCATTCATCAAACAAGCGATTTCGCGTTAAACAAATGCCATTTTCTAAGGCGTGAAGTAACGGCAAAGGCACTACATTCAGAAGTCGAGAGACCTGCCAAAAGAAAGAGAGTAAAAATTAGCTGAGCTATTTTCTGAAAAACTATTTGCATGCAACCATCCGTTGCCTATTATTGACAGAATGCAAAAGTAGATCAGTTTTCGTTTTTTCGGTGTAATCTGTCTGATCAAGATCAACGGCCCTGGAAAACCATTGTCGAAGCAAGCTCTACCCACTGACATTTAAGGAGGTAACAATGGCAACAACCAATGAACATCTTAAAGAAGCATTCTCAGGCGAAAGTCAGGCAAACCAAAAATATCGTGCCTTTGCCAAACAAGCAGAAAAAGAAGGATTCAAGAATATCGCCAAGTTATTTCGGACGACGGCCGAAGCTGAACGTATTCATGCTGAAGGGCACCTCAAGGCACTGGATATGATTGCCAGCACAGCCGACAACCTTCAGGCGGCGATTGATGGTGAAACTTATGAGTTTACTGAAATGTATCCGCCAATGCTGGAGCAGGCCGTCTCCGACGGTCACAAGGCAAAAACCATGTTCAAATTTGCCGTTGATGCCGAAGAAGTTCATGCCCAGATCTACGCCAAGGCTCTTGAAGCAGTCAAAGCGGGCAAGGACATGGACATCAGCGACTTCTACCTCTGCCCAATCTGCGGCTACATCGAACTTGGTTCGGCCCCAGAGAAATGCCCGGTCTGTGGCGCGAAAGGTAGTGCTTTTTGTCAGCTTGACTAACCGCAGTTCCAAAGCGCATCCAAAAGGGCTCACAGCGTTTGCCGTGAGCCCTTTTTCTTTTTTCTCTGCAAAAAACTCATACAATCAAAATTATAATCGGTAAAAGTTCCTGAGCCCTTGACGAGTGGACAGTCTCCCGGCACACTATATGTCAATCTTAATTATATTTTTATCGTTTTAACCTTCACCACCCCCTTCAAAGGAGGGAACGTCATGCGCCGTGCGTTTTCCGTTATTTCATTTACGCTACTGACTTTGTTATCGCTTGCCTCCACTGCGATGGCTTTAGAACTCTATTTCCCGCACATTGCCAGCAATGCCGAGTGGGAAACTGAAGTCGGCATCATCAACACCGGAACCACGTCCATGTCGGGAACGCTTTACGCCTACAGCGACTCCGGTGTTCAGGTTCAATCAAAAGAGGTTGAGCTGCTGGGTGGTGGCAGCATTCAGTTTGTGGTCGGTGAAGATTTCACGACACCAACTCTTATCACCAACATGATTTTTGAAACCAACAGAGACACCTGTAGCGGCTATGAAAAATTCTATCAACCGGGTCTTAACCGTGTTGCCGTCCCTGCGGTGTCAAGTGTCAACACGGGTGACCTTTATGTCACGCATATCGCCTCGGATCAGAACTGGTGGACCGGGCTGGCATTGCTCAACACCACAAATACGGCAAAAACAGTAACGATCACCTTTAGTAATGGCAGTGTTGAGACATTGACTCTGCAAGCCGGTCAACATTGGGCTGGCACAATCCAGGGCAGCTTTCCGAGCGTAGCCGCCAATGAGGTAGAATCTGCTGTGATCACTAACGCCGACGGGGTCATCGGCCTGGAACTGTTCGGTAGTCAAGCGGGTACTGGTAACTACTACCTGAGTGGTGTCTTGCTCAGCAACGAGACGGACAGCTCATTATATTACCCGCACATCGCCAGCGATAATGATTGGTGGACCGGTATCGTGTCGTACAATCCGGGGAATTCCAACGTCACCCTGACGGTCACCGCCTATAATGACATCGGAACCTCATTGACGAGCTTTCCCGTGACTGTTGCAGCAAAAGGGAAATACATCGGGACGGCAGCAACACTTAATCTTCCCGAGGGGACAACTTGGTTTAAAGTTGAAGGTTCTGCTCCCGTGACCGGCTTTGAGCTGTTCGGCACCCATGATGGCAAAAAACTTGCCGGATACAGTGCCGTTGACATTGACACAAGTGAAGGGATTTTTGCCAAGCTTGAAGACCAGGGCTGGACAGGCATCGCCTTCGTCAATACGTCCACTGCCCCGGCCAATGTCACACTTCAGGCCAAAACATCGACCGGTGCAATCGTCGGCGTTGCCAACGTTGCGTTGCATAGCTATGGCAAAAAAGTCGATGTGGCGGAAAACTTCTTCGCCACGGACATTTCGTCTGCGACCTACATCAAGTTCACAGCAGACCAGGACGTCGTCGGTTTTCAATTAAATGGAACGGACGACGGCATGATGCTCGACGCCCTACCAGGACTAGGATTAGAAAACTGATCACGAGAGAGCGACGAGAATTTGCCTTGATGACAAGAGTCAAACCGAGCATAAACAAAAAGGGTTACGTCGTTTGACGTAACCCTTTAATTTTTTTATGGTGGAGCTAGGCGGGATCGAACCGCCGACCTCTTGAATGCCATTCAAGCGCTCTCCCAGCTGAGCTATAGCCCCATAAGACGAAGGCGTTTATATCAAAGGCGGCAACTGCCTGTCAACGCATTTCTTTGACAAACTCACTTTGTTCTTAACTTTTTTATCTATTCTTTTGGGTTCCCCAAAAAGCAGACAAAAAACAATTCCAGATCCACTCGCTTAATCAGAACCAAGTTACAGCATCAAACTCATGGCAGAGAGGATGGCAATAACAATCAGTGTTGGGCTGCACTGACGAATCTGACCGAGTATCAACTGCAATAAAACATAACTGATAAACCCGAAAGAGAGTCCGATGGAGATGTTGTACCCCAGCGGAATCATCATAATTGTCAAAAATGCCGGAGCACCGTGTTGAAGATCGTTAAATGGAATCTGGGTGACATGACGCATCATCAACAGCCCTACTACAATCAATGCCGGAGCGGTTGCATAGGGCGGAACTATGGCGATAAGCGGGGTAAAGAATAACGCCAATAGAAACATGGCTGCGGTCGTCACGGCCGTTAATCCCGAACGACCCCCTTCGCTAACGCCACTGCCCGACTCGATAAATGTAGTTGTGGTACTGGTACCGAGCAATGCGCCGCCGATAGTTGCCAACGCATCGGCATTGAGCAAGCGTGAGATCAGGGAGACACGGCCGTGTTGCTTGTCGAGCAACTGCGCATCGCGACAGACCGACACCAGGGTACCCAGGCTGTCAAACAGATCGACAAACATAAAAGAGAAGACGCTCGACCACAGGGAGACCGACAACGCAGAAACCAGATCCAACTTAAACATCAGCGGTGCCGGGGTGGGAGGCAATGAAATCAGTTGATGAGGAAAAGGCACCTGGCCAACCAGCATGGCAACAACCGTTGCGACGGCAATGCCGATGAGCATGGCCCCCCGCACCTGTTTAATCTCCAACAGAATTATCACCAGTAAGCCAAGCAGGCCGATACTGGTTCCTGTAGAGAAGTGTCCCAGTTGGACCATTGTCGCCGGGCTCTTAACAATCAGACCAAGATTCTGCAGGCCAATAAAGGCGATAAACAGCCCGATCCCAACTCCGGCAGCAATTTGTAATGACACGGGTATCGCGCGAACGATGTGCTGACGCACGCCCAGCCAACTGAGCAGGAGAAACACCACGCCAGACAAAAAAACCACCCCTAGGCCCGTTTGCCAGGCGACACCCTGCCCCATGACCAATCCATAGGTAAAAAACGCATTCAGCCCCATGCCCGGTGCCATCATCAATGGTGCGTTGGCATAGATGGCCACCAGCAAGGTCGCCAGCGCCGCAACGAGACAGGTGACCGTGGTCAGGGCACCACGGTCCATGCCGGTTTCTGCGAGCATGGCCGGATGGACAAAAATGATATAGGACGCCGTAAGAAAGGTGGTCATGCCGGCAATGAGTTCCGTACGGATATCCGTGCCGCGCTCGTGGAGGTGAAACAGGCGATCCAGTCGTTCAGTCATGACATTCTCCAGAAGGGTCAAACATCGTGTGCTGAAATGCAACAAGGGTGCACAATGGCACCCTTGTCTGGTTCTTTTTATGGAATCAGTGCGATTAGGAGCAGCCGCAGCCACCACCACAACAGCCGGAAGGTGCGGTATTGAGGGTCACCGGCTGAGTCAGACGGGTCAGGGCTTCCATATATTTCTGGCCGGTCTTATCGACAATCTCTTGCGGCAGATCAGGAGCTGGAGCGCATTTCCCCCAATCGAGGGTTTCGAGATAGTCACGCAGGAACTGCTTGTCAAAACTGGGCTGCGGACCACCCGGCTGATACTGATCTTTCGGCCAGAACCGCGAAGAATCGGGAGTCAGGGCCTCGTCGATCCAGATCAGCTCACCGTCAAGCATACCGAATTCGAACTTGGTATCCGCAATGATGATGCCTTTTTCGTTGGCAATGTCGCGGGCACGCTCGTAAATGGCAATCGTGGTGTCACGCACTTTGGCAGCCAGATCTTTACCGCAGAGTTCCTCAACTTTGGAGAACGGGATGTTCTCGTCATGCTCACCAAGTTCCGCCTTGGTTGACGGCGTGAAGATCACCTCAGGCAATTTGTCGCTCTCCTTAAGACCTTCCGGCAGGGGAATGCCACAGATTGCACCGGTTTTCTGATAATCTTTCCAGCCGGAACCGGAAATATAGCCACGCACAATACACTCAACCGGCAGAGGCTCAGCTTTTTTTACCAGCATGCTGCGTCCTTCGAGCTGATCACGATATTTGTGCGTTTCGGCAGGAAACTCATCAACATTGGTGCTGACAATATGGTTGGGGATGATATCCGTCATCTTGTCGAACCAGAATTTAGAGATCTCCGTCAGCACATACCCCTTTTGCGGAATGCCTTCGTTCATGATAACGTCAAAAGCCGAAATCCGGTCACTGGTGACGATCAGCAGGTATTCCCCGACATCATAAATGTCACGGACTTTTCCTTGATTGACCAGTTTGAGATCGGGGCAGCTGCTCTGCATTACGATCGGAGTCATGATTAGTTTCCTTCCATTGAACGCAGGATTGCCGGGTTGATCGTCACCTCGGCAGATTGTTTAAGTTCATCCAATTTAGCTTGCAGAAGTTCATCCTGCTTATTTTTCAGGACGGTTTGCTGCAGGCGCTCAGATTCTTCTGCTGTCAACCCTTCCGGATCTGCTGGCTGCAACTGCTTGAGACGAACAACCAGGAAATTGGGTCCGGCGGTGAACAGTTGTTTGGCAACGGGTTCTTTAATCGTCAGATTAAACGCAGCCTCAACCAGTTCCGGCACGCGACCGAGTGTCGGGATAAAGTCTCGACGATCACGGCCAAACAGACCGGTTTCCGTCACGCGCTGCGATTTACCGGCAATCGATTCGAGCTTAGCACCTTCCTGAACTTTTGCCAGCGCCTGCTCAGCAGCCTGCTCAGCCAGCAGGGCAGCTTGTTGACTTTTATAGGCTTGTGTCACAGCGGCTTTAACATTGGAAAACTCCGGGATATGGCTGGCGATTTTTTCCGTTACAGCGGCAAGAATAACACCACGGGAGGTGTTAACCGGAGCCAGAATTTCACCACTTTGTCCAGCAAAAGCCTTATTGGTCAAATCAGCATTGGCACCGACTGAAGGAATCGCCTTACCACGAGAGAACAGGCCGGTTTCAACCGCAACAGTATCAAGCATTTTAGCCGCAGCAGCGAAATCATTTTCTTTGCGATTGAGATTGTAGGCGTCCATGGCTTTTTCATAAGCAAGCTTACGCGCCTCTTCCTCGCGCAACTGTTTTTCAACCTTGTCGCGCACGTCGGCCAAGGGGGTAAATCCGGCTTCAACATGCTCGCCGCCTTTAATAATATGATAGCCGAAACGGGTTTCAACCACGGGGCTCAACGCGTCTTTCTCGAGAGCAAATGCAGCAGCCTCAAACGGAGGCACCATAACACCCCGCTTAAAAGAACCTAAGTCTCCGCCCTTCTTGGCCGAAGCCTTATCGTCAGAGTATTGCTCTGCCAGTTTGGCGAAATCCCCCTTGCGGGCTTTTTCAAGAACTTCTTCGGCCAGGGCTTTCTTGGTCTCCCGCTCTTCTTCACTGGCTTTTTCGTCAACAGCGATCAGAATATGGGATGCAGACATCTGTTCCTGAATCTCATATTCGGCAAGATGGCGATCATAATAATGCTGGACTGCATCTTCTTCGAGAACCACCTGATCGACATAATCATCGGCATTCAGGGTCACAACACTCAGAGCAACCTGCTCGGGCACCCGGAAATCTTCCTGATGTTCCTCATAGTAAGCGGTCAGAGCTTCATCGGTCACCTCGACTTTATCCATGAATTGTCCGGCAGAAAAAGCCACATAACTCAGATTGACCTTTTCGTTCTGACGACGATATTCATTGGCGACATCTTCATCCGTGACCACGGCAGCACTTTTGATTTGCTCGCGGGTAAGATTGACCAGCATTTGCCGTTTCTGCATCTGCTCAAACACCTCCGGAGTCAGACGCTGGTAACCGAGAACAGCAAGGTATTGCTCTTTATTGAAGACACCATCGACCTGAAAGGAAGGAATCTCGGCAATGGCCTGGACCAGCTGATCATCGCTGACCGAAAGATTGAGACGATCCGCTTCATCAAGCAACAGCGTCTGGTCAATCAGGGTATCGAGAGACTGACGGGTCAGTTGAAGTTGACGCTCCAGTTCCGGCGTAAAATTCTTGCCGTAGAGATTCCGATAAAGGTTATACATATTACTATAGGTGGTGCGGAAGTCTTCGAAGCTGATATCCCGGCCATTGACCTGTGCCGCCACCGAAATGTCACGCTGTTGATCGCGGCCCTTACCCCAAACGAGGAAAATAGTCCCAATAAACGTTGCGATAATGACCCAGAAAACCACTTTAACAATTGTGGTTTTCTGCTTTTTACGAATCAAGTCCAGCATAGTTAGATTTCTCCTTGTCGAACGCGGAAATTTACGGTAAAAACAGCGTCGCATCTTACGTCAACATCCTGAACGATTGCAACAGTTTTTCCCGTAAGTTTGCCTCTCTTTAAACGACTTCCAACGAAAAAATGTCACGAGAAAGAGATCCCTTTCTACTCGGCATTAACGTTGAGAGGAACAACAGGGCAATGGGCCGTTCAGTTCAAAGAAGCTCAAAGCGACGCATTGCGATAAAAGCCCGGTTAATTCTTGAGAAGAAGCAAGGATTCTGCTAGCTTGTTCTTTTATACATTATTGCGTGAATCACCTGCATCCAACGAATAAGGAAAGTGCAGCCATGCTTAACCTGCTTAACGCCCTGTGGGGTATCTTTTCCAACGATCTTGCCATTGACCTGGGGACCGCCAACACCCTGGTTTACCTCAAAAGTAAAGGGATCGTCGTCAGTGAGCCCTCGGTCGTCGCCGTCCAAAAAGATTCAGCCGGTGCCAAAAAAGTGCTGGCGGTCGGTGTGGAAGCGAAAAAAATGCTTGGCCGAACCCCTGGCAGTATCGTCGCTATCCGCCCGATGAAGGACGGCGTCATTGCCGACTTTGACATCACTGAAGAGATGCTGCGCTATTTTATCCACAAGGTGCACAATCGCAAAGCCCTGGTCCGACCTCGCATTGTGATCTGTGTCCCCTCAGGCATTACTCAGGTCGAAAAACGGGCGGTTAAGGAATCAGCGGAATCCGCTGGCGCCCGTGAAGTCTATCTGATTGAAGAGCCCATGGCCGCAGCGATTGGTGCCGGTCTGCCGATCACCGAAGCCAACGGCAACATGATTGTTGACATTGGCGGCGGCACAACAGAAGTGGCGATCATCTCTCTGGCTGGCATCGTTTATGCCAAAAGTGTTCGTGTCGGCGGTGACAAATTGGATGAGGCGGTCACCCAGTACATTAAACGCAAATACAATATGCTCATCGGTGAGCGCACCGCCGAGCAAATCAAAATTGAGATCGGCAGTGCCTATCCGGGTGAAGAAGAAGCGACCATGGATGTCAAAGGTCGCGATCTGGTAACCGGGATTCCCCGCACGATCACGATCAATTCTGAAGAGATTCGCGAAGCTCTGGCTGAGACCGTCAATGCGATTGTTGAAGCGGTGCGCGTGGCTCTGGAGAGAACGCCACCGGAACTGGCAGCAGACATTGTCGATCGCGGTATCATCCTCGCCGGCGGCGGCGCCCAGCTGCGCAACCTCGACGAGCTGCTGCGACGTGAAACCGGCCTGCCGGTCATGATTGCAGACGACCCGTTGTCCTGCGTTGTTCTTGGCTCCGGTATGGTTCTCGACGAACTCGATCTGCTGCGTCGCGTCACTGTCGTAACCTGATCCCTACTGACACACTCAGCGCAGCGGCCACGCTGCGCTGTTTAACCTGAGACTTTTCATGCGCGACTTTCTCAAGCGATATCAGACCGCGCTGTTGTTCTGCCTGCTGTTGCTGTGCGCGCTATTGCTTTATTCCAACAGTTTGCGCCAACGCGAGCACACCTCCCTATTTGAAAAAGCCGTCCTGCAACTGGCCAGCCCTTTTTATCGCGCCATAGATGCGGTCAGCCGCGACACAGCATCCATCTGGGATAACTACATCGACCTGATGGATGTTCGCCAGCAAAACATTGCCCTCAAAGAACAGCTCCGTCAACAACAGGGACGTCTGACCCATCTGCAAGAGATCGAACTGGAAAACCAGCGCCTGAAAAACTTGCTGGGTTTTCTTGAAAACGCCGAGCTGCCAGCCATCCCGGCACGGGTAATTGCTGTGGATGCCTCCAGCTGGTTCCGAACCATCACCATTGACAAAGGCACCGATGATGGCCTTGACGAGGGGATGCCGGTTGTCGTTGCTGAAGGAATTGTCGGCCGCACCATCAAATGCGCGTCAAGCACGTCACGTGTTTTGCTGGTCATTGATGCCTCTTCCGAAGTCGCGGTCCTGGTTCAACATAACCGCACTCGTGGCATTGCCCGCGGCCAGGGCAATGCCTTGACTCTTGAATACGCTCTGCGCAGCCATGATGTGTCCCTGGGAGACGCCGTCGTCACCTCCGGGACCGGTGGTGTCTTTCCCAAAGGGCTGCCGGTGGGTTCTATTGCCAAAATCGTCAAGCACGATTACGGCCTGTTCCAGACCCTTGAACTGACACCCGCGGTCGACTTTACCCGTCTGGAGGATGTGTTAATTCTGCCGGGAGAAGCATTATGAACCGAATGGTGTGTCATCTGGCACTCGGCCTGCTGTTTATTCTGTTGCAGACCTCCCTGTTCCCGGCACTGGTCGGCAATGGACCAAGACCGGATCTCGTGCTGATTCTTACCCTTTATCTTGGTATTCACGAGACGCCACTCCAAGGGGCGTTTACGTCATGGCTGCTGGGCTGCCTGCTTGATGTTTTCAGCGGCACCACGTTTGGCCTCTACGGCCTCATTCTGTTGCTGGTGTTCTGTGCAACCTTTCTTGGCGGACGTCAACTCAATCGCGACAATGCTGCCGTGATGTTTTTTGCCGCGGTTCTCGGCACTGCAGCCCACGATGTTCTCCTGGTAGCGACCTTGCTCTTTTTTGCCGATGCCGATCAGGGCTGGCATATCGTTCTCTTTCAGCTCCCCGTGCAATTGCTGCTCAATTTGTTGGCGGTTCTGGTTGCAACACCGTTTCTCAGTCGTCCCAAAACGGCAAAACAACCCAGCCTTCTTCGGCATTCGGGGTAGTCGGCCATGGCTCTGAACAGTCCCAAGCCGGATGATATCCGTCGAAAACGACGCTTCGAACTGCTCATGCTGGCGGCCATTTTCTTTTTTGCCCTGCTGGCCATGCGCTTATGGTATCTGCAAATTATCAGCGGTGAACGCTACCAGCTGCAATCACAGAAAAACCGCACCCGCTACATCCCGATTGCTGCACCGCGTGGCACCATTTACGACCGAAACGGCCTGCTACTGGTCGATAACCGCCCTTCCTTCACGGTCTCCGTTCTCCGCCAGGAGGTGACGGACAAGGAGCAGCTGCTCAAAGATCTCGCCGAATACCTTCACACGGACTGGCAGGAACTCGCGCAAGACTGGGACAAAAAGCGCTACTATCCCCGCTACCGCCCGATTCCCCTGAAAAGCGATATCGACCGCGACACCTTGGAGCAGTTGGCCGAACACTCTGTTGATCTGCCCGGCATGCTCATTGAAGTGCAGCCCATGCGTTCCTATCCGTATCGAGAAGTTGCGGCACATCTCTTTGGCCACATCGGCGCCATCACGGAAAAGGAGCTGGCAAGCCGCGAATTCGACGGCTATCGTGCCGGAGAATTTATCGGCAAGAGCGGCCTGGAGAAACATCTGGAATCGTTCCTGAAAGGACAGCCCGGAGAACGGCTGCTGGAAGTGGATGTCAAAGGTAAAGAACTACGTCAACTGCAGGTGGAGGAACCGCTACCCGGCAAAAGCGTGTATCTGACACTTGACCGCGACCTTCAATTGGCGACGGAAGAGGCGTTTGACGAACAGGCCGGAGCCGCGGTGGTTCTGGACGTCAACAGTGGCGACATTCTGGCCATGGTCAGCCGCCCTGCTTTTGATCCGGCCCTGTTTGCCCGTGGCATCAGTCAAGAGGAATGGGACGCTCTGGTTAAAAACCCCGATCATCCACTGCAGGCCAAAGCAATCAGCGGCCAATACCCTCCAGGCTCAACCTACAAGATGGTGACGGCACTGGCGGCATTACGCGCCGGTGTGGTGACGCCGGATGAGGTCATTGACTGTGAAGGTCGCATCTCTCTTGGTACACGCGATTTCCGCTGCTGGAAAAAAACCGGTCACGGCCCGACCAATTTAAAAAAAGCGCTACGAGAAAGTTGTGACGTCTGGTTTTATGAAATTTCTTTGCGCCTCGGCATCGAACGAATGTCTGCCATGGCACGGGAACTGGGCATGGGGCGTGATTTTGACTTGCCGCTGGACAACGAAAAGTCAGGACTGATTCCCGACAAAAACTGGAAGCATCGGCGTTACGGTGCCTCGTGGTATAAAGGTGAAACCGTGATTGCCGCCATTGGCCAGGGCTACGTTCTCGCCACGCCGCTGCAACTGGCGGTCATGACCGCAACGATCGCCAATGGCGGTACGCTCTACCAGCCACAGCTGGTGCGCCGGATTACCGACTACAGCGGTCATACCTTAAAAGAAAATGAACCGGTCGTTCTCCATCGGGCTAACATTGATGATGCCTTATTGCAACCCGTCAAACAGGGGATGGAAGAGGTTGTCAATCATCCTCGCGGCACAGGTAAATCCAGCTGGCTGGCGGATGTCAAGATTGCTGCAAAAACCGGTACGGCTCAGGTCGTCAAACTTCAGGAAGACTCGGAAAGCGGCGAAAAACAAAGTCCTGAAGAGATTGAATATCGCCTGCGCGACCACGCGCTGTTTGTGGCCTACGCCCCGGCAGATGATCCGCAAATTGCCATCGCCGTTATCGTTGAGCACGGCCAACATGGCGGTAGCGCGGCAGGCCCGATTGCCCGACAGATCTTTGAACATTACTTCAATATTTCGCCGGGTCCGGAAGTGCAAACACCGGCTGACGAAGAATAACGGAGAGCACTTTGTTTGACCGCCGATTGGTATCAAATATTGACTGGATTCTACTGGGCCTGGTTCTTGTCGCTGCGGGCATCGGCATTCTAAACCTGTACAGTTCCACCTCTACCTGGAATCTCTCCGGCACACCAATCTACCTTAAACAGGTTTACTGGCTGGGACTGGGCTTATTGATTGCCTTTGCCGTTGCGCTGTTTGATTATCGACATCTTGAATATCTCGGCATTTACGGCTATCTCGGCTGCATGGCTCTACTGGCAGGCGTGTTGCTATTTGGCAAAACCAGCATGGGTGCCACGCGCTGGATCGACCTGGGCCTGTTTAATCTGCAGCCCAGCGAAATTACCAAGCTGGTTCTGATCATTGCGTTGGCCGCCTACTTCAGCCGTAACGAACAGCCCGACGGATATCAGCTCAAAGAGCTCTGGGCTCCGGGTTTACTTCTTGGGCTCCCCGTGTTGTTGATCATGAAACAACCGGACCTCGGCACTGCCATGTTACTGATGTTCATTGGCGTGACGATGGCACTGTTTTCAGGCATCCGTCGCTCTGCCCTGATCGTTTTAGGCGTCGGCGGGCTTCTGTCGATGGTTGGCGGCTGGTTTTTGCTCCACGGCTACCAAAAGGACCGCATCCGCACGTTTCTCAATCCCGAGCGCGATCCTCTCGGCACCGGCTACCACATCATCCAGTCGAAAATAGCCGTCGGCAGTGGCGGTTTCTGGGGTAAAGGGTTCATGCAAGGGACGCAATCCCAACTGTCCTTTCTCCCTGAACGCCATACCGACTTCGCCTTTTCCGTGTTTGCCGAAGAGTGGGGGCTGGCCGGTTCCCTTCTGTTGCTCGCGCTCTATCTAATGATCGTTCTATGGGGCATTTTGATTGCTCGCAAAGCGGGATCGAGCTTTGGCATGTATCTGGCCATCGGGGTGACTGCCATGATTTTCTGGCATATTATTGTCAATCTCGGCATGGTCATCGGCTTGTTGCCGGTGGTCGGGGTACCGTTACCACTCTTTTCCTACGGAGGAACCTGTATGGTAACCACCATGATCGGCACCGGACTGTTACTCAATATCAGCATGCGCCGTTTTATGTTCTAGCCACATCAACCTTGCGTCAAAAATTAACTTATAATAATATTATTAAGTTAATTTCATTTCCTCCTGCGCCAAGGTTGCCCCATGTCCCTGTCCCATCATCAGAGAGCAAGCTGGCCCTTATTGGCTAGCTACAGCCTCGGGGTTCTATTGGCCGGCAACGGCCTGCGTTTGCCTGGGGCCTTTATTCTCTGGCCTCTGCTGCTGTGGAGCATGGCTCTTTTTCTGCGGCGCGGCAGGCCCATTGTTTATCTCAGTGGCAGCACGCTGCTGTTCATCTTTCTCGGTCAACTCCTTTACCACCAGGCCGTAGCACCATCATTTGCGCCATTGCCTCCAGTCGAGCAGCAGTTCACAGCCCAAGTTCTTCGGCTGGACGCGCAGCCTCAGCGTTGGCGCATGGATGTACGTCTGGAAACACCAGTCCCCCTGGCGGGGGAAATCGTTCGGCTCCATCTGCTCGATAGCCATTGTCCACTCTTGCCAGGCGACCGGTTTAGCTGGCATGGCAAAATACGGAAACCTCGTCGTTTTGGAACGCCTGGAGAATTTGACTACCCGCTGTATCTAAACGATTCGGGAATCTTTGCAACAGGATATATTCCGGAAACCACGCGAATAGAGCATCTTGAAGCGAGCGCCAACGTTTCACCATCGGTCCAGGTCGAACGTTGGCGCAGTCTTCTGGGGCAAAAGATTGCCGCCAGCATAGATTATCCGCAGACACCGTTTTTGATCAGTCTGGTTTTGGGTGAGAAAAGTCGACTGAATGGAGACCAGCGACAACAGCTGGCGCGCTTTGGGCTATCACATCTGTTTGCCATCTCCGGTTTGCACCTTGGCCTGTTGGCCATGTTTTTTTATTTTGTCCTGCAATATCTTTATCGTCACAGCACCCGTGCCCTACTCTGGTGCCCGCTGCAGCAGGCCGTGCCGTTTTTAACACTCCCACCGTTATTTTTTTATCTAGTCCTTAGCGGTGGCGCACTGCCCACCTGGCGCGCCGGACTGCTCATCGCTTTGGTGGCATGGCTCAACATGCGCCATCGCCAGGTTCGAGCTGAAGACCTGTTGTCTTCCATTGCCCTGTTCATCCTGCTCGTCAAGCCACTCGCCCTGTTTGGTGCATCGTTCCAACTCTCTTTTGCCGGAGTTACCGCATTAATCTTGGTCATGCCAAGGTGGCAACATTGGCAGCAACAGCGCTGGCAACGCTGGCTAACCTTACCCGCACTGGTAAGCCTGACAGCAACACTGGCAACGTTACCCATTGCGTTATGGCACTTCCATCTTCTCGCTCCAGCTGCGGTGATCAACAACATATTTGCCGTGCCCCTGATCGGGCTGGTCACCCTGCCCCTGACGCTTATAGCAACGGTCCTACTGTCCCTGGAGCTTCCCGGTGTCACGCTTTTATTTGCAGCTGCCGCTAACGTTCTCGACGGCACCCTTGCTGCTGCGAACACCCTCAGCCGGGGAATGCTGAGCGCACGCCCCCTCTATCTGACGATCTCGCAGCACATCATTATTGGTGGCATCTGCCTTTGTCTCCTTCTGCTGCTGGCCCGTCATCATCGCCAAGCCCTGTGTGGCATCGCCATGACACTTTTAGTCGCGCTGATCGTATTCCTGCTTGTGCCGCTGCCTTCAGGCCTGCAACTTACAACATTGAGCGTCGGCCAAGGGGACAGTCTTCTCCTGCAACATGCTGATGGTACAACCTATCTGATCGATGGCGGCGGGTTATACAGTGAGACATTTGATGTCGGAGAGCGGTTGATCGCACCGGCACTGGGCCGACTTGGCGTAGACCATCTCACCGCCGTGATTCTCACTCATGACCATCCCGACCATCGCAAGGGGCTTGTCTACATTCTTGATCATTTCTCGGTGGATGGGTTTTGGTGCTCGGCTCCGTTGGAGCAATGCCACCCCAGCTTGCAACAGGTGATTCAGACAAAACACATCCCGGTGCGCTGTTTTTCGCCGGGATGGACAACCGTCAAGAATCAAGCAGGACGGCACATGAGTGTCTTTGTTGCCCCCGATGCCGACAATAAAAATGACCAATCACTGGTGGTTTATGCCCGGGACAATAATCAAGGCGTGCTGCTGTGCGCAGATTTGGAGAAACGCGGGGTCGATCAGCTTCTGCACGCGCCGCCATCCGGTCCGGTTGACGTCATCAAGCTGCCTCATCATGCCAGCCGCCACAGCACTCCGACTCTGCTACTGAGTACTCTTCAGCCCAACTGGGCCATTGCCACGGTCGGCTATCACAATCGTTATCACTTTCCTCACACGGAGGTGCTTGACGCCGTCGGGGCAATCCGCGCAACATTAATCCGCACCGACCGAGACGGTTCCGTGCGACTGAGCGGCTCCAACAACGGATGGCAGGCGGACAGACTCACTTCTCCGCTCCCCTGGCCATAACACAACGCAAGCGACGTTCAAAAAGGGCCGCCCCATTTACCACTTGCCTGCAAATCAGCGAATCGGACGATCAGGATCAGCGGCGTTCTCATCAGCCATCACACGATCAAAGGCCACATGGATGAGTTTTTTTTCTCCGGGGCTTCCCATGTGTCAGCAAATCCTGTATTAAAGGGAATCCCTCCACCCGATGGTGGAAAACACGCTTTTCAAAGGAGTCACTTGTGAGCATAACCGGAATCAAAGGGATGAACGATATTCTGCCGGACGAGATCGCCACCTGGCAGTTCTTAGAAGAAACCGCACGTCGCATTTTCTCGACCTATGGCTGTCAGGAAATTCGCGTTCCCGTGGTTGAAAAGACAGAGCTGTTCTGCCGTTCCATCGGTGAAACCACGGATATTGTCGAAAAAGAGATGTACACGTTTAACGACAAAAGCGACAATTCCCTGACCCTGCGGCCAGAAGGAACGGCACCGGTTATGCGTTCCTTTATCCAGCATAAACTGTTCAACCTCGACCAGGTGTCTAAACTTTATTATATGGGACCGATGTTCCGCTATGAACGTCCCCAGAAAGGCCGCTACCGCCAGTTTCATCAAATTGGTGCAGAGATCATCGGCATTGATGATCCGCGCATGGATGCCCAGGTCTTGGCCATGCTCAGCCATTATTTTGAAGCCGTCGGTCTGACCGACGTCAGTCTACAGATCAATTCTCTGGGCTGCCCCAAATGTCGCCCCGCCTATCGGCAGACACTGATTGATTTTCTGCAACAACGCCTCGATCAGTTGTGTCCGGATTGTCAGCGTCGCTATGCCACCAATCCCTTGCGAGTCCTCGATTGTAAATCCAAGACGTGCAAGGAAGCGACCCAGGGCGCACCATCCGTACTTGACCACCTGTGCACCGAGTGTGACGACCATTTTGCCACAGTACAACAGTGCCTGAATCAGCTGGGAACTGCCTATTCAATCAATGACCGGATGGTACGAGGTCTTGACTACTACACCAAAACCACTTTTGAGATGGTAACCAATAACCTCGGAGCTCAAAACGCAGTTGCCGCCGGTGGACGCTATGACGGCCTGGTTGAAGAACTCGGTGGCCCCTCTCTTCCCGGCATTGGCTTTGCGATGGGTGTTGAGCGCCTGGTGCTGTTGTTACAGGACAAGAAGATTGAAACGCCGCCGCCGGCACTTTTTCTGGCGACCTTGGGTAAAGAAGCTGAAACATTTGCGTTTGAAGTCCTTCACCAGCTGCAACGAGAGGGCATTTATGCGGAGATGGATTTCACCGGCAAAAGCCTCAAAGCTCAGCTGCGCCGTGCTGACAAACTGAACTGCCGTTACACGATTATGATCGGTGACAATGAACTGTCGGCCGGAAGTGCACAACTCAAGCACATGGCGGATGGTGAGCAGCAAGAGGTCAAACTGGATCAGTTGCTAGAGGAACTGTGGCCCCTGCTTGACGGAGCTACGACAACATCGCTATAATGTCATGTTTGGCATCTTGACCTGCTGAAAGTTTTCAGCAGGCCGATGCAATAAAAAAGCCAAGCCACGCTTGAGTGGCTTGCCATACAATACTTATCGGGAGGATCAACCCTTGAACGACGCACTCGGAAACTGGAAAAGAACCCATTATTGTGGTGACCTCAGCAGCGCAGACATCGGCAATGAAGTTTGCCTGATGGGCTGGGTTCAACGCCGCCGTGACCACGGTGGCCTGATTTTTATTGACCTGCGTGACCGCGAAGGCATCACCCAATTGGCTTTGGATCCGGACCGTGATCCGGAAGCACACGAAAAAGCCGACAAGGTACGCAATGAGTTTGTCGTCGCCGTCAAAGGCAAGGTTTCACCGCGTCCCGAAGGGACGGTTAATCCGAAAATGAAAACCGGTGAAGTTGAGGTTGAAGTCAGCGAACTGCGCATCCTCAACGTGTCCAAAACACCGCCGTTCATGCTCGACGATTACGTCGATGTCGCGGAAAACATCCGTCTCAAGCATCGCTATCTCGACCTGCGCCGTCCGGCCCTGCAGAAGAACATGATTCTGCGTCACAAGGTCACGCGGACCGTACGCAGCTATCTCGACGAGCAGGGTTTCCTTGAAATCGAAACTCCGGTTCTCACCAAAAGCACCCCGGAAGGTGCTCGTGACTACCTGGTGCCGAGCCGGGTCAACAGCGGTCAATTTTTTGCCTTACCCCAAAGCCCGCAGCTGTTCAAGCAGCTTCTGATGGTCTCTGGTTACGACCGTTATTGCCAGATCGTCAAGTGCTTCCGTGACGAGGACCTGCGTGCCGACCGCCAGCCCGAATTCACTCAGATCGACTGCGAGATGAGTTTCGTTGACACCAACGACGTCATGACCGTCATGGAAAACATGATCGCCCGCGTCTTCAAAGAAACCATCGGTGTTCATGTGGCGACCCCTATGGCACGCATGACCTATGCCGAAGCCATGGACCGCTTCGGCGTTGACAACCCGGATCTGCGTTTCGATCTTGAGCTTGTCGAGCTCTCGACCCTAGTCGATGGCTGTGGTTTTAAAGTCTTTGCCGATGCCGTGAAAAACGGTGGCAAAGTGAAAGCAATCAATGCCAAAGGCTGTGCGACATTCTCACGCAAAGACCTCGACGACCTGACCGATTTCGTCAAAATCTACGGCGCCAAAGGTCTGGCCTGGGTCAAAATGACTGAAGATGGCTGGCAATCACCGATTGCAAAATTCTTTACCCCTGAAGAGCTGGAAAAGATCAATCAAGCATTGGATGCTCAGCTGGGCGACCTGCTGATGTTCGTCGCTGACACAGCCGGCATCACCAATGAATCTCTGGGACGTCTGCGCGGCCATTTGGGACAAAAACTTGGCTTGGCCAGTAAAGAAGACTATAAATTCGTCTGGATTACCGACTTCCCGCTGCTGGAATGGGACGGTGAAGCCAAACGTCATGTCGCGGTGCACCATCCATTTACCGCACCGCGCGATGAAGATTTTGCCTTACTTGACAGCGATCCGGGCAAAGCGTGCGCCAAAGCGTATGACCTGGTTCTCAACGGCTCGGAGATTGGTGGCGGCAGTATCCGTATCCACGACCAAACCATTCAAAGCAAAATGTTTAACCTGCTCGGCATCGGCGAAGAAGAGGCACGCGAGAAATTTGGTTTCCTTCTTGATGCGTTGGAGTATGGCGCGCCCCCACACGGCGGTCTGGCCTTTGGACTTGACCGACTGGTTATGATCCTGACGGGGTCCGACTCCATCCGTGACGTCATTGCCTTCCCCAAAACACAGAAAGCCACCTGCCTGCTGTCTGGTGCGCCGGGAGAGGTTGACGATAAACAGCTTCAGGAACTGTCCATTCGTTTACGCACCCGCAAGAAAGAGTAACTGACGTGTTCCTCCAACGGGGGAACCTTTCCTGAGGCAACTCGATGAGCCCCATTTATCGTGGAATTCTGATGGTACTGTGCACAGCCGGACTGATGGCCGGCTGTGCAAGCAGTCCACCAATCGAACTGCACCTGGCCCGTGAAGCCGTTGAAACCGCTCGCAATGAGGGCGCCCAGAGTTATGCCTCCACAGAGCTTCAACAAGCAACCTCCGACCTGGCTCGTGGCGAGCTCCTTTTAGACAACAATCAAACAAACGAAGCGATCAGCGCATTACAACAAGCTTCGCGCTGGGCTGTTACCGCTAAAAATAAATCCAGAGAACAACGTCAGTCTATTCAGCATTATCTCGCGTATTGTGACACCCTAAAGTCACAACAACGCCTTCAGGACGTGAAAGAGCGGATCCACACATCTGTTGCCACGTTTCCAACAGTTGCCCCCCCACCACCTCTGCCATCACAAGAGATGGCTCACAACGTCATAACTCACACGGAGGCACCGATCATCCGGGCAACGGAATACCGTGTCGGCTCCGGTGAAAACCTTTATGCCATTGCTGCACGCCCGACAATTTATGGCGAAGGTTTGCTCTGGCCATTGATCTATCGTGCTAACCGCGACCAGATCAAAGACCCACGCCAGATCTTTCCTGGCCAGATTCTCAGCGTTCCTCAAAACATCACCGAAGAGGAGAAGGAATCGGCTCGCGAGACAGCTCGACGCTCAGGAATTTTTCTCCCGTAGGACAATAACTTTTCAGCTTGCACCCTGAAAAAGTCATGGTAATTTTTCTTGACAGCTATCGGGGTTTTGCATACTGTATACGTCGCTTGTAGTATAGACTCAGACTCGTTTTATGAAGTCGCCTGTCGGAGAGAAAACAAATGTGTTTTCAACAAATTCGGGCACTTGTTTCCGCGTTCCGAAACAACGGGTGTTGTTTCGGGTTTTATTCATTTTTTTGATTTGGAGGAGAGACACATGGCACGAGCTAAGATTTCATTGATCGGTGGTGGTCAAATTGGTGGCGTACTGGCACAACTCTGCGCTCTGCGCGAGCTGGGCGACGTTGTTCTGTTTGACATCGTCGAAGGCATGCCTCAAGGTAAAATGCTTGACATCGCCGAGGTAGCACGCGTTGACCAATTCGACGTAGAGCTGAAAGGCACCAACAGCTACGCCGACATCGCCGGTTCCAACGTTGTTATCGTTACCGCTGGCCTGCCCCGCAAACCGGGCATGAGCCGCGACGACCTGCTGGGCGTTAACGCCAAAATCATGAAGCAAGTTTCTGAAGGTATCAAAGAGTACGCTCCGGAAGCTTTCGTTATCATCATCTCCAACCCTCTGGACGCCATGGTTACCCTGTGCCAGAAAGTTACCGGCTTCCCGCCTGAGCGCGTTATGGGCCAAGCTGGCGTTCTCGACTCCAACCGTTTCTGCTCTTTCATCGCTTGGGAACTGGGCGTTTCCGTTCGCGACGTCAACGCTATGGTTCTCGGCGGTCATGGCGACACCATGGTTCCTATCGTTCGCTACGCCAACGTCAACGGTGTTCCCGTTATGGAACAACTGATTCGCAAATATGGCGATGCAGCTAAAGCTCAAGAAGTCATGACCGCCATGGTAGAGCGCACTAAAGCTGCCGGTGGCGAAGTCGTTAAACTGCTCGGCAACGGTTCTGCATTCTACAGCCCGGCTTCTTCTGCGATCGCTATGGCTGAAGCCATCCTGCGCGACCAGAAGCGTGTTCTGCCTACCTGCGCTCTTCTCACTGGTGAGTTCGGCGTAGACAACTACTACGTTGGCGTTCCTTGTATTCTGGGTGCTGGCGGCGTTGAAGGCATCATGGAATTTGAACTGGACGCAGAAGAGCAAGCCCTGTTCGACAACTCTGTTGCTGCCGTTAAAGGCCTGATTGATGAGCTGCCTAGCATCCTGCCGGACATGGCAGACATCCTGAACAGCTAATCAACTTCATGCAAAGTTGAATCAACCCAACAAGGGCAATGGCAACATTGCCCTTGTTGCTTTGTCAGTGTCTGAGAGCATAAGGACTTTCTTAAAAAAACCCCTCTCCTTTTTTACACTCCCTAACACTGTTTTAGCCAGACTCAACGGATGTGATATTTTATTTTATCTTACGCATCTCTGTGCTTGCACATTGTATATTGCATATTGTATACAATTGGTGTATACAGTTTGCGACGAGCAAATGACGATGTTTGATTGCTGTAAGCGCAGCATAATTTCTTAAAACATCTCTTTTTACACAGGAGACAGTATGGCAGAGAACGCAAAACTCACGAGTGCTGAGCAAATTGTCGTGAAATTCACCGGTGACTCCGGTGACGGCATGCAGCTCATCGGTAACCAGCTTACCGCCCTGGCTGCTTTGGACGGTAACGATGTTAACTCCCTTCCCGACTATCCTTCGGAAATCCGTGCTCCGGCCGGTACCATTGCTGGTGTTTCCGGTTTCCAGATGTGTCTGGGTGACCACAAGATCTACACTGCTGGAGACGCTCCGGACGTACTGGTCGCTTTTAACCCTGCTGCGGTTAAGCACAGTGCCAAGTTCGTCAAGCCCGGTGGCATGATCATCACTAACTCCGACTCTTTTACAGAAAAAGCCTATACAAAAGTTGGTTACGAGAGCAATCCTCTCGAAGATAGAACTTTTGACGGCTTCGACGTTAAAGCAATCCCGATGTTCACCCTGGTGCGTGAAGCCCTGGCTGACATGGATATGCCTAACGCCGCTAAAGATCGTTGCAAAAACTTCTTCACCATGGGTGTTCTGTGCTGGCTGTTCAACAAGACTCCTCAGCTGGTTCTCGACTTTATCGATGAGAAATTCGGCCCTAACGCTAAGAAACCCAAGCCGCAAATCGCTGAAGCCAACACCAAAGCATTTAAAGCTGGTTTAAACTATGGTGAAACCACCATCATGTTCCAAGAGCGTTATGACCTGGGTGCTGCTCAGATCGAAAAAGGTCTGTACCGCAACATCACCGGTAATGACGCTGCGGCGCTGGCCATTGCTGCAGCTGGTGCCAAAGCGGGCCTGCAACCGTTCATCGGTTCTTACCCGATCACTCCGGCAACTGACCTGTTGCACTATGCATCAGAGTTCAAAGATCTGGATCTCGTTACCATGCAGATGGAAGACGAAATCGCAGGTATCTGCTGTGCAATCGGTGCTGCTTACGCTGGCAACCTGGCCTTTACCACGACCTCAGGTCCTGGTCTGGCGCTGAAAACTGAAGCTGCCGGTCTGGCTCTGATCCTGGAACTGCCTTTGGTTATCGTTAACGTTCAGCGTGGCGGTCCCTGTACTGGCCTGCCGACCAAAACTGAGCAATCTGACCTGCTGCAAGCCATGTTCGGCCGCAACGGCGACAGCTATATGCCGATCATCGCGGCCAACAGCCCGGCAGACTGCTTTGACGCAACCTTCCAAGGCGCTAAAATTGCTTTGAAATACCGTACCCCGGTTATCGTCCTGACTGACGGCTACATCGGTCAAGGTAGTTGCCCGTGGAAAGTACCGACCTTGGATGAGCTCGAAGACCTCACTCCTTACGTCAACCTGTGGAAACCGGAAGATCATCCTGGTGAGACCTACATGTCTTACAAGCGTGATCCTGAGACTCTGGCACGTGACTGGGCGATCCCCGGCACGAAAGGTTGCCAGCACCGTATCGGCTCTCTGGAGAAAAACGAGTCCGGCGCCGTTAGCCATGACCCGATGAACCACCAGAAAATGACTGAAATCCGTAAAGCCAAAGTTGACAACCTGGCCGCTGTACTGCCTGAGGCAGAGATCAACGGTGCTGACTCCGGTAAAGTTCTGGTTATCAGCTGGGGTGGTACTTATGGTGCGGTTAAAGGTGCTGTTGACCGTCTCATCGCTGACGGCAAATCGGTTTCCGGTGTTAACCTGCGTTGGGTTTGGCCGTTCCCGCCGAACCTGGGCGACATCATCAGCCGCTTCGACAAAGTTCTGGTTCCTGAACTCAACATGGGCCAACTGAGCCTGCTGCTGCGCGCCAAGTTCCTGGTTGACGTACAATCTCTCTCCAAGGTTCAGGGCGACCCGTTCCGCGAGTATGAGGTTATCGACAAAGTCAACGAAATGTTAGGAGAATAAATCATGGCAGAACTGACTAAAAAAGATTTCGCCTCTGCTGCTGAGGTTAAGTGGTGCCCGGGTTGTGGTGACTACGCCATCATGAACGCTGTCCGTCAGGGTATGGTTGCAGCTGGCAAGCCCCGTGACGAGGTGGCTATTGTTTCCGGTATCGGCTGCTCCAGCCGTTTCCCTTACTACATGGAAACTTACGGTCTGCACACCATCCACGGTCGTGCTGCTGCCATCGCTTCCGGTGTTAAAGTTGGTAATCCCAAGCTGGACGTCTGGGTCATCTCTGGTGACGGCGACTCCACGGCCATTGGTGGTAACCACTTCATCCACGCAATTCGTCGTAACATCAACCTGAATTACGTGATGATCAACAACAAGATTTACGGCCTGACCAAAGGTCAGTACTCTCCGACTTCGGAGATGGGCCAGATTTCCAAGACCTCTCCTTACGGCGTTATCGATTACCCGATGGCTCCTCTGAAGGTTGCGATGGGTCTCGGTGCAACGTTTGTTGCACGCGGCCTGGACGCTCAAATGAAGCTGTCTGAAGAGATCTGTACCCGTGGTGCACTGCACAAAGGTTTCAGCATGATGGAAATCTATGCCAACTGCGTCATTTATAATGACGGTGCCCACAACCAGCTGACCGATAAAGAAACCGGCGCTGATTACTACATCATCCTCAAGGATGGTGAAAAGATGATCTTCGGCACCGAAAGCCAGTACTGCCTGGTTCAAGACGGCTTCAAAATCAAAGCTGCTAAAGTGGCTGATGTTGCTGAATCTGACATTCTGGTTCACGACGAGAAGAATGCTGAACTGGCATCCGTACTGACAGGCATGCGCCCTGACGCTGGCCTGCCTCTGGCACTTGGCATCATCTACGCTGACGACAGCAAAAAAACCTACGACGACATGGTTTATGAGCAGGTTGCTGCTGTTAAAGCCAAGCGTGGTCGCACCGTTGACCAGGTTATGCAAGACGGTCACACCTGGACGGTTTAATCACCGCTCCAATTGTAACATGCACTATCCGCCCGGAGGATTCGTCCTCCGGGCCGTTTTAACATATATCCATGGAAGCTTGCTGGACATGTCAGGACCCTGGGATGTTGAACGGCATTTTTGCCAGCCCCATGACGCCTACCTGTCCTTGCACACTCACCAACGACTCATCTCCTAGCATCGCTTAACATTTTTATCGATGCTTATACAGCACTCATCTGAACGTGGTTTACCTTTCAGGGAGTTAAATGCTGTGACAGTGCACCACCTCGAGATTGAGCGTTACTGTATTCACCACTAAGGAGAGATCATGTCCACGATTATCTGGTCAGAAATTGATGAAGCACCGGCATTAGCTACATATGCTCTGCTGCCTATCGTCCAAAAATTCCTCAAAGGGTCTGGTGTTGATGTTGAAACACGCGACATTTCCCTTTCTGGTCGTATTCTTGCCAACTTCCCTGAGAAGCTGAAAGATGAGCAAAAGGTTGCTGACTACCTGACACAACTGGGTGAGCTTACTCAGGATCCTTCGGCAAACATTATTAAACTGCCGAACATCAGTGCTTCTATCCCTCAACTTCAAGCAGCAATCAAGGAACTTCAGGAAAAGGGCTACGATGTTCCCGACTATCCTGAAGAGCCTAAAACTGATGAAGAAAAAGAGCTGCAAGCACGTTACTCCAAATGCTTGGGCAGTGCGGTAAACCCGGTTCTGCGTGAAGGTAACTCTGACCGCCGTTCGGCTGCATCTGTTAAGAAATTTGCTCAAAAAAATCCTCATCGCATGATGAAAGATTGGCCTGCGGATTCTAAAACTCGTGTGGCACACATGAATGCCAACGATTTTTACGCCAGTGAAACGTCTGTCACCATGGACAAAGACACGACCCTCACTTACAAATTTGTCGGCAATGATGGCAGCGAAAAAGTTTTGAAAGCCAACATGCCTGTACTTGAAGGTGAAGTGATTGATTCTTCGTCAATGAGCATGGCTGCAGTCCGTGAGTTTTTTGCTCAGCAGATTGAAGAAGCGAAAAAAGACGGCGTGCTGTTGTCTCTGCACATGAAGGCAACCATGATGAAGATCTCTGACCCTTATATCTTCGGTCAGTGCGTCAAAGTCTTCTACAAAGATGTCTTTGAAAAATATGGTTCTGTCTTTGAAGAGATCGGCGTTAACGTCAGCAACGGTCTGGGCGATGTTTATGCCAAGCTCAAGCGTCTGCCTGATGCACAACGCGAAGAGATCGAAGCGGCCATTATGGACGTCTACAAAGACCGTCCGGCCCTGGCCATGGTTGACTCCCGTCGTGGCATCACCAACCTGCATGCGCCGAACGATGTGATTATCGATGCGTCTATGCCGGTTGTTGTTCGTGATGGCGGTCGCATGTGGAATCTGCAAGATGAGCTGCAAGACACTGTCGCCATGATTCCCGACCGTTGCTATGCTACCATCTACCAAACCGTGATTGAAGATTGCCAGAAAAATGGTCAATTCGATCCTGCCACCATGGGTGCTGTTTCCAACGTTGGTCTGATGGCGAAAAAAGCTGAAGAGTACGGTTCACACGACAAAACTTTCTACTCTCCTGGCGACGGTAAAATCCAAGTCATTGATGACGCTACAGGCAGCGTAATCCTTGAGCAAACCCTTGAAACTGGCGATGTGTTCCGTTCTTGCCAGACCAAAGATGAGTCAATCCGCGACTGGGTTAAACTGGCCGTTTCTCGCGCTAAGGCAACTGGTGCACCGACTGTCTTCTGGCTCGACCCCAAGCGTGGCCACGATGCACAGATCATCGCCAAAGTTGAAATGTACCTTAAAGACCACGACACCACCGGTCTGGACATCCGCATCATGACTCCGGACGATGCCATGCAACTGGCTTGTGACCGTAGCCGTCGTGGTGAAGATACCGTTACGGTTACAGGCAACGCCCTGCGTGACTACCTCACCGACCTGTTCCCGATCTTGGAACTGGGCACCAGTGCTCGTATGCTCTCCATTGTTCCTCTGCTGCAAGGTGGTGGCGTATTTGAAACAGGCGCAGGCGGTTCTGCTCCTAAGCACGTTGAGCAGTTCCTCAAAGAAGGTCACCTGCGTTGGGACTCCCTGGGTGAATACTGCGCTCTGGTTCCTTCTTTAGAGCACATTGCCAATTCAACGGGCAACGAAACAGCTCAGCTGTTTGCCGATGCTTTGGATGCAGCCGTCACGGATTACCTGCTCAATGAAAAAGCACCTTCCCGTAAGGTCAATGAGATTGACAACCGTGGCAGCAGCTTCTACGTTGCTCTGTACTGGGCCAAAGCCCTGGCAGCTCAAGACAAAAACGCTGAGCTGAAAGCCAAGTTTGCAAAAGTTGCTGCAGACCTCGAAGCTAATGAGGCCAAGATCAACGAAGAACTGCTGGCAGCCCAAGGTTCACCGGTTGACATCGGTGGTTACTTCAAGCCTGATTTTGACAAAGCAAGCGCGGCAATGCGTCCAAGTGCGACCCTGAACGCCATCATCGACGCACTGTAAGAACGATTTCTTTTTTCGGAAATAAAAAGCCAGGGTTGCTAAGCAACCCTGGCTTTTCTTGTCTGTCTGTCCCGTCCTGAAATAAGTTTACACATTGGAGACTTATTTATGGACAAAGTAGAGAGCAAGCGGAGTCGGCGGACTCAACGAGATTACACAATGGGCTTTAAATTGCAGGTTGTTGATGCCGTAGAAAAAGGCGATATGACCTACAAGCAGGCCCAGAAGATCTATGGCATCCAGGGTCGCTCAACCGTGTTAACATGGTTAAGAAAGCACGGAAAGTTAGATTGGACCCAGCCAGTGAGGCTCGCTATGCCCAAAACTCCCAAAGCCAAAGAGACCCCTGCCCAGAAGATAAAGCGACTTGAGCGCGAACTTGAAGATGAACGTCTTCGCAATCTGCTTTTGAATGAAGTTGTTGATATCCTGGATTCTGAGCACGGAATGAGTTTGAGAAAAAAGTATATTGCCAAGGAGCGAGACGCATTCAAAAATACAAAGGGCTAAGTTTAAGCCGCGCTTGCAAGCTTCTTGGCATCAGTCGGCAGGCCGTTTATCAAAGAGAAAGACGCACCCAGCAGCGCAACACAGAGCTGGCTCCCGTCAAAGAGATGGTGATGGAGTTGCGACGGTTCATGCCGAGGTTGGGCGGTCGCAAGCTGTACTCACTGCTGAAACCGAAATTTAATGCTCATAGCATCAAATTAGGTCGGGATGGATTTTTTGATTATTTACGAGAGCATCGGCTGTTGGTTCCACCGGTCAAGCGATTCATCAAGACCACGCAGAGCAGTCACTGGATGAAAAAATATCCGAATCTTCTCACGAGTCAGGATATCAATCGGGCTGAACAAGTCTTTGTCAGTGACATCACGTACGTTGAAACAGATGAAGGGGTTCATTATCTATCGCTGGTTACTGATGCTTATAGCCGCAAAATCATGGGGTATGAGGTCAGTGACAATCTACGTGCAGAAAGTGTTGTCAAGGCATTACGTCAAGCAGCCAGACAACGCCAGACGGATAAATCGTTGCTGCACCATTCCGATAGAGGATTACAGTATTGCTCATCGATCTATCAGGAAGAGCTGAAGCGTCATGATATAACGCCATCCATGACAGATGGTTACGATTGTTATCAAAATGCTTTGGCTGAGAGGGTAAACGGAATTCTGAAGCAAGAGTTTTTGTTGTTTAAGTGCCGTGATTTGCAGGAACTGAAGGACTTGGTTCGCGAATCGGTTGCTATTTACAATCGCCTACGTCCACACCTTAGCTTGAATATGCAAACACCGGAAGAAGTACATAAGAAAGCCACCTCCATGGGGGAGGTGGCTTAGGAATAACTGTCAACGTATTTTAGGACGTGACAGTCAAAGGAGAAAATAATCCGCGAGACTTCTATCTCTGGGCGAGCTTACTGAGCTACAGAATAATGAGCACACAAAGATCAAAGGGGGCTCTCACCGCGATGATCAATGAAACGGCCACTCCTGACTGAGCAGAGGCTCGATATCCCGTCGTGGCAGCGGACCTGAAAACAAGAATCCCTGCATATCCTTACAGCCAAGATCATTCAAGAAGCTAACCTGCTCCATGGTTTCAACCCCTTCAGCGATCACACGAAGCCCCAAGGTCTCTGCCATCGAAATAATCGTCGCGACAATGGCGGCATGGTTGTCATTGTGCATCACGTTAACAAGAAAGGATTTATCGATTTTAAGCCGTTGTAAAGGAAACGTATTGAGATAATTTAAAGACGAATAACCCGTGCCGAAGTCATCAATCGCCAGCTGAACCCCGAGTTCACTCAATTGTTCAAGGGCCTGTCGAGCAGAAACCGTATTATCCATTAACATGGTTTCGGTGATTTCAAGTTCCAATTGCTCTGCTGGGAATCCAGTCTCCCTGAGAATTCTATGGACCTTATGCACCAAAGAAACATCTTCCAATTGACGCCCTGACAGATTAACAGACAACTTCAAAACCCGATTCAATACCTCCTGAATTTGCAAGACCTGGATACAGGCTTCACGCAAAACCCACTCGCCCAGGGCAATAATCTGCCCGGTACTTTCAACGACGGGAATAAAAACTTCTGGTGGCACAAGTCCGCCTTTTGTCTGATTCCAGCGTACAAGAGCTTCCACCCCGGTTACTGCTCTATTGCGCCAATCCACTTGAGGCTGAAAATAGACTTCAAACTGATTATCAACAAGGGCATGACGCAATTGCTCTTCCAGTTCTAATTGTCGCGTGGCATTTTTGTTCATCTCTTCAGAAAAGAAGCAATGACGGTTACCATGGTCATACTTGGCTGCGTACATGGCCATATCAGCATTTCTCATCAAGATTTCTGCACTGTCACCATCCTGAGGATAAACTGCTATTCCTAAACTTGCGGACACGACTAACTCACGTTCAGCCAGCACATACGGACGTGACAAGGACTGCAATATTTTACGCGCGATATGTGGAATATTGCTGAGATCTTTAAAACCGGAAAGAATGACGACAAATTCATCCCCTCCAAGGCGTGCAGCAGTGTCGTTATCACGCAGGCTGCCGCGCAGGCGTCGAGCTGCATCTTTTAAGAGCATATCGCCAATGGAATGGCCGAGAGTGTCGTTTACTTTTTTGAACTGATCAAGATCGATGAACATCACCGCCAGATTATGGGAAAACCGTCGGGCATCAGCAATGGCATGAATCAGTCGATCCTGAAGCAGGATGCGATTGGGTAATCCGGTCAACGTATCATAGTAGGCCAATTGGTGGATCTTTTGCTCCGCCTGTTTCCGCTCTGAGATATTCCTGAAAATACCGCGGATACTGTGTGGCTGGCCATGTTCCTGGCGCAAACTGATATGCCCCTCAAGCAATACTGCACTACCGTCTTTACGGTTGAACGTCACTTCTATGACACCAATGTTCTTACCATCGACCAGTGAGAGCACTCTGTTGCGACAGACGGGACGGTCTGAAATGGAGATGACATCAAAGATATTAAGCAACTCAAGATCTTGATCCTCATAGCCGAGAGTTTCTTTCCAGGCCCGATTCACATAGATGAGTGTGCCGTCGAGGCGTACAGATTGGATAAGGTCGGAAGCGTTCTCAAAAAGATCAAGATAATGCTGTTGCAACTTGACCTGCTTTTGCAACGCTTTACGCAATCGCCGGGACCAGATTCCAACGAGGCCACCAGCGATACTGCCGTAGAACGCCGGGAAAAAATAGACCTGTGCCTTGAGAATCGGCGCGCCGATATACACCTTTTGAAACACCGACAGCAGGCTAAGCAACAACGCCCCAAAGAGAGGAAGGCAAAGAAAATCGATAAAAACATTTCTGGCATTACCAGCAGCAAACCACGTCATCACAAAGCCCCCAAAAAATTAAACATGAAAGAATTCTAGCTCATTGAGGGCAGAAAATGAAGAAAAAGACACGCTTATTAAGCGTGCCTTTTCAACCATAGCCAGCATCAGCTGTCAAAAGAAAATTATCTAGAAATCCCTACTCTTCCGTGGGATCCTCTTTCCCCCAATTTTCCAGGCCCATCCCCTGAAAGCGCGGAATCCAGGGAGACGTTTCCATAGATGACGGCGGATCGTTATGTTGCGCAGGTGCAGAATCCTGCTTTTGCCGTATTGGTTGCTGCACCGGCTGAGCGGCCTGCGACTGGTAAACAACTCCTGAGGCACGAGCTTCCGCTTTCTCGTCCTCAACGGCAGGAGCAACAGGTGCCAGCTCTGCAACCGGATCGCTGACATCTGATGGGGACGTTTGTAAACTCTCAGAGGTCTTGTTAATCGCAACAGCTTGCTGAACAGGGGCAGACGAGTGAACTTCACCAGGTTTCTCGCCTTCAGCAGAAGCCATATCTATCTTGACCGGTTCAGATGGCAACGCTTCCTTTGACGCCATCACAGTCGCCGGTTGAACAGTAATCTGTTGATACAATTGTTTCAGGGCTTTTTCGACCCCTGTCCACATATCCATTTCTCCGTCGGCGTAAAAATAATCCGCCACACCGAGCAGTTGACCGTTTTCGGCATTAAGAAGACGCGCATGGAAACTTTTAACGGTTTGTGTCTGTTGACTATCTTCAGTCAGATCGACAACCCGTTGCCAGCGGCACAATAACTGGGCGTCAAGGTTATCTCCGGAAGGCTTTTGCCATCCGAGCCCATAGACGGTATCGGTTACCTGTGCAACAGAAACTTCAGACGGTGGCTGCTCAACAACAACGGCCACACGCGCATCAGAGGACAAACGCCAGTGGGAATCAAGATCGACATGCAGATGACTGCAGCCGCCAGCGACCAACAACAGCCCGAACAGAACAACGATAAATTTGATGTAAGATTTCATTCCTGCAGTTCTCCCTGAGTGACAGTCCATGTGTTTTCAATCAACTGACGAATCTTCTGATCTTCCAGATTAAGGGGCGGCATGACTGCCATGGGACGGATCTGACGGGGATTTTTGATCCAGCGTGTCAAACCATCAGCGCTCCATCTTTGCCCATCTTTAAAATTTTTTAGGTAAAACGGTGTCAATAACCCGGACAGATTAGGTGCCACGGTCTGCGTGCCAAGCCCCCCCCATTGGGAGGTTAAAACACGATGACAAGGCCCGCAATGTTTGACAAAAGGCTGTTCATCGCTGCCCGGATCTTCAAAATGCACCACAGTGGGCAATTCGTCTCGCCCCGTTTTCGCCTCGACACCGCCAGCCAGTAAAGCAAGAATAACCAGTTGCAGATCTGACTCTCCAAGCGCGAAATTCGGCATATAGTAGGCAGGCTCTAACAAGGCATCCTTAATCTCGGCAATTGAACGCTGGGTCAGCAGCTGATCCAGGTCAGTTGCCAGGGCATTTCCTTTACGGTCCTGAATGTGGCAACGTCGGCAGGCAAAACGATCAATGGCTTGGCGGGCGCTGGACATCATCGCCGCATCGGGCATGCGAAACCACGCATAAGCCGCATCAATCTTATGGAAATGCGCCAGATTTTTCCTTCGCGTCAGCGGATTACCGCGGTGGCATGCGACACAGTCCTGCAATGAAATAGGAGCGTGTGAGATAAATTTGTGCGACAGAAGAACCGAGCTATGGCACTCGACACAGCTGTTAATGCTCGCAGCATACGCCCACCCGCTCCAGGCGAGAATCATGACTAAAAGGGCAAGACGAACGACCAATTTTCACCCCGAAAATAAAAAGCAATGACTGTCAGCAGAACGATAAAAATAAAGCAGAGTCCGGACAGCCAATTGACCCAGCGCTGATCTCGCGGCCACCAGCAGGCTCTCTTGGCCGGAAGAACACCCGGCACCCAAGGCAAGAGAGCAAAAACGCCCCCCAACAGAACAACTCCATAGATGGCATACTTCGAGTAACTGACCACCTCCTGCATCCAGATCAGAAACCAGGCAGCACGAGAAGGATTCGGCACCCGTGACACATCGGCCGGCTCCAGCAGAGGAGCCGGAAACAACGCGGCAAAGATGACTGTCGCCAACACAGTTGCAGCCATGGCACGCAGAATCAAGCGGAAAAAAGTCGGATCGCTTTTGACATAGTTTTTCACAGGTACGGCAATGCTCCTTTTTGCTTGCGAATCTTGTAAAAATGAAGCGCACATAAAAGCACTGTCAGCATGGGCAACACCACCACATGCAGGATATAAAAACGCAACAGGGACAAAGGCTCCCCAACAGCATCCGGCACCAGAAAACGATGAAACAGTTCCCCCAAGGGGAGAATCCGCACAAGCTCCATTCCGGTCTGCGTTGCCCACAGGGCCAATTGGTCCATGGGGAGCAGGTAACCGGTATAACCCGAGAACAATGCCAGACATAAAAGTAAAAAACCGATCAGCCAGTTCATCTGTCTTGGCGGACGATAGGCACCGGTGAGCAACACCCGCAACGTGTGGAGAAAAATCAGCAACAGATAAAGATTGGAAGCGGTTCGATGCAGGCTGTGCAGGAAATGGCCGCCAAACACCTGCTCCTCGATAAACAGGATCGACTCATAGGCATGGGCACTATGCGGCTGATAATACATGGCCAGCAACAGTCCACTCACGGCCAGCAACAGAAACAGGGTAAAGGCCATCCCCCCGAGACAAAAGGTATAACTGATTTTCAGGTTCTCCATGAGAACCATGCGCGGAAAAAGGTGTCGAATAAAATCTTTAAACACGGTCACCATCTCCAGTGGGAAGGTATTAAAAAGCTATGCCACAACCGATACGAACAATGCCTTACGCACCATAAACCTGCCAAACCTGTCCCCGGCGCACCAGACGGAGCTGGGGCAATGGTCGATCCGCTGGACCACGCGTGACCTCACCGTGACGATTAAACGTACTACCGTGGCAAGGGCAGCTCAACTCCGTTGATGTCACCGACAGGGTGCATCCGAGATGCGTACAAACCAGGCTCAAGGCGTACACCTGTCCCTGCTCACGAACCAAGGCAAATCGTTGTTGCCGAAAAACCAAAGCACCGCGCTCCGGAATTTTTTTATCCTCTACGGTTGCCAGCAAGGCTTCCTGTGGCCCGGAGGTGCCGAAGTAACGGTACAATCCCCATCCTGAAAGTGCGCTGACAATCAGGGTTTGGATGAAGCGGCGTCTTTTTGAAGAAAATTCTGCCATTTTTCTACGTATCCCCGACGGTATTGTGGTGTCTTTTCCGACATCCGTTCAAACCGGTCTGCCGGCATAAAACTGCCGTTACTTACCCGTTGACCTTCTACCCTCCAAAAACTCTCGAGCCCGAGTCCATCACGATCTGGGCGGTAAATTCGTTTGTCGAGCGGTTCCAGCATGAAACGACGTGCGTTGCCATGGCACTGATCGCATAACGCGGTTCCACGGCGAATGGTATGTGGTGAGAACACCTTCCATTCACTGGCCAATTTCTGATTTTCCTCGCCGACGGCTTGATTGTCGACCACCTTGCTGTAATAGGCCTGAAACTGAGGACGAATCGGTGCCACGCGTCCTTCAGCATTCACGCCTAAAGGAGGCAGATCCTGCCGTTTGAGGTAACTGCTCTTCACGTAACGTTCATTCCCCGTCGGAACAACCCGAAAATACGATCGGTTGCTGCTATTGCGGGTTTCAATGTAAAACGTGGCATATTCCTGAGCAGCCCAGGCCGCATGGCAACTGACGCATTCCATCTTCTCGAGATGGCCCGAGATACGATGTTCAAGGATCTCAGGATTGACGTCATGACAATCACGGCAGGATTTAGCGCTCGGCTGGTCAGCCAGAAAACTCGCCATCGAATGACAATCACTACAATCCAGCCCGGCTTCAGCATGGACATCAGGACGCATCTTCAGGTAATACTGATTGTGAGACTGCGGCCCGCGCTGATAACGCACACTATCTTCACGCGGAGCACGACCGGAAAAATCCCAGCCAACGAAATAGCCCTGATGACAGTTTTGGCAGCGAGACGTATCCGGCAGGGTGATATCATGCCCCGAACCATGGCACTCCTCACAGGAGGAAACATGGCACTGTTGACAATTGGTGGCAAAAAACGTGCTGTCCACCTTTCCCCAGCTGCGTTGACAGAATTGCTGCTCAGCCAGTCGTTGACTCATCGCATGGGAAAAAATCATTCCACTGCCGGCATGACAGCCAACACAGCCCAGTCCACGATTATCGGCGATACCGGGTTGGCTCAGGTTGCCATTGCCACCATGACATTGCTGGCACGACACACCCTGGTGAACACCGGCAACGGTCACCTCATGACATTGCCGACAGGGAGCCGCAAACGCAGCGCCCACACTAACGATCAGCAGTAGCGCGCTGAAAACAACGTTCAATCTGATCATAATCTAAAGCCTGTTGATAGATGACATCCTTCGGATCGTCATGACACACCAGACACTGATTAACCTTCAGAGCCCGACGCACCTCTTCCTCATTCAAAGTCCGGCTGTGCTCGCGCACCACGGCTGAAAACGACTGAACCTGCCCCTGCTTCATCACCATGAAACCATCCAGCGGCAACTCATCGGATTTTTCACAAATCAGGGTACTCTCAACGCTCTGCCCTTCCACAACATGTTGACCAAAGCCGAGAAAAGCCGGATCAGCATGACAATCACTGCAGCCAACAGCTTTCTGCGCGGTGTTATGGGAGTAAAAAGGGGCAAAACGCAATTGGTTTTTACCACGAAAGTTTGCCACGTATTCCTCTTTTCGCACATTCCCGCGGCGGTCGAGAACCGTCACAAACGTTTGACAGCCCGGAGTCATCGGAGCAATCTTGC
This sequence comes from uncultured Desulfuromonas sp., assembly GCF_963666745.1. Classification (NCBI taxonomy): domain Bacteria; kingdom Pseudomonadati; phylum Thermodesulfobacteriota; class Desulfuromonadia; order Desulfuromonadales; family Desulfuromonadaceae; genus Desulfuromonas; species uncultured Desulfuromonas sp. Next base: position 395,440 of record NZ_OY762961.1, on the reverse strand, counting down.
CACGCTGGTCAAGAGCCAGAGAGAACGGGTAAAGAGATCGATAATCCTCAGTTTCACTAAACTTGCCCCAAGTCTCGCGTCCGCGAATAAAATCCATCCCTTTTTGAGTCTGGTCATACTGGGTATGGCACCCGAAGCATTGCGGAACGGCAGCAGAATGGCACGCGTAACACTCCATCCGTTCATGACCGGCAATCTTGTGCTCTGGCGTCCCAGTAATCTGCTTGCTGATGTGTTCCTGTCCATCACGTTTTCCCACCACGATCACGTTACCGTCACGATAAAACACGTTGGAATACGGACGACCTTTGGCCGTCAAAACAAGTCGATCTCCAGTTTTGACCTGGCGTTGGTAGTTGCGTGATTCGCGCACGGCATCATGATTTTCGCGCTCAACCACTTCAAAACGAGGGGACTCATGACCGCTGCCATGGCAATCCTCGCAGGCCACCTCGGTCTGCTGATACATGTTTTCATAGGCATAACCATCGCCCATCACATCTCGCGAGGTATGGCAATCAATACAATCCATCCCTTTTTCGAAATGAAAATCCCCTTGAATGTGGGTGACATTTCGCGCCCCACTGATCATTTCAGGCCCCGGAAACGCATTGTTTACAGGCACAAGGCCATTATTGCCGTCATTCATCCCCTGATAGGACAATGCGATTCGGCCGCTGCGATTGTGGCAACGGAAACACACCTCATTGGTTGGCAGTGGTTCCATCTGGTGACTGGCAGAATGTGGCCAGCGATTTTTCATCGCGAGGTCATTGCCCTGATAGGTCCCATTTTCATTGAATGGAAAATGGCAGGCCGCACAACCTGACGCGTGAGAAGCCTTCCAGGAGCGATGCGACTCCATGCCGACATGACACAATGAGCAGTATTTGCGATAGAGTTCCCCGGCAAGGTTGCCCAATTGAAGTACCGAATGATGTTCAACCGGATTGCCCTCAGCATCGTAAAGCTTCTGATCGCGTGTCGCATAGAGCAACTCCTCGCCCCCTTCCCAGGTTAAACGGATGTTTTTGATAAAACCGGTATTGGTCAGCATCAAATTAGAGCGAACGCGATCGAGCTGGTAGCGATGGCATTTGCCACAGGTTTGCTCCCAGAATTGTGGTGCGGAAGGATTTCGCGGTCCATACATGGACGCATGCGCGGCTTTTTTGTCGGTCAGTGTTTCATCGCCACCGTGACAGTCAATACAATCCTGATGGCTCTCAGAAGCGACCTCCAGACCGGCATGACAATATTCACACTGCGATTCAGACGACTGAGAGCCGCAGCCGACAAGAAGCAGAGGGAGCAATAAACAAGCACTGAACAGAATTCGAATCATAGCTTCCGCTGATGGTACAGACGAGGGGATGACAACAGAAAATATCCTAACACAGAACCTCTGCCGCCCCTATGCGAATCGAAAAAAAGGTGCCCGCATCAAATTGATGCGGGCACCCGGATCGAGCAACAATCATTCAGGAAAGATCTAGAAAATCACCTGAATCTGAGCCGTCACACTGTCAAAGTCTTCATACTGTGCAGACTCTTCGTCAAATTCAACTGTTGAGTACTCAACAGTGAACTTGAGGTTCTGGCCACGGAAGTAGTAGTTGATACCTCCACCGTACCAGTCGATCTCTTGATCAAAAACACCGTCAAGCTCGGCCAATGACCAGTTCTCGGCGCGTACAAAGAATTGCAGCGGCATATTCGGCAGCATATAGGCGACCTTGGTGTAGCCACCATTTTTCTCACCGTTCACACCACACAGACCGGAATCAGGATCCACACCCTGGTAACCGTCGTCCATGTCGTAATCCACATAGGCCGTCGACAGGGTAAAGGTACCAACACCTTCAATGGGATATTCAACGAACAGGTCGGCTGTCCACGCGGTGTAATCAACGGCATCGGTCTCATTCGCGCAATCACCGTAAGCGATGTCTTCCTCTACCGAGTAGGCGGCACCCAGGGTAATGACTTTCTTTTTACCCAGGTAGGTTCCTTTGTAGCCGTAGCCATGCTCACCATCCAGGAAGGTGACGTGGGCACGACCAGTGTAGCGGAAGTTGGAATCCGGAGCAGATGCGGAATCGTTGCGACCGTTCATCACATCAAGACGATATTGGAAGATGTTATTGAACAGGTTACCCCAGACAGCAACACCTTTATCGCGGGTTGAGACGTAAGGAGCACGAATCAACACGGAACGGTCCAGCGTCAGAGGGGCTTCACACGCTTCCAGGTTCTCACGGGTCAGGTTGTACTTGAATTTACCGGCACGAACCTGAAACGCATCGTTGAACTTGTAGCGAATCTGGGCATCAAGCATCTGGAATTCATTACCGGAGCCATCAGAAACGGCGAACGGACCAATGTTAACATCTTCGGTATATTCCGTCTGCACATACAGACCAAGATCACCGTAGGCGCCCATCAAGGCAACACGGTTACGACGGAAGTTGAACTCCATGCTGTCGTTATCATCTGCACCAGCGCCACTGTCGCGGTAATCGAGCTGAAACTGGCCTTTGTAATCCAGTTTGAGCAGACCTTCGTCATTAGGACCAAACGTCCAGGTCGGACCGGCGAATGCCGATGAAGCCATCAGAACAAGACCAGCGACAGCCGTGCCGAAAAGACTTGGTTTAAATCTGAACATATATTTCTCCTCTACAGAGTTTTCTTGTCAACGAACTTTCCCTAAATTCAGTGATTAGCAACCGACGGAACCACCATCACCAGCAGAAGGCGCTTCACCAGCATCAGAAGAGCCGCCACTGACATAGCTGCTGTCGGTTGTCTCAACCTGGTTAGTTTCTTCATCACCGGGGTAGTACCAGGATTCAAGATCGACGCTGTAAGGCATTTTGTAGATACTATCAATGGTCTTGTCTTCATCATCCGCATTGTAAGCCAGATCATCAACAAAGTCGGAAAGATCCCAAGGAGTATCTGAGGGAAGAACGGCACCGGTATTGTCATCGACGCCATCCGCATCACTGTCGGTCATGATGGCAGCATATTGACCGGCCTGGCTCCAGGAACCGTCAAAGACCTGAATGTCCGCACCGAGAATAGCCTCAAAGGCAAAGAAAATCGGTGTACAAGAGTAACCAGAGGTGCAATAGGTAATTGCGGGCATACCTTCTTGCCAACCAGCAGCTTCGAACAGACCTTTAATGGTTGCCGCATCAAGGAATTTGCCATCGGCAGCAAACAGAGTGCCTTGGCTAAATGCGATACCGCCAGCCGGGTGGCCTTCAAAAACAACAGAACCGGTAATCAGTGAGCTTGTTGTTCCTGCACCTACATAACCGGAAGTTGCCGAACCACCGCGGGCATCAATCGTGACATAGTCAACACCGTTGACGATAGAAGCATCACTGACCTGCTCGATCAATTCACCAATCGAGACACGAAGGTCCGTATTAACGGCACCGAGATCCTTAACACTGTAGGTTGACGGCTCGACAACAGTTGCTTCACTGGTCAACTCATAACCGGCCGCAGTCCACGCTGCTTTACCGCCGTTAAGCACTTTCAGACGATCCATTGAGAAACCCCAGTAACGGAAAGTCCAGTATGCACGTGTTGACAGATAAGCGCTCCCGCCGGTCATGATGACAACAGTCGTATTTTCATCAATGCCTGCAGATTGAATGACCGCATCAATTTGGGCGCCGGTAGCGACCAGAGATGCCGCCGGAGCTAAACCATCAAGTCGGGTTCCACGCAGATCATTGGTACCAACTTGAACCGTGCCGGGGATATGATCGCCGGTGGTTCCATATTCGAGGATAACGACTTTGTCATCAAAGCCGTCGGTATTGTTGACCAGACCTTCATCCAGCCATTGCTTCAAGGTGTCAGCTTCAATTAAGACACTTGTGGCCGAACCGTTCACGGGATCGGTTGTCGTTGTTTCCGGCTCATCATAGCTATCTGAACCGCCACCGCCGCCACCGCAGGCGGTCAAAACAAACATTGAAAGAAGGATTACCGCGAATAGTGAAAAATTTCTACTAGTGTGCTTAAACACCTTTCGAATCATATTGCCTCCACAAAAAATACGAAAATAGTAACACCTCTCGACTCGGTCTAAAGCCCTCCTGAAGAACCTCCTTTCTCTTCAGACCCTATAAAATGAACATTCAATCTGCCATATATAGCAGTTACATCATATCGACGCAGTTACAGCTATTTGTCTAAGATTTAATGAAGTAACAACTAACAATTACGCAGAAGGATAGCACAAACCACTTCGAAGGAATATTCTTTTTTGTAGAAAGGAATGATAAAAGAGGCAACTATAACAAATACTTAAGGCGCCATAAGCAGCGCTAATAGACAACAAAATCAGTCCCAGTTAGAATCGTGGAACGGAAAATAGCAGAGAAACCGTATTGAGGAGAGAACGGGGGATCACTTTCTGTTAATCAAAACGAGACTAAACAACTCGACAAGCTGCTCGACACCTTGCTGGTCCTGCTCCATATAGCCCCCGGCCTTATTGGCAAGAGCTAGCTGACCGATCAGTTCATCTTCGCCGTTTAAAATCGGCACAGCCATAAAATGACTAATTCTTTCGCCAACAGTCTCAGTAAAAGTAAGCGAAGACAAAGAGTCGAGGTTATTAAAACAGACGCCGTCTCGATAATGATAGACTGAGTTAAACAGAGAATGCCGATTAGTTGTGGTCTTCCTGTCCGCCTCACCGGAAGCATTGAGACAGATTTCTGAAAAACAGGAGGTCATTGCCAAAAATGATTGCGGTTCTTCCAGCCGTCGCAGCGCAACGAAGCCCTGAGGGCTGCCAGTAAGATTGCGGGCGTGTTCCAGCAGCTCTTCGGCAATCTTTTCTACAGAATCAGGCGCGTGAAGAATGGCGCGTGACAAATGCGCCAGGCGAATATTTAAGGCCAATTCCCACTGCAACGCTTCATCGGAAGAATGTCGCGGGGATACGGCCTCAAAACACTCAATCCCACCAATGACCCGACCTCGAGCATCTTTTAAAAAATCAACATTTTTACTAATTCGAATCAGCTGACCATCTTTACGGCGAATGGTGCATTCACGCCCCATAATGGGCTTCTCGATCATGTCATCAAACAAACCACAATTTTCATGACAGGGTTTTTCCGCAAACAAGAAACAGATGTTTCCAATCATCTCCTCGGCTTTATAACCGGTGAGACGTGTCGCGCATTCATTCCAGCTGGTGATCACCTTTTTTTCATCAACGGTAAAAATGGCGCAGGGAACAACCTGCTGAATTAACTCAACCTTCTTGTCAGAACAGCGTTGATCGGCCGAGCACTGCTCAAGAGTGTCCAATAAACGGTTAAATTCGCCCCCCAGGCGGACAAAATTTTTGTCAAGCGAACCTGAGACATCCAGACGATCATGCACATCAAGCACTAAGATTTTATTCAACAGCTCCCTATACGGTTTTTTAACCGTCTTGCGCACCACCATCATCATGATCACGGCCAAAACAGTAAACACACCCCATATTACGCTAAGATGCAAAAAGCTTCCCCGCTGCATTTCAAAAATATACTCTCGTGGAAAAAAAATCTGCACCAGAGCTTCGCGGTTCTGGCTTACGTCCTGAAGTTTAAACCAGACATGCAACAAACGTGAGCTTCCCTCTTCGACAATGACCGGAGCTGTCGAAGAAAGTTTATTCTGCCAGAGATCAGCCGACAATGGGAACAGGACCTGAAAGCGAAAACGAAATTGACGTGACAATTGATAAACAAAGGCCTCATCAACAACACGTAGAAAAATCAGTTGAAATGTCTGGCCAGAGTCTACCGGAGCGGGGGCCGTCATGAACCCTTCAGCAATGAGATACCAATGTCTGGGATCAGAAAAAAAGCCCGCTACGGGCAAAGAGGACGTTTCTCTTTGCTGCCAAGCATTTTCAAGTTCAGGCAAAAGCGTATCAAGAGAGAGGTTTGGGGAAGACTGTTCCGAAACACGTTTAAAAAGACACTGGCCCTGCGAAAGGATGATGACCGCAGAAAGCTGGTTTGCCTCCAACATCTGCTGGTCAAATAAATTTTCCCAGCCCTGCAACGCATTGTCGTTGTCCATCAATTGCCTGCCCGAACCGGCAGCATACCCGGCAACAAGCTGTTCAAGGTTGGTTATTTTGCGTTCAAAAGCTAATTTGACAACAGTTGCAGAATAGCGCGCTTCGCGTTGTTCGAGCCGGTCATAATGGGGAATAACTGCCGCATACCAGAAGGCCGCAAAAAACATTCCGACCACGGCAATAAAGACCACGATAGCGATAAGCAAACGCCTCTGGGGTCTTTTCAATCCACGCATCGCTACTCTCGTTTCCAGCAAGAAAAATGCTTAAGATCAATGGATGGCAAACAGCGGGTGCCTAAGCTGCCGGCACCCGCTGTCATCACGTTTTGAACTCAGAGACCTAGAAGATCACCTGAATCTGAGCCGTCACACTGTCAAAGTCTTCATACTGTGCAGACTCTTCGTCAAATTCAACTGTTGAGTACTCAACAGTGAACTTGAGGTTCTGGCCACGGAAGTAGTAGTTGATACCTCCACCGTACCAGTCGATCTCTTGATCAAAAACACCGTCAAGCTCGGCCAATGACCAGTTCTCGGCGCGTACAAAGAATTGCAGCGGCATATTCGGCAGCATATAGGCGACCTTGGTGTAGCCACCATTTTTCTCACCGTTCACACCACACAGACCGGAATCAGGATCCACACCCTGGTAACCGTCGTCCATGTCGTAATCCACATAGGCCGTCGACAGGGTAAAGGTACCAACACCTTCAATGGGATATTCAACGAACAGGTCGGCTGTCCACGCGGTGTAATCAACGGCATCGGTCTCATTCGCGCAATCACCGTAAGCGATGTCTTCCTCTACCGAGTAGGCGGCACCCAGGGTAATGACTTTCTTTTTACCCAGGTAGGTTCCTTTGTAGCCGTAGCCATGCTCACCATCCAGGAAGGTGACGTGGGCACGACCAGTGTAGCGGAAGTTGGAATCCGGAGCAGATGCGGAATCGTTGCGACCGTTCATCACATCAAGACGATATTGGAAGATGTTATTGAACAGGTTACCCCAGACAGCAACACCTTTATCGCGGGTTGAGACGTAAGGAGCACGAATCAACACGGAACGGTCCAGCGTCAGAGGGGCTTCACACGCTTCCAGGTTCTCACGGGTCAGGTTGTACTTGAATTTACCGGCACGAACCTGAAACGCATCGTTGAACTTGTAGCGAATCTGGGCATCAAGCATCTGGAATTCATTACCGGAGCCATCAGAAACGGCGAACGGACCAATGTTAACATCTTCGGTATATTCCGTCTGCACATACAGACCAAGATCACCGTAGGCGCCCATCAAGGCAACACGGTTACGACGGAAGTTGAACTCCATGCTGTCGTTATCATCTGCACCAGCGCCACTGTCGCGGTAATCGAGCTGAAACTGGCCTTTGTAATCCAGTTTGAGCAGACCTTCGTCATTAGGACCAAACGTCCAGGTCGGACCGGCGAATGCGGTCGAAGCCATCAGGGCCACACCAGAAAACGCAAGGAATATTTTTGAAATAGCTTTCACAATCATTCTCCTTTTTCATCCATTGTTGATAGAAGTTTGATGATTATCTGTAGAACCTAGCAGCCGCCTGACGCGTCTGAACCTCCACTGGTCGGAGCGCTGCCATTTTCGCCACCGTAATACCAGTAATCATAATCCTCATCTTCAATCGTGTTCGCACCTTCATCATAAGGACTTGCCGGTGCATCAAAGAAAAACGGTTGTTGGATATTGGTCTCAGGATTTGCCGTATAGAGATAGAAAGGTTCACCACCTGAACCGTCAGTTGTCAGCACATCTGTCGCCCAGTCAGAATAGCCGTTGGGCAAAAGGTAGGCTTCACTCGGAACAACCGCTGGGTTGTTGGTCAGGCTGCCCCACTGGCTCCATGAACCGTCATATGCCATGACATCCACTTCGTCACCAAGGACAATATCAATCGGAGCGAATCCGCTGGCAGCAAGGTTACCGGCACGGCAATACGTCATGATTGTCTTAGTCAGATCAACACCGAGGTCATCAACCAGATAGGAACGCATCTCGTCCGCTGATTTCAACACGGGCACGTCAATCCCATTGATTGTCGTTGTGGTTTTCAGACCAGCCAACATGTTGTCGGTGACAGCGTCAAGCATCAATCCCTGGAAAATCACATAACCACTACTGCCTGCTTCACCGTTGTAGGAGCCATCCAGCGTTTCAGTAATTGTTGGGGTTGTGACATTCGAGGTATTGGCGTAGGTATTGTACGGCACAACAGTGGCCTCGGAGACACCGATAATGGCTTCGCTCAAGGATGCCCGAGCGTTGAAATCAGGACCACCCGGCAGATCAGCAACACTGAAGTTGGAAGCGGCAACAGGTGTGACAGCGGTCGTTACGTCATAGCCATAAGCCTGCCAGGCAGCAAGACCGCCATTAAGAACTTTGATTTTTTCTTTCGGGAAGCCCCAGTAGCGGAACATCAGATAGGCTCTGTCGGTTGCGGTATCCGGAAGCCCTGTCGGGATGAGAACAACGGTGCTGCCGGCCTTGATCCCGGCGGTCTGAATTGCATCATCCATGGCCTCACCGTCAAGCACCATGTTCCCGCTCAAAACCGGGCCATCAATACGGTCAATACCACGAGCGCCCGTCCATTCCTGGGCACCGGGGATATGGCCCACGGCGTAATTATTCACTTGAATGATAACGACATTTTCAAAAGAATCGGAATTAACCAGACCGGCTTCCATCCAGCCAAGCAATGTCGGTGCTTCAATCAAGACATTGTCAATTTGCCCTGTGATCGGAGCTGTTGTTTGGGCATCCGGCTCATCATAGCTGTCACTGCCACCACCACCGCCACCACAAGCGGTCAGGACAAAACAAGATAAAGTAATTGCAAGAAACAGGAAAAAATTGTCTTTAGCGTGTTTGAACACTCTTCGAATCATATTGCCTCCACATCAGATAACGAAAGAATTAAAACTCCTACTTAAACACGACCCAAAGCCTAACCTAATTAACCTCCTTCCCCTCTAATAAAATGAACATTCGATCTATAGAGATATCGTGTTTATACTATTCCCCAACAAAAAACCAAAACAATGAAGTACCCATGAAACAATTACGGCACAGCATACCACAGCAACAAAAAGAAGGAACATTCATTTTAAAAAATAGTCATCATAGATTGTCAACTTTTAGAATTTATTGACGATCTATGGATGAAAATTAAGCTTTGATTGCCGCCCAGGCATTGGCAACCAGGTCATCGGAAATTTCATTTAGGGGCCGGTTCACCACACACAGCAAACGTAATTCAACGGCGCGCAACACCACGCCGGTGTAACAGATCGCTGCAACAAAAAGGTCCTGACGGCGAATGATCCCTTCATTCATCCCCAGCTCGATATATTCACGAACCAGCTTAAAAGGCTCGGTAAAACAGATGGGAGACGTATCCGTCATAAACTCAGTGTGCTTCATGTACAGCATATACTCCATCATCACCGGGTCCGACTCGGCAATATCAAAGCAGAGCTCGGCAAAAGCCTTGAGCTTATCTTGAATCGTAGAAGCACCAACCAGACGCTCTTTAAACATCTCCTGGAAATCGGCCAAAGTATCTTCATGGATACGACGCGCCAGGGTTTCCTTGTTGGCAAAATAACTGTAAATGGCACCAGTGCTGACGCCGGAAGCTTTAACGATGGCCGGGATGGAAACATTGTAATAGCCTTTTTCCACAAAAAGTTCCCGGGCAACCTTCAAAACCTTGGCCATTTTTACATTGGGGGCAATTTGGCGTTTTTTCTCAGCAGACATGTCGTTCTCCCGTCGAGCAGTAAATTGCTATCAACATATCTAAACAGATTCGAAAAGAAAAGAGTTATATCTAATTAGCAGGGCATTGAAGTAAATTTGACCGGACATTAAACCCGTTCACACAGCGTCTGTATCACTTCGACTCCTTGAAAGCACAGCGTTTTAACACATTGCCGGGGCGTGCTTCTTCAGCCAGCGCGGCATAGCCACCGTCGAGAACAAAGACCTGATCATACCCCTTGGCCTGTAGATACAGATATGCCATCGCAGCTCGAACACCGTGGGGGCAAAAAATCCCAATGGGACGATCTGTCGGCAACGTACAATACCGTTCGGGCAACTGATCAAGGGGAATATGAAGAACCGTGGTGTGGTAGGCAAAACCCAGAGGCAACGTCTGTTGTTCAGGATCGGTTCTGATATCCAGCAACACGCTGTTCGGGGTATTGAAAAGAACAGAAGGCGTTATTTTATGTCGTGACTGACCAACAAAGTCCAACGTCATTTTTTTAAGCGTATCATCAAATCCGTATTCCATCATACGTTGGCTCCTCACGCCATCGGCACTCAACGCCATTCAATTTTCCAGCAATTGTGAATATTGCGACGGCGGGCAAAATCTTCCGGTATTGTCTGACGTGTAATGTCTTCGATCTCCAGATCCGCCAGACGCTCGCGATCCATTTTAAAATTACGCAGATTATTTGAAAAAATCAGCACCCCTGTGGATGAAAGCAGTTGGGCTACAGAATAGATCAAATCAACATGATCACGCTGGATATCAAAGCTGGCATCCATTTTTTTCGAATTGGAAAACGTCGGCGGGTCGAGGAAAATCAGGTCATACTTTTCCTGACACTCTTTGACCCATTGCAGACAATCCGCCCTGATCACCTGGTGCTGTGGCCCGTCAAAACCGTTGATGGACAGGTTTTTTCTGGCCCAATCCGTATAGGTTGTCGACATATCGACCGAGGTTGTTGAACGCGCACCACCGTCGGCGGCATAAACACTGGCACTGGCGGTATAGGCAAACAAGTTGAGAAAATGCTTGCCCTGAGAGAGGGATCGAATCAGATCACGCGTCAGACGGTGGTCAAGAAACAACCCCGTATCCAAATAGTCGGAAAGATTAACCTGAAACCACTTTCCCCCTTCGCTGACCTCAAAAAAAGTGCCCTGATCCGCATGGCGCTCATACTGTTCCGAACCGCGCTGGCGCTTGCGTGTTTTGACATAAACTTGATCAGCGGCAATCGCCAGTTCCTCAGGTAAAACGGTAATCACTTCGCGCAGACGGCGACGGGCCAGCTTTGGATCGATGGTCGAGGGTGCCTGATATTCCTGGACATGTGCCGCCCCCTCATAGAGATCAATCGCCACAGCATAATCCGGCAGATCGGCATCGTAAACCCGGTAGCAACTGACCTGCTCACGCTTGGCCCAGCGCCGCAATTTCTTGAGATTTTTTCGCAACCGGTTGACAAACATCTGGGCGGCAGCGCTGAGTTCTTCCACTTCAGCCAGACCGTGAGGCAACGAAACTGTTTCCCGGTAAAAATGCTCCGGCTCAACATCGAAATGCAGCAACTGACATTTCAGCGCACCATTGAAAAACTGGTGTTTTTTACGGGCACGCATTTCAAGCTGATGGCCGAACTGGTTACCGCTGGTAAACACACTGAGCTGCCAATGGATGAAATGCTCGCGCACCCGTTCACCAAGTTGACGGTAGAGGCCCATCAGCGCCTCAACTTCCCCCAAGCGTTCCCCATAGGGAGGATTGGTGATAATCAGGCCGGGCTTGTCGCCAATCGGCTCGTCACCAAAACAGGAGAGTTCACGCCGTTCAAAATGGACTTTATCCTGCAAACCCGCATTAGAGGCATTCGCCCAGGCATTCTTGATGGCACCGGGGTCCTGATCATAACCAACCAGCCTCGGCATGGTCAGCACGCCCTGCTCACGCCGCGCGACCGCCTCATCGCGCAACCGGGCCCACAGTTCGGCGTCATGTCGGCTCCAATGCAGAAAACCGGAATATTCGCGCATCAGCCCCGGCGCACAATCTCCGGCCATCAGCGCCGCTTCCAGAACCAGCGTGCCGGAACCACACATAGGATCGACCAGCGGGGCTCCCTGCGCAAGCTTTTCAGGCCAACCGGCGCGTAATAACAGCGCCGCAGCCAAATGTTCTTTGAGTGGCGCCTTGCCACCTTGAGTTCGATAGCCGCGCCGATGCAGGCTATCTCCAGACAAATCGAGACTGAGCGTCAACTGATCTTTATAGATCCACACATTGAGACGCCAATCCGGCTGTTGCACAACAACATCAGGACGCTCACCACAATAATCGCGGAAACGATCCACCACGGCATCCTTGGTTTTCAAGGCCGCATAGCGTGAATGGGTCAGCTGCGAGCTGGCCAGATTGCAATCGACGGCAAAGCTATTGGAAACGTCAAAGTGCTCTTCCCAAGGGAAGGCAAGAACGGCCTGATACAGTGATTCGCTGTCGAAAACAGGCTGTTCCACGACCGGCAGCAAGACACGACCGGCCAGCCGGGACCACAGACACACCCGGTAAGCGGTTTCCAACGTCCCACTGAAACGCACGCCGCCACGCACCTGTTGAACCTCCACGGCCTGCAGGCTTTCCAGCTCTTCTGCCAGCAAGGGTTCAAGCCCTTTGGATGCGGTGGCAAAAAATTTCATCTCACTGCTCATGCGGCAGGTGTTCCTTCTGTTTCGTTATTCCGCGTCGGCAATCTCAACGAGATGCAGGGCGAAGTTCAAAGCCTTGCCGGCCATGGGATGATTACCGTCCAGAGTGACCTGGTCGCCGTCAATCGCAGCGATGGTCACAATCAGCGGAATCCCCTCTTCGGTTTGCGCCTGGAGCTGCATTCCCACTTCCAGCTCAAGATCAGCCGGCAACATGAAACGATCAACGGCTGCAAGCTGCTCGTCATCGTACTCGCCATAGGCTTCAGCGGCTTCGATGCGAATCTCTTTTTTCTCGTCAACAGCCATACCACTGACGGCCTTGTCGAAACCGGGAATCACCTGGGACGCCCCCAAAGTAAACTCCAGAGGATCCTTGCCCTGTGACGAGTCAAACTGTTCGCCATCATCATAGGTTCCGGTGTAGTGCACCTTGACGCGTTGACCTGGTTTTGCAACACTCATCAGTTGCCATCCTTCCTGTTTTTCGGGTTAAGCCGTTAAAAAAACGGACAGTAGAGCCCATATTCGGGCAACAAACGGGTGACAAAAATCAAGGATGGATTTTTATAAACCTTGATTGTCCCAGTAAGACGGAAACCTCAAATCGGCTTACTTCAGTGCAGAACCCTCGAAGGGGGCTGTTTCACAATTCTGTTGAACGATCAGGCCAAGACTTCGCGCAGCGTCGTGTAACAATGGTAGGGAATCCCCCCAATCGCGCGGATCTTACCCAACTCAGCGCCACCATCTTCAATGCCGTGAAAATCCGAGCCACCGGTAGCGAACAATCCCCGCAATCGAACCTGGGTCAGATACCACTCAATTTCATCGCAGTTGGCCCCATTGTTATAGACCTCGACCCCTTGCATCCCCATCGCACTGAGTTCATCAAGCAGTGCCGCCATCACGCTATAGTCACGTGAAATATAGGGAGGATGGGCCAGAACCGCGACGCCACCGGCATCGCGAATCAACGCCATCGCCTGATCGACCGGAAAGAATTTTTTCGCGATATTACACGGCGTCAAATATTTAACAAAAGCGTCTTCAACACTCTGGGCATAACCGGCCGCCATCAGTTCCATGGCAATATGGGGACGACCAATGGTGCCACCGGCACGTTCAGCGACTTTTTCATAACAAATCGGCTGCAGCCCCCGCTGACTCAGGCGGTCGTTGATTTTCTCGACGATTAACGCATTGCGTTGCCGACGGAACTGTTGAAAATCGCGCAACTCCTGCTGCAAACCGCTATGCTCGGGATTGAATCCGTAACCGAGCAAATGAATATCCTCAAAACCTTTCCACACGCAGGATAACTCAACACCGCTGATCACATCAATGCCGCGCAAATGACCGGCTTTACGTGCCGGTTCCACACCGTCAATGTTGTCATGATCGCACAGCGCCATGGCCACGACACGGTTTTGCGCGGCTTTTTCTATCAGCTCCTGCGGGGAGAACGCTCCGTCGGAGCAGGTACTGTGGGTATGAAAATCAACATGTTCCGTCATGTTCATGATCCCAATCAAGGTGTTGTCGTGTGTTCGGCCTGTTTAATAGACAGTGAAATCCTTTTGCGCAGGCTGTCTACTGACAGTACCTTAACACGAACGACCTGTCCCACTTTGACAATTTCTGCCGGATTTTTTACAAAGCGGTTTGCCAACTCACTGATATGCACCAGTCCATCCTGATGGACGCCGATATCGACAAACGCACCAAACGCCGCAACATTGGTCACAGAGCCCTGCAGGACCATCCCCACAACGAGGTCGTCCAGCTGCTGCACATCCTCACGAAAGCAGGCAACTTCAAACTGCTGGCGCGGGTCGCGACCCGGCTTGACGAGTTCCGCGCGGATATCGTTCAATGTCGGCAAGCCGATACGGTCACTCACATAGCGTTTCAGGTCGAGCTGTTTGGCTTTCTCGGCATGCCCCACCAGATCCGCAACAGCCAAACCGGCATCGGCCGCCATCTGCTCCACCAGAGCATAATTTTCCGGATGCACGGCACTGTTATCGAGCGGCTCGCCCCCCTTCACCCGCAGAAAACCGGCCGCCTGCTCATAGACCTTCGCCCCCAGGCGCGGCACCACGAGAAGATCCTGTCGGCGTTTAAACCCGCCTTGTCCATCACGATAGCGAACAATACCGGCGGCGAGGGTCGGCCCGATGCCGGAAACATAGCCCAGCAAGGCAGCGGAAGCGGTGTTCAGATCCACCCCGACATGATTGACGCAACTCTCAACCACGGCGTTCAACGCCTGTTTCAGAGCACGCTGGTTCACGTCGTGCTGATATTGACCAACACCGATGCTTTTCGGGTCAATCTTGACCAGTTCCGCCAGAGGGTCCTGCAGACGACGGGCAATCGAAATCGCGCCGCGCACGGTGATATCGAGATCAGGAAATTCGTCACGGGCAATGTCCGACGCGGAGTAGACACTGGCCCCCGCTTCATTGACCATCACCACAGGACAGGTGTGATGATTCTCCTGCAGCGCCTGGCGGACAAACTGTTCCATCTCGCGGCCGCCGGTGCCATTCCCCACAGCCACCATCTCCACGTGGAATTTCGTTATCAGGGCACTGATCTGTTGAGAAAATTCGCCCTGCCGCGCTTTTTGAGTGTGCGGGTAAATAGTGACGTGATCGAGGAAAGCGCCGGTCGCGCTGACCACAGCCAATTTAGAACCGGTACGCAAGCCGGGATCAATGCCGAGCACAACCCGCTCACCCGCCGCCGGAGCCAGCAGAACATGGCGCAGGTTATCGGCGAACACGACAATGGCCGCCTCCTCGGCAAGCCTTTTGGCTTCGAGGCGTAATTCGACTTCAATGGAGGGCGCCAGCAGGCGATCGTAGGCATCGGCAATGACTTTCTGGAAAAAGTCTTTCCAGTCCGCCATCTTAGCTCGTTGAAACAAACGATCCATCTCAAAAAGAATCTCGTCGCGAGGCGTTTCCAGGGTCAAGCGCAACACCTCTTCCGCCTCACCACGGCGCAGAGCCAGCATCCGATGGGATGGAATCTGTTTAATGGCTTCACTGGCCTGATAATAACTTTCGTACTTACTTGGCTTGTCGGCGTAGGACTCAGCTACACGACTGACCAATACGCCATGCTGCCAGCTCAGTTGCCGCACACGAGCACGAATAACGGCCAGTTCATTGATCTGTTCGGCCAGGATGTCTCCAGCGCCTTTCAGGGCCGCAACGCCATCGGCCAACTCATCATGCTGGGCAGCCAGCTGATCCGCCAGACGCTCAATCGCCTCCCTGGTCATCGAACCTTGAACCAGAGCCAAAGCGAGCGGTTCCAGTCCACGCTCACGAGCCATGGTGGCTCGCGTGCGCCGACGCGGTTTAAACGGCAGATAGAGATCTTCCAGAACGGCTTTATCGCGCACCTGGACAATTTGCGCCCGTAAGGTCTCATCGAGCTTGCCTGCCTGCTCAATGGTCTGCAGAACCGTCTGCTTGCGCTGTTCCAGATCCTGATAATAATGAAGCCGCTCCTGGATGTGGCAAATTTTCACCTCATCCAGCTCGCCGGTCTGCTCTTTGCGATAGCGGGCAATAAATGGAACAGTTGCCCCACCTTCCAACAGGGCGACACAGTTTTCAACCTGCCGCCGTTGCAGCTCGGCATCGTCACACAACCAGTCGATCAGCAGTGCCGTTAATGTTATCTTCTCAGCCATAATACGATCCGCATCTCAAGACTTTTTTTATAATCGTCCTTCACCCAAAAAGGGAGCGAGTCTAGCACGTCACAGACCACAGGCCAAGAGAGATTCGTCCTCCGGAATCAGGCTCAAGAGCGACCGGAAATAGCCACAGAGTGCGTTCATAAAAGGGGGGATCGAAACAAACGAAAGCCCCGCAAGAAACAATCATCACGCGACACCACTAGAAAGATCACAGCGCCACGGGAAATGTCTCTTTGTCAAAGCGGGGAGTTTGTTGCATAATAAATGCATTGAATCGGATGTATTGCATTCCATCTGTAGGAAAACCACATGAATTCCATTTCTGACATCATCAAGCTGCTGGCATCTTTTGTCGCCGGTGCTGCGATTCTCAGCTTTCTGTCGTTCACCCAGAAAACCGTGGTGGGCTATCCCCACCTGATTCTTGGGTACGTCATCCCTTCCATGGCGGGTGGCCTCACCGGTGCCAGTCTGTTTCTGCTCTATCGACGGAGCTGCCTGCTGTCAAATCAGAGCACGGCAGATTTAGCCCGATTCTCTGCCATTGAACTGACCTACAGCATTCTTAGCGGCAGCATTCTGCTGTGCCTGTTTTCCACCATTCAGAAAGCCTTGGCCGGGTATCCGATGAAACCCCAGGGGTTTATTGTCCCGGTCATTTTCGGCAGCTTAAGCGGTGCGTTGATCGGCATGTATCTGACCCGCAATCGCCGCCTGTTGATCTCCCAGAAAAATTCCGCAGCAACATTACGTCAGGCCAAAGACCGCACCGATGACATCATTGCTTCAATCAGTGATGGTCTTTTGGTGACCGGAGTCGATGGCTGCGTTGAGCTGGTCAATCCAGCAGCCGAAAAACTGTTGGAGATTTCGGCATCAGCTCTGATTGGCCAAACCCTGCCGGCAATTTTACAGCAGGCAAGCGCTGAAGATCACAGCGACTTTTTTCGCTCAGCCAACCTTGGCCAGAGCACTCAGATCAAGCTCAACACCAAAGATGGCAGTTTGCGTACCGTCCATGCCAAGACCGCTGCCGTTCACAATGGCCAACGTTGCAATGGTGAAATCATGTTACTGCTGCATGACAACACCGAAGAGCACCGCATTGACCGGATGAAATCGGAATTTCTTTCCACGGCAACCCATAATCTCAAAACGCCGATTACCGCCATCACCGGTTATTCTGAGTTACTGATGGATCAGGATCAATTACCCGCCGATGAACAGAAAGAATTCCTGACCTATATCCACGACAAAGCCTGGCAATTGAATAAATTGATCGACAACTTGCTTGACATCAGTCGTGTTGAATCAGGTCGGGAAATCCGCCTGGAAAAAACCCAGGTTGAGGCCAGTAAGGTTCTGCAAGAAATTAAAGAGTTCTGCAACAGCCAACAAACCCGCTGCGAATTTCAATATCAATTCGAGCAGGTCGACAGCCTGCTCTATATTGACTTGGCAAAGATCTCTCAGGTCATGGAAAATTTGATCAGCAACGCGATCAAGTTCTCCCCGGGTGGCGGTTTGATCTCTCTCAAAGGACAACGCATCGGCAACAGCTACGAAATTAAAATCGCGGATGAAGGGATCGGCATGAGCGACGAAGAGTGTTGCCAGATTTTCGATCGTTTCTACCGTGCCGACGCCTCTGAACAGGCGCCTAAAGGTTTTGGCCTGGGACTCACCCTGGTCAAACAACTCATAGAAGCCCATGGTGGAGAAATACAGGTCACCAGCATCCCGCGCCAAGGGACCAGCATTTCATTCCAACTGCCGATCCGAAATGACGCGTTTGATGTCCACTGATTCATCGACACTTCATGTCAAACAATTGGCAACCTTCTTTTTCACGGCTGATGGCATTGTCAAAGCGGTTCGCGACGTTTCGTTACAACTCGCTGCAGGTCAGACCTTGGCGCTGGTTGGGGAATCGGGCTGCGGCAAATCCATGACGGCACTATCGATTTTGCGGCTGGTCCCACAACCGGGCCGCATTGTCTCTGGACAAATTGACTTTAACGGCGTTGACCTGTTGCAGCTT
This sequence comes from uncultured Desulfuromonas sp., assembly GCF_963666745.1. Taxonomy (NCBI): domain Bacteria; kingdom Pseudomonadati; phylum Thermodesulfobacteriota; class Desulfuromonadia; order Desulfuromonadales; family Desulfuromonadaceae; genus Desulfuromonas; species uncultured Desulfuromonas sp. The sequence goes on along the minus strand of NZ_OY762961.1, from coordinate 377,041 downwards.
CCCAGCGAAGAGATGCGCCGCGTGCGCGGCAACCAGATTGCCATGATCTTTCAGGACCCGATGACCGCCCTGAATCCTGTCTTCACGATTGGCAGTCAGATTGAAGAGGTCCTCCACCTACATCTTGGCCTGGAAGGTAAGGAAGCCCGTCAACAAGCGGTTGATCTGCTTCATCAGGTGGGAATCCCTGCACCAGCTCAGCGTTGTCGTGACTACCCCCATCAACTATCCGGAGGCATGCGTCAGCGGGTCATGATCGCCATGGCTCTTGCCTGCAACCCTGCGGTCCTGATTGCAGATGAACCGACCACAGCTCTTGACGTCACGATTCAGGCGCAAATCATGGAATTACTTAACGAACAGCGCCAAAAACGCCAGATGGCCAGCTTATTGATCAGCCACGACCTCGGCGTCGTCGCACAGCATGCCGATACCGTTGCCATCATGTACGATGGCCTCATTGTTGAGCAGGCCCCCGTGCGGACGTTGTTTAATGCGCCCCGCCACCCCTATACGCAAGGCCTGCTTGAATGCATCCCGCAAATTGGCCGCCGCCAGCAACCGCTGTCTAACATGCCACAGGGTTCCTTCTGGAATCATTGCCCTGAACAGTTTGCCCCACGCGCAACGGAATTCGCCCCGTTGATCAACATTTCAGAGCAACATTGGGTGCGACAATGGGAGGCAACGTCATGACAACACCGTTGCTGGAACTGCGCCATGTCCACAAAAGTTTTACCGTCACCGGTCAACAGTTTGGCAAAAAAGCGCTGCTTCCTGCCGTATGCGACGTTTCGTTGCAGCTAGAGCGAGGCAAAACTCTCGGGTTGGTCGGAGAATCCGGTTGTGGCAAATCAACCATCAGTAAATTGATTATGGGTCTGCTGAAACCGGACCAGGGCAGCATCCATTATGAAAACACCTGTCTGAGCGACTTATCCCCGCGACAATGGCGACCCTTTCGCAGCCATATCCAGATGATTTTTCAGGATCCGTATGCCTCGCTCAACCCGCGGATGACAATCGAGGAGATTCTCTCGGAGCCGTTCATCATCCACACCAGGCTCGACGCAACACAGCGACGGCAAAAAGTACACGCGTTGCTCGACACCGTTGGCTTGTCCGCTTCTTTTGCTCGACGCTATCCACATGAATTTTCCGGAGGCCAACGTCAACGGATCGGGATCGCCCGCGCTTTGGCACTGCAACCGGAAATCATCATCGCCGACGAGCCGGTTTCAGCTCTCGACCTGTCCATTCAGGCCCAGATCATCAACCTGTTGGCTCAATTGCAACAAGAATTCAGCTTAACCTATCTGTTTATCTCTCACGATCTGTCGGTAGTTGAACATCTGTGCGACAACATTGCCGTGATGTATCTTGGGCGCATCGTTGAGCACAGTGATGTGGACAGCTTCTATCGCCAACCGGCGCACCCTTACAGTGAAGCCTTGTTGCAGGCGCTGCCCGTTGCCGACCCCAGTCGCCCTCGCCAGACCTTACCGAGCGGTGAAATCCCTTCTCCACTGGATCCGCCCCCAGGCTGCCCCTTTCACCCCCGCTGTCCCTATACCACAGACCTCTGTCGTCAGCAGGTTCCCCAACTGGCACTCGACAGACAACAGCGCCTTGCGGCCTGTCATCATTGCAATGAATTAACCCTCCACGGCTTGCTCGCTTGACGGGGCGTGCCAAAAGTGGCACACTCCCTTGAGACACGCATTTACTCTCCTTGAGAGACCTGCTAACAGTCGAGTGTGATTCACCTTGGCCTCGGCACCGCTTACTCGTCAACCGCTCGGAAGGAACCGGCATGACAGGACCAATAAAGACCGTTAAAGACCGCTGCAGAAAATGTTACGCCTGCGTTAGAAACTGCCCGGTCAAAGCAATTAAAGTCAAAGCCAATTATGCAGAAGTGATCTATCCGCGCTGCATCGGTTGCGGCAAATGCATCGCTGTCTGCACCCAAAAAGCCAAAATCATTGCCGATACCAGTGAAGAAACCCGCCAGTTCCTGGCCTCGCCGAGAAAAACCATTGCTGTTCTCGGCTGCTCTTTTCCGGCTTTTTTCCACGACGCCAGCCCTGGCCAGTTGGTTACCGGTTTAAAACGACTCGGCTTCGCCGAAGTGCATGAAGGCGCTTCTGGAGTTGAACTGATCGCGGACTCCTACATGCAGCAGGTCGACAGCTCTTCGGATCAACCGCTGATCAGCACCCACTGTCCCACCATCGTTGACCTGATCGAACGTCATTACCCGCAAATGCTTAAAAACCTGATGAGCACCGTCTCGCCGATGATCGCCATCGGACGCTTCATCAAGGCGCATCACGGCGACAATGTACGCGTTATCTACATCAGTTCCTGTATTGCCGGAAAGTTCGAAATTGCGGCAGAACAGGTTTCTGGCGCGATTGACGGCGTGCTGACCTATAAAGAACTGAGCCAGATGTTCCGTCAGCAGAAACTTGACCTGAGCCGACTTGGCACCACTCCATTCGATGGCCTTGAGCCCAAAAAGGGGCGACTGTTCCCGATCACGGGCGGACCGTTTCAGGTGTTTAACGTCAATGATGACTTTTTCCACCCACAGTTCATCTCGACCGAAGGAGAAGAGAACTCTCTTGAAATCATTCGCGACCTTGCCGCAGGGCGGATTCATGCTCGACTGGTCGATATCCGCTTCTGTAATGGTGGATGCATCGGCGGTCCCGGCAAAAACAACCGCCTGACCACCTTTTCCAAGCGCACCCTGATCCATCAATATTTCCAAAGCGGCTCAACAACATACAAGACCAATCCGAGCTATCTGGAGCCACTGTCGGACCTGAATCTGACACGCACCTTTCGCAACAAGCACAAACGCCTTGATCTGCCAAGCGGCGACAGTATTCGCAAGATCCTTCAGCAGACCAACAAACTGCGTGAACAGGATGAACTGGATTGTGGTGCCTGCGGTTATGCCACCTGCCGTGAACACGCCATTGCCGTCTATCAGGGGCTGGCAGATATTGAAATGTGTCTGCCCTACTCCTTGCAACGCCTGGAGGAAGACCGGGTTATCCTTGCCCAGAAGTACGAACTGGCCAAGCACGCCCTGTCTCAGGAATTCGGCGAAGTGGAAATCGTCGGCAAAGACCCGCACACCATTGAAGTACTCAATCTGATCCGTCAGGTTGGTCCAACACCGACGACTGTTCTCATCCGCGGCGAAAGCGGTACCGGTAAAGAGCTTACCGCCCGGGCCATCCACCAGATGAGCCAACGGGCCGATAAAACCCTGGTCACCCTCAACTGCACCACCCTGACAGACAGTCTGCTCGAAAGTGAGTTGTTCGGTCATAAGAAAGGGGCGTTCACCGGAGCAATGACGGACAAACGCGGGCTATTTGAAGCAGCCAACGGCGGCACGATTTTTCTCGATGAGATCGGCGATATCACACCAAAACTGCAAGCGGAATTACTGCGCGTCCTCGACAGTGGCGAGATTCGCCCAGTGGGTGGCAACAGCAGCCGTGAAGTGGATGTACGCCTGATTGCCGCCACCAACAAAAACCTCGAACAAGGAGTCAAAGACGGCTGGTTTCGAGAGGATCTGTTTTATCGCCTGAACGTATTCTCCATCACCATGCCGCCACTACGCAATCGCCTGGACTCCCTCGAAGCGTTGGTCGAACAATTCCTGCGCAGCACCAGTAAGCGCGTCAACAAAACCATCGACAGCATTGACCGCCGCGCCATTGAGGCCATGCGCAACTACCAGTGGCCGGGCAACATCCGCGAATTGCAGAACATCATTGAACGTGCGGCCGTATTAACTCAGGACAATTGTATCCACCTGGAGAATCTGCCAGTCATTTTTACCGAGCTGATCGCCAAACACCACGATGGTCCGGATCAGCAGATCTCATCATTTCGCGACAGCCTTGACAAACAGCTGCACCTGATTGAAAAAGGACTTCTCAAAAGCTATCTGCAGCAAACACAGGGTAACGTTTCCGAGGCCGCGCGCCGTGCGCAGCTGCCACGGCGCAGCATGTACCGCCTGCTCGAGCGCCACAACCTCAGCGGGGAGGATTATCGCCAAGGCGACAAGTGAGTCACCCACGACACACCCAGCTTAAAATTGTGCCACTGACGGCACAATTTTAAGCGACCTCCCAAACACCATCACACTGAGCCTCCTACCAGCAAAAACAAAATATAAATATTTTCAACAAGATAGAACATTTCTCTTTAAAAAAATAAAAGTGGCACAGTCGCTGCATTTGTACACGCCCATACTTAATTGATACGGGAGCACCAACATTTCTACCCCCTTTCAGAAATAACCTCCCAAATTTGTACGCCGTACCGGGATCTCTCTCCCCCGGACGGCGTTTTTTTTGCGTTTCTGATCACCGACAATCACCTTGCCGCCAAAACCGCCTTCATGCTATGATCCGCAAGTTTTATATTTGGATTAAAGACTTAGCGTCTAATCTTTTTCGGACGCCACACAATATGACTATATTCGATAACGTACCAGGAGGCTTTACGCATGGCAGGTCACAGTAAGTGGGCAAACATCAAACACCGCAAAGGCGCTCAGGATGCGAAACGCGGAAAAATCTTCACCAAGCTGATCAAAGAAATCACCGTAGCCGCAAAAATCGGTGGCGGCGACCTTGAGGCCAACCCGCGACTGCGCACGGCTGTAGATAAAGCTAAAGGTGGTAACATGCCCAAAGACACCATTGAGCGTGCCATCAAAAAAGGTACCGGCGATCTTGACGGCGTGAACTACGAAGAAGGCACCATGGAGGGTTACGGCCCCGGAGGCGTAGCCGTTCTGGTTGAAATCTTGACGGACAACCGCACCCGTACCGTTGCCGACGTTCGTCACTGTTTTACGAAAAATAACGGCAGCCTCGGCGTAGACGGTTCCGTTGCTTTCCTGTTTGACCGCAAAGGCCTGATCGTTATTAATAACGAGGCTGACTTTGACACGATCTTTGAAGTTGCTTTGGAAAATGGCGCCGAGGACGTGAAGGACGAGGGCGAAAGCTACGAAGTCATCACTGAGCCCAATGAGTTTGCTACCGTGCGCGATGCGCTCGCTGAGCAAGGCATTGAATTTGAAAGTGCCGAGATCACGATGATCCCGCAAAACACCGTTGCCTTGGAAGGCAAAAAAGCCGAGCAGATGCTCAAACTGATGGATATGCTCGAAGACAACGATGACGTGCAAAATGTTTACACCAATGCCGACATCGACGACGATGTGATTGCGGAACTGTTCGGCTAACACAACGGATGCGCATTCTTGGCATTGATCCGGGGACCCGGATTACCGGCTACGGCATTATCGACCAACAGGGCAACCGCCTACGTCATGTTGACAATGGGGCAATCTACACCCAAAGCAGTGATGCGTTGCCCAAGCGATTAAAAAAAATCCATGACGGGCTGAGTGAGATCATCCTTCAATACCGTCCTGACGCTGTTGCGATCGAGCAGGTTTTTGTCGCCAAGAATGCCCTGTCGGCACTGAAACTCGGCCAAGCACGCGGTGCGGCCATTGTCGCCAGTGTCAATGCGGAATTGCCGGTATCCGAATACAGTGCCCTACAGGTTAAAAGTGCCGTAGTCGGTTACGGAAAGGCGGCAAAAAGCCAGGTACAACAGATGGTTAAAGCGCTGATGAATCTCCCCGAGATTGCCCAGGAGGACGCATCAGATGCTCTGGCCGTTGCCATCTGCCACGCCCACAGCGCCCATGTCAACAGTCAGGTTCATCAGGCCCTGAAACCTGCACCTGCCACCAGAAGAAGGTTACGATGATTGCCCGACTGTGCGGAACCATTGTCAGCAAAAGTATCGATCAGGTGATCGTTGACGTCAACGGTGTGGGCTATCAGGTCAGCGTACCACTTTCCAGTTTTTACCAACTCGAAGAGAACCACGCGGCCACCCTGCAGATCTACACGCATGTCCGTGAAGACGCTTTGCAACTGTTTGGATTTCAGACCATGGATGAAAAGCAGATGTTTGTTTTGCTGCTGTCCATTTCCGGCATCGGTCCCAAGGTTGCGCTGAACATTCTGTCACACATGGATTGTCACGCCTTACGGGACTGCCTGATCCAGGAAGACGCCAAACGCTTGGCCACCCTGCCGGGGATCGGTAAAAAAACTGCCGACAGACTGATTCTGGAACTGCGCGAAAAAGTGCGTAAACTCTATCCGCAGCAGCCCCAAACAGCGACAATGACCGAGGACACCCCCCTTCATCAGGGTAACCATCACGACGATGCCCTCTCCGCCCTGATTAATCTTGGCTACAAAGAGAAACAGGCCAGTGCAGCACTCTCCCGCCTGACCAGTGAATTCAGCAGCATGGAAGAGATGCTCAAAGCCGCCCTCAAGCAGCTCAGCCAATAGGAGTGGTGATGACGGACCGCCTGATCAGTGCCGAATTCAGCAATGAAGACAATGTCGACAATCCATTGCGCCCCCGCACTCTCAATGAATACATCGGCCAGGAAAAAGCCAAGGAGAACTTGGAGGTTTTCATTCAGGCAGCCCTTGATCGCAATGAAGCCCTCGACCACGTCCTGTTCTACGGCCCACCCGGCTTAGGAAAAACAACCCTGGCCAACATCATCGCCAGTGAAATGGGCGTCAGTATTAAAAGCACCTCCGGCCCGGTCATCGAAAAGGCAGGCGACCTTGCCGCCATCCTGACCAACCTTGAAGAAGGCGATGTGCTGTTTATTGATGAAATCCACCGCCTCTCTCCGGTGGTGGAAGAAATTCTCTATCCGGCCATGGAAGATTACCAGATCGACATCATGATCGGGCAAGGACCTTCTGCACGGACGATTAAACTGGACATCCCCCGCTTTACCCTGGTCGGTGCAACAACCCGGGCCGGCCTGCTCTCTTCGCCGCTGCGTGATCGTTTTGGCGTAATCTGTCGCCTGCAATTCTACAGTCACGAGCAATTGGCCATTATCGTCAAGCGCAGTGCGACCATCCTCGGCGTGCCCATTGACGAACAAGGCGCCATTGAAATTGCCCGTCGCAGCCGCGGCACACCGCGTATCGCCAATCGTCTGCTCCGTCGGGTCCGTGATTTTGCCCAGCTCCAGAACAATGGCAAAATTAACTGTGCCATTGCTGACACAGCACTGACCCGCCTTGAGGTTGACAAAATCGGCTTTGACCATATGGACTGCCTGATGCTGCAAACCATCATGGACAAATTTTCCGGTGGGCCGGTAGGCCTGGATACCCTCGCTGCGGCTATCGGTGAAGAGAAAGACACTATCGAGGAGGTCATCGAACCCTACCTGCTCCAGCAGGGCTACATCAACCGAACCCCGCGAGGACGCATGGTCACCGAGTTGGCCTATCGCCATTTTCATCGACGCCCCCAGGGCAAACAAGCCGACATGTTTTCCCCTGAAAAATAATTGCGCCAGACAGTCATGGACACCGCAACACATCAACTTTTCATTCAGCAACTGTGCCATTGGGCAACAAGCTACATTGCCCGAGGGAGATCTCCGTTTCGCAAGGCGGAAGCCGGCCCGGTGCTGAGCACAGGCCTTGGCACGCTATCACCAGACATGGTCCTGTGGATCAATCAGGACAGTTTTGTCGCCGGAGGCCTTGTCCAGGTTCCCCACAACGACGACGACAGTCTTGAGCTCCCCTGCGCCTGCGCCGAAAGTCTTGGCGTAAATTTCTTTGCACTCTGGGGGACAAAATCACTGACCATCTGGCAGGCGGACACTCGGAAAATTGTTGAGCAATGGCCGATCCCAAAACTCACCAATGACAGCGCCCGCGCTTATGAAATGTTGCTGGTCCAGCTCATGGATGAATTCCGCACGCTCGCAGTCCTCGGCGCTTGCCCTCCGGAAAAGCTCTCCCATTGGCACCTGACGAACCTCTGCCAGGGAACTTTGGCAAAAGCCAAACCTTTTCTAAGCGAATTTCTCCGCCGCACCCGCAGTGATCAGGTTAAATCAATCGCCCAGGCGGAACAACAGGCCGAAGACAAACTGACGCTCACGATCGCCCGCTTACTGATTCTGCAATATCTGAAAAAATTACCTTACAACATTGAGCCGGAGAACCTCGACAACGCCCTTAAGCAGTTCAGCGCCGACCTGGACAACCCACACTTGGATCAGATCGAGGGAACCAGTGACGAACCGGAGCTGGACGATCAAAGCCTCATCCTTCTCCATCATCTGTTTCGCCGCTCCGACCAGATTGGCCTGTTTCGTAATGAACAGCGCGCCACGCGCTTTTTAGCCCAGATGCTGAATGGTGCGCCGGACTGCCTTCCTGCAGCAAACGACATTGACAGTGCTGACGCCTTGCATGTTTACTGCGATACCACAACCAGCAATGATGGCACCTTGACGGAAGTCGATCAGCCACAACGCCTGGCGCTCAAATATCTGCTTCGACTTCTCAATGGCTGGCCACACCCCAGCCACAGCCTGGGCGACCTCTTCAGCCTGTCTCCGGACACTTCTCCAAAGCGCATCGTGGCAACCCTGTCAGACCTCTCTGTTCCGGCAACCCATTATCGGAATGCCTGGCAGGCCCATATTCATGCGGCATGGTCCGGTCGGCGTCCATCTTTGCCACGCCAAACACCAACCTGGTGTTATCAGATCGTTTACCTCCTCGGATTACTCAAAGAGCAGGGTCGCGCCCAGTTTTGTCTCCCGGCCACAGCTTTCTGCTTGCCCTGGGGAGAACTGTTGCTCACCATGCTACACAACGAATACACCATCCTCGAACTGCAGCAGGGGGAGAAATTTTTCCACCTGTCATTAGCGCGCGAAAACAGACCTGAGCAGATTATCCAGATTGCAGGGGCAATGCGCCATACAGAAAAAACCAATGCCGAACTGTTTAAAAGCGGAGCCATCCACTTGGCGCTCAATCTCAATGCTGAAGATGGGCTACTCGAACTGGTTGATGAAAAACGCCTCGTGCCTCTAGCCGGTCACATTCCTGAGAGTGAAGGGATAAAACGCTTCCACAAATCATGTCTGGCACGACAATTACAATTGGCATTGCAAGGCGATCAGGACAACGCTAAACACTTCGACTATGTGCCGGTACCGAGTCCAGCAATTCTGTCGAACCTTGAAGCTCTGGATCTGGACGGTCTCAACACAACGAGGCAACGGGAGCTCATCGATACCACACTGCAACAAGTGCTCGGCATCGACAGCTCCCCCTGTGCAGCTGACAAGAAAACACTGACAGTCGAGGATGCCAGTCGGGTTGACAAGAAATCTCTTGAGGAGCACATTTATCACATCCTTGAAACCAAAGGCGTTCCCCTCTTTCCCGACCACTACCTCTATGACCATTTCCGGCCGGAATTAAAAAGCTTCTTCACAGAGCATCCTCCCTGGACACTCCAGGGAGAGTTCATGGGCACGATCACCCTGCTTGACACAGCCGGCAACCACCGTGAGTGCGATTCCGACATCCTCGCCTATTCCGCCATGCTCATCTCTCGCGCTGAGGCAACCATGGATCTCCCCATCGACAAAGAGATCTGCCGCCAAATTCTTGAGCGTCATCTCATCGACTTGTTGGGAATCCGTCAGCTCATTCTGGATGAGTGCCATGCGGCCCTACCGACAGCCTATGAAGCCAACCGCCTGGGCAGTAAAATCTGGAAGCATCTCCAATTGCCGCCGTTTAAACGTGTGGAAGAAGCGGTTGAACGCTTTAAAATTATCCAGCCCTGACACAGCGCCCAACACCTGCCCCTCTATCCTTTAGCCATTTTTTATATCGGCAGCAAAAACTGCCACGTGAGAAATGATTGAAAGATCACAGCGACATGCTACTATACACAGGTCAAATCACTGCCGACAGAGGAGGAAATCATGCTTGAAATTATTGAAAAAACTCTTTTAACAGCCCTGGGTGCGGCATCCATGTCACAGAAAAAAGCTGAGGAGCTGGGCCAGGAACTCAAGCAACGCCTCAACCTTTCTGAAGAGGAAGGCAAGGCGCTGGTTGATAAACTGAAAAAAAACGCCTCCGAAAAACAAAACGAGCTTGAGGAGCAGGCCAAAAACGAAGTGGTAAAAGCCTGTGAGCGCATTGGCCTGGTTTCCCGTGAAGAATTTAACCAGCTAGCTGATCGTGTAAGCCAACTCGAAAAGCAGCAATCCAGCAACTGATATTATGCTGCCACTGCTCCATCTCAACCGCAATCTGCGCTCACTGAATCGTTATCGTGAAGTCCTTGCCGTTCTGGTCTCTCACGGCTTCGGCCATGTTCTAGATGAGCTCAATCTGGACTACTATATTGAGCTGGGTAGAAGGCTGGTCAAGCGCGACAACAGAAAACGCGAGCTGGAAAAGCTTCCTCCAGAAGTGCGTTTGCGCATGGCGCTGGAAGAACTCGGGCCGACCTTTATCAAACTGGGGCAGATCCTCTCTGCCCGACCAGACATCCTCCCTGCATCGTATATCAACGAGCTGAACAAACTACAGAACGACGTCCATCCGGTTGAGCTGTCTGCCATCAAAAATCAGCTCCTCCAGGAGCTCGGTGCCCCCGTAAACGAGTTGTTTAGTGAATTCTCGGTACAGCCGGTTGCTGCGGCCTCCATTGCTCAGGTTCACCACGCAAAGCTTTTTGACGGGACCGCGGTTGCCGTTAAAGTGAGACGCCCTGATATCGAGCGCATTATCGAGACGGATCTCGACATTCTGGAAAGCCTGTCGTCGCTGTTGGAGAACCATACAGAACCAGAGCAGATGTTTTCACCCCGAGAGATCGTTCGCGAATTCCGGCGCACACTGTATCGGGAATTGGACTTCACCAAAGAGGGCCATACCCTTGGACGCTTTCGCGAACATTTTCGCGATTCACGGACCGTAACGATCCCGGAAGTTTATTGGGAATTAACGACGGATGCTGTCCTGACCATGGAATACATCGACGGTATCAAAATTTCCGACATCAATGCACTGCGAAAAGCCGGTCACAACTTGAAAGAATTGGCCAATAACGGTGCCAATGCCTTTCTCAATCAGGTGCTTCTATTTGGGCTCTTTCATGCCGACCCCCACCCGGGCAACATCTTTGTCCTGCCTGACTCCAGTTTATGTTTTATCGATCTGGGGATGGTCGGGCATGTGGATGAGGATTTGCGCCAACAACTGGTCAGCCTTCTACTCGGCATCTTCAAACGGGATACAGACCTGCTTGTCTCCGTCATGCTGTCTGAACGGGATCGCTCCAAAGAGATTAACATCTCACGCCTTAAACGTGACTTATCCGAGTTTATTGACGACTACTACCAGATCCCTCTTGAACATATCAATTTCTTCAAATTGATTACGGAATTTATCGATTTGATGCGTCGCCATCACATCAAGTTTCCGACAGACCTGATGCTGCTCTCAAAAGCCATGGTCACCATTGAGGGGATAGGTCGCCAGCTTGATCCCGAATTTAATCTTATCGAACAGATCAAACCAACGGCTGTCGAATTAATGCAACACCGGTTGTCCACAAGCCATCTTGGCAAAGAGACAACACAAATTTTCCGCTCTTACTTTGATGTCATCAAATCGCTTCCCCACGAAATCAAAGAGCTTCTGCTTCGTTTTAACAGCAACAGTTTCAAGATAGATCTTGAGCATCGAGGGCTTGAAAAACTGATTACAGACCTGGACAAAGCCAGCAACCGCTTGTCATTCAGCTTCATTATCGGCTCGTTGATCATAGGGTCATCCCTGATCATCCAGACAGACAGCGGGCCTCACCTCTTTGGACTTCCCGCACTGGGTCTTCTTGGTTACGCGTTTGCAGCGGCTTTAGGCCTCTGGCTGGCCCTCGGCATCCTTCGTTCTGGACGCCTCTAGCCACAACTGTGTCTTTCACACCACAGACTTTTTACCACACTTGGCCAATTCGACCCTACCTGAAAAAACAAAAGACTCATAAAATCAGCACCTTAAGGAAGACAACTGGATAGGCATATATATTGCATTCCTAATCGTCATCTAACAGACAACCGAAAGGTGACGAATTCATGATCTATCAATGTACAATTGCCAAACCTATTGAAATTAGTGGCATTGGCTTACATACAGGTTCTACAATCACCATGAAACTGCGCCCGGCACCTGCCGGGACCGGAATTATTTTCCATCGCACAGAAGGCGACAAAACGCGTTCAATCGAAGCATTATCGTGTAATGTCGTCGATACGCGTATGGCAACTGTTCTTGGCAAAGGCGATTTAAGTGTTTCAACCGTGGAACACTTCATGGCAGCGCTGACCGCTTGTCACATTGACAATCTTCACGTTTATATCGACGGCCCTGAAGTTCCGATTATGGATGGCAGCGCAGCACCTTTTATTGCACGTTTGCAGGAAGCCGGGATCTCCCGCCACAACCGCAGCCGTAAAGTTCTGGCGATCAGCAAACCGATCACCGTAGTTGATGGAGAGAAGCGGGTCAGCATTATCCCGTCCCGTTTTTTCAAAGTCACCTTCGATCTCTCGTTTGATCACCCTTGTATTCGCCAACAGCATAAGTCGGTCAACCTGAGCGCCGAAACCCTGTGCCAGGAAGTCGCGGCAGCACGCACCTTTGGTTTTTATGAAGAAGTCGAATACCTGAAATCCATTGGCTTGGCTCGTGGCGGTTCTCTTGATAACGCGATTGTCATCGGCAAAGACAAAATTCTCAATCCGGACGGATTGCGCTACGCGGATGAATTTGTGCGCCATAAAATCCTTGATACCATCGGCGACTTCGGTTTGTTGGGTTATTCACTGCTGGGCCATATCAAGTCTTACAAGGCTGGCCATGACATCAACCACAAGATGGTTGAAAAAATTCTTGCCTCTCCTGACTGCTGGCGCCTGGTGGAATTTTCAGATTCAGACCTTCAGGAAGCTTTACGCCTGCCGGTACCTGCTCTGCAAACCGATTTAGCTTGGGCTGAGTTTTAATCTGCGGGACTTCGCCGACAAAGACAATCAAGGCAGCCTTTCAGGCTGCCTTTTTTATTGCCGTTGCAGCACCGGTCAATCCATGCAATGATATAGAATTTAAAGCATTTCTTGTTTTGGCGATCTGTTTATGAGCAAAAAACCACAAACAACTGAGATCCGAAAGCGACGGCGCGAATGGGGTCTGATCCTGTTTATTGTCGCCCTGCTTTTTGCGCTGCCTTTTTTTGAAAAGCAGATCTATGAGCAGACGTCTCAGGTTCAGCTCTCCAACAATATTTTAGTACTTGCTTTGATCAACATGAACATTCTGTTGATCATTCTGTTCCTATTCCTGATTATCCGTAATCTCTTCAAACTCTTCCTGGAACGTCGGCGAAATATTCCTGGAGCGCGGCTTCGAACAAAACTGGTCGTTACGTTTGTGTCTTTGTCGCTTATCCCGACAATGTTACTCTTTTTCGCATCAGCCGGTTTCATTACGAACTCGATTGAAAACTGGTTTAGCAACGAAATTGAGAAATCACTCACCGAATCGCTTGATGTTGCAAAAACGTACTACATCAATTCTCAAAGCAATGCCTTGTATTACGCAAAACAGCTGGCAGAACAGATAAAAAACGGCAAGCTGCTCAATGAAGACAAACTTGAAGACCTTGAGGTCCTCATCAGCCAGAAGCAAAAAGAGTACAATCTGGGCATTGTCGAAGTTTTTTCTTCAACCCATGAAGAACTTGTCCGCGTTGCAAATCCGGAAGTCCCTCTTTCAGAATTTACTGATCCGGGTTCAGACGTCATTCAGGAAGCCCTGCAGGGCGAATTATTCACCCGCATTACTCCAGTCGGTAAGGCGGATTTAATCCGCGGGGTCGTCCCGGTGCGCTCCAATTGGAACGCTAATGACATCGTCGGTGTGGTGGTGGTTAACTACCATGTTCCTTACTCGCTCGTGAACAAGATGCAGGAAATCTCCTCCTCTTATCAACAATACAAGGAAGCTCAACAACTCAAAGGGAAAGTGAAACAAGGCTATATCGCCGTACTGTTATTGATTGCCCTCGTTATCATCTTTTTGGCGACCTGGTTCGGCTTCCGCCTGGCACGCAGTATTACCGTCCCGCTACAAGAGCTGGTCATTGCCACCAAGCGCATCAGTACGGATAATCTTGATGTGACCCTACCTGTTCCGGGAGATGATGAGATTGGTATTCTCATCGACGCATTCGGCACCATGACCTCAGCGCTTCGTGACGAGAGAATAAAAATTAAACTGGCTCACGATGAGTTACAGAATTCCAATATCGAGCTTGATCAACGACGTCGTTACATGGAGATTGTCCTGAAGAACGTCACGGCTGGCGTTATCTCTGTAGACAGTCAGGGTATCATTACCACCATCAACAAATCTGCCGAAAACATGCTTAAAATTCGCAGCAGTCGCGTTCTCGGCAAAAAATACCAAGAGGTTGTCACCACGGAACAACTCCAACTCATCAAAGGCTTTCTCGGGGAATTGATCAGTTCAGGAAAAGAATCAATTCGCCGCCAGATTTCACTCAGCATTCAAGGCCAGCAACTGACACTTCTGCTGAATGTCTCCAGTCTACATGATGAGAACAACCAGTTTATGGGAACGGTCGTTGTTTTTGACGACCTGACTCAACTGCAAAAAGCGCAGCGCATGGCCGCATGGCGGGAAGTTGCCCGTCGCATCGCCCACGAAATCAAGAATCCGTTAACACCGGTCCAGCTCTCCGCCCAACGACTGCGACGACGTTATCTCGACCGATTTGATAAAGATGATCTGGTTTTTGATGAATGTACCAAAATGATCATCACTCAAGTTGATGAATTAAAAAACCTTGTTAACGAATTCTCAAACTTTGCCCGCATGCCGGCAAGTAATCCTACCTCTCAGGATCTGAACAGTATTATCAGTGAAACTCTGGTCCTTTATCAGCAGGGCCATAAAGATATTCGCTTCAATTTCAAAAGAGCTGAAGAGATGGAGCGCTTAAACCTTGATAAAGAGCAGATTAAACGCGTCATCATCAACCTGATTGACAATGCGATTCATGCGATTGAGGACAATGATACTCCGGGTGAAATCACCTTAAAAACGGAGGTCAACACTAGCCTGCAAATGGCAACATTAACCATCAGCGACAATGGTTGCGGCATTGCGGACGCAGACAAACCACGGATGTTTGAGCCTTATTTTTCAACTAAGAACACCGGCACCGGGCTTGGGCTTGCGATTGTTGCGACAATCATTTCAGACCATAACGGCTACATTCGGGTTAAGGACAACACCCCGAAAGGCACAGAAATCATCATAGAACTTCCACTGTCATCCGTTTCATAACGTAAAGGGAACACGATGAAGCACATACTTGTCGTTGACGACGAACACAACATTCGTGAAAGCATCACCGGCATCCTTCAGGACGAAGGTTTTCAGGTAACAACCTGCTGCGATGGTGCGTCTGCAATTGATACCGTCACTGAGGAAAAACCGGACTTAGTTCTTCTCGACATTTGGATGCCTGGAATGGATGGCATTGAAACCCTGACTCAGTTGCGAAGTCAATACGATGACCTGCAGGTGATCATGATGAGCGGCCATGCAACGATCGAGACCGCTGTCACAGCGACGAAACTCGGGGCATACGATTTCATTGAAAAACCACTTTCTCTCGAGAAACTATTGGTGTGTATCCACAATGCTCTTAAAGTGAATGAACTGGTTGAAGAGAATAAATCTCTCAAAGCGAAAATCGGCAAAAGCTATGAAATAATCGGCAACAGCACTCCAGTTAAAGAGCTTAAACAACAGATCGCTATTGCGGCTCCCACATCAGGCTGGGTATTAATTACTGGAGAAAATGGCACAGGTAAAGAACTGGTCGCCCGCTCTATTCATCGTCTGTCAAAACGAAAAGATAAGCCATTTGTCGAAGTCAATTGTGCGGCAATCCCTGAAGACTTAATTGAATCTGAATTGTTTGGCCATGAAAAAGGGGCCTTCACCGGTGCGACATCCAAACGTAAGGGGAAATTCGATTTAGCCCATGAAGGGACCTTATTTTTGGATGAGATCGGTGATATGAGCCTGAAAACTCAAGCAAAGGTTTTGAGGATTCTTCAAGAACATAAATTTGAGCGTGTAGGGGGTAGCAAAACCATCGAGGTTGATGTACGAGTCATTGCCGCAACCAATAAAAACCTCGAAGAGGAAATCAAAACAGGAAATTTTCGCGAGGACCTCTTCTACCGTCTGAATGTTTTACCATTTCAAGTCCCCTCTCTTCGCGACCGACGTGATGATATTGAGCTGTTAGCAAACTATTTCCTCCACTCCTATTGCGAGAAAGAAAATACACCGATCAAGGAGCTGAATCCAAAAGCGATCGAACTGATGCAGAATTACCGCTGGCCAGGTAATGTTCGAGAGCTGAAAAACCTGATTGAGCGTCTGGTTATCATGACCCCAGGAAAAGTGATCAGTGCGACGGCGCTGCCCAGCGAACTGACAAAAGGGCATCAGGCTCCTGACGTGAGTTTGGAAGGGCTCGATCTGGATACCTTCAAGGAAGCCAAGGAAGTTTTTGAACGGGAATTTATCCGCAGCAAGTTGGAGGAAAACGATTGGAATGTTTCTAAAACAGCTGAAGCCATATCTATCGAGCGCTCCAACCTTCATCGTAAAATCAAAAGCTACGGAATCGAGCTGAATAAGGAGTAAGCCCTCTTTGCCGGTTCCTGACGATTGAAAAAGGAACTGGTGAAGAGTTCAAAAAAGAAATAAAAAAAGGACCCACGAGACGTGGGTCCTTTTTTTGGAAAAAATTCGGCGGCGACCTACTTTCCCACATAGTCTCCCATGCAGTATCATCGGCGCGACAGAGCTTAACTTCTGTGTTCGGGATGGGAACAGGTGTGACCTCTGTGCTATAGCCACCGAAAAGCGTTTAACGTTATAAACTTTTCTGGCAATTGCTAAGACGTATGACAAACTTTGCGAAGGAC